>CAVPSD010000006.1:0-832004 GCA_963708175.1 uncultured Acidimicrobiales bacterium
CCGATGCGGGGCAGGGTCGTGGGCCGATCCGAGAGTCGTGACGCCGGCTGCGGGCTGCGTGCCGGCGAACGGGCTCGGCCTCATGCAGTCGAGGAAGCATTTCACGTTGGCTCGAGTGCGCTCGATGCGCATTCGCCCGAGCCGGCGCGCGTCGTGATAGGTGAGATGGCAAGGTGGTAATGGGCGAGCGTCTCGCTGTCGCTGCTGAGGATCACGTCCTCGTTCCATCCGAGGTAGGCAGAGCACAGCTCCGCGTGGGGCTTGCGCAGAACCAACCAAAGCGGTCCTTCGGCCTGTTCTCCAGGAGCTCGCCGAGGAGATCGAGAAGCACCGGGGTGAGCGTGTCGAACTGTCTGTGATCGCGGACCCTTACTCGAAGTACGACTCCGAGCTCGTGATTTGACCTGCGTGGTGTCGCGGAGCGCCGGTGCGGTCGCGGCCGAAGGCGTTTCGCGGCATCGTCGTCCACGACCCCAAGACGGTGGGTTCGGTCACCGGCGTGTGCTCGACCGTCACCGACCGCGAGCGCGATCGGGACGCGGGCGTTCGCTGCGCGGGCAGCTGGCGATCCCTCTGCCGGCGGCGACGTCCGATCGAGGGCTGCGATCCGGGCGGCGTGTGTGCCGAGTGCGACCGAGCGCGAACCGATATCTCTGCGGACTGAGTGATGATCGGGCACGTGCACAGACGCGCTACGGCACCGCCTCCCACGATGGAAGGCGAGGCCGTCAGGGCGTCTCCGTGGCACTGTCAGCACGAGGTCGTAACGAGCTCACGGCCCGGCGTGGGTCAGTTCCTGACGAGCGACCCGTCGGGCGAGATGACGAACCATGTCCCTCCGCTGCCTTGGCCGTTCACGTCCCCGGGTGCGCCGTCGCCTGCATAGAGGTACACAGGCCACTTGCCGACCTTGAGCTGCGAGGTGCCGTCTTCTGGCGTGTCACTTTCGAGAACAGCGCCGCGTCGAGCCCCTGGCCGGGCATCGTGGCGCCGTTGGCGGCGACGGGAGGCCACGCGGCAGCGCACGCGCCGTCGCAGGTGGACAAGCCGTTCAGTCATTGGTGAACGTGTAGAGGGTTCTGCCTTGTGCGTCGACGAGGATCCTGCCGAGCTTGCTTTGCGCCGTCTGCACAGTCGTTGGAGCCGACACCTGCGGATTGGACGTTCCGGGTCCGTGTACTCGCCGCCGACGCTTGACTGCGGGCTGTGCGTGTTGCACGCGGCGACAGAAAGAGTCCTGCGGCGACCACGAGGCCGCCGAGGCGATAGGTCTTCATGTTTCCTCCTGAATCATTCCGCGAGCGGGTGACTTCTTCACGTGCTCGCTTCGTGACATCCAGTACGAGCGCGTCACGCCAACAGTTCGGGTGTTCCTGGTCACGTCAAGACTGTGATCCACAGACGGGCGCTCGTGGGCGACGACGCGACGAACAACACGCCCGAGGCCGGCGCAGAGAGAACAAGATCGCCCCCCGCCAGGATTTGAACCTGCGACCCGCACAACATCACCAAGACGGGTGAGAAAAACCTGGTGACCTCACCAGCGCGCTCAGGTCAGGTGACGCCCTCGATGATCTTGACGAGCTCGTCGGTGCCGTAGCCGTGATGAGCATGCCCGTTCGGCGCGAAGACTGCGAACGCCCTCGACCGGTACGTGAGGGCGCGTCGTTCACATCGGAGCGCTCGGCGCTCTCCGATGCCGCGGCGTGGTAATTCCCAGCGCCTGTCATCGGACCCGCCTTCCCGAGCCAAAGTGTTGCCGGAGGAGGTGGTTCGCCCTCCGGACGCGCCCCAGTTGTTCGATCGCGAGCTCTCCGAAGCCGAGCGGAATCGCCGCGCCAACCAACTGCCTCGGGTGTGCATGTCCGATCTCGCACTGCCGCCCATGCAGGTGCATCGACGCAGCAACAGCGCCCCCGGCAGGATTTGAACCTGCGACCCGCGGGATTAGAAGGCCTACAGCACTGAGCGCTGTGCTCAACAGGAAGAAACCCACGTCAGTCACGAGCGACACGACGCGAGTTATCCGTTGTCTCGCTCATTCGCATCGTGGTGCTCCCGAAGCCGTGGTGCGTTTCGATTCACCGGCGGGCCGGAGTGGTCTGGACATTACGGCGTGCGATCGACGCCGATCACCTCGAGCACGGGTTCGCCTCGGTACGACACGCTCTTGACGCGGGCCTTCCGCCTGAACTGCCCGGTCGTAGCCATTCGACGCTTGTCTTTCTCAGGAGAGCGGGGACCGGCAGATCGGTATCCATCGGCTCGCGGTGGTTGCTATGACAGCGAAGCATCGGCGGTCCTCCGTAGCCAGCGCCAGAGCCGTCGATCTGTCGCGTTCGCGGGAGGCAGCGTCGGCGCGATACATGAGCGTCGCGTGCGCTCCGCCGAGCCGGCGTTGGGGCAGCCCAGGTCGGTGGTGAGGCTGAGCGTGATGGGGCGCGCAATCGGGGCGGCCGACTCCCAGCCGCAAGCCGCGAACAGCGGTCGATGTGGCCCTCGAGTTCGCGGTCCGGGACTTCAGGTTGTCTGTCTGGGACGGCGCGGCGACGTCCCGTTTGTTCGGCGGACTGCTATCGCGTGGCCGTCGGCGAGAAGGGCGGCGGGCCGAGGATGGTGATACCACGCGGGTTCGCCGTGGCTGACGCTTGGAGGCGGGCGAGGTCGACCAGGTCGGCGGTGTTGTCCGTGGCCGGATCGCTGGCGCCCCGATAGAAGGCTTGCCCGGGGGTTCCCGGGGACTGGATGCCGATGAGGCGCGCCTCGGCGGAGACGACGATGAAGGCGTGCGCGACGCCTTTGGGCACGAAGGACATGCCTCCGGTGCGAACCCGTCTGCGCTGGCCGTCGGCCTGCACTTCGATCTCGCCGTCGACGACGTAGGTCATCTCGTGGGCTTCGGGATGAAGATGCAGCGGTGTTGTCTTGTCCTTCACCATGGTGTCCTCGAACAGGAAGAAGGCGCCGCCGGTGTCCTCGGCGAGCAGCTTCCAGAGGTGGAGCCCGCCGCCCGCGAACAGCTGCTTGTCTCCTTCGCCGGCGTTGCGCACGATCGGGACCAGCTTCTGCATCCCAACACCACCTTCCTAGTTCGTTCGTGGGACATCTGTCCCATGACGAATGTACGGTACCATTTGCGTCGTGTCAACGGCGTACGAGCTGAACGGGCGAACAAATCAGAAGCGCCGGACCCGCGACGCGCTCGGTGGCCGCGGCGCGTTCGATCGTCGCCGAGGGACGGACGCCGACGGTCGAAGAGGTTGCTGAGGCGGCGTCCATCTCCAGGACGACCGCCTACCGGTACTTCCCGAGCCAACGAGCGCTATTGGCTGCCGCCCACCCCGAGACCGCCGTCGAATCGCTGCTGCCTGACGACGTGCCCGACGATGTCGCCGCGAGGCTCGACATCGTCGTTGCTGCATACACGCGGACCATCCTCGACAACGAGTCGCAGCAGCGCACCATGCTTCGACTCTCACTCGAAGCCGATCCCGAGGAGCGATCGCAGCTGCCGCTCCGGCAAGGACGCGTCATCAAGTGGCTCGAAGAAGCCCTCGCACCACTGCAGCCGCAGCTGCCACGCTCGGAGGTGCGTCGACTCGCCATCGCCATCCGCAGCGCTGACCGGGATCGAGGCGTTGTCATGGCTGACCGATGTCGCCAGCCTCTCCCGCGAGGATGCCGCCGCTCTCATGCGTTGGTCAGCTCACGCCATGCTCGACGCCACGACTGCGGGCCCATCAGGAACCCGGAGGAAGAGGTCGCGCGGTCGACCCGGCGCTGCGTCGTCGCCCTGAGCGAGGCTGCGTCGCGTCGAGTCCGTCGCGCCCTACTCGGCGATCCGTGCCGAGCGAGGTGCCCAACCGCGTAAACAGAACGACGGTGACGACGGGACAATCAACCGGCGTTTGGTGGCGGTGGGCACCGACCGGTGTCAGAGCCAGGATTCGAGGCCTGGCGCCGGACCTCGACCGAGCGTCCAGGCCATCAACGAGCGCGGATCCGCACGATTGGCGAGACCTGCAACCAGCCTCGGAAGAGCACGGTCAACCAGTTCCTGTGGCCAGTCGGCCGGAGTGTGGCCTATTGCAAGGTCGACGAGATGGACCTCGACTTCCCACCAGCGATGAAACGGGAGTCGCGCTACGGGATGCTCGTCGCCTCGGCCAGACCGGACAGGTCGGTTCCAGGAGTCGTCGGGCAGTGATACGAAGGTGGCATCAAGCCGCTGTGACCAACTGATGACGTCGTTGATGAGCACGTTTGCTGGTCGTCCTGCGCCCGACTCAATCTCCGAGGCGCGACCCTCGGCACCACCCACGTACTGATCGATGACCTCACCACGTGTGGTGGCTTCGATTCGGTGGAACATCGCCTCTGCATTGCGCGCCAGGTGCGTGAGCACGTGTCCGACACTCCAGGCAGGCAACAGCGACGGTTCTCGGACAACCTCATCGGTCAGGCCCTCGATTCTGGCGGCTAGCCGCGTGAGAGGCCCGGCAACCTTCGATCTCGACAGTGAGCATCTCCACTACGCGGCAGGCTACGACCCTGACGTTGCTCGCAGGCCGCTGCCCCCAAGGTGCCGGTCGGGGACGGGCAACTCCCGCAAGCACGAACGTCCGCCGCGCTCGCACCAGGGTGGCGCCCGATTCGGCGCTATGTGCGCGGCCACCTTCGACGCGAGACAGTCGGGAACCGCGACGCGTTCAGCCGATCGAGAAGCGCGTATTGCCCGTCATGGAGCGGGCCGATCAATCCGATCAATGCGGCGGTGCGTCAACGACTCCGCCCGCGGTAGTTGCGGACACAACTAGAAGACTGTGGGCAGGCGCTGAGCGCTCGCGGCATCGGCCTTCCCGACGACGGTCGGGAACCAGAGTTATCCGTTCCTCGAGCGCTGTGCTCAAGCGAGCTTCGACGGCCGCCACATTGTTCCGCAGGTCAGCGCCCCTGGGAGGATTCGAACCTCCGGCCTTCGGATTAGAAGGCCTACAGCACTGAGCGCTGTGCTCAACAGGAAGTTCGCAGGTCACTCGTGAGCGACACGACGCGAGTTATCCGTTGTCTCGACCGTCGGCCAGACGCTGCTCGGCCACACGCCAAGCCGCGAGGCGCCGAGTGTGCCGAGGCTTCATCTACTCGAACGAGGACGGGCGGGCGCGATGGGTCGGTCTCAGAGCGGAGGCGGCGGTGTGAGGGGCGGGGGTGGAGGTGGCGTGACGATGGTGGCCACGAGCCCCTCGTCGGCGAGTCCCGTGTCGAGCGCTGCGAGGACGTTTCCGGCGACGGTCGGTCCGTCTGCACTCGGGTGATGCCAGACGCGAATGAGCGCGGTGACACGGTCGGGGTCGGTCGCGGTGAAGAGTCAGCAGCGGGGCGGGTCGACCAAGGACGCCAGCGACCGAGACCACAGTTCGCCTCATGTCGGACGGCAGGCCCGATGTCGGGCTGCATCGCGTACACTTGAGCTTCGATGTCGACCCGCGACGATCCCGTGGCGCTGCGATTGACGATTGGATCGTCGAGGACCTGGGCGTTGGGAAGGTGATCGACCTTGCTGTCATAGGTTTCGATGACAGTGGCGGAGCTGTTGCGAGGTAGTGAGTCATCGACCTTCCCGTTCGCTGGGAACCTAGTTTAGCACTAAACTCCTGGCCCTTGAGCATTCGAAGATCCGACTCGTGCCGCGCCGCGCCGCCCGGCATCATGAGCACCGATGTTCCTGGCCCTTCGTGAGATGCGCCGGGCGCCGTGGCGCTTCGCGCTGCTCACCGGCGCGGTCGGCCTGCTCGTGTTCTTGATCCTGTTCGTCCAGGCGCTGACCGGCGCGCTGATCGGCCAGTTCATCGGCGCGCTCAAGCACCAGTCGGCCGACGTGTTGGTGTATTCGGCAGCAGGCTCGCAAGAACCTCGAAGGCTCGGTCGTTGCCCCGGCGACCGTCGACGCGGTTGCGGCCGGTGCCCGGCGTTGCGGCGAGCGGGCCGTTCGGCGAGGGCACGTTCAGCGTCCGGGCCGCGAACAAGCTGCGCGACGCCGTGCTCATCGGCTACGAGCCGGGGAAGCCCGGCGCGCCGACCACGCTCACGGAGGGGCGTCTCCCGACCGTCGCCGTTCGAGGTCGTTGCGAGCTCACGTAACCGGAACGAAGGATTTCGGCATCGGCGATCATGTCCAGCTCGAGAAGGGCGGCCGCACCCTCACGGTCGTCGGCCTCGCGAGTGACATCAACTACTCGGTCCTGCCGACGATGTTCACAACCTTCGACACCTATGCCACCGCGCGCCGCGACGCCAACCCGACGCGACTGCGGTGTGGCCGTCTGCGGTCGCGGTGGAGGTCGCGCCGGGATCATCCGCCGCGTGCGGTTCGGGACGAGATCAACGGGCCGCGTTCAGGGCGTCGAAGCATTGACTCGTGATCAGGCGGTCAGGGAGTCGCCGGGAGTTGCCAGCGTGAGCGCAATCACTGGGCGCAGTCGTGTTCCTGTGCTTCTTCGTCGTGGCGATCGTCGCCGGGCTCTTCTTCCTGATCCTCACCGTCCAGAAGGCGAGCGCGCTGACCCTGCTGCGTGCGATCGGGATCCGTGCCGGCGTGCTCGCCCGTTCGCTCGTCGTCCAGGTCGTGATCGTTGTCGCGGGCGGCATCGTCGTCGGCGGACTCTTGACGACGGGCGCGCTCGGCCGCGAGCAATGCCAGCCTCGGAGCAACCCTGACATCGCAACAGCTCGCGCAGACGGGCGCGATCGTGTTCGTGCTCGCGATCGTCGCGTCCTTGGGCGCGATCCGCCGCGTGCTGCGCATCGAGCCGATCCGCGCCACCATCCCAGGAGGCATGGCGTGATCCTCGCGCTGCGCGAGCTGCGTCGCACTCCCCGCCGCTTCGTCACCGCGACGGTCGTGCTGACGTTGCTCGTCGTGCTGTTGCTGTTCCTCGGCGGCCTGCTCGACGGCCTGTATCTCGGATCGACCGGCGCGTTGCGGGCCCAGCGCGCGGACGTCATCGTGTACTCCGCCGACGCCAACGACTCGATCATCCGGTCGCGCATCGATCCTGCGACTCCGCGCCCGCGTCGAACGGGTGCCGGGCGTCACCGACGTGAACGGACTCGGCATCACGCTCGTCGGCACCACCGTCCCGGGTCGGGCGCACCCTCGCCGACACCGCCGTGATCGGCTACGAGAGCGCGCGCCCGGCGGCGTCCCGGCCCCGCCGCCCGCCGGCGAGGCCTGGGCCGACCGCCGCCTCGCCGCCTTCGGCGTGCACGTCGGCCAGACGCTCGGCGTCGGTCCCGAACAGGTGCCCATCCGCGTCCGCGGCTGGGTGAGCGACACGAACTACCTCCTCCAGGGCGCGCTCTGGGTCGATCCGGCAACGTGGCGCCATGTGCAGGCCACGAGCCGGCCCGACGCCGGTGTCCCGCCCGGCACGTTCGCGGTCCTCGCCGTTTCGGGCCGACCGCCAGCGCGCAAGCTGGCTCACGACATCGACGCCGCGACGAACGGCAAGACCACGACGCTCACCAAGAGCCAGGCAGTGTTGTCGTCGCCGGGCACACGCGAACAGAAGTCGACGTTCGCCGGAATCATCGGCGTGACGTTCCTCGTCGTCGGCCTCGTCGTTGCGCTCTTCTTCGTCCTGTTGACGATCGAACGCATCTCGCTCTACGGCGTCTTGAAGGCTCTGGGCGCATCGACGCCGCGTCTCGCCGCCGGCGTGATCACACAGGCACTCGCGGTCGGCATCGTCGCGTTCGCGGTCGGCGAGCTTCTCACGCTCGGACTCGCCGCACTCCTGCCCGCCCAGATCCCCTTGCAGCTCCAACCGTCGCGCGCGGTGTCGACCCTCGTCGGCGTCACTGCCGCCGCCGTCCTCGGCGGCGCCGTGTCGCTGCGCCGCGTCGCCCACGTGGATCCGATGACCGCCATCGGAGTCACCAACTGAGAACGGAGAACGATGAGCGCGCTCGAACTCAAGAACGTCCGCAAGACCTACCGGTCGGGCGACGAGGAAGTCGTCGCGCTCGATCACGCCAGCCTCACGGTCGGCGACGACGAGCTGATCGCGCTCGTCGGCCCGTCCGGTTCGGGCAAGAGCACACTCATCTCCATCTCCGGCGGCCTCCTCACGCCAACCGAGGGAGCGGTCGTCGTTGGCGACGAGGACATCAGCGACTACTCGCCGAAGCGGCTCACACGGTTTCGCAGCGAACGGGTGGGATTCGTGTTCCAGACGGTGAACCTCGTCCCGTTTCTCACCGCACGCGAGAACCTCGTCGTCGTCGCCGAGCTGACCGGCGCCCACGGCGCTCGCCGCAAACGCGCCCGCGCCCGCGCCGACCAGCTCCTCGATGAGCTCGGAATCGGTCATCGCAGTGGCCATCTCCCGGCCGAGCTCTCCGGCGGCGAACGCCAACGAGTTGCGATCGGTCGCGCGCTGATGAACGAACCGAAACTCGTCCTCTTCGACGAACCGACCTCCGCGCTCGACACCCAGCTCGGTGAACGCGTCATGGAACTCATCCGCGACGAAGTCAAAGGCAGAGGCACCGCCGCGGTCATCGTCACGCACGACGAGCGAATGACCCACTACTGCGACCGCGTCGTCGCGATCACCGACGGCCGACTCGCAGCCTGAATCCGCTCGGAACGCGGCGCAGACTGTCCCACGAACGCCGGGGCAGCGGCGATCGCGACCGGAACCGATCGGCACTTCGAGGATCCGTCTGCGAAGCTCTTCGCCGCGACGCCGTCGGTCGCCCGGTGTGAAGTGGCTGGTTTTCCCTTGGGCACCGGCGGGCGCCCGGAGAGCGGTGTTATCCGTTGTCCGAGCGCTGTGCTCAACGCGGCGCGCGCTGTCCTCGCACGAAGTCCCAGGTAGCGCCCCTGGGAGGATTCGAACCTCCGGCCCTCGGATTAGAAGGCCTACAGCACTGAGCGCTGTGCTCAACAGGAAGATCGCAGCGTCACTCGCTGAGCGACACGGCGCGAGTTATCCGTTGTCCGGCACCGGCCACGAGAGCGAAGAGCCTGAAGGGACTGCCCACCTCAGCGGCCGCTATCGCGGCGGCATAGCCAGTCCAGGCGGGAACCTCCGCATGCACATCAGTCGGCTGCCTCGCGGGTTCGAGGACGACGACCGGCGTCTCGATCGACCGCAGACCGGCATAGCCATCGAGCCCCTCGTCGACCTCGGCCCAGCGCTGCCACAGTCGATCGTGCTCGTCCCCGCGGCCGCAAACGCGTGGACGGGGCGGGCCGGCTGGCGCGCCAAACGAACGATGGCATCTGGGTGCGCCTCGAGGTTGAGCCACCAGGACGGGATGGCCCTCGTCCCAGCCGTTCATCGCGAGCACGACGAGATTCGGGCCGTCTTCGATGTAGCCGACGATGACGCTTCGCTGTTGCCCGGACTTGCGCCCGAGAGTGGTGAGGCGCAGCGCGCCCCAGCCGCGCTTGCTCGACGTGGTCCACAAGAAGCGGCCGCCGCTGAGCTTGTAGAGCACGCGATGACCGCGCCAGAAGAGATGCTGAAACCACGCCGGGGGGAGCTTCGGCGGTCGGGTTGCCGTCGCGGTCATGGCTGCACCTCCTACGCCGTGGCGAACTGCACGCGCCACGCTCCTCTGGCCGGTCCGGGAAAGGACCCGACTACAGCCTCACCGGATGCCCCAGCGCGCGAAAGGGCCGAAGGTCACGACGTCGAGATGCGCGGACGAAGAAGTTCCACACGCCGTCGGCGTGATGAGGCTCACAGTGCCGACCTCGGCTATGCGATCACCCCTGACGACCTCGAAGCCGCTTCCGTCTGGGGGGCCCGACGATGCAGCCGCCTCGCCGCGAAACCGGCCCGCCACGAGTATCCGCTGCATGGCTCCCGCCCTCTCCGTCTCGGGGGCGCTCCGCGAGCGAGCGTGTGGCAGCATGTCGAGGTCGAGGCTTCGGAGCCCGATCGAAAGGTTTCAATGACAGTCCTAAAACAGCATCACGCGCCCGGCATGCCCGCGGACGTGTACGACCAAGTCGCCGCGGGAGCCATGCCATCTCAGAGCAAGGCCGACGGCTTTGTGGCCCACTACGCCATCGTGGAAGACGGCGGTATCACGGTGATTGAGATCTGGGACTCGATCGCTCAGCACGACGCTTGGTTCAACGAGGTCGTCAAGCCGCACCTCCCCCCCGACACACCGGAGCCCAAGTTCGCCGACCTGCACAACAGCAACACCAAGCAGTAGAAGCGATTGCATGTAGGACGGCGGGCGAGTTATCCGTTGTCCGAGCGCTGTGCTCAACGCGGCGCGTGCTCTCCTCGCACGAAATCCCAGGCAGCGCCCCTGGGAGGATTCGAACCTCCGGCCTTCGGATTAGAAGGCCTACAGCACTGAGCGCTGTGCTCAACAGGAAGATCGCAGGTCGCTCGTGAGCGACACGACGCGAGTTATCCGTTGTGAGCAGTGGGCCCGTCTGGCCGGTGTGTCACCTCAAGCGCAGGTGCTGTCGACCAGGGCTCGAGCGACTCTGGTTTCGAGTTCGGCGGGGTAGCGCTGCACACCGCGGGTAGGTCGGCGATACGGCCCTGAGGATCGCGTCGAGACCGAGCAGCATGATCGCCGCGAAGGGGTCGAACAGTTGCGGTGCTCCTGTGCCCAGACCGGCCGCCAAGGTCACGAGGCTGCCCCGGTTGAGCAGATGCACGCGTCGGCCATTCACTTCATACCGTTCGAGATGTCGACGCAGGTCGGTGTGGGGGTGCTGGTTCAGCCAGTCGACGTCGATCTCGCGGTGGCTGTGGCCGACGTTCATGAGGATCGCGCCGTCGGGGAGGCGCTCGATCTGTGCCGCTCCGACTACGCCATCGAAACCGGTCGCGGTGACAATCACGCTGGCTCGACGAACGGCGTCATCGAAGTCGGCGACGCGGCAGCCGTGGTGCAGTGCCTGGATCAACCGAACGGGGTCGAGGTCGACCACTGGACGTTGGCGCCCAGGTCGCGGGCGCGCAGCGCAACGCCCTGACCGACGGGGCCGAACCCGACCACGACGATCTCGCGGCCGTACAGCGACAGGCCCGTGATCGCTGTGAACGCCGGCCAGGTCTCGGCGCCTACGTGATGCCGATTGTGAATGAGATCCTTGAGCGCGATCCCGTTCCAGTCCAAGACCGGGAATGGGATGTCGAGGCCGGCCAGGCGGTGCAAGCCGGTCGTGGTGGCCTCGAGCGCACCGGCGGGCCGGTGGCCCGCTGCTGCTGTCGCCGCGATCAGCTCACCGCCCATGTCGCACAGCGTGTCGGCTGGCTCACTCGCGAGCCAAGCCAGTGCTTCGCTGTGCTCGACGGCAGACATGCCGGCATGGCCGTGGATCTCGACGCCCATCGAGGCGAGGTGCGTTGCGGCGCGGTCGTTGGTGCTGTCGGGGTTGCACGGCGCCATCCGGACTCGGGCCCCGGCCTGGAGGAGCGGGCCGACGATGCCGATGTTGGCGGGCGTGATGTGCTGGTGACAGGCCACGGTGAGGCCCGACAGGTCCGAGGCCGCGACCTCCGCCTGCCGAACGCGGTGGTGATCGGGTTTGTCCACGCGATCCATTCCAGCTCTGCGGTGTTCACAGCCCCAGTACATCACGGGAGCCGTGCGACGCTCATCGTGTCCAAGGTCATCGCGAGACTCGGGAGGAATAGAACGGCAGGCTCTCGCAGGTCGCCCGTCGTGCGAGATCCCATGAGCGACGGTGAGTAGTTGCATGCACAACGAGAAGAGTCGGCAGGCGCTGAGCTCTCGCGGCATCGGCCTTCCCGTCGAGGGGCTGGAACCAGTGTTATCCGTTCCTCGAGCGCTTTGCTCAAGCGAGCTTCGACGGCGCCACATTGTTCCGCAGGTAAGCGTCATCCGCGCCGACGTGCCCGGCCTTCGCCTGCCCGACGACGTAACGCTCATCACGACGATCGGTCCGTCTGTCTTGCTCGGTCCTGCACGAGCATGCAGGTCGCTTCGTGAGCGACACAGACGCGAGTGACCCGTCGTCTGTGTTGAGCCCGCTGGTCGTCGGCATACAAGGGCCCCGCCGACGCCGCGGTCGCCGGCACGATGATCTGATGATTCCTCGAGTGCCGGGCGGCTGTGGCGACCGTCGGCTCAGCGCGGCGGCGCGCCGCGGTCGTTGGTGACTTCGAGGCGTGCGCGTGACAGTAGGTCGAAGGCGGCGGCCTGTCGGGCGGCCGGCCGCCAGTCGAAGAGTGTCGACTCCGCGATCATCCACGATGCGACCGACGCGATCGTGATGGCGATCATCGCCGTCACGGCGAGAAGACCCACCCCGGCGCCGTGTACCTGGGTCGCGAGATAACCGGCGACATATGCGACGACCCAGCTGACGGCGGCGATCGCCATGCCGAGGGGCAGCTGACGCAAGCCCGTCGCGTGAACGGCCATCCCCTCTCGCCACGCGACGGATGCGAGCTAGCGAGCACGGTGGTGGAGTGAGGCCTCCGCCTCGGTGACTGCCGGCCTGATCGCAGCTCCCTCCGGAAGCACGACCCGGACGGTGAGGTCGTCGGGTAGGCGTCGTGCGGCCGTCAGCGTCGCGGCAATGTCCTCCATCCCCGCCCGCTCAGGGCCGCCCCGGCCCGTGAGCGGGTCGCCGTCCGGTTCGCACACGAGATCAGCGAGCTCGGACAGCTCGAGCACGACGAGTTGCTCGCTGCGAATCCGTGCGAGGTCTGCATCGAGCTCCTCGCGGGCAACCAGTGTGAACCTCACGGTCCGGACCTCCCCTGGGCTAGTGGTCTCGGCAAGGACCTCGTCGACGGGCGGGACGTCGGACCGGTGCAACATGGACTGTGTCGGCCGCCCCGTCAAGGGCACTCGACATCGACAGGACCAACGGACACCTGCGAATCACGCCGAGCCGGTCGTCGTTCGATGCCTTCATCGACGAGTGCCTGGCAGCCTGACGGTCCTGGTCCGCTCAGCGCTCCAACGCCTCGAGGCAGCCAGCTCGCAACATCAATACGGGCGATCTCTGCGGCGGCTACGCAGAGCTCGCGCTCGCCGGCGCCTCAGGAGAGTCCGAGGAGCGCGACGAGATCGCGGAGCACTTGCCCCCCCGATTGCTTGGCCATGGCAAGTGCTCTGGGGACATCGAGGTCGTCGAGGAGAGCAATCGCGACCTCGTGCTCCGCGACGTCACGGTCACCTGGCTCCGCGCCGTAGCGCCACAGGCTCTCGAGGTCGCCAGCGGCCTGCTCGAGCCCAGCCTCGTCGAACTCCCAAGGTTCGCTCCATGGTCGCGACAGGATCAGCAACCGCAACGCGCCCGGCGGGTATCGGTCGAGCACGTCGTGCACGTACACGAGATTGCCGGTGGACTTGGCCATCTTCTCGCCGTCGACGAGCACGCTGCCGACGTGCATCCATGCCCGTGCGAAGGGTCGCACTCCGGTGAAGGCCTCGGCCTGGGCCGCTTCGTAGGCGTGATGCGGGAAGGCGAGATCTTCCCCACCGACGTGAAGGTCGACCGTCGGGCCAAACGTCGCCAACGACATCGCCGTGCACTCGGCGTGCCAACCCGGCCGCCCGGGACCCCAAGGGCTCGGCCACGCCGGTTCACCGCCGGCGGATCGCTGCCACAGCGCCGCGTCGAGTGGATCATCCTTGTCCGGATCGTCGGGGTGACCGCCGCGCTGGCGCGCAAGCTCCATCGCGGTGGCTCGGTCCAGTCCAGCTCTCGACGCGACATCGGCGCCACGGAAGTACACCGAGCCGTTGCGCTCGTACGCCGCGCCGTTCGAGAGGAGATGGGCCGCGAGCGCGATGACCTCGTCCACATAGTCACGGCTGCGGGGCTCATAGGTCGGTCGGACGACTCTGAGCTGCGCCATGTCGCGCTCGAACCGGTAGGTCTCCTTCATGGCCAGCGATCGCCACGGCACACCGTCGCGCTTCGCCTGGATGAGGACGTGGTCGTCGACGTCGGTCACGTTGCGGCACACCTCGACGGTCGCCCCCGCCAGTCGGAGAACCCGGGCGGCGACATCGGCCCACACGAACGTGGCCGCGTGCCCGACGTGGGTCGTCTCGTACGGGGTGATACCGCACACGTACACCCGCGCGCTCCCAAGAACCGGTAGCGGCGTGTCGCCGATGCGAAGCGAGGGGGCCGAGCCGAGCGCGGCATGGGAGGTCATCGTCTTCGCCGCGGTGGTGGAGCCGGCTGGCGACACCGTCGGTGTCGGTTCTGATGACAACTCCCGCCACGACACCCCCGTGAGTCGTCCTTGGGCCATCCCGTCGTCCTTCCTTTGGCCGCCGAGACTACGGATCTCGCGAGTGATCGAACAGGGCCGTTGGTCCTCGAGTGTGCTCACTAGTCGAGGACGCCGTCCGATCATGCAGCACGGTCCCATCCTGGTCTCATCGGTGCGGCGTTCCCGCGGTGCCGACTCTTCAAGAACCGGAAGGAGGCAGTTGATGAGCGACTACAAGACTCTCCGAACCTGGGCGATGTTCCTGATGGTCATCGGAGTGATCAGCGTCATCAGCGCCGGGATCGGTGTCTTCTCACTGGCCATCGCCGTGGACGGATTCTGGGACTAGCGAGGTCACGGTCCGGAGACCGGGCGATCGCGCCCCCGAGTGGGGTTACGGAGTTCCTCTTGAGGCAGTTTCCCGACGAGGCTCAAGGGCTGAGGCTCGGTGGTGACTTCTATCCAGCAGCTTTAGTCCGCGCGACCGCGCCTGGCGGGCCTTTCTGATCAGCGCGTCGCGGAGGTCATCGTTCCCCTGGCCTCGACGAGTTCGAGGGCGGCAGCTCTCGTCTCCATTCCTATCCTCATGGGTGGCGCTGCGTTCTCGAGCGGGGTGTGAACCACGTCTGACGGCCGCCCGAGCCGGGACCTTTGGCTCTGCCGACCGCGTGCTCGGCGGCTCACAGTGACGACATGGTTGCTTCGATCGTCGTTGAACCAATGGGCCTCGAAGCGAATCGGGCGAGCCAGGTCTTCGCGGCGCTCGCGGATCCTGCTCGGCTCCGGATCCTGGCGACGCTTGCTGACGCGGGCCGGTGCGTGTGCGACATCCGCACCGCTGTGCCGATCGCTGCCAACCTCCTCTCCTACCACCTGAAGGTGTTGCGCGAGGCAGGCTTGATCGAGGGCCAACGTCGGGGCCGGTGGATCGACTACCGCCTGGATGACGGTGCCGCTGCGCTCCTTGCGGCAGCGGCGGGCGCCGCGGGCTTCGAGGCCACGGTCGATCAGCCGGCTGGTTGCGCTTCGCTGTGCGAGGCGCGGCCATGACCACCACTTCACCTCGACGCGAGGCGCCCGCCGCGGGGGAGGCCGCGGTCCTGGAGCGGCTCTCGGTGCTCGATCGGTTCCTGCCGGTCTGGATCGGTGCCGCGATGCTGCTCGGGCTCGCGCTCGGCCGCATGTTCCCCGGGCTCAACGACTCGCTCGACCGCGTGCGCATCGGCACGGTCTCGCTGCCGATCGCGATCGGGTTGCTGTTGATGATGTATCCGGTGCTGGCCAAGGTCCGTTATGACGACCTCGGCCACGTCACCGGCGACCGGCGCATGTTGGGTACCTCGCTGATCCTGAACTGGCTGGTCGGGCCGCTGTTGATGTTCACCCTGGCCTGGGTGTTCCTGCCGGACCTGCCCGAGTACCGCACGGGGCTGATCATCGTCGGCCTCGCCCGCTGCATCGCGATGGTGCTCATCTGGAACGACCTGGCCTGCGGCGACCGCGAAGCCGCCGCCGTGCTGGTCGCTCTCAACTCGCTGTTCCAGATCGCCGCCTACAGCCTGCTCGGCTACTTCTACCTCGAGCTGCTCCCGGGGTGGTTGGGGTTCGAGCAATCGGCCATCCATTTCTCGGTCGGGGCCGTCGCGCGCGCCGTTGCCGTCTTCTTGGGTGTGCCGCTCGTCGCCGGGTACCTCACGCGCCGGTGGGGCGAAGCCCGCCGCGGCCGCGAGTGGTACGAGACCAAGTTCCTCCCCCGCATCGGTCCTGTTGCTCTGTGGGGGCTGCTGTTCACCGTCGTTGTCCTGTTCGCGCTGCAGGGCGACAAGATCACCAACAACCCGCTCGACGTGGCCCGGATCGCTGTCCCCCTGCTCGCCTACTTCGCTCTGATGTGGACCGGCGCGTTCGTGCTCAGCGCGCGGCTGCGGTTTGGGTACCCCCGCTCGGCCAGCGTCGCTTTCACCGCGGCGGGCAACAACTTCGAGCTCGCCATCGCGGTTGCCATCAGCGTGTTTGGCGTCACATCGGGCCAAGCCCTCGCCGGCGTCGTCGGCCCTCTCATCGAGGTGCCCGCTCTCGTGGCGCTCGTCTACGTCGCGCTCTGGGCCCGTCGCCGTTTCTTCCCTACCGAGGAGGTCGTCTCATGAACTGCTACGACTGCGCCGTCAGCGGCGCCTCCCGCGACGCGGTCGCCGTGTGCTCCGACTGCGGTGCCGCGGTGTGCGTCGAACACGCCGTTCCTACACGGCACTGGCTCACCCGCACCTTCCTCATCAACCGCGTCGAGCGCGTCCAACCGGCCGCCCGTCTCATCCGTTGCGAGACCTGCTACGCCGCTCATGTCGCGCGCGGCGATGTCCCCGCCGACGTTTCGATCCCCGTCGCGGGCTGAAAGGGAGGACCAGCGATGTCGCCGATTCATCGCATCGTCGTGGAAGTGGGCGAGGTCGCCTCCGAAACCCGAGAGGACATCGAGCCGTTCCTCAGCGAGGTCCACGCCCTCGTCCGTGACGCCTCTCTCGTCCTTGTCGGCACCACCCGGCTGTAAGCCGGTCGCCGCCCGCACGAGGAGCGCGCCGTGTCAGCAGACCCATCCTCGCTCGCGCCACTCGACTGGATCGACTGGCACACCCGGTTCGTGCTCTTCACCGGCAAGGGCGGCGTGGGCAAGACCACTGTCGCGTGCGGAGTGAGCGTCGCGCTCGCGGACGCGGGTCGGCGGGTGCTGCTCGTCAGCACCGACCCGGCTTCCAACCTCGCCGACGTGTTCCAGACCACAACCAGCGATAGACCCTCACCGGCGCCTGGTGTCGAGACGCTCGACCTGATGGACCTGGACCCGCAGGCCGCGGCCGACGCCTACCGCCAGCGAGTCATCGGCACCTACCGCGCCACGCTCCCACCCGGCGACCTGGCCGCGCTCGAGGAACAGCTTGCCGGCGCTTGCACGGTCGAGGTCGCCGCGTTCGACGCGTTCACGCGGCTCCTTGCCGACCCGACCACGACCGGTGGCTACGACCATGTCATCTTCGACACGGCACCCACGGGTCACACGTTGCGACTGCTGTCACTGCCGGCGGCGTGGTCCCGCTACCTCGCGTCGACATCGGAGGAGACGACTTGCGTCGGCCCGCTCGAGGGGTTGGAAGGGCAGCGTCCGGTCTACGAGGCCGCGATCGCCGTGCTCGCCGATCCCACGGCGACGACGCTGGTCCTCGTCGCCCGCCCCGAGCGCGGCGCGCTCGGCGAAGCCGCCCGCGCCGCCAATGAGCTCGCCGAGCTGGGCCTCACCAACCAGCGGGTCGTCTTCAACGGTGTCCTCGCCGAGCCGCTCGCCGGGGACCGCGTCGCCGAGTCCTACCGGCGGCGCCAGCAGCACGCGTTCGCCCACCTCCCCACCGCGCTCGCCGGCCTGCCGTCAGGTGCCGTGGCACTCGTCGGGATCGACCTGGTCGGCGTCGACGCGGTCCGCGAACTCGCGCGCAGCAGCGCGACACCCGTCGCGGTCGGCATGAGCGACACGCCATCGCCGCCTCCGGGTTCTGGCGTCGAGGCGCTCGTCGACGAGCTCGCGGCAATGGGCCCCGGGGTCACCCTCGTCACCGGCAAGGGCGGCGTCGGCAAGACCAGCATCGCCGTGCGCATCGCCGCCGGCCTCGCGCAGCGCGGGCTCGCCGTGCATCTCGCCACGACCGATCCCGCCGGCCGGCTCCCCACCCCCGGCGGCACCGACCTGCCCGAAGCCGTGGAGGTCAGCCGCATCGACCCCGACGCAGAGGCGGCACGCTACGCGGCCGAACAGCCGCGCCGCAAAGCACAGGAGCAACGTGATCTCGCGGCGGAGGACCTCCGCTCGCCGTGCACGACCGAGGTCGCCGTGTTCCGCGCCTTCAGCCGCTTGCTCGGACTCGGCCGCACGCAGCACGTGGTGATCGACACGGCGCCGACCGGACACACACTGTTGCTGCTCGACGTGACCGGCGCGTTCCACCGCCAGGTGATGCACGACACCGTCGTCGCGCCGGGCCGCATCACCACGCCGCTCATGCGCCTGCAAGACCCGACGTTCAGCCGACTGATCCTCGTGACGCTCGCCGAGACGACCCCCGTCGCCGAAGCAGCCGAGCTCCAAACAGACCTCCGCCGCGCCGGCATCGAACCGTTCGGATGGGTACTCAACGCGGTCCTCGCCGGCACGGGCACCACAGATCCCGTGCTCCAGGCACGGGCTCGTCTCGAGCTCGCCCAGACGCGACGCGTCACCGAACTCGCGAACCGTGTGTGGCTCGCCCCGTTCGAACCCGCACTGGCCGAGCACGACCCCGACACATCGACGCCCGAGCCCAACCAGGCGTGACCACACCCGTCGAGCCAGCAAAGGGTCCTCAGCCGCAGGGGGACCAGGTCGACGTCGGACCCGCCCGAGCGAGAGCGCCCCGCGAAAGGCGCGCAAGAGACGCGCGGCCATCCCACCTTCTGGACACCGCGCCGCCCGACATCTCGCGGCCCACCGTCAGCCACTACGTCAGCGCACTCACCGAAGCCGCGAAGCGCCGAGCGCGACAAGTGGCCCTCGTCCCGAGTGGCATCCAGCGACGGCTGACGTGTCCAAGGTCATCGCGAGACTCGGGAGGAACAGAAGGGCCGGCTCTCGTAGGTCGCCCATCGTGCGAGATCCCATGAGCGACGGTGAGTAGTTGCAGGCACAACGAGAAGTTGTGAGCGGGCCCTGAGTTCTCGCGGCGTTGGCCTTCCCGTCGAGGGTCGGGAACCAGAGTTATCCGTTCCTCGAGCGCTGTGCTCAAGCGAGCTTCGCCGGCCGCCACATCGTTCGGCAGGTCAGCGCCCCTGGGAGTGTCCGGTTTCATGAGATCCCGGACACCTGTCGCGAGACATAGCGGACATGAGCATGAAGGACTGTGCGCATGGATCTGGCTGGCTATGTCATCAACGCGGTGCTGGTCGAGGGTCGCAGCGTCAAGGAGGTGTGCGAAGCCCACGACATTTCCCGCAGCTGGCTGTATGAGCTGATCGCTCGTTACCGCGAGCTCGGCGACGAGGGGCTGAGGCCCGTGTCCAAGCGGCCGGGCTCGTCGCCGACGCGAGTGTCGCCCGCAGTCGAAGAACAGATCGTCGCGATGCGCAAAGAGCTCATCGATCTGGGCGTTGACGCAGGCGCGCACACGATCCAGTTCCACTTATCCCGACGGCGCCGGCGGCGGGCGGTGCCCTCGGTGGCCACGATCTGGCGGGTCCTAGTCCGCCGCGGGTTTGTCACCCCTCACCCTCAGAAGCGGCCCAAGAGCTCGTGGCGTCGGTTCCAGGCCGAGCTACCCAACGAGTGCTGGCAGGCCGACACCACCCATTGGGTGCTGGCCGATGGGACCGACGTGGAGATCTTGAACATCATCGATGACCATTCTCGGCTGTTAGTCGCGTCACGGGCGTTCGTGACCGCGAAGGCCGCCGACGTCGTCGAGACCTTCCACCTCGGGGTCAGCGAGTTCGGTCTGCCTGCGTCGATGCTGACCGACAACGGCGCGATCTTCACCGCCGCGTCCCGCAACGGGACCTGCGCCATCGAGCTCGAGCTGCTCGCCCTGGGCGTGGACTACAAGCACTCCCGCCCCTACCACCCCCAGACCTGCGGGAAAGTCGAGCGCTTCCACCAGACCCTCAAGAAGTGGCTGACCAAACAGCCCCCCGCCAAGACCATCGCCGCGCTGCAAGCCCAACTCGACCGGTTCGCCAGCTACTACAACACGATCCGACCCCACCGGGCCCTCGGCCGGCGCACCCCCGCCCAAGCGTTCGCCGCGCGGACCAAAGCAACCCCCCGCCGCGCCGCCATCACCGTCCCGTCCGAGCACCGAGTGCGCCGTGACCGCGTCGACAAAGCCGGAAAAGGTCACCCTGCGCTACCAGTCACGGTTGCTGCACCTGGGCGTCGGGCGCCGCTACGCCGGCACCCGCGTCATGCTCCTGGTCGCCGACCGCGACGTCCGAGTCATCAACAACGACGGCGAACCCCTCGCCCAGTTCACCATCAACCCGACCAAGCAATACCAAACACAACAACGACCCGGACAACGCACCTAGCGTTGTCCGGGATGTCCCGCGACATCCGTCCGCGATGTCTCGCGACATCACACAGCGCCCCTGGGAGGATTCGAACCTCCGACCTTCGGATTAGAAGGCCTCAGCCCTGAGCGCTGTGCTCAACAGGAAGTTCCCACGTCACTCCTGAGCGACAAGACGCGAGTTATCCGTTGTCTCCGCCTTCTCGTATCCGAGGTCTGTTGGCGAGACCTCAGCTGGCGAGGGGGCTCGCTGATATCACCTCATGGGCGAGGGCACCGCTCGCCATCAAGGGCTCACCGCGGGTGGTGAGGCCGCTCGACGACGACCAATCGGCGCTACCTGGCGGCACCGTCCCACACCCGGCGTTCGGTGGCGCGCCCGATTCGGGGCTTGGGTCGCGCGACGCGATCCGTTGACGACGGGGATTCAGTCAGTGGTGGTGGCCGTGGCCTGCGATGTCGGGGTTGAGCTGGTGCAGGATCCCGAGGGTGTTGCGGGTGTCCCAGATCTCGGCGATCTTGCCATCTTCGACCCGATACATGGACACACCGGTGAGCTCGACGGGCTGGGCCGTCGCGGGCACGCCCATGTACTCGCCGCCGCTCGTGCCACGAGCAGTCCAACGCACTGCGACGATGTCTCTGCATGCCACGGTGAGGTGATCCGTGACGGTGAGGTCGGGGAATGCGGTCCACTGTTCCTTCAGCCACGCTGAGGCGCCGTTGGTGCCGTGGTAGGTGGCCTCGCCCGGCATGGCGGTTGGGTGGATCAGCAGGTGTGGCGAGACGATCGAGCTGATCAACCCGGCGTCGTGCTCGCACAGGATCTGCTTGATCCAGCGCTCAACGAGCGCGCGACTCACGTCGGCCATCGCGGTCGAGTCTCCCCCGTATGGCGGGCTGGTGATGAGCTCATGCCGATAGACGCGCGTCGGCGTGCCACCGTCGAACCGGTAGATCTCGACCCTGCGCGTCGTCGTGTCCGGTTGTGCCTGCGGGGGGCTGACCGCAACCACGACATCATCGAAAGGGGCCACGTTGTCGAACTGGGCGTCGTCGTCGCTGACCGTTCGACGGAATGCGCTGAGGTTCGCCTCGGCCCTCGGCGTGAGCTCCCGCGGTGCGGGTGGTGGGGCGACGCCCAGCTGCTGCATCTCCACGAGGGGATCCATGCCGAACCACATCTCGGCGAGCTTGCCGCCCTCCAGGCGAACCATGTTGACCATGCCGTAGTCCAACCGTCCTCCCGTCGGCGGGGGAGCATGTTCGCCCTGACCGGAGAAGTGTCCGTAGGTCGGAAGGAGCACGGCGACGAAGTCGCCGTCGGCGATCATCACCGGGATCGGATGCCAGGAGTCCGGTGACAACACCTTGAACCCCGCCCAGGTCGAGACCATGCCGTCCGGCCCGGCCTCGACGGTGCCGCCGAGCGGATGATGGAACACGAACCCTGGAGCGACGACCTCGCGAACGGTGTCCCAGTCGTCGTCGTTGAACCCGTGAATGAATCGAACTGCCGCGGCCTTGTTCGCCTCCTGCACTTCGCGGGCTGTCTCCGTTGGCGCGGTCATGACAACCACCTTCCCGTATCGCCCTTCTCGATCCTCGACCCGCCGTCCTTCCGTCGACCAGGGCCGAAGGTCACTCCGGCCGGCTGGCCGATGACCTCGGGGTGTGGCGACGGACCAACACACTGGCTCGGCCACCATCTCGGTGTCGGACCACGCCCCACCCGAGTGGCTGAGCGTAACCCACATGACGTCGGCCGAGATCGCAGGCGCGGTCGAGCTCGAACCCGCTGGCGACGCGTTACGGGTGACACGGGTGGGAGAAGTACGTCGTCTCTGTGCGACGCAATCGGCGTTCGGGGATCGCCAGGCGCCCGGATAGGTTCCCGGCGTGGGTCGGCGCCTGAGTCGGTGTTGCGAGGCTGTATGAGAGCGGTTGTCTACGACCGGTACGGGTCACCTGACTTGCTGCGGGTGGAGGACGTGCCGGTGCCGTCTCCCGGAGCCGGGCAAGTGCTCGTCAAAGTTGCCGCGACGTCGGTCAACCTCAGCGACTGGGAGTGCCTACGCGGCTCGCCGGTGTATGCGCGCCTGGGTGGACTGCGCACTCCGGCGCGTCGGACGCTCGGCTCGGACATCGCGGGGCGGGTCGACGCCGTCGGCGAGGAGGTCACTCGATTCCGGCCTGGTGACGAGGTGTATGGCGACAACCTCGCGCTGAAGGGCGGCTTCGCCGAGTACGCGATCGCAGCAGAATCGGCGCTCACCCTCAAGCCGGCGGAGCTGACGTTCATCGAGGCGTCGACGATTCCCCAAGCCGGGGCCATCGCGCTACAGGGGATCGACGGGGTCGCGGCGGGTCATCGGGTGCTCGTGAACGGAGGCGGAGGTGGCTCGGGCTCGTTCGCTCTCCAAGTCGCCAAACGGCTCGGTGCGCACGTCACCGGCGTGGACAACGCCGGCAAGCTCGACTTCATGCGGTCACTGGGCGCCGACGAGGTGATCGACTATCGCAGCGAGGACTTCACCCGCGGCCACCAGCCGTACGATCTCATCCTCGATCTCGTCGCGCACCGGTCGGTGTTCGCGTACCGCCGAGCGCTCGCCCGCGGCGGCCGTTACCGGTGTGTCGGTGGGTCGGTGCGATCGCTGCTGCGCGTCGTGACGATCGGCTGGCTCACTGGCCGGGTCTCCGGTCGGAGAATGGGGGTGCTCGCCGTGAAGGAGGGCCCGGCCCACTTCGTGCCAATGGCTGAGCTTTGCGTCTCCGGTGACGTCCGCATCCATGTCGACCGCACGTTCGGGCTCGACGACGTGCCCGAGGCCCTCGCCTACGTCGGTGAGGGTCGTGCCCTCGGCAAGGTCGTGGCGACAACGAACTGAGGCAACGCGCTCATCCGACTGGGCGCCAAGGCGATGAGCGATTCGGCCCAAGGACAACTGGATTGTCGCCGTCCCCGAAGTGCCGGTCGGGGACGGGCAACTCCCGCAAACACGGACGTCCGCCGCTCGCACCAGGCTGCGCCCGATTCGGCGCTACGTGAGCGGCCACCTTCGACGCGAGACAGTCGGGAACCGCGACGCGTTCTCCCGATCGAGGAGCGCGTATTGCCCGTTACCGAGCGGGCCGATCAATCCGATCAGTGCGGCGGTGCGCAACGACTCCGCCCGCGGTAGTTGCGGACACAACTAGAAGACTGTGGGCAGGCGCTGAGCGCTCGCGGCGTCGGCCTTCCCGACGACGGTCGGGAACCAGAGTTATCCGTTCCTCGAGCGCTGTGCTCAAGCGAGCGTCGACGGCCGACACATTTGTTCCGCAGGTCAGCGCCCCTGGGAGGATTCGAACCTCCGGCCTTCGGATTAGAAGTCCGCCGCTCTTTCCGGACTGAGCTACAGGGGCAGCGGGTTCAGGGTACTGGCGGGCGGCGTTGCGCCTTCCCGATGGCGCGACCCAGCGCGCGGGGAGACGCCTTGGCGATGTCGGAGAGCGGCGGCATCGGCTCGCGCTGTGGCTTGACCGCGTAGCTCGTGGTCAAGCGAATGACCAGGAGTACGACCGCACATCCGATCAGCGCGATCCACACCGTGCTCGTCGCCTGGTCGTGGAACACGATCGGCAGCACGACGAGCGCGGCGACGACGGCGACGTCTGTCCATCGATGCACCGGCCGACTCACGATGCGCACGCATCCTGCGGGCGGGCCGCTGATCGCGACGTTGACGAGCACGAGCGCGCCGCCCACGGCCAGCAATGTCGCGGCGTCGCCGTCGACACGCGTGATCAACAGGAGCAGAATCAGGCCGACGACGTACTCGGCCACCTGGTGCAGCCAGTACGGCCGCCCGTCCGCACTCATCCCGAGCCCTCTGTGTTGCAAGGTGCGCCAGAAGTGGCGCTGTTTGCAGCAGAGAACGGGGAGGCGACCACTGTCGGGTCGGTGTTCGCGCCACACACGAGCACGCCGATGTTCTCGCCTGACCTCGGCTGATACGCACCCGAAAGCAGAGCCGCCATCGCTGCGGCGCCGCCGGGCTCGGCCAGCACCCGCACGCGCTCCCACAACTCGCGTTGCGCTCGCTTGATCGCGTCGTCCGACACCAAGACCGAGTCGGCCACGAACCGCTGGGCGATCGGGAACGCCAAGCTCCCGATCTCCTTGGTGCCGAGCGAGTCGGCAGCGATGCCGCCGACCGCCACCTCGACCGGCTTCCCTTCGGCCAGCGCCCGCTCCATCGCCGGGATGAGCTCGGGCTCGACCGAGATCACCCGCGCCCGCCCTTCGTACCAAGCGCTGACACCGGCGATGAGGCCACCGCCGCCGACGGCCACCAGCACCGAGTCGAGCTCGGGCGCCTGACGCTCGAGCTCGCGGCCGACTGTGCCCTGCCCGGCGATCGTCTCGGGCTGGTTGAACGGATGGACGAACAGCGCACCGGTCTCTTCGGCACGGGCGTGCATCGCAGATTGGGCGTCGTCGTAGTAGCGGCCGGCGATCACGACCTCGGCGCCATTGGCCCGGATGCGCGCGATCTTCGCCTCAGGTGTGGTCTCGGTGACGAACACCTCGGCCCGGATGCCGAGTCGTGCAGCGACATGCGACACCGCGACGCCGTGGTTCCCACCCGACGCCGTGATCACGCCCGCGGGCGGCACCTCATTCGACAGGACCCGGTTGAACGCGCCTCGCGTCTTGAACGATCCCGCATGCTGGAGGCATTCGAGCTTCAACGTGATCGTGGCGTCGATCTCGAGGCCGAAGTCGCGAGCGTCGACGACAAAGGTCGGCGTGACCCGTACGTGCGCGGCGATGCGCTCCGCCGCGTCCTCGATGTCGCCGCGATCGAGCGCCAGGTTCGGCACGGGGTCAGCCTTGCATGCGGCCCGTGGCATTAGGTTCGCGGCATGGCGGCAGATCCCGACGATCGCCACCTCGAGCCCCGCTGGCCCATCGCCGTGGTACTCGGCGGGTTCATCGTGCTCAGCGTCGTGCTCCGAATAGTCCAGCCCGAACGCGAGCGGCTGGGCCCCGCGTGGCTCGTGCCCTCGATCGAGGTCGCGCTGCTCGGCGCGCTGATCGCCGCGGACCCTACGCACTTGGCCCGCCGCACGAGATGGTTGCGGCCGCTGGCGATCACGCTCATCGTCTCCCTGCTGGTGATGGCGATGGTCTCCGATGCAGTGCTCATCGTCGACCTGATCAAGGGGGCGAAGGTGACCGAGTCAGCGGCATCGCTGCTCGCGTCTGGGGCCGTCGTGTGGCTGGGGACCGCTCTCGCGTTCGGGCTCCTGTACTGGGAGCTCGACAGCGGCGGGCCCCTCGCCCGCTACCGCGACGAGCATCCCCATCCCGACTTCGCGTTCACCCAGCAGCTCAGCCCCGAGCTCGCACCGCCGGGTTGGCGGCCCCACTACGTCGACTACTTCGTGCTCGGCGTGACGACGAGCATGGCGTTCAGCCCGACCGATGTCATGCCCATGAAGCCGTGGGCGAAGCTCACGATGGTGACGCAGTCGGCCATCTCGTTGAGCGTCCTCGGCCTCGTGATCGCGCGCGCCGTCAACGCCTTCACCTAGCAGGCACCGCTTCGACTTCGTGTCGACCTCCGCTCGCACGCTACGTTCCCACCCGATGGTCGCCGCCCAGCCACACGGCAACCCGCTTTCCCCCTACCAGTCGTTCGATCGCTCGGCCTGGTCCGCCCTCCGAGCCGCGACCCCGCTCACGCTCGACGAGCGCGACCTCGAGGACATCCGGGGCATCAACGAACGGCTCTCGCTCGAAGAGGTCACCGACATCTACCTGCCGCTGTCGAGGCTGCTCAACCTCTACGTCTCGGCGAGCCAGGACCTCTCGGCAGTCACCGACACGTTCCTCGGCAGCCTCGCGCCGCGTGTCCCCTATGTAATCGGCATCGCGGGGAGCGTCGCCGTCGGGAAGAGCACGACGGCCCGCATCCTGCAGACGCTGCTCTCGCGCTGGCCGCACCATCCCAAGGTCGACCTCATCACGACCGACGGCTTCCTCTACCCGAACGCCGTGCTCGAAGAGCGCGGGATCATGGCCCGCAAGGGCTTCCCCGAGAGCTACGACGTGCGCCGCCTCGTGCAGTTCATGGCCGAGGTCAAGTCGGGCAAGGACGACGTCGAGGCGCCCGTGTACTCCCACATCGTCTACGACATCGTCCCCGGCGAGACCCAGGTGGTCAGGTCACCCGACATCGTCATCGTCGAGGGGCTCAACGTGCTGCAATCCGGCGTTCCCCGCATCGGTGTCGCCGACGCACCGCCGATGTTCGTGTCCGACTTCTTCGACTTCTCGATCTACGTCGATGCCGAGGAAGCACACGTCGAGCAGTGGTTCCTCGAACGGTTCCAGGCGCTGCGAGCGACGATCTTCCGCGACCCGAACTCGTACTTCCATCGCTTCGCGGAGATGAGTGACGACCAGGCGATCGCGTTCGCCCACGGCATCTGGACCGAGATCAACGGCAGGAACTTGCGCGAGAACATCCTCCCGACGCGCGAGCGAGCCCGACTGGTGCTGGAGAAAGGTGCCGACCACAGCGTGCGGAGCGTCCGGCTGCGTCGCCTCTGAGCAAATCGCCGGGCGCCCGTCACCCACCGCGTAGCGTTGGCGAGCCGTGGGCGCGATCGACGTGCAGGGTCTGGCGTGGAAACGGCCGGGCAGCGGACATCGGCTGTTCCACGACGTCTCGTTCCGCGTCGGCAACGGAGAGCGTGTCGCGCTCGTAGGCGCGAACGGCGTCGGCAAGTCCACCGTGATGCGGATCCTCGCCGGTGACGAGAAGGCTTCGGGAGGGGACCGCCCGCATCGACGGACGCGTCGGCGTCATGCGCCAGCTCGTGGGATCGATCCGCGACGAGACGACGGTTCGAGCATTCCTCGTCTCACTCGCGTCGTCACCGCTGCGCGCCGCCGCGGCGAAGCTTGCCAAGGCAGAACACGTCGGTCACGGAGACCCCGAACGACACCGACGTCGCGCTCGACTACGCGCACGCGCTGGGGGCGTGGGGTGACGCCGGCGGGTACGACGCGGAGGTGTTCTGGGATGTCTGCCTGACCGAGGCCTTCGGGGTCGACCTGGTGGAGGTCGGCGATCGGCCGGTCGCGACGCTGTCCGGCGGCGAGCAGAAGCGCCTCGCGCTCGAGGTCTTGCTGCGCGGCACCAACGACGTGCTGCTGCTCGACGAGCCCGACAACTTCCTCGACATCCCCGCGAAGCGCCGACTCGAGCAGCAGCTGCAAGCGGCGACGAAGACGATCCTCTACGTCAGCCACGACCGGGAGCTACTCGCGGCAACAGCGACGAAGATCGTCACACTCGAAGCGAGCGGTGCATGGACACACGGTGCGTCGTTCGCCACGTACTACGAGGCACGCGACGCTCGCCGCGCGCGCATCGACGACGAGCACACTCGGCACATGCGGGAGCGCGATCGGCTCGAAGCGATCATGAAGGAGATGAAGCGGCGAGCCGCGTTCGCCGACAACTTCGCACCCAAGGCCAAGGCCGCGGAGAGCCGACTGCGCCACTTCGACGAAGCCGGGCCGCCACCCGAGCGTGTCCGCGACCAGAAGATCACGGTGCGGCTCGGCGGCGCGCGCACCGGCAAGCGCGCGGTGATGCTCGAAGGGCTCGAGCTCGACGGCCTCACCGACCCGTTCGACGCAGAGCTGTGGTTCGGCGAGCGCGTCGCCGTCGTCGGCCCGAACGGCACCGGCAAGAGCCACTTCCTGCATCTGCTCGCGGGTCGCGCCATCGCACCATCACGGCGACTGGCGGCTCGGCGCCAACGTCGTGCCGGGCTTCTTCAGCCAGACCCACGATCATCCCGAGCTCGCGGGCCGCACGCTCGTCGAGATCCTCGCCAGCCGCGATCAGCCGCGAGGCGCGGCGATGAGCCGCCTCCGCCGCTACGAGCTGCAGGGCTGCGCGGATCAGACGTTCGAGACGCTGTCGGGCGGGCAGCAAGCCCGCTTCCAGGTGCTGCTCCTCGAGCTCGACGGAGCGACGCTCCTCCTGCTCGACGAGCCGACCGACAACCTCGACCTCGCGTCAGCCGAGGCCCTCGAAGACGGCCTTCAGGAGTTCGAGGGCACGGTCATCGCGGTCACCCACGATCGCTGGTTCATGCGCGGCTTCGACCGGTTCCTCGTGTTCGGCGACGACTGCAAGGTCACCGACCACCTCTCACCGCCGGCCGAGGTGTTCGGCCCGCACTGACCACGCCACCTGCCCGCGCCGAGCGGGTCAGGTCGCGGCGGCGACGGGCTCGGGCTCGACGTTCGGTGCTTCGGCCACCGCCAGCACCGCGAGCGCAGCGACGACCACGGCCATGCCCGTCGCCTGCAACGCGTTCACCGATTCGCCGAGGAACACCGCCGCGGCGAGCGTGGCGAGCACCGGCTCGCCGAGCACGAGCACCGAGGAGGTCGACACATCAACGTGCGCGTGCGCCCACGTCATGAGCCCGTGTCCGGCGGCGCCGGGGACGAGCACGAGCAGCACGAGCCACAACCAACCGACGCCGTGCACCGAACCGAAGTCCTGGCCCGTGAGCAGCGCGATCGGCGTGACCGTGAGCGCAGCAACCGCCGTCATCGATGCGAGGTACTCGAGCGTGCCGACACCGCTTGCGGGCGTGCTTGGTGACGAGGAAG
The DNA here is from genome assembly GCA_963708175.1 of uncultured Acidimicrobiales bacterium. Classification (GTDB taxonomy): domain Bacteria; phylum Actinomycetota; class Acidimicrobiia; order Acidimicrobiales; family DATKAS01; genus DATKAS01. The sequence continues at coordinate 29,019 of CAVPSD010000006.1, forward strand.
AACGCGGCCCACGACAGCAGGTTCACGACGGCGAGCAGGTCGCCCGCCGTCGATCGTTCCCCACTCGCACCGCCAGCGAGCACGACGAGGACCACGCCGGCGATCGCGAGCGCTGAACACGCGACCGCCCGCCGTGTCACCTTCTCCCCCATCCACTTCACGGCGATGGGGAACACGATGACCGGCGTGAGCGAGCCGATGATCGCCACGTTCGCGATCGAGGTCATGCGCACCGAGGTGAAGTAGAGGGCGACGTTGAGACCGAAGCACACGCCCTCCGAGCCACGAGCGACGGATGACGTCCCAGCTCAGCCGGCGGCCGGAGACGAGCAGCACCACCGTGAGCAGGAAGGCACCCATCCACAGTCGGTAGAAGCTCACGACGAGGCCCGACGCCCCGATCGCCTTGCCGAGCACACCGCCCAAGCCCCAGCACGTCGTCGCGGCGAGGACGGCCAAGATCCCGAATCGGGAACCCGCGTCGTTCACCTCAGGCGACGAGGGCGGACACGAAGTCCGCGTACACCTGGATGTGGTGGTCGACGTCCGCGTCGGTGTGCTGCACCGACACGAGCCACTGCTCGTCGAGCCCCGGCGGCAGGAGGATGCCGCGGTTGATGCCCCAGATCCAGTTCGCGTAGGCGAGGTCGAAGTCGGTCGCCTTGTAGTCGCGGTAGTTGCGGACGGGCGTCGGAGAGTACGTGACGCAGCCCTTGGCGCCCATCTCGACCGTGTGCGCGGGCAAGCCGGCGTCGGCGATCACCCTGGCGATCGCCTCGACCAGGCGATGGTTGCGGACCTCGACCTCGGCGACTGCCTCGCGCGTGCAGATGTCGCGCAGCACCGCGCGTGCCGCGGCCATCACGAGGGGGTTGCCGTTGTAGGTGCCGAGGTGCAGGACAGTGCCCTGGCTGATCGTCTCCATCACCTCGGCCCGTCCACCGAACGCACCGATCGGGAGGCCGCCGCCGATGGACTTCGCGAGGCAGACGAGGTCAGGCTGCACACCGAAGCGACGAGTCGCGCCGCCGTAGCCCGCGGTGATGCCCGTCTTCACCTCGTCGAAGATCAGCATCGTGCCGTGACGTTCCGTGAGCTCGCGCACGGCCTCGAGGTAGCCCGGCTCGGGCGGGCAGATGCCGATGTTCTCCATCACCGGCTCGGTGATGAACGCGGCGACCTCCCCCTTGTTGGCGTCGAGGACGCGTTCGAGCGCGGCGACGTTGTTGAACGGCACGACCAAGCGTGTCATGCAGGACGCCCGGCGTGAGCCCGCCCGTCGCCGGCACCGGGTTCGGAGCGTCCGCAGGGCCGGCCAGGTCGAGCGGCGGCTTCATCGAGATCATCACTTCGTCGTGATGCCCGTGATAGCCGCCCTCGACCTTGATGATCTTCGACCGTCCCGTGTAGCCGCGGGCGGCGCGGATCGCGTCCATCGTGGACTCGGTCCCGCTGTTCGTGAACCGCACGAGATCGAAGCCGAACCGCTCCACGAGCAGCTCCGCGACATCGGCGTTGCCTTCGCTCGGTGTGACGTAGAGCGTGCCGTTCTCGAGCTGTTCCTCGATCGCCTTGCGCATGATCGGGTGGCTGTGGCCCGTCAAGAGCGCGCCGTAGCCCATGTTGAAATCGACGTATCGGTTGCCATCGACGTCCTCGAGCCAGGAGCCCTGGGCACGGCGGGCGACGACGGGATAGGGGTCGTAGAACTGGAACGAGGACGGAACGCCCAGGGGCAGCACCTTGGCCGCACGCGCGTTGGCGGCCTGAGACTTCGTCGTTCTCGCTCCGAACGCCTCCAGCTCCCGCTCAGTGATCTGGCGGGCCCGGGCAGCGAGGGCTGCCCGATCGCGGGGGGGCGAGGACATGGGTATCACTTCCCAACAGATGACCCGCCGACCGATGCGTCGGCGAGGAGCTTCAGCCTACGCGGCGAACCCCTGGGCATCGGGTCGAGATCCGTCCAGAATCGAGTCGCGGCCGGTTCCGCGGTGCTGGACGATTTGTCTCCCGGCGCGGCCCGAAGTGCGATTCCGTCGCGATGTCGAGGGACGGGGGCATCCGATCGGGCTCCGGTGGGCATCATTAGGAGACACGGAAAGGAGGCCCGCCGTGGCGCTTGCCCCCTCCCTCGCGCTCCCCGCGGATCATCCTGGTCTCACCGACCCCGCGTACCGGGCGCGCCGCCAGGAGATCGCGTCGATCGGCGAGACCTTCGAGACCGGGAGGCCCCATCCCCGTCGTCCGCTACACCGCGGAAGAGGACGGGGTGTGGCGTCTCGTCTCGAGCGAGCTCGCCGCGAAGCACCGACAGCACGCCTGTCGCGCGTACCTCGACGGCGCCGCCGCGGTGTCGCTCCCGTCCGATCGGGTGCCCCAGCTCGCATGGGTGTCGAAGCGTCTGACCGAGCTCACCCGCTTCCGCGTCGAGCCGGTGCCGGGGCTCGTGCCGACTCGCCGGTTCTACGGCTCGCTCGCGGATCGTTGCTTCCTGAGCACGCAGTACGTGCGCCATCCCTCGGTTCCGCTGTACACGCCCGAGCCCGACGTCATCCACGAGGTCATCGGGCACACGAACCAGCTCGGCCACCGGCTCTTCGCCGACCTCTACGAAGCGATGGGCCGCGCCGTGCGCAGAGTCGAGAGCGACGAAGCGCTCGACCGCCTGAGCCGCGTGTGGTGGTTCACACTCGAGTTCGGAGTCGTCCGCGAGGACCGCGACCTCAAGACGTACGGCGCCGGCATCCTGTCGTCGTTCGGTGAGCTCGACGCGTACCGTGAGGCCGAGATCCGGCCGTTCGACCTACCGGCCATGGAGACGCAGGACTACGACATCACGACGTTCCAGCCAGTGCTCTTCGCGGCGGACTCGATGACGCAGGTCTCCGAGGAGCTCACGCGGTACTTCGACTCCGCTCGTGGCTGACCCCTCGCCGCCCCGCCCGCTCGACGCGATCGACCGCACGATCATCCGCCTGCTTCAGGCCGACGGTCGGATGTCGGTCAACGAGCTGGCGAACCGGGCGAGCATCTCGCGAGCCAGCGCCTACAGCCGGCTCGAGCGGCTCCGGGCATCGGGAGTGATCGAAGGCTTCTCCGCACGCGTCGACCCGAACAAGATCGGTCTCGAGATCGCGGCCCTCATCTTCGTGAACGCCGACCAGCACGGATGGAAGGCGCTGCAACACAAGCTGCTCGACCTCCCCGGACTCGAGCACCTCGCGGTGACAACCGGATCCTTCGACTTCTGCCTTCTCGTCCGGGTCGCGGACATGCAGACGCTGCGAGACGTCGTGCTCGAACGGCTGCAGGCCATGCCCGAGGTGAGGTCGACGCAGACGGCGTTCGTTCTCGACGAGCACCGCCCGCCGCCTATGTCAGACTGACAACCCCTTGGTGGCCGTAGCTCAGTTCGGTTAGAGCGCCAGGTTGTGGCCCTGGAGGTCGGGGGTTCAAGTCCCCTCGGTCACCCCACCCGTCCCTCACAGCGCGGCTCGACCGAAACCCGCCAGGGCGGGTGGGCGCGTCCCGATACCTTCACGGCATGGCCCGCGCCCGTGTCCTCACGACTGCGGAGGGGACGCACGCGGATGCCTTCACCCCACTCGACTGGGGTCTTCTCTGCACCGCTGGCGGGATCTGGGGTGCGTCCTTCCTGTTCATCGCGATCGGGCTCGACGCATTCGCCCCGCCGCTGATCACCACCCTGCGCATCACCTTCGGCTTCTGCACGCTGGCGCTCCTGCCGGCGACCCGCCGGAAGATCGACCGAGCGGACTGGCCGCGCCTGTTCCTGCTCGGCGCGACGTGGGTGGCGATCCCGCTCTCGATGTTCCCCCTCGCCGAGCGGCACGTCTCGTCGGCGGTCACCGGGATGCTCAACGGCGCGACGCCACTCTTCGCCGCCTTCGTCGCGACCGTGATGCTCGGGGAAGCTGCCGCCGCGCCAGCAGCTGATCGGCGTCGGCGTCGGGTTCGTCGGAGTCCTGCTGATCGGCCTGGCGTCGGTCGGCGAGGAGTCGAGCTCGCTCGGCGGGATCATCCTCATCCTGATCGCGCTCTTCTCGTACGGCATCGCGTACAACATCGCCGTCCCGCATCCAGCAACGCTACGGATCGCTCCCCGTGATCTGGCGAGCACTCGCAGTGGGATTCGTGCTCACGCTGCCGCTCGGGCTGGCGGGCCTCGACGACTCCTCGTTCGCCTGGCGCCCCTTGCTCGCATGCATGGCGCTCGGCGCTCTCGGCACCGGCGTCGCCTACGTCGCGATGGGAACCCTGGTCGGACGGGTCGGGAGCACCCGGGCGTCGATCACCACCTATGTAATTCCCGTGGTCGCGATCATTTTGGGGGCGGTCTTCCGCAATGATCACATCGCCCCCTTGGCGGTCGCCGGCACGGCTGTCGTGCTGGCGGGAGCCTGGATCACGGGACGGTCCCGAGCCAGCTGATCTCGGGAACCGCGGGGCACGGCGGCAACGTCGTAACTCTCGGCGACGTGTTTGGAGGAAGACCAGCAGTGCAAACCCCGCGCGGCTTCTTGATCGGAGCCGGCGTGATCGCAGCGGTGGCAGCGTTCGCGTCGGTCGGTCATCCGCGCTCGCAGATCGCCGTCGAGACCACCGCGCCCGCGGTCACCGCGGCAGTCGAGGAGTCCACGACGACTGCGCCGCCGGTGACCGATTCCGACGTGTCGGTGCTGCCCGAACGAGTGGAAGCGGGGAACACGCCCACCACGACCGTCGAGCTCGCGGCCTCCGACGGCGGGGACGATGGCACGGCAACCGTCAACGATGTGCCTCTCGCACCGACGACCACGATCGCGCCGCCGGTCGAGGACTCGCCGCGTCGCCCCTCCACCAGCGACGCCCCTGAGCGCCGCTGCCGATGCGCCGCCCGCCTCACCCCCGACGACGATCGCGAGCGCAACGACATCGACGTCCAGCACGACGTCGTCCACGTCGACCACCACATCGACGTCGAGCACGACAACCGTTCCGCCGTGGCTCTCTCCGGTGACGATCCCGCCCCTCACCGTGCCGACGGCGCCAGTTGTCACGCCGCCGCCGATCGTGATCGGCATTCCGGTGACTCGATCCCCACGTTGACGATCGACGTCGGCGGGATCCTCGCGAAGCGCATTCCCTGATCGCCTACGATCACCCGGCCGCGTGAGCGGCACGCGCCTCTAGCTCAACGGCAGAGCAACGGACTCTTAATCCGCAGGTTCTGGGTTCGAATCCCAGGGGGCGCACGCTGTGATGTCGCGAGACATCGGAGACTGATGTCGCGGGACATCGTAGACATCGCCTTGCTTAGGGCATCGGCTGGTAGTCGCGGGTGGGGTCGAGGGTGAGTCGTCGGAGTTGGGTGCCGTCGAGGGTGAGGATGCGGATGTCGCGTCCGGCGATGAGCATCACGACGCGCCAGCCGTGGTACGCGGTTCCGATTCCGATGTGGTGGAGCCGGCCGTTGTAGCGCAGGGTGACGGCGCCGTTGGGGTGGATCTTGTCGTGACGGACGCGGTGGCCGGCGCAGTCGATGTGGGGTCCGCTCGGGTAGGCGCGTTCTCGGGCGGTGAAGGCTTCGATGGGTGGTCGGCGTCCGATCGCTCGATGGGGACGGACGTGGTTGTAGTAGGCGACGAAGCGGTCGAGCTGTGCTTGGAGTTGTTTCTGGGTGGCGGGCGGGTCTTGTTTGGCGAGGTGTCGTCTTGAGGGTCTGGTGGAACCGTTCGACTTTGCCGCAGGTCTGGGGGTGGTAGGGGCGGGAGTGCTTGGAGCGGATGCCGAGCGAGAGCAGCTCGGGTTCCATGGCGCCGAGGTCGTTGCCCGGGCCGTGCGGTGAAGATGGCGCCGTTGTCGGTGAGGAACGTCGCGGGATAGCCCCAGATGGCGGCGGCGCGGTGCAGGGCGCGCACGACATCAGGTGAGCGCACGGTGATGAACGCTCGCGCGCTCGACACACAGTCGGGAGTGGTCGTCGATGATGTTGAGGACCTCGAAGCTGGAGCCGTCGGGGGCGGCGACGTGGGTGACGTCGGCTTGCCAGCACTGGTTGGGCAAGTCGGCGGCGAAGCGTCGCCATGAGCTGCGGGGTCGCTTGTGGGGTTGGGGGGTGACGGACCCGCGGGCTTTGAGGACCCGCCAGATCGTGGAGATCGATGGCGCGTCGTCGCCGCGGCGAGACAGGTGGTAGTGGATGGTCGCGGCGCCGGCGTCGAAGCCGGCGTCGGTCAGCTTCTTGCGTAAGGCGACGATCGCGTCCTCGTGGCGGTCCGCGATCCGGGTCGGGCTGCGACGCGGCCGCCGCGACCGCGGCTCGAGCCCGGTGTCGCCCTCGCGTCGGTAGCGGGCCAGGAGCTTGTAGAGCCAGGATCGGTGCACCCCGTGCGCGGCGGCGAGCTCGCCGATCGGGCGGCCCGTGCGCAGATGCGTCTCGATCAGAAACCGGCCCATGTCCACCAGAGCACCCCCACGTTCGGTGTCTCCGATGTCTTGACACAGGACCGATCAGAAGTGTCGCCAATGTCCTGAACTCAGACACCAGGGGGCGCACGCGATTGATCGGTCTACGGCGCGAGCGCATCAGCCGACTATGCGCACGCGGCCGTGCGCTCGTCCACGCGTCCGGCGAACTGTGACCCGACTCGATACCCTTTCGCGGACCCAGTGGGGACGGTCACCATGTCGGTGAGCAACCGCGACAGTGAGCGCTTGGCACGAAGCCAGGACGCCGCGCTTGTTTCGACTGTGGCCCTCGGCTAGCGGAATGGCGCGAGACCGTCTGCCGCCGATCGAGTTCGAGACCGTTGACGACGTTCCGAACTCGTCCTCGTCAGCTCCCGAACCCGGCGGCGAACACGCGAGACGACCCCGACGGCCGCGGCGGTGGGTTGTCGCCGGGGCGGTCGTGGTGCTGGTTCTCGTCGCCGCGACCACGATGCGTCGGCTGTCCGACGAACGGGATCGGGCAAAGGCCGAGGCAGCGCGAACTCAGGACGCGCTCGTCGAAGTTCGTAACGCTCTCTCCGTATCTGAGGCTCAGGCCTCGAACAGCGCGGTGAGGCAGGCCGGTCAACCTCCCGGCTGGCTCGTCGGCGTACCTCGGCGCGATGTTCACGCTTCCCTCGAGTCCGTCCCTTGTCGAGGGCGCAATCGGCATCCTCGTCACCAAGGCCGGTGAAGCGTCGCTCGTGTGGGTCGTGGTCGACGGCCGCGGCGCGGTGCCCGGTGCCGACTACTTCCTCGAAGGCGGCCGGTGCGACAACGGGACGGCCGTGCCGTTCCAAGAAGGCCCCGGAGGCCCGGCTGTCTGGCTCGCGGTCGCAGCGTCCACCGCCGACGGCGACCTCCGTCTGGTTGGCGGTCCGGATCGCTTCAACGGCCGTACCTTGGCTGAGCCTCGGCGTCGACGACACGCTTTGGGCACGGCTGCGCCACAACGGCGAAGATCTCGGTGGCGTCCGCGGACCTCTCGCGTATCCCACCGTGGTCCCACCCGGTGCGAACCCTTGCGATCTCTCATCGAGCGCTGTTTCGACCCCGGACGGTCCGCCGAACCCGACGCCATCACCATCGGCGGCCGCTCCCCTGTCCGCCGGGAACGACCCCTCCTCGGTGCAATCGGCCGCGGGTGCACCCGGGAGTTGCCCGGGCAAGGCGTACGTGGTCGACAACGTCGATGGCCTCGTGTCGGTCATCGACACGGCCACCGGCAAGGTGTCGGCCACCATTCCCGTCGGCTCGAACCCGTGCGGGGTGGCGATCACTCCCGACGGCACGCACGCCTACGTGACCGACGGGGGCTCCAGCGGCTTCCACGGCACGGTGTGGGTCATCGACACGGCCACCAGCAAAGTGTCGGCGGTGATCGACGTCGACCCCGGTGCGTCCGAGGTCGCGATCACTCCCGACGGCACGCACGCCTACGTGACCCACAACGACGGCACGGTGTCGGTGATCGACACGGCCACCGGTGTGGTGTCGGCCAGCATCGACGTCGGCAGTCAGGCGGGAGGGGTAGCGATCACTCCTGACGGCACGCACGCCTACGTAAAGGGGAGACGGCACGGTGTCGGTCATCGACACGGCCACCGGCAAGGTGTCGGCCACCATTCCCGTCGGCCGAACGCGGAAAGGGTGGCGATCACTCCTGACGGCACGCACGCATACGTGACCGACTGGGGCGGCAACATCGGCATGGTGTGGGTGATCGACACCGCCACCGGCAAGGTGTCGGCCGCCATCACCAATCGTTATGAGCCGGAGCGTGCGACCGGGGTGGCGATCACTCCCGACGGCACGCACGCCTACGTGACCGACTCGGGCAGATCAACCTCGTCGACACGCCCGGCCCAGGGCGGCAACGTGTTCGTCATCGACACGGCCACCGGCAAGGTGTCGGCGGTGATCACCGTGGGCGGTTGGCCGGACGGTGTGGCGATCACTCCTGACGGCAAGTACGCCTACGTGGCCAGCTCCGACCCATCAACAGGTCCCGCTCCTCCCGAACCGCTCGACCGCCACGGCACGGTGTCGGTCATCGACACGGCCACCGGCAAGGTGTCGGCCGTGATCGACGTCGGCAGTCAGGCGGGAGGGGTGGCGATCTGCCCGGTCGTAGCGGCCGAGGGCGACCGGTTCTGATCCGCGAGGTGATCGACCAGCGACGCTCCCGGGACGAGGCGAGAACGGCGAGTTGAGTCGACGAGCCGAGAGCTTGCGTGGTCACACCGTGGTCACAAGACCGATCATCACTTGACCGCACGCGCCGACACGGGACATACCCGACGAGTCGAACGGACCAGATCAGACGTACCGAACGATCACGTGTCGGAATGGCCTGAGACAGGTTCCGTAGGGTTCGAATCCCAAGGTGTCCACTGACCGCGGACGAGCGACGCGGGCCCGCCTACTTCGTGAACGCAGTGTGGATCGGGTGGTACTCCCGGTCTGGTGTGACCCCGGGAGGAAGGTTCGGCTTCACCGTGTTCTCGAAGAACGCGTCGCCGTCCTCCTCCGACTCCCACACCTCGACGACTCGCCATCCCCCCGACGGCGTTGGCCCGCCGGCGTGGGAGACGAACCCCTTGGATGCCCGCAGCACCGGCGCCAGCTGGCCGATCATTCCCGCGTACACCTCTTCGGTCAGACCCGGCACTTCAGCAATCATCAGAACGGCCAATGTGGGCTCCCTTCGCGCGACTGGGCGGACCCTATGTCATCGGCCCTCAGAGCAACGCGTAGATCTCCGACGCGAGCGCGGTCGCGATCTGCTCCGCCCCGGCGTCGTCACGATCGGGTCCCTGCAACGTGAAGTAGACGTAGTGGACACCGTCGTACCCCGCGAACGCGATGAGTCGATAGTTGCGGTCCGATTCCCGCGCTCCCAACATCAGCCAACCGTTCGCCGGCGCGAAGTCGATCTGCGTGAACCCGGTCGTGATCGTGTTGTTGTAGGTGTTCTCGGCGTTCGCGCCCGCCCGGACCTGGAGCGCCAAGTTGTGCTCGTTGCCCGGCGCCCAGTCGCATCGCGACGAGGCCTCGTTCGGAGGCTGGGGCTGCACCCCTTCGCGCTTTCTCCGATCGCCTCGGCCACGGATGCGGACGTCAGCAGCGTGCACGCGTCGGGCAGCTTGCCAGTGCTGCCTCCGCCGGTCGCGGTCGAGTCAGGCGCTGAGTCGTTCGACGTCGGCGTCGTTGTGTCCGACGCGGGATCCCCCGACGCGGAGCTCGCTTCGACGTCACTCGCGGCGCTGCTCGCATCGTCGCCTCCGCCACACCCCGCGAGCGCGACGACTACCGCAAGGATCACGGCGCCCACTCGGCCGATCTCGTGTGCCATGGCCACCCCCTCCGCAGCCGCGCACGGTACTTCTTGGGTCATGGACGTGCCCGTCCGGGCTTACGATGCGCGCATGACAGGCGCAGCCACGACGGACGACGGCCGCGCGTACGGCCGTCCTGCGGGAACCGATGGACCATGACCTCGTGTCGGTGGATGCGGGCACGCCCGGAGGCGAGCTGCTGCGGCGGTACTGGCATCCGGTCGCGCTCTCGCGAGGAGGCGACCGACCTGCCCGCGGCAGATTCGCGTGCTCGGCGAAGACCTGATCCTGTTCCGCGACCTCAGCGGCAACCCGGGCCTCGTCTACCCGCGTTGCGTGCATCGCGGCACGACGCTGCTCTACGGCAAGGTCGAGGACGTCGGCATCCGATGCTGCTACCACGGCTGGCTGTTCGACTCGCAAGGCGTGTGCCTCGACCAGCCGTGCGAGCCCGAGCACGGGCTCCATCGCGACCGCTACCGACAACCGTGGTACCCGGTGCAGGAGCGCTACGGCATGGTGTTCGCGTACCTGGGTCCGGCCGACAAGCAGCCGCTGCTCCCGCGCTACGACGTCGCTCGAAGACCTCGCCCCGGCGACCGTGTGGTCGCGAACGGCGACAGCATCGGTTCCGGCGGACCGCCGCTCATGCACTGCAACTGGTTCCAGACGCACGAGAACGTCATGGACCCGTACCACGTGTTCATCCTCCACGGCACGTTCTCGGGCACGCAGTTCACCGAGATGATGAACATCTTCCCCGAGATCGCGTGGGACTTCACCGACTACGGCGTGCGCTCGTTCCAGGATCGCACGCTGCCCGACGGTTCGCGTGCACCATCGCGTCACCGAGCTCGTGATGCCGAACATCCGTGTCGTCGCCGACCCGCGCGTCGGCGAGCTTCGCGAAGACCGACAACGTTGCATGGACGCTTCCGATCGACGACGACGACGACGCGGATCTTCACCGCATTCCGCATGACGGCGGGCGCCGACACGACGTGGCTCGTCGAAGGTCAAGGACGCCCCGCATGTACGGCGGCAAGTCGTGGTACCAGCTCGACGACGAAGGCCACCAGCGCTTCCCCGGCGACTACGAAGCCCAAGTCGGCCAAGGCCGCGTCACGCTCCACTCGGAGGAGCAGCTCGCCGGCAGCGACCGCGGCGTGACGCATGTTCCGCACGCTCTACAAGCGCGGCGATCAAGGCCGTCGCGGAGGGCACCGATCCGCAGTGCGTCGCCCGCACCGAGCGACGACGCGCTCGTGCACCTGCAGGCGGGCAACTACCTCGTCCAACCGAGCACAACTGCTGACTGAGGTCACCTCGCGGCGGGCGTTGAACCCTCCGTCGTCGCGTCGTACGGACGCGAAATCCGACACAAGGGGGTCCCACCAATGAAGCGCTCTCACATGCTCATCGCCGTCCTCGTCGCCGCGCTCGTGCTCGGCGATCGCCGCTCCGATGGCGCTTGCTGGAGGATCGAGCCGCCAACAGTCTCGGATTCGACCTCCCGCGCTCGCCGCAGGGCATGAAAGGTGCCAACGAGAGTCCCGACGCCCGGCTCGGTGACAGCCGCGACTGGACGCGGCCGGGTACGCCGTCGTCGACATCCACATCATCAAGGGTGAGGTGTGCGTCGAGGACCTCGCCGTCGGCGGCGCCGCTCCGCTGACGCTGTTCCACATCCACAAGGGCGGCCCGACGGAGAACGGGATGGTCGTCGTGAACTTCACCCCGCTGTTGCCGTCAGGTCTCGGTTGCGTGCCGGTCAGCGACCGTGGTCTCTTCCGCGACATCGAGCTGCATCCCGGGAACTACTACGTGAACGCTCACACCGACACATTCCCGAACGGCGCACTTCGCGGCCAGCTCGTGCGCACGCTCCCGTTCTGACCCACGCCTCAGAACTCAGGTGAGCAACGCGTCATCGGTGACGCGCTGCTTGCCTGAGAACGCCAGGGAGGGGCTCCATTTCCTCCACGTGCCCGAGAAGCTCGGCGGCTCGGGCTACGGGCTCGAGGAGCTCGTCGTCGTGGTCGAGCAGCTCGGCCGCGCGGTCGCCCCGGGACCGTTCGTGCCGACGGTGATCACGAGCGCGGTGCTCGCCGCGGTCGGCGGTGGCGCCGCCGAAGACCTCCTGCCCGGCCTCGCCGACGGCTCGCTGAACGGCGCAGTCGCGCTCGGCGGCGTCGGTCGACGGTGACGCGACGGCAAGGCCTCGGGCAACGCCGGCAACGTGCTCGGCGGCGGCCTCGCCGACGTGCTGCTGATCGGCGTCGGTGACGACGTCGCCGTCGTGAAGGTGGACGACGCACGTGAAGGTCGACGTGCCCGACGAACCTGGACCCGACCCGTCGCACCGCGCGCGTCACGCTCGACGGCGCGCCCGCGACCGTGCTGCCGGGCGCGCGCCGCGTGCTCGTCGACCTCGCCCGCGTGATCCTGTCGGCCGAGGCCGTCGGCCTCGCCCGCGAGTGCACCGAGATGGCCGCGGCGTACGCCAAGGAGCGCCTGCAGTTCGGCCGGCCGATCGCGATGTTCCAGGCGGTGAAGCACCACTGCGCCAACATGCTCGTCGCCACCGAGCTCGCGACGAGCGCGGTGTGGGACGCCGCGCAAGGCCGCGAGCGACGGGCGGCGACCAGCTCACCTACGCCGCCGCGGTCGCGGCGACGCTCGCCGCGCCCGCCGCCGACCTGTGCGCCAACCTCAACACCCAGGTGCACGGCGGCATCGGGATCACGTGGGAGCACGACGCGCACCTCTTCCTGCGCCGCGCGACCGTGCTGCTCGAGCTACCTCGACGCCGAAGCGGCCGCCGAGCGAGCTCACCGACCTCACCCGGCGCGGCGTGCGTCCGGGCGAAGACCGTCGAGCTGCCGCCCGAGGCCGAGGCCATCCGCGACGAGGTGCGCGCGTTCGCCGACCGCATCAAGGACCTGCCCGACCGCGGAGCAGCGCGCCGCGCTCATCGAGACCGGCTACGCGATGCCGCACTGGCCCGAAGCCCTACGGACGCGAGGCCGGCGCGGTCGAGCAGCTCGTGATCGAGCAGGAGTTCGGCGCCGCCGGCGATCAAGCGACCGCAGTACGGCATCACCGGCTGGGTCATCCTCACGCTCATCGAGCACGCGACCGACGACCAGGTGGCGCGCTGGGTGCACGCCGGCGCTCAACCAGGACGTGATCTGGTGCCAGCTGTTCAGCGAGCCCGACGCCGGCTCCGACGCGGCGGGCATCAAGACCAAGGCGCACTCGGGTCGACGGTGGCTGGCTCGTCAACGGCCAGAAGGTCTGGACGAGCGGCGCGCACTACGCGGGCATGGGCTTCGCGACCGTGCGCACCAACCCCGACGTGCCGAAGCACGAGGGCATCACGACGATGGTCATCGACATGCACGCCGAGGGCGTCGAGGTGCGGCCGCTGAAGATGACGAGCGGCGGCTCGGAGTTCAACGAGGTCTTCTTCAACGACGTGTTCGTGCCCGACGACGACGTCGTCGGGCCGGTCGACGGCGGCTGGACCGTCGCCCGCGCGACGCTCGGCAACGAGAGCGTGAGCATCGGCGGCGGCCAGGGCGGCATGTCGATGCCCGGGTCGATCGCTGCATCGCGTCGTTCGACGCGCATCCCGAGCGCCTGACCGGCGGCGCGGGCCGCATCGGCCGCTACATCGCGCAGCAGCAGGCGATGGGCCTGCTGAACCTGCGCAGCGCGCACCGCGCGGTCGCCGGTGGCGGGCCCGGGCCCGAGGGCGCGATGACGAAGCTCGTGCTCTCCGAGATCGGCCACGAGGCGGCGGCGATGCTCACCGAGCTGAGCGGCCCCGACGCCGCGTTCATGGACGGCGCCGGCGGGATGAGCAACCTGCTCGTGCTGATGCACCGCGCGATGTCGATCGCCGGCGGGACGTCGGAGATCAAGCGGAACCAGATCGGCGAGCGCATCCTCGGCCTGCCCCGCGACCCGCTGATCAAGTAGCGCTGGCGATGATCGCCCGGAGGCCGGCCCTGAGCGCGAGCAGCTCTCGCCGGCCGAGCAGCTTGGCGAGGTCGCGTCTCGATCCCGGAGATCGTGTCGAACGCGGCCTGCAAGTTGTCGTAGCCCTTGTCGGTCAGGACGATGAGCTTCGCCCGTCCGTCGGTCGGATCGGGGATGCGCTCCACATAGCCCATCCGCTCGAGGTCATCGACAAGCTCACCCATCGCCTGCGGTGTCATCGATGCGCGCTCGGCGAGATGGGTCAGGCGGATGCCGTCGAGCTCGATGTGCACGAACACCATCGAGTGCGCGTTCCGGATCGGATGCCCTGCGGCCTGCACTCCTTCGAGGATGCGCTTGCCCAGTACTCCCCATGCCTGACCGAGGAGGGCGGCGGTGTTGTCCTCGGGCTCTCGCAGCTGCCTTCGACGCCGTGACGTGACCGATGCCATGTTGCACAATCCTTCAGGTTGCCTGAGTATTTGTTCATGCTACCTGAACAGTTCACCCCAACGCTGACCAACCGGCATCAACCACGTCGCCACTCTCACCGGCGACCTCGACCGGCTGAAGTCCTTCTACGAGGACGTGCTCGGCGCCCGCACGCTGTTCGACCTCGAGGACAGCGGGCTCTCGCCACGCGATGATGATGGTCGGCCCGGAGAGCGGCGTGCATGTGTTCCAGCATCGACCTCGGTCGAAGCTGCCTGACGGACCGCAACCGATGTTCGAACGGGGCCGACTCGATCACGTCGCGATCACGGCGGCGAACGCGGAGGCGTTCGCCGCGATCCGAGAGCGGGCGATGACGCACTCGGTAGTGAGTGCAATGTCGTCGACTACGGCCCGATCGTCGCCTTCAACGTCGAGGATCCCGACGGCGGCGACGATCGAGATCTGCTGCTTCAAGCCCGGCGTGGACATGACCACGCCCCCGCCCGATCGAGCCGCGGCAGCGGCGCGGATCGGACCTCCGGTTGCGTGATCTTCGGTTCTGGGATCGAATCCCGGCGTGGCAGCACGAACGGGAGCAGAGTTCCTCGACGGTCTGCGCGGCGCGCCACGCGCCGTGTGGATCGACGGGGAGCTGATCACCGACCCCACGACGCATCCGAGCACACGCGGGGGTGCAGCAACGCTCGCGGGCATGTTCGACCGCCAGCACAAGTACGCCGACGAGTGCCTCATCCCCGACCCGGAGACGGGTGAGCCGATCAACATCAGCCACATGCTCCCCCGATCACAGGAGGACCTCCGGCGACGCCAGACAGGACTGACCCGCCTGTCCGAAGGGACGGCAGGCCTGATGGGCCGCACGCCCGACTACATGAACATGAAGTTCGCGGCGTTCGGCTCGGCGCCATGGGTGTGGGCGGGCAAGGACGGAACCAACGAAAGGGGCGCCGAGAACATCGTGCGCTACCGCCAGCACCTCGCTCGCAACGACGTCGCCCTGACGCACACCATCATCCAGCCGACGATCGACAAGCGCACTGACGGTCGGTTCATCGACAATCAGGTAAACCTCCACAAGGTCGGCGAGACGAGCGCGGGGATCGTCGTGCGCGGCGGCCGTGTGCTCGCCACGCTGGCGCCGTTCGCGGACGAGACCGCTGTCTACCCCGCACTCCCGCTTCCCGAGGGCGCCGAGGCCCACGCCCTGGCCTTCGCGATCCCGCTGTCGACACCGGGGCTCAAGTTCCTGTGTCGAGACTCGGCGGCGGCGCCTGACGCCGATCCGTTCGACAAGCCGCTCTCGTCCCGGTTCGACGAGCAGGATGCGTTCTGCATGTTCGACGACGTGGTCGTGCCGTGGGACCGTGTGTTCCTCGACGGCGACATCGAGATCTACAACTCGATGAACCACACCAACTTCTTCATCCACATGGTGAGCCAGTCGACCACGCGCGCGCTCACCAAGCTCGAGTTCGCCTACGGCCTCGCGTGCCGGATGGCCGACATGATCGGCGACGAGTCGCCATCCACGACCGACCTGCTCGGTGAGCTCGCCTGCTACGTGGAGGTGACCCGGTCGGCGGTCGAGCTGTCGATCGAGCACGGCTGGGAGCGCGAGCGGGACGGCATGTGGTTCCCCGCCCACGAGCCGCTCGCACCGATGAAGGCACTGCTGGCCACATGGATGCCACGCGTCAACGAGATCATCACCCTCATCGGCAGCCACAACCTGCTGACGACACCGACTCGCAGCCAGCTCGACGACGCCGAGCTGCGTCCGCTGATCGACGAGATGCTCCACGGAGCGAACGACACCGGCGCGGAGGACCGCGCTGCGGTGTTCCGCATGGCATGGGACTTCGTCGGATCGACGCTCGCCGGGCGCGGCTTCCTGTACGAGCGCTTCTACCTCACGTCGGCAACCCGTAACCGCCAGCTGTTGCAACGTGGCTTCGACCGGAGCCGCGGGAACGCGATCGTCGACGAGATGCTCGCCCTCGCGACCCACGCACAACCCACGACACGACAAGGAGGCAATCGATGACGGGGGCCCGGTTCCCGTTGGGAGAGCACGTCACCGATGAGTGGTACCCGGGAGCGACCCTGCCGCTCCCCCGTCATCCGCAGATGGAGGAAGGCTTCGAGCTCTTCAAGCCCGAGGACGAGAACCGCTTCTGGCTCCTCGAAGGACACTGGAGCCGCGGCTTCACGCCGCTGTGCGTGTCGACCGCATACGACGTGCTCTGGGGTACGCAGTACGGGGCGAACATGTATCAGCTCCCGCCGACGAAGGGCCAAGCGGCGCGCATGAGCGGTGTGCACGGCTACGTCAGCGACCTGCCGTGCCACAGCCCCTGGGAAGTGATGCATCGAGCGAGCCGCGTCGACAACCTCGTCGGCCCGGCGATCATGAACTTCCCAGGGCTCTGGGCAGCCCGGTTGGAGGACATCAAGATCGCGCTCGCCCACTTCGAGCAGGCCGATCTGCAAGCCATGGGCCTCCCCGAGCTCGCCGTCTACCTCGCCGAGGCGTGGGCCTTCCACCGCTGGGTGTGGGAGGTGCACTTCGAGCTGATGGATCCCCTCATCGGCAACTACTTCGCGTTCCGTGCGACGTGTGTCGAGCTCGGCGTCGACGAGGGCGACGTCACCAAGTTCTTCCAAGGCTCGGACACGAGGGTGATGGAGACTGACCGCGCGCTGTGGGCGCTCGCCGCGGCAGCGCGCGGCACCGCGGTCGAGACGGTGCTCGAGGCCTCCGATGCGCCCGGGGCGCTCCGAGCCTCGAGCGAAAGCGAGGTCGTGGCCTGGCGCGAGAAGTTCGACGCGTTCCTGCAGGAGTATGGGTGGCGCACCGAGGGGATGTGTGACCCGACACTCGCGCCGTGGGTCGAGGACCCGACACCTCCGCTCACGATGCTCCGCACCTTCCTGCGCAAGGAGGCTGACCACGACTTCGACGCGGCACAACGAGCGGCGATCGAGGAACGCGACACCGCGCTCGCACGCGTGCGGGCGGCGCTGAGCTCCGAACAGCTGCAGCAGTTCGAGGCGGGCCTCGGCGCGTGCTACCACGCCAACTTCGCGTGGTGGCAAGAGGAGCACAACGTCTACATCGACATGCGCGCCCACATCCCGCTGCGGATGGCCGCGCTTCGGGCCGCCGAGATCGTGGGTGCGGACCGTCGTGACGACTTCATCTACCTCTTCCGCCACGAGCTCGACGACCTTGTGGCCGGCGTCATCGCATACGCGGACGTGCGCGATCTCATCGCCGCCCGCCGCTCTTACTACGAGAAGGGCGTCGCCAAGCGGGCGGAGATGCCACGGGTGCTCGGCACGCCGAGTGCCGAGACGGACGACCCGGTGATGAAGGAGATCTTCGGTGTCGACCAACGGCTCCTCGACTCGGTGAGCAACGTCGACCTGAACGCCACCGAGCTCGCGGGGGTGCCGGCGTCGTCCGGTGTCGTACGCGGCCGGGCACGGGTCATCACGTCGTCCGACTTCCTCGGCGAGGTCGAGCCCGAGGAGATCCTGGTGTGCGTGTTCACCACACCGAACTGGACGCCCGCGTTCTCGCAGATCGCCGGATGCGTGTGCGACACGGGCGGCGCGCTGTCCCACACTGCGATCGTGTCGCGTGAGTACCGCATCCCGGCCGTATGCGGCACGGGGTTGGCCACGACGTTGATCCACACGGGTGACCTGCTCGAGGTCGACGGCACGGCCGGCGTGGTGCGCATCCTCGAACGCGCGACCTGATGGCGAGCACCCTCTTGCGGGGCGGGCGCATCCGCCCCGACTTCAGCGACGCGGTGGTCGACTCGATCGGCGTTCGCGACGGACACGTGGTCGCGCCGGAGGGCGTTGACTTCGACGACGTCATCGATCTCGGCGGCGCGTGGGTGGTCCCCGGCCTGATCGACACCCATCCGCATCTCCTGCACTTCTCGGTCGCATCGGCCGGCGCGGCCGACCTGGCGGCTGTCCGCGACCACGCCGACATCGTCAGAGCGATCGCTTCGGTTGCCGCGACTCGTGCGCCGGGCGAGTGGGTGATGACCACACCCGTCGGCGAGCCGCACTACTTCTTCCGGCGGGGCTACCAAGACCTCGTCGAGGGTGCGCTCCCCGACCGGACCGTTCTCGACCGCGCGACCGGTCGGCATCCCGTGCTCATCCAGGCGTGGTCGCCGACGATGCCCAACGTCTGCGCGTTCAACTCGGTCGGGCTTTCAACCGTGGGCATCGACGAGACGACACCCGACCGCGTCGCGGACGTGTGGATCGAGAAGGATGCCGCGGGACTCCCGACCGGACGCCTGCACGGCGCGGTCACAACGAACTACAACACCGATCCGTTCTTCCGCGAAGTGCTGTTGGGGCTGCCGGCCCCACCCTCAGACCTCGTCGCGCCGGCGACTCTCGCCGGCATCGCCGCGCACCACGCCAATGGCGTCACCGCGATCTACGAGCCGCACGCGATGGAAGCTCGGCACATCGACGTGTACCGGAGGCTCCGCGATGCGGGACGTCTGACGATGCGCGTGAAGGCTGTGCCGGAGTATCAGCGGTTCACGCGCGCCACCGACCCCGTGAAGTCACTCGACGAGCTCGCGCAGACGCTGCACGACGCACTCGCGGCCGTCGATCTCACCGACGATTGGGTGCGAGCCGAGGGCATCACCGTGTCGGCGACCGGCACCTGCGCGCCGGGAAACATGAAGTGGCCGACGACCTACCTCGACGCGTTCGGCCACGAGACACAGGGCCACTGGTTCGTGAGCGAGGAAGCGGTCGATCAAGCGGTCCGGTTCTGCGCCGAGAAAGGGCTGCAGCTCAACTTCTGCTCCATGGGGCCGTCCGAGCATGAGCTCTTCCTCGCCGCCGTCGAACGTCACGGCGCTCGGCGAGGTGTCGTGCAACACGGGGCGATCATGCCGGTGGACGACGCGCGCCGGTGGGCCGCCGCGGGCTTTCGCCAGACCGTGTGCTGCGGGTTCACCTGGGGCAAGGGCGACGTCTATCGGCGTGCGTTCGGCGACGACGTGCTGCGCGATCTCAACCCGCTCCGGCGCCTCCTCGACTGCGGGCTCACGCTCGCCGCCGCGTCCGACTGGGGACCGAAGAGCCCGTGGGAGCAGATGTGGCTCGCCGAGACGCATCTCCTCGGCCGCTCGGGCATGCGCAACGACGGTCGCGATCAGGTCGTCGACGCGCGCCGAGGCGCTTTCCATGTGGACCTCGGGCGGCGCGGCGGTGCTCGACTGGCCCGAGCTCGGGGGATTGGCGCCGGGCTCGTACGCCGACCTGGCCGTGGTCGACCGCGATCCGCTCACCTGCGCCCTCGACGACCTCCCCGGCGTCGAAGTGCTGGCAACGCTGACCAACGGCAACGTCGTCTTCGGCTCCGTCAGCTGACCCCCCCCGGCTCTGTGTTGCAAACTGCGCCATTTCTGGCGCCGTTCGCGACAGAGACGCGGGTGGGGGCGCAGGGTGGGAGGTCAGGGTGGGAGGTCAGCTCCAGGTGACGCGCTGCACGTCGTGCCAGCGGGCGAGGACCTCGGGACGGCCCTCGACCACGATGTCGTCGCCGCGGTTCCACAACGCGAGGTAGAGCGCGGCTGCTGAACCCGTGAGCCGGGCGTCGGCAGCTGACTCGTCACGATCCCCGGCATCGACGGTCAGCCGCTCGTCCACTCGTAGCACCCAACGGCGAGCCACATCGTCCGGCGCCACGACGACGACCAGGGGAGCGCTGTCGTACAGCTTCGACAGGCCTCGGGTGAAGAAACCCCGCAACAGCTCGTCGAGACCGTCCGCTGCGAACGCGGAGTCGATGGCAGCCTCTTCCGTCGTGGGGACACGGCCGAGGACGGCGCCCTGCGCGTCGACCATGTGCATCGTCGTCTCGTGCGCCTGCCGTCGGGCCCAGAACTCGCGCGCCGCGGGCGCATCCTTCAGGAACGTGAACGCCTCGAGGTCGGGCGGCGCGTCGCGGAGTGCGATGACGAGTCCGGCGAGCCCGTCTTCGTAGAACGGGAGCAGGTCGGGAACGCCCTCGAGGATCTGAGCGTCGCCGGGTACGGCATCGGGGTCGTCTCCTCGTATGTGCGCGGTCGCCCATCGGTGCACCATCGTCTGATGCGCGACCAGGTTCTTCACCGCCCACGCCGGGCACGTGGGCACGGCGGCGTCGAGACCGGCCTCGGCCGCGCACTTCGCGAGTCGCTCGCCCGACGCTTCGAGCACCGACAGGTGCTGTTCGAGCGAGAGCGTGGTGCTCATGTCGTCACTTCGTCACTTCGTCGCTTCGTCGATCGCAGCGAGCACGTCGGCCGGCGGCGTCCAGGTCCCGGCCTCGACGTTGGCCTTGATCTGATCGGGTGACGTCGCGCCGGCGATCACCGAGGCGACAGCCGGTTGCGCGGCGAGGCCCCCGATCGCGAGGTGCAGAAGCGTGACCCCCGCCTCCGCCGCGACCTTCTCGAGCGCCTCCACCTTGTCGAAGTTGCGATCACTCAGGAACTGCGAGGCGCGCGCTGCCATCGGGCTGCCCGGAGCGAGTCGGCTGCCCTCTGGGCCTTCCTCACCGCGCTTGTACTTGCCGGTGAGCAGGCCGCTGGCGAGCGGGAAGAAGGGGAGCATGCCGACGCCGAACCGTTCGCACGCGGGGATGACGTCGGCCTCCACGCGACGGTCGACAAGTGAGTAGTGGTTCTGCGCCGAGATCATGCGCGGCCATGCGTTCGTCCGAGACGTCCAGTCCGCATCCGCGATCTGCCATCCCGCGAAGTTCGAGCTGCCGATGTACCGGACCTTGCCCGCGCGGACGAGGACGTCGAGCGCGGCGAGTGTCTCGTCGATCGGCGTGAGCGGATCGGGCCGGTGCATCTGGTACAGGTCGATGTAGTCGGTGCCGAGCCGGCGGAGGCTGCCCTCGCACGCCTCGACGATGTGGTGCCGCGAGCCGGGCTGATGCTTGGTGGCCTCGAACGGCGACGGCCACTTCGTGGCGATCACGACCTCGGCCCGCCGACTGCCGAGTGCCCTGCCGAGACGCTCCTCGCTCGCTCCATAGGAGGCGGCCGTGTCGAAGAGGTTGAGGCCGTGGTCGAGTGCGGCCGACACCACCTGCTTCGTCTGCTCCTCGTCGATGCGAAAGCCGAAGTTGTTGCATCCGACGCCGACGACCGAGACGTTCAGTCCCGATGCTCCGAGCTGACGGAAAGACATCTCGCTCATGGGGTCTGACCCTACGTCTCTAGGGGCCGGGGAACGCGCGGGCAAGGCGTCGGACGTGTTCGAGGCGGCCTAGCTGGCGAACACGTCGAGGAAGCGAGCGGTGACGGTTCGCAGATGAGCCACGTCGAGCGCGTAGAGGCGTTCCCGTCCACGCTTCTCGACCCGGATCAGATCCGCGGCGACGAGTCGCTGGAGGTGTCTGGTCGTCGTCGACCACGAGTGGCTGAACCGATCGGCGAGCTCGCCCGCGGTCATCGCACCGCCTCGCGCGTGGAGCGTGACGAGGATGTGGCGGCGATGCTCGTTGGCGAGCGCAGAAAACACGGCCTCGAGCTCGTCGAGCTCGCGCAGGCCCCTCGATCGGGGCGTCAGAGCGTCTCCCGGATCGAGAAGTGTGGGAAGGCCATGCCCGGTCCCATCGCACGATCTTCGACGAGCGTCTCCATCCGCTCCCAGATCGCACCGACCCGCGGGTGTTGCGCAGCGCGTCGTGAGCCCTCCGCCTCGAGCCATTGGAAGATCGACACGATCAGCGGACCCGAGCCATCCTGGTCCTGGCCGAGATAGACCACCTCCGGAACGTCGGTGACCAAGCCGAGCTCGGTGAGGACTTCGCGGTGGTCGCGCACGAGGCCCATGAAGGCGTCGACCGCGTCCGCGCGCGGTCGGTACTGGCAGATCACGGTGTGATCGACGGACTCGCTCATGCACCGATTATTTGCATGCTCAGCCAAATATGCAAGTGTCAGCCAAAATGCAAGTGTCAGTGGGTGATCACTGACTTGATCGCGACCACGATGACCCCGACACCGGCAGTCGCCAGCGTGTAGAGCCAGGGGCGCTTGGGCCGCGGCTCCACGAGCAAGCCCGCGAGGGTGCCCACCGCCAACAGCTCGACGAGGGCGATGGTGATCGCGGTCCACAGCGCCGCCGAGTTCGACAACGCCTCCGTGCCGCCGAGTCCCAGCGCCACCGCGGGCAACACCGTCACGAGGAGGATGGGGCTGCTGTAGATCAGGCCGGCCCGGAGCAACCCACTATGGCGGGGCCCGACCTGCAGCAGCTGGGCTCCGACGACGTGTGCGAAGACGTGAGCGACGTACGTGGCCAGCCCGATCTCGACGACCAACGCGAAGCCGGAGCCCGACGCGACGTCGCCCTCGTCGATCACCAGGAGCGCCACGAGCAGGAGGATCGTGCCGTAGGCCGCAGCGGTGGTCGTCTCGGCGAGGTGCACGCGTTTGAGGCTGCGGAGACGATCGAGACCGGCGGCCCGCACGGCCGGAGGCTACGCGCGAGCGTGACACCAGGCGCGCCCGGCATAGGGTGGGGATGTGATACGCGGATCTGTGGCGGCAGTGGCGATCGTCGTCGCCTACTGGATCGTCTTCGTCACGCGCATCGGGCCGGTCGTGCTGATCCTCACCCGCACCCACGGTGTCCACTCCGGCGACTCACTTGCGTTCCCGTTCGTCGCGCTCGCGATGGCGATGGCCTATCCGTGGCGTCGCCCGGTGGAGAGCGCCGCGCACTGAGGGCATATCGTGCGGCCATGTCCGCACTGCATCCGCCGTACCGAGCCGACCACGTCGGCAGCCTGCTTCGACCCGAGTCGGTCCTCCGCGGCGCGACGATGCCGCGGCCGGGCGAATCACCCCCGAGCAGCTGCACGCCATCGAGGACGACGCCATCCGCGAGGTCGTGAAGATGCAGGAGGACGTCGGGCTGCAGGCCGCGACCGACGGCGAGTTCCGCCGCGGCTCTTGGCACATGGACTTCATCTACCAGCTCGGCGGCGTCGGCAAGTCCGACGAGACGCTGCGCATCGAGATGCGGAACGAGAAAGAGGAGATCGCGTTCGAGACGGCCGCGCTGAAGATCGGGAAGCTGGGGCTGCCGAAGACGATCTTCGCCGACGACTTCACGTTCCTGAAGAGCACGACGAAGGTCACGCCGAAGCTGACCATCCCCTCGCCGAGCATGGTCCACTACCGCGGCGGGCCGGCAGCGATCGACAAGTCCGTGTACCCGACGATGGACCAGTTCTGGGACGACCTCAGCGCCGCGTACGCCAGGCAGGTCGAAGGTGTCGCCGCTCTGGGTTGCACGTACCTCCAGTTCGACGACACGAGCCTCGCCTACCTCAACGATCCGGCGGAGCGGGCGAAGCTCACCGCCCGGGGGGACGATGCGGAGCACCAGCACCTGCGCTACATCAAGCAGATCAACGCGGCCCTCGCCGGACGACCTGAGAGCCTCCGCGTGACGACCCACATGTGCCGCGGCAACTTCCGGTCGTCGTGGGCCGCCGAGGGCGGCTACGACTTCGTCGCCGAGGCGTTGTTCAGCGAGCTGGCGGTCGACGGCTTCTTCCTCGAGTACGACGACGAACGTTCAGGCGGGTTCGAGCCGCTGCGCTTCGTGCCGAAGGACAAGATGGTCGTCCTCGGCCTTGTCACGTCCAAACGGCCTCAGCTGGAGAGCAAGGACGAGCTCAAGCGGCGGATCGACGAGGCGGCGAAGCACGTGCCGCTCGAGCAGCTCTGCCTGTCGCCGCAGTGCGGTTTCTCCTCCACCGTCGAGGGGAACGTGCTGACCTACGACGACGAGGTCGCGAAGCTGCGCCTCATCGTCGAGGTGGCAAGCGAAGTCTGGGGCTAGCGGGAGCGACGGAGCCAGCGGAACCGGCGAGAGCTCCGGCGTGGGAATGCAGCATGCTCGGGACCACGGAACATGGTCGGCGACATGCGGCCGCCACGCGTGGCCCACGGCTCGACCGGCCAGGGGGATTGAGTGTGCATCTCGAGACCTCCAGCGGTTTAGAGGTCGAAACCGCCCGTGACCCGGCCCGTGTTCCGCTCGCCGGCGTGACATGGGCCACCGCGATCACGTCGCCTCGAAGCGGGCGACGTACTGCCACGCGGCCGAGGCCGTACTCACGAGCCACAGGTCTCGAGCACCACGCGCGACGAACGTGGACGTCGACGTCGCGGTGTCGCCGACGCGCCACGCGACCCGAAACTCGTCGTACAGGGCGACCGGGCGCAGCGGCTTGATCGCCACCCCACTGCGGATGTCGCGGTGCGCCTGCCACGAGTTGAGCCACCCGATGCCCGCGCCCATGGCCACCATGTCGAGGACCCGCTCGACCTGCACTGCAGCGTGGTTGACCCAGACCGGCCGGGCGCCCAGCGACGTGCAGTAGGTCTCGATCTCGTCGTGCGCGGTGGGCGCGTCGCTGCGATCGACGACGAACACCGGCTCGCCGTCCAGATCGCCGACGTCGACGAACGGAGCACCCGCAAGCCGATGCGTCGCCGGCACGGCGACATGATCCACGGGCACCCGAGCGAGCGGCACCGACGCGATGCGCTCGGGGTCACCAACGGGGGCCCGCACGACGCCTACGGCGAGCGTGCCCGTCCGCAGCTGGTCGAGGATGTTGAGCGACGTCAGCCCGTCCGGGCGAACAGTGAGGTCGGGTTGCTCCACCAGCAGCGCCCGGATCGAGCGCATCACCCCGCCCTCGCTGCCGTGGCAGTACCCCACCCGCAGCGGGGCGGTCGCGGCAGTCGCGAGCTCGGCACCGACCGCGTCGAACCGCTCCATCGCCCGCAGCACGTCGCGGGCCTCGACCAAGAGACGCTCGCCGGCGGGCGTCAGGACCACTTTGCGGCTCGTGCGCTCGAAGAGCCGCACGCCGAGGTCCTCTTCGAGCTCTCGGATGCGCTGCGACAACGGCGGGGTCGTGACATGGAGCCTGGCGGCGGCCCGGCCGAAGTGACGCTCCTCGGCGACGGCGACGAAGTACCGGAGGTGGCGGACGTCGGCCTTCGGCATCGCCGCGAACGTTATCGCTTTGGACATGATCTGTGTCGCAGACGGTCGTGGACTTTTCGCGCCCCAGCCAGCACGGTGAGGGCGTGAAGCTCTTGTGGTTCCACCTCATGCCGTACCCGGACCTGCCCGAGGACTTCAACAAGAAGCACCGCAGCGTGTGGGTCGACGTCGATCCGGCCCTGTTCGATCCGGAAGTGATCGCCGAGGTCTACGACACCTACATCAGCCAGCTCGTCTACGCGGAGGAGTGCGGTTTCGACGGCATCGGCATCAACGAGCACCACGCCAACGGCTACGGCCTGATGCCGTCACCGAACGTCTTCGCATCGGTGATCGCCTCGCGCACCTCACGTGCGGCGCTCACGATCCTCGGAAACTCCGTGGCGCTCTACAACCCGCCGGTCAGGGTCGCCGAGGAGCTGGCGGTGATCGACCTGATGTCGCGCGGCCGGCTCATCGCGGGCTTCCCCGTCGGTACCGCGATGGACACCGCGTATGCCTACAGCGCGAACCCCGGCACGCTCCGGGCAAAGTACGCCGAGGCGATCGACCTCATCCTGCGGGCCTGGACCGAGCCCGAGCCGTTCGCGTTCAACGGGCGCTTCACCCAGATGCGCACCGTCAACGCGATCCCGCGCCCGATGCAGCAACCCCACCCGCCGATCTGGATCCCGGGCGGTGGCTCGGTCGAGACGTTCGACTTCTGCGCGAAGAACGACTACGTCTACGGCGCGCTCTCCTATTACGGGCACCTGCTCGCCCGGGAGAACGTCGGCAACTACTGGCGGAGCGTCGAGGCGAACGGCAAGGACCCGAACCCCCACCGGCTCGCGTTCGTCCAGTTCATCGGTGTCGGCGACACCGATGCCGAGGCGTACAGGCTGTACAAGGAGCCCGCCGAGTACTTCTTCAACCGGTCACTCCACGTGTACGCGGGCTATGCCGATCCGCCGGGCTACGTCACCGAGGCGTCGGTGCGGGCCCGATACAAGTCGGCCGTGCGGCAGATCGCGGCACGAAGCAGCAGAAGCACGACCTCACATGGGACGAGATGGTCGAGAAGGGCTACGTCGTGATCGGCAGCCCCGACACCGTTCGCGAGACACTCGAAGAGGTGGCGAAGACGTTCAACTGCGGCCATCTGCTCACCGCGTTGCACTTCGGCAACATGAACGACGAGCTGACCCGCTACAACACCAAGCTCTTCGGCGACAAGGTCGCTCCCGCGCTGCGCGGCATCTTCGGGGACGTCGACGATCCGTGGTGGCCGGCGAACGCGAGGGCGGTCTGACGTGGCCGGCGAACGCGACCTCCTGTACCTGTTCGGGATCGCCGGAAATCCGGCACCCTCGCCTGCACTCGCGCATCTCGAAGCCGACGGCTGGAACGTCGTCATTCCCCGCATCAAAGGATTCGACGCCAGCTGGGACTTCGTCGCGCCCGACGACCACCTCGGCTGGCTCACCGTGCTTTGGGACGCGATCGACGCGAGCGGGGTGCGCCTGCCGTGCCCCGTCGTCGGCGCGTCGATCGGCGGGATGCTCGCCGTCGATCTCGCGGCATACCGTCCCGAAGCGGTGAGCGCGCTCGCGCTGCTCGCGCCGTTCGGCATCTTCGACGAAGCCAACCAGGGCATCGATCTGTACGCGGTACCGACTCCGGAACGCATGGAGCACCTCTTCGCGAAGGGCGTGCCCGAGCCGTTCGTCGATCGGTTCGGCGAGCTCGGCCCAGACGACGGACCGGTCGCTCGCTACCTGAGCGACGTCGCGGCGGCGAACCTGGTGTGGCCGCTCGGCGACCGGGGCCAAGCGAGCCGACTGCATCGCATCACCTGCCCGTGCGTGTCGTTGTGGGGGGAGCTCGACGAGCTCCTGCCCCCGGCAGTGTCGGCCAAGTGGGCCGCGGGCGGCGTTCCCGTCGAGATCGTCGACGGCGCCGGCCATCTGCTCGAGTGGGACGCGCCCGACCACGTCGGCGCGCGCCTCGTGGAATTCCTGCGCTCGGCGCAGGGCTCGACGGCGCTGGTGTAGACCAGGTTCCGTCCACGACAGCACCGGGGGGTGCCATGGGTCTCGTCGACGAGGCTGAGTTCCACTACTTCCACTTCTTCCCGTACACGAACCTGCCGAGCGACCACAAGGATCGACCGTCGCTCTGGGTCGACTTCCCGAACCGCTACTACGACCCGAGGGTCGGCAACGAGCTCTACAGCCGCTACCTCGACGAGATGGTGCTCGCCGACAAGCTCGGGTACGACGGCATCGTCCTGAACGAGCACCACAACACGCAGTACTGCATGAACCCGGCGCCGAACCTCACGGCCGCCGCGCTCATCCCACAGACGAAGGGCTGGGTCAGCGTCTTCGGCACACCGCCGAACTTCGAGTACCCGAACCGGCTCGCCGAGGAGTACGCGATGCTCGACGTGATGTCGGGCGGGCGCCTGCGCGTCGCGTTCCCTCTCGGCACCGGCATGGAGTACTGGGCGAACGCCGTGAACCCGGCGACCGCGCGGGTCGCGGTTCCGCGAGTCGATCAACGTCATCCTCAAGTGCTGGAAGGAAGACGGGCCGCAGAGCTACGCGGGTGACTTCTACACCTATCGCTACCTGAACCCGTGGCCGAAGCCGATGCAGCAGCCGCATCCCGAGTGCTACATCGTCGGGACCGGGTCGCCCGAGACCATCGAGCTCGCCGCCGAGCTCGGGTTCGGGTACTCGGTCGTCTTCATCCCGACTGAGGTGCAGCTGAAGGTGTTCGACCAGTACCGCGAGCGCCTCGTTGCTCACGGGCACGACGTCACGCCGAACAAGGTGACGATCGGGATCTTCGCCTACGTCGCCGAGAACGATCAGCTCGCCGAGCAGGAGTTCATGCCGCACCTCATGTACTTCTTCGAGAACGCGCTGCGCACGACGCCTCGTTATCTGAACCCTCCCGGCTACGTGACCGTGCCGGAGTTCCGCAAGCGCGTGCAGGCCGCAGATGTGCATGGTTCGGCAAACTGGGACGACCTCGTCGCGATCAACCGCATCGTCGCGGGGACCCCGGAGAAGGTTGCCGACGCAGTGGGAAGGTGGATCGAGGCCGCCGGCACCAACCGTGTGAACCTGAACCTCACGATCGGTGACATGCCGAGCTGGAAGGTCGTGAAGAACACGACGCTGTTCGCCGAAGAGGTCATCCCGCGGCTCCGCAACAACAAGGCAGCCGCCGCGTGAGCACCATCACGTTCGACAAGCTGAGGTTCGACGTCCAGGGCACCGACACCGTCGTGTTGGCCGCGGGCGATCCATCCGCCCCGCCGCTCGTGTTCTTCCACGGAGGCGGCACGTTCCACGGGTGGGATTTCGCCGAGCCGTGGACGTCGTCCTTTCGCGTGTTGATCCCCTATCACCCCGGCTTCGGCGAGTCGGGCGACCTCGAGGGCCTGCGCGACGTCGACGACATGGTCGTGCACTACGTCGACCTCTTCGACCAGATGAGTCTCACATCGGGTGTGAACTTGGTGGGGTTCTCGCTCGGCGGCCGGATCGGCGCGCGCTTCGCGATCGAGCAGAAGCACCGTCTGCGCAAGCTGGTGCTCGTCTCGCCGGCGGGGCTGCGGGTTCCCGGCGTCGAGGTGCAGGACTTCTTCACGATCCCGCCCGAAGAGCTGGTTCCGCGATTGGTGCACAAGATGGAGACGATCGTGCCGTTCCTCCCCGAGGATCCGCACGACGTCGACTTCACCGTCGACCGCTACCGCGAGACCCGCACCGCCGCCATCATGCTGTGGGACCACCCGTTCGACCGGGTGCTCACACGGTGGCTCGGGCGTGTCGACATCCCGACGCTCATCGTGTGGGGCGAGGAGGACAAGCTTCTCCCTCCCGAGGTCGCGGCGGGTTGGGAGGCGGCAATGCCGAACGCGACGGTTGCGATGTTCCCCGATGCCGGGCATCTGGTGCTCGACGAGTCGAAGGACGCTCGCGACGCCGTGGCCCAGTTCTTCGTGAGCTGACGTCATGCCGGTCGCGCACATCAATGTGCTCGCGGGCCACCCTCGGCCCGTGTTGCAACAGCTGATTGCCGAGATCTCGGACGCGTTCGCCTCGATCATCGGCGCACCGAAGGAACGCCTCGAGGTGTGGGTCACCGAGATCGACCCCACGCTCTGGGGGATCAGCGGTGAGCCGGCGAGCGCGGTGCTGGCCCGCTCACCCCGTGGCGAGGTCGAGATGCCTTTCGTGGAGATGGTGCTGCTCGAGGGTCGGCCGAAGGAACAGCACCACGCGCTGATCGCCGAAATCACCGCGATCATCGAGCGAGTGCTCGGCACCGCCCCTGGACGGGTTCGCATGCACATCGCCGAGGTCGCCCCCGACAGCTGGGGCATCGGTGGCGTGCCCGCCGCGATCGCCAGGGCCGCTGAGATCGAAGTCGCGGTCGGCGGGCCGATGACTCATACCGCGCTGCTGCTGGACATCGGCGACGTGATCATGGCGTCGATGTGGCGTGGGTTCGACGCGTACGAACGAGCGACCGGGATCGTGATCCCCGAGCGCGGCCCCTACGACCCCGACAACGACCCGCTCTGGCAACGGCGCGTCGCGGGCGAGATCGCTTTCTACGAGTACTGGGAGATCGTCGCGGAGCGCGCCGGGTTCAGCGACTGGCGGACGATGTATCGCGAAGTGTCCGAGGTCGTGGCGGAGGACCTCGTAGTGCCCGAGTCGGTTGCCCTGATCCGTGACGCCAAGCGAGCGGGCAAGCGTGTCGGCGTGCTCTCGAACGACGCCTACTCGATCAACGGCCGTGAATTCTTCGACACGCTCGACTGGGTCCATGACCTCGACGCCTTCGTCGACTCGACCGACGTCGGGACGCGCAAGCCCGCACCCGAGCCCTACCTCGCGGCAGCGAGCGCGCTCGGCGTCCATCCGAGCACCGTGGTGTTCCTCGATGACACTCCTGAGTGCGTCGATGGTGCCCGTGCGGTCGGGATGTATGGCATCCACGTCGACCCGCTCGAGCCGCAACCTGCCCTCGACGTGGCGAGAGAGGTGCTCGGGCTCGTGCCCGAGTCTCGTTTCCGGCGGCTGGTCCGCATCGCGCAAGAGGCCTACGGCGGCCACGACCTCGACGCCGTCATGGCGCTCTTCCATCCCGACGCGATCATCCATTGGAACGGCCAGAGGGTCGCCAACGGGTTGGACGAGGTTCGACGCTTCCATGTCGAACGCCTCGGCTTCGGCGAAGACACCTCGCCGAGTCGAGTCACGAAGACGTTGCGAGCCGCCGAGCGCGACACCGTTGCGGTGGAGTGGAAAACCGAAACCCGTTCGGGCGCGGACTTCCTGACATTGCGCGGTGACCTCGTCATCGAATGGCACGCGTACTCGGGGCAGTGAACGCGTTCTGCGAGCTCGTCGGGTGCCGGCTACCGCTGCAACAGGCGGGGATGAGCCGCGTCGCGAATCCCACGCTCGCCGCGGCAGTGGCGGAGGCGGGCGGGCTCGGGATGCTCGCGCTCAGCCGGCACTCGCCTCAGGCCGCGACCCGCGACATCGACGACCTCCGCGCCGGACACCGCGTGCCGTCGGCGTCACCCTCGTCGTCGAGTTCTTGAAGCCCGAGCTCCTCGAGTGCGTCGCCGAGCGGGTGCCCGTCGTCGAGCTGTTCTGGGGATGGCCCGATGCAGCGTTGGTCCCGCCGGGGAGCATCGTCGGATGGCAGGTCGGATCGACGGACGAGGCGAAGGCGGCGGTCGACGCAGGGTGCCGCTATGTCATCGCCCAGGGCGCCGAGGCCGGTGGGCACGTGCGGGGCACCGTCCCCCTGGACGAGCTCGTCCCCCTCGTGCGTGCCGCGGTCGGCGTCCCGGTCGTCGCGGCCGGTGGCATCGGGAGACGTGCCGACGTCGAGCGAGCGCTCTCGCTCGGTGCCGACGCCGTCAGGGTCGGCACTCGTTTCGTGGCTGCAACGGAGTCGGCGGCGCATCCGGTCTACGTCGATCTGCTGAGCGCGGCGACGGCTGCCGACACGGAGGTCACCGAGACGTTCTCCGCGGGTTGGCCGCACGCGCCCTCACCGGGTTCTGTCGTCGTCGATCGAAGCGGCGCGCCACAGCTCGGCCGATCCCGTCGCCACGATCCGCACTCGTGACGGTGCCTCGGTGCCCTTTGTCCGGTTCGGCACCGCGCCTCCGACGTCGGACATGACCGGAGACATCCGGGCGATGGCGCTCTACGCCGGCACCGGTGTCGATGCAGTGCACGGGCGGATGCCCGCGGCCCAGATCGTCGCCGAGCTCACAGAAGGGTTGGACGTCACGTGACCGAGCGCATCGTGATCACTGGGGCGAACCGGGGTCTCGGGCTCGAGCTCGCCCGCCAGCACGCAGCGCGGGGCGATGATGTGTGGGCGGGCTGCCGCAAGCCGGACGACGCGACCGAGCTGCGATCGCTCACCGAGCACGTCCTGCCGGTCGACATGGCATCGGAGAGATCGATCTCGGCGTTCGCGGATGCGCTCGGACCGGCGCCGATCGACATCCTCTACAACAACGCTGGCATCGACGCCCGAGCGCTCGGCGTCGCAGACGGCGCCCGCGATGTGCTGCAGGTCAGCGGCGACGACTTCCTCGAGGTCATGCGGGTGAACGCAGTCGGGCCGATGCTTCTCTCACGCGCGGTGCTCGATCGCTTGACCGCGTCGGCGAACGCGCGCATCGTCAACGTGTCGTCGCAGGCGGGCTCGATGGAAGTCGCGCACACGCTCGGGCGAGACGTCAGCTACACGTCGTCCAAGGCCGCGCTCAACATGATCAGCGTGCGGCAGTCGGTGCACCTGCGCGACGCGGGGATCATCGTCGTCGCGATCCACCCCGGATTCCTCAAGACGGACATGGGCGGCTCGCGCGCCGAGATGCCGACCGAGGAGGGCGCGAAGGGGATCGTCGCGATGGTCGACGGCCTCACTGCCGCCGACTCCGGAACGTTCCGCCGTTGGGACGGCTCCGTCCACCCCTGGTAGCCGCAGGCGTTAGGCGGGCGGCGCGCTGCTCCCCCGCATGACGAGCTCGGTCGGAAGGACCTCGTGCCGCGCCTTGCCGGTCGCGCCTGAGCCGCTGCGGTCGATCGCCGCCCTCAGCGCCGCGGCAGCGAGACGACCTTTCGCGGCGACATCCTGGCGGACCGTCGTCAGCTGCGGATCCGCCCGCCGCGCGATCGGGCTGTCATCGAACCCGACGACGGACAGGTCGCGGGGCACCTCGAGACCCAAGGACCGGGCGGCGCGCAGCACGCCGACCGCGAGCAGATCGGAGTAGCACAGGATCGCCGAAGGGCGATCATCTGCGGCGAGCAGGGCTCGCGCGGCCTGCGCGGCAGCTTCCTCGTCGTGGCTCGTCACATACGCGAAGGTCGGACGGATGCCCTCCTCGCGGAGTGCGTCCTGCCATCCGAGCAGCCGTTGCCGTTGCGGATGCGCTTGTACCGCGAGGTCGACCGCGGCGTCAGCAGCCGTCGTGCCCGCAGTGGTGTGTGTGACGATCCCGACCCGCCGATGACCCAGCTCGATGGCGTGACGGGCCGCGGCTCTCGCGCCACCACGGTCGTCGACGTTGACGCTCGGGACGCCGGGCATCGGGTCCTGGTCGACGAACACCAACGGCAGCTTCCGCTGCACCAACCAATCCCTCGCCGTCGAGCGAGGACGACACGAGTACACGACCGCCCCGTCGATCGCCACGTCGCGCGCTGGGATCACGCCGTCCTGCTCGGTCGAAGTCAGCAGGGTGAGCGCGAGCCCGGTAGGCGCCAGCTCGTCGACCATCGCACCGAGGAACGCTGTTGCGACGTCGTCGGTGAAGGCGTCCCGCAGCGAATCGGTGAGGAGCACGCCAACCGCGCCAGTGGTCCCGCGGGCGAGGGCACGCGCAGTCGGGTCGGGTCCCACGTACCCGAGCTCTCGTGCGATGGCGAAGATCCGCTCACGGAGCTCACTCGACAGCTGACCGGGCCGCGAGAAGGCATTGGACACCGTCATCCTGCTCACGCCGACGCGATCAGCGATCGTCTGGAGCGTCACCTTCGCCACGGAGTCCCCCCGTTTGGTTGCGCCAGCTCAGGCCGCGGCGGAGCGCCACCGGAAGGCGCGCGAGAGCGCGTTGCCGACGGCGGCAAAGCGCGATGAGCGTTGGGGTCGCTGCGGCGCTTGCGGCAGGGCGCTGTGAGCGGAGCGGTCCAAGGACGACCGGGACATCATCTCGAGCAGGGGCATCTGAGGGTTCATGGGGGGTTCCTTCGGCGAGCGATTTCTTTACCGATATAGTACTGCTGTCGCTTTACCGATCAAGAGCAATCGCGCCAATTCGGACGTGGCGTCGGTCATAGGTGACGCGTCTAGCCCGCTCGCTCCAAGATCGTCACCGTCCCCCTCGATCCGTCGACCTCGATGAGGTCGCCCGTCTTGATGCGTGACGTGGCGACCGAGCAGCCGACGACACACGGGATGCCGTACTCGCGGCTGACGATCGCCGCGTGGGTGAGCGAGCCACCGCCGTCGCACACACAGGCGGCGATGATGGCGAACGCGGGCGTCCAGTTCGGTGATGTCGCCTCACACACGAGGATCTCACCCTCTTGCAGGTCGAAGAGCTCGGTTGCGGACACCATGACTCGGGCCTTCCCCCGCACCGTGCCCGCAGAGGCCGGGAAGCCCGAGAACTGCGTCGAGCTCGGGTCGCTGCGCAACCGTTCGAAGTAGTGGTCGTGCATGCCGAAGATCTCGATGAGCACCGGATCCTCGATCTTGTCGGGCAGTGTGCCGACGACCTTCGGCAGGGTGTCGCGGATGTCGTTGTAGTGGTCGTAGTACTCGTGGCGCGCCGTGGCGATCGACTGCAGGTCCTTCCATTGCTTCCGGCCGGCACATACGTCGAGGAACTCGGGATAGAAGAGGAACAGCGCGTCGTCGTACTGGTTCGCGCCAGCGGCGGCACCGAGAGCGAGCGCGGCCCGCCGAAGAGGGATCGACGCGCGCAGATCGATGTAGTGGTTGTGGTCCTCGTTCCACCACGAGAAGTTCGCGACCTGGTTGATAGCGAGCAGCTCGTTGAAGGCGCCGAGGGTCTCCCCGCTGAGCTGTGAGCGTGCCGCCTCGATCGCCTCGTCCCGCTCACCGCGGGCGGCAGCCGCCGCCTTCTCGAAGTCGTGGGGTTCGTCCATCGTCAAGAAGTTGCGGATCTGGCCGAGGGGCGACGCCGGGTTCTCGATCCAAGAGGGGATGTTGGTGTCAGCGATGCCCTCGGTTCGCCAGCCGAAGACGTTCAAGAAGTCATCGAACTTCGTCAGCCACACCGACGCGTTGCCGCCGGCCTTGGCAAGTCGATCTCTGATCTGGTCGGGCTCGGTGTCGAAGTGCTCCGCGATCCCGAGCCGCTGGGCCTCGCCCACGAGGTCCCACATGGCCCGGTCGTTCTCCATGATGCGCGAGTCGCGCCCTTGGAAGAACTTCGCGACCTGGCCGGGGTCGATGCCGTTGGACAGCGCACAGCCCGTAGAGCTGCAGGTAGATGGCGAGCAGCGGGTACATCAGCTCGAAGTGGATCTCCCAGGCGCGACGCTGGAACGTGCGGGCGTCAACGATGTACTGGCGGATGTCGGCCAGGGATTTACCCGCGAAGTCGTACGACTCGAAGTGGCTGAGGCCGAGCTCGAGCTCCCATTTACGCTCTTCCCAGATCGCGTCGAAGTTCTGGAGGAACGGCGGGAGATTTCGCCCGATGCGGGCGGCACGGAAGCCGAGCTCCCATTCGGACGTCGTCGCGACCTCTCCCTCGTAGGGGAATGGTCCCCCCATTCGCTGCACGAGCCCCTTGCTCGGCGGCAGCGGCAGGAAGTGCGACGAGACCTGCGTCGC
The DNA here is from genome assembly GCA_963708175.1 of uncultured Acidimicrobiales bacterium. Lineage (GTDB taxonomy): Bacteria > Actinomycetota > Acidimicrobiia > Acidimicrobiales > DATKAS01 > DATKAS01. The sequence continues at coordinate 64,286 of CAVPSD010000006.1, forward strand.
CCACGCGCCGCCGTCGGTGACGAACAGGTAGCCGAGCGGTGAGAACCCTCGTGGCCAGTGGAAGTCGGCGAACCAGAACCGGCTCTCGTCCTCCTTGGTGAACGGCCGGCTGCGCTCCGCGAGCCACGGGCTGTCAGTCAGCTCCGGTGTCCAGCCCGGGTACCAGTCGAGGAACTGGTCGACAGAAACGATCTCAGCCACGGCATCCCCCCAGGAGCGACGGTCGGTCGGATGATAGTTACGCGCCGCCGAGCTCGGCTCGAACCTGTCTCACCCCATCGACCAGGTTCGTGATCTTGGCCCTCGCCAACGTGCGGTGCACGTACCGCAGACCACAATCCGTTGTGAGGAAGAGCTTCTCGGCGGGCACGTGGTCGAGGCACCGCCGCACCTTCTCGGCGACGTCGGCTGGCGTCTCGCAGTAGTGGGTGCGGATGTCGATGATCCCGGCGCCGAGCTCGCGGTCGGGCGCCCATGACGGCCACTGCTCGATCTCGGCCATCTCGCGGGTTGCGAACTCGAAGACGAACTGGTCCGCTCTCGCTTCGAGGAGGTCGGGAAAGTAGGGCGCGTACGTCTTCTTGGCGTACGGAAGCTTGCGGAACGACCCGAAGCACACGTGGAGCGAGAGGTGGACGCCGCTCACGCCCTCGACGCACGCGTTGAACAGTCGAGCGATGTCCGTCGCCGTGTGCGGATCGTTCGACGCGTAGCCCGGCGTCGCCGGCTCGTCGAGCTGGATCCAGTGGCACCCGGCGGCGGCGAGGCGTTTGATCTCGTCGTTCAGTGCGGGGACGAAGGCTTCCGCCAAGTGGGTGCGGTCCCGGTAGTGCTCGACCGGCCGGATGAACGTCGTGAGGGCAAAGGGCCCCGGCAGCGGCACCTTGACGTGCCGATCGGTGCGCGTGCGGACGTACTCGAACTCCTCGACCGCGCCCATGCCGTGCGGGACGCCGACCGGCCCGGTCGTCTCCTGCACCGACCGCATGTCGAGCGACATCGGCCCCATCTTCCGGAGCGGTCCGGCGTCGCGGAGCCCGGTCATCCGCGAGGCGAACGCCCACACGAAGCTGGCGCGGCGCATCTCGCCGTCGCTGATGATGTCGAGCCCCGCCTCTTCCTGATCGGCGACGGCGCGGTCGACCGCGTCATCGAACGTCTCGGCGATGTCGGTCGGGCCGAAGCGGTCCGCCTCCATGAGCTCCTTCGCCGCATAGAACCACGAGGGATGCGCGTAGCTGCCGACCACGGTCGTGGGCAGCAGCGGGAGATCGGGCGCCATCGACGCAGGCTACGGTCCGGCCCATGACGCGTGCCGCGGTCCTCGACGACGGATCTGACGAGCTCGTCGTCACCGACATCGAGGTGGACAAGCCCGGGACGCGTGAGGTCCTGGTGCGGACGCTCGCCACCGGGCTCTGTCACAGCGACCTCCACTACCTCGACGGCGTGTTGACACGGCCGCGACCGATGCTCCTTGGCCACGAGGCGGTCGGTGTGGTGGAGGCGATCGGGACGAGCGTCAGCTCGGTGGCGGTGGGCGACCACGTCGTGACATGTCTCGTGGTCGGCTGCGGTACGTGTGCGCGGTGCGAACAGGGTGAGCCGTACGTCTGCGCGAACCCGAACGCGGTCCGTCGCGCGCGGGGCGAGCCGGCTCGCCTCTCGATGCCCGACGGTCGAGCCCTCAACACGATGGCGAACATCGGCGCCCTGACCGACCTCATGCTCCTCGACGAGCGCTCGGTCGTGAAGGTGCCCCTCTCGATGCCGCCGACGCTGGCAGCGATCGTCGGCTGCGCGGTCGTCACGGGGCTCGGCTCGGTCTTCAACGTCGCTCGCGTGCGCCCGACCGACACGGTCGCGGTCATCGGATGCGGGGGCGTCGGCCTGAACGTCGTGCAGGGCGCCCGCATCGCCGGCGCCGCTCGAGTCGTCGCAGTCGACGTGTCGCCGTCGAAGCTCGAGCTCGCCCGCAAGCTGGGGGCGACCGACGCTGTCGACGCGTCGAACGAGGATGCTGTGGAGGTGGTGCGCTCGCTCACCGGCGAGGGCGTCGACCACGCCTTCGAGGTGATCGGCCGAGCCGACACCGCGCTGCAGGCATTCGAGATGGCCGCGCCCGGTCGTCGGGCCTACATCGTCGGCGTGTTCGCCGACGATGCGCAGATCGACCTCCCCGCGCTCCCCCTGCGGCGCGGCAAGTCGCTCGTCGGCGTGTTCATGGGCGCCACCCGTCCCCGCGTCGACATCCCCCACTACGTCGAGCTGTGGGAGCGTGGCCTGCTCGACCTCGAGTCGATGGTCTCCGACGTCATCGCCCTCGACGCGGTCAACGACGGCTTCGCGGCGCTCAAGCAAGGCCAAGTCGCCCGCGCGGTGATCTCGTTCGAGTAACCGCCCGGCCCCCCGGCCCGTTCCTAGGTAAGTAACGCGTCAGCGGTGGCGGGTTACTTCCGAACCAGGAGGGGGAGATGAGGGTGGGGATGTCGAGCTCGACGGCGCGGCCTCGATAGGTGAGGGTGGCGTGCTGTCGATCGGCGTAAACACGGATGCGGACGTCCTCGACGTTGTGGGGCTCACCCGGATCGTGGCCGACCGCCGACGCGGCAACTCGCGCGGATCGGCGCGGAGTGCCCGCAGACGAAGAGGCGGCCGCCCTCCGGCAGCCGCTCGAGCTCGTCGAGGATCGTCTGCCAGTACCGGCGGGCAACGTACGCGGGCGGTTCGACGTAGTGGGTCGGGTTCGTGAGCCAGCTGGTGATCGGATCGCCGCCGGCGAACTGGATGCGATAGATGCGATCCATCTCGACCATCCAGCCGGGACGGTCACCGCCGCCGTGGCGCTCGTAACCCTCCAGAAGGTTCGCGAACTCCTGGAACGCTGCGGTGATGTCGAGCTCGCGGCCGTTGAACCAGGCTTGGAAGTTGCGGAAGCCGTCGACGGGATACGGATCTTCGATCGTGACGTCACGGATCCCGTAGCGAGCAACCGCCTGGCGCAAGCCCTCGACGAGCGCGATCGCGGTCTCTGACGCCCGCGCCGTGTCGGCGTGCACGACCCGTGCCAGTCCGCCGTCCTGCATCCCCTTCGCCAGGTCCTGTCCCTTTCGGTGGGCCTGCCACCGCCCGACCGCGGTGAGCGCGCTGTCGGAGATGTAGCCCTGCGTCTGCCCGTGGCGGATCAGCCGTACGTCGGTCGAGCTCTGGATCGTTGGTCGCAACGCCTCGGGCCACTGCAGCTCGCGCGGCGAAACCGTCTCGCGCGCGAACGCTGCACTTCGGCCCGGCGGCGCGTCGGGAAGATCCCGCTCGAGCTCGGCCCGCCGAGCGGCACGAGCCCGCGCTCGCGCCACGAAGCCCGGCTCGTCGCCGTCGGGAGACGCCTCCTCCTCGGCCTTCTCCTCCGCCTTCCGTGCTTCGTAGCACGCGAGGTACGCAGGAGTGTCGTCGCGTGTCGTCGTGATCCTCGGCACGTCGCCCCTCAGGTGTAGATCGAGACGAAGGAGTCGACGATCTTGTTCTCGTAGTAGAAGAGCGCCTTCCCGAACTGGTCTTCGGTCCAGGTGATCGTCTCCCAGTCGCTGTCGGTCTTGTAGCCGCCCGTGAACACCTCGTTGCGGTTGCCGACCGGGTCGAAGAAGTAGATCGTGTGGCCGCGGGTGATGCCGTGGCGGGTGGGGCCGACATCGATGTCGATGCCGTTCAAGCGGAGGATGTCGGCGGCGCGGCCAACGTCCGACCAGCTGTCGAGCCAGAACGCGAAGTGGTGGAGGCCGCCGTTCGCCCCGCGGGTGAACGCGATGTCGTGCGGCTGATGCGAGCGCTCGAAGAAGACGATGAGCTGATGACCTTCGTTGCTCACCAGCTGCTCGGTGAGGCGGAAACCGAGCGCTTCCGCCATGAAGCGGGCCATGTCAGGGACGTTCTCGGCCGTCAGCAAGCAGTGGTCGAGCCGAGGCGGCGCGATTCCCACGAGGTCGGTCGGCAGCGGGGGCGGATTGAACATCGGGAGCCCGTTGCCCACCTTCTCCATCCGCGCGTAGATCTCCATCACGTGCCCGCTCGGAGTGTCGAAGCGGATCGCGTCGCCGAGCACGCGTTCCTCGTCGGGCTTCACCCGCTCGACGTCGCAGCCGTAGCGCTCGAGGAGGGTCTCGTAGTCCTCCAGGTCGTCGACCGTGTCGGTCTTGAACGCGACGTGCTCCACGCCGTAGCGAGACGCTTCCGTGAGCACGACCGAGTGATGGTCCTGCTCGTCCCAGCCCTTCAGATAGACGTGGTGGCCGTTGCGCTCCACCTCGCGCAGACCGAGCACCTCGGTGTAGTACGCGGCGCACAGGTCGAGGTCGGGTGTGCGCACCTCCACGTGGCCCAAGCGATAGATCGGCATTCGTTCATCCTGGTCAGCAGCCATCTCGGCGGGAAGCAGAACGTTCCAGATTGTGCAACGATCCCCGTCATGGCATTCGACGGTCAGAAGTTCGTCCAGGACCTGCGCGAAGAGCTCGAAGCGTCGGGGCGGGGGCTCGACAAGGCCGTGTGGGTCGAGAAGGTCGCGCACGGCGAAGCGACTCCGCAGGAGCTCGTCGGTTGGGCTCGGCAGCACTACTGGGGCGTCACGTACCACACGCGGCGCGTGCTCTCCGCGTGGGTGACCCGCATCCCCTACGAGATGACCGACGACGTCATCGAGAACCTCGCCGAGGAGGTGCTCGGCACGCAGTCGAAGACCGGGCTCAGCCATCTCCACTGGCTGTTCGAGTTCACCCGCGCGCTCGGCGCGCCCGACGAGGTGATCACACAGGCGACACCGAACGTCGAGGCGATCGCCTCAGAGAGCTTCCTGTTCAACCTCGCGAACCAGCGACCGTGGTACGAGCTCACGTTCGGCGGCATCCTCGGCATCGAGAACCAGATCCCGCCCGCGTACATCCGCGTCGTCGAGGGGTTCAAGACGCACTACGGGGACGTGCTCACCCCCGATGACTACCGGTTCCACACGATTCACATCTACGTGGACGAGGAGCACGGTGGTCACGTGGGTGAGTTCGCCGAGCGCTACCTCGACACCGAGGAGAAGCGCCGCTCGGCGCGTTCTGCGTACCTCGCTGGCGCCGAGCTCACCCGGCGTTGCTGGGACGCGATCGACGGCGCGGTGTGGTGACCGAGAGGTCGAACCGCGGCTACACGACCGTCCACAAGGCGATGTCCGTGCTCTCGGCGTTCAGCTATGCCGAGCCGGTGCTCGGTGTGTCCGAGCTTGCTCGCCGCCTGGGCCTCGGCAAGAGCACTGTCCATCGCATCCTCACGACGCTCGCCGTGGACGGCTTCGTCGAGCAGACGCGAGACGAGCGCTACCGGCTCAGCATCAAGATGTACGACATCGGGCAACAGGTCGCGGCGAGCATCGAGCTGCGCGAGCTCGTTCATCCCGTGCTCGAACGGTTGCGCAACGAAACGGGTGAGACCGCGCACGTCGCGGTGCTCTCGGGCGCGGACGTCGTGTACGTCGACCGACTCGAGAGCCCGCAGATGATGCGAGTGCTGACCCGTGTCGGGCGGCGGCGACCCGCGCACGCGACCTCCTCGGGCAAGTGCCTGCTCGCGTTCGGCAGGCCGGCGGACCTTGCCGCCGTCGTGGCAGCCGGCTTCCCGCGGCTCGGGCCACGGACGATCACCTCGAAGTCGATGCTCGACAAGGCACTCGCGACCGTGCGGCGAACCGGCTACGCAGTCAGCATCGAGGAGGCTGCCCCGGAGGTCGCGTCGGTTGCCGCACCCATCTTCGACAGCTCCGGGGAGTGCGTCGCGGCAGTGTCGGTGGCTGGGCCCCTCACCCGCATCCCCCAGGAGCGACTCGACACGCTCGCCCGCAGCGTGCTCGCCGCCGCGGCAAGTGTCTCGTCGACAGACGCCCGCTCAGCGTGAGCGCTCAGCGTGAGCGGCGCCGCAGCGCGTACTCGCCCTTCCCGATCGCCTCGCCCAGCTTTCTCGCACCGGCCTGCAGCACCGTCAGGTGCCGCTGCTCGTGCTCGCCGACGACGCCGCGCCGTCGGGCCGACCATCGAGATCGCCGCGATGACCGGTGCATCGGCGTCCACGCGCACAGGCACCGCCAAGGACGACAGGCCGAGCTCGGTCTCGTCGACGCTCCACGCGTAGCCCTGCGTACGCACACGGCGCAGCTCGGCCATCAGCACCTTCGGGACGACGATCGTGTAGCCCGTGCTCGGCTCCAGCCCAGCTTTCACGCGAGCCTCTGCCATCTCGGGGTTGAACGCCACGAGCACCTTCCCCGCACTCGACCGGTGGACGGGCGAGCGGCGCGAGTTGGTCGTGTATCGCAGCGCCCGCTGGCCCTCGACGCGTTCCACGTAGACCACGTCGGCCCCGGCGGGAACCCCGATCTGCACGGTTTCGCCCAGCGTGTTGCGCAACTCGACGAGAAGGGGCAGCCCTCGGTCGCGCACCGCGGTGCGCTCGGTCGCGAGGTGGCCGTACTCGACGAAGCGCAGCCCGAGCCGGTAGGCGCCGCTGTCGGTGCGGTCGAGCAGCCCACGCGCTGCGAGCACGGCGCACGTCCGATGGGCAGTGCTCTTGGCGACGCCGATGCGCCGCGCCAGCTCGCTCACGCTGAGCTCGGGTGCGTCCACCAGGGCGTCGATCGCGTCGAGGGCGATCGAGACCGATTGCAGCGGGGCGGGACTCGGCTGGGCGGGGGGTCGGGTCGAAGGCATCAGCGGCCGACGAGGCCTCCGTCGAGCGACTGGACGCATTCGAGCAGCGCCCGGCGCAACGATCGGCGCTCCTGCGGGCTCAGGCCCTTCGTCATCTGCTCCTCGACCGCGTCGATCTCAGCTCCGCAAGCGCCGAGGAGCTTGCGTCCCTTCGGCGTCACCTGCGCCTGCAGGATGCGACCGTGCCCGGGATGAGCACGACGCCGAACGAACCCACGCTCCTCGAGCGACAGCAGCACCTCGTTCATCGACTGCGGCGACACCAACGCCCGCCGGGCCAGCTGCGCGTTCGAGAGGCCGCTCCGGCTCTCGAGCACGCTCAGCGTCGTGTACTGGTTGAGGGACACGCCATGGCCGGCGAGCACGTCGTTCATCGCTCGGCGCACGACCCGCTCGACCCGGCCGACGAGGTAGAGCAACGTGGGGCTCTCGGCGGCGCTGTCGTCCCGACGTTCGGCGACGCTCACCGCGCGCACGGTATCAGGGGGCTGAGATTGGCTAGGCGCGCTCGAGCACGACGTCGAAGGTCGTCGCCAGCTCGCCGTTCTCGTCCGGCCCGAACGAGCGGATGAGGCTGTCGCGGACGCCGAACACCGGATCCTCGCGGAGGAACTCGCTCTCGACGTCGAACACGTGCGTGATCAGGTCCTTGTAGCCGTCGGCGCGGACCCAGATGTGGGTGTGACCGGGACGCATCCAGCTTGCGGTTGTTCGCCTTGAGCATGTCGCCCGCGGGGCCATCCGACGGGATCGGATACGGCACCGGCCGCACGGTGCGGATCTCGTAGGTGCCGTCGTCGTCGGTCGTGTAGATGCCGCGCAGGTTGAACTCGGACTGGATGCCCGGTTGCTGCACCGCGTAGAAGCCGTGCGACGCGTTCTGCCAGCAGTCGAGCGTCGCCCCGGCGACGGGCTTGCCGTCGTCGTTCGTGATCGTGCCCCGGATGACCACGCGGTCGCCTTCGTCGGGGTCGACGAGCATCGTCTCGCCCCGCGCACGGTGTGGTGATCCGGGAACGTGGAACGGCCCGAGCACCGTGTTCTCGGTGGAGCCCTCGCCCGCGTCGTAGTTGATCATCTCGACAAGCGTCGAGATGCCGAAGGTGTCGGACAGGAGGATGAACTCCTGACGCGTGGCGTCGCACATCTGACCGGCCCTGGTCAGGAACTGGATGCCATAGAACCACTCGTCGCGCGTGAGGTTCACCTCGGACACGAACGCGTGGAGGTGCTTGATCGCAGACTCACAGATCTCGCGCACGCGGGGGTTCGGCGAGCCTTCGTAGCGCGACAGCACGTCTTCGAGGAGCTCGGCTTGGGCTTTCTCGGTCATGGTGTTCCCCCTGGCGTCATCGAGACAGACAAACGGTAGCGTCGGTCGGATGGGAGCAGACGAGCCGCTCGACAGCGCGACCGACTGGGTCGCCGAGCACACACGGCAGTACGTGGCGAACGACGGTGGAGACTTCTACCTCTGGCGCGGCTTCCCCACGATCGTGCTCACGACGCGAGGACGGAAGTCCGGCACGCTCCGCCGCAACGCGCTCGATCTACGGGCGCGACGGCGACGACTTCATCCTCATCGCGTCGTACGGCGGTCGACCGAAGCACCCTCTGTGGTACCTGAACCTCGTCGCGCGATCCGCACGTCTCTATCCAGGAGAGGGCCACGGTCACAAAGGGCATCGCCACCACGGTCGAGGACGACGCCGAGCGGGCCCGTCTGTGGGACCTGATGGTGTCGATCTACCCGCTGTATGCCGATTACGCAGTGAAGGCCGCGACTGCGGCGCGCACGATCCCGGTGGTGCGAGTACGCGTTCACTGAGGTGGCTCGATCGGGTTCTCGCCGGCGACAATCCGGGCGGCTCGCTCCGCGAACACGGGCACGCTCTCGGGGTGGGTCAGCACGTAGAACCGGTTCTCCCTCACCGCCGCGCATACCTGGTCGGCAACGGCTGAGGGCTCGATCGCGATCGTGTCCCGCTGCTCGCGGCGCTTGGCCTTGTACTCCTCCATCTGCCGCACCTGGTCGGTGTCGAGCTCGTAGGCGAACCGCTCGGGCCGGTTGCGCACGGCCGTCGAGATGTTCGTGCGCGTCCAGCCAGGGCACAACACGGACACGCCGACGTGGCTGCCCTCCGCATCCAGCTCGAACTTCAGCGTCTCGCTGAGCGCCACGACGGCGGCCTTCGTCGCGTTGTAGGGGCCCATCCGAGGCAGGTAGTAGAGGCCCGACACCGAGGCGGTGTTCACGATGTGGCCCACGTCGTTTGCACGCATGTGCGGAAGGAAGGCCCGCAGCCCGTAGATCACGCCGTAGAGGTTCACGCTGATGACCCATTCGAAGTCGCGCAGCGGCACCTCGGCGATCGGAAGGCCACGGCTGCCGACTCCGGCGTTGTTGCAGAGCAGGTGGACGTCCCCGAACCTCTCGAAGGCTTGCGCGGCGAGCGCGTTCACGTCGGCTTCGAGGCTGGTGTCGGTGGGGACCGCGACCACGTCGACGCCGGTCGCCGCGATCTCCTTCGCCGTCTGTTCGAGCACTGGCCGCTCGATGTCAGCGAGGACGAGCCTCATCCCCTCGAGCGCGAACCGCTCGGCGAGGGCACGGCCGATGCCGGAGGCGGCCCCGGTGATGACCGCGACCTTGCCCTCGAGCTCGTCCACGATCAGGTGCGCAGGAGGTACGCGGAGTGGAGCTTCTCGGGGTTGTCCTTGAGCTCTCTCGAGGTGCCGCGATACCGGATGCGGCCACCCTCGAGCACATACGCGACATTCGCGAGGCCGAGGGCGACGTGGGCGAACTGCTCGATGAGCAGGACCGCCACGCCCGAGGAGGCGACTGCGCCGAGCGTCGGCACGAGCCGCTTCACCACCAGCGGAGCGAGGCCCAGCGAGAGCTCGTCGACGATCAGCACGGTCGGCTGCGACACCAACGCCTGTGCGAGCACGACCATCTGCTGCTGACCGCCCGAGAGCGATCGGCCCGGGGCGTCCCAGCGATCCTTGAGCTCGGGGAACAGCTCGAGCGCGTACGCGGTGCCGCGCTCCGCTTCGTCGGGAGTGAGCGCATACGTCGCGACGCGGAGGTTGTCGGCGATGGTGAGCTCGGGGAGCAGTCGTCGGCCTTCGGGTACGACAGCCAGCCCCGCTTGGCGGATCTTCTCGGGGCGGCGTTTCGTGAGGTCCTCGTCGCCCAGGGTCACGGTGCCCGAGGTCGGCTTGATGGCGCCGGCGACCGTGAGCACGAGGGTCGACTTGCCGGCACCGTTCGGGCCGAGGAGCGCTGTCACCTCGCCGGGGACGATGTCGAGCGACACGTCGTGCAGCACCTCGCGGCCGCCGCGCGGCACACACAGATCGGCGATCGAGAGCGTCGCCGCACCCGTACGACCTGCGGGCGTGCCCTCGACGACCGCGCTCACAGCTCCTCCTCTGTGCCGAGGTAGGCGCGGATCACGTGCTCGTTGCGCAACACCTCTTGGGTCATACCCGCTGCGATCAGCCGGCCGAAGTCGAGCACGGCCGTCGTCTCACAACACCCCGAGACGAGGCTCATGTCGTGGTCGACCAGGATCACCCGCGCGCCGATGTCCTCGGGGATGCTTCGGATCACATCGCCGAGCCGGTGCGTCTCCTCGTCAGGCAGGCCGGCCCCGGGCTCGTCGAGCAGCACGAGCCGCGGCTTGCCGACGACGGCCCTCGCCACCTCGACCAGCCGGCGCTGCGCGGCGCCGAGCGTCTCGACGTCGCGCGTCGCGACGTCCCCCAGCCCGACGAACTCGATCGCCTCGTTGACCTGCTGGCGCCGAGTCGAGCGCTCGCCACCGGTGTGCTCGAGGACCAGGAGGACGTTCTCGTAGACCGGGAGGTTGGCGATCGCCTGCTCGGTCTGGAAGGTACGACGGAGCCCCCATCGAGCGCGACGGAAGTCCGCCATCGAGAGCAGGTCGTCGCCGAACGCGCGGACACCCCCCGCGATCGGACGCACGAACCCGCTGAGCACGTTGAAGAACGTCGTCTTGCCGGCGCCGTTCGGACCGATGAGGCCGCACGTGCCCGCGGAGAAGTTGATGGTCATCTGGTCGAGCGGTACAACACCGCCGAACCGCACCGTCAGGCCGTCGACCTCGATCACGCCGTCGGCTCCACAGCGTCGACCGCCGGAACCGGCGCTGGAGCGGGAGGCGCAGCCGTCGCCTTCGCCTTGCCCTTCCCGGTCACGGCCCCGATGAGCTTCTTGCCGAGCTTGCCGAAGTCGTGCGGCACCTGCTGGGCGAGACCACCCGGAGCCGTGAGAAGCACCTGGAGGATGCCCATGCCCGACAGGATCGTGAACAGCTCGATGCCGATGCCCCAACGAAGGAAGAGCTCGGGCACGAGACGGAAGACCAGGCCACCGACGACCGCGCCGGCGAGCGTGTAGACGCCACCGACCAGCGTGATCGCGTAGATCTGGATCGATTGCTGCGTCACGAACTGGTTGATGTTCACGCCCGGCGGCGAAGCGAGCAGGCCGCCAGCGACACCGGTGAAGAACGCAGCGAGCGCGAACGCCCACAGCTTGTAGACCGTCGTGCGCACGCCGGCCGACAGCGCCGTGGCTTCGCTCTGGCGGATCGCCGCCCACGCCCGTCCCGGCTTCGTCTTCACATGCCAGAACGCAACCAAGAACATGAGCACGGCGACGACGACGCAGTATCGATAGAACGCGGTGTCGCCCTGCGCGAGGGATGGCCGGCTGATCTGCGAGATCGGGCCGCCACTGGACGACTGGCCCCAGAAACCCCCACCGCCGTTCGGGAACTGCTGGATCTTCAGCAGGACCGTGAGCGCGGCGGCCGCCATGAGCGTGATGAGGGCGAGGTAGAGCCCGGACAGGCGCAACGCCGGCAGGCCGATCAGTGTTCCGATCAACCCGGTGACGATCCCGGCGACGAGCAGCACGCCCGGATAGGGCAGCCAGGGCCACAGTTGGTCGAACCGCACGGCCACCCACGCGCCGACGGACAGCAGCATGAACTGGCACAACGACACGAGACCCACTCGGCCGATGAGGAGGCCGAGGCCGAGCGTGACCAAGGAGTAGATGACGACCGACGTGAACACGGTGATCCAGTACGAGGACGCCGCGTGCGAGGGCAGCGGAACCCAGCCCTTCTGCAACAGGAACGGAAGGACGAAGAGCGCGAAGAGGATGAAGCCGACGACCCACGCGATCTGCCGCATCCGCTTCGGAGTGCGCCAGGTCGGCACCGCCGTGTCGGCCGTGTCTTGCGGGTCGATCGTGCGGACGGCGCTCATGGCCTAGGTGTGCACCACGACTTGTCGCTTCCGCGCCACCCAGAGGATGGCGATGATCGCGAGCACGAACGGCGTCATCGAGCGGTACTCGGCGGAGTTCGACCAGACGGTGTTGGGCACGGCGAGGCACGACTGCACGAGTCCGATGACGAACCCGCCGGCGAGCGTGACCCACAGTGACTTGAGCTGGCCGATCAGTGCTGCGGCCAGTGCGGGGATCACGAGGAAGGTGAGGCTCACGATGTCGAGCCCGACGAGCTGTGAGAGCAGGAGGCCCGCGATGCCGCAGATGACCCCGGAGCCGAACCAGGCAACCGCTTCGACTCGACGCACCGGCACGCCGAGCATCGAGGTGATCTCGCGGTCGTTGGCCAGCGCCCGCATCGCGGTGCCGACCTTGCTCACGCGGAGGTAGATCGCGGTGGCAGCGGTGACGACGATCGGGAATGCGATCCCGATGAGCTGCGTCCACGTGACGCGGACGCCGCTCACCAGGATGTAGTGGTTCTCGCTCGGCAGCTTGAACGCATGTGCATTCCGGCCGTAGTGCCACTGCATCCACCCGATCAAGATCAGCAAGAGCCCGAGTGTCGCTGTCGCTTTGACGAGGGGGTCGCGGGCCGCGAAGGGCGGCCCGAACAGCACCCCGTACAGCAGGGTCACCAGTCCGGCGAAAGCGACGCAGGCCACGTACGCGACCCAGTTCGGGACGAGGCCGTTGCCTGCGTCGCTCAGCTCCCAGGTGATGAAGGCGCCCGCGGCCCCGATGGCGCCGTAGGCGAGGTTGAGCACGCCGGTAGCCCGGTAGAGGACCACCAGTCCCACTCCCGACATGGCGAACACCCCGCCCAAGGCGAAGCCCAGCACGATGAACGGTTTGAGATCGTCGAAGCTAGGCATCGTTGGCTCCGGGCACCCTGATCGACACTGGAATTCTGATGGCCTGGGTGAAGGCTATGCCCCCGTGTTGAGGCCGAGCTCTTGCTCCTTGGCGCGGATCGCGGCGAGCGGGTTCTGCTCGAGCTCTGTGATGTCGAAGCAGTCCTCGGTCTGCACCATCTTCTTGTCCTGTGGCGTCACCGTGATGTCGGTGTTGTTCGACACGTTGCTGCCCACGGTGCTGTCGAAGTACCACGGCTTGCACCAGAGGTCGCTCGTGAAGTTGGTGAGGCTCTTGAAGGCCTCGTTCACGCTCTCGGCCGTGATGTCACCGTCGATGCGCATCAGCGCATCAGTGGCGGCACGGCCCGCGAGGTAGCCCATCTGAGCGAAGCTCGAGCTCGGGATGTCCGAGCGGTACTTCTCACGGATCTCGTTCATGTGGTTCTGATCCGGCTTGCCTGAGTCGAGCACGTTGAACTCGGCGTTGATCAGGAACTTGCCGTTCCATGCCGGGCCGAGCGCCTCGGCCACCGACGGATCGTTCGGCGGGGTCGAGCTTGCCCAGATCACCTTGTCCACCAGGCCGGCAGCTTCGATCGCCTGCAGCAACGGCAGCACCGTCGGGCCCGTCATGTCGAGCACCACACCGCCACCGTCACCCGCGGCCTGCACCAGCTGCTGGGCGAGCACTGCCGGGTCAGAGATCGGGACTTCGGGCTTGATGCTCACGCCCTTCATGCCGAGGCTCTCGGCGTAGTCGACGACGCCGCTGTTGATGAGGTCGACGCCGGGCTGATTGCCCGTGACGATGACGAGCGTGCCTTTGGCCCCTGCCCGCACGGCAGCTTGGGCGCCGCCGAGGCTGGAGTAGTACGGGCCCATGTTGACGGCCGAGAAGTTCGCGTTTCCGAAGCAGGCGTGGTCGACGCCGGCGATGATCGCGAAGAAGCCCTTCTCGGCGTAGTACGGCCCGTTCACGCTGCAGTCGATGAGGCTCGTGTTCCCGACCATGGCGAGCACGCCGTCTTCTTCGATGAGCTTCTTGGCGAGACCGGCGATCTCCTGCGGGTCGATGTGCTCTTCCTCGACGATGTACTCGATCGGGCGGCCGTTGATGCCGCCGTTGTCGTTCACGCAGTCGAAGTACGCACCGGCCATGCCGGTGATCCACGTGAAGTCGATGCCGGGCACGTTCGTTGCGATGCCACCGATCTTGATGGCTTCACCGGTCGCCTTCTCACCGGTGCCTGCGCCGCACTCACCCGACTTCTGGATGTTGCTGCCGGTTGCCTCGCCGCCGGCCGCGGTCGTACCCGCGCCGCCGGCCGCGGTCGTGGCCGCGCCTCCGCCAGTTGTCGCTTCTGCTCCGCTCGCCGTCGTCGCGCTCGAAGAATCTGAATCATCTCCGCACGCAGCGAACAAGAGCGCGCCGGTTGCAAGAAGAACCGGCAGTAGACGCTTCATCAATCACCCTCCCGTGTCAGCGGGTGGCGCCGCGAGGCATGAACTGCCCTCGCCCGCCACCGCTCCCCCCACACCTCCCCCTATCGGGTGTGGCCGGGCGCACCGTACAACGGCGCGGCGCCGTTGGGCAACGGTGTCAGCCTTCCTGAGATCGGGTCGCAACGATTGCGCAATGCGCACACGCGCGATCGTGTGAGAAAAGCCGCGCGAAATGCGCGCAAAGCCTCGTTCGTGGGTGGCGAACGATGGGCTTGGCTCCCTTCACGCTCGGATCGACACTGTTGTTCCCGGGGTGGGTTCTCGAGGAAGGACGGAGCGCGCATGTCCACAGAAGCGACAGCGGCCGAAAGCAGCGGGCTCGCGACCGGCGGGGTGCTCCTCGTCGGCAGCGTGCCTTTGCGCAGTGCGGACGAGGTGTTCCAGCTGATGGCGTCCGAGCTCGGCGAGCGCTTGGAGCGCCTGCCCGACGGCGAGACGGGGCCACGATCGGACTGGATCGTGTGGCAGTACCCCGTCCTCAGCTCGAGGCCGGAGTTCGAGGTGTGCCCGCCCGGCCCCGACTCGCATCGAGCGCTGCCCCGTCTGCGCATCAGCGACGAGGAGTCGATCGACACGTTGCGGTTCGAGCAGCTCGGCTACGCGCAAGCGGCGACGACGTCGTATCGCATCTTCGCTCGCCGCAAGCGGGACGGTTTGATCCCGTCGCAATGTCGCTTCCAGGTGTCGCTGCCGACTCCACTCGCGCCGATCGCCGCGTTCGTCGCGCCCGAGGATCAAGCTCGGATCGAGCCGCTCTACGAGGCCGCGATGCTGAACGAGCTCGCGACGATCTTCGACGCGATCCCCCACGACCAGCTCGCCGTGCAGTGGGACACGAACTTCGAGTTCGCGATGCTCGACGGCGTCATGCCGACGTGGTTCTCAGACCCGCGGTCGAGCATCGTCGAGCGACTCGTGCGGCTCGGACGTTCGGTGCCGGGCGACGTCGAGCTCGGCTACCACTTCTGCCACGGCCACGAGCGGCACCACAAGGAGCGCCCGCTCAACGCTCAGCCCCTCGTCGAGATCGCGAACGCGCTCGCGCTGAGCCTTGGCCGGCCGCTCAACTGGATCCACTTCCCCGTGCAGGGCGACCACGTCGACGTCCGCTTCTTCGAGACGCTCGGCCAGCTGCAGCTGCGTCCGGAGACGAAGCTGTACCTCGGGGTGCTCCACCTGGAAGACGGCCTCGTCGGCGCAAGGGCGCGCATCGTCGCGGCGCAACGGTTCGTCCACGACTTCGGCGTCGCAACCGACTGCGGATGGGGACGCCACCGCTCGCAGGACGTCCCGACGCTCGTCGAGCTGCATCGCGAGGTGACCGCACCGCTGGACGGTCGTCACGCGGCGACCTCGTTCGCGTGGCCTGTCGGGTGGGACCGTGTGCCCGACGAGACGTGGACGGAAGACCCCGTCGACGACTTCGGCACGGCATACGACAACGTCGATCGTCACGGCTGGTACCGCAACCTCGATCCGACCGTCGAGGAGCTCGTGCACCTG
Organism: uncultured Acidimicrobiales bacterium; assembly: GCA_963708175.1. GTDB lineage: Bacteria > Actinomycetota > Acidimicrobiia > Acidimicrobiales > DATKAS01 > DATKAS01. The sequence goes on from CAVPSD010000006.1 coordinate 80,221, forward strand.
CTCAGCGACGGCGACATCATGATCGACTACTCGGGCGGTACCGGCATCCTGCTCGATCGCCTGAAGCTGCGGATGTTCGACGCGCAGGTCGGGGCGATCATCGTGGACAGCTCACCGAAGTTCCTCCGTGTCGCGGTCGAGAAGTTCCGCGACGACCCGAAGGTCGGGTTCCGGCTGCTGCGCTTCCTCAAGGACGAGAAGCGGCTCGAGCGGCTCGAGGAGGTCCTCGGACCCGAGATGCTCGAGCGCGGTGTCGACCTCATCGCGTCGACGAACGCGATCCACCTCTATCCGGATCTCGCCGACACGGTCGCGTCGTGGCTCAAGGCGCTGCGACCTGGCGGTCATGTGCTGATCAACTCGGGGAACATCCGCAACCCGCGCGCGGCGCAGCGAGTGGATCCTCGACGAGACGGTGTGGGTCGTCGGCGAGATCGCGGAAGGGTTGGTGCGCACCGATCCGCAATACGCCGCCTACCAGGCCGATCTCGACAACGCCGACCGCATGAAGGCTCATGCCGCGTACCGCGACCGGGTGTTCCTGCTGCCGCGGCCTCTCGACTTCTACCTCGAGACCCTCGAGCTCGGCGGGCTCAAGGTCGAGTCGGTGCGCGAGGCAAGCGTGCAAGCCGGCGTGCAGGACTGGTACGAGTTCCTGTGCGCGTATCACGACGCCGTCCTCGGCTGGGTCGGTGGCACCGACAAGGTCGACGGCGCCAAGCCTTCTGAGCAGGCGGTCGCCGATCGACTCGCGCTCATGCGCCACGCCATGGACGTCCTCTTCCACGGGCGTCCCACGTTCCAGGCATGCTGGACGTACATCACCTGTGTCAACGGCCGCTAGATCACTCTCCAGGAGCTCCACATGAAGCGAAGCACCGACCGCATCCTCACGACCCACGTCGGCAGCCTGGCTCGACCGGTCGAGCTGCTCGACACGATGAAGCTCAAGGAGAACGACCAGCCGTACGACCACGAGCTGTTCGACTTCCAGGTGAAGTCAGCCGTCGCCGACCGGGTGCGCCAGCAGGTCGAGTGCGGCATCGACATCGTCACCGACGGCGAGATGAGCAAGGTCAGCTTCCTCGGCTACGTGAAGGACCGGCTCGGTGGCTTCGAGGTCGAGATGGGCCAGTCGCGCATGGCTCCGTCGTGGCAGGTCGAGGTCGACGACTTCCCCGAGTACTACGCCGAGTACTTCAAGAAGTACTCCTCGACAGTCGCGCCACTGCGTCGCATCATCTGCCGCGGGCCGATCACCTACGTCGGGCAGGACCTGCTCAAGACCGACATCGAGAACCTCAAGGCCGCGACCGCGGACTACGACGTGGCCGACGTGTTCATGCCGTCCACCGGTCCGAGCGGGTTCGGGCGCAACGAGTACTACTCGTCACACGAGGAGTACCTGCACGAGGTCGCCGAAGCCATGCGCGAGGAGTACCTGGCGATCGTCGCGGCGGGCTTCATCCTCCAGGTCGACGACCCCTTCCTGATCGACATGCTCAGCGATCCGACGATGGAGAGGAAGGAGCGCGAGCGGCTCGCTTGGGTCCACGTCGAGGCGCTCAACCACGCGCTCCGTGACATCCCGCCGTCGTCGGTGCGACACCACACGTGCTACGGCCTGAACCACGGGCCGCGGATGAACGACATCCCGCTGATCGACGCGGTGCCCTTCATGCTGAAGATCAACGCCGGGGCGCACAGCTTCGAGGTCGCGAACCCGCGGCACTACCACGAGTGGCACATCTGGGAGGACATCAAGCTGCCCGACGACAAGATCCTCATCCCGGGGCTCATCGGGCACGCGACGAACTACGTCGAGCACCCCGAGCTCATCGCGGACTACATCGTGAAGTACGCCGGGCTGGTCGGGCGCGAGAACGTCATCGCCGGCGCCGACTGCGGCTTCTCCTCGCGTGCGTCCTACGCGCCCGAGGTGCATCCGACCGTCGTGTGGCCGAAGTTCCGCGCGCTGAGCGAAGGCGCCGCCCTCGCCACCAAGCAGCTCTGGCCCTAAGCCCTCCTACGCCCCCGCCCCCCCCGAGGAATTGGCGCGGCTGCCGCCCCATAGGGGCGTCCCACGCACCACTTCTCCCGGCGACGCTGTCGGTCTGGCCCGATTGGTGCGCTCGCCGCCCTCTGACGGCGCCGGGCGCACCACCTCTCGGGCAGCAGGGAGTGACACACCCCCTTCGTACGATGCAGTCATGCAGGCCGGCGCCGAGCGCGCCGTGGCTGCGCTCGCGGCTTCGCAGCACGGTGCGTTCGGCATTCGTCAGGCCGCCGAAAGAGGAGTGACCGAGAAGGAGCGTCGGGTCCGGGTCGCACGGGGGCAGTGGTTGTTCGCTGCACACGGAGTACTGGTGGTCGCCGGTGCTCCTCACACGTGGCGCCAGGATCTCATGGTCGCCACGCTGGCGTCGTCGGGAGCGATTTCATGCAGAGCAGCGACAGTGCTGCACGAGCTCGACGGAGTGGGGGGCGAGCCGCGCGAGATCCTGCTTCCCCGGAGCTCGCACGGCCGTGTTCCGGGGTTCGCGGTGCACCGCACCCTCGTGCTCGACCCGGCCGACATCACACAAGTCGACGGCATCCCCACGACGAACGTGGCGCGGACGCTCTGTGACCTCGGCGCCGTGGTCGACGACGATGTCGTCGAGCAGGCGCTCGACGATGCTCTGCGCAAGGGGTTCAGCCTGCGCTGGATCACCGAAACGCTCGACCGTGTCGACCGGCCTGGCAAGAGCGGCACTGCGTCACTGCGACGCGTGCTGGCCCGGCCCGACCGAATCGGCCGCACGGCGGACAGCCGCTTCGAACGGGTCATCGAACGGGTCATCGTGGGCGCGAGGTTGCCGAGACCCGTGCGCCAGCATCCCGTCTACGACGCCACAGGCAAGCTCCTCGGAACGATCGACGTCGCATGGCCCGACCTCAGGCTCGGCATCGAGGCGACGAGCAAGCGATGGCACGGCGCTCTCAGCCAGATCCGCCACGACGTCGCTCGTGACGCCGCGATCACCGGCCTCGATTGGAAGCTGCTCTACCCCGAGTGGCGCGACTCGATCGCTCCGGCCACGTTCGTGGAGGTGGTCGCGGACGAGTACCGCATCCGCGGATTGGCGCGCCGTCGGCCCGCATAGGGCGGCTGGCGCGCCACTTGCCGCGACTCACCCCGCACTTGGGACGAAGTGGTGCGGGATCCGCCCCCGACGGGCGGTTGGCGCGCCAATGGGGAGGGGGGTTGGGGGCGCGTCAGGTGAGGGTGCGGCCGTCGAGGTAGACGAGACCGTTGTTGCCGTCGACCGTGATGACCTGGCCGGTCTTGATCGCGGTGGTGCCGGTGACCGCGCCGACGACCGCAGGGACGCCGAACTCGCGGGCGACGATCGCGCAGTGCGAGAGCACGCCGCCCACATCGGCGACGACGGCGCCGGCGATCGAGAACAGCGGCACCCACGGCGGGAGCGTCATCTCGCACACCATGACCTCGCCCTCTTCGAGGGTGTCCTGCGCCTCGACGAGGGAGCGGACGACCCGCGCCTTGGCGGTGACGACGCCGGGCGAGCCGGCGACAGCCCTGATGATGTTCGGGTCAGGGTTGTCGTCGGGCGGCACCATGCCGAGGAGCCGGAAGACGAGCGCGTCCATGAACGGATCGGGCGGAGCGTCGGCCGGGATCTCCGGGGGTGTGCCGACGGCACCGGGGGCGATGACCTTGCCCGCCGCCTCGAACGTGGCGCGACGTGATGCGACATCGGCGTGCCGATCGCCGCCGTTGAGCAGCGCCTCGGTCACCTCCGGCGCCCGCAGGAAGAAGACGTCATCCGCGTGGTCGATGACGCCCTTCTGGATGAGCCGCTCGCCCATCGCCAGAGCAAACCGACGGAAGACGCCGACGCCGAGCTGGTCGATGTAGAACGCATGGTCTTCGGTCACGGGGAAGCTGTAGCGAGCGGCTTCGTAGAGCTCGTCGAACTTCGCCAGCTTCTCGGGATCGCCGGCCAGTTTCGCCCGCGCCTTGCCGAGAAGCTCTTCGCGCTGCTTCACGGCCTTCTGGTAGAGCCGCTCGGGGTCCTCGCTGTCATCGAGCCCGACGAAGCCGGCGATGCTCGAGAGCGCGATCGACTCGTTCTCTCGCCACGGGATGTCGGCCAGGTCGTACACCGCGTCACTGCGCCACCCATACTCCTCGAGGAAGTCACGGAGCTGCTTGTGGAACGCGCGACCGTCATCGGACTTGTCGAGGTCTCCGACGATCTCGTTCGACGACCTGTCGGCGAACAGCTTCGACAGCGTCGGGCTGTTCTTCACGACCCGGCTCAGCTGCCACATGGCTCGGCTCACGTCGACCGACCGGGTGTGGAAGCCCTGCAGCGTCTGATACGCCTCGGTCTTCTCGTCCGGCTTCATCAGCTCGTCGTACATGTCGCAGAACGCGCTGCTCGACAGCAGAACGAAGTTGATGTGGCCGTGGATCCACCACTGGTAGGTCATGTGCTCGGTGAACTCGTCGAGCTTCGCGACCATCTCCGCGTCGCTCAGACCGGAGTAGTCCGCGGTCTTCGCCGGCTCGTTCTTCGCGATGACGACCGGCTTCCACTCCTCGTCCCACAGCTTGCCGACCCGCGGCACCTTCTCTGCGAGCGTCGCCTCGTACCGCGACATGCGGTCGGCGATCACGCCCGCGTCGTCCACGGGATGGAAGCTCACGTAGACGTAGTGGTTGATCTCCTTCGGAGTCACCATGATCGGGCAGTCGTACTCGGCCTGCGCCTTGGTGAACCCCGCGGCGAGCGTCTCGATGATCAGGTCGAACGACAGCGGCGTGATCGGTCGCGGTGCATGCATGCGGTCGAGGTTCCAGAAACCCTCGATCTCGTCGGGCCCAGGGAAAACAACCTCAGTCGTCGACACTCTCGAACCCCCAGTGTGAGCGGCACGCGGAAGATACCAAACGGTTCGCGACTCCTGATCGGCGGTGCGCTCAGCGGACCAGTGAGCGCCCGTCGAGATAGACAACGCCGTTCGTCCCGTCGACGGTGATCTTCTGGCCCGTCACGATCGCGGTCGTGCCGGTGACCGTCCCGACGACCGCAGGCAAGCCGACCTCGCGGGCGACGATCGCGCAATGAGACAGGACGCCGCCGACGTCGGTGACGACCGCCGCCGCGATGGAGAACAACGGCACCCACGGTGGCATGGTCATCTCGCACACCATGATCTCGCCCTCTTCGATGTCACTCGCCTCCACGAGCGACCGCACCACACCGCGCTGTGCCCGTGACGACCCCAGGCGAGCCCGCGACCGCGGTGAGCACCAGCGGATCGACGACCTCACTCGGAGGGATCGCACCCAGGAGGCGAACCACGACGGCGTCGTAGAACGGATCGGGATCGCCCGGCTCGGGCACTCCGATGGTCTGCGGAGGCGTCAGCCCCGTCGCAGCGTCGAACGTCGAGCGCCGGTCGGCAACGACGACTCGGCGATCGACGCCGTCCAGAAGAGCGTCGACGAGCTCGTGGCGCCGTAGGAAGAACATGTCGTCGACCGCCTCGATCACGTCCTTCTCGACGAGGCGGGCTCCGATCACCAGCGCGAACCGTCTCAGGACACCGATTCCGAGCTGGTCGATGTAGAACGCGTGGTCCTCCGTGACCGGGAAGCTGTACCGCGCGGCCTCGTAGAGTGCTTCGAAACGTGCCAGCGCTTCATCGTCGCCCTCGAGCGCCGCGCGCGCCTTCGCGAGCAATGACTCGCGCTCGCCCACGGCCTTGCGGTACAGGACGTCGGGGTCTTGCGAGTCGTCGAGGTCGGCGAACGCGGCGATGCTGGCCAAAGCGATCGACGGATCCTCACGCCACGAGACGTCGGCGAGGTCGTACACCGCGTCGGCGCGCCAGCCGAACTCCTCGAGGAACTCGTCGAGCTCGAGCCGGAAGGCCCGACCATCCGCGCTCTCACCGAGGTGGGTCAGCACGTCACTCGACGCCTCCTCGCGGAAGAGCACCGACAGCGCACGGCTCTGCTTGACGATGCGACTCAGCTTCCAGATCGCCCGGCTGACGTCGACCGATCGTGTCGGAAATCCTTGAAGCGCCCGGTACGACTCGGTGGGATCGTCGGGCTGCAGCAACTCGTCGTACATGTCGCAGAAGGCGCTGCTCGACAGCAGCACGAAGTTGATGTGCCCGTGGATCCACCATTGGAACCGGATGTGCTCGGCGAACTCATCGAGCTTCGCGACGAGCTCCTCGTCGGTCATGCCCGTGTAGTCGAGGTGCTTCTTCGGCTCGTTCATCCTGATTACGGCGGGCTTCCACTCCTCGTCCCACCGCCGCCCGATGAGCGGCACCTTCTCGGCGAGCGCGGCCCCGTAGCGTGAGGGGCGATCGCGGGCGACGTCCTCAGTGACTCGGTGGAATGTGAAGTAGAAGTAGTGGTGGATGTCGCGCGCTGCGGCCGCGAACGGGTTGTCGTACTCCGCTTGCGCCTGCGTGAAGCCCTCCGCCATCGGGTAGATCACGAGATCGAACGACAGCGGCGTGATCGGCCGGGGGGCGTGCATCTTGTCGAAGCCCCACAGGCCTGGTCCGAGCTCTTCCGCCGTCGGGAACGAAACGTCAGTCACCGACATCACTCCACCCCCCACGTGCCAGCGCGGACGATACCCCATGCCCCACTAGCGTGAGCAGGCCGTGTGCAACGCATCCGACGCGCTGAAGGCCGTGCGCCCAACGAACGAACCGAATCCCCGCCATGCGTGGCGAGACGCTCTCCGACAGCGTCGCGCCCCGCTCGTCGCTGACCCCGATCGCCGGGCCGTGCTGCTCGGCACCGCCGGCGGGAGCAACCCGAAGTCGACGCGCTCCGGGTACTCGAACGCGGTCGTGGTCGGCGACGCCGCCTACATCGTCGACTGCGGGGAGGGCGCGCACCGCCAGATGTGGCGCGCCGGCATCGGGGCGAACCCGAACTTCGATCGCTCGCGCCCGCTGGTGAAGGCGATATTCCTCACCCATCTGCACGGCGACCACATCGTCGACCTGCCGAACTTCTTCATGGGCAGCTGGCCTCCCCATCCCGTCGAGGTCTTCGGGCCCGCTCCCGCAGGCCTCCCGATCCCGGCCTTCCCACCCGACCTCGAAGTCCCGCTCGTGTACCCCGACGAGCCCACCCCGGGCACGCGCAGCGCGCTCGACCACATGCTCAGGGCGTTCGCCTACAACATCAACCTGCGCATCCAGGACGAAGGGCGCAAGGACGTCACCAAGTCGGTGCGCGTGCAGGAGATCGGCGTCCGCCGGGACGACTACACGCCGGACATCGACCTCGGCGTCACCGCAGACTGCACGAGCGAGGAATCGGCGTCACCGCCGATGGATCCCGTCGTCATCTACCCGGAGGACGACCACGGCGTGCAGGTCAGCGCGATTCTCGTCCAGCACGCTCCTGTGTTCCCTGCCTTCGGCTACCGGTTCGACACTCCGAACGGCTCGGTCGTGTTCTCGGGCGACACCGGCGAGTGCGCCAACGTCGCCCGTCTCGCCCGGGACGCTGACGTGCTCGTCCACGAGGTGATCGACATCGACCGCCTGGCCGAGCGCATCATGCGGCTTCCGAACGGCGAGCAGCTGCGCAACCATCTCGCCAGCTCACACTCATCGCCCGAGCAGGTCGGCGCGACGGCGAAGATCGCAGGAGTCGGCCAGCTCGTGCTCTCGCATCTGGTGCCCGGCGACTTCGAGGTGCCCGACGGCGAGTGGGAGTCGCGTGTCCGCGCCACGTTCGACGGCAACATCCTCGTCGGCGTCGACTTGGACGAGCTCGCCCTCGACAGTCAGGGTCGATAGCGGAGCTGGCCGGGACCGAGCTGGCGGACGCGCGCGACGAGGCCGGCCCACCGGCACACGAGGGGACGGGTGTCGCGTGGGTCGATGATCTCCTCGATGTCGAACGGCTCGGCGCTGCGGAACGGTGACCGCACGCGATCCAGGCGGGCGCGAATCGCAGCGAGGTGCGCGTCACGGTCTGGAGCTTCGGCGAGCTCGGCCTTGTAGGCCACCTCGATGCCCCCTTCGACAGGAAGGGAGCCCCAGTCACCCGACGGCCACGCGCATCGGTAGTGGAAGCTGCCCGGCCGCGTGTTCGCTGCGCCCGCGACACCGAACGCCTTGCGGATCACGACCGAGCAGTACGGCGACGGACTCTCGCCGAGCGCGGCCAGCGCCCGGCTCCCGTGGCGGATGGTCGCTTCCTGCTCGGCTTGGAGGCCGATCAGGAAGCCGGGACAATCGACGAGGTGGACGAGCGGCAGATGGAACGTCGTCGCGAGGTCGATCAGCCGCGTGACCTTCTGCGACGACGAGGCCGTCCATGCTCCGCCGTAGATGTAAGGGTCCTCCGCGAAGAGGGCGACGGGCCACCCGTCGAAGCGGGCGAGCCCGCAGATGATCGACTTCCCCCACTGCCGACCGATCTCGAAGAACGAAGATGTGCCGTCCGCTTCGCGGTCGGCGATCGCCTCGATGATGGCGCGCATCTTGTACACGTGACGCGGGTTGCGAGGCACGATCGACACGAGCATCTCCTCGCGCCGGTCGGGATCATCGACCGACTCGGCCCGCGGCGGCGCTTCGTCCACCGATGTGGGCAAGTACGAGAGGAACTGGCGGGCGAGCGCGAACGCTGCGTCCTCAGACTCAGCCTCGTCGTCGATCGCGCCATTCGTCACGTGGACGTGGCTTCCGCCGAGCTCGTTCTTGTCGTGGTGCGGCCCCGGCATCGCGAAATCCACGAGCGCCGGACCGGCGATCATCATCTGCGCGGTGTCCTTCACGATCACGGAGTAGTGGCTCGTCGCCACGCGGGCCGCTCCGATACCGGCCACGGAGCCCAACGCGAGAGACACCGACGGCGCGACCCAGAGGTGGGCGAGCACGGTGTCCCACCCGCGCATCTGCGAGATCGGCGTGCGGCCCAGCTTCTCGATGGTCTTCACCGAGCCGCCGCCACCCATCCCATCGACGAGCCGGATGTGGGGCATGCGCAGCTCGAGCGCCAGGCCCTCGGCGTGGTTGCGCTTGGCGCCGATCGAAGCGTCCGCGGACCCGCCGCGCACCGTGAAGTCGTCACCCGACACGATCACGGGCCGGCCGTCGACCGCGGCGACACCGAACACGAAGTTCGAGGGCGTCAGCTTGATCAGCTCGCCGGCGTCGTCATACTCGCCGACACCCGCGACAGTGCCGATCTCGTCGAAGGTGCCCGGATCGACGAGCCGATCGATGCGCTCGCGAACGGTGAGCTTGCCGAACTCGTGCTGGCGAGCGACCTTCTCGGGGCCTCCCATCGCCTTCGCCATCTCGGTGCGGCGGCGCAGCTCCTCGAGCTCGGGCTCCCAGGTCACACGGTCGACTGTTGCACACGCCGCAGGAAGGCGAGCGCGCGCTCGAAGATCCCCTCGACGTCGGGTGAGCCGCCGAAGAAGTGATCGGCGCCCGGCACGGCCTCGAGCTCGACCGACCCGCCCGCCGAGCGAATCGCCTTCTCCAAGCGGAGCGCCTGTTCGAACGGCACCCACGTGTCGGCCTCGCCGTGTTGGATCAGGAATGGCGGCACGCCGGCGCGCACGTGGGTGACCGGGCTGGCGGTACGGGCGAGCGCCTCGTGCTCACCGATCGGACCGCCGAACAGCCGGGCCTCGAACGTGTCGGACAGCGTCGAGATCGAGGGCGAGGAAGTCGCTGACCGCGTACCAGACGACGACGCCGCGCACCGACGGCCCTTCGGGCAGGAGGCCCGCGAGGGCGGCGAGCATCCCACCCGCTGACGCGCCCCAGAGGTACGTGTGCGCTGCATCGATGCCCAGGTCGTCCGCATGGCCCTCGAGCCACCGCAGAGCGTCGACCACGTCGTCGATCTGGGCGGGGAAGGCCGCCTCGCCGCTGAACCGGTAGCTGATCGCCGCGACGGCGAAGCCGGCATCACAGATGCGCTCGAAGAAGCCGCGATCCCACTCCCGCGTCTCCCGCGGCGCCCGCCGATGTCCGACGCTCCAACCGCCGCCATGAATGAACACGACTACCGGCAGCGGCGCGTCCGAGGACGAGGCGCTGCGGTAGACATCGAGCTCGAGCGCGCGGTAGCCCTCCCGCTCCGCGAACACGATGGCCTTGTCGACGTCGAGCATCGGCTGTCACAGTACGGCCATGCTCACAGCCAGGCAGGTGTCACAGGCGGCCAAGGCCCTCTACGAGGCCGAGCTCGAGAACGAGCCGACCACCCCGACGTCCGAGAAGTTCCCGGACGCCGACGTCGAGGATGCGTACCGCATCTCCCAGGCGGTGACCGCGCTCAAGCTCAAGGCGGGACGCACGATCAAGGGCCACAAGATCGGCCTCACCTCGAAGGCGATGCGGTCGCTGCTCGGTGCGACGGAGCCCGACTACGGGACGATGTTCGACAACTGGTTCGTGTACGAGGGCAGCGCGGTGCCCCGCAGCCGCATGAACCGCCCGCTGGTCGAGGTCGAGATCGCGTTCGTGCTGGGCACAGCGCTCTCCGGCCCGAGTGCGAACGCCGCTGACGTCATCCGTGCCACCGACTTCGTGCTCCCATGCATCGAGATCGTCGACACCCGCCAGCAGGGACGCGGGCCGACGCCACTCGTCGACAGCATCTCCGACGCCGCCGCGTGCGGGCTCGTGGTGCTCGGCGGGCGCCCGATGAAGCTGACCGAGGTCGACATCCGCCGCATCGGCGCATCGCTCTCGATCAATGGAGTCATCGAGGAGAGCGGGGTGGCATCCGCAGTCATGGGCAACCCGATCAATGCGATCGCGTGGCTCGCGAACAAGCTGCACGAGTACGGCGTCGATCTCGAACCCGGCCACGTGCTGCTGTCGGGCTCGTTCATCAAGGCGATCCCGTTCCAGCCCGGAGACTCGGTGGTCGCGCTTTTCGACACGCTGGGCGAGGTCACCTTCACGGCCGAGTAGCGGGACGAAGCGATGCGCTACGGCGTGATGTTCAGCCATCCCGACATGGGGGCCGACCCCGGCTTCTTCAAGGAGTTCGCGCAGTCGGTCGAGGGCGCGGGCTTCGACCACATCATGGCGGCCGAGCACGTGATCGGCGGCCATCCCGATCGCCTCACCGGTGAGAAGCTGCACACCTACGACGTGCTCTACCACGAGCCGTTCGTCCTGTTCGGCTTCCTCGGCGCGGTCACGCAACGGCTCGAGCTGGTGACCGGCATCGTGATCCTCCCCCAGCGCCAAACGGTGCTCGTGGCGAAGCAGTGCGCAGAGCTCGACGTGCTGACCGGTGGACGGCTGCGCCTCGGCGTCGGCGTCGGCCGGAATTGGATGGAGTACGAAGCGCTCAACGAGGACTTCACCAACCGGGGAGCGCGCATCGAAGAGCAAGTGGAGGTGCTGCGCCACCTCTGGACCGAAGAGCTCGTCACGTTCGACGGCCAATGGCACCACCTCGACCGCATGGGCCTGAACCCGATGCCGGTGCAACGACCGATCCCGATCTGGATGGGCACGTGGTTCGGCAAGATCGTCGAGAGGGTGCTGCGCCGCACTGCCCGGATGGCCGACGGCTGGATCCCGCAGTACCCACCCGGCCCCGACCTCGCCGACGCGATCGACCGTCTCCGGTCATACGCAATGGAAGCCGGCCGCGATCCGGCGTCGATCGGCATCGAATGCGGGATCCGCGTGCAGCAGGACGACGACCCCGAGAAGTGGATCGACCTCGCCGGGAAGTACCGGGACCTCGGCGCGACGCACCTCAGGGTGATGACCACAGGCGGTGGATACGAGACGCCCGCCGATCACCTCGCCGCCGCGATCACCTGGCGTGAGGCGATGAGGGCGCTGGACTAACCGATCGCCGCGCGCGCCGACTTCGCGTCCGAGCGCAACGCGGCCATCACCGGCGCCGCGTCGAACCCGACGGTGATCATGCGGAAACCGGTCTCGTGACGCTCGCCGGCGAGCGCGCTGCTCGCGTGGATGCCGGGCACGACGCCGTGCCGCTCGCACCCGGCGACGATCGTCTTCAACGCGCTCTGGAACGGATCCCCGGACTGGTCGAGCGCGGGCGGCAGGCCGTAGGTCACCGACAAGTCCGCAGGCCCCACATAGACGGCGTCGATGCCGGGGACCGACAGGATGTCATCGATCGTCTCGACCGCTTGGCGGGTCTCGATCATCGGGATGCACGCGACCTGTTCGTTCGCTGCCCCGAAGTACTCGGACCCGTAGCGGAGCCCGGCGCCCAATGGCCCGAAGCTCCGGGTACCCGCGGGTGCGTAACGGCACGCGTCGACGGCGCGCTTCGCCTCGTCCGGCGAGTTCACCATCGGGATGATCACTCCCATCGCCCCCGCGTCGAGGACACGGCCGATGATCCCCTGCTCGTTCCACGGCACGCGCACGATCGGTACGGTCGACGTGCGCGCCATCGCGTGGAGCATCGCGATCGTCTGCTCGAGATCGGCGAGCCCGTGCTGCATGTCGATGCACACGTAGTCGAACCCCGCGGTCGCCGCGGCCTCAGCGACGAACGGATCCCGGAGCGAGAGCCAGGCCCCGAGGGCGGTCCCACCGGCGCTCCACAGACTCTTCAGCGATTCCATCAGGCCACCCTCTCACGCAATGTCAGCAACCCCCAGAGGTCGGGCTGCGGTCCGATGGGCACATCGATCACCGCCGGAGCACCGTCGGCGATCGCCCGTTCGAGCGTGGGCCGAAGGGTGTCGAGCGCGGTGACGCGGTAGCCGGCGATGCCGAAGCTCTCGGCGAGCTTCACGAGATCCGGGTTCCGCAGCCGCGACGCGATCTCGTTGCCGGTGCTCTCCTGCTGCATCCGCAGCACGTTGCCGTAGGCGTCGTCCCGGAACACGACCGCCACGACACCGATGTCGTGCTGGGCCGCGGTGGCCAGGTCGCCGACTCCGTACAGGAACCCGCCGTCGCCGGTCACCGACACGACTGGGGGATCGCCGGCGCCGACCTTCGCGCCGAGCGCCGTGCAGAACCCGTAGCCCAACGTGCCCTGGTAGCCAGAGCCGATGTACTCCCCCGGCGCGTCGACGGGATACCCGTTCCGCGCGAAGTAGCCCACCTGCGTCATCTCGTCGACGAGCACACCGCCCGCCGGGATCGCATCCCGCAGCTGCTCACAGCAGCTCGCCAGCTCGGGGAAGCGGGCGGCCATGCCCTCGCGCAGGCGCACACCGAGCTCACGAGCGGATGCAGTGCGCGCCGCGACGACGTCCGCGGCGGGAGGCCCGCTCGCCTCGACCGCTTCGAGCAGCGCGCCCGCGGCCTCGCCCGCGTCCGCCTCGATCGCGATCGACGGCTTCACGCTTTGATCGAGCTCGTTCGGGTCGACGTCGATGCGAATCACCTCGACGCCGGGTGGCACTGCGAGCGGCCCACGCGACAGATGCGCCCGAGTGCCGATGAGCACGAGCACGTCGATCTCCTCGAACAACGCCGGGACCGCGAGCAGCGGCAGGGCGAGCGGATGACTCGCGGGCACCGCACCCTTCCCCTCGGTCGTCGTCATCACCGGCGCACCGAGGCGCTCCGCGAGCGAGAGAAGTGCGAAGTCCCGGCGTGCAGCGCGCCGCCGCCGGCGATGATCGCCGGCCTCTCCGCTCGAGCGAGGAGGTCAGCAGCAGCCTGGACGAGCGGGGCGTCGGGCTGCTTCGGCCGCGCCACCGCAGGCAGCGCGGGCCACGCCGCTTCCGCGCTCCGGAGCATCGTGTCCCACCCGACCTCGAGCGCATGAGGACGAGGGCGGTCGTTGCTCATCAGCGCGGCGAACACCGAGTCGACGGCAGCCGGGACGTCCTCGGGACGCATCGCGTGCTCGGCGCGCCCGATCACTCCCTGCAACACCGCGTGCTGATCGGGGACCTCGTGCAGCACGCCTCGCCCGCGGCCGAGGTCGCCCGTTGGCACCTGCCCGACGATGCACAGCACGCGACTGCCGCACGCGTATGCAGTCGCGAGCCCCGCTCCAGCGTTGAGCAGACCCGGCCCGGGCACGACGGCGCATACACCAACTCGTCCGGTGACACGCGAGTAGCCGTCGGCCATGTAGCTGGTGGCTTGCTCGTGGCGCGTGTGGATGACCCTGATCGCCGGTTCGCGCGCGAGCCCTTCGAAGAAGCCGTCGAGCTGCACGCCGGGCAGCCCGAACACGACATCGACGCCCCACCGTCGCAGCCCCTCGACGAGGAGCTCGCCGCCGGTGCGCCCAGGGAGAGCGTCGACGGTCACTCGACGTACGCCACGAAATCGCAGCTGATGAAGTTCCCGCCGCCCGCGGCGAGCTGTGTGTGGCGAGCCGGACGCGAGCTGGCGTCGGGGAAGCGCTCGACCCACGGGCCGTTGATCAGGTCACGCAGCTTCAGGTCGGGGACGTAGAACGTCATCTTCGCGATGTGGTCCCACGTCGCCCCGCCGGCCTCGAGCATCTCGCCGACGTGATGGAAGAGGTTGGCGAGCTGCGCGGAGGGATCCTCGGGGATGTCATCGGCCCCCGGCGTCCGTGCCGGGATGATGCTCGACATCAGCAGCGGCCCGACGCGCGACGCCGTCGGGATCGGGTTCACGTGATGGACGCTCTTCGCCTCGATCGAACGTCGCGGCATGAGTCCTCCTCTCCGGGTTCAGCGCTCGCGGGCTGCGAGCCAGGCTTCGAACTCCGCGCGGCGGTCCTTCGAGATCGGGAAGGTGCCGATCGTGCTGTCCCCCGCGCTGACTCGCTCGAGCGCCCACTCCTCCTCGATCTCCTGGCTCACCGAGTCAGCGGCGAGCTCTTCGGCGAGCGCAGCGGGCAGCACGACCACCCCTTCGCCGTCGCCGACGAGGATGTCGCCCGGGATCACCGTCACCCCAGCGCAGGCGATCGGCACCTGGTGATCGAGCGGCACGTGGACACGACCCCACGTCGCCGCGTGCGACGACTGGTGGTACACGGGCAGGCCGATCGTGCGGATGGCGGGCGTATCCCTCAGTGCGCCGTCGGTGACGACTCCGGCAGCGCCGAGGAGCTTCGAGCGCATCACGAAGATGTCGCCGATGGTTCCGGCGTCCGGCTCGCCCCGCGCCTCCATGATCAGGACCTCGTCCTCCGTGAGGCTCTCGACGGCTCGACGCTGTGCGTTCTGCCCAGCGGAAAGGTGCGTGAGGTCCTCGCGCGCGGGCACATAGCGCAAGGTGTGGGCGTAGCCCACCATCCGTTGGCCTTCGACGACCGGCTTGAGGCCGCTCAGGAAGGCGTTGCGGATGCCCCGGCGCTGCAGCTGCTGGGTCAGCGTCGCGGTCGAGACCTTCCCGAGCTGCGCCTTGAGCTCGTCGGTGAGGATGACGGGTCGGGGGTGGTCGGCGTCAGGCACGGGACTGTCTGGCACGGGATCGCGGGAGTGTCAGGTTCGCTGTCATAGTGGCGGCAGTAGTCAACCACGGAGGCAGCCTCGTGGGCACGAGCATCCTCGGCAACCGAGTGCAACGCGTCGAAGACGTGCGGATGCTGACGACCGGTGGCAAGTACGTGGAAGACCTCGCACTCGACGGCGCGGCGTGGTTGACGTATGTGCGCTCGACGGAGGCACACGCACGCATCACGGCCATCGACGTCGACGCCGCCAAGGCGGCGCCCGGCGTCGTCGGCGTGTTCACGGGCGAGGACCTCGCCGATCTCGGCCTCGCCCCGAACGTCAACCCGAACTTCTCGGACGCGATGCGCCGGCCGTTCGTCGCGATCGGCACCGTGCGCTACGTCGGGCAACCCGTCGTCGCGATCATCGCCGAGGACCGATATCAGGCTGCCGACGCGGCCGAGCTCGTCGTCGTCGATTACGACCCCCTGCCGGTCGTCATCGACCCCGAGCAGAGCGCACGCGACGAGGTGCTGCTGTTCCCCGATGCGGGCACGAACGTGGTGCAGCGATGGGACCCGAAGGAGCAAGCCGACTTCAGCGGCTGCGAGGTGATCGTCGAGGAGCGCATCGTCAATCAGCGGCTCACTGCCGCTCCCATCGAGCCGAGGTCGGGCGCCGCGTACTGGACCGACGATGGCCGCCTCGTGCACTACTCGGCTTGCCAAGGCGCGCATCCGACCAAAGAGCTGCTCACTGGCATCTACGGCCTCGACCCCTCCAAGGTGCGCGTCGTCGTGCCCGACGTCGGGGGCGGCTTCGGCGCGAAGTCCCGCACGTACCCCGAGGAGCTGGCGATCGGCTTCTACGCCCGGGCGGTGGGACGACCGGTCAAATGGACCGAAACCCGATCCGAGAACATGGTCGCGATGCCCCACGGCCGCGGGCAGGTCCAGCGGGCCAAGCTGGGTGGCACTCGCGACGGTCGCATCACGGCGTACCACCTCGATGCTGTGGGCGATGCCGGAGCGTTCCCGCTGATCGGCGCAGTCCTGCCGATGATGACCATGCGGATGGCGACGGGCGTCTACGAGATCCCGAACGTGTCGTTCTCCGGCCTCACGGCGGTGACGAACGCGGTGTCGACGACTGCGTATCGAGGCGCGGGCCGTCCCGAGGCGGCGGTGGCGATCGAGCGGATGGTCGATCGCTTCGCCGCGGAGATCGGGATGGATCCGGCGGAGGTGCGCCGCCGCAACCTCGTCCCCCGCTTCATGGAGCGGTACACGACCGGCATCGGGACCGTGTACGACGTCGGCGACTATCCGGAGGCGCTCGAGCGCGTGCTCGCGGCGGCGGACTACGACGGGCTGCGCGCGGAGCAGGCGCGTCGCCGCAACGCGAATGACCCGATCGCGCTCGGCATCGGCATCGCGGTGTATGTCGAGATCACTGCGGGCGCGCCCGGTAGTGAGTTCGGCGCAGTCGAGCTCCTGGAGGGCGGGCGCATGCGCGTGCGATCCGGTAGCACGCCGTTCGGTCAAGGCCACGACACGACCTGGGCGATGGTCGTGTCCGAACGCACCGGCGTGCCGATCGAACAGATCGAGGTGGTCCACGGCGACACCGATCAGGTGCGGTCGGGCGGCCTCACGGTGGGCTCGCGCTCGGTGCAGATCGGCGGCGCGGCGATCGACACCGCGACCGGGACACTCGTCGACATCGCGCGCACGCGAGCCGCGGACGTGCTGGAGTGCGCGCCCGACGACATCGTGCTCGACACCGAGCGCGCGGTGTTCCACGTCGCCGGGACTCCGGCCCGGGTCGTCGACTGGGCACAGCTCGCCGCCTCTGAAGGCGAGCCGCTCCAGGCCGAGTGCGACTTCACGCCGGTCATGCCCACGTTTCCGTTCGGCGCCCACGTCGCCGTCGTCGAGGTCGACACCGAGACCGGCCACACGCGGCTGACGCGGCTCGTCGCGCTCGACGACGCCGGGAAGATCCTCAACCCCTTGCTGGCCGAGGGTCAGGTGCACGGCGGCATCGCACAGGGCGTCGCCCAGGCGCTGTTCGAAGCCGTGCGCTATTCGGACGACGGGCAGCCACAGACCACGAACTTCGCGGACTACCTCGTGATCTCGGCCCCCGAGCTGCCGTCGTTCGAAGTCGTGCACATGGAGACGCCGACGTTCGCGAACCCGCTCGGCGCGAAGGGCGTCGGCGAGTCGGGCACGATCGGCGCGATCCCGGCCGTCTACAACGCGGTGATCGACGCTCTCTCGCACCTCGGCGTGCGCCACCTCGAGACGCCGTTGACGCCAGAGTCCCTCTGGGCGGCACTCAGCCGGAGCCGCTGAGAGGCGCCTGGGTTACGCTCGCAAGACACACCGACAGGGAGGTCGACGTGACGTCGAAATCGACCACCAAGCCCTCGAAGGGCGGCAGCGTCAGCCATCTCGTGCTGAACGTGCGCGACATCGAGGCGTCCCACCACTTCTACACCGACCTGCTCGGCTTCGATCAGTGCGCCGAGCTCACGCACACGATGACGATGCGGTTCTACCGCGGGGACGAGTCGCACCATCACGACTTCGCGCTCGTGCAGGTAGCCGACCCCGACTCGGCCGGGCCGCCCGACCCTTGGACGATGGAGCCCAAGCGGGTCGGCGTCAACCACATCGCGATCGGCTATCCCGACCGCGAGTCCTGGCTGAACCAGCTCGAGCACCTGAAGGCGAACGGCGTCGAGTTCATCGTGCGCGGCAACCACGGCATGACGCACTCCGCGTACATCGCCGACCCTGACGGGTACGGCATCGAGGTGCTCTACGACCTGCCCGAGGAGGTGTGGTCGGGCGACGTCGACGCCGCGCTGAACTACTTCGAGTACCTACCCCCGGAGGAGGCGCTCGAGGACACGACCGACTACCAGAAGTTCGGCCCGGGCCAGCCCGAGCCCGTCGGCGTTCCCGGTCGCATCGTCACGCGCGAATCGCACTGAGCCGCAGCGATGGGAGCGCGCACGGGTGAGGAGTTCCTCAAGGGTCTGAAGGCGCGCAAGCGCGAAGTGTGGCTCGGCGACGAGCGCGTCGACGACGTCGTCGACCATCCCGCGTTCAGCGGGGCGGCGCATCAGCTCGCGGCGGTCTTCGACCGGCAGCACGAGTACCCCGACGACTGCCTGATGCCCGATCCCGAGACCGGGGAGCCCATCAACGTCAGCCACATGATCCCCCGCTCGAAGGAGGACCTGAAGCGCCGGCACAAGGGCCTCGTCCGCATCGCGGAGGCGTCTGTCGGCCTCATGGGCCGCACCCCCGACTACATGAACGTGACGTTCGCGGGGTTCGCCGGCGAGCACAGCGCCTGGGCTGGTGCCGACGGACGCAACGACGAGGGCCACCACAACCTCGTGGAATTCCAGAAGCAGCTCGCCCGAGAAGACATCTCGCTCACCCACACCCTCGTGCACCCCACGATGAACCGGGCCACCGACAACGTCTTCAACGGCAACCCCGTGCCCCTGCACAAGGTCGGCGACACCGAGCACGGCATCGTGGTGCGGGGCGCCCGCATCCTCGCGACGCTGGCACCGTTCTCCGACGAGATCGCGGTGTACCCCGGACACCCGCTGCCTCCCGACGCGCCGCCTGAGTACGCCCTCAGCTTCTCGATCGGGATGGACACGCCCGGTCTCATCTTCCTCTGCCGTGACAGCGCCGCACGGGAGAACACGAACCTCTTCGACCACCCGCTCTCCGCACGATTCGACGAACAGGACGCCTTCGTCATCTTCGACGACGTCGAGGTCCCACGCGACCGCGTGTTCATCGACAGTGACGCCGAGATCTACAGCACGGTGATGATGCCGACGGCGTGGTGGGCGAACATCATGCAGCAGACGACGCTGCGCGCCCTCACGAAGCTCGAGTTCGCGTACGGCCTCGCCATGCGCATGGCCGAGGCCGTGAACGACGTGTCGCCGCACACGATCGACATGCTGGGCGAGCTCAGCGGCTACGTCGAGGTGACCCGCAATGCGGTGCTGCTGGCCGAGGAGCACGCGTACGACCGCGGCGAGGGTGTCGTGTTCCCCGACGGACGCCCCTTGCATCCCATGCGGGCCATGCTTGCCTCCTGGTTCCCGCGGGTGAACGACATCCTGATCACGATCGGCAGCCACAACCTGCTCGCCGCGCCGACCCGAGGGATGCTGGCCGACCGGCGGTTACGCCCACTGATCGACGAGTTCATGCACGGCGCCAACGACATCGGCGCCGAAGACCGTGCCGCGGTGTACCGCCTCGCCTGGGATTTCGTCGGTTCGAACCTCGGGTCTCGAAACGACCTGTACGAGCGCAACTACCTCGGGTCGACGCGTACGAACCGCTTGGGCGCACACATGGTCTACGCCGACCACGAGCGGCCGAAGGCCCTCGTCGAATTGATGCTCCAAGCGGGTCGTCGCTGACCGATGACAGCGGGGGCAGCGCCTTCAGTCGACGCGCTGCTCGAGGTGGCGGTGGCCGCGGCGCGCGCTGGCGGGGCCGTGCTCATCGAGGGCTTGGCCCGCCCGACGGAGGTCGAGCTCAAGAGCGAGCGCACGTCGATCGTCACCTGGGCTGACGTCACCGCGCAGGACAAGATCGTCGACATCGTCACCGGCGGCGTTTCCCGACCATGCGATCCTCGGCGAAGAGGGCATCGCCGGAGAGGCCGACGGACCGTGCACGTGGTTGGTCGATCCGCTCGACGGCACGTCGAACTACGCACACGGCATCCCGTTCGCGTGCACGTCGGTCGCGGTGCGCGACGCCGAGGGTGTCGCCGCGGGAGCGATCTTCGAGCCCTTCCGCGGCGAGCTGTTCACGGCAGCACGCGGGCGTGGTGCCTGGCTCGGCGACCAGCGGCTCTCGGTGTCAGAGGTGACGGCGCTCGACCGGGCGATGGTCTGCACCGGCATCCAGGCGGACGACCGCGAGCAGATCGAGGCATACGGCCGCCGCATCGTCGAGCTGAACGTGCACTGCCGCGGGGTGCGTGGCCTGGGCTCCCCCGCGCTCTGCCTCGCCTACGTCTCGGCCGGACGCATCGACGCCTTCTTGGAGCGTGATGCGACGTACGCGTGGGACGTGGGCGCGGGCAGCCTGCTGATCACCGAGGCGGGAGGGCACATCGAAGACCTTGATGGCGGCGCGCTCAACCTCGGACTCGGCTTCGCCAACGTGCTCGCCACCAACGGGCACATCCACGACGAGCTCGCCGCGCTGCTGCAGAAGACAGGAGATCGGGCATGACGGTGTCGGGCAAGCGCGTGGTCGTCACCGGCGCGGGACGGGGCATCGGCGCAGAGCTCACCGCCGAGCTGCGATCGCGTGGCGCCGAGGTCATCGGTGTCGACCTCGCCGGAGGCGACGAGGGCTGCGACGTCAGCGACGCGGACCAGGTCGCGGCGCTCTTCGACAAGGTCGGCCGCGTCGACGGGCTCGTCAACTGCGCCGCGCTGCTCGTGAACCGGCGCGCCTATGACGAGATCCCGCTCGACGAGTGGGATCGCATGCTCGCCGTGAACGTACGGGCACGTTCCTGTGCGCTCGTGCCGCGGCTGCGTCGATGGGCGACGCGGCGGCAGCATCGTCAACGTGGCCTCCGAGACCGCGTTCACGGGCTCGCACGGGTTCGCCCACTACGTCGCGTCGAAGGGCGCGGTCATCTCGCTGACCCGCGGCGCTCGCGAACGAGATGGGAAAGAGGAACATCCGGGTGAACTGCATCGCGCCCGGACGCACGACGACGCCGGGGTCGGAGGTCCTCGGGTGAGTACGACGTCAGCCGCACGCCGCTCGGCCGCCTGATGCGGGTCGACGACCTCCTCGGCACGTTCTGCTACTTCCTCTCCGACGACTCCGCCTTCGTCTCGGGCCAGACGATCATCGTCAACGGCGGCCGCATCCCGAACTGATGGGCGATCTCCTCGACGACTACGACGCAACCGGACTCGCCGAGCTCGTGGCGCAGGGTGACGTCTCACCGTCCGAGCTCGTCGACGCGTCGATCGCACGCATCGAGACCTTCGATCCGAAGATCAACGCGGTGATCCACCGGCAGTTCGACCGGGCCCGGCGCGAGGCCGCGGCCACGCTTCCTGAGGGACCGTTCACCGGCGTGCCGTTCCTGTTCAAGGACCTCGGATGCGAGGAGGCCGGGGAACCCCATCATCAGGGGATGAGGGCGCTGCGCGAGGCGGCCTGGCGCTCGCCGCACGACAGCCCATTGGCGCTTCGGTTCCGCGCGCTCGGCTTCATCCCCATCGGTCGCACGAACACACCCGAGCTCGCGCTGATGGGCACGACGGAGCCCGAGTCGTATGGCCCGACGCACAACCCGTGGGATCTCACCCGCTCGCCCGGCGGGTCGTCCGGAGGGTCGGGAGCGGCGGTCGCGGCCGGGTTCGTCCCGAGTCGCGCACGCCAACGACATCGCGGGATCGATACGCATCCCCGCGTCCCAGTGCGGCGTAGTCGGACTGAAGCCGAGTCGGGGACGCACGATCCCGAACCGCGCCGGGGACGCGGCAGTGACGATGCTGAACGAGGGCTCGATCACCCGCACGATGCGCGACACCGCAGCCGTGCTCGACGGTCTCGCCGACTCGATCTCGTCACGCCTCGTCGACGAGGTCGGGACCGGATCCGGGGCGCCTTCGCGTCGGCCTGTGCCTGCACGCGTTCACCGGCGTGGACGTCGGACGAAGGGTGCGTCGAGGCCGCCCGCGGTGCGGCACGTCTCATGGAAACGCTCGGCCATGTCGTGGAGGAGGCGTGGCCCGCGGCGCTGTACGATCCCGACCTGCTCCCCGGCGCGACGAGCCTCGCCGCCGCGCACAGCGCCGTGGCACTCGACGAGTGGTCGGCCGTACTCGGCCGGGAGCTGGGCGAGGACGACATCGAGCCGGCGTCGTGGTCGCTCATCTCGAGGGGGCGCAGCTTGACCGGCGCCGACGTCATGCGTGCGCTGCAGCGCCAAGAGGAGCTGACGAGGCAGATCCGTGCTTGGTGGCGCGGCCCGGATCGCGACGGCTTCGACCTGCTGCTCACACCGACGACCGCCGAGCCCGGCCCTCCCCTCGGTGCCTACAAGCAAGGGTTCGCGCCCGGCCGCGGCAGCGCGTTCACCCGCGTGTTCAACGCGACCGGGCAGCCCGCGCTGTCACTCCCCCTCGGCTGGCCCGACGATGGCCTGCCGCGCGGCGTGCAGCTCGTCGCCGCCTACGGACGCGACGACGTGCTCATCCGTGTCGGATCGCAGCTCGAAGAGGCCGCGCCCTGGTTCGATCGCCGCCCGCCCCTCGGCTGACGGTCAGCGGAGGGAACGCATCCGTCGGTTGTACTCGTCACGGTCGAGGCCGAGAAGCCCGAACCGCGGGATGCGCGAGAGCAGGAAGGTGTGCACTCCCGCGCGAGCGAGCGCGGCGACGTCTCCGGCCAGAAGCGCGCTGCGCTCATCGTCGGTGAGGGCGAAGTCGGCGAACGCGGCGCGCGGGTCAGTGCGCACGAGCTCGCGGAAGTCGAGGTCGACCTGAGCGCGATGCAGGACCTTGTGCACTGCATAGGTGCTCACCGCAGGTCCCACGCGGCGAACGCGTTGCCGCCGTAGGTGTCCATCTCGAGGAACGTCGGGCGGCGCCCGCCGATCGCGCCCAGCAGCGCGATCCAGTTGAGGCACTCTCCGCTCACGTTGCCCGCCGCCCGAAGGCGGTCGGGTGTCGCCGCGGCGACGAAGTCGTCGAGCCGCTCCTCGCGCAGCCATCCGGCAACGTCGGCGAGCCACGCCTCGTCAGGCGGCGCAAACGGCTGACCGGACCGCGAGTGGGCACCGCCGATGTCGCCGCTGATCGCGCCGCTGGCGACGATTCCGACTCGCGTCGCCAACGGATACGCGCTCACCGCCCGAGCCACCATCGCGCCGAGCTCGCGGCAGCGATCCGCAAGGGGAAGCGGCGGCGCGATGCCGTTGATCCACACCGGCACGATCGGACGCTCGATGACGCCCTCGCTCGCAGCGAGGAAGTGAAGGGGCACGGTGATCGAGTGATCGACCTGGAACTCCTCGCTGAGCGTGAGATCGAAGGCGGCGGCAATGCCGTGCGCGTACAAGTGCCGTGCGAGCGACTCGTCGACCGGGATCTCGTCGAACCGCGCTTCGCCCGGCCAGTCATCAGTCCCGGGTCCGTCCGTACTGACCGCAACACCGACGGCGAACGCCGGGAGGCGGTCGTAGAACCAGTGATGGAAATGGTCGGTGTCGAAGACGACGAGCACGTCGGGATCGATGTCGTCGATGCAGCGGCGCACTGCTGCGAACGCGCGAGCGACGAGCGACTCCGGGTCGGCCTCGCATTGGCCCGGCGCCGTTGGCATGTGCGGCACGCCGAACGCGCCGACGATCGTCGCCATGCGTCGGCAGCTAGCTCACGCTGGCGTCGACTCGTGGAAGACGAAGTCGTGGTTCGCGAAGTGCTGCTGGATCGCCTCGGCAGATGCGCCTTCGCTCATGAGCTTGTCGGCACCTTGAAAGCCGCGCTCGTGCCCGGCAGGAGTGTTGACGGTGAGCATGACCGCGGTGGAGTCACCGACGTTGGCGAACGCATGCGTGGTCCCCCTCGGCGCGTAGGCAAAGGCTCCAGGACCCACGCGTCGCGTCTCGGTTCCGACCTTCCACTCCCACTCACCTTGCACCGCGAACCAGAGCTCATCCTCGAACGGCTGGTGGTGATCAGGTACGGAGCCGGCGCCTGGATCCATCACCACATACGCGACCATCATCGACCCGGCGCTCTCTTCGCCCCTGAGCGCGAGGTGGATCGTCTGGCCGCCATGCGCGAGGACGACTGGCGCTGTCGTCGCGTCGATCAGCTTCGGGACGCGAGGCATCGCGGTCCAGAGCTGTCGCAGCTCCTGGTACGCAGCGCTCGAGTCCACGTCGAACTCCACATCGTCCACCGGCGTGTTCACCGTGGCATCACTCGCGTTCGCTACTGACACCTGACTCCTCCTTTGTCACTCCGGGCTTGTCACTCCGGGTCGGCGAGGGCGAGCGCTTCGTAGACGGGAGCGTCGGAGAACATGAACGCATCGAGCCCGGCGGTCGAGGACAGCCGCATCGGGCACCAAGAGGGGACCGCGATCACATCGCCCTTTGACACCTGGTGGTCTTCCCCACCGAGCTCGATCACACCGTCGCCGTCGAACACCTGCCAGACGGACGAGCCCACGCGCCTGGGGAGAGGCGATGACGCGCCGGGCGCCAGCCGATGCATCTCCATCCGCATCGTGACCAACGCGTCGGCTCCGTTCGTCGGGTTCGTGAACCGCACCGCGGCGTGCCCTGGCGCGAGCGCGCCCGCGCGGCCTTCGGCGTCGAGCTCGAGCTGTGCGGTGAGCGCAGCATCGGTGTGCTCCCACCGGTAGGCCATGAGCGGTGAGGTCTTTGCAGGACCGGCCGACACCGGCCGCAAGCCGGGGTGCGCCCACAAGCGCTCGCTGCGGGAAGTCTGGGGCGTCGATCGATCACTGATCTCGTCGGGCCCGAACTCGAAGAACCCCGCATCGATGCCGGATACCAACGGGATGTCGAGGCCGTCGAGCCAGACCATCGGCGCGTCCGCGACGTTGTGGTGCTCATGCCAGCTCCATCCGGCGGTGAGCAGCAGGTCGCCGCGGCGCATGGCGACAGGATCACCGTCGACGACGGTCCACACCCCCTCGCCCTCGAGCACGAAGCGGAACGCGCTCTGCGAATGGCGATGTGCGGGCGCCACTTCCTTCGGACCGAGGTATTGCGCGGCCGCCCAGAGCGTGGGCGTCGCATAGGGCTCAGGAGCGAGCCCCGCGTTCGCGTACGCGATGGCGCGACGTTCCCCGCCGCGACCCACCGGCACGAGCTGTCCGGCACGCTCGGCGATCGGGAGCACGTCCGCCCAACGCCACACCTGCGGCACCGCATGCGGGCTCGGCGCATGCGGCATCAGGTCGCCACGCACAGTCCAGAGCGGCATCAGGCTGTTCGCCGCGAAGTCCGCGTACAGCCGCTCGAGAGCGACGTCGTTCTCGGTCGTCGTCACTGACCCAGTATGGCTGCTCATGCCGACCCCCACACCTCTTCGCACACTTCGACGATCCGCGCGAGCTTGCGCTTCTCGTCGTCCTCGGTGACGAGGTTCCCGCCGATGGTCGACGCGAACCCACATTGCGGCGAGAGCGCCAACCGCTCGACGGGCACCACGTTCGACGCCTCTTCGATCCGGCGCAACAGGAGATCGCGCGACTCGAGCACCGGTGTCTTCGAGCTGACCAGGCCGAGCACGACCGTCGTGCCGGCGGGCACGTGGCGGAGCGGGGCGAAGTCTCCCGATCGCTCCGAGTCGAACTCGAGGAACAGCATCCCGACACCGCTCTGCCCGAACACCTTCTCCGCGACGGGCTCGTAGCCACCGCTCGCCATCCAGTGGCCCTTGTAGTTCCCCCGACACAGGTGCATCGCGGTGGTCACGTTCGACGGCGCATCCCGCAACGCAGCCGCGACTGCCCCGACATAGTCGTCCACGAGCAGCTCGGGATCTTCACCTTCCGCGGCGACCACGTCACGTGCTGATGAGTCGCACAGCATCGCGAGCGCGACCTCATCGAGCTGGACGATCGACGCGCCCCGTGCGGCGAGGTCGGCGATCTCCTGCTGATACACGACGGCGAGGTCGGCGAAGAACGCAGACGACGACTCGTAGGCGCCGGACAACGGGCCGAACCAGAACTGCATCGTCGACGGCGATGGCAGGGTGACCTTGATGTCGCGGTCGGTGATGGTGCGGACGAACTCGACTTCGTGACCCGAGATCGGCGCACTACGACTGACCTTGCCGACGACATGCGGTGCGGTGAAGGCGAGCCGATCACCCGACTCGTCGGTGAACGAGAACCGCGCCTCGCCGACCTCGAGCCCCTCGACTTGCTCGACGAACCGATTCCAATACGAGAGGCGTCGGAACTCGCCATCAGTGACGACACGGAGTCCGATCCCCTGTTGCATCCCAACGACATCGCGGATGGCGGCGTCTTGCGCCTGGCGCAGTGAGCCGGGGTCCGCACTCCGCCACGCCTCGCGGAGCGCGGCGGGACGAAGCAGCGACCCGACGTGATGAGCACGATGGAGATCAGGCACTCAGAGCTCCTTGCGTACGCGGCGCTCGACCTCGCGGATGAGCGCGATCTGGTCGTCGACGGTGCCGCCCACGATGCGGTTGCCGAGCCCGAGGTGAGTGAAGACGCCGGACTCGCGAAAACGACGGGCGACAGTCGCCCACTCCTCCGGCGGGGTCAGCTGTGTCAACAGGCGAGCCTCGACCTGCAGCGTCCGACCCTCGGCTTGCGCAAGCTCAGCCAGCCGCTCCCCCGTGCGGATGGCGCGGTCGACGTCGGCCCCCGTCGGGGCCATCAGCTTGAAGCCGTCGCAAAGTCGCGCGGCGCGCTGCATCGAGCTCTCGGACGGGTGGCCCTGGCTGTCGAACCCGCCGCCGCCCATCCAGATCGGGATCGGGCGGGGCGGCCGCGGGTGGATCCCCACTTCGTCGAGCGTGAACCACTGGCCGTGATGCGTGACGCAGTCTTCGGTCCAGAGGCGACGGAGCAGCGGCACCATCTCCTCGATGCGCCGGCCGCGCGTCGCAGGATCGACGCCGAGCGCTCGCTGCTCCTCGCGGTTCCAGCCGACACTCACGCCCAGGCGCAGCCGACCGCGTGAGAGCAGGTCGACCTCGGCGGCTTGCTTGGCGATCAACACCGGGTTGCGAAGGGTGATCAACGCCATCGCACTCGACAGCTCGATCGTGGTGGTCACCGCGGCAAGGAAGGCGAGCATCGTGAACGACTCGTGCCACGGGTCGTCGAACGAGAACAGCGCCGGGTACTCGGTGAGCCGGCTCGAGGCGACGTGCTCCGAGAAGCCGATGTGGTCGAAGCCGATGTCCTCGGCCGCCGTCGCAAAGGCGCGGATCTCGTCGGGGTCGTCGAAGTACGGCAGGTCACAACCGAGACGCATCGTCATGCCGGCACCAAGATCCTCCGGGTGCCCAACGCCAGCAACGCCATGATCAGCATCCCGAATGCCATCGAGTACGCGGTCACCTCGCCCCCGACGCCGGCGAGCGGCGACGCGATGGCCCCGACTGCGAACTGGAGCACGCCGATCAAGGCCGACACGGTGCCCGCCTCCCGACCGTACGGGCTCAGGGCGAGCGCGGTCGCGTTCGGCACGACGAAGGGAAGGCTCAACACGGTCACCATGAGCGCCGGCAGCACCGCCGGGAGCCCGAGGCCGAGCCACAGCACGGTGCACAGGGCAAGAGCGCCGACGGCTCCCTGCACGACTCCCCAACCCAACAAGACCGACGGCTCGCGCCCGCGCACGAGCTGTGCGTTGAGCCAGCCCATCGCCATCAGCCCGACTGCATTCGCCGCGAAGACCAGGCTGTACTCCGTCGACGTGAGGCCGTAGATGTCCTGGAAGACGAACGACGAGCTCGAGATGTAGAAGAAGAGCGCGCCCGAGGAGAAGGCTGCCGTGAGCGCGTACCCCATGAGCGGACGATGACGAACCACGCGCTTGGTCACCGCGAGGGTCTCGCCGACGCCGCCAGAGTGACGGTTCTCGGGCGCGAGCGTCTCAGGCAGCACGACCGTCACCGCGAGCAAGCCCGCTGCGCCGAGCAACGACAACGCCACGAAGATGCCTCGCCAGGAGGTCACCTGGATCAACAAGCCGCCGAAGAGCGGCGCAGCGATCGGCGCGATGCCGCTGACCAGCATGAGGAGCGAGAACACCCGAGCGGCCGCGGCACCTTCTTCTCGGTCCCGAACCACCGCACGAGCGATCACGACGGCGACGCCCCCGAGAAGTCCCTGCATGAAGCGAAGCAAGACCAGAGCGGGCGCACTCGGCGCGAGCGCGCAGGCAAGGCTGAAGACCGCGTAGCCGCCAACGCCGAAGAGAAGCGGCCGGCGCCGCCCGAGCGAGTCGCTGACCGGGCCGCCGAACAGCTGGCCGAACGCGAGGCCGAGCAAGCACGCGGACAGGGTGAGCTGGATCTGCGCCTCCGGCACGCCGAGGCTGTCGGCGACCTTGGGCAGCGCGGGCAGGTACATGTCGAACGACAGCGGCGGCACCGCGCTCGAGCCCGCCGAGCACCAGGAGCATCGGCATGGTGATGCCCGGGTGGACGCGGGCCTTCGGCGACTCGGTCACGGAGGGGCTCACGTGGGCGCAGCCACCACGCCTTCGGCGACGAGCGCCTCCCACCGGTCCGACAGGCCGAGTTCGCGAACGATCTGCTCGCCGTGGATCCCGGGAACCGTGGCGGGCGGACCGAAGCGGGTCGGAGTCGCTGACAGCCGTGGACCCGGCCCGACAGTCAGTCGGCCTTCTTCGACATCGACGACGATGCCGCGCGCCCGAGCGACGGGATCGGCCGCGGCCTCCTCCCCAGTTACCGACAGGTGAGCGGCGCCACCCGCGGCATTGATGCGATCGATCCACACCTGCGCGGGCTCGGTCTCGAATCGCGCTTCCCGCCCTTCGTCCGTCACTCCGTCGAGGCCCTCGATCCCGTCGAACGAGTCGACCACCGCGAAGAACCACCGGTCGTCGCTCGCCTTGTAGAGGCGATTGCGCGCGGTCCAGCCGCGTGCGTCGAATCCGTGCGGCAGATCCCAGACCTTGCCCTCGTAGGCGAGCATGAACGGCGCTTGGATGAACGACGCGGTGTGTGCGAGCGACGCGCTCACCGACTGCCCTTCACCGGTGCGGTTGCGGTGGTAGAGCGAAAGCAGGATCCCGAACGCCGCGAGGTGGCCGCTGCCGATGTCGCTCACGGGGAACGACATCATCGCGGGCTCGCCCTCCTCGTTGTGCCATCGATCTTGGAGGCCGGCGACGGCTTGGCCGAGCTCTTCGCGGCCCCGCCACGTCCCCCGCTTCCCCTCGTACCCGAACGCGCTGATCGACGAGTACACGACGCCAGGCACTGCGGCGCGCGCGTCGGCCTCGCCGATGCCCAGGCGATCGGCGACGCCGAGTGCGAAGTTCTGGCTGACCACGTCGGTGCCGGCGAGCAGGCGAGCGATGATGTCGCGACCTGCTTCAGCCTTCAGGTCGAGGAGCATCGAGCGCTTGCCCGCATTGATCCACATGTGCCAAGGGATCGCGACGTCCTCGGTCTTGTTCACCTTGATCACGTCGGCGCCGTACTCGGCGAGCACCCGGCCGGCGGTCGGGCCCGCGAGCACATGCGTGAAGTCGACGACGCGTACGCCCTCGAGCGGTGCGATCACGTCGCGGGTCGCCTCTCCGTCCGCGGTCGGAGAGCTGAACGTCGCCGGCTCGCCGATCACACGCGGGCGAGGCGTGAGTGGTGTGCCACTCAGCACGACTGGCTGTCCGAGCTGCGCCGTCGACCCGAGCACGGGATCGACCACGTCCACGACCGCATGGCTGTCGCGACCACCCTCGTCGACTCGCAGCCAATCGTCGGTCGTCTGGCAGACCGCGCACGGTGCCCCGGTGCGCTCGTTGATGTCGTGCTCCCAGTCAGCCGCGTCCCGTGTGATGAACAGCTCGGTGAACCGCTTGATCAGCTCGACTTGCAGCTCGGGCTCGGCCCGCAGGCGATCGGGCTCAGCGACGCCCTCGGCGAGCCATTCGGGTACGAACTCCTGCGCGAACCACCGCATGTGCCGGTCTTCGAAGAGACAGAGGTGAAGCCAGCGGCCGTCCCTGCACCTGTAGTGCCCGAGCCCAGGTCGGGGCGGGGGCTTGAACGCGCCCGACGCCATGTTGTGCGCCATGTGCAGCTCGTGACCGAAGACCTCGTACGCGGCGTCGAACAGCGACACCTCTACGCGTTGACCTCTTCCAGAACGATCCCGAGCGAGCAGCGCAGCAACGACCGCGTGCGCCGCGATCGCCGCGGCATACGTCGACAGGAGCGGTGTAGCGGAGAACGAGGGGTCGGTGTCGGTGATAGGGCCTGCCGGACCGAACCGACGAGGCGGGCGGTAGATCGAGGTCGCGGCCGACACGATTCCCTCCCAGGCTCGCATCGACGAACGCGGATCGTCAGAGCTGAACCCGGGGATCGAGCAGTACACCAACGTCGGATTCGACGCGCGCATGGCGTCGAATCCGAGACCGAGCCGGTCCATCACGCCGGGACGGAAGTTCTCGACGAGCACGTCAGCCTCATTGACCAACGCGAGCGCTGCGCCGCGGCCCTCCGGGCGCTTGAGGTCGAGCTGCACACTGCGCTTGCCCCGTTGCAACACGGCGTTCGCATCGTCGTCCCATCTCGGACCTCCCGGCGGGTCGACGTGGATGACCTCGGCGCCCGCGTCGGCGAGCAGCATCGCGAGCAGCGGCCCGGCGATGTAGTGCCCGAAGTCGACGACTCGCAGTCCGTCGAGTGCACCTGACTGTGCCATCACCGTTCCTGTCTTCCTTCGCACACGACGAGCGCGTCCAGCGCGATCGCCCCTCGAGGAGTGAGCCGCACGGGGTTCACGTCGATCTCCGTGACTTCCGGGTGCGCGAGCAAGAGCGCCTCGACCGCGCGGATCACCGGCGTGACGACCTCGAAATCGACGGTCGGGTCGACGTCCGCCACGAGCTCGGCGAGTTCTCGGTCGGACAGCGGCGCAAGTCGCGTCGCCGGCTTGTGTGCCTCGACGCCGTGACCACCCCTGCCGAACGCGATCACAGGTCCCCACACCGCGTCGCGCACTCCCCCGACAAGGAGCTCGATGCCCTCTTCGATCTGCGCTTCCACGAGGTAGCCGCGCGACGACACCGCGGTGATCGCGTCGAGGGCCGCATCGAGCTGGTCAGGTGTCTCGATCCCCAGGCGCACACCACCTGCGCTCGCCTTGTGAGCGATCGCAGGGTCGAGGACCTTCACCACGACCGGCGCGCCCAGCTGAGCGAACGCCGCATGTGCCTCGCCGCGACTCGAGCATGCCCTCCGACTCGGCGTCGCCACACCGAGCGCGTCGAGAAGGTCTTTGCCGGCGGCCTCGTGCAGCGGTCCGTCGGGAAGCGAGGGGACCGATGGCAGCGACGGCACTGACCCACCGCCCATGCGATCCCGCGCTCGGGCGTCCTCCACGAGCCCGCACGCGGCTCGGGCCGCTTGCTCCGGCGTGCGGTACTGCGGGAGACCTATCCCCGTCGAACACGCGCTGGGACAGGTCGAGCATCTCGCGGGGGCCGCTCGTGCCGAACACGACCGGCAGCTCGCCCGCGACACCGGGCGTCCGGAACGCGACTTCCGGGTTCACCACGTCGCTCTCCTTGAGCGCGTACATCACCATCGCGTCCACGGCATCATCAGCGGCGACGAGCGCGAGCACCTGCCCGAAGGTCTCGCTCGGACGGCCCGTATCCACGGGGTTCGAGAGCAAGGTGAGCGGAGGCAGCAGGCGCTGCAGGCGCTTCACCGTCGAGTCGGCGAGCGGAGGCACCGAGACGCCGCGACTGCGAAGCACGTCGGTGATGAGCAGGCCCGGTCCGGCTTGCGCGGTCACCACCGCGACGCCGGGCGACGAAGACGGACGGACGCGCCGCACGACCAGCGCACGCATCGCGTCGACCAACTGCCCGACGTCGTCGACGAGCACGGCGCCCGCCTGAGCGAGCGCGGTGCAGCTGAGACTGAAGTCGCCGATGAGCCGTCCGGTGTGCGACACCGCGAACTCGCTCACCTCGGAACGCCCCACCTTCAACGCCACGACTGGTTTGCGCTCCGAGGTTCGGGCGACCGCCTCGAACAGCGCGCGTCCGTCATCGACGCCCTCCAGATGGACGCCGATCACCTTCGTTGCGTCGTCGTCGGCCAGGAAGTCGAGGACCTCTGCGAAGCCGACGTCGGCGGCATTGCCGAGGCCGACCCCGATCCTCAGGCCCAAGCCCTCACCATTCGCGAGGAAGCTCACCGCGAGGTTCATCCCCCCGCTGCTCGCGACGATGGACGCCGGCCCCGGCTCGAGCCGGGTCACGTACGGCACGAAGTTGGCCATCACGCCGTCGGCCACGTTCATGAACCCCGACGTGTTCGGTCCGAGCAACCGGACCCCATGGCGACGAGCGATCGCCGACGCCTCGTCCTGCAGGTGACGGCCTCCGGTGGTCTCGGCGAAGCCACCCGCACAGACGACGGCAGCACGCACGCCAGCCGCGCCGCAGTCCTCCAGCGCGGTCGGCACTGCCTCGGCCGGCACGACGAGCACCGCGAGGTCGATCGGCCCGCCGATTGACGCGACCGAGGGCGCGACCGCGCGGCCCTCGATCTCGGTCGCCCGAGGGTTGACGAGATGGAGGATCCCTGGAAAGCCGAGCAGCGACCGCACCATCGCGTTGCCGGCCTTGCCAGTTGCAGCGCTCGCGCCGACGACCGCGATCGACTTCGGGCAGAACAGCGCGCGCAGCGCGTCAGTCATCTTCTGGCACCGACGACTTCAACCGGGTGTCGAGGTGATGGCCGTGATGCCGCTCGTGCTCGTAGTGGTCGAGCAGCAGCTGGTGCCCGAGATCGGCGCGGTAGTCACGCCACACGGAGTGGATGTGGTTGCCGTTGTCGATCGCGTTGTCGAACTCGATGAGCAGGTTGCTGCCCTGGATGCGGTAGTAGTGCGGCGTGCCCGGGTCCTGCTGGCCGGCCCAGCAGAAGAAGAGCTTGTCGAGCCCGTCGGCCTTGATCTGCGCCATGTGCTTCTCGGCCACCTCGTCGGGCAAGCGGCCGACGAACGACTCGACGAGATCGACGAGGGCGCGTGACTGATCGGCGGGCATGTCAGAGCCGGCGATGCCGCGAGGGTTGTTCTTCTCGAACTTGAGCGCCTCTCGATCTTCGTCGTTGATCTGATACCAGCTGATGCCGAGGTCGAGGTAGTCCGGGTACTCGACCTTGCCGACGCGGGGAACTTGCCGGGTCGTGTAGTCGGCGGGCGCGACGTGGTGGATCACCGCGGCCTTGCGCTGCCCGTCCGGCAGGCCGTGGAGGATCTCGAATCCGAGCTGCTCGTCGGCACGCAGCGGGCTGAGCACGCCCATCTCCGCGGGCTGCGCGCCCATGTTGCAGGGCGTGACCGACAGCCACCGCTGACCGATGATCGTGTAGCTGAGCGACAGGTGATGGCCGAGGAACCGCCATCCCCACGTGTCCTCGAAGCTCGGGCGGCCGAACCACGTGACGTAGTACAGGTCCTGCGAGCGGAAGTCGCCGGTCGACACGCCCGCGCGCCCGACCTCGAGCTCGCGCAGGATGTTCTCCATCGCCATGATCTGGAGCGCCTGCGTGTAGCCGCGCATGCTCAGGCCGGTGCGCAGCAGCGACTGCACGAGGGTGCGCTGGTGGAAGTTCAGCTGGCCGATCGGGATGCCGGTGCGGTCGCTCTTCGGGATGAAGTCCCAGTCGAGCCGGGCGGGATGGTCCATCGGGTACTCGCACGCACGCCGCTGCTCGACGGTCATCGAGTAGAGGATCGCTTGGCTGAGGAACATCATCTTGATGATCGTCTCGGGTGCTTCGTAGACCCCGTTCTCCATCACACGATCCCCCTGTAGCTGCCACCGTCGAGGTGGATGTTCATGCCGGATACGAACCCGGCCTGCGTGCTGCAAATGAACGCACACATCGCGCCGAACTCGTGCGGATCGCCGTGACGCTTTGCAGCGATCGTGGCTGCTTGCGCGGCCCAGGCCTCTTCGAAGGTGATGCCCTCGCGCTCGACGCGGTGGTTGGCGTTGTCGACCTGGCGTTGCGTGGCGAACCGCTCCGGGAGCAGCTGGTTGATCGTGACGCCGTCGGCCGCCGCCGCGAACGACAAGGCCTTGAGCACGCCCGTGAGCCCGGCTCGTGCGCCCACCGAGGTGATCATCCCCTCGTTCGGCGAGGTGACCATCGCAGACGTGATCGCCACGATGCGACCCCACTTGCGCGCTCGCATGCCCGGCAGCACTGCGCGGACCAGCGCGATCGGTGCCCGGTAGTGCAGGTCGAGCGCGACCTCGAAGTCTTCGTCGGTGACCTCACCGAACGGACCCGGCTTCGGGCCGCGGTTGTTGAGCACGAGGATGTCGGGCTCGGGGCACGCGGCGAGGAACGCGTCGCGGCCCCCCGCTTCGGTGAGGTCCGCGGCCACTGCGACCGCGGTCACGCCGGTGGCCTCGGCGATCTCGGCCGCGGCCTTCTCGACCTTCACGCGGTCGCGGCCGTTGACGACGACGTTCACGCCCTCGGCTGCGAGGCCCTCTGCGCACGCGCGGCCGAGGCCCTGGCTCGACGCGCAGACGAGAGCCCAGCGCCCCCCGATGCCCAAATCCACGGACGCTGAACCTAGACACACTGCCTGTCGCCCGTCAACGTTATGTGTCACAGTATGAGTGACGCATGATGAGTGAGCCCATGACAGACGCGCGCCTCAGCTTCGAGACCGAGCCCTCCCGTTACCGGCACTGGCAACTCGAGGTCGACGGGCCTATCGCGACGCTCTCCATGGCGGTCGATCCGAACGGTGGGCTGCGTGACGACTACGAGCTGAAACTCAACTCCTACGACCTCGGCGTCGACATCGAGCTGCACGACGCGCTGCAGCGACTGCGCTTCGAGCATCCGACGGTCAAGGCGATCGTCATCACCGGCGGGCTCGACAAGCTCTTCTGTGCCGGTGCCAACATCCAGATGCTCGCCACCGCCACGCATGCCCACAAGGTGGGCTTCTGCAAGTTCACAAACGAGACCCGCAACGGCATCGAGGAGATGTCGTCCGAGGGTGGGCAGGTCGTGCTCGCCGCGGTCAACGGCACGGCGGCCGGTGGCGGCTACGAGCTCGCGCTGGCGTGCGACGAGATCCTCCTCGTCGACGATCGGTCCTCTGCCGTGTCGCTGCCCGAGGTTCCGTTACTCGCGGTGCTCCCCGGAACCGGCGGACTCACCCGAGTGGTCGACAAGCGGCACGTCCGCCGCGACCTCGCCGACGTGTTCTCGACGAAGGTCGAAGGCATCAAGGGCAGGCAGGCCGTGGAGTGGGGGCTCGTCGACGCGGTCGCGCCGCCCACGGCATTCGCCGAGCTGGTGCGCACGCGAGCACTCGCCCGGGCGGCCGAATCGGATCGACCCGACGAAGCCGAGGGAGTCGCGCTGCGTCCGCTCGAGTACCGATTCGTCTCCGTCGAGCGCAGCGACAACGTCGCCTCGATCACCGTCAGGTCGTTCGGCTCGCTCGACGAGTCGCTCGAAGCGTGTCGTGAGCTCGACGACGCGATCCTGGACCTTCGCTTCAACGACACCGACCTCGGCACGTGGGTGTTGCGCACCGAAGGCGCCGCGGCAGATGTGCTCGCGGCTGACCGCGACGTCGATCGCGACGACTGGCTGGCCCGCGAGGTGCGCCTCTACTGGAAGCGCACGTTGAAGCGCCTCGACATGTCGGCGCGCACACTCGTCGCGCTCGTGACTCCGGGGAGCTGCTTCGCCGGCACCCTTGCGGAGCTCGCGCTGGCAGCGGACCGCACGCTCATGCTCGACGACGACGAGATCACGCTGCAGCTCACCGACGTGAACGACGGCCGGTACCCGATGGCCAACGGCATCTCGCCGCCTCGCGACCCGCTTCTGGGGTCACGACGACGCCCTCGCCGGCGCCCGTGCGCTGCTCGGCAAGGACCTCTCGGCGAGGGAGGCGTTCGATGCGGGACTCGTCACTTCGGCGCCTGATGATCTCGACTGGGACGACGAGGTGCGCATGCTGCTGGAAGAGAGGGCCAGCTTCTCGCCCGACGCGCTCACCGCGATGGAGGCGAACCTCCGGTTCCCCGGGCCTGAGACCATGGAGACGAAGATCTTCGCCCGCCTGACCGCGTGGCAGAACTGGATCTTCCAACGGCCGAACGCGGTCGGTCCCGATGGCGCGCTCAAGCGCTACGGCACCGGCCTCCGTCCAGCATTCGACAGGGAGCGCGTGGGATGACGATCGTCGACCTCGACACCAAGATCCCCAACAACGTCGGCTTGTCCGAGGACCGACGGTTGCAACGCGCGCTCGAGGGCTGGTTGCCGAAGTACATCGACTGGTGGCGCTCGCTCGGTCCCGTAGAGCGCCAAGGCGACGACGTCTTCCTACGCACTGCGATCTCGGTGGGCCAAGAGGGGTGGGCCAACTTCGACTACGTGCGGATGCCCGAGTACCGGTGGGGCATCTTCCTCGCCGATGCCGAGCCCGATCGGCGCATCGCGTTCGGCGACCGCAGGGGCGAGCCGGTGTGGCAGGACCTGCCCGGCGAGCATCGCGGTGAGCTTCGCCGTCTGCTCGTGGTGCAGGGCGACACAGAGCCCGCGTCGGTCGAGCAGCAACGCCATCTCTGTCGCACCGCGCCGAGCCTCTACGACATGCGCAACCTCTTCCAAGTGAACGTGGAGGAGGGCCGCCATCTCTGGGCGATGGTGTACCTGCTGCACCGTTACTTCGGGCGCGACGGCCGCGACGAAGCCGACGAGCTGCTCGAGCGCCATTCGGGGGATCCCGACAATCCACGCATCCTCGGCGCGTTCAACGAGCCGACACCCGACTGGCTGTCGTTCTACTTCTTCACCTACTTCACCGACCGCGACGGCAAGTTCCAGCTCGCGTCGTTGCGCGAGAGCGCGTTCGACCCGTTGTCGCGGACGTGTGACTTCATGTTGAAGGAGGAAGCGCACCACATGTTCGTGGGAGCGACCGGCGTGGGCCGAGTCGTGCAACGCACCGCCGAGCTCATGAAGCTGCACGACACCGATGACGTCCGCCCGTACGGCGGGCTCGATTCGGCCACGCTCCAGCGGTACCTCAACTTCCACTACACCGTGTCGCTCGACCTGTTCGGAGCCGAGACGTCGACGAACGCGGCGAACTACTTCGCGTCGGGTCTGAAGGGTCGCTTCCAAGAGGAGCGACGTGACGACGACCATCGTCTCCATGGGTTGACGCGAACGGTGCCTTCGGTCGAGGACGGCTCGATCTGCGAACGCGAGGTCCCAGCTCTGTCAGCGCTCAACACCACGCTGCAGGACGACTACATCGCCGACTGTGCAAAGGGGGTCGAGCGGTGGAACCGGACTCTCTCGGAGGTCGGCGTCGAGCTACGCCTGCCGCACCGCGGCTTCAACCGAGCGGTCGGCGCGTTCCGCGACTGCCATGTCAGCCCTGACGGCGCCATCGTCACCGATGCCGAGTGGGCGGCGAAGCGATCGGCCTGGCTCCCCACTCCCGACGACGAGGCCTATGTGCACTCGCTCATGCAGCCGGTGACCGAGCCCGGGAAGATGGCGAGCTGGGTCGCCCCGCCGTCGGTCGGAATCAACGGCAAGCCCGTCGACTTCGAGTACGTCCGCGTCGCCTGATCAGACGAAGTGGGGCATGACCTCATCGATGAACAGCCTGATGCTGCTCGTCGCTTCTTCGAACGTCATGTCACCGGTCGGCAGCTGCAGCACGAGGTAGTCGCTTCGACCCTCGGCCGCGTAGCGCTCGACAACTGACCGCACGTGACCGGGAGTGCCCGAGGTCGCCGTGAGCTCGGGAAGCAACGCGTCGCCGTCGGGGCCCATGAGCGCGAATGCTCCGCGCGCCAACGGGTTCAACGCGGCTTCAGCCTGGTCCTCGTCGAGTGCGAGCCGGTCGAGGGTGTGCGTGTCGACGATGCGGCGCATGAGCCCCTTCCATCCGCGGGCCGCGATGTCCTTCGCCGCGCCCTCGTCGCGCGACACGACGATCATCTCGACGATGCCGACGCGCGGCACGTCGCCCGGGCGGTTCGCGCGCACGGGGTCGTTCGCGTGCTCGTTCCACGTCTGCACGTAGGCGTCGTAAGCCTCTTGCGGGATCGGACCCGGCCACATCAGGTTCAAGCCGTACCGACCGGCGGCGACGGGGTTGCCCGGATACCAGAACGGCGGGTTCGGCGACTGGTAGGGAGTCAACAGCAGATCGATAGGCGGGAAGTCGTAGTGCTTGCCACCGGCGGGGTCGACGTGGCCGGTGCGCAAGCCCTGCAGGATGAGCCCGAGCGCCTCGTCGAAGCGGTCGTGCGAGCTGAACCAGTCGCCCTCGAACCAGAAGTGCTCGATCGCCGCGATGCCGCGGCCCACGCCGTAGTCGACTCGCCCGCCAGTGAGCTGGTCGAGCACGCAGATGTCTTCGATGATCCCGACCGGATGGTGCAGCGGCAGCAGCTTCACGAGCGGGCCGAGCCTGATCTGCTTCGTGGCTTCGGCCGCGGCGGCGAGGAAGATCTCCTGGTTCGGTGCGAAGCACAGGTCGGTGCCGTGGTGCTCCGCGAGGTGGTAGCCGACGAAGCCGGCGGCGTCGGCCAGCCTCACGAGCTCGATGCGATCGCGCAGGAGCTGGTGCATCGACGTGCCGGCGATGCCCTCGATGTGGTCGAAAATCCCGAACTCCATGCCTACGCCTCCGTGGGGACGATGGTGTAACGGCTCATGACCGAGCCAGTAGATCCCAATCGGGCTCGATGCCGAGCCCGGGCCGTTCCGGTGCACGCACGAAGCCGGCGATGTCGATGGTGATCGGCTCCGCCAGCCCGTAGGAAAGGTGGTCGAGGTCGTACGAGCCCGGTGCGTGTGGCACCAGCACCTCGTACATCGAGCAGTGCGGCACCGCCATCACGACATGCACGGTGGCGAGGTTGCCGATCGCGTTGTAGGCGTCGTGCACCTCGCACGGCAGGTGGTGCGCCTCCGCGAGGGCGGCGATCTTCATCATCCCGGTGATCCCACCCTTGATCACGACGTCGCCGCGGAGCGCGTCGGTGGCGCGGGCAGCGATCCAGCGGGGCAGTGCGTAGAGCCCTCCCCCGGTGATCTCGGTCGCGACGATCGGGATCGACAGGTGCTGCTTCAGCCTCACGTACCCGTCGAGGTCCTCCGCCCCGATCGGGTCTTCGTACCAGTGAAAGCCGAGCTCTTCGATGGCGAAGCCGACGTCGAGCGCCTCCTTGTACGAGTACGCCCACGCCGAGTCGAGCATGAGGCAGTACTCCTCACCGACGGCGGCCCGCACCGCCGCACATGTCTCGGTGTCCTCGCGGATCGACACCGGTCCGGGCGGACCTCCGACAGGCATGCGCCGACGCTGGGTCGGTGGATGGAGCTTGTACCCGACGAACCCGCGCTCTCGGTAGGCGAGCGCCTCGTCCACATACGTCGCGTTGCTCGCGTGCACCCAGGACGACGCGTACGAGGGCACTTCTGTGCGAGCCGTGCCGAGCAACCGATGCAGGGGCAGCCCGGCGGCCTTGCCGGCGATGTCCCACAGCGCGATGTCGACATAGCCCTGCACGGTCGCGTCGAACATTCGCGACCGCGCGCGGAAGTCGTGCCAGATCGCCACGATGTCGAGAGGGTCGCGTCCGACGAGCAGCTGCTTGGCGGGACCGAGGAGCTGGGGCGTGACGTCGACACCGGGCCCGGTCACGAAGACGTGGCCGTCGATGGCCTCGTCGGTCGCGATCGTCACGACGTTGAGCCGCGCGGTCGGCGGGCCCATGCCAGGCGGCATCCTGCGCTCGTGTTCGAGCACACGCACGTCGGTGATCTTCACGACAGAGCTGCGATCAGACGTGCACGCCGGTTGCCGTGAGCTCGACGGCGACGTCCCACGGGTGCTCCTCCGAGTGCGGGAGCGGAGGCTCGGGCACGAGGATCGCCAGGTGCCGCTCGATCTCGGTCGCGCTCGCGTTTCGCTGCTTGTGGGGAACGCCGGCGGGGAGGACGGCGAGTGTGTTCGGCCCGACGACGTGGGTCTCGAACCCGATCTGCACCTCGAGCGCACCTTCGACGACGAAGTAGAACTGGTCGAATTCGTGGGTGTGCAGCGGCGGCCCTGACGCACCGGGCGCCATCTCTGCGAGGTAGATCGACGCATGCGTCGAGCCGCTCTCACGGTTCGCGAGCCACGCGGTCGCCATCGCTCCCTCGCGTGCCTCGGGCTCACCGACTTGTCGTGCGTAGTAGGGCAGACCGCGCGAGTCGGTCGCCTCGGTGGGCGTCGCGATCGGCTGAAGGAAGCCACCCGGAGCGATGACCTCGATGTGCACCTCGTCGACATCGCCGTCGTTGCGGTTGTGGTGGGGCAGGCCCGCGGGGATGAAGACGCTGCCGAAGCGACTCACCTTGTGCTCCTCGCTGCCGAGCTCGACCGTCGTCGTGCCCACGAGCACCGCGTAGATCTGGTCGCTCGCGTGCGTATGCCGGGGCGGTCCCTCGACGCCGGGCGGCACCTTCGTGGCGATCACGTAGCAGCTCTCGCCGGCGTAGAGGATCTGGCCTCGGTATCCCGGGATGCCGGCGTCGGTGCCGGCGTCCCAGTCGATCGGTCGGATGTGGTTCATGAGCTGTCTCCTCCTGCGACCGTTTGCTCACTGGAGGTACCTGAGAGGGCCCCGAGTGAGCAAACGGTGGGGATGCGGTGGCGCCTCACCAGATGACCGGCACGTCGTCGGGCAAGGAGTCGGCTGCGACGCCGCGCGCCGCGAGCGCGTCGTAGCGATCACCGAGCACGGCCCGGCTGTCCCATCCAGGTGCGGGCGCAGGATCGGTCACGCGCACCGGCGTGAGGCTGAGGCGCGGGCACGGGCCCACGAGTCGAACGCGCCCAAATCCCGGATGGTCGCGCTCGACGCTCAACGCGTGGGCACGCACATAGTCGTCCTCCATGAGGTCTTCGATCTCGACGAGGGGATGCGCGCACTCGAGCTTCGCCGCCCATGCGTCGACGGTGTCGGTGCGAAAGGTCGCTTCTTCGGGCAGGTCGTCGCCGACCGCGTAGAGCCACCCATCCGAGGCCTCGAACAACCGAGCTCGGTCGTTCCAGCCGAGCACGCCGTCGCCCGAGGGCTCGTCCCACTTCTTGCCGTCGTAGGCGACCATGAACATCGCCTGGTGATGAGCACCCGCCTGCACGAGCGACGTGGCGACGTGCTGGCCCTTGCCGGTGCGCACCCTGTGGAACAGGCCGAGCAGCACCGCCATCGCGGAGAGGTGGCCGGTGCCGTAGTCGCACACCGCGAACCGGGCGAACCGCGGCACGCCGCCGCCGTAGCGCATCATCAGACCCGTCGCGGCCTGGCCGATCGGCTCCCAGCCCCGGAAAGAGCCCCGAGTTTCGCCGTAGCCATACACGCTCACCGACGAGTACACGATGTCGGGCTGCACCGCCCGCACGTCGGCTTCGCCGATGCCGATCGCCTCGGCCCCGCCTTGGGGGATGTTCTGGAGGAACGCGTCTGCGCCCCGTACGAGCTCCCACAGCGCGTCGCGGCCCTCGGCATCGCCGACGTCGAGCAGCACCGAGCGCTTGCCACTGTTCGTGTGCGCGTGGCCGATGATCCAGTAGCCGGGCCGGTTGACCTTGATCACCTCGGCGCCCATCTCGGCGAGGATGCGACCGGCCGACGG
This sequence comes from uncultured Acidimicrobiales bacterium, assembly GCA_963708175.1. Taxonomy (GTDB): domain Bacteria; phylum Actinomycetota; class Acidimicrobiia; order Acidimicrobiales; family DATKAS01; genus DATKAS01. The sequence goes on from CAVPSD010000006.1 coordinate 122,182, forward strand.
ACCGGCGAGCACCATCGTCAGGTCGACGACGCGCATGCCTTCGAGCGGCGACGAGAGCGCGATGCCCGTCGCGATCGGTGCGACCGGCACGTCGAGCTCGGCGAGGATCGACTCGCGGTCGGCGTCAAGGCGATGCCGAGGCGACGCGGCTGGCGGCGTCTCGCTCATCGAGACGCCGAAGCCCATCTGCACGGTCGGCCCGAGCTCGGGATCGTCGAGCTCGACGACCGCGCGCACGACACGCGCGTGCTCGTCGTCGCGCAAGAACTCCTCGGTCGTGCGCACGAGCGTGCACGGGACGCCGACCGCGTTGATGCGCTCGTCCCACGCCGCGGCCGGCGCGGTGCCGATCAGCTCGATGATGCGCTGCCGAGAGTCGAGGTCGGGCGGACCGAGATCAGCAATGAACGCCTGACGGAACCACTCGTAGTGCCGCGGCGAGATCATCACGAGGTGGATCCACCGCCCGTCGCTTCCCTGCGCGTCGATGTCGGAGCACGGAGTGAACGGGATCACTGGCGGCACCGGGAGCCGCTGCGCGGAGCTGCCGATCGCCTCGAACATCGCACCGAACAGGGGCACTTCGATCGTCTGGCCGCGGCCCATGCGCTCGCGTGCGATCAGCGCGGCCAGGATGCTGTTCACGGCAACCAGTGACGCGAACGACGACGCGAGCGGCACCGACGAGAAGGCGGGGCCGGTGCCCGCCTCACGAGGGCTGCGCGTGTAGTGGCCGGTCGCGGCGCCGACGATGCCTTCCCACCCCGCGAGGTCGGCGCGCGGGTCGTCGGCCGCGAAGCCCGGGACCGAACACCACACGTTGCGGTCGACCGGGGTGAGCCCGAGCCTCTCCATCACTCCGGGACGAAAGCCCTCCACGACCACGTCCGCACGCTCGACGAGCCGGCGCGCAGTCGCGAGGTCGTCGACGTCCTTTAGGTCGAGCGCGATCCTGAGCTTGCCGCGCTGCAACAGCGCGTGCGCATCGGTCACCCACCTCGGACCGGAGAGCGGGTCGACGCGCACCACGTCCGCGCCGTGGTCGGCGAGGATCATGCCGACCAATGACGGTGCAAGGTGCTGTCCGAAGTCGACGACGCGGATGCCGTCGAGCGCGCGCACGGCTACGGGTTGATCAGCGTGTCTTGGTCGGGCACGAGGAACGCCATCCCGCGACGCAGGAAGTCACCGACGACATCGGCGAACGCCTCGGCACGATCACCCTGGATGTCGTGAGCAGCGTCGTGCACGTACTGCAACGACGAGTTCTTCATGAACCGGCGGTAGGTGCGCCCGTTCTCCGGCGGGATCACGCCGTCGAACTCACCGAACAGCACCAGCGTGCGCACATCGGACTCGGCCATGCGCGCCGTCAACGCTTCGTCGTACTCAGGCGTCGAGACGAGCACCCGCTCGACGATCGGCCAGACCTTCTGCATCCACGTCGGGATCGGGTCCGGTCCACGCCGGCTCGCGGTCGGGATGACGACGGAACGCCGTCGTCAGCTGCTCGGGCGACAGGCTCGGTGGCGGGACGGAGCCGACGCGGAACGCAGCAGGCGACTCGAGCACCATCGACACGACCCGCTCGGGATGGTCGAGCGCGAGGTGCAGCGCAACGGCGCCGCCCAGCGACGTTCCCATGACGTGCGCGCGGTCGAGCCCGAGGGTGTCCATCGCGGCCACGACGATGTTCGCGAGGTCAGCAAGGGACTGGCTGCGTTCGTTGGGCTCGTCCCCCCATCCGGGAAGCTCGACCAGCAGCACCCGGTTTTGCGACGACAGCAGGTCGAGCGCGACCGAAGGGACGGGACCGCCCGCGCCGTGCAGCACGACGAGCGGGTCGCCCTCGCCCTCCTCCCAGTACCGGATCGTGAAGCCGTCGGCTTGGACGGTGTGCTCGACGAGCTTCTCCCCGGCCATCAGACGGCCGCCAGCGAGAAGCGATCGGCGTGGAGCGCGGGCACCATCGTCTCGCCCATCAGCTCGAGCGACGCGACGACGCTCTCATGCGGTGTCTTCGGCGTGCCGCCCACGATGAACTCGGCGCGGCCCATGCCGACGACGGCGTTAACCTTCTCGATCATCTCGAGCGCCTGCTCAGGGGTGCCGTACCAACCGGGCGAGAACGACATGCCAGGTGCCTTCGACGGGTCGAGCGGCACGCCCTTGGGCACGCCGTTCATCGCTGCACCGATCATCCCCATCGTCATCATCATGTCCATCGACCCTCCGGCGAAGAGGCCGCCGAGGTCGGCACCGGCCTTCTGCGCCTCAGCCTCGTCTTCGTGCACGAAGCAGAACTGGCGATAGAGGATGTTGTCGGCAGTCGGTTCCCAGCCAGCGTCGCGGGCGCCCGCGCGGTAGTGCTCGAGGTTCTCCGCGCACTTCTCCGGCGGCATGAAGCTGAATCCGAGGTCGCAGTGCATCTCACCCGCGAACCACGCCGAGTCGGGACTGTTGCCCGAGAGGAGGATGCGCGGGTGCGGGCGCTGAAGCGGCTGTGGCCAGATCGAGACGTTGCGATGCCGGTAGTACCGACCCTCCCAGCCGAACGGCTCGGGCTCGGTGAGTGCGCGGATGAAGAGGCGCACACCCTCCTTGAACGCCTCCTTCGAGTCCCACGGGTTCGTGCCGTAGGTCATGTACTCGTTCGGCGTGCCGCGGAGCAGACCGATGGTGAGGCGACCGGCGAGGAGGTTGTCGAGCATCGAGTACTCCTCCGCGAGCTGCACTGGGTTGTGCAGCGGGAGGTCGGAGCCGAGCACGCCGATGTCCGCGTCGGGCAGTCGCTGCCCGAGCAGTCCCGCATAGAAGATCGGGCTGGGGCTGAGCTGGTTGACCGAGTAGTGGTGCTCCGCGAAGTTGAGCGAGTCGAAGCCGGCATTGAACGCGGCTTCGCACTGCTGCATGCCGCACTCCATCGACCGCATGCCGATCTGCGGGTCGTAGCAACGAGGCGGCGTGGGCCACGCCTTGTCGACCGGGCCGTAGTAGCTGACCGGCACGAAGATCTCGACCTTCATCGTCCCCCCTGGGTCACGTAGAACGTCATCGGTTCGACGGCCGACCTTAACACCTTTTGTTGACGGGCGACAGACCGAGTGTCTACAGTCCCGAGGGCCAGACGCTCTGGCACGGTCATGGGGGAAGCATGAAGCGCACGGGATTGGTCGCGTCAGCGGCAATCGTCGCCCTGCTCGCCGCCGGCTGCGGTGGCCGCGACGACAGCCGCTCGACCGCGACAACAGCAGCAAGTGCGACGACAGCGGCCGTCGAGCGCCACGACCGGCGCGGCCACGACAGCGGCCGAACCGACCGAGGCGACCGACATCGGCATCACCGCGACCGAGATCCACATCGGCGTCGTCGCCGACGTCGACACACCTCTCGCGCCGGGGTTGAGCCAGCCCTTGGTGTCCGCGGTGAAGGCGTGGGGCGATCAGGTGAACGCGAACGGCGGTCTCGCGGGACGCAAGGTCGTCGTGACCTTCTACGACTCGAAGCTGAACCCTGACGAAGCCGTCAACGCGTACACCCAGGCGTGTCAGAACGAGTTCGCGACCGTCGGTTCGGGAGCCTTCGTGTTGCTGAATCCCGATCCGATCCAGACCTGCAAGGACATGACCGGCAACGCGATCGGGCTGCCCGACGTCGCCGCCCTGACGATCAGCGCGGGCGCGGCAACGTCGAAGTCGAGCTACGGCATCATTCAAGCCGGCCAGGACTTCACGGCCGCCGAGCCGACGTTCACCGTCACCGAATACGGGTGGGACTACTACTTCGGCAAGATCGGCTCCGTCGTGACGCACGAACCAGCTCGGCATCGACCCGGGCGTGCCCGGCATCGGTCCAGGAATCCTCGCCGCGGGCCAAGCGCTGACCGAGGCCGGCGGGACGTTCGACGGCAAGGTCGTCTACCCGGACGCGGCTCCGCAGTCAGAGGCGACGCCGATCATCCAGAAGATCCAGACCGACGGCGTCACCTGGGTCGGCGAGCACGTCGATCGCCGTCGCGAAGCTCATGGCCGAAGCACGTGTGCAGGGCCTCGACATGACCAAGGTCCTCTGGAGCTGCACCTCGCAGTGCCAGACGCCGTCGTTCGCGTCGCAGAACGCCGAGGCGATCGAAGGCCTCTACGTGTCACAGCTGCTCGACGCCCTTCGACGAGACCGACGTCGAGGGCGTCGGCCTCTACCGCGAGGGTGTCACGAACGAGCAGGACGTATCGGCGAACGGTGAAACGGCATACGCGGCCGCGCTGGCATTCGAAGACCTCGTCGGTCGCATCGTCGAGAAGGACGGCGTCAACGGGCTCACCCGCCAGTCGCTGCTCGACCTCCTCGCGACCGGCCCGACCGTCACTGCGAAGGGCATCCTCGCGCGAGGGCACGGTGCTCGGCGCAGCCCTCGCCGTGCTGGGTCACCGTGCAGGTGCAGAGCGGCAAGTTCGTCCGCGTCGATCCCGAGGGCGTCGGCAAGTTCAACTGCGACCCGGCCGCCGTCGTCAAGGTGACCGGGAACTTCACCGGCTGATGCCGGCGAGCCGGACCGCCCGGCAACGCTTTCGCGGCTTCGCGGTCGCCTTCGGGGCGACCGCGACCGCCTTCTATGTCGGCGTCAGCCTCTGGGCGGGCACACCGGTCACATGGTCACGGGTCCTCGGCGCGATCGTCGCAGGCGTCGCCGCTGGGGGCGATCTACGCGCTCGCCGCCACGGGCCTCGTGGTCACGTACACGACGAGCGGCATCTTCAACTTCGCGCAGGGCGCCATCGGCATGTTCATGGCGTTCATCTACTGGCAGCTGACACAGGAGCTGGGGTCTCGCCGAGATCCCCGCGCTCCTGCTCGTCGTGCTCGTGATCGCGCCAGCGGTCGGGCGTGCTCCTCGACCGGTTCGCGATGCGCCGCGCCGCGCGGAGCAGCCTCGTCGTACAGCTCATGGCGACGGTGGCGTTGACGCTGTTCCTCATGGGACTCGCGGCGTGGATCTGGAACCAGAACCAGTCACGCTCGGTGCCCTACCTCTTCGGCAACCGTGGCTTCCACGTCGGCGACACCGTGGTGCTCTGGCACCGCTTCATCACGATCGTGCTCGGCATCGCGATCGCGGTCGGGCTCAGGCTCTTCCTGAAGCAGTCACGCATCGGGCTCTCGATGCGGGCGGTGGTCGACAGCCCAACGCTCGCCGCGCTGCACGGAGCGAAGCCCGAGCGCGGCGTCCGCACTCGCATGGGCGATGGGCTCGTCGCTCGCCGCGCTCGCCGGCATCCTCCTCGCCCCTGAGGTGCTTGATGAGCATCGAGGGGTTGACCCTGCTGATCGTCAACGCCTTCGCGGCGGCGATCATCGGACGGCTCCGCAGCCTCCCGCTGACGATCGCCGGAGGGCTCCTTATCGGTCTTCTCTCCTCGTTCTCGCTGGCGTTCCTCGACTTCAGCGGACGGTGGTCGGGCGTGCCCCAGGCGATCCCGACGCTCGTGCTCTTCGTCGCGTTGCTCGCGCTTACCGTCGGCCCCGATCACCGTCGGTCGCAAGGCGGCGCGCCTGCATGCTCGTGTGCCCCAGCTCTGGGAGGTCGCGCTGGGCGGGTTCGTGCTGGTGCTCGCGATCGGGGTCGCGGCGTCGAGGGTGAGCGTGATCACGCAGAACCGCTTGACGAGCGGACTGCTCGTCGCGCTCGTGCTCGATACCCCTCGTGCCGCTGATCGGGTGGAGTGGGCAAGTGTCTTTGGCACCCCTGACGTTCGCGGGCATCGGCGCGTACTACATGGTCGCTCACGCCCCGAGCGGCAACGTGCTGGCGTTGTTCGTGGCGGCATTGCTGGCGATCCCGGTCGGCGCGCTGATCGCCCTCCCCGCGCTGCGATTGCAGGGCCTCTACTTCGCGCTCGCCTCCGTCGCGTTCGCACGCGCGATGGAGCTCGATTTTCTTCGCCCAGCCCGACGTGCTCGGCAGTCGCTTCGAGGTCGTGCAACGGCCCGAGGTGTTCGGCATCTCGTTCAAGTCGCCGCTCGCGTTCCTCGTCCTCTGCGCGATCGTCTTCTCGATGATGATGGTCGGGCTCGTCGCGCTCAGACGCAGCCGTCACGGACGTCGCCTCGTCGCGATGCGCGACAGCTCGGCGGCGTGCACGACGATCGGCCTCGACATCCGCAAGCTGAAGCTCGAGGTCTTCTGCCTGTCGGCCGCGCTCGGTGCCGTCGCCGGCGGCCTGCTCGCGATGCAGCGCGGCACGCCATCTGCTGCGGACTTCGGGATGTTCCCCGGGATCTCGATGGTGCTTTTCCTTGTCATGGGGGGTGTCACGCTCCTGGCCGGCGCGCTCTTCGCGGGATGGGCGAACTTCCTCTTCGCGTGGTTCGGCGCCGTGTGGACCGGCGGGATCTTCACTGCCGTCAGCCGCGTCGGCCCGGGGGGCCTTGCCGGTGGCGTGAGCCAGAACCCGAACGGGATCGCGGGCGAGATGAGCAAGGGCTTTTCGCAGGCGCTTCCGTGGCGACCGGACGCGCGTGCAGTCCGCGGCGGCGCAAGCGCGCCTCAAGCGCGGCGTCGACCCGGCGCGCCTCGGCATCGACGAGCCGTTCACCGAAGGTGAGCTTCGGCGCATCAACGACCGGCTCGGTGTGCCCGCCGACCTCCGGACCACCGGCTGATGGCCGTGCTCGAGGTCGCCGGCGTCACAGTCCGGTTCGGCGGGCTCATGGCGCTCAACGACGTCACGATGCCGGCCGAAGTGGGGCAGATCACGGGGCTCATCGGCCCGAACGGCGCCGGGAAGACGACGCTCTTCAACGTGATCACGGGCTTGCAGGTGCCGCAGTCGGGGCGCGTCGTGCTCGACGGTCGAGACCTCACCCAGACGTCGGCCTACAAGCGGGCGCGTCTCGGTCTCGCCCGTACATTCCAGCGGCTCGAAGTTTTCGACTCGCTGACGGTGCGGGACAACATCCTGGTGGCCGCGGAGTCGACCGGTGACGCTGCGGAGGTCGATCGCGTGATCGACGTCGTCGGCCTGCGCCACGTCGTCGATGCACCCGTCGACACACTGCCCACGGGGATGGCTCGCCTCGTCGAGCTCTGCCGCGCAGTCGCGACGAAGCCGAAGGTGCTGCTCTGTGACGAGTGCTCGTCGGGCCTCACCGACCAGGAGACCGGCGTCGTCGGCGACGTCATCCGCCGCGTCGCCGCCGAGGGCGTGGCGGTCCTTCTCGTCGAGCACGACATGTCCTTCGTCATGGGCACGTGCGACATCATCCACGTGCTCAACCTCGGCGTGAAGATCGCAGCGGGGACGCCGGCCGAGATCCAGGGCAACACCGAGGTGCGAGTCGCCTACCTCGGCGAGGCCAAGGACGAAGCCGCTCCGCGCACGCTCGCGGTCGAGCACCTGCGTGCCCTGGAGGCCCAGCCGCGTGCGCCGATCGTCGAGCTGCGCGACGTGCACGCGGGCTACGGGACGATCGACGTGCTGCACGGCGTCTCCCTCGCCATCGCCCCGGGCGAAGTGTTCGCGCTGCTCGGCCCCAACGGCGCGGGCAAGTCGACGACGCTCAAGGTGCTCAACGGTGAGGTGCAACCCTCGAGTGGCGACGTGCTTCTCTGCGGGGAGTCGGTGAGGGGAGTGCCCGTCGACGCCCTGGCGCGCGCCGGGCTGTGCACCATCCCCGAAGGGCGTGGCATCTTCCCGAACCTGACGATCGACGACAACCTGCGGATGTCGACGTTCACGGGCGTGTCGCTCGCAGACATTCGGGAGCGCGCTTTCACGCAGTTCCCGAGGCTCGCCGAACGGCGCAAGCAGCTCGCCGGCACGTTGTCGGGGGGTGAGCAACAGATGCTCGCGCTCGCGCGGGCGCTCGTCGTCGACCCCGCAGTCCTCGTGATCGACGAGCTGTCCATGGGCCTCGCGCCGATCATCGTCGAGCGGCTCTACGAGATCGTCGCCGAAGTCGCCGAGAGCGAGGCGATCGCGATCCTCATCATCGAGCAGTTCGCGCACGACGTGCTCGGCGTCGCGACGAAGGCGGGCGTGATGCTGCACGGCCGGCTCGTGACCGTCGGCAGCCCTGACCAGATCGCGCTGACGATCTCCGACGCCTATCTGGCGTCGACCGCGGAAGAGCTCGCGTGACCGAACCCCATCCCGTGATCGTCGTCGGGGCTGGGCCGGTGGGCATGACGGCCGCGCTCGCACTCCGCGCACTGGGCCACCCCGTCACCGTGCTCGAGGCCGAACCGGAGGACCGAACCCGCCCGGGCAGCCGGGCGATCTTCCTCCACCGTGAGTCGCTCGAGCATCTCGAGTCGGTGAGCGAGGGCCTCGGCTGGGAGATCGCTCGTCACGGCATCGTCTGGACGACGAAGAAGACGTACTACCGGGAAGACCTCGTCTACGAGCGCACCTATCCCCCGCCCGACCCGACCCGGCTGCCCCACTCGACGAACCTGTCGCAAGTCGTGATCGAGCAGCTGCTTCTCGACGCATGCAAGAGCGCCGGCGTCGAGATGGTGTGGGAGCAGGAGCTCGTGGCGTCCACGACATCAGCCGAGGGCGTGGTGCTGCGGACGGCCACAGGGGACGAGTGGCGAGCCTCGTATGTCATCGGCGCCGACGGCGCTCGGTCGGTCCTCCGGTCGTCCGCCGGCATCGAGCTCGAAGGACCTCGCATCGAGGACTCGTTCGTGATCGTCGACGTGGCCGAGGACGAATCGTCACCAATGCTGCCGGAGCGCGTCTTCTACTACGAGCACCCGGCTGTCCACGGCCGGAACGTGTTGCTGGTGCCGTTCGCGGGCGGCATCCGCGCCGACCTGCAGCTGCGGCCCGACGACGATCCGGAGCAGTTCAACGATCCAGAGGGCGTGAACCGCTGGATCGCGCGGGTGCTTCCCCCGAAGTACGCGGACCGTGTCACCTGGGTGTCGACGTACCGCTTCTACCAAGTCGTCGCGTCCGCCTTCACGGATTCATACCGCCGCGTCGCGCTGGTCGGCGAGGCAGCGCACCTCTTCGCACCCTTCGGCGCTCGAGGGCTCAACTCGGGCATCCCCGACGCGCTCGTCGCCGCACGCGCGATCACCGAGGGGACACCCGCCGCGGTCGATCACTTCGCGTCCGACCCGCCGCGAAGCCGCTCTCTACAACCGAGACGCGTCGAGCCTCGCGCTCCGGCACATGCAAGCCAACGGTTGGTCGATCCGTGCGAAGCGTCGGCTGAAGGCCGCGATCGCGAAGCGCGGGATCGCCGCGGGCACGTGGCTCGACTCGTCACCCTTCGGCCCTCGCGCCGCAGAGCACAAGACCGAGACCGGCTCGTACTGACCTCACCCAGCGGTCGGGACTCAGCGCCGGCGGGTCGGGGTGGACGCGGCCTTCGTCGTGAGATAGTGCGCCTGCTTCGCGAGCTCGGGCTCGTATTCGGCGAGGATCTGCTGGAAGCGCATCTCGGCGAGGGGGCCGAGCGCGTCGTAGACCCGAGCGAAGATCGCTTGCGCTTTGCGACGTGGCCATCCCGACGGCAGCACGTCCTCCGGCAGCTCGGGATCGAGGTTGGGGAACTGCCGCCACACGTCCATCACGCGCGTGCGGGCGACCATCGCCTCGGCTGCGCCGACGTCGCCTTCGTCGACGCGGTCGAGCAGCGGACCAAACTCCTCGACGAACTCCTCGTAGCTCGCGCGCAGCTCGTCGAGGTCCCATGCGCTCAACGGATCGCCTCCGTTGATGGCGTGCTCCACGCGGCCGACGAAGATCGTCGCACTCGCGACGCCGAGCTCCTCGAGGAGCGCTGTCGTCTCGCCGCCGTCGGCCCTGGGCGAGACCCATGCGCCGTCATACAGCGGGGCGAAGCCGAGCCAGCGCAGGCGGGTGCGCAGCACATGGCGCACGTCGCGCTGGTCTTCGGGCACCGAGAAGATCACCACCGACCACGACCCGTCCCACGGCCGGTCGTCGAGACCGAACTGGACGATGCGCGCGAAGCCCTCGTTCAGCACGCGCTCGGCCCGCGCCGTGAGCCCGTAGAACGTGCGCCGCCCGTCGCGGGAGGAATCGAGCAGGTTCCTTCGGGCCAGCCGGCTGAGTGCGGCACGCGCGCTCGTCGAGGTGATCTCGAACTCGTTGGCCAGCGCCACCAGCGCGGCGGACGGAAGGTGGTCTTTGCGACCCGACCAGTAGTCGCCGAGGAGCGTGACGATCAGATGCTGGGGATTGGCGCCCGTCTGGATCCGCGGCAAGTCGACGCGATCAGCGACTTGGGGCACAACCATCGGCGCCACCCTAGTGATGCAGGGCGTAGTGCTGGCGGAGCAGGTCCTTGCCGTAGTCGTTGCCGTGACCGGACGTCATGATCGCGGGCGGCGGGCCGGTCGCCACGGACAGATCGAAGAGCCCGGCCCGCAACGGGATGCCTGGACGACCGCTGAACTGCATCAGGCAGACGACCTCGTCCATCACACGCTCGCGTTCACAGGAAGATCGATGTCGCGAAGCTGCTCGGCCCGCCACTTCTGGTGCAGCTCGTCACGGTCGCGGAACTCAGGCAACACCTCGCTGGCCAGGAGCTCGAGCGACTCCATGATGTGCTCGTGGCGGGTGTCGCCGTTCTGCATCGCGAAGCCCGCGAAGTCGACGTTCGTGTCCTCGATGACGCGGAGCTTGGCCCTCACGGTCTCCGGGCTTCCGATCAGGTTCGCCTCGGGATTGTTCGGGAACCCCGGCACCGGAGCACCCGGCTCGAGGTCGCGCTTGACGACCGCCAGCTCGCGGCTGAGGTGGTTGCCCTCGTGCCCGACGAGCTGTCCGGACCGAAAGATCGAGTACGAGAAGAAGTCGACTCCGTCCGCAGCTCGGGCCTCGGCCTCGGCATCACTCGGTGCCACCAACGTGGTCGAGAACGCGCCGACCGCGGGGTTCACCGCCTTGCCAATCGGCGTGATGCCTCCTCGTGCGCCGTCCCAATACTGCTCGACGCACGCGCGCACGAGGTCGGGGCCGAACAGGGCCAGGATCAGACAGCCCACGCCCGTGGACCCGAGCTCGTGACAGAGGTCGACGCGCGTCGTCGAGCGCCAGATCGGCGGATGGGGTCGTTGCACCGGCCTCGGCACGGTCGTCACTGCCGGCATCTGGAGGTACTCCCCCTCGTAGCCGGGATACGGATCCTCACTCAGCATCCGCAGGCACTCGCGCGTGCACTCCCGCCACATGTCATGACCATGTGCGAGGAGCTTCTCCGTCTCGCCGTCGAGCCCGTAGAGGATCGGGGGATGCTCGTTCGGGTTGCCGGCTCCGGTGCCCAGCTCGTAGCGACCCCGTGACAGCACGTCGATCGTGGCCGCCCGCTCCGCGACACGCGCGGGATGGTTGTGCCGCGTGACCATCTGCGTGATGCCACTGCCGATGCGGATCTGCTTCGTGCGCTGGCTGATCGCGCCCATGATCACCTCGGGGGCGGACACTTGTGTGTACTCGCCGAGGAAGTGGTGCTCACCGATCCACACGTAATCGAAGCCGAGGCGATCGGCGAGCTCGATCTGGTCGAGGATCTCGTGGAAGCGCGCGACTTGCTGTTCCTCGTCCCAGTCGTCGTTGTCGAGCGGCTTCGGAAGATGGCCGAGGTAGAAGAGGCCGAACTTCATGGCCGTTCGCGACGGCACACGTTGCGGCACTCGCCGAGCCCGGCGATGCGAGTGACCATCACGTCGCGGTCGTCGAGGAAGGTGCCCGACGCCATGCCCACCCCCCCGGGCGTGCCCGTCGCGATGACGTCGCCCGGCTGAAGTGTGTGGATGATCGACGCGTACGCGACGAGAGCGGCGGAGTCGAACACCAGGTCGGCGGTGTCGGCCTTCTGCTTCTGCTCCCCGTTCACTTCGCACGCGATCTCCCGACTTGGTCCAGGCGTCTCGTCGCTCGTGACGAGCCACGGACCCAGGGGCGACGACCTTTCCCACGACTTGCCCTGCAACCACTGCGACGTGCGCATCTGGAAGTCGCGCACCGAGACGTCATTCATGATCGTGTAGCCGGCGATGTGGTCGGCGGCCTGCTCGAGGGGGATGCGCCGGCCCCGCTTGCCGATCACGATTGTGAGCTCGGCCTCCCAGTCGACCTTCTGCGACTCGACGGGAAGGATCACGTCGTCGTTTGCACCGATCAGCGCGGAGCTGAACTTCGAGAACAGCGTGGGATGGGTCGGAAGCTCGTTGCCGGTCTCGAGGATGTGCGAGCGGTAATTGAGGCCGACACAGAGCACTTTGTCTGGACGAGGGATCAGCGGCGCGTAGTCCAGACCGTCGACCGGTCGACGCGACCCGACGGCCGAGGCCGCCCAGTCCTGCCAGCCGTCGCGCTCGAGCACGGCGCGCACATCGGCCACCCCGAGATCGACCGCGCCGTCATCGTCGATGCGGACGGCGAGAGTGGAGCCTCCGTCACGGATCGTCGCGAGCTTCACGATCAGTCCTCCGCTCGGGACGTGACGGGTTCGCGACCGAGCGTCTTCAGCACGGGCAGGATCTCCTTGGCGAACAGCTCGATGCCCGGACGCACGACCTCGTCAGGCATGCCGCCGCCGCTCGCGCGGAACGCGAACGAGAAGTGGGTGCACTGTGCGCCTTCGAGCATCGGCACGAGCGCAGCGAGGATGTCGTCGGGCGTGCCCAGCAGCGGTGCCATGAACCCGTCCGGCGGTTGGTCGAGCTGCTCGAGCGGCGTGAGCGGAGGCACCGCCTTCATCGGGCTGTCGAGCATCGCGATCCACGTGCGCTTGCGGTACTCGTTCTGCCAGTTCCACCAGCCGACCTTGCACTCTTCCCAGGCCTGCTCCTTCGTCGCGGCGAGATGGCCGCTGACGAACATCGCGAGGTTGCAGGTCATCGGGTCGATGCCCGCTTCCTTCAAGCCCTCGAGGTACTCGGGACGGAACACGGGACCGCCCTGCGAGTGGAAGCCGTGCTTTCCCGAGTTGTACTGCAGTTTCGAGCCGAGTCCGCCGACCCACAGCGGGAACGGATCCTGGACGGGCTTGGTCGTCTGGCGAATCGGCTTCGGGATCGTGAAGTGCTTGCCTTCGAACGTGAACGGCTCGCCCGTGAACGACATGCGGAGGATCTCCATCTCCTCCCAGAAGCGACCCCACCTCGTCTTCGGGTCGATCCCCAGCGCGACGAACTCCTCCTCCACCGATCCGGTGCCGCAGATCAGGTCGAGGCGACCGTTCGACAGCAAGTCGACGGTCGCCGCGTCCTCGGACACGCGAAGCGGGTGGTGCAACGGGAGCAGGAACACGTTCGTGTGCAGCCGAATGCGCGAGGTGCGGCCGGCGATGTTGGCGAGGATCGGCAGCTGCGAGGGCGACCACGCGTCGTCCTCGAAGTGATGCTCACTCGTGGAGATGAAGTCGAACCCGAGGTCTTCAGCGAGCACGGCCTCGTCGGTGAACGACTGGTAGACCTCGCGAAGGGGCTGGAACTCGTCGGCCAGCGTCTTGATGGCGAGTGCCATCCCCACCTGCATCAGGCGACTGCCTTCTCGAAGATCTCGAGCGCCTTCTCATATGAGCGATCGGCGGCGGCCTCGTGGTAGGCGGGTCCGGGCACGGCGAAGCCGTGGTCGGCACCGTCATGGATCTCGGCCAGGCCCCGACCGTCCATCGCCGTGTTCACCGCGTCGATGAACGGCTTGTTGGCGTCGGCCGACTGCATCTTGTCCTCCGAGCCGAAGCCCACGTAGAGGAGCCCGTCGTAGCCCGCCACGCCGAGATGCGGGGAATCCGCGTCTTCCGTCGTGCAGAAAGACGGATGCAGAGCGACACCTGCCGTGAAGATGTCGGGATGCGCGGCGACCGTGCGCATCACCGAGCGAGCGCCGATGCAGAAGCCGATGACCCCCATCGGAGCCTTCCGAGCCGCGGGCTCCTCGTCGAGCGCCGCCAGTAGCGCCTGCAGGTCGCTCTCGACCATCTCATCGGTCGTCGCCATCAGGATGCCGAACATGCGCTGCATCGCCTTCTCGGACTCGGGTCCGCCAGCGCGCAGCGTCGCTATGTCGAACACGAGCCAGGGCTGCTCGCGGTGATAGCGATCGGGTGAGACGACGTAATAGCCCGCGTCCGCGAGCAGCTGCATCGACTCCTTCGAACCGTCGTCGAGGCCCGGACCGTGATGGAAGTACACGATCACCGGGAACGGACCGTCGCCGTCGGGGCGGCGCACGTATGCACCCATGTCGCCGTCGGGCGTCTTGATCGAAAGCATCTGGTCAGTCATCGAAACCCCCTGGGGTCAGAGTCGGTTGGAGATTCACGAGTCGACGCGAACAACGACGGCGCCGCCGGTGTCGCCCGCGGCGCATCCGGTGAAGAGACCGACGCCTCCGCCTCTCGCCTCGAGCTGGGCGATCAGCTCGACGATCGCGCGGGCGCCCGTCGGACCTTGCGGGTGGCCGTAGATGAGGCTGCAGCCGAATGCGTTCGTGCGGCTGACCGGGAAGCCGGTCTGACGCGCGAAGAACACGTCGTTCACAGCGAACGGGTTGTGTGACTTCACCGCGTCGACGTCGTCGATCGAGAGCCCAGCGGCGGCCAGCGCCGCCATCGCAGCAGGCACCGGTGCCTTCGGCATCCGGGCCTTCTCGACTCGGGCGAACCCACTGCCGAGGATTCGAGCGACACCCCGTCCGCCGCTCAGCTCACGGGCGATTTCAGTCGGAGCAACGACCATGCCAGCGGTGCCGTCAGCGGGATGGGTCTGCGTGCCGAAGGTGACCACGCCGTCGGGCGCCTGAGGCGCGAGCTTCGCGAGCCCCTCGGCCGTGGTCGCGTAGATGCCCTCGTCGCTCTCGACGATGAGCGGGTCGCGCCCGCGCCGCGGCACGGTGACCGGGATCATCCACCCGCGCTGGAAGGCTCGATCGTCAGCCAGCGCAGCCTCGTACTGCGCGAAGCGCTGGAGGGTGAGCTCGTCGAGCTCGGCCCGTTCGATTCCGGCCTCCGCGGCAACCGCCTCGGCCGTGTCGACCATCGCCTGGCCCGCCCACGGGTCCTTCTTGAAGTTGTCGAGGATCCAGTGCTCGATCGTCGGAGACCCGCCTGGACCCGAGCTCGACGGGTAGGTGAGCAGTGGCCCGTTGCTGGTGCGATCGGTCGTGATCACGGCCACCACTTCGCCGCCGTCGGCGGCGGCAGCCGCTGCCTGCACGCACTTGGCCGACGTCGCGCAGGCCTGCGCGATCATCGGGCCCGTGATGTCGGGGGCTCCGAGCTTTGCCGCGAGCGTCGGCCCGCCGAAGAACGACTCCTTCTGCGGCACCGTGATGCCGAGCACGAGAGAGTCGAGCCGGCCCGGATCGACGTTGGCACGTTGCAGAGCGTCGCGAGCGACCTGAGCGGCGAGCTCGATGCTGTTGACGTCTGCAAGCGAGCCCTGCCACCGGACGAAGGGCGATGACCACGTCGCTCCGAGCGGGATCGCAGCGTCGCGATGGTTCACGTCGGCGACTGCTTCTCGATGGCCTCCACGATGCGGTCGGTGGAGGCCCGCTGCTCGTACAGCTCACGCACCAGCCAGTAGCGCAAGTACCGCGAGAGCGAGTGACGAGCCCAGACGATGGCCCCCACGACCGCGATGCCGACCCCGAGGATCGTGAGCGCGAGCGAGTCGCCCTGCTCGAGCGCGTCACCTGCATTCCGGACCCCCGTGAGACCGACGACGGCCACGACGAAACCACCGATCAGGGCGAGGATCCCGAGGATCAGGAGTATTCGCTCCGGCTCGGAGCGGCTGCCCTTCACCTTGAGCTTGCGGATCTCCTCCTCGAACTGCTCGAGGCGGGGACCGGCGAGCACGCCCGGCGACGCGGGCGACGCGGGCGACGCGGCGATGGCGCTGGACGTCTCGACGACGTCGGTCACGGCGTCTTCCTCCCCCGCGGTCGCGATGCGCAAACGGTAGCGATCCGACCTGGTCCGTCAAACTAGCGATCAGGCGTGCCGAGCGTCAACAGATGTGTAGGGTATTGGCGCTGTCGACCAAGGGGGATCCGATGGAGTTCTCGCTACTGAACGCGGTGCGCAACCACCCGCAGTCGGCCTACGCCGAGAAGGACGTGTACTCCGACTACATCAGCGACGCCGTGCTCGCGGAGGAGATGGGGTTCGTCCGCTCGTGGTACGGCGAGCACCACTTCCGCGAGTGCCAGTGGTCGGGATCGCCGATCCAGATCTGCACTGCGGTCGCAGCTCGAACCGAGCGGCTGCGAGTCGGCACCGCGGTCGCGCTGCTTCCGTTCCACGACCCGATCCGCATGGCCGAGGACGTCGCGACGTGCGACATCCTCTCGGGCGGCCGGTTCGAGTTCGGCATCGGCCCGGGCTCGCAGTACGAGGAGTTCCGTTCGTTCGGCATCGATCCGAAGACGATGAACGGCCGCACGTGGGAGTCGATCGACTGGATCCTGCGGGCCTTCCAGGAGAAGGACGAGTTCAGCCACAAGGGTCGCTACTACGACATCCCGAACATGACGTTCACGACCAAGCCGGTGCAGAACCCGGTGCCGGTGTGGTCGAGCGCAATGGGCCCGCAGAATCTGGCCAAGGCCGCCGAGCGCGGGTTCAACTTCATCGCTCCGATCTTGTTCGGGTGCGACGCCGCGCTCGAAGCCGCCGGACGCAACCCGCGCGACCACAAGATGGCGTCGATGCAGGTGATCCACGTGGCCGACTCGACCGACCGGGCCTGGGAAGACGCCGGCGCCGGCATCGAGTACTTCGTCAACTTCTACAACCTGCGCAAGAACCTCGATGGGTCCTCGCAGGGGAACGAGCCGATCACTCAAGAGATGCTCCGGGCCGGCAACGCCGGGTTCTGGCACGCATCGGTCGGCACGCCCGACGACGTGATCGCCTCCCTCACACCGATCGTGCAGGGCGCGCTCGGACGCATCACCGAGGTCGCGTGCGGGTTCCGGCACGCGGGGATGCGTACGGACGTCGTCCACCACTCGATGCGGCTGTTCCACGAGCACGTCATGCCCGCGCTGCAAGAGCTCGCAGCGCCCTGATCGTCAGAGGTCGATGGACCGAACCTTCGATACGAGATCGCCCGTCACCACATTGGGATTCGTCGCGAACGCCTCGGCGCGTTCGGGCGATGCCAGGTAGGCGGCTTCCGCCGCATCGAAGTCGCCGTCGTGCGCCACCGCCCACACGAACTGGTCGTGCTCGTCGTCGGCGTAAGCGAACACGATGCGGAACCCGTGCTCCGCGCGGGGCCCGACGATCGAGCGCCACCACCCGATGAAGTCGTCCATCCGGCCCGACTCGATCGTGTAGCGCCGCAGCTGGATCGTCGTCATCTCACGCGATCCCTGTGTAGGTGCCGCCCTCGAGGTGCAGGTTGGTGCCCGACATGTAGCCGGCGTGGTCGCTGCACACGAACGCGCACGTCTTGCCGAACTCCGTGGGCGTGCCGAACCTCTTCGCCGCGACAGACGACACCTGCCGCGCCCATGCCTCCTCGAACGAGACGCCTCGCTTCTCGGCTTCGTGCTGGACGACGTCGCGTTGGCGCTGCGACACGATGCCCCGGGGCTGCAGAAAGTTGATGGTGACCCCGTGCGCCGCAGCGTCGAACGACGCTGCTTTCATCAGCGCCGTCTGTGCCGCCCGCGCGCTCGCGCTCGCGACCTGCACCTCCTCGGGCGCGGTGACCATCGCCGACGTGATGCACACGATCCGACCCCAGCCCCGTTCCTTCATGCCTGGCAGCACGGCCATGAGCAGTGCGAGCGGGGTGCGGAAGTGCAGCGTCAGGGCCTCCTCGAAGTTCTCGGCGGTCTGGTCGGCGAGGATTCCCGGCTTCGGCCCGCGGTTGTTGAGAACGAGGATGTCGGGCTCGGGGCAGGCCGCGAGAAGCGCCGCTCGCCCCGCGTCGGTGGTGATGTCGGCGGCGACCGCGACGACCTCGCGGTCGATGCCCGGCAGGTTGCGGAGCTCGGTGGCCGTCTTCTCGAGCTTCTCCTCGTCGCGGCCGTTGATTACGAGGTGGACGCCTTCTTCAGCGAGGGCTTCGGCGCACGCGCGACCGAGCCCCTGACTCGATGCACACACGATTCCCCGACGCCCAGCGATGCCGAGGTCCATCAGTCGCACGGTAGACACTCCCAGTGTCGGCCGTCAACCAAAGGTGTTACCGTCGCCCCGGGGTCGACTACGAAACGGGGGATGACTGATGGCACACGATCACGACGGATGGCGCTCCCTCGGGTTCCGTGGCCTGCCACCGATGTCGGGCAAGGTGAACCACCCCGTCGCGGGTGAGTTCGCGCCCCTCATCGACCCGCGCGTCGAGGGGCAGCACGCGCCGTTCGTCGGCATCACGACCGACGGCGTGGTGCAGACCGGCCTTCGCTCGCTCGACGATGCGCCGAAGGTGTCGACTGCACCGATCGTCGACGCCGCGCTCGCGTTCGTCCAAGCACTTTCGCCGCAGCAGCGGACCCAGGCCTGCCTGTCGATGGACTCGCCCGAGTGGCGCACATGGACCAACGTGCACGTGGCGTTCTGGCGACACGGAGTGTTGCTCGACGAGCTGTCGTCAGCGCAGCGCGACCTCGCTCTCGGGATCGTGCGAGCAACGTTGTCGGCGCGCGGCTACGACTACGCCCTGGGGATCATGGAGCTCAACGAGCTGGTCGCGCAGCTCAAGGAAGACCACGACTCGTACGGCCAATGGCTGTACTTCGTGTCGATCTTCGGCAACCCGGGCGGCGACGAGCCGTGGGGCTGGCAGATCGACGGCCATCACCTCGTCATCAGCACGGTCGTGTTCGACGGTCGCATCGTGACCACGCCGGCCTTCATGGGCTCCGAGCCGCGCTCGATCGGGGACCGGTCGTGGTTCGACCTCGAGGAGGAGGCCGGCCTGGTCTTGATGCGGTCGCTCGACGACGCGCAGCGCGCCAAAGCGCAGATCTACTCGTCGATCACGAAGGTCGACATGCCGGATCCGGACCTGCAGAACCCGTTCGACGGGAGGCAGGTGGGCGGCATGGGTCAGGACAACCGCGTCGTCCCCTACCAGGGTGTCCGGGCCAGTGACCTGTCGGACGCGCAGCGCCGGCTACTGCTCGAGGTCGCCCGCTGCTACGCCGCGTGGATCAGTCGACGCGCACGCCGCAGTGTCGATGGCCGAGATCGAGTCGCATCTCGACGACACGTGGTTCTCGTGGTACGGCGGCTACGGCGAGAGCGATGCCTTCTACTACCGGGTGCACAGCCCGGTGAGGCTGATCGAGTTCGACCACCACGACGGCGTCGTGTTCGACAACATCGATCCGTCTCGCCACCACATCCACATGCTGGTACGCACGCCGAACGGGGGCGACTACGGGCGAGACCTGCTGAGGGAGCACCACGAGCGCTTCGCCCACGTCGGCGGGCGCCACGTGCCTCGCTGAAGATCACCCCGGGCCCGAACCGCACGGCCTGTCGCTCACGCGATCGGCGCCCCGACTTCCCACGTCACCGCGGTGTCGAACGGCCGCTCGGTGGGCGCCGGCACGAGGAACGCAAGGTGGCGCTCGACGCCGGGGCCGGGGTTCGAGTTGCGGTGCGGCACGCCAGCGGGGAGCACGACGAGGTGGCCGGGCTCTACATCATGGACCTGGTCGGCGACCTCGACGTGCAGGGTGCCCTCGAGCACCCAGTACAGCTGATCGAACGCGTGGATGTGCCAAGACGTCCCGGGGGACTCGGGCAAGACGCGTGCCGCGTTCACGATGATCCTCGAGCAGCCGCGCTCGGCCGAAGCCAGCCGAGCAAGCTCGAACCCGCGCACGTGGCTCGACTCGTAGGGCACTTCGTCGAGCGCGCGCACCCAGCCGGTGCCCGGCCCACGTTCGTCGTCTGACGCGGGAGTACTGCCCGGCTTGAACCGATTCGGCGCCGGCACGAGTAGGTCGAGGTGCAGCTCGGGAACCGCGCCGTCGTTGCGGTTCTTGTGGACCACACCGGCCGGGATGCACACAAGCGAATTCGGCCCCGCGACGTGCTCCACGCCGTCGAGAACGACGGTGAGCTCCCCTTCGATGATCCAGTAGAGCTGGTCGCTCTCGTGCACGTGCGGAAGCGGGCGCACCCACGCCGGCGGCACGCCGACGGCGACCACCCAGGCGGTCTCGTTGTCGACGAGGTTGACCGCGTCGAAGTCGTCGACGCTCAGCGCAGAACGGTCGAGGGGGCGGACGTACTCCACTACGATGACGTTAGACACTCTCTGTGTCGCACGTCAACGAAGTAGTAGGGCCCCCGACTGCAGCTCCTCGACCCGCCGCGCGGCCTCGCGACGGCTGCTCACTCCGAGCTTCGAGAGCACCGATGACACGTGATGGTCGACGGTCTTCGGTGAGATGTAGAGCCGTGCCGCGATCTCGTCGTTCGTGAGGTGCTCGGCGAGGCACGACGCCACCTCGAGCTCGCGAGCCGTCAGCCCACCAAGGTTCGCCTTGGTCGAGGCGCGAGTGGATCTCGGGAGGTTGCGCACACCGAGATCGCGCAGCTTCTGCAGCACCATCAGCTGGCGCGGCCGCGCACCCAACGCGTCGAGGATCGTGAAGGCAGTCCGCAGATCATCCTCGTCGTCGCTGTCGCCCAG
This sequence comes from uncultured Acidimicrobiales bacterium, assembly GCA_963708175.1. Lineage (GTDB taxonomy): Bacteria > Actinomycetota > Acidimicrobiia > Acidimicrobiales > DATKAS01 > DATKAS01. The sequence goes on from CAVPSD010000006.1 coordinate 142,844, forward strand.
CGACGTCGGCTTCCTCGTACGGGCAACCGTGCTCTCGCCCAGAAGGCTGCGGCGCGCTCGACCTCGCCGTCCATCTGCCACAGGTACGGGTCGGCCACCCAATCTCGAGGCCAACGAGTGCCATCCGAGCGGAACAGCCGCAGGGCCAGCTCGCCGCGCCACCACGTGTCACCGACGTCGCCCAGACAATCGAGACCGGTCCTGGCCTCGGCCGCCGCTCGCGGCAGGTCACCCCAGAGCCAGACCGCCTCAGACAACGCCAAGCTCACGAACGCATAGATCCATGGGTCGTCCCACCGTCGCGCCCTCGCGACGATGTCATCGAACATCTCGCGAGCGGCGGGCTCTCCGCGTCGAGCCGCCACTTGCGCAAGCGCGAGCAACGGCCGGACGACGAACGGATCTGACGGATCGGTTTCGGCGGCAAGCGAGCGAGCACTCTCGATCGCTTCGTCGTAGCGGCCCGCATCGATGAGTGCCGCGCCAGCCAAGAACCGTACATAGCGGTGGTGCGACTCGAGCCCTCTGCTCGCCGTGAAGTCGAGGACGTCCTTCGCGAGCGTGAGCGCAGCGCGGGATGGTGGTCGTTGGTGTGGTAGGCCACCATGTAGCTCAGCGCACGGCCCGCTGGTTCGTCGAAGCCGGCCGCCCGTGCACGGCGCAGGCTCGCGGTGAGAGAGTCCCACCCGGTTTCGTCGCAGATGCAGAGCTGGATGCGTCCGAGTGTCGCGAGCAGATGGATGGTTGTCTCTTCGGTGCCGACCCTTTCGGCCATGTCGAGACCGACCCGCGCCGCCGCGATGCACTCGTTGCGCTCCTCCCGCATCAGGTAGACCCACGCCAGCGTGGCGTGCGCCCACGCGAGCGCTGAGCTCTCCCCGTGTTGTTCGAGGAGCTCGACAGCGGTCCACGCGGCAGCGAGGGCGGCGTCCGGGTCGGACAGCGCTTCGAGCACCCGCACTCTGTGGCACAGCGACGCACCCAGCCCCGCCGTGTCCCCCGCGGCTCGCCACGACGACAGGGCGTCGGCGCTCACTTCCAGCGCATCGGCGAATCGGTTCACGACGAGCAGCTCCGCGGTGAACTCGTCGAGAAGTGCGGCACGCTCCGCCGGGGGGATGCCGCCGGCGACGCGCACGGCGCGCTCGTACTGCGCGACCGCCTCGCGGTGCGCGCCCAGCGTGGCTGCACGTCGAGCGGCGATCGGTGCGAACTGCAGCACCGCGCTCGGGTCGCCGGCCAGCTCGGCGTGGTGCGCGCAGACCGCCGGATCGATCCCGCCGGCGTCGAGCAGGCCACCGAGAATCGCGTGGTGCAGACGGGTGCGACGAGTCGGAGCGATGGCGCCGTCGACGACCTGGCGTGCGAGCTCGTGGCGGAAGGCAACGGTCTGTCCGTCGTGCACGAGTAGGCCGGCATCGACACATGCGTCGATGCCGCGCTCGCTCTCTCCGAAGGCGTCGAGGAGCACGGACATGGGCGCGCCGTCGGACAGCAGCGCGGCGGCGTCGAGCACCTCCCGTGCGTCTTGATCAAGGCGACCGGCGCGCGCGAGCACGCTGTCGTGGACCGATGTGAGTGCGCCCGGCTCGGCCGTCAGCAGCTCGGTCACCACGAACGGGACACCCGCACTCAGGCGGTGGAGCTCTCGGGCGTCCCAATCGGTGGATGCCGCGAGCTGGGCCACGGCCGACTCGCTGAGCGGCGCGAGTCGGAGGCGACGAAGCGCGGGAGCCGTGACCAGATCACCGAGCACCCCGCGCAGCGGGTGGTCGCGTGCGACCTCGTCGCGATGGGTGACGACGAGCAGGCAGCGGGTGAGATCGAGGCGCCGTCCGGCGAACGCAATGAAGTCGAGCGTGGCCGCGTCGGCCCACTGCAGATCGTCGATGACCGCGACGACCGTCGAGTCGGCATCGGTCCACGAGGCCACGAACTCGGCGAACAGGCGGTGACGATCGTCGGTGTCGGCAAGCTTGGCGAGATCGCCGCCTGCGGCACGGGCGATGTCGAGCACCGGCCCGAGGGCCCGAGGCGTCTCCAGCGGATCGCACTGGCCCCACAGGATCTGGGCTGATCCTTCCTGGCTCGCGCACAGCATCTTCGCAAGAGCCGTCTTGCCGACACCCGCCTCGCCCGAGATCACGACCAAGCGACCCTCACCCGCCGCTGCCGAAGCCAGGCAGTCGTCGAGTGCCGCGAGCTCGGACTGACGCTCGAGCAGACGCGCCGCTTGAGCAGTCATCGCGCGGCCTCTGCGAGGCCGAGCTCGTCGAAGCGTCGCGCCGCCTCACGGCGCGTGCTCACGCCGAGCTTCGACAGCACCGACGACACATGGTGGTCGACCGTCTTCGGGGAGATGAACAGGCGCGCGGCGATCTCGTCGTTGGTGAGATGGGCCGCAAGGCACGACGCCACCTCGATCTCGCGATTCGTGAGGCCCATGGGGTTCGCCTTCGTCGATGCTCGTGTGAGGCGAGGCAGCGTGCGCGCACCTAGGTCCTTGAGCCGCTGCATCACCATCGCGAGGCGCGGACGAGCGTCAAGCTGATCGAGGATCGTGAACGCGCGACGAAGGTCCTCTTCGTCGTCGCTGTCCGCGAGGGCGTCGGCCTCGTAGTACGGGCAGCCCCGGTCACCCCAGGCATCGGCGGCAAGCCGGTGCTCAGCCGCCATGACTAGGAGAAACGGATCGGCGATCCAATCGCTTGCCCACCGGACCCCTTCGGACCGCCACAAGGTGAGCGCCAGGTCACCTCGGCTCCAGGCCGCTCCCGGTTCCGGAAGGAGCTCGAGGCCGGCGCGGGCTTCGAGCGCGGCGAGCCTCAGATCACCCGAGAGCCACGCCGCCTCGGCGCGCGCCGCCCGCACGGGGCACACCATCTGCGGCTCGTCCGCACTCAACGCGAGCTCCAACGCCTCGTCGAGCAGATCCCAGACTCCGGGCTCTCCCCGCAGGCTCCGCACACGGCCGACCGCGGTGATGGCCACGAGCCGGTGGACGGAGCTCGTACCCAGATAGGCGAGCACCGATGTCGCGGTCTCGACGGCTTCGTCGAAGCTGCCGCCGTCGACCAGCGACTGAGCCACCATCCCCTCGATGCATTGAGTGTGCGTGCTCAGGTCGTGCGCGTACGCAAAGCCGAGCGCCTCCTCCGCGCGGCCGCAGCACATCGGGTTGACGAGAGGTCGCGTAGTGGTCGATCAGGTTGTTCCACGCGCGGCCCGCCGGCTCGTCGAGACCGGCCGCCTGCGCTCGCCGCAGGCTCTCCTCGAGCACGGGGTATCCCGCCGGATCCCCGAGGCAGAGCTGCGCGGTGCCGTAGGTCGTGAGCAGGTGGACGTTCGTCTCCTCGTCGCCGAAGAGCTCCGCGACCTCGAGGCCCCGCCGCGCCACCTCGAAGCACTGGTCGTGCTCGCTGCGCAGCATGTGGCCCTGGGCGACGACCGCATAGGCGCGCGCGAGCTCGAGGCTGTCACCTTCGGGTTCGAGCACCGCGATCGCCTGACGACCAGCGGCGAGGGCGGACTCGCCTTGTCCGGCGAGGCGCAGCACCTCCATCCGGCGACGCAAGGAGCCGCCGAGACCCTGCCGGTCCCCCGCCTCGCGCCAGCACGACAGTGCGTCCGTGCTGGCCTCGAGCGCGTCGGCCGGTCGGTCGATCACGAGCAGCTCTGACACGTAGGCGTCGAGCAGGCACGCCCGTTCGCTCGCCGGGAGCCCGCCGGCGAAGCGCAGCGCGCGCTCGTACTGCTCGGCCGCCTCCCGATGTGCGCCGAACGCTGCGGCGCGACGCGCCGCGAGGGGCGCGAACCGCAGCACGGCACCCGGATCGCCGGCGAGCTCGGCGTGATGCGCGCACACCGCCGCATCGGCGACGCCCATCTCGAGCATGCCGGCGAGGATCCGACGATGGAGGCGGGAGCGCCGTGTCGGCGTGAGCGTGCCGTCGACCACCTGGCGCGCGAGCTCATGGCGAAAGGACACGCGCTTGGAGTCGTGCACCAGCAGCCCCGCGTCCACACACGCGTCGACCGCGCCCTCGGGCTCGTCGAGCGCAGCGGCGAGCATCGCGGTGTCGGCACCCTCCGGAAGCAGCGCGACAGTGTCGAGGAGCTCGCGCGCTCCCGGGTTCAGCTGGGCCGCTCTCGCGACGACGGTGTCATGCACGGATGTCAGATCACCCGGCTCGGCTGCGAGGAGCTCGGCCACGACGAACGGCACGCCGCCACTCAGCCGATGCACCTCCACCGGGTCCCAGCTCGTCGCCGCCGCGAGGGTCGCGACGGCGCTTCGGCTGAGCGGGTCGAGACGGAACCGGCGCAACGCGCTCACCGTCGCGAGATCGCCGAGCGCCGCTCGCAACGGATGGTCGCGGCGCAAGTCGTCACGATGCGTCGCGATCAAGACGCACCGCGTCTGCTCGATGCGCCGCCCCGCGAACGCGAGGAAGTCGAGCGTCGCCGCGTCGGCCCACTGCATGTCTTCGAGCACCGCGAGCGTCACCGCGGTGCCGTCCGCGCAGGCCGCGAGGAACTCGGTGAAGAGGCGATGGCGATCATCGCTGTCAGCGAGCTTCGCGAGGTCCCCTCCCGCGGCACGCGCGATGTCGAGTACCGGGCCGAGCGCGCGAGGGGTCTGGAGCGGATCGCACTGGCCCCACAGCACCCTGGCTGTCGGCCGCTGCCGTGCGCAGAGCTCCTTCGTGAGGGCGGTCTTGCCGACACCGGCTTCGCCCGAGATCACGACGAGGCGACCCTCACCTCCGCTTGCCGACACGACGCACTCGTCGAGGGCCGCGCGCTCAGCCTCCCGCTCGAGGAGCCGCATGGACGAAGCGTAGGCGGGGCTGGCCGAAGCCAACCCCGCCTGTTTGCTGCTCAACGTCCGCACAGGCGAGGGGAGTCGCCGGATTCGTTGAGCAACGAGGTCTCGGGACTCAGCACGGGTGACCGACGCCACACGCGATGTCGGCCGACGAGTGCGACACGTGGCTCTGGCTCACCGGTGCGACGCTGCGAGTCGGCGACGACGAAGCGCCGCTGTCGTTGTTCGTCAGGATCAACAGCGACACGAGCACTGCCACTGCGATCACCAGGGCGGCGAGCAATGCGCGGGCCCCGTTCCAGGTCCTGCGCTGGATGGTCATGACTGCTGCACTCATTGGTGTCCCTCCTCGATGGCACCGGACCACACCGGCGACATTGACGAGAGTGCGCCTTCCCGCTCCCGGCGCCATCGGGAGCGATTCCCCATTTGTCGAAGTCAGCCCGCGTAGTTCCTGAGGACTCGGAGGGCAGCTTTCGCGTAGGGACCTGTCGTGACCAGGCCGGATTCCTCGGGTGACAACCGCTGCGCGCCGACCCGGCAGAAGGCCGCGGCCGGGCCGGCAATCGTGGAACCTGCGTCGGGCGGCCCGTACCGCCAGGGAGTCACGCCGTCGGGAGCGACGAGGTCGGCGAACACCTCGTGTGCCTCTTGGCCGTTGAACTCGAAGCCGTACGGCAGCGTGCTGTGACCGAGCCACGCGATGTGGCGGAGCCGGTCCGTGTCGGGTAGTGGGATGTCGAAGGGCACCGTGACGTCAAGCGCGTGCGCCCAGTGCTCGGCGAGTCGAGTGGTCGCCAGCGTCCGCGGCTTGAGCGGCGTGTGCGCCCACGCGTATCGCGCGTCGGGATCCGCGGCGCGCAACGCATCCACCGATGCTCGACGCGCCGCCTTCCAGCGAGCGAACACCAGGCCCGGCGCGTCACTCTCGGCCGCCACCTGCTTGGCCACCCACTCGTCGAGGGTGCCACCGTCGCGGCTCAGCCGGTTCGGCTCGTCCGGCCTCGTCGTCGTCGCGACGACTGCCTCTTCGGTCTGCGCGAGGTGGATCATCACATCGGTGACGGTCCAGCGCGGCGCGCCGGACTCGGTGAGCCATTGCGCTTCGCTGAGGGACTCGAGGATCGACTCCAGACGGTCGTACTCCGCGACGAGGTCTTCGAGGACGTCTTCGATCGATGTGCTCACTTCTTCCTCACCCGTTCGAGATACGCCTTCGCGCTCGCGCGCGACTCGGGGTCGCGGAGCGCGGTCACGAGGCTGTCGGCGTCGGCCCAGCTGCGATCGAGGCCGACCATCTGGCGTGTCACGGCGTCGACGTGTCGTTTTGTGGCGCGCAACGTGAGCGACGACTTCGTGAGTAGGTGCGCCACGAGATCCTCGACCGACTCGTCGAGATCGGCCGCGGGGACTACGCGGTTCAGGAACCCAGCGGACGCAGCCTCTGCCGACGTGAACGGTCGGCAAGTCATGACGAGCTCCTTCGTGAGCGCGGGTCCGATCTCACGCACGAGCCGCGGGATGCCTCCCCACGCGAGCGGGATGCCGAGATCGACCTCGGGAATGGAGAAGTAGGCGTCGCTGGCGGCGACCCGGAGATCACACGCCGCGGCGAGCACGAGCCCCCCGCCGATGCAGTGCCCGTGGATGCGGGCGACGGTCACCGCGTTCATCGACTCGACGGCGTCGGCCATCAGGCGGCCGAGGTCCGCATTGTCACGCGGCGAGCCCTCGGCTGGTGAGTCGAACGCGCTGATGTCCGCGCCGGCCGAGAACGAACGCCCCTGGCCCGAGACGACCACGACCTTCACGAGGGGATGCCGATCGAACCAGTGCGCCGCCTCCGCGATCTCCCGCAAAGTGTGCGACGACAGTGGATTGAGCTTCTCCGGCCGGTTGAGCGTGAGCGATCCCCGCTCTCCCGCGGCGAAGACGTCGATCGTCTCGAACTCAGGCACGGCGCAATCTCTCGGCCGCTGCGTCCCGCACTGCAGACCGGCGAGCTTTGCCGGCGTCGTCACGGAGCGGCTCGGCGACGAACTCGAACGAGCGGGGGATCTTGTACCGCACCAGTCGATCCTGGAGATGGACGAGGAGGTCGTCGACCGTGAGCTCGCCGTCGGGTTGGACGATGGCGTGCACTCTCTGGCCGAGATCCTCGTCGGGGATGCCGACGACGAGCGACGACAGGACGCGGGGATGCTCGTCGATCGCAGCCTCCACCTCCGCGGGGTAGATGTTCGCTCCGCCGGAGAGGATCAGATCGGTGCGCCGATCCGAGAGGTAGACGTAGCCCTCTTCGTCCATCCATCCGAGGTCGCCGAGCGACTCCCACCCGTCGAGCACTCGGGCCTCGTCGCCGATGTAGTGGTACGTCGGTGCCATCCCCTCGAACGGTCGCATGTAGATCTCGCCGATCTCGCCGGGTGGAACGGGGTTGCCCTCCGCGTCGAGCACCTTCATCTGTCCCGTCAACGGCTTCCCCACCGAACCTCGGTGGGCGAGCCACTCGGTGCCGGTGATGATCGTGGCCGCCTGACCCTCGGTGCCTCCGTAGAGCTCCATCAGCGTCTCGGGGCCGACGAGCTCGATCCACGCCTCCTTCAGCCACTCGGGACACGGAGCGGCCATGTGCCACACGACGCGGAGCGACGACAGGTCGTAGCGGGCGGGGTCCGCCTGGACCGCACGGTGCATGCGCAACATCATCGTGGGCACGAGGTTCATCCACTGCACGCGGTGTTCGTGGATGGCAGCGAGCGCCGACTCGGCATCGAACTTCGGAAGCACCACAAGGTGGTGACCCATGAACAAGCCGACGGTCGAAACGCTGAATGGGGCGTTGTGGTACAGCGGACCGGGCACGAGGTGCGTGTCCCCGCGCTCCATGCGGAACACGAGCGAGAGGAGATCGGGATCGAACTTGCCCTCCTGTCCCGCGACGATCAGCTTCGGCCGTCCTGTGCTGCCGCCCGACGTCGGCGCCTTCCATGACGGAGCGATCGCGTCGGGCAGCGGACCGTCGTCCAGACCGGCGTCGGGGGTGAATCCCGTCGGAATGCACACGTGGTTCGGATGGTCGGCCTGATCGGCACCAACGACTATCGCTGGGTTCGCCAGCTCGACGATCGCCTGACGTTCTCGCGCGGGGAGGCGCGACGAGACCGGCTGGGGCACGGCTCCGAGCTTCCAGGTCGCGACCGTGGCTTCGTAGAACTCGATCGAGTTGGGCAAGCCGATGGTGACGAAGTCGCCCTGCTTCACCCCGAGCTCGGCGTATGCCCGCGCAAGGCGATTCGCGCGCGTCTCGAGCTCGAGCCTCGTGATGGTCTCCCCGGCGCAAGTGATGGAGGGACGATCGGGCTCGTCCTCGGCCAGCGCCGTGAAGATACGTCCGATCGGCATCGGGTCAGCCATCACCCGATGATGGCACCCCGCGTAAGGTGCGGCCGTGCCGATCGCTCACGTCAACGGCGTCGACCTGTACTTCGAGCGGGACGGCGTCGGCCCTCGAGTGCTGTACCTGAACGGTTCGGGCGCCACCCTGGCCACGGCCGCACCGATCCTCGCCCGCGTGCGAGCGCACCTCGACGTCCTGGCGTTCGACGCCCGCGGGCTCGGTCAGAGCAGCGCCGTCGATCAGCCGTATGCGATGGCCGACCTGGCAAGCGACGCGCTCGCACTGCTCGACCACGTCCGATGGCCGACATGCCGGGTGTTCGGCATCAGCTTCGGCGGGATGGTGGCCCAAGAGCTCGCGGTGACTGCCCCCGAGCGCGTCGAGCGGTTGGCGCTGCTCTGCACGTCCGCGGGCGGAGCCGGCGGCTCGTCCTATCCCCTCCATGAGCTCGCGACGCTTTCCCCCGAGGAGCGGACCGCGCAGACGATGCAGATCGTCGACACCCGTTTCTCCCCCAAGTGGTTGGCCAACCATCCGCTCGACGACGCCATCGTGCGCGCCAGGGCGACGGCCGCGACCACAGATCGATCCAACGAACAGATCACCGGCGAGCGCTTGCAGCGCGAGGCCCGGGCACATCACGACGTCTCGGATCGCCTCGGCCGCATTTCATGCCCGACGCTGGTCGCGTGCGGGCGCTATGACGGCATCGCCCCGCCCGCCAACGGCGAGTGGATCGCGGCGCACATCCCCGACGCGAAGGTCGAGGTGTTCGAGGGCGGCCACCTGTTCTTCATCCAGGACGAGGCGGCGTTCCCCCGCGTCGTCGAGTTCCTGACCGAGCGCTGAGGCGCGAGACTCCCGCGATGCAGGTCACCGTCCTCGGCGCCGGATCGTGGGGCACGACCGTCGCGTCCTTGACGGCAACGCGCAACCCGACAGTGCTGTGGGCGCGCGACTCGTCGGTCGCAGAGGAGATCACGAGAGAACACACGAACAAGAGCTATCTCCCCGGGTTCCCTCTCCCCGACAAGCTGCGCTCCACGGCCGATCTCGAGGAAGCGGTGACCCACGCCGAGCTGCTCATCGTCGGCGTGCCCACCCGCGGGTTCCGCGGCGTGCTCGAGCAGGCCAAGCCATACGTGCACCCTTGGATCCCAGTGATCAGCCTCAGCAAGGGGTTCGAGTCGGGCTCATTGCTGCGCATGACCCAAGTGATCGGGGAGGTCCTTCCCGGGCGTCCTGCTGTCGCGCTCAGCGGGCCGAACCTCGCGCGCGAGATCATGTCCGGACAAGCCGCGGCGAGCGTCGTCGCGACCGAGGACATCTCGGTAGCGACCGCGATCCAGAGTGCGCTCGCACGCGGTGTCTTCCGCCTCTACACGAACCACGACGTGATCGGCGCGGAGGTGGGCGGCGCGCTGAAGAACGTCATCGCGTTGGCGACCGGCATGGCGCAGGGCCTCGGCGTCGGTGACAACACGCGAGCGACGGTCATCGCGCGCGGGCTCGCCGAGATCACGCGCCTCGGAGTCGCGATGGGAGGTGAGCCGGCGACGTTCGCGGGCCTCGCTGGCCTCGGCGATCTCGTCGCGACGTGCGTGAGCCCGTTCTCGCGCAACCGCACCGTGGGCGAGGAGCTCGGCAAGGGCCGCGCGCTCGACGAGATCCTGTCCAGCATGAACATGGTGGCCGAGGGCGTGCGCACTGCGAGCACCGCGGTGGAGCTCGCCGAGCGGTATGAAATCGAGATGCCCATCGCCGCTGCCATCCAGAAGGTGGTCGACGGGGAGGCCACACCGATGGACGCCTACCGCGGCCTCATGCGCCGGCGCCCCGGCCAAGAGAGCGACCCCGAGTAGCTCGAATTCTTGGTGTTTCTCACTCGCTGCGCGTGAGAAACACCAAGAAAACCAGTGGGTCAGCGGGGGCGGTCGCCCTCGACGGTGACGCGCTCCATGCGCCGGTGCTGGCCCGCGAAGTCGGGCACCGCGTAGTGCTGCGTGCAGCGGTTGTCCCACTGGGCGACGCTGCCGGGCTGCCACCGGAAGCGGCACTGGTACTGCGGCACTGACGCCTGCCGATACAGGAGCTCGAGGAGCCGCTCGGACTCCGCGGGATCCATGTCCTCGATGTGCATCGTGAACGGCTGGTTCACGTACAGCGACTTCCGCCCGGTCTCAGGATGCGTGCGCACCACTGGGTGCAGCTGATCGGGGAACTCCGCGCGCTTCTGCTCGCGCTCCTCATCGCTGAGGCGCATGCCGAACACCTTGACGAACGAGTGCACCGCGACCTTGCCGTCGATCTGTTCCTTCACCCGGTCGGGCAGCTGTTCGTACGCGAGCTCCATGTTCGCCCAGCAGGTGTCGCCGCCGACTGGCGGGATGATGACGCCGCGCAGGATCGAACCGAGAGACGGACACTCCCTCCACGTCACGTCGGAGTGCCACGCCTCGGCCGCGTAGAACTTCTCGGGCGTCGACTCGAGCACGACGATCTCGGGATGCTCGGCCTCGTTCTTGGTGAACGGATGCTGCTCGAGCGGGCCCCACAGTCGCCCGTACGCAACGTGCTCGTCGCGTGTGAGCTCTTGGTCGCGAAAGAACAGGACGTGGTGCTCGAGGAAGGCGTCGTGCAGCTCGGCCATCGTCTCGTCGTCGACATCCCGGACCTGCACTCCCGACACCTCAGCGCCCAGCGCTCCCGTGAGCGGCGCGACCTGGATGCGGGCGTACTGCTTGGCTTCGGTTGCGACGACCGGCATGTGCCGACGGTACCTGCCTACGCCCGTTCGATCACCCGCACGGCGCCAGCCGTCGGGTCCACTTCGACGATGTCGCCGTCCGCGATTGACGCCAGCAGCCCAGGCGCGCCGACGACGGCGGGGATCCCGAGCTCGCGCGAGAGCAGCGCGGTGTGGCTGAACAGTCCGCCCTCCTCGGTCGCGACGCCCGCGAGGAGTGGGAACACCGCATTGAGGGTGCAGGTGGTCGTGATAGCGATGAGGACGTCGCCTGGCTCGATGCGATCGACAGCGCCGTCGTCACTCAGGACACGAGCCGGGCCCCGGACAGCATCCCGCCCGATCCCTAGCCCGTGCATCGCGCCGCGCGACCGGTTGCCGCACGCGGCGAAATAGGCGTTGCGGATCGCGTCGAGCTCGGCCACGTGGGGCGGCAGGTCCACGGAACGTTCGGGCTCGAGGTCGCCGAGCTGCGCGGGAGGGTCTGCATCGCGCGCGGCGAGTCGGGTCTCCCGCCGTGTCCCGAGATCATCGGCGTCCGGCGCGTCGCCGCCGGTCAGCAGCGCGTCGATCTCGTCGGGCGTCGCTTCGAAGAGGTCGTCGCCGTCGTGCAGAGCGCCGCTCGCGACGAGGCGGCGCCCGGCCTCGAGCGCCCCCCGCCGAATCAGACCCAAAGGCCACACGAAGCACAGGCCGTTGTCGTCGTCACGCAACGCGTAGAGGTCGCGGGCATCGGCGAGGAGCTCGTCGAAGCGCGAGCGCTCGTCCGCGGGCACACGGTCGCGCACCGTCGAGGGGTCGCTCTCGACCACGCCTGACGGCGCCGGCACTCGCGACCGAATCGCCGCGAGGACGAGGTTCGGACGTTCGCCGAGTGTCGGCCCAGCGAGGTCGTTGCCGTCGATGACGCGCCAGCCATGCTGGACGAGGAAGCCATCGAGCCGGTTCGCGACCTCCTCACCAGCGTTGCGCACCTCGTCGAGCGTTTCGGGCACGGCATCGAGGTGGCGGGCGATCTCGTCGATCTGCGCGGTCACCGCCGCGGTCGCGGGCGACGCGCCGGCGAGCAGCGCCGCGACATCCGCTGCGTCGATGCCCCATGCTGATGTCGCCTGGAAGAGCAGACCAGCCGCGATGTCGAAGCCGGCGTGCTCGAAGTGCAACGGAGCCACCTCGCGGAAGTGTCCGATCGCACGGTCAATGTGATCGGCCAGCCCGACGTCGCCGAGCGCGGCGAGGTTCTCGTCCTGCAGCACGAGGTTCTTCGTCAGCACGGAGGGCCGCTCGACATCGCGCCACCGCGCGACCTCCTCCCGCCACGTCTTGCGGGCCAGGGTGCGCTCGGCGACCGCCTCCATCGAGAGCGTCGCGTCCCAGTCGGTCGTCCCCGGCGAGTAGTACAGCCAGCCGTTCACGGCGGCGAAGGTCGTCGACTGAATCGGCCACCCGTAATGTGCCGCCGCGCGTTGCCAACCGATCACGGTCGGCGGGAAGAGCACGGTGAACAACCCCGACACGGGTACCGGGAAGTGCTCGCGTGTGAACCACCACACTCCGGGCCCGGGCGGGACCCATTTCATCCTCGTCGCCGCTCTCCGCTTCGCTTCGATCGGCTTCCTGCTCGCTTTGCTCGACAATCGGTGCATCGCGCACCCGGCGGCGCACTGCGCCGCCCCATCAGGCGTGCACCTGCTGCGCGAGGTAGTGCGCTTCACCGATCTGGCGGATGAGCTCGAGCTGGGTCTCGAGCCAATCGGCGTGCTCCTCTTCACCCTTCAAGATGTGCTCGAGCAGCTCGCGGCTGCCGGCCTCTTCCTTCGACAGGCACAAGCCGATGCCGTTGTTGAGCCGCTCGATCGCCTCGCGCTCGAGATCGAGCGCGAGCGAGAGCTGCTCGGGCACGGTCTCGCCGACGCGCACGACGCCGAGGCGCTGCAGGTTGGGGAGGCCCTCCAGGTAGAGGATCCGCTCGATCGAGCGCGTCCGCATCCTTCATCTCGTCGATCGACTCTTCGCGGAAGTGCGACGCGAGGCGCTCGTACCCCCAGTTCGCGCACATCTTGGCGTCGACGAAGTACTGGTTGATCGCGGTGAGCTCCGCGGTGAGAACGTCGTTCAGCAGCTCGATGATCTCGTCATCGCCGGTCATGCGGGCCGACCCTATCGGTCAGGCCGCGACCATGACCTCGGGGGCCGCAGAGCGGACCGCGAGGGCGACCTCGATGTAGGGGTGGCAGCCCCCGCACCGGATGCCGGCGCCACAGTGGAGGCCGACCTCCTCGATCGTGTCGGCACCCGACGCGATCGCGGCTTCGACCGTGCGATCGCAGACCCGCTTGCAGGCGCAGACGAACATTGAGGAGATGTTAAGCCACCCTAAGACTCCTGTAAAGGGATGCCTGTCACCGCAGGTCAGGCGACCAGGGCGTACTCCGTCGTGCGCCTCGGAGGCCCGTCGCAGCCCACCCGGGCCTCGTCGACGAGCATCAGGAGATGGGCGTAGGTCGATGCCGCGGCAGGCCGCCAGAGCCCCTTGCTCACGTCGGCGTAGATCTCGGGCACGAGCTGCGCGATCGTCGCCGGACCCCGCCGAAGCCGCGTGAGGATCTGCTCGGTGCGCTCGGCCCGATGAGCAAGGAATGCACGGACAAGCGCGTGAGGGTGCGTCACCTGCGGCCCGTGGGTCGGCCAGTACGCCGAGTCGTCCCGATCGAGGAGCAGGCGGAGGCTGTCGAGGTACGGGCCGAGCTGACCGTCGGGGGGGCCGATCACACTCGTCGACCAACCCATCACATGGTCGCCCGTGAACACCGCGGACTCCTCTCGCAGTGCGAAGCAGAGGTGGTTGGACGTGTGCCCGGGAGTGTGGATCGCCTCGAGCGTCCATCCCTTCCCTGCGACGACGTCGCCGTGCCCGATGCGAGTATCCGGATCGAAGTCGATGTCCGCGGCCTCGCGAAGGATGTCGCCGTCCTTCGGCGCGTCCGAACGATCGGCCTCCTCGTCGCCGAAGACGACACGATCGTCGGGATCGTCGACCGGCACCTCGCCGTGAGGCCCGAACCCCCACGACACGGGCGTCAGTGCGCTCCGCGAGCGCCGGAGTGGCCGGCGAATGATCGGAGTGGGTGTGGGTGATGAGGATCTTCGCGACGCGCTCCCCCGGCTCGAGCGCATTCACGATCGCGTCGACGTGCGCGTCGATGTCAGGTCCGGGATCGATCACCGCGACGTCGCCGTGGCCGACGACATAGGTGCCGGTGCCGAGGTAGGTGAACTTGCTCGGGTTCTCGCGCGACCACGCGCCGGATCGAACGGCGAGACCTGATCGACTCGGCCGTATTCGATGTCGAGGTCTCGTACGAACGGGATCGGTGAGGTCAGACCTTCCTCCCGAGGAACGCCATCAGCTGAGTCTGCTCGTCCGCGCCTTCGGGGGGCTCCACCTTGGCCGCGTACAACAATGGCTGGCGGAGCATCGCGTCGAACGGCTTCACGCCGTCGAGCAACGCGTGCACGAGCTCGGGATCGAGCTGCACGTCGTATCCGATCGCTTGGCTCAGATCCCAGGTGTGCACGGACACGTCGAGGATGCAGGCAGGGAGGAACTGGTCGAGCGGTACCCGGCCGGTCGGGCCGTCCACGACCTTGGCGAGGTTCTCTGGCGTGAGGTCGCGTGCGGTCGTCTCGAGAGCAGTCGCGAACACGGCCTTGGGGTCATCGCCCGCGAGCACGCGACTCGAAGGCCACTCGCTGTACTGCATCGCGAGCTTGCCGGTGGTCGCGAGCGTCGAGACCATGCGGAGGCTTCCCACCGAGTGGCCAACGACATCGACCGCCTTCCACTCCTCACACGGTGACTGCGCCTCCCACTGGTCGCCCTCGACCATCTCGACAACGGCCTGGAGATCACGCAGCGCGCGGAGGTAGCGGTCGCTGGTCTCGCTCATCCGCGCGGCCCGGTCGCGTCAGACCTTCCGTCCGAGGAACGCCATCAGCTGGGTCTGCTCGTCGGCGCCTTCCGGGGGCTCGACCTTCGGACCGAAGAGGTTCGGCTGCCGCAACATCGCGTCCATCGGTCTCACGTTGTCGAAGCACTGGTGGACGAGCTCGGGATCGAGCGTGACCTCGTGACCGATGGCCTTGCTCAAGTCCCAGGTGTGAGCGATCACGTCGAGCGTGATGATGCCGAGGAAGTTGTCGAGCGGCATCGAGCCAAAGGGGCTGTTCACCACCTTCACGAGGTTGTCGGGCGTGAGGTCGGCCTCGGCCTGCTTCCGCGCCGCGGCGAACCCCTCCTGTGGATCGGCGCCCGCCAACGTGCGCCCGTCAGGGAACCCGCTCAGTCCCGACTCACTCGTGTTGGCGAGGGACGAAACCATCTTGAGGCCACCGACCAGGTGGCCGACGACATCGACCGCCTTCCACTCCTCGCAGGGTGACTGGGCCTCCCACTGGTCGTCCTTGACCATCAAGATGACGGTCTCAGCACCGTCGAGAGCCCGGATGTACTTCTCTTGACCTTCGCTCATGCGCGGAACGTTATGCCCCTGAGCGCTCACACGCCGAGGGCGACCTCGCGCGCCCGCTCGGGCTCCACTCCTGCTCGGGCGGCCAGCCAGCATGCGACCGGCGCGGACTGGCGTTGCGAAGCGTGCGCCGCGATGCCAGCGAGGTCGAGCAGCGTCACGATCTCGTCCGGGGTCGGTGGCGCCGTGCCCAGCGCGGTCGCGAAACGGGTGCACCACTCGGTGACCTCTGCAGGTACATCACTCATGTTGCTGTCTCCTCGGTCGCGGCGAAGCCGCTCCTAGGATCGCCGCGATGGGGGCCATCGACCACCTCATGTGGGTCGTGCCCGATCTCGACGCCGGGATCCTCTGGGGGACGTCGCCGCACCCATCCGCCGACCTGCCGACCGATTGCGCGCTCGAGCGGCTCGAGGTGTTCGACCCCGATCCTGGAGAGCTGACGCGGCTCATCCGCACACTCGACGTCGACGGAGTCGAGGTGCAACAGGGCGCAGCTGGCGCGCGTGCGACACTGCGCACGCGGTCGGGCACCGTGGAGCTCTGACCGTCCACCCAAAGGGGAGGCAGATGCGTCAGATCCGACATCCTCTCAGCGGAGCGCTGTACGACCTCAACGAGGACGGCACCGTCACCGTGACGAAGGACGGACGCGAAGGACGCTTCACCGCCCAGGGACGCTGGCTGGCCGGCGACCTCCGGTCGGCCGACCCGCAGCTCTGTGGGTGGATCGCGGGCCCCGCGCTCCCCTCTCGACGGACGGCGAGCGCGTGACCCGCTCCGCCGGCCTCTCCTATCAAGAGCTCCTCGACACTGACAGCCGCAAGGTGCCTGACGTCCTCCGGCTCGAGGCGCGCGCCCATCTCGGCGACGACGACAAGCCGGTGTCGCGTTACACGACGCGCGAGTTCCACGACCTCGAAGTCGAGCGGCTGTGGAAGAAGGTCTGGCAGATGGCGTGTCGGGAGGAGGACATCCCGGACGTCGGCGACACCACCGTCTACACGATCGCCCACCTGTCGATCCTCATCGTGCGATCCGCACCCGACACGATCAAGGCGTTCTACAACGCGTGCCTGCACCGCGGCCGATTGCTTCGCGAGGAGGACGGCTTCACCCACGAGCTGCGGTGCCCTTTCCACGGCTACTGCTGGAACCTCGACGGCTCGCTCAAGCAGATCCCGGCCGAGTGGGACTTCCCCCAGGTCGATCGCGACGAGTTCCACCTCCCCGAGGTCAAGGTGGGCACGTGGGGCGGGTTCGTGTTCGTGAACATGGACCCGAACTGCGAACCGCTCCACGAATTCCTCGGTGACCTCACGAGCCACTTCGAGCGGTGGCCGCTCGAGCAGCGCTACAAGGAAGCGCACGTGGCCAAGGTGCTGCGCTGCAACTGGAAGGTCGCGCAGGAAGCGTTCATGGAGGCGTTCCACGTCGTTGCCACGCACCCACAGCTCCTCGCGGGCATCGGTGACGAGAACTCGCAGTACGACGTCTTCGGCAACTTCAGCCGGGCGATCACCGCGAACGGCACGCCGAGCCCGCACCTCACGTGGGAGCCGACACAGCAAGAACGGTTCGACGCGATGACCGATCGGCGGCTCGACGAACCTCCCGCGTTCGAGCTACCCGAGGGTGTCGGCGCCCGTGAGGCCGCGGCGATGGGCGCCCGCGTCGGCCTCGCGCCGATCCTCGGCCAGGACGCGGTCGAAGCGTTGTGTGACGCGGAGCTCGTCGACAGCTTCTATTACACCGTGTTCCCGAACTTCCACCCGTGGGGCGCGTACAACCGGATCGTGTATCGGTTCCGACCGAACGGCGACCGCCACGACGAGTCGATCATGGAGTGCATGTATCTCTCGCCCTTCGCGGGCGACCGCCCGCCACCGGCTCCAGTGCACTGGCTCGGCCCCGACGACGACTGGACGCTCGCACCCGAGCTGGGCTTCCTGGCGCGAGTGTTCAACCAGGACACGTTCAACCTGCCGAAGCTGCAGCTCGGGCTCAAGACGATGGCCAAGCCCGGCGTGACGCTCTCGCTCTACCAAGAGACGAAGATCCGCCACTTCCATCGACTCCTCGAGCGCCAGCTCGAGCTCGCTGACGGGAAACACAACTAGGTGTACTCGGCCGCGGCCGCTGCCTTCTTCCCGCGGGTCGGCCCGAAGAGGCCGACGAGGACGCCGAGCCCCGCGAACGCTCCGATGACCGCGAGAAACGGCCACGACGAGCTCACGACGAGCTTGCCGTAGATCAGGAGCATGGTCGCCACACCGAGACCGAGCAGCGCGCCGGCGAAGAACCCGCGAATCGGATGCCGCTTGCGGCTCACGGAGTGCTCCCCTCTGGAGGTGGTGGTGGAGGCGGCGGCGTGGGCGGCTGTTCCACCGTCGGCTCGGGCCCCGCGAACGGTGCGTGCTCGCCGGTCGTGAGCGGTTCCGCGATCGCGGGACCCTGCGACGGACCAGGAGCGGGACCAGCGGGTGGAGCCTGCGGAGGGAGAGACGATGGCGCGGCGCCTGTCGCTGCGAGCTTCGCCTTCGGCAACGACGCGTAGCCCAGCGCGACGCCACCCGCGATGAGGGCGATCGCGACGATCCACGGGATCGTCCCGATCGGCGAGCCGACGAGCTTCACGTACGCGTTGCCACTGCACGCGCCGCCTTCGCCCGAGATGCTTCCCGACACGTAGTAGACGCCGGTGACCTTGAACGGCAAGTACTCGCTGACATCGGCGACGCCGATCGTCGAGGTCTGCCGCGAGCCGTTGGCCGAGCCTCCGGACTTCACGGTGGCGCCGAAGACCTTGACTTCCCAATGGTGGTTCACCATGAGCGGGCCGGTTCCGGCGTACTCGACGGTGCCGTCGTAGTCGACGAGGACAGGGTTGTCGCTCGTGCCGGGTTCGGGGCTCGGCGCAGTCACGGCCATCACCTGGTTGTGGTCGGCGTCGAACGAGGTGCCTTGGCCCTCGCAGCCGCCGGTGAGGTTGACTGCTCCCGCAGGTGCGGCCGTCAGCGCGAGCCCAGCGGCAACGAGCGCGGTGATGCACAGCAGACGACGCATCTGACCCCCTCCGTCGGCCCGGACCCTATCCCGGCGGTGCTCCTGTCTGACGGGCCTGAGGCCGGGCTGGCTGCTGTCGCGGGGTCGACTCGTCTCGATCGGTGAGGGCCCACTTGAAGAACAGCACTGCCATCACCGTCCAGACGATGGGGATGTTGCCGATCTTCATGATGGCCCCGGCGAGCTGTTGGTCGTTCAGCGCGCCAAAGTTGTGGATGCGGGGTGCCAGCTCGTACGTGCGATAGAGCGGGAAGCTCGAGAAGGTCAGAAAACCGCCGGGGATCATCGCGAACACGCCCGCGGCGATGAAGATGTACACCATGCGCACCGGGTAGGACGGATGCACCAGCTCGGGCAGCGGGCTGATCAGCGGCAGCCAGAGCACGAGGCCACCAGCGAGCCAGACCAAGTCGAGCACGAACCCGCCCATCTGGGTGGTGCGAACGTTGTCGACGACGATCGGCGTGTGCGTGATGAGCAGGACCGCGTTGACGGTGATCACTGCAGCGATCGGACGCGACAGGAATCGCAGCACACGGTAGATGCGGAGCTTCCCGGTGATGCGTCGCGCCATCCACTCGGGAGTGCCGAGAAGGAGCAACGGCGACGCGACGAGCGTGTAGAGCATGTACTGGACCATGTGCGCCGACGCCAGGTAGCCCGCGCCGAGCGTCGCGAGCGGCCAGTCGGTCGCGAGCCACAGCACGACCCAACCGAACAGGAACCACAGCACGCGGCGCCGGTCGATCGGTGCGCCGGTGCGGCGATGGCGGCGGTAGATCGCCCGGAAGTAGCCGAAGGCGAGGAGACCGACCATCAGCCACACGCCCGGGTAGGCGCGGAACTGCCAGTGCCACGGGACCTTCAGGGCCTGGCACCAGAAGCTCACGGGTTCACCTTCGCGAGCACGTCGTCATACGACAGGACGGGGACCGTGAGGTCGATGGGCGCAGCGTGCTCGAACCGCAGCTGCACGCGAACCTCGTCGCCGGGCTGCAACGGTGCGCGCAGGTTTTCCAGCATGATGTGCGACCCACCGGGCTCGAGTCTGGTGTCGGCGCCGGCCTTCATGCGCAGATCACCGCTCGGGGCCATGTCCGGACCGTGCAGCGTGACCCTGGCTGCGGCGTCGCTCGACACGGCGATGAGCTCATCGGCGCCACCGTCGTTGTGGAGCGTCACGTATACCGCGGCCGCATCCGACGTCGACTCCGACGCGTATGCATCGACGACTGACAGATCCGCGGGTCCCGCGTTCGACGAGGTGCGAGCGAAGAACGCGATCGCGAGCCCGGCGGCCACGCCGACGAGGACCGCGCGCGTCTTCGCTTGCGACGTCATGAGGGCCACTCTGTCGTCGTGACGAGTCGAGGCAGGTCACGCGCCCAGTCCGCTTGCCGGATGCCGAAGGGGTAGACGACATGCGCCTCGTCGTCGAGCGAGTACGCGATGACCTGGCTGGCATGACCGACCTTGTACTTGCCATCAGCGGCGGGCTGCTCGAGGACCGCTTCGGGCACTCGCGCCGCTTGCTCGGCCGCGGTGATCTCGGCAGACGTGCCGGTGAGCCCGACGAACGTCACGTCGAAGTTGTCGAGCCACTTGCGGATCACGGCGGGCGTGTCACGAGCCGGATCGGTCGTCACGAACACCACCTTGATCTTCGAGTTGACCTCTCCAGAGACCTCTTGCAGCACCGCGGCGAGGTTGGCCATGTGGAGGGGGCACACGTCCGGGCAGCTCGTGTATCCGAAGTACAGGAGCGTGACGGAACCCGCGGTCTCCTTGCGGAAGTCGTAAGGGGCGCCATCCGTGTCGGTCAGGGTGAAGTCGGGCTTCGCGAGCGGCTCCCCGAGCAGCGTGCCCGCCCACCCGTCGTTGTCGTCCGTCTCGCCCGACTCGGACCGCATCGCCAAGAACGCGAGGACACCGAGCACGACGATTCCCAGAGCGACCGCGATGGCCACGAGCCGAACGTTCGGCGGCGTCCCCGTCGGCTCGGGAGCATCGCGGGAGGGCTCTGAAGTGGTCACGCTCATCGCGGCCACCAGTCTCGCACCGGCCCCGCCTCACCTCCCATTCGCCCGAGGTCTGGCCATTCGCCCGAGGTCTGGCCATTCGCCCGAGGTCTGGCCATTCGCCCGAGGTCTGGCCATTCGCCCGATAGCGTCCGCACGTGCCCGATCCGACCGCTGATGTCGAGAACGTCGCCGCCCGCTTCTTCGCCGCGATCGAGGCGGGCGACACCGCCGCCCTGCGCTCCCTGTACGCACCCGACGCGGTCGTGTGGCACAACACCGACCAGGTCGAGCAGTCCGTCGACCAGAACCTCGTCGTGTTGCACTGGGTGGTCGACCACGTGAAGGGCTGGCACTACGAGGACGTCCGGCGCACGGCCTACGACGGTGGCTTCGTCCAGCAACACATCGGCAAGGGCGTCGCGCCGAGCGGGCTGCCGTTCGCGATGCCCGCCTGCATCGTCGGCACCGTGGAGGGCGGGAGGGTCACCCGTATCGAGGAGTACATCGACTCCGCGGCCGTCGAGGCGCTGCGCGTCAGACCAGATCGCCCTGACTGATCGGCGTCTGCTCGGTCACGGGCACACCGCCCTGGACCTCGTCGGTGATCATGATCGTCTGCACGAGCGGATCGGTGTGGAACGCCGACACAGACGGATCGTTGCCGAGCACGCCGAGTGAGATGACCTCTGAGCCGATGACGCCCCACATCTGGTAGGTGCGATCCGACGCGAGCGTCGGCATCGAGCGCGGGACGAGGTAGCCCTGGCCGTCGAGCTGCACGATGACGTCCGCCATCGTGGTCCCCGCGTCGGTCGTCAGCGCGGTCAGTCGCGAGTCGGGATCGGTCATCGCGCTCGCAGCCGCAGCCACGACCGCATCCGCCGAGGAGGCCGCCTCGAGGTCGTCGATGCGCTGACCCTGGTGCACGACGGTGAGGCCGAGCATCGCGATCGCCGCCGCGGCGACCGCACCGAGTGCGACGGGCCACCACCGTCGCTTGGGCTTCTCGTCCGCCGCCACGAGCCGCAGTTGTGGGACGGGATGTTCGGCGGCGTCGGTCGCGATCTCCTCCGAGATCCGATCCCAGACGCCATCGGGAGCTTGGCCGCCGACGAGGGACATCATCGCCGCCACCTCGCGGTGCTCGGTGACCTCCGCGCGGGCCCGCGGGTTCTGCTCCAGGTACTGCTCGATCTGCTCGCGCTCGTCCGGATCGACGGCGTCGAGCGCATAGGCACCGAGCAGTTCGTCCATCTCAGCAGGCGTCAACCGCCGGTTCATGACGGCCCTCCCGCGCCGATGTCGACGAGTGTCGTCCGCATCCGCTTGAGACCCGACCGAATGCGGCTCTTCACTGTGCCCTCAGGTTCCCGCAAGAGCGCTGCGACCTCCCGATAGGTGTGGCCACCGAAGTACGCGAGCTCGATTGCGCGGCGCTCGCCCTCGGGCAAGGACGACACCGCTTGACGCACCTTCTCCGCCATCGCCAGGTCCCACACCTCGTGCTCCAGGTCATATCCGCCTTCCGCCGTGGCCCGCGCCTCCCGCTCCTCGCGACGCCGCCTCGAGCCCTCGGAACGCAACAGGTCGACCGACCGGCCATGGGTCTGCGCGAGGAGGTACGAGCGCAGCGAGCCGCGACTCGGCTCGAAGCGATCCGGATGGTTCCAGAGCCGGAGGAACACCTCCTGGGTGACCTCCTCCGCGAGCGTCTCGTTCGCGAGCAGCCGGCGAGCGAGGCCGTAGACCGCACCGGCGTGCCGGCGGTACGCCTCGGCAAGGGCGTCCTGGCGGTAGCGAGCAACTGCCACGACGAGCGCGGCATCGCTGACGTCGCGCAGCGGCTCGGCGTTCACGGGAGGCATACGGATCCGATGTCCTGTTCGGATCAGGCGGCTGTTCGGATCACACCGTCGTTCGGATCACACTGTCGTTCGGATCACCCCGGCCGATCGAACCTGGTCACGACCTCGACATGGGGCGTGTGCGGGAAGAGATCGACGAGCGTCGAGCGCCGATGGGAGAAGCCGAGGCCGCTGAGCACAGCGACGTCACGACCGAGCGACGCCGGATCACAGCTCACGAGGACAAGCCGGGTCGCCCCGGTCGCGGCGAGCCGGGCCGCCGCCTTCCCGCCGAGGCCTGGCCGCGCCGGGTCGGCCACCACGACCCGGGCCGGCACCGGGTTCCACGTCGCCACCTCGGAGCGCACCACCTGCGCGGCGGTGCCGAGGTTGTCGCGGGCATCGCGCACGGCCGGGCCGTGACGCTCGACGGCCACCACCTTGCGGTCGCCGCCGAGGAGGCCCGCGAACAAGCCCACGCCGCAGTAGGCGTCGACGAAGGTGCCCCGCTCGGCGCCGTCGACGAACTCGTCACGGACGGCAGCGACGAGAGCCGCGGCGCCGTCGGCTCGCGCTTGGAAGAACGAAGTCGCCGAGACCGCGAAGCGCCGCCCCTCCACGATCTCGTGGAAGCGCGCCGTTCGCCCTCGCTTCACCTCGTTCTCGCCGATCACCACGACGTCGTCGGGGACCTCGACGTTCCTGGCGGTGGGCGAGCCGAGCACGAGGCGTTCCCCTGTCGCGGCTCCGCAACGCAGCGTCACCTCGCGTGCATCGCCGAAGCGGCCGATCCGGATGAGCTCGTCGATCCGCGGGTGGGCGACGAGGCACGTGCCGATGTCGACGATGTCGTGACTGCGGTGAGCCCGGAACCCGGCGCTCCCCTCCCGAACACCCATGCGCACGGTCGTCCGGTAACCGGACGCGGGGAGGGCAGGGCCCGTCGCGACGTCGGCGTGCGTCAGCCGCCCGATCCTTCGCAGCGCGTCGACGACGATGTCTCGCTTCAGCTCGACTTGCACGGCGGGGTCGATGTGCTGCCATCCGCACCCCCCGCATCCCGCGGCGACGAACGGGCACGGCGGCCCGGCCCGACCCGCGGCCGGCTCCTCCACCGTGACCACGACGGCCCGCGCGTAGTCGACGTGCTCGTCGAACACATCGACGTCCACGAGCTCACCCGGCAGAGCGCCCTCCACGAACACGACTCGGCCATCCTCGTCGCGGGCGAGGGCTGCGCCACCAGCAGCCATCGCGGTCGGTCGGAGGCGGAGCATCAGTCGAGCGTACGGCGTGGCGGGGCGGCGTAACGTCGGGTTCGTGCAGCCGATCGCGATCATCCCGTCCGTGCTCCCGATCGACCAGGGACGACTCACCGAAGGAGTGATCGAGCTCGAGAAGGCCGGCTGCGACCGCGTGCAGTTCGACGTGATGGATGGCCAGTTCGTACCGGTGATCACCTTCGGGGCCGATGTGATCGGCGCGATCCGCTCCGAGGTGAGCGTGCCGTTCGAGGCGCACCTCATGATCGAAGCTCCCGAGCAGATGCTCGCGCCGATGTTCGCCGCCGGCTGCGAGACGCTCATCGTGCACGCCGAGACGACGCGGCATCTCCACCGCACCCTCGGCGCCGTGCGGGATCTCGGCGCACGCGCGGCCGTGGCGATCAATCCGGCGACCCCCGCATCAGCTGTCCAGAACGTCCTCGACGTCGTCGACCATGTGCTCGTCATGACGGTCAACCCGGGCTGGGGCGGCCAGAAGTACATCTCGACGATGGAGGCCAAGATCGCCGAGGTCGCGCGGATGATCGAGGCCAGCGGCTTCGAGGTCGGCATCGAGGTCGACGGCGGCATCGGTCGAGACACGGTCGCCGGTGCGGTCACTGCAGGTGCGAACCTGCTCGTCGCCGGCAGCGCGCTCTTCCGCGATCCCGAAGGCCTCGGCCACGCGGTGTCAGACCTGCGGGCCCGCGGCGTCGCCGCGGAACAGGCCCGGTCAGCCTGAGACCAGCGCCTCGACCTCCGCACACGCAGCCTCGAGATCGGTGAGGTCTCGTTCGAGACACCGCGCCGGACCCGCGAAGAGGAACGCACATCGCTCGACCGAGCGTCCGAGCGAACGCCGCACTGCCAACGTGTACGCAGCCGCCTGCAGCCGGTAGCGGCCGATCGCCTCGTCAGCGTCGGCCTCGCTGCGCACGCCATCGGTCTTGTAGTCGACGACGATCAGCCCACCCGCTTCGGTCTCGTACAGCAGGTCGATGAAGCCCTCGAGCACACGGTCACCGATCGGCACGGCGACGAAGACCTCACGCCAGTAGCGATCACTCGCGACTGCCGCTCGCACGCTGGGGGACTCGAGCACACCGCGGGCGCGACGGGCGATGTCGCCGGCCAGGTCGTGCACACCTTCGGCCGCTGCCTGCGCAGCCGCGAGGTCGTCGACACCCGCACCTGTCGCCAGATCGACGGTTTGGAGCACCGCGTGCACGGCGCGACCGATGGCGGTGCCTGCCCGGCCGCGCCGCCACGGCGGTTCGTCTTCGGCTCGCTCATCCGCTTCGTCCGGCGTGGCGTCGACGATGTCGTCGGCGACCCCGTCGTCCGTCGGCGCCCTCGTCGGCGCCCTCGTCGGCCGTCTCGACGAGTTGACGAGCCAGATGCTCGAGGCGCGTCGCCGCCACCGCGGGTGAACGTCCGAGCCGCTCGATTGCGGCAGCACGCGCGACGACCCAGGCTTCGCGCTCGTTCGGCGCGTCGGGTGACGGGACGAGCTCGATGGGCAAATCGGTGCCCTTCGCCAGGAGAGGCGTCGCTTCGAGCTTCGGCACCACGGGACAACGAGGCGCGATCTCCCTCGCCAGCGTGTCGAGGCTCGGAGACGGTCGGAAGAGGCTCAGCACGAGGCGGTCGCGCGCTCTGGTCATCGCGACATACGCGAGCCGCACTCGTTCCGCTCTGAACGCGGCGCTCTCGTCGGTCCAGAGGTCCTTGTACTTGGCCGTCTCGAAGAGATCTCCCTTCTGGGCGCCCGCCTTCACCTCGGGGCCGTCCGGGCCCCAGAGCACCGGCGGCCCGAGGGCCCGATAGCGCGAGTTGAGACCCATCAGCACCACGATCGGGAACTCGAGACCCTTCGACGCGTGCACCGTGAGGATGCGGACGGCGTCGTCGTCTGGGTCGGGGGCGATCGCGTCGTTGACCCATACGTCTCGCTCGGCCTGCTCCCGTGCCCACGCCACGAACTCTTCGATCGATGTGCCGCCCGCGGCCTCGAACGCCCGCGCCTGCGCGAGGAAGAACTCGACGCGGCGCCAGCGGTCACGAGGGCGGGCGTGGGCGAAAGCGAGCTCGCGCAGGTGGCAGACGTCGATGACCCGCCGCACCATCTCACCGATCGACAGCCAGTGACGGTCGCGATGAAGGCCATTGAGCACCGCCATCGCCGCGGCAACCGGATGGCTCGGGTCGATGGAAACGTGCTCAGCTGACAGGTAGCTCCAGCGACCGTCGTGCCATCTCCACGTGGCGAGATCGACGTCCGAGCACGCGAGACCGGGTGAGCGGAGGGCCGCGACGACCGCCACGTGGTCGTTCGGATCGCTGATCGCACTGAGCACCGCCAGCAGGTCTCGGACCTCTGCGGTGTTCCAGATGAGCATGCGACTCTCGACGCGAGCAGGGATGCCGGCGGCGTCGAGACCGTGATCGAGCGCGGGCAGCGTCGCCCGAGTCGGCATCAGTACCGCGATGTCGGAGTAACGCGCCGGACGAAACTCGTCCTTCCCGACCCGGACCCTCCACCCTTCGCGCTTGGCTTGCGCGACGACGCGCACCACCTCTTCGGCCTCGCGGGCGCGCACCTCGGCGGTCGGGAGGTCAGCGAGCTCCACGCCGATCGTGACCACCGCGGGACTCGAGTCGTGGTCCGCCACGTGCGCGGTCAGCGGCACATACTCCGGTTGGGCGGCGGTGTCTGGCTCGTTCATCCACTCGGAGAACAACCCGTTGACGAAATCGACGATCGAGGCGACGGTCCGGAAGTTCTCAGTGAGGTGGAGCGCGGGGTGGGCGAACACCTTCTGAGCGCGGCGATAGAGCTCGACGTCGGCCCGGCGGAACCGGTAGATCGACTGCTTCGGGTCGCCGACGAAGAAGAGCCGACCCGCGTCTGCAGGCGTGAGCGGGTCGTCCCACCATGCGCGCGAAGCGATGTCCGGCCGAGACGACGCCAGCAGCACTGCGATCTCGATCTGCAGCGGGTCAGTGTCCTGAAACTCATCGATCAGGATCCGCTCGTACGCGACGCGGGACGCCGCGCGCACGTCGTCGTGACGCAGCGCGTCGCGCGCGAGCACGAGCAGGTCGTGAAACAGCAGCTGCCCCTCGCTCATGCGCTCGTCTGCCCACTCGAGCACCGAAGCCGCAAACGCAGGGACGAGGGCAGTGATGGCGTCACGGCGAAGGTCGAACAGCAGGCCCTTGAGGGCCTTCTTCGCGGCAGATGCGCCCTTCTTCGGCAGGACCCCCTCGGTTCGCAGAACGTCGATGCGCGTCTCGTCGCTGTCGGCCTTCTGCGCTCGGGCGATGTACTCGTCGAGCACCGGCTCGCCGTCGGTCTTCAACACCGAGAGCGGCTGCACGAACGACGAGATGTCGACCGGTGGCAGCTCGACCCTCTGCGCCGGCCATGCCCACGAGACGTCGGACTCGCGGAGGCGGTCGTAGCTCTGGTGGAGCGCGTAGAGGATCTCTCGGATGCGGCCGGGCGTGAGGCCGAGCTCGACCGCGTGGACGACAACGGGGGCGAGCTCGCCCTTCGGATCGAACAGCCGCGCCGCGAGCTCGCGCCATCTCTGTTCGAGGTGTATCGCCTCGCCCACCTCGTCGAGCACCTCGAAGCGAGGGGGCACGCCGACCGCCAGTCCGTGCTGGGTGAGCAGCCTGCGAGCAAATGCATGCAACGTCGACATCGGCGCCTCGCCCAAGACCGCGAGCGCCGCATCACCTGCGGGGGTGCGACGACCTTCGAGCTCTTCGCGCACGCGTACCCGCAGCTCGGCCGCCGCCTTCTCCGTGAAGGTGATGGCCGCGATCCTGCGGACGTCGATGCCCGATTCGACGAGCGCACACACCCGATTGACGAGGACGGTCGTCTTCCCGGACCCCGCGCCCGCCTCGACAAAGAGCGTGTGCACAAGGTCGTCCGCGACTGTGGCGCGGACGACCTTGTCCTCGGCGCGCGCTCGACGTCAGTCATCCTCGGGCTCTTCCTCGACCTCGGCGGGCTTGCTCAGCTCACGGAAGGTGGCGAGCTCGTCTGCGTGCTGGAGGCGATCCCAGGCCCGATCGCGGTCGGCCGGACAGATCCGGTCGTACTCGCACCATTTGCAGTTCTCGAACGAGAACCACTCCTCCTTGCCCGGGTGGGCTGGGAAGACACCGTCGCCGATGCCCACCGAGATGGTGTCGAGCGTCTGAAGAAAACGTTCTCGGATCGGTTCGTCGATGGGGATGATCACGTCTTTCCATCCGCCCTTCGACGAGACGTACCAGTAACCCGCGTCGACGGCGACCGACGGCTCGAACTCGGCCTGCGCGGCGAGACCGTAGATCGGCAGCTGCAGGAGGGTGCCGGATGCGATGCCAGCGCGGACCTCGCGTTCGTTCGAGTTCGTGCCGGTCTTGTAGTCGATGACACGTAGACGGTCGTGGAGCCGATCGACCCGGTCGATCTTCCCCTTGAATCGCAGCGTCTGCCCGCTCGGGAGCTCGATCGTGAACGGCTTCTCGACCTTGTCTCCGAACTCGTGCTCGACGGCGACGAGCTCGACGTCGGCCGCGTCGGTGTCGAGCGTGCGCAGCACGTCGCGAAGGATGCGGTTCTTCTCGACGTCCCAGAGGATCTTGTAGGGAGCGCTCCCGCGTCGCTCGAACTCGTCGAGCACGTCGCGAGTCACGTCCTCGACGACCTCTCGCGCCGTGGCTGTCCAGGAGAGCTCGTCCAGCGGGAGCTGCATCTGATCGGCCTTGGTGAGATAACGCTTGAGGTGCTCACGGCCGAGCCGTTCGAGGATCTCGTGCACGAGAGTTCCGCGGTGGCGCGCTTCGAGCTCGTCGACGTCATCGATGTCGTCTTGCTCGCGAACGTGGAGGACGTTCTTGAACAAGTAGTGCGCCGGGCAGCCGGCCCACGTTTGGAGGGCCGTCGCAGACAGCTCGGTGTCGTCGATCGCGAGCTCGGCGTGTGGCCCGACGTTGCCCTCCCATTCAGTGAAGGCGTCGCTCAGCCGCGCTGCGATCGCGGCAAAGCCGCGTGCGAGCCTCGGGTCTGCCTCGAGGAGCCGAGAGCAAGCGAGTGCCTCGGTCGGAAGCTGCCGCAGCTCGCGGAGATCACGCTCGTGCAGTGATGCCGGCGGGCCAATCGGACTCGAGAGCTCGGCATCGAACGACTCGATGGTCGCGACGTGGTCACGCGGCTCGGACGCCAGCCATGGCGCCTGGTGGGCGGCCTGGCCCCCTGCGGCCCGGGGGGTGAGCAACCACCGGACCGGGGCCGACGCCGTCGCCGCCAGATACGTGCGGCGCTCGTCTCGCGCCCGCGCCTGCGGAGCGAACGGCGATGCGATCGCGTCGCGTTCGGCCGGTGAGAGGACGGCGCTTTCGAGGCCGGTTGGCGGGAAGTCACCCTCGGCCATGCCGAGGACGACGACAACGTCGAGGTCGACACCGACCGTGTGCCGCAAGGGACCACAGAGGACGCCGTGACCGAAGAGGCCTCGGCGACCCGCCGGCCCCGCCAGCATCGCGGTGAGATGCGATGCGGCGGCCGCGCGGCTGATCGGCCCCGGTTCGACGTCGACCAACGATCGGAGGCCCTCGACCGCACGCTCGACGGCGTCGTACGCAGTGAGCTCTGCCTCAGGCCAACGCCGGCGCGCCGCCGATGACCCCAGCGTCCTGGCGAGGAACCTCCCCGCCCAATCGGCCCAGGCCGCCCACGATTCGCGCTCGTCGACACCGCACTCCGCGACGAGCCATGCGACGTACTCGGCGAGGAGGGGCGCATCCTCGTCGAGCTCGGTGACGCGCTGGCCGAGGCGATCCGTCCACTGGTCAGGACCGCGGACGACTCCTGCCCGCAAGGCCGTGCGCGCCCACCGCGCCGACTTGAGGCGCCCTCCGTTGGCCCTCAGCGGCGCCGCGCTCATCCATCGCATGACCGACGCGCGGCTGAAGTCGTCGGCGGCGAGCACGAGCGCGCCGAGCAACGTGCGCCCGGCGACCGACTGGGCGAGCGTGGGCACCGACGGCCCGTGCATCGGGATGCCGGCCGCTCCGAGCTCTTCGTCGAGCAGCCGGGCATATGGCTCGCGCTGGCGGTAGATCACGCCGATTCGGTGCAACGGCCGACCGGCCTCGAGCTCGGCCGCGATGACCCGCATCGCCTCGCGCACCTCGCCGGGGGCGTCGGGCGCGCTCACGACTGTCGTCGTCGACTGCGTGATCGCCGCGAGCGCAGTCACCCCTCCCAACCGAGCCGACAGCCGCTCGACGAGCTGCCGTGCGTCGGCGTCGGCATGATCCTCCCCCGTGACACCGATGACGGCCCACAGCCGGTCGATCACCGCGAGCGCCTCGACGAGCGCGAGCTGGCCATGCGTGAGCCGGTGCGGGAGATGGAGGATCACCTGGCCGACGTCACGCAGATCGGTGGTGCCATGTGCGACTGCGTGCGCGGCCGCAAGCGCGACGTCGTGCTCGTCGTAGAACGACCCGACGGCGAGAACGCGAAAGCGCTCCGCCATCGAGGCGAGCTCGTACCCGCGGCGACTGAAGCCGCGGAGATCGCCGATGGCGTCGGGGCCTGACGCTTGGAGCTCGTCGAGGAACTCGACGACGGCGCGTTCGGTGTTCTCGGCCGCGGCAACGCGCTCGAGCGGCGCAGGCCGCCCGGCCAGAACCTGCCGCACGAGCGCGGCCTTCACCGCGTCGTCGAGTGGTCGCCGCCCCTGCGCAGCGAGCGCGCCCGCACCGAGCAGCTCGGCCAGCCGATCGAGCACGAAGAAGCGGACGTTCACGAGACCGCGCCCACGCGCTCCGAGCCGACGCCGCAGCGCGAGCCCGGTGAGGTTGCCGGGCACGATCACCGTGACGGGGCTGAGGGGATCGCCGCCCTTGGCGGCCGCGATGGTGTCGGCGAGTGCGGCGGTGGCCGCGGCCCCGAAGGGCACGCTCAGCAAGCGCGTCTGCACTCTCGACGGCCCCACCCGGCTCCATGACGCAAAGGTAGCGAGGGGGTGTGACAGCCACGATGGACGGGGCCGTGACCAGCCTCAGCCGACATCGACGCGAGCAGCGAGCCGATCAGAAAGCCCACGAGGCCGAGCTGCAGGGTTCCCCTGCGCCCGAAACGGTCGCCGATCGCGCCAGCGGTGAAGAAGAGCCCGGCGAAGACCAGTGAGTAGGAGGCGATCGACCACTGCAGCTGCGACGTCGTCGCGTGCAGCTCGCGGGAGAGGGTCGGGATAAGGCTCGTCCTACTCTTGCGCCTCGTGCCGTATGACACAACCTGACAAATTTCACAGAGCGTCAGAAGGTGAGGTGCCGCGGCCAGGGATTCGGGCTGTGCCACCCTCTCGACACATGCGTCGCGTCATGGTCGCCGGGTTGCTCGTCGCCAGCTTCGGGCTGCTCTCGGCCTGCGGAGGAGACGACAGCGCCGCGCCGAGCGACAGCACCCAGTACTGCGACGCCGTCCGGGCCGGGCAGGGATCCCTGTCGGGCGACGTCCAAGATCCGACCGCCGCCCAGGCAGCCGTCGCCGCGTTCGACGACCTCGTGGCGACCGCTCCAGCCACGATCCGAGACGACGTCCGGACCGTCGCCGGGCTCATCGACAAGATCGCCGCCGCGGATCCGACCGACAAGGACGGCGTCGCCAGCCTCTTCGCCGCCGCGCTCGACCCATCGTTCCTGGCGGCGAGCAAGCGGATGCAGCAGTTCACTCAGGAGCAGTGCGGCATCGACCTCAGTGGCGCGGCTCCGTCGCTGACGACGCCTTAGGGCGCAGCGTCAGATCACTTCCCCGCGCTTCAGGATCACGTGGTCGATGAGGCCGTAGTCCTTGGCCTGCTCGGCGGTGAACCACCGGTCGCGCTCGGAGTCGAGCTCGATCTGCTCGACAGTCTGGCCCGTGTGGAACGCGATGCGCTCGGCCATCAGCCGCTTGATGTAGGCGAGCTGCTCGGCCTGGATCGCGATGTCGGACGCCGGACCCCGGATCCCGCCGGAGGGCTGGTGCATCATGATCCGCGCGTGCGGCAGCGCATAACGCTTGCCCGCAGCACCGGCTGAGAGCAGGAACTGACCCATCGACGCGCCGAGACCCATGCAGATGGTGGCGACGTCGCTGCGGATGAACTGCATCGTGTCGTAGATCGCCATGCCAGCGGTGATCGAGCCGCCGGGCGAGTTGATGTACAGCCAGATGTCCTTCTCGGGATCCTGGCCCTCGAGATACAGGAGCTGCGCGGTGACGAGGTTCGCCATGTCGTCGTTCACGTCCGTGCCGAGGAAGACGATGCGCTCCTTCAACAGGCGGTTGTAGATGTCCATCCGCTCGAGGGCGGTTCCCTCCTGCTGCGCGGCAGGAGTGAAGAGGTCGCGCTGATCCATGCGTCGCAGGCTACCGGGGATGGTCGCGGGTACCGTCCTCACGACGCCGCGGGCGTGGCGGAACTGGCAGACGCGCCGGGTTTAGGTCCCGGTGGAGTGATCCGTGAGGGTTCGAGTCCCTCCGCCCGCACCCGCCTTGCTCAAGTTCGCGGCAGTGCCGAAGGCTCGATGATCTTCGAAGCGGCGATGGGGCCGCCGATCTGGAGCGGCACGGCCGGCAGCGGCGGGATCGGCTCACCCGCGGGGCGCGGCCACGCGATGGGCGTCGCGTCGCTGTCGATGACCTCGCCGACCGCGATCGACGCCTCGGTCCACGCTGAAGTGAGGGAACGGGTACCCGCGGGTGCTGCCGTCGGGGAAGTAGATGATCGTGTGGACGGCGCGGTCGCGGTCGGTCGTGTTCGGCTTCGCGAGGTGCACGGTCAGCCCGTGGTGGAACGCACACCGATCCGGCGCGGCACCTCGACGAACACCGGCTCGATGCCGCGCGATCTCGGGGTCGGCAAGGATGTCCTCCGGTTCGCCGAAGAAGATGTTGACGAACTTGCGCATGCCGATGAGGTGGCTGCCGGGCACGTAGCCCATCGCACCCGATGCGAGCGTCGAACCGACGAGCGGGATCCACGCTGTGACCGAGGCAGTCTCGGCGATCGGCCAGTAGGGGTGGTCCTGGTGCGCGTCGGTCTCGCGGCCGCCCGCCTCCTTGTAGAGCGCCTGGTCGTGCCAAAGGCGGATCGCGTCGACCTCGAGCAGCTCGGCGGCCGCCTGACCGATGCGCTGATGGAAGGTCAGCCGCCGCGACTTCGGCGTCGTCCTCCCAGAGGTTCATGCACTGGATGAACGACTGCTGGTAGCGGCTCCGCTCCGCCAACGGCGCGATGTCGATGCCCTCCCGCCGGCGATGCACGGCACCCGTCACGGCGGCCTCGAAGAACTCGAGCTCTTGAGCCGACGAGCAGGTCGGGGACCACCACGTAGCCGTCGCGCTGGAAGGTCTCGACGATGTCAGGTGTGAGCATGGGTCGTCGCCTCGTCGATGTCAGCACCGCTCATCATGTCGATGATCAGTCGGTAGAAGTGCGTGAGCAGCAGCTCGTTCTGCGGGAGCAGCGTTCCCGGTGGAGCGATGTCGGCGGCGTGCGAGCGTTGCACCCGGGCGCAGATGTCGACGTCCTGGCGGATCGTCGGATCGGCATCGAGACGTCGCTTGCCCTTGGCTCGCGTCGCGTCATCGAGGTCGGCCGGGAGGAAGCAGAGGTGCCGGAATCGAATGCGGTCGACGTCGAGCACCTGGACCGTGCCGACGTCGAAGCCGCGGCCAGAGTGCTGTAGGTAGGTCGTCGGGAAGACCCAGTTGTAGAAGTAGTACCACTGCCCCTCGGGCGGCGGTGCGTAGGTGATGCCCGCCTCGACGCCGTCGCGGAACGGGATGCGATGGTGGATCCAGTAACGCCCACCCACGGCGAGGTCGTGCTTACGAGGGTCCATCACGACCGCACGGCTGAACTCAGGGTGCGCCGTCGGACAGTGGTAGCACTCGATCGTGTTGTCCTGGAACACCTTCCAGTTCGATGCGATCTCCCACGCGTTCTCGAACCCGAGCACGAAGTCGGCGGGAACGCACCCGCGCTCCGCCATCAGCTCGGGAAGACCTGAGGTCCACTCGGCGAACGAAGGCGCCGTCACGTCGACGTTGACCCAGACCATCGGTCCCCACACCGCGACCTGCACCGGCAGCAGGCAGATCCCCGTGGTGTCGAACGAAGGCTCCATCTCGGCGCGTGGAGCCCTTCGAAGCGAGCCGTCGAGGTCGTAGCTCCACCCGTGGTACCCGCACCGGAGCATCGAGTGGTTGGCCGCCTCGACGACGACGGGGTAACCACGATGCCGGCAAATGTTGACGAAGCCGCGGATCTGGTCAGCTCGATCGCGCACGAGCAGTATCGGCACACCGGCGATCTCCCACACGAACTGGTCTCCCGGCGC
This sequence comes from uncultured Acidimicrobiales bacterium, assembly GCA_963708175.1. Lineage (GTDB taxonomy): Bacteria > Actinomycetota > Acidimicrobiia > Acidimicrobiales > DATKAS01 > DATKAS01. The sequence goes on from CAVPSD010000006.1 coordinate 176,944, forward strand.
GGCGAGCTTCGTGGTGTCGGTGACGAAGTGCCACGAGCGTCGCAAGATGCGCTCGGTCTCGCCGCGAAAGATGTCCGGGTCGGTGTACCAAGACGACGGCAAAGACGATCCGGCGTCAACGGCCGCTCGCAGCGCGCCGGCGCCCGCCTCGTCGAGCAGCCCACTCGCGCTCGTCATCGTTCGCCACCGCCAGCCAACACCTCGTCGATTCGCGCGAGCGTTGCGTCGTCGAGCTTCACGCCAGACGCGGCAGCCGTCTCGTCCAACTGGTTGGGATGCGACGCGCCGACGATCGCCGATGTGACGTCGGACCTGCGAAGGATCCAGGCGAGTGCGAGCTGCGCGAGCGACAGACCGAGGTCATCAGCGATGGGTCGGAGCTCCTGCACAGTCGTCAGCATGGCGTCGGTCGTGAACGCCCCGATGAACCCGCCCATCTCTTCGCTCGCGGCGCGAGATCCCGGCGGTGGTGGCTCGCCAGGCGCGTACTTGCCCGTGAGCACACCTTGCGCAAGCGGGGAGAAGACGATCTGACCGATGCCGTTGTCCGCGGACAGCCCGAACAGCTCCTTTTCGGGGCGGCGCCACAACATCGAGTACATCGGCTGGCTCGACACGAAGCGCTCGACACCGGTGAGCTCGAGCGCGGCTCTGATCTGCTTCGGCGACCACTCGCTGAACCCGATGTAGCGAGCCTTGCCGGCATGGACCGCGGCGGTGAGAGCCTCCATCGTCTCCTCGAGCGGCGTCTCCGGGTCGTACCGGTGGCACTGGTACAGATCGACGTGATCGGTGCGCAGCCGCTGCAACGAGGCATCGAGCTGCTTGCGGATCTGCGGAGCGCTGAGGCCCTTGTCGGTCGCGGACATCGGGAAGAACACCTTCGTCGCGAGCACGTAGGAATCGCGGTCGACGCTCTGGAGGGTGCTGCCGAGGAAGGTCTCCGCGGCTCCTCGTCCGTATGCGTTGGCGGTGTCGATGAAGGTGATCCCGAGATCGAGGGCGCGGTGCACGCACGCCTCGGAGGTCGCCGCATCGACACCGACGGCGAACGTGAGCCACGATCCCAAAGCGATCTCCGAGACGCGGAGGTCGCTGTTCCCCAGGGTGCGGAGCTGCATCGCCCGCCAAGTTACCGTCGCGGTCGATGACGGACGTGCCGACCAATCAGGTCCCGAAGGGCCAGCTGTACATCGGCGAGCAGATCGACGCCGCGACGCATTCCCGCGACGGGAAGCCAGTGATGCTCGCGGCGAGCGACTTCACCACCCATGGCGTCATCGTGGGCATGACGGGGTCGGGCAAGACCGGACTCGGTGTGGTGTTGCTCGAGGAAGCGTTGCTCTCCGGTGTGCCAGCACTGATCATCGACCCGAAGGGCGATCTCACCAACCTCGAGCTGACCTTCCCCGAGCTCCGTCCGACCGACTTCCGGCCGTGGATCAACGAGGGCGACGCACAGCGAACCGGCTCGACCGCGGACGCGTTCGCGGAGCAAGAAGCAACCAAGTGGCGTGACGGACTCGCGTCGTGGGGCGTCAGCCCCGAGCGCATCGCCACCTTGCGCAGCACAGTCGACTTCACGATCTACACGCCGGGCTCGACCTCCGGCGTGCCGCTCAACCTGGTCGGATCACTACAGGCGCCGAAGGATGCGGACGCCGAGACGATCGGCGACGAGGTCGAGGGCTTCGTCTCCGGCTTGCTCGGCCTCGTCGACATCGAGGCCGACCCGTTGTCGAGCCGCGAGCACATCCTGCTCTCGAACATCGTCGCGGCGTCGTGGAGCGCGGGACGCGACCTCGACCTCGCGACCCTCGTCGGTCAAGTCCAACAGCCGCCGCTCCGCAAGCTCGGTGTGTTCGAGCTCGACACGTTCTTCCCTCCCAAGGACCGAACGGCGCTCGCGCTCCGCCTCAACGGTCTGCTCGCCTCCCCGTCCTTTGCGGCATGGACGCAGGGCGTGCCGTTCGACATCGACCGTCTCCTGAAGTCAGCGGATGGAAAGCCCGCTGCCGCGATCGTCACGATCGCCCACCTCTCCGACGCGGAGCGCCAGTTCGTCACCTCACTGCTGCTCGGAAAGCTCGTCACATGGATGCGGCGGCAGAGTGGCACCACCGACCTGCGCGCGCTCGTGTACATGGACGAGGTCGCCGGATACGCGCCGCCGACTGCCGAGCCTCCGTCGAAGAAGCCGATCCTCACGTTGCTCAAGCAAGCCCGAGCGTTCGGGGTCGGGCTCGTGCTCTCGACGCAGAACCCGGTCGACCTCGACTACAAGGCGATCTCGAACGCCGGAACGTGGATGATCGGCCGCCTCCAAACCGAGCAGGACAAGGCCCGACTTCTCGACGGCATGTCGGCGGCGTCGGGCGGAGTCGACGTCGCAGCCATCGGCGCGACGATCAGCGGACTCGGCAAGCGCGAGTTCGTGCTGCGACGCGCCGGCGTGGAGCAACCGGCGGTGTTCACGACCCGCTGGGCCATGGCCTACCTGCGCGGTCCGCTCACGCGAGAGCAGATCGCGTCTCTGACGACCGCACCAGCCGAGGCTCTCCCTCCGCCACCTCCCGGCATCGCCGCCGCAAGCCTCCCTCCGCCGGGAGCGATGGCTCCCACCGCCGTCGATGCCTCCCCGGTCGCACCCAAGGCCGCCGAGTCCGTGCCGGTGCGGTATCTCGATCCCGCGACGCCGTGGGCTGCGCAGGTCGGCGCCGTGCCGAACGGCACGCAGCTCGTCGCTGCGGCGGTGGCGCGGGTGAGCATGGTGTTCGACGACGACAAGGCCGGGCTGCGCGACGTCCAGGAGTGGGAGGCCGTGCTGTGCCCGCTCCCGGGCTCGCCCGATCCGTCCACAGCCGTCGCGGTCGACTACGACGAGCGCAACCTGGTTCCCACACCGCCGCCCAACGCTCACTACGTGCTGACCGACGCGCCCATCGGCACGAAGAGCTATTGGACGGCGCTGCAGCGCAACCTCGTCGATCAGCTCGTCCGCACCCGCACGATGCAGATCCAGCGCAACCCGAAGCTGAGGCTCTACTCGCGCGTCGGGGAGACGCCCGAGCAGTTCGCGCAACGTTGCTCGGAAGCCGCAGATGCGTTCGCCGATCAGAAGCTGGCCACGGTCCGCGACAAGTACGCGCCGCGCTACGAGAAGGCCCGTGCCGCGCTGGCCGCGGCGCAGGACAAGGTCGAGGTCCAGGCGGCGCAAGCCAAGGCCGCGCGGAACGACGGCATGTTCGGCGCGGTCGGCGATCTGCTCGGCGGCTTCCTCGGAGGGAAGACGAGCGTGCGCTCGATGACCCGTTCGATGTCACGAAGCCAGGGCCGAGCATCGACGGCCGACAAGCGGCTGGAGAGCGCGAGCAACCGCGCCGACGAAAAGCAGGACGCGCTCGCCGACCTCGAGCAAGAGTTCGAAGCCGATCTCGCCGAGGTGCACGCCGAAGCCGATGCGGCCGCGGCCGCGATCGAAACACTGCAAGTCCCGCTCGAGAAGACCGACGTGAAGGTCGTCGACATCGCGCTGGTCTGGGTGCCCCGCGCCTGACACCTCGACCGAGCCCGGGATTGGTAGCTCGGGGATCAAATGAGTGCCCCGAACTACCAATCTCGACCGGAACACCCCTCGGTACGCTGAGGGCCGCCCAATGCTCCCGACGAGTCGCTGATCGCGTCGCCGGTCGCCGCGGATTAGCGTCGGCGGTCGTGCGCCTCTCCGATCTTCCGACTCCAGCGCTCATCGTCGACGCCGCCGACCTTCAGCACAACCTCACGACGATGGCCGCGGCACTTCCCGGCAGTCGTTGCCGTCCCCACGTCAAGGCGCACAAGTGCACCTCGCTCGCGGGCGAGCAGCTCGCCGTCGGTCATCGGTCGTTCACCTGCGCGACGCCACTCGAGGTCGTCGGGATGGCGAAGGCGGGCCTCGGCGAGGACCTCCTCCTCGCGAACGAGTGCGTTGACGCCGAGCGACTCCGAGACATGGCCTCGCTGGGCGATGCTCGGGTCACGGTGGCGGTCGACAGCGAGGCGACGATCGACGCCGCGGCGAACGCGGGCATCCGTGAGGTGCTGATCGACGTGAACGTCGGCCTCCCCCGATGCGGTTGTTCGCCCGAGGACGCTGGCCGGCTCGCCGACCTCGCACGGGCCAAAGGCATCGGGGTCCGCGGCGTCATGGGCTACGAGGGTCATGTGATGCCCGTCGTCGATCGGGCGGATCGCGCCGCCCAGGTCCAGGAGTGCATGGCCAAGCTCGAGGCCGCGGCACGATCTCGTGGGCGGCGACGTGACGTCGGCTGGCGGCACCGGCACCTACGACCTCCACCGGTGGGCGAATGAGATCCAGGCCGGGTCGTACGCGCTGATGGACACTTACTACGGACGGCTCGGCCTGCCGTTCCGCCAAGCCTTGTCCGTGTGGACAACGGTCATCTCGGCGTCCCCGAAGTGGATGGTGTGCGACGCGGGCCTGAAGTCACTCGGGATGGATCACGGGGACCCCTCGATCGACGGGGCGAAGGTGTGGTTCTGCTCGGACGAGCACGTGACGTTCGCACCGGAGGACGGCAGCCCGCTCCGCCACCTCCGCGTCGGCGATCACGTGAAGGTGCTTCCCGCTCATGTGGACCCGACAATGGCGCTCCACGAGCGTGTGCACATCGTCAGTGGCGAGGACGTGCTCGACACGTGGGCGATCGATCTGCGCGGTTGGTAGCTCAAAGCAGCTTCGCGGCAAGGGCCCGGAGCGCGCGACCGCGATGCGACATGTCGTGCTTCTCGGAATCCGACATCTCTGCGAAGGTGCGACCGTCGCCCTCATCGGGAATGAACACGGGGTCGTAACCGAAGCCGCGATCACCGAGAGGCTCGACGGCGATGTGGCCCCGCACGATCCCTTCGGCGGCCACCTCCCGCCCATCCGGCCAGCACACCATCGCGACCGTGATGAACCGGGCCGTTCGCTGCACAGGTGGCACACCCCGCAGCGACTCGAGCAGCAGCGCGACGTTGTCGGCATAGGTCGAGTCGACCCCGGCGTACCGAGCGGTATGGACACCGGGGGCTCGGCCGAGGAAGTCCACCTCCAGGCCGGTGTCGTCGGCGAGCGCGGGCTCGCCGACCACGGCCGCGATCGCAGCCGCCTTCAGGCGAGCATTGCCTTCGAGCGTGTCCGCGGTCTCCGCGACATCGGGAACCGACGCCGGACGCGGCACGGCCTCGATGCCGAGCGGGCCGACGATGTCGAGGATCTCCTTCGCCTTGTCGGGGTTCGCACTCGCCAACACGACTCGCACAGCCGACCTCACCGAGGCGCCGGCGACTCGGCGAGCAACTCGTCCTGGAGGGCGAAGACCTCGCGTATGCCCTTCTCCGCCAGGCCGAGCAGAACGTCGAGCTCGTTGCGCGAGAAGGCGATTCCCTCTGCCGTGCCTTGCACCTCGACGAAGCGACCTGAGGAGAGCATCACGACGTTCATGTCGACCTCAGCCATCGAGTCCTCGATGTAGGGGAGGTCGAGCGCGGCCTCGCCGCTCACGATGCCGACCGAGATCGCCCCGCAGCGCTCGGCGATCGCGTGCTGCTTGATGGTGCCCGTCTGCACCAGCCGGCTGATGGCGTCGTGCAACGCGAGGTAGCCGCCACAGATCGAGGCGGTGCGGGTCCCACCGTCGGCTTGCAGCACATCGCAATCCACGATCACCTGACGCTCGCCGAGGATCCGCATGTCAGTGACCGCCCGCAGCGATCGCCCGATGAGCCTCTGGATCTCTTGGGTGCGCCCCGACACGCGGCCTTTTGCCGCCTCGCGCTCGATGCGCTCGGGCGACGAACCCGGAAGCATCGAGTACTCCGCGGTGACCCAGCCCTTGCCGCTCCCCCGCATCCACCGCGGCGTGTCTTCGTCGACCGATGCCGTGCAGAGCACCCGGGTGCGACCGAACGAGACGAGTGCCGATCCCGCTGCCATCTCGGTGTAGTCGCGCTCGAAGGTGATCGGCCGCAGCTCGTCCGCGGCGCGGCCATCAGGTCTGGGCATGTGCGCTCCTCACTGCACCACCGCTCACGCGGTGAACGTCTTGCCGGGGACCGCGACACCGACGCCGCGGCCAAACGCTTCGGCGGCTTCGCCCTCGTGACGACGGGGATCGGACGTCGGCCAGAAGTGGGTCACGACGAGCTGACGCACCTTCGCGTCTGCCGCGGAGCGTCCCGCTTGGCGCGCCGACAGATGCGGTGCCGTGCCCTCGGTCTCGGCGAGCAACGTGGCTTCGCAGATCGCGAGATCGGCGGCGAGACCGAGCGCCTCGAGCGACCACTCCGGCCCGGTGTCGGCCGAGTAGAGCAGCGACTTGCCGTCGCTGTCGATCCGCATGCCGAGCGTCTCCACCGGATGATCGGTGCGACTGAACGAGAACGTCATGTCGCCGATCGTGACCCGGTCGCCGTCGGCGACGATCCCCCAGCGGAACGTCGGCTCGGACGAGTCGCCGCACACGATGTCGACGAGCTGGCGCACGGCCGAGGTGGAGTAGACGGGCATCCCTTCGACCTGGAAGCCGTACTTCAGCGCGTTGCGCAACACGCCCAGCTCGCCCCAGTGATCGGGATGGCTGTGGCTCACGACCACGGCGTCGAGCGCGGTGACCTCGATGTGCTCTTGCAGGTTGCCGAGCGTGCCCGGCCCGGTGTCGACCCAGACGTTCGTGCTCGCGCTGCGCACGAGGTATCCGCTGCACGCACCACCCGGCCCGGCGTAGGTGCCCGAGCAGCCGAGGACCGTGACGCTCAGGCCCACGAGAGCGCCTCGGCATGATCGAGCTCGGGCCCGAGCAACCGGCGGCCGAGCTCCTCGAACCAGCGCACGTCGCCCGACGAGAGGAAGCGGTGGGTCGCCGGCACGCAACCCGCCGGCCGCGCGAGCTGCGTCGCGTCGAGCACCGACCGCACCTCGAACGCCGTCTCGTCTGCCGACGACACGAGCACGACGTCGCGGCCCATCACGTCGCTGATCGTACGGGCGAGGTACGGATAGTGAGTGCAGCCGAGCAGCAACGAGTCGACCTCGTCTTCGCTCATCGGCGCGAGCAGACGTTCGGCCAGCACGGTGACCTGATCGCCGGTCGTCTCGCCGCGCTCGACGAACTCGACGAATCCCGGGCAGGCCGCGCACGTGAGCTCGACCGGAGCCTCGGTCGCCGCGACCGCGCGTTGGTACGCGCCCGAGCCGATCGTCCCCACTGTTCCGATGACGCCGACGCGCCTGTTGCGGGTCGCGGCGATGAGCGCGCGGACCCCGGGCTCGATGACACCGATGACAGGCACGGGTAGCTCGACGGAGAGCCCGTCGAGCGCGGCGGCCGCCGCGGTGTTGCAGGCGACGACGACCACCTTGACGCCGAACTCGTCGACGAGGGTGTGCCCGATCTCGAGCGCGAAGTCCTTCACCTCGGGCTGCGGCCTGGGCCCGTAGGGGTAGCGGCCAGTGTCCCCGATGTACACAAGGTGCTCGTCGGGAAGGAGGTCCATGACCGCTCGCGCGACCGTGAGGCCGCCGAAGCCGCTGTCGAACATCCCGATCGGGCGGTCGTCGGCCACCCGAAGAGGCTACGGGCGAAACTGAGGCCTTCCGGGGTCAGAAGTAGATGATCTTCTTCGCCCGCTCCTCGACCACGTCGAGGTCGTCGGTCCAGGCGCCGGTCGACAGGTACTTCCACCCGCCGTCGCACACGATGTACACGATCACGCCCTCGTCGATGCGCTCGGCGACGCGCGCCGCGCCCGCGAGCGCGGCGCCCGCGGAGATGCCGGAGAACACGCCGACGTCGGCCATGCGCCGCGTCCACTCGAGCGACTCGCGCGGCCGCACGATGCGCTTCCCGTCGAGCAGCTCGGTGCCGTGCCACGCCTCGTAGACCGGCGGGATGAACCCTTCGTCGAGGTTGCGGAGACCCTCGACCGCCTCACCGACAGGCGGCTCGACCGCGAGCACCTTGATGGCGGGGTTCTGCTCCTTGAGGTAGCGCCCGACGCCCATGAGGGTGCCGCTCGTGCCGAGCCCGGCGACGAAGTGCGTGATCTCGGGGCAGTCGCGCCAGATCTCGGGGCCGGTGCCCTCGTAGTGCGCACGCGGGTTGGCGTCGTTGGCGTACTGATAGAGGAAGCACCACTCGGGATGCTCCTCGGCCATCGCCCGCGCGCGGCGCACCGCGCCGTTCGAGCCCTCCCCGCCGGGCGTCGACACGATCTCCGCGCTGAACACCTCGAGCAGCTGGCGGCGCTCGATCGATACGTTCTCGGGCAGCACGATCGTGATCGGATAGCCCTTGATCCGCGCGATCCCCGCGAGTGCGATGCCGGTGTTCCCAGACGATGGCTCGAGGATGCGCTGGCCGGGACTGAGCGAGCCGTCCTTCTCGGCCGCCTCGATCATCGCGAGGGCGATGCGATCCTTCACGGAGCCGAACGGGTTCTGGCTCTCCATCTTGGCGAGGATCCGCACGCGCGGGTTCGGGCTGAGCGCGCTCACGTCGACGAGCGGGGTGTTGCCGATCATGTCGAGGACCGAGGCGAAGACTGCTGCCATCGAGCGAAATGTTACCGGGACGGTCGGCTTTTGCCGGCCGCCCCGGCTGGGATTTGCCCGGCCTCAGATTCGCTCGATCGCGAACGGAACTGATGTCGGGTGGGCCGAGAAGCGGCCGAGGAAGACCCGGATGGGGCTCGCCTGCGATCCGTCGATCTTGGCGTTCACGGTGATGCCCGGGCCACAGTGGACGCGGAAGTCCACACCGTCGAGAGCTCCGTAGTTCGAGAACCGCATCAAGAGCGTGGTGCCGTCGTTGATGAGCACGTCGCCTCGTTCCGTCAGGCGCTCGACGCCGTACAGCCCGCTCGGGGCCGTGATCTTCACCTCGAAGACCTGCCGCGCGGTGCCGCGGTGCGTCACCCGCAGGTGCCACCCGTAGGAGTCGTGCCAGAGGTAGACGCCCTGCGCGCCCTGCGCGTGCACGCCCGCGGGACGACCGTCCACCCAGCCGGGCCAGTGGCCGGCTTCACACGTCGCGTTGTCCGCGGCTGCCTCGGTGCTCGTGTCGGCTCCGGCGGGGCTGGCCGCGAACGCCAGGGTGCCGAGCGAGAGTGAACCCGCCACGGCCATCCCGATCAATCGTGCGAGCTTCATGGTGACCTCCTGAGAAGAGCTGTCGCCATGAAGGTGACCGTCACCTGTGGGCCGGACGCGAGGGACTGATGAGGAATCTGTGAGCAGTAGCGTCGCCCCATGACGAGGACGGTGCTCCACGGCGGGATGGTCTTCGACGGCACCGGCGCGGCAGCCGCGTCCGGCGATGTGCTCATCGAGGACGGCAGGATCCTCGGCGTCGCGTCACAGCTGGATGGCGACGAGGGCATCGACGTCAGCGGCAAATGGGTGCTCCCCGGCTTCTTCGACTGCCATACGCACGTGATGTTCGGCCCCGAGCTCATGGACGTCAGTCGCCGCGTGAACACCCCGTTCTCGACGCGCTTCTACGACGCGGTGCACAACCTCGAGGCGACGCTCCGCCAAGGTGTCACGACGATCCGCGATGCCGCCGGCGCGGACCTCGGGGTCAAGACGGCGGTCGATCGCGGGCGCATCCCCGGGCCCCGGATGCAGATCTCGATCACGATGCTGAGCCAGACCGGTGGCCACGGCGACGGATGGACGCTGTGCGGCGCGGACCTCGCCCTCGGTGGGGAGTACCCCGGCATGCCCCGCGCGGTCGTCGACGGCCCCGAGGCGATGCGCCACAAGGTGCGCGAGCTCATTCGTGCAGGCGCTGACGTTCTGAAGGTGGCGACCTCGGGCGGCGTGCTCTCACCCCGCGACGATCCAAGGCACGGCCACTTCCGCGACGACGAGCTCGAGGTGCTCGTCGCCGAAGCGACCGCTGCCGGCAAGTACGTCATGGCGCACGCCCAGGCTACCGACGGCATCAAGGCCGCGATCCGCACCGGCATCCGCTCGATCGAGCACGGCATCTATCTCGACGACGAGGCCATCCAGATGATGCTCGATCGCGGCACCTTCCTCGTCCCCACGCTCTCTGCTCCCCGCGGTGTCTTCGCCGCACGCGACGCGGGCATCCCCGTCCCGGAGGTGTTCATCAAGAAGTGCGAGATGGTGATCGACATCCACATGGAGTCGATCCGCCGAGCGATCGCGGCGGGCGTGAAGGTGGCGATGGGCACCGACTCGGGCGTCTGCCCGCACGGTCAGAACGCGCGTGAGCTCGCGTTGATGGCCGAGTGCGGCATGTCACCCACCGACGCGCTCGTCGCGACGACGCGTACCTCCGCGGACCTGCTCGGCGTGGCCGACGATCTCGGCACGATCGCGGAAGGCAAGCGCGCCGACCTCGTGGTCGTCGACGGTGATCCGTTGGACCTCGAGAAGCTGCCCGATCGCATCAGCCAGGTCTGGAAGGACGGCGTGCGCGTCGTCGACACCGCCGCCTAGCCCCACCCCTCCAAAGCCACGGGCTCTTCGGTGATCTGACCGTCGACGATGCGATACGAGCGCAGCACGGGCTCGGCCTGCTTGAGGGACACGATCACGTAGTGCCACTCCGGATCCGGTGCCTGCTCGACATCCGTCGGCGACGGGTATGCGTCGGTGTGGGTGTGGCTGTGCATCACGCCGATGATCTGGAGCCCGCGCTTGTCGGCATCGCGGTCCGCGAGCAGGTGATCCTTCGGATCGACCGTGTAGACGCGGGACGACTCCGCCACGTTGCGACACGGATAGAAGACGACGACGTGCCCACCCGACGCCGGCTCGCCCACGAACAGGCCACACGCCTCGTTCGGCAGGCCGTCGTACGCGTGACCGACCATCTGCAGATACGGGCCGCGAGTGAGGCGGAGCACGAGGCCGAGAGTACCCTCGACCCCCCATGGCTCCGAAGGGCGTGAAGGTCATCGCGTCGAACCGACGCGCGCGCCACGACTACCTCGTGCTCGACACGATCGAGTGCGGCCTCGTGCTGGTGGGCAGCGAGGTGAAGTCGCTCCGGGACGCCAAGGTGCAGCTCGGCGATGCCTACGCGCGTGTCGAGCGCGGTGAGCTGTGGCTTCACAGCATGCACATCGCGTCCTACGAGCACGCCTCGGGGTTCGGGGCACACACCGCCGATCGTCCTCGCAAGCTGCTCGCCCATCGGGGTGAGATCGAGCGTCTCGGGGCGAGGGTCGCGCAGGACCACCTGACGCTCGTGCCACTGTCGCTCTACTTCAAGGAAGGCCGGGCCAAGGTCGAGCTCGCGCTGGCGAAGGGCCGCAAGAGCCACGACCGCCGACAGGACATCGCGAAGCGGGACTCCGACCGCGAGATGCAACGCGCCCTCGCCGACAACCGACGGGGCAAATGACCGCTGCTTCGCGGCGGGGCCCGAGGTACCATTCTCGAGAAGTCCGATCGAGCACGAAGGGAGGACGATTCCGATGAGTGTCAGATCCGCTGCCGCCACGTCCTCGTTCCGCGTGCTCTCGGCCGCCTGACCGTTCATCTCGGTCGGGAGCACCTCCACCGGAGGTTCTTTCGTTGCTCGACGCTGTCCCGCACGTGCTCGTCCCCTACGGCTGGGACGACCGCGTCGCTGCCCTGTTCTCATACGAAGCAAGCCCTGATGCGATCCCCGGGCGTGTGACGCGCGTCGATCGCGACCGCGTCACCGTCGTCACCGCGTCCAACGAGCACCGAACCGCTCGCGGCGACCCGTTGCCGAGCGTCGGCGATTGGGTCGGGTTGACCGAGGGAGGACCCGACGGCGATCTCGTCGTCACGACGGTGCTCACGCGCCGTTCGGTCCTCGGCCGCCGCAGTGTCGGCAAGGCGCCCGATGGGCAAGTCATGGCCGCCAACATCGACTTCGTCTTCATCGTCGTCGGGGTCGACCGAGTCGTGCCCAACCGCGTCGAGCGCGAGCTCGTGGCCGCGTGGGACTCGGGCGCGACACCGGTCGTGGTGCTCACCAAAGCCGACCTCGTCGACGATCCTGTCGAGATCGCGACCGAGGTCGCTGCCCGCTCGAACGGTGTCGCCGTGATCCTGACGTCGACTGTCACCGGCCTCGGCATCGAGGACGTGGTCACCATTCCGCAGCCGAACCGCACGGTCGTGCTCCTCGGTGCGTCCGGAGTCGGCAAGTCCACGCTCGCCAACGCGCTACTCGGTGAGCAGCTCCTCGACACCGGGCCAGTCCGGTACAACGACAGCCGCGGCCGCCACACGACGACGGCTCGCAGCATCGTCACGCTGCCCCGCGGCGGGGTGCTCATCGACACACCCGGCATCCGCAGCCTCGGCCTCTTGGAGTTCGAGGAGGGGCTGTCTCTTGCCTTCCCGGACATCGACGAGCTGGCCGTGCAATGCAAGTTCCGGGACTGCACCCACGCGACCGAGCCCGGGTGTGCGGTCCGCGCGGCCGTCGCCGCTGGTGAGATCGATCCGGCGCGCATGCGCTCGTACGAGAAGCTGCAACGAGAGCTGGCCCACTCGGATCGGGTCGGCGATCCGATCGCCTTGAGAGCCGAGATGCGCAAGTGGCGGGCGATCAACAAGTCGTTGCGCCAGGTCGGCAAGAAGCACTGACAGGAGCTGTCACAACCGCCCCTCCGAATTCGTCGGATAGGCATGAACGCGAACGCAGACATCGTCATCATCGGTGGTGGCCTCGCGGGCCTGGTCGCCGCGGCAACCGCCGCCGAACCCACCAACGGCTCGTCCCGCGTCGTCCTCCTCGAGGGCACGCAGCCAGGGGGTCGAGCTCGCACCGACGACCGCAACGGCTACAAGTTCAATCAGGGCGCGCACGCCGTGTACCTCCAGGGCGCTGGTCGCCAGGTCATGCTCGGCCTCGGCATCGATCCCCATGGAGGCCCGCCGGCGCTCAAGCACACGTACGTGTGGCAGGACGGCCAGCTCTTTCCGATGCCGGCATCGCCCACGAAGCTGATGGCGAGCAAGCTCCTCGGCACCCGGGCCAAGGCTCAGGTCGCGAAGCTCTTCCCCGCTATCGGGAAGGTCGACGCCACACAGCTGACGACGATCAGCGCGGCGGAGTGGCTCGACAGCCTCGACTTGCAACCCGAAGCGCGTCAGCTGCTCTCGATGCTCGTCCGCACCGCGACCTATGTCGATCCGGACGCGATGCCCATCTCGGCAGATGCGGCCGTTCGCCAGCTGCAGATGGCGATCGCTGAGGGTGTGCGCTACATCGACGGCGGTTGGCAGACGATGGTCGACGCGCTGCTCGCCGTGTGTCGGGAGCGCGGTGTCGAGATCGAGAAGTCGACGGTGCTGTCGGTGCAGGAGGTCGGCGACCGCGTCGCGGTCACGACGGCGGCCAGCACGTGGAACGCGGGCGCCGCGATCATCGCGAGTGGCGGACCCGCTGCCGCCATCGGGCTCCTCGGCAGCGACCCGGGTTGGGGAGACCTCGGAGAACCAGTGACTGCGGCATGCCTCGACCTCGGCCTGACGCGCCCCCCTGAGCGCCCGGTCGTCTTCGGCTTCGCCGAGCCCCTCTACCTGTCGACGCACTGCCCGCCTGCGGACCTCGCTCCCGAGGGCGGGGCCGTCGTGCAGCTGATGCGGTACGGCGCTCGTGACGCTGCGACCGATCGGGCGACGCTCGCCGAGCTCGCCGCCGGTGCCGGGATCGGGTCCGACACGATCGTCGAGCAACGGTTCCTCGCCCACATGCACGTCGCATGGACGGTTCCAACGGCCTCGCGTGGCGGCCTGCGAGGCCGGCCCGAGGCACTCGTTCCGCGGCACGACCGCGTGTTCGTCGCCGGTGACTGGGTCGGCCCGGTCGGCTTGCTCGGCGACGCCGCGATCGTGAGCGGCGCAGCAGCAGCAACCGCGGCCCGCTCGTGCGTGACTCCCCTCGTTGCGGCACGCTGAGGCGAGTGGATCCGGACGTGGAAGCCGTCGACATCTTCGAGGCGGAACGACCCCGACTGCTCGGTCTCGCGTATCGCATCCTCGGTTCGGCGGTCGATGCCGAAGACGTCGTGCAGGAGGCATGGGTTCGCTGGCAGGCCGCGGCGAACATCGAGCGCCCAGCGGCATGGCTCACCACGGTCGTGAGTCGGCTCGCTCTGGACGCCTGGCGAGCGCAGCAGCGCAAGCGCGAGGACTACGTGGGCCCGTGGCTACCGGAGCCGGTCGCGACCGAGCCCGATCCGGCGGAGCGGGCGGAGATGGCCGATTCGCTCACATTCGGGTTCCTCGTCCTGCTCGACGAGCTCAGTCCGTTGGAACGCGTCGTCTTCCTGCTTGCCGACGTCTTCGGCGAGTCGTTCGCCGACATCTCGACGACCGTCGGGAAGACCGAGGGCGCGTGCAGACAGATCGCGTCACGGGCGCGGCGGAAGCTCCAGCAATCGAGGCCGCACAGAACGGTGAGCGCGTCTCCCTCCCTCGCCGTCGCGCTGTTGACAGCGGTCTCGCAAGGCGACGTCGCTGGGACGATGGCGCTGCTCGATCCGGATGTGGTGCTCACAAGCGACGGCGGCCCGCACCGTCACGCCGCGCGGCGGCCGGTGATCGGCGCCGATCGCGTCACCCGTCTGCTCGTGAACATCATGGGCCGAGGGTTCGACCAAGGCGCCGAGATGCAGTTCGTCGAGGTCAATCGCACGCCGTCGCTCGTGGTCTCGCGGAGAGGACGCCCACAGCTCGTCGTGGCGATCGAGACCACCGACGACCGGGTGCAGGCGATCAGAATCGTCGTGAACCCCGACAAGCTCGGCCACCTCGCCGAACCGGTCCGCCTGATCTGATCGAGCCTCATCAGGGGTTGCGCCGAGCGAGCAGCCATGCGCCGAGGCCCACCACCGCGAGGATCCCGATTGCCACGACGGCGATCACGGCGGCGGTGTTGTCGGATCCCTCGTCCGCCGATGTCGCCGTCGTTGTCGGCGCGGCCGCCGTCGTCGGAGCCGCAGACGTCGACCCCGCCGCGGTCGTCGATGCGGCAGCCGCAGTGGTGGCGGCCGACGACGTTGCCGTCGTCGAGGTGACCTCACCGGTAGCGGCAGTGAGCTCGACCAGCGGAGCGGGGTCCTCGGGCTCGCTCCCGTCGGGGTTCGGCGGATCGACCCACCGGATCTCGCCTTCCTCGCACGTCTGCACGACGGGGAAGACGAGCGTCGTGTCGGGCGTGTTCGGGAACGTCATCTCCACCGTCAACAGAAGCGCGACATCGTGCGGCTGCGGCCCGCCCGTCCAAGTGATGACGTTGCCGGCGATCGAGGACGTCCAGCCGTCGATCCTGGCCATCTTCGGATCGGTGACCCCGTCCGGCAGCTGCATCTCGACCTTGATGGTGTCGGACTCGCCGCATCCATGCTCGACGTTGAACCCGATCGGCACCGTCGAACCCGCCGGCACCGACTCCGGGTCGGTCTCGACGTGTGCGAAGGCGGGCGGCGCGAGCGCGACCACACCGATGACGACGAACGCGCCCCCCAGCGCGAGACGGATGCTCCGTGCCCTGTTCACGGGCGAGCATGTTGCCAAAGGGTTGAAGCGAAGTCAGATCGGGCCAGATCCTCAGGCAGTCCAACGGGTGTGGAACGACTCGGCGACGGCGCCGCCGTCGGGGCCGAGCACGATGCCGTGCTCGAGCGCCAGCCCACCGCGGCTCACGGGAGCCTCGAACCGGGCCGCGAGCCACGCGTCCTGGTCGAGGGTCGCAAGCGTGCGATGGATGTGCACCGTGTAGTCGATGCTCACGCCGCCGGTGGGCGGGTCGTGGACCACGAAGGAGCAGGGCGGGAACCAATCCGGCAACATCGCGAGCCAGGCTGCGTCGATCGGTCTCGGCTCGAGCGGCCGGACGTAGCCCCCGAGTCGTTCCTCCGAGCCGTGGGTGAATGGGACCCCGCGCGGGTCGAGCAGCGCGTTGGCCTGCTCGAGGTGCGGTACCCGGTCCGGTGGGTAGAGGGGCACACAGGCTTCGATGGGGTACAGGTCGAGGTCCCGAGGGTGCTCCCAGTGCGTGGCTTCGACATCGGCGGTGGCGGTGATGCGGGCGACCGCGACGGTCCCCTCCTGACCGATGTCCACTGCGAGCGTGGTGAGGTTCCTGCTCTCACGCACGGGGGCGATCGAGAGCCGCGCCTGGCCGATCGCGGCCGGCCGAAGGAAACTCATCGTGATCGAGCGGACGGCGCGCTGCTCGAGGTGCGTCTCCGCAGCTCGGACCGCGATCGCCGCGAGGTAGCCGCCGTGGATGCCTCGCAGCGAGGACCAGCCCGCGTCGAGCATGGCGTGGACGACATGTGGGTCGTTGTGGTCAGGCGTGATCGCCGTGGTCCGATCGAACGTAGTGAGGTCGACGGAGGTCATGCCGCGGCCAGCTCGGCGTGCAGTACGGGCTTCGTCGCGGTGATCCGCCGAGGCAGGCGAGTCGCGAGAAGGCTCACGACGACGCCGCAGCCGACGAGCAGCCACCACACCCGGTGGAACGTGTCGAGCACGTTCTCGGGCGCGAGCTCGGCCGTGAAGGCGACGACCACGGCGACGCCCAACGTCGCGCCGAGGTTTCGGACCGCCTGATTCACCGCCGAGCCCGAACCGAACCGATCGGGAGGAAGCCCCTGCACGGCGGCCGACGACAGCTGCGGGAGCGTCAGTGAGACGCCGAGTGCCGTGAGTGTCATCGCAGGCAGGTACTCAGTGAGGTAGTCGGCTGTGGTGGTCGCCCTGGTCAACAGGACGAGACCTCCCGCCGCCCAGACGAGACCGCCGGGCACGATCAGCCGGCGCTGGCCGACGCGGGCCGCGAGGCGACCGAAGAACGGGGCCGTGACCGCGACGATCAGCGGGCCGACCGAGATCGCGAGCCCGGCACTCAGGATCGAGTATTGCCACACCTGGGTGAGGAACAGCACGTTGCCGAGGAACATCGCGCTGAACCCGATCGCGTAGACGAGCGTCGCTGCGTTGGCCCATTGGAACGAACGGGACTCGAACAACGAAAGGTCGAGCAGCGGGTTCGCGACGCGATCGCATCGCCACACAAAGGTCGCGATGAGCGCTGCGGCCGCGAGCACGGTCACGAGGAACGTGGTGCTCACCCATCCCCAGTCGTCGGTCTTGACGATCGCGAAGGCGAGCAACGCGAGCCCGCCTGCGAGCAGCACGACGCCGAGTGGATCGGGAAGCCGGCCGGGGTTCGACTCCCGCCCCTCCGGCAGGACGCGGCGACCGAGCGTGAAGCTGATGATGCCGACCGGGAGGTTGATGAAGAAGGCCCAACGCCAGCTGAAGTTCTCCACGACGAGCGCGCCGAGCGTCGGCCCCGCCGCGCCGGCGATGGCTCCGATCGCACCCCAGATGGCGACGGCAAAGGGGATGCGCTCGCGGGGGAAGGTCTGGAGCACGAGCGCCAGCGACGACGGCACGAGCGCGGCGGCACCGACCGCCTGGATGATCCGCGCCGCGACGAGGAACCCGGCGGAAGGTGCGAGCCCGCACAGCATCGACGCCAGAGTGAACACAACGACAGCGGTGAGGAACGTGCGCCGGCGACCCACGCGGTCGGCGAGACGACCAGCGGGGATGAGCAGCGCCACGAACACGATCGTGTAGGCGTTCAGCACCCATGACAGCGACGACGTGCTCACGTCGCTGAAGTCCGCACGGATCGCAGGGAACGCGACGAACAGGATTGTCGTGTCGAGGAAGACCGCGAACACGGCGAGGCTGGTCGAGACGAGCACGGTCCAGGGGCTTCGAGTCGTCGTCTGGCGCATTGGTTCAGACTATGATCTACTTACTATAGAAAATCTACTGATTCTCCGGTGACTCGTGACACCCTCCAACCGCACATACGGCCAGTACTGCCCCATCGCCGCCGGTCTCGACGTCGTCGGTGATCGTTGGACGCTGCTCATCTGCCGAGAGCTCGCCCAGGGCGACAAGCGCTACACCGACCTACGGAAGGCGCTCGACGGCATCGCCCCCAACCTCCTCTGCGAGCGGTTGCGGGCTCTCCAGGACGCGGGGCTCGTCACGACGGCCGAACTCCCCCCGCCAGCGGCGCGGAGCGTCTACCGCCTCACCGACGACGGTCGCGCGGTGATCCCGGTGCTACGGGCGATGGCCCGCTTCGGTGTGCGCTACCTCGACGGCGAGCCCGAGGAGGAGATGAGCGCGGCGCGCGCGGCGAACACGCTGATGCTCCCGTGGCGACGGCCCGTTGACGCCGACATGCGCGTGCGCCTCGAAGTCGGCGACAGCTGCGTCGACATCGTGCTCGATGGTCCCGATACGCGTCTCGCGCCGATCGAAGGCGACGCCGACGTCGTGGTGGCCACCGAGTCCGCCTCGCTCGTCCACGCGCGGCAGGGCGAACCTTTGAACTCGGCGGTCTCGGGCTCGCGCTCGGCGAAGAAGAAGTTCCTCGAGGTCTTCGCCCTCACACAGGCCTGAGGCGGCTGAGCGCGCCGTCCTCGACCAGCGCGTCGACCTGATCCTGGACGCTCAGCAGCATGCGCGGATCGGTGAAGATCCAGAACCGGTCGTGCAGGATCGCGTCAAGCACCAATCGTCCGACGTCGTCCGGATCCATCGCGTCCGCGACCGCGGCGAGGTCGGCCTCGCCTTCCGCCCGTCCCTCCCCCGGCCCACGGGTGGGCGCGACGCCCATTCGAGCCCGGCGGCTGTCGACGCTGTTGCGTCCGATCCCGGTGTTGACCGCTCCGGGGCAGAGCACCGACGCGTGCACGGGTGAGTGGGCAGCGCGGAGCTCGCGCTGCAGTGTGGCCATGAGCGCCACAACGCCGTGCTTGGCCACGTTGTACGCGCCGAGCGCCCGAACGGCGAGCAGCCCGGCCATCGACGACGTCGCGTTGATGTGGCCCTCCGGCTGGCGTTCGATGATCGGCAAGAACGTCTTGACGCCGTAGATCGGGCCCCAGAGGTCGATGGCGAGCGTCCACTCCCAATCTTCGATCGAGGTCTTGGCGACGGGCTTGAACAGGCCAACCCCCGCGTTGTTGCACAGGACGTCGACCGCACCGAACGAGTCGAGCGCAGCCTCTGCGAGTGCCTCCACCTCCGCGAGCTTCGACACATCGGTCGGCACGCCGACGACCTCGTGCCCTCGCGCACGCAGCTCCTCCACGGACGTCGTGAGCGCGTCGGCGCGGTTGTCCGACAGCACGACGCGCATGCCTGCGTCGGTGAACGCGCGGGAGATCCCGAGCCCGATGCCCGATGCCGCCCCGGTGACGACCGCGACCTTTCCCTCGACCGATTGCAAGGTGCGCTCCTTTCATCCGACGTGGCACGTAGGTTGTCACGATCGACGCTGAGGCCGTGCAGCGACTGTCCGACGAGTCGGACCTGCGAGACCTGATCCACCGCTACGCACTCGGGCTCGACACCCGTGACTGGGATCTCTGGCGTTCCGCGTTCACCGACGAGGTCGTGATCGACACGAGCGATTACGAGCCCGACCCGCCGACCCGCCGGTTGCCCGTCGATGCCTATGTGTCGTTCGTGAGCCGTCTCTTCGCCGGCTTCGAGGCCACGCAGCACCTGATCGGCTCGCACAGGTTCTCGGTCGATGGGGATCGGGCGACGATCACCGCACATTTCAGGGCGGAGCACTGGAGCACGGTCGCGCAGGGCGGCGATCGGTACACGATGTTCGGCACCTACGTCGACGAGTGCGAGCGCACGCCCTACGGATGGCGCATCTCGTCGGTGAAGCTGCACCTGCTCCGCCAGGAAGGCAACCGGGAGGTCATGCGCCGCGCCGAGTCCGCTGCAAGGCGGGGCGGCCGATCCCGTCGAGATTGGTAGCTCGGGGGCGTCATGAGTGCCTCGAACTACCAATCTCACTGCTGGGGGAAGCCGGGTATCCTGGTGGGGCAGATCACGGGGCTGATCGGTTTCGACATCGGAGCCGGGTTCCGGACGTGCGACCCGAGTTGCTCAGACTCGCTAAACGGGGCACCAACAACAACTGCCAACCAGCAGTTCGCTCTCGCTGCCTAGTCCCTAGGTAGTCGCAGAGACATCGTGAGCCGAGAGGCCGCACGGGGCCGATCCACCGCAGCCCGGCAACAGAAGCGGAGGATGACAGCGGCAAAGACCGCTGGCGGCGGGAAAGACCGCTGACCTCGGGGAAAGACCCGGCGGTGGCCGCGAGGCCCGCCGACCCGCCGGTGGGGTGCCGTCAGCCCCGAAGTCGGGAATGGTCGTAACGCGGACGGTACTCACCCGATGGACGGGGGTTCGATTCCCCCCAGCTCCACCGTCGACCGCGCGGCCTACTGGGCTGCCGGCACAGGTGCGCTGCGGCGATAGACGCCGAGCGCGAGCGTGTAGGAGACGACCAGGATGCCCGCGGCCCATGCCAGGGCGACCCAGATGTCGGGGCCTGGGGTGCCCTCGGTCAGCAGTGAGCGCATGGTCTCGATGATCGGGGTCATCGGTTGGTTCTCGGCGAAGCCTCTCAGCCACGGTGTCATGGAGTCTGTCGGGACGAACGAGGGGCTGATGAAGATCAGCAGCAGCAGGATGTAGCTGAAGGCGCCCGCGCCCTCGGGTGTCTTGGCCAGCAAGCCGAACAACATCGCCAGCCACGTGGTGGCGAGGGTGAACAGGATCAGAAGCCCCCAGAACGCGAGCCAGGCAGCGGCGTCGGCCTCCGGGCGGAAACCGACGAGGAGCGCCACCACGATCACGAGGGAGCAGGAGAAGAGGTTGGACAGCGTCGATGAGAGCGCCTGTCCGCTCAGCACCGACGACGGCGCCACCGGCATGGTCCGGAAGCGGCTGATGATGCCCTTCTGGAGGTCAGTGCTGAGACGGAGCGCGGCGTAGGCGATGCCGCTGATCACTGTCATGGCGATGACCCCGGCGGTGATGAAGTCGACATAGTCGATCGCGCCTGTCTGCTGACCGAGTGCGCCGCCGAACACGTAGACGAACAACAGCAACATGGCGATCGGTGTCAGGACGACAGTGATGATCGTGTCGAGGCTGCGCGTCGTGTGGCGGAGGCTTCGTTTGGTCATGGTCCAGGTGTCAGCGAGCGCTCGCATATCGGTCCTCCCTTTCCTCGTCGAGGATCTTGAAGAACACGTCGTCCAGCGTCGGCAGCTGGCGGGAGAACTCGGTCGGTTCGATCCCACGGTCCTTCAGTTGGATGAAGATGTCCGCCACGTCCGCCACCGAGCCGTCGGTGGCGACGACCAGCTTCGAGTCGACCCGCTTGACCTCGTGCCGCTCGCCGAGCGCTAGTTGCGCCGCAGTCAGCTGGCCTTCCTCGCTGAACTCGAGCTCGACGAGCCCGCTTGGCACCATGGCCTTCAGCTCGCCCGGTGTGCCACTCGCCACGATCGTGCCGTCGTGGAGGATGGCGATCTCGTCGGCAAGGCGGTCGGCCTCCTCCAGGTACTGGGTGGTCAGGAAGACCGTGGTCCCGTTCTCGACCAGCTGCCGGATGGTCAGGTACATGTCGTTGCGACTCTGGGGGTCGAGCCCGGTGGTCGGCTCGTCGAAGAAGATGATGGGGGCGTCGCCAACCAGGCTCATGGCGATGTCGAGTCGGCGCCGCATCCCGCCCGAGAAGGTGAGCAGGCGGCGGTCGGCCGCCTCCTCGAGATCGAACTTGTCGAGCAGGTCCGCCGCCGTCTGCCGTGGATCGGCGACGTGACGCAACTCGCCCATCAGCACCAGGTTCTCCGCGCGGTGAGCAGCTGATCCACCGCGGCGAACTGTCCGGTCAGGCTGATCTGCTCGCGGACCTTGGAGGGTTGCCCCGCCACGTCGAACCCGGCGACGCTCGCCGTGCCCCCATCGGCGGTGATCAGCGTGGTGAGGATGTTGATCGTGGTTGTCTTGCCCGAGCCGTTCGCTCCGAGCAGAGCGAACACCGTGCCCCGCCCGACGGTGAACGACACATCGTCGAGCACCGGTACTCCCTTGTATCCCTTCGCGAGGTTCCTCACCTCGATGGCGTTGGCGCTTCCGCCGATGGCTGTCACCTCTCTCCTTGCCGATTCGGAACGGACGAGCGTGCGATCAGGACGTCGCCGAACGAGGTCCCGCGCGGACCTGGACGGTCTCGGCCGACGGCTCGGGGCGATCGGCAGGGGTGAGATCGTTGTGGACCCGCCCGAACTTGGTCGTGGCGTCGATCCAGGCCGCCGTGCCCTCCCTCACTCCGATCTCCAGTCCGCCCGAAGCGGTCTCGATGGTCACGGATCCACCGCGTCACCTGCCCGATGCGGATGTTCCCGTTCGCGGTCTTCACCTCGACGTCGCCGCCCGCATCCTCGACCGTGACGTCACCATTGGCCGACTTCACCGTGACGGTGCCTCCCACCTCGCCGATCCACGTCTTGCCGTTGAGGTTCTTCACGTCGGCGTTTCCGGCCACGACTCCGATGGTCATGCTCCGACGGTGACGTCTGCCCGGTCGGATGCCTCTTCCAGAGCGACGTGTCCGGCGCCGCTGCGCACCCGCAGCACCCCGGTTCGGTCGAGCCGGACGTCCCCCGCGCCGGTCTTCACGTCGACATCATCGAGACGGCCGTCGCATCTGAAGTCGGCCAGGCCGGCGTCAGCGCGGAAAGACGACCCCTCCGGGAGCTCGACGGTCACGTGGACGGAGCCGCCCCGCTTCCATCCGAGGAGGGGTGCGGCGATGCCGCGTGGTTTCGGCGCCCTGATGGAGAGGGTCCCGTTCGCCAGGTCGACGGCGGTCTTCTCCGCCGCTTCGACGTCTTCTGGCCGATTCCGATCGCTCGGGTTCACCGCCACCACGGTGTCGGTGCGGTCGCTCGCGATGACGTGCACCGCGCCCATGCTCATCTCGATCGAGA
This sequence comes from uncultured Acidimicrobiales bacterium, assembly GCA_963708175.1. Taxonomy (GTDB): domain Bacteria; phylum Actinomycetota; class Acidimicrobiia; order Acidimicrobiales; family DATKAS01; genus DATKAS01. The sequence continues at coordinate 199,855 of CAVPSD010000006.1, forward strand.
GGACGATGGGCTGATTGGTCTCGAAGGTCGGCATGTGCACTCCTGTGTTCGTCAACGGACCCACCCGGTGAATCTCTGGCTGCCTGCCGGGCTGCGCCGTGGCATCTGCGCCGGCGCGCCCTCGACTGCGACGGCCGCGGCGCGCACGAGCCACGCGTTGAGAGACAGACCCTCGCGTCGCGCCGCCTCCTCGATCCTTGCCTTGAGTCCTTCCGGGAGCCGGAGGTTGAGCCGGGAGGTGCCTCCCTCGTCGTCACCGGCGGGGAGGACGGTGGGGGAGCCGGCGGGTCCCGGAGTGGCGACGTCGCTGGCCTCGTAGGCGGGCAGGGTCACGACGAAATGCGGGTCGCTGCCGCGCAGGCGGACTTCCACCGCTCCCGGCGCGAGCTCCCTCGTGATCTCGTCGGCCGCCGCGGAGAGCGCCTCGAGCAACACGAGGCGCATTGCCGCCTCCAGTCCGGGGCCGAGCCTCTCGACGGTGGCTCTGCTCTCGGGGCCACCCGAATCGGCAACGACGACGAGCTGGTCGCGCAGGGTCTCCACGTACCTCGCAAGATTCACGTGAGCCATTATGGCACCAGATTGGCACCGCTGCAATGTGCCTGATGGCACCACAGCTGTGTCAGGACCGTTTGCTCACTCGGCTCCCGCCCACCAGGGCTCTTCTTCCTCCAGTGAGCAAACGGTCGGCGGCTGCAGTCACACGAACGACTTGGGGATGAGCCCGTTCGCTCGCGCACCTCGTTCGAGGTCGCCGAGGTTGCACGGGATGTAGTTCTGCAACCCGGCGTCGCAGTGCTTGCGGTCGTAGCCGCCAAGGTGCCAGTTGAAGAACGAGAAGCGCTCACGGTCGGGATCGGCTTCCACAACGGCGCGCGGTCGCAAGCAGAGGCACCCGCGGATGCTCACGCCGTGGAGCTCGCCGACCCGCTCGGCGAGAGCCGTGTCGAACGCGTCGGGCTGACCCAACACGGCTCCGTAGTCGATCCAGTCCCCCGAAGGAACCAGCGCGGCCGCCTCCTCTCGCCGCGATGGCTTCTGCGTAGCCTTGCGCGCGATGGACATCGAGCGCATCCACGCCAGTGAGGACCCGGAGAAGATGGTCGCCGCCTTGCGCAGCGACGGTGCGGTGATCGTCGAGGACTTCCTCGACGCCGATCTGCTGGAGCGGTTCAACGCCGAGGTCGACCCGTTGATGGACGCGACACCGCGAGGCGGGTCGGTGATGTTCAACGACGTGCTCGGATGGTTCTACGGGCCCCAGACCCGCACGATCACCGGGCTCGCCGGCAAGTCACGCGTGTTCGCAACCGAAGTGCTCACGCACCCTCTGTACCGCGCGATCTGCGACGAGATCCTGCTGCCGAGCTGCGCGTGCTATCGACTGAACGTCGCCCAGCTGCTCGACCGCGGTCCGGGCTCCCCTCAACAGCTCCTCCATCGCGATGAGGCGGTGTGGCCGTATCTCCCTCAGCCTCACGCCGATGTGCAAGTGGCGTCGGTGCTCGCGCTCGTCGACTTCACGGCGGAGAACGGCGCGACTCGCGTCGCTCCCGGCAGCCATCTGTGGGAGCGCGACCGCGCCGCGGAACCTGAAGAGCTCGTCCCTGCCGAGATGCCCGGTGGCTCTGCGGTCATCTACCTCGGCTCGACGATCCACGGCGGCGGCGCCAACACGACCACGGACCAGACACGACAAGGCATGCACGTGAGCTACTGCCTCGGTTGGCTGCACACCGAGGAGAACCAGTACCTCGCCACACCGATCGACGTCGTGCGCTCCCTCCCCCGCGAGTCTCAGGCGCTGCTCGGGTACGCGATCCACGACGCATTGGCCGTCGGTGGCGGCTATCTCGGCGCCGTCGACCTGCAGGACCCGGTGGAGCTGCTCGCAAGCGGCCTGCTCTGACCACTAGTTCTCGAGCAGGGGCAGGACCCTCTCCGCGAACAGCTCGAGCTGCCGGCGCTCGTCGGCGACCGGCCAGATGTAGACGCGCTGCACGCCCGCGTCTCGAAACGCTGTGAGCTTCTCGGCGAAGGCTTCCGCGCCACCGACGGGCAGGCGCTCGCGAAGCACCTCTTCGGGCCGATGGATCGTCGGGACCAGGCGCTCGCGGAAGATCGCCGTCGGCCTCGGACTGGCTCTCGGTGATGTAACACCACATCGTCACGACAGCGTTCGGGAACGTCTCGGCGTCGCGGCCGCGGTCGGTCAGCTGGGAGCGGAGCTTCGCCCACGCCTCCGCAAAGCCGGCCGGCGTGATGTTGTAGGCGGACGCCAGCCAGCCGTCGCCGAGACGCGCGGTCCGACGTAGCCCCGCATCAGAGCCCCAGCTGCCGACCCAGATGGGTGGCCCGTTTGGTTGGATTGGGCGGGGCTCGAGCTGGAGGCCTTCCGTCGAGTAGTACCGACCGGCGAACGGTTCGCCGTCCTGCTTCCACAGTGCCCGCAGCGTCTCGATGGTTTCGTCGAGCCGGGACCATCGCTCGGCGAAGTCGACTCCGACCGCGGCGTAGTCCTGCTCGGACGAGCCGGGGCCGACCCCGACGACGAGCCGTCCACCGGACAGCCGATCGATGGCTCCGAGCGTTTTCGCGAGGAGGACAGGCCCGCGCACAACCGGCAAGGCCACAGTGGTCGCGAGGGTCAAGTCGCCGGAGTGGGTGAGGACGGCCGCGAGCGCGGTCGGCCCGTCGAGCCACGGGGTCGCGAACACGAGATGATCGTTCGCGGAGACAGCGCTGAAGCCCAAGGACACGGCGGCCTGAGTGCACTCGACGAGATGGTCGATCGTGAACGGGTTCGCGCCGAAGTCCATCAACGGGAGATGCACGCCGAAGTCCAAGGTCACACTCGCGAACCGTACTGTTGTCGCGATGTCCCTCCACATCGGCATCGTCGCGTGCTCCGCCGAGGGAGCGGCCCTCTGCTACCGGACGATCTGCCACGAAGGCGCCGAGCTCCTCGGTGGACACGGCCACCCTGAGGTCTCGCTCCACGGCAACTCACTCGAGGCGTACTCCCTCCGGCTCGATGCCGACGATTGGCCCGGCGTCGGCGAGCTGCTGCTCGACTCGGCGCACAAGCTCGCGGCCGCGGGAGCGCAGCTGTTGGTCGTGCCCGACAACACGTGCCACAAGGCGCTTCCGTTCATGGTCGACCGCTCGCCTCTGCCCTTCTTGCACATCGCCGAGGCCGTCGCTGCGAGCGCGTCCGAACGAGGCTTTCGCCGCGTCGGGATCCTCGGCACACGTTGGCTGATCGACAGCGACGTCTATCCCGAGAAGCTCTCCGCGGTCGACATCGAGGCGGTACGGCCGCACCCCCCGGAGCGAGACGAGCTGCAGCGGATCATCATGGACGAGCTCGTCTTCGGTGTGTTCAAGCCCGAGGCGATCGCGTATCACCAGGCCCTGATCGAGAGGCTCCGCGTCGAGGAGGGCTGCGACGCGGTCGTCCTCGCCTGCACTGAGATCCCGCTGATCATCGACGACACGAGCTCGACGCTCCCCACGCTCGACTCGACTCGGTTGCTCGCCCGCGCCGCGGTGCGCCGCTCATTCGCCGGTCGCTGAGAGGTCGAGCGCTGCGAGGCGTGCTTATGCGTACTTCAACAACGACTACCAGGGCCACGCCGTCAACGACGCCGAATGGCTCCGCCGCGCAATCGATCAGGCCGAAGGCGTCGTCAACGGCGTGCGTCCGTAGCGGACCGCATTGCGGACCGGCACCGGCACCTTGTCCACGAGCTCCTTGTCGGGTGCGGCGCCGAGCGCGTCGTTCACGGTCGAGAACGCGAGGCGAAATGCGATGAAGGCCGTCGCGTCGAAGATGGCCTGATCGTCGAGGCCCGCGTCATGCAGGGCGGCAATGTCCGACGGCGTGGTCGCGTTGGGATCGCGGACCACCTGCCGAGCCCATGAGGCGAGGGCCACTTCACGGTCGGAGAGCGCATCGGGAGCGCCTCCGCCGATCACCTCAGCCGCGGTCTCGGCATCACTGAGTCGAGCGAGACGTGACCCCCAGGCGAGCGAGCAGTAGGAATCGCCGCGCTCGAGATGCGGTGGCGGTGACGAGCACGGCGAGATCGCGCTCGGTCAACGCTGATCCCGCGACGAGACCGCCCCGCGAGGCGGCGTACGACTCGAAGACGTCCGGTCGCCACGCCCAGAGGCGCAGCCAGTTGGCGAGGTACCCGTCATCGGCAAGCGCCTTGGCGAACAACGCATCGACGGCTTCGCTCTGCGGCGGGGATCCGAGGAACATCCCTGGGTTGTCCATGACGACAATCCTCGCCCATCTCGCTCGGCCGCGGATGAAGCAGCGACCGCGATCGTCGGTCATCGCCGATCCTCGTCGTCGCGAGGTCGGGATGGTCTCGGAGCAGCACACGCAAAGCGTCCACTGTGCCCGCCTCGAGCGCGGTCGACGCGGCGACCGCAAGGGGGTCGTCGGGCGCGAGCATCACCGCTTCTCCGCGACCCCTTCGTACATGTAGCCCACGAGCTTTGGGCCCGGCACGTAGAAGTTGTCGATCGCCGTGACTTCCAGGCCGCTCGCCCGCACGATGTCGAGGATCGGCCGGTTGAGGTGACAACCACCGCCAAGCCGGCGGTTGAGTGGCGTGAACCGATCCTGTGCGCGCGCGCCACTCTTGAGTCGGGCGAGCGCCCGTGCTCGAGGAAACGGAACGTTCCACCGGGGCGTAGCACACGCCGAACCTCCCCGAGCGCTCCCTCGACATCGGGGATCGTGCACAACGTCCATGTGCTGAGCACATGGTCGGCCGATTCGTCGTCGAAGGGCAGGCGCGCGCCGTCGAGGCCCGCGAACTCGATCGGTATCGCGCTCGCCGCGACCCGTTTCGCCGCGAGATGCTTCCCGACGGCCGAAGGGTCGACGGCAATCACGCGACGGACCGACGATGGGTAGTGAGGGACGTTCAGCCCCGAGCCGAAGCCGATCTCGACGACGTCACCCGAGAGCCCGCTGGCTGCTCGACCTCGCAGCGGGGCGAACCGCTTGCCGCCGAGGGTGGCATCGATGAATCGAGGAACGATCTGGTCCGTGTACCAGCCCACCTCACACTCCGGTCACTACGGCGACTTTGCCCTCCGGCGATTGCATCGAACCTAGGTTGTCACGATGGAGCTGATGGAGGTCATGACGACGAGCGGGACGTGCCGCTCCTTCACGGGCGACGACGTCCCGGACGATGTCCTCGCACGGGTGCTCGACGCGACGCGCTGGGCCCCGACGGGAGGGAACCGTCAGGGACTGCGGTTCGTCGTCGTGCGGGATCCCGCGAAGCGGAGGCAGCTCGCGGAGTGGTACCGGGAGACGTGGGCCCCGTACGCGGCCCGCTCACGCGTGGGCCTCGAGCGCGCAGGACAGTCCACTGCGATCCTCGACCGGGCGCAGCACTTCGCCGACCACTTCGAAGACGTGCCCGTCCTCATCGTCGTGTGCGCCAAGTGGGACGTGATCTATCCCACTGACCTCGATCTCGGACGCACGAGTGTCGTGGGCGGCTGCTCCATCTATCCCGCGGTCCAGAACCTGCTGCTGAAGGCGCGCGAGGAAGGCCTCGGCGCCGCGCTCACGACGCTGCTCTGCCGGTACGAGCCGCAGGTGAAGGAGCTGCTCGAGATCCCCGAGGGAGTCATCACCGCGGCACATGTTGCCCTCGGATGGCCCGCTCGGCCGTTGCCGCGGAAGCTCAGCCGGCGTCCACTCTCCGAGATCGCGTTCCTCGACACCTTCGGCGCACCGCTCAGTCGAGGTGTCGCTTGAAGCCGACGGGATAGCAGCCGCGGGGCCGACGTTCCCAGGAACCTCCCAGGTTCGTCTGACACGGTTCTCGCAGCGGACCGCCAGGATGAAGCCATGTCCGCCGTCGCTGCCAGCCTCACCCAGGTCGAGCTCGTCGTCGTCGCAAAGGACCAGGCGGCGACGCTCGAGCCCTCGCTTCGCCGGCTCCACCGCCATCTCATCCGCCACGGCGAGGAGCGATTCCCGCACGGGTGGCAGCTCACGATCTGCGACCATGCGTCGGACGACGGCACCGGCGACATCGCCGACCGCCTCGCCACGGAGCTGGATCGCGTGACCGTCGTGCATCTCCCCCAGCAGCCTGACCGCAAGGCGCTGCGCAGCCACTGGACGGTGAGCGACGCTGGGGTCGCCGCGTTCATGACCCTGCGGCCCGACACCGATCTCGATGCGCTCCTCGAGCCGCTCGTCGTCCACTCCACAATCGGCCAACCCGCCCCGTTGGGGCTCACCCGCCGCACCGCGCTGTTCGCCGCCAGTGGACTCGGCCTGACGGCGTTGCTCGCGGCATGCGGCCGGAACAGCTCGTCGTCGAGCGCGGCAACCACCGGTGCGGCGCCTGCCAGCTCGGGGGCCTCGACGACGTCAGCGAGCGCGGCCACCACTGCCGCCGGTGTCGTGCTCGCGCCAGAGATGACCGAAGGTCCGTACTACCTCGACCTCGATCTCGTGCGCAGCGACGTGCGCGAAGACCGCGAAGGCGCGACGCTCACGCTCGCGCTGTCCGTCATCGACGTGAACACCGGTATGCCGGTCAGCGGCGCGGCGGTCGACATCTGGCACTGCGACGGCGACGGCCTGTATTCGGGATTCGTCAGCCAGAGTGCCAGCGCGAACAACGGCTCAGGCAACGAGACCGACGACGGCACCTTCCTGCGCGGCACACAGCTCGCCGACGACAAGGGCACCGTGACGTTCACGACCATCTATCCGGGCTGGTACCGAGGGCGGACCGTGCACATCCACGTCAAGGCGCACGTGAACGGCAGCGAGATCCACACTGGTCAGCTCTTCTTCGACGACGCGTTCACGGACCAGGTGTTCAGCTCGACGGAGCCGTACGCGTCGCGGGGGAGCGCGACCTGCGCAACGAGGACGACAACATCTTCCTCGGCGGTGGTGACCAGTCGACGCTCACGGTGACGAAGGACGGCGACGCCTACACATCGAGCTACGTCATGGGAGTATCGGTGTGAATGGCTGACCTCACCATCGGGCCGATCGGCTACGTGCGTTCGTCCCGCTCGGCCGCCGAAGACGACGACTGGGATGCCGTCACGTCCTCGATCGAGCTCGACTCGACCGCGCTGGAGCCGTCAGCGACGCTGGGCCTCGACTCGTTCTCGCACATCGAAGTCGTGTACCTGTTCCACCTCGTCGACGAGACCAAGGTCTGTCGGGCGCGCGCCACCCACGCGGACGAGACGACTGGCCCCTCACCGGCATCCTGGCGCAACGCGCGAAGGATCGACCGAACCGCATCGGCGTCACGACCTGTCGCCTCGAACCAACGTGGGCGCGCGAGCTCATGGACGGCTACTGGTGAGCGATAACCGCATGCCAGCCGTCTTCATCGGCCACGGCAGCCCGATGAACGCCCTCGAGGACAACCGTTACACCGAGACGTGGGCGATGTTCGCGGCGTCGATCCCGCGTCCGAGAGCCATCTTGTGCGTGTCGGCCCATTGGTTCATCAACGCGTCTGCCGTCACCGCGATGGACGCCCCGCGGACGATCCACGACTTCTTCGGATTCCCGCAGGCGCTCTTCGACATGCAGTACCCGGCCCCGGGGTCACCCGAGCTCGCACGCGAGATCGCGGACGCGGTCTCGCCGACGTGGGTCGGTCTCGACCACGACAGCTGGGGCCTCGATCACGGCGCGTGGAGTGTGTTGGCGCGAATGTTTCCCGCGGCAGACATCCCCGTCGTCCAGCTCTCTCTCGACGGGAGCAAGCCGCAACGACACCACTTCGATCTCGGCGTGGGCTTCGACAAGCTACGGAGCGGCGGCGTCCTTGTCGTCTGCAGCGGCAACATCGTGCACAACCTCCCCCTCGTAGACCCGACGGTCGCGGAAGCGGGCTTCGACTGGGCGGAGCGATTCGACACACGGATCCGCGAAGTCATGACCGAGGGCACGTCGGACGACCTGCTCGCGATGCCCGACGACACTGACTACGACCTCGCGGTCCCGACACCCGACCACTACCTGCCGCTGCTCTACCTCGGTGGCATCGCCGAGGCGGCGGGCACCCGCGCCGAAGTGCTCGTCGACGGCTACACCTACGGCTCGCTGTCAATGACCTCTCTCGTCGTCGCCTGAGCGGCGACCAAGATGTCGGCACCGATCGTCGCCGGATCCTGCAGGGGTCCGAAGTGGCCGAGGTGCGCGTAGCGGACCAACGTCGCGTCGACCATGGCGTCGGCGAGCGGCTCGCCGAAGATCGTTGACGTCGGCTCTTCGTTGCCGACGCCGATCACGGTCGGCACCGCCAGGCTCTCCGACGCGGTCGAGCGTCATCTTCGTCTCGCACTCGAACGTGCGAGCTTCGCTCTCGGGCCGGCACTTCAAGCGCACCGTGCCGTCAGGCAGATCCTCGAAGCCATGCTCGACGTACGCCGCGAGCGCGTCGGCTCGCAACCTCCCGAGCGGAGGACGCGAGGCGTAGCGCCACAGGGCGTCCGCACACGAGGGAAAGACGTCGCGGCGCCGCCGGGCGGCGTCGGACATCATGTTCGTGCGCTCGCTCGCGTAGAGCTCTGTGAGCACGATGGGCTCGAAAAGGTACGAGGACCGGAGGAGACCGGGGCGAGCCGCCTCCGCGATGAGCAGGGACGCTCCGCCCAGCGAATGGCCCATCGCGTCGATCCGCTCGGCTCCGATCGCGTCGACCGCGGCGAGCACGTCTGCGCCCATGCCTGCCCACGCGAAGTCACCGTCGTCCGGAGCGGTCGAGTCGCCGTGACCGCGGAAGTCGAGGGCATACACGTGGAAGAACGGCGTCAGCACCTCCGCGAGCGGGCCATAGGCGCGGCCGCACATGCCCGTCGCGTGCGCGATGAGGAAAGGCGGGCCGTCGCCACCCAGATCGTGGACGGCCAGCGTGACGCCGTTGGTGGAGGCGACCTGCACGCCCTCAGTCCTACTTGACCGGGGCACGCATCGGCGAAATGGGCTCCTGGCGGCCCACGCAATCCGCTGTCGTACTGTCGAGAGCGTGGAGATCCGGTCGAACGCGGAGCGCTTCAGCGGCTTTGCCGACCTCTACGACCGAGTGCGCCCGACGCCACCCGACGTGCTCGCGCAGATCCTGTGCACGTACGCGGGAACAGACCGACCGGCAGTCGTCGACATCGGGAGCGGCACGGGCCTGTCGAGCCGGTGGGCGGCGCGCTGGGCGACGTCCGTTGTCGGCGTCGAACCGAGCCAGGACATGCGACGCAAGGCCGAGGCGCTCACCCACACCGACACGGTCCGGTATGTCGAAGGCTGGGCTCACGACACCGGCCTCGCCGACAGCTCCGCCGACATCGTCATCGCGAGCCAAGCACTGCACTGGATGGAGCCGACGAGCACGCTCGCCGAGGTCGCACGACTCCTCCGTCCCGACGGCGTGTTCGCGGCCATCGACTGCGACTTCCCGCCGTCGGTCGGCAGCGCGCGAGCCGAAGCCGCGTGGACCGCGTGTCGAGCGCGTGTGCATGCGTACGAGGCCCGGCTGGCGCAGGGCCTCAGCGGAGCCGACCTCCAGGAACCGCTCGTCGGGGATGTGCCGCCGTTGCCTCCCGAGTTCACTCGCGACGCGCCGAGCGGTCGCGCGCGCAGCGTCGGGGTGACCTCCTGGTCGAAGGACGAGCACCTCGCGCGGCTCATCGCGAGTGGCCACTTTCGGTGGTGTCGCGAGATCGAGTCGCATCACGTGGACGAGGGCGATGCGGAGCGCTTCGTGGCGGTGCTGCTCAGCCAGGGGGACTTCCAAACGCTGAAGAAGCACGGAGTCGACGAGGACCTGGTCGGCGTCGCCGAGCTCAGGAACGAAGTCCGCACTGCGCTCGGCGACGCGACCCATCGCTTTTGGTGGAGCTACCGCACCCGGATCGGCGTGCGCTAGTCGCCGGTCGCACCATCGATCCGCTCGCGCAACAGGTCAGCGTGCCCGTTGTGGCGCGCGTACTCCTCGATCATGTGCACGAGGATCCATCGCAGCGTCACGCCCCACTCGCCCGGACGGGTGTCCGCGTCATCCATCGAGTGCGCAGCGATGATCGCGTCGGCGGCCTCGCACTCGCGCTTCCACGTCGAGAACGCTTCGTCGACATCGGCGGTGTCGACGTTGTCGAAGTCGCCGTCCGGATCGGTCTCGCGCGAGTAGTACATCGGCGGGGCGTCCTCTCCGGCGATCCCGCGACGAAACCAGTTGCGCTCGACCTCGGCCATGTGGCGGACAAGGCCGATCAGCGACATCGTCGATGGCGACACGCTCCTCATCCGCAGCTGGTCCGGCGCGAGGCCATCGCACTTCCAGCGCAACGTGTCGCGGTGATACGCGAGCCACGCCACGAGCATCTCCCGCTCGGGGGCGGCGGGGGGCGGTTCGGTGCGCTCGATCGGCATCGGCGCAGTCTCCCTTGACGCGGATCCGGGCATCAACGATGATTAACGAGAGCGTTAACTGATGCGGGAGCCTGCACATGCCTTCACCGTTCGACCTCGACCGTACGTACATCCACCTCGACCTGCCGGACGCGACCGCGCTCTCGGTCGGCGACGACTTCTGGCAGACCATCCACACCCGCACCGAGCTGTCCCGCGGCTACTTGATGATGGTCGGCACGATGGACGAGACGTGGAAGACGTGGGAGCGCCATCCCGCCGGCGAGGAGATCGTCTACCTGCTCTCCGGCTCGGTCGACTTCGTGCTCGACCTGCCCGACGGCGAGCAGACGGTCGAGCTGCGCGGACGGTCGTGCTGCATCGTGCCGCGGAACACCTGGCACCGCGCGATCGTCCATGAGGCCGGCGACATGCTGTTCGTCACGCCGGGAAGAGGGACGAGTCATCGCCCTGTGTGAGGTCGGGCTCGGGCTCCATGAGCGCGAGCAGCTCGGAGCCGCTCACCGCCGCTGAGTACAGGAAGCCCTGCCCGATCTCGCATCCGAGCGCCTGCAGCGCTCGGGCCTGCACTTGCATCTCCACGCCCTCGGCGACGACCTGAAGGTCCAACGCCTCACCGAGACCAACGGCCGCGGCGACGATCGCGCGGTCGTCACGATCAGCGGTGACGCCGTCGACGAACGCCCGGTCGATCTTGAGAGCGTCGATCGGCAGTCGCTTCACGTGGCTCAGCGACGAGTATCCGGTTCCGAAGTCGTCGAGTGCGAGCGAGAAGCCCTGGTCTCGGATGGCGAGCAGCACCTTGCGCACGTGGCCTGGATCGAGCATGGCTGCGCTCTCGGTGATCTCGAGGCTCACGCTCGACGGCGCGATCCGGTGGATGCTCAGCAGCTGATCGAGTCGAGCGGGCAGGCCGGCGTACGCGAGATGGCGGTTCGAGAGGTTGACGCCGAGCCGGAACGTCGTCGGGATCACGGCACGCGTCGACGGCCTCGCAAGGAAGGAGAACGCTTGCTGAAGCACCCAATCGCCGATCGTGAGCGCGAGATCGGAATCCTCGGACACCGACAGGAACTCGCCCGGGAGCACGATCCCCCGCTGCGGATGCTGCCACCGCAGCAGTGCCTCGGCTCCGACGACCTCCGAGTCTGAAAGGCGGACGATCGGTTGGAAGAACAACCTGAGCTCGCCGCGCTCGACCGCCTTGTGGAGGGCGTGCTCGGTGTCGAGGCGCCGCACGATGTCGGCGCGCGCGTTGTCGTCGAACACCCGCACGCAGGACCGGCCCGCGGCCTTGGCTTCGTACATCGCGATGTCGGCGTTGCGCAGGATCACCTCCGCCGACTCGTTCGCGTGCTCGGCGAAGGCGATGCCGATGCTCGCGGTGATGCGCAGCTCGCGGCCCGCGATGTCGAACGGCGCGGAGCAAGCCGCGAGGACGTGCTGGGCGACCATCTTGGCGCCGGAGAGGTCGACCCCTTCGCACACGACGACGAACTCGTCGCCGCCCAGGCGAGCGACGGGATCGGACGACCGCACGGCTCCAACCAGCCGGCGAGCCACCGCCACGAGCAACGCGTCGCCGACGCCGTGGCCGAGGCTGTCGTTGACGACCTTGAAGTGGTCGATGTCGATGAAGAGCACGGCGAGCGAGCGGCGACCGCCCATCGCGCGCTCCTCCGCGCGGCTGAGCATCTGGAGGAACTGCGAGCGATTCGGCAGCTCCGTCAGCCGGTCGTGGGTCGCCTCGTAGGTGAGGGCGTCCTGGAAGGCCCGCCGCTCCGTGACGTCGCGCCCGTTCAGCACGATGCCGCCGACGTTGGGGTCGTCCATCAGGTTCGACGCGCGCACCTCGAGCCAGCGTTTCGCCCCGTCGGCTCTCAGCAGCACGAGCTCTGCAGGGCTCGCGAGCTCCTCACCGACGGCGATCTGGCCGAGGAGCTCGTGCAACACGTTCTGCTCGTCGAACACCACGTAGTCGAACAGACACGTGCCCTCGACGCGAGAAGGTGGGGTCCCGAGCAACCGCTCGATCGAGGGCGTGACGAACTGGATGTAGCCGGCGGAGTCAACGATCGCGATGACATCGGACGAGCGACGCACGAGGGACGCGAACCGCTCCGCGGACTTGCGCATCTCGTCCTCGCTCAAGCGCGCCTCGGCAATCGCATCGTCCGCGCGATGCAGCGCGCGGCCTCGGCTCCGCAGCAGCACCACGGCGAGCAAGCCGGCCAAGAGGCTCAACAGCAGGCCGCTCACGAAGACGATCACCGGAGCCGTCGCCGACGGACGCGGCAACGCCGCGAGCGAGGTGACCCGCACCGTGAGCTTGAGGCCGAGCGCGTCGACCGATGCCGTCCGCACCTCACGTGGGTCCGCAGTCGGCGCATCCGCGAGGTCGGATGGGGCAATCCCGATGAACGCGGTCGTGCGGTCTTCGGGGCCGCCGTCGAACAGCCGCAGGCCCAAGGTGCGCTCGGTCGGACGCTGCAGATCGCGCGCGAAGAGATCGCCCACGACGACCACCCCCGCCCACCCCTTCAAGGTGGCGCGCCGCTCCTCGACCGTCTGGGGCGTCGACGGCGTCGCGTACACCGGCGTGACGACGACGATCGCCCGCGGGATCGCCCGCGACCCGACGTCAGGGCTGAGCTTCCCGACCGAAAGTGGGATCGTGCGCGACGCGATGGGTCGGCCGGAGTCGCGCGACGCGGCGAGGGCCTGTGACGCCACGCTCACGGAGCGACCGTCGATCCCGATCATCGACTCCAACGAGCTCGGGACCGCGCGCGCGACGACCCAGTATTCGTCTCGCGGACCTGCGGGGAGGACGACGAACGTCGGCGAGACATCGGTCTGCTGTCGCGCGACGAAGCTCCCGAGCTCTTGGTTCCCGACCCGTTCGACATAGAACTCTCCGATGACGCCGGGCTCGCTCCCGAGCACATCGGGCAGGGCGAACTGATCGTTCAGCTCGCTTTGGGTCGGGAGCGTCTCGCCGCGGAACGCGTCGGCCTCCCCCTCGACGAAGTCGCCGATCTCCTCGAGCCGGACGCGCACCCCGTCCACCAGCGCGTCGATCTCCGACTGGCGCTCGTTCTCCAGCGCCCTCGTGTCGTGGCGGTACCAGCTGAGAGCGGTAGTGCCCGAGACGAGGATGCCGATGGCCACGCCGACCGCGACAAAGACCCCCGCCCACGCGCCACCGGACGCCGGGCGCGGGGGCGCGTCGGCATCGGGCCTTGCCGGAGCGGGCCAAGTCACCGGATTCCGATCGGCCGAAGCGGGCTCGCTGTGAGACCGGCGGTCGGAGCTCCAGGGCTAGGGGGGCGGCGCCGGGGCGAACCCCTCGCCCTGGGCGACCGTGGCGTCGGGCAGGCAGATCACCAGCGCGGCCGGCACGGTGCCGTACCGCGGATCGCCGGGCTCGAAGAAGACCTTGGCTTCACGGTTGACCTTGACCTCGCCCACGTTGCACGGCGGCGCGAGCGCCGGATCGGGACTCGACGTCGTGGTGGCGATCGTGGTCGAGGTCGGGAGGGTCGTGGTCGAGTCGGTGGCCGTCGTGGTCGGAGCCACCGTCGTCTCGGCTGCCGTGGTCGCCGCAGAGGAGTCGTCGCCCCCGCACCCGGCAAGAGACGCCACGACGAGAACAACGACAGGCACGAGCAGGGCGCGACGCACCGTCGGATGATCGCAGTTCGCGGCCGATCTCGGGCGCGACCGCAGTGCAAGGATGGCCGGATGGACATCGAGCTCGTGCTGGATTGCGCCGACCTCGAGCGGATGACGGCCTTCTGGTCCGCCGCCCTCGGGTATGAGCACATGGGCTCAGCCGCGCAGTACGCGGTCCTGCGCGACCGGGATGGCCGCCGGCCGCGCCTCCTGCTCCAGCGGGTCGCCGAGCCGAAGTCCGTGAAGAACCGAGTCCACATCGACTTGTCGGCGCCGGACATCGAGGTCGAGGCGACCAGGATCGAGGGGCTCGGCGCGCAGCGAGTTCCGAACGGCCACCTCGCGGAGCTGGGCACCGAGTGGATCCAGATGCTCGACCCGGAAGGAAACGAGTTCTGCGTCTGCAAGCAGTTCGAGGACACGAACCGCCGCCCCGTGCTCGGTGTGCGGCCGGCCCTGCACCAATACATCCTCGACCACGCGCCGACGCTCGATCCGATCTCGCAAGCGCTCATCGACGAGACCGCGGCGCTCGGCCTCGTCGCCCGCATGCAGATCGCTCGCGAGCAGGGCGATCTCATGCGCATGGTCACCCAGCTGATCGGCGCGCGGAGCGCCCTCGAGGTCGGCACGTTCACGGGTTACTCCGCGCTCTGCGTCGCCCGTGGCCTCCCCGCCGACGGCACGCTCCTCTGCTGCGACGTGAGCGAGGAGTGGACGAGCGTCGGCCGCAAGTACTGGGAGCAGGCGGGCGTGGCGTCGAAGATCGATCTGCGCATCGGTCCTGCGATCGACACCCTGCGCTCGCTCCCGAGCGATGAGCAGTTCGACCTCGCGTTCATCGACGCCGACAAGCCGAGCTACGCGAGCTACTTCGACGAAATCGTCCCCCGACTGCGCTCCGGTGGGCTGCTGATGGTCGACAACGTGCTGTGGGGCGGCTCCGTGGTGGACCCGCAGGCCGGCGACGAGAACACGATGGCGATCCGCGCGTTCAACGACAAGGTCGCATCCGACGCGCGCGATGGAGTCGGTGATCCTTCCGATCAGCGACGGCGTGACGTTCGCCCGCAAGCGATAGGGGGCCACGGTCAGCTGGGAAGCGCGGCCTCGATCGTGTCGACCAGCTCGGTTGCTTCGGGCGTCACGATCGGGGAGAACCGCGCGATGACGTCGCCGTCCGGCGAGACGAGGAACTTCTCGAAGTTCCAGCGGATGTCGCCGCTGTAGCCCTCACCGTCGGCCGTCTTCGTGAGCTGGTGGTAGATGGCGTGCCGGTCGTCGCCGTTCACGTCGATCTTCTCGAACATGGGGAACGTCACGCCGTAGGTCGTCGAGCAGAAGGTGGCGATCTCGTCCGCCGAGCCGGGCTCTTGCGCACCGAACTGATTGCACGGGAAGCCCACCACCGCAAACCCCCGCTCGCCGTAGCGCTCGTGCAGCTCCTCGAGCCCGGTGTACTGCGGTGTGAGACCGCACCGTGAGGCGACGTTCACGACGAGGAGCACCTTCTCCTTGTGCTCGCCCAGCGAGGACGGGTCGCCCTTCAAGGTCTGGACCGGGATGTCGTAGAGAGGGCTGTCTTGGGCCATGCCCGCAGTCTGGCGCATTACCCTCGCTCCGTGCCCGACCGGACGGCGATGCTCACCGACCTCCTGACGGAAGAAGAGTGGGCCGACCTCACGGCGCTCGGACGTCAGCGGACGTATCGAAAGGGGCAGGTCATCTTCCGCGAAGGTCAGCCCGGCGGCACCGTGCTCGCGATCCGATCGGGCGTCGTGAAGATCTCCGTCGTGACGCCGACCGGCCGCGACATCCTCCTCGCCGTGAAGGAGGCGGGCTCGCTCGTCGGCGAGCTCGCTGCGATCGATGGGCGACCGCGCTCGGCGACCGCGACCGCGCTCGACGCCGTGGTAGCGATCGCGCTCCCCGACCACGCGTTCAACGACTTCCTCGACAAGCACCCGCGGATGGCTGTCCGGTTGTTGCGCACACTGGCGGAGCAGATCCGAGAAGCCGCCAGCCGCACCGCGGACCGCGACACCGGCGACACGACGAGCCGCGTCGCGTGCCGGCTCGTGTCGCTCGCGGAGCGCTACGGCGAGTACAACGGGCCGGTCATCGAGGTGAACCTGCCGATCACCCAGGAAGACCTGGCCGGTTGGGTCGGCGCCACGCGCGAGGCGACGAGCCGTTCGTTGGGCCGTCTCCGCGACCTCGGGTGCCTGAAGACCGGACGCCAGCGGATCGTGCTGCTCGACGTCCCCGCGCTCCGCGGCCTCGCCACCGCAGTCTGACCGTCGGAGCGGTCAGCTGAACTCGGGCTCCTCCCAGTTCGGGAAGATGTCGGGGAGGTCGGTGCTGACCCGCAGCGGGAACGCCGGCGCCCGCTTCTCGAAGAACGAGATCACTCCCTCCCGAGCGTCCGCGCTGGCGCCGCGTGAGTTGATGCCACGCGAATCGACACGGTGGGCCTGCATCGGGTGGTCGACGGTGAGCATCCGCCACATCATCTGGCGGCTCAAGGCGACCGACACGGGTGACGTGTTCTCGGCGATCTCGGACGCGATCTCGTGTGCGGCCGGAAGGAGCTCGTCGTTCGGATGGACGCTGCGCACCAGGCCCGCACGCAACGCTTCGGACGCCGGGAAGACGCGACCCGTGAACACCCACTCCGCGGCCTGGTTGATGCCGACGATGCGAGGCAGGAACCAGCTCGAGCACGCCTCAGGCACGATCCCGCGGCGGGCGAAGACGAAGCCGAGCTTCGCGTTCTCGGACGCGAGACGGATGTCCATCGGCAGCGTCATCGTGACGCCCACTCCCACGGCGGGCCCGTTGATCGCGGCGATCACCGGCTTCTTCGATGCGAAGATCCGCAAGGTGAGGAGACCACCGCCGTCACGCACAACAGACTGCGGACCCGAAGCGTCACCCCCACCGCCGTGAGCGAACGTCTCCGACCCACCCGAGAGGTCGGCACCTGCGCAGAACCCGCGACCCCTCCCGGTGACGATGACCGCTCGGACGTCGTCGTCCGCATCGGCCTCCTCGAAGGCCGAGATCATCTCGTGCATCATCCGCGCCGTGAACGCGTTGAGCTGCTCGGGGCGGTCGAGAGTGATCGTGGCGACATGGTCTTCGACGTCGTACGAGATCTGCTGGTACTCGGTCACGTCCGGGGACGGTAGTGGCTGAGGTGGGTCAGACGT
Source organism: uncultured Acidimicrobiales bacterium (assembly GCA_963708175.1). Lineage (GTDB taxonomy): Bacteria > Actinomycetota > Acidimicrobiia > Acidimicrobiales > DATKAS01 > DATKAS01. The sequence continues at coordinate 217,192 of CAVPSD010000006.1, forward strand.
CCAGGTAGCTGCTGACCGCCACACCGGAGCCGAGGAAGCCGACGAGGCCGCCGACGAACAGCAGGAGGAACAGCGTGCCGTTCACCTCGCTCGTGGAGACCGAGAAGTTCTGCAAGATCGCGAGGCTCTCGCCTTCGGTGACCCGTGACTCGACGAGGCTGTTGAGGACCTTCACCGCGACGCACGCGAAGGCAGCCCCGAGCAGCCCCTGGACAAGGCCTTCGAGCATGAACGGCACCCGGATGAACCAGTTCGAGGCGCCGACGAGCTTCATGACCTCGATCTCGCGCCGGCGCGACAGCATCGCGGTCCGGATCGTGTTGATGATCAGGAGGCAGGCCGCGATGAGGAGCACGACCGCGGCGCCGAGGATGCCGATCTGCATGAGGCGGGTGACCTTCATCACAGACTCGACCGTGTCCTTCGCGAACACCACCGACATGACGCCGGCCTTCTTCTCGAACTGCCCGCCGATGGCATCGATGACGTTCGGGTCGGTGTTGCTCGGAACGACCCGCCAGGACGCCGGGAGGATGTCCGGGGTGACCGTGTCGACGAGCTCGGGCGAGTTGCGGAACAGCAGCTTGAACTCCTCGTAGGCCTCGTTCTTGTCGACGAATTTGACCGACTTCACGTCCGGATTGGCCTCGAGCTCGCGCCCGACCGCGTCGGCCTGCTCTTGGCTGACGTCGGGCTGCAGGAACACGATGAACTCGATCCCGCCCTGCCAGCGAGTCGTGGCGTTGTCGACGCCCTGACGCAGCAGGAGCGCCGCGCCGACGAGGGCGAGCGACACCGCGACCGTGAGGAGCGATGCGATCGTCAGGGAGAAGTTGCGACGAAGGTTCGCAACCGTCTCCTGCGCGAAGTAGTCGAGGCGCAGCGCCATGAGTCAGGCGTATACGCCCTTGCTCTGATCCCGCACGATCAGGCCGTGGTCGAGCTCGATCACGCGCCGTCGCATCGTGTCGACGATCGATTGATCGTGCGTGGCCATGACGACGGTCGTGCCGGTTCGGTTGATGCGGTCGAGCAGGCGCATGATGCCCACCGACGTCGCCGGGTCGAGGTTGCCCGTTGGCTCGTCGGCGAGGAGGATCAGGGGCCGGTTGACGAACGCCCGCGCGATCGACACGCGCTGCTGCTCGCCGCCCGACAGCTCGTTCGGGAAGTTGTCGATCTTCTTCGCCAAGCCGACGAGCTCGAGGATCGCGGGCACCTGCGTCTTGATCACGTGGCGGGGGCGACCGATGACCTCGAGCGCGAACGCGACGTTCTCATAGACAGTCTTCGTCGGGAGCAGCTTGAAGTCCTGGTAGATGCAGCCGATGTTTCGGCGCAGGTGCGGGATCTTCCAAGACGCGAGCCGGTTGATGTCCTTGCCGGCGACCCAGACCTCACCTTCCGTGGGCGACTCCTCTTTGTTGAGGAGGCGGATGAACGTGGACTTTCCGCTGCCCGAAGGGCCCACAAGGAAGACGAATTCGCCCTTGCCGATGTCTGCCGAGGCCTCTTTCAAGGCCGTGACATCGCCCTTGTAGATCTTCGTGACGTTGTCGAGTCGGATCATCCGGACCTGGGAGAGATCGGCGTTTTGGGGCGTGAAACGAGAAAGCCCGTCAGCCCCATGAGTGCCTCAGAACCTACCAGTCGCCCTCTCGGGCCCCGAGTCACCCGCCGGGGCACTTCTGTGCGAATGCTTCGACGTGCTGAAAGAAGTCGTCGGACTGGAATCGGGCCGGATCGGCCGCGATGAGCTCCTCGACGGTGAACTCATCGACGATCTGGGCGGAGAGGCAGCGAGCGAGGTCGGGTGCTCCGCCTCCGCGCACCACCTCCAGAGCGATCTCGGTGCGAATGACCGGCAACGCGAGCGCCGTGTCGCCGAGATCCGACGCGGAGGAGCTTGCGTCGATGCCCGGATCACAGGACTCGAACGTGACCGTGGCGTCGTCGCGCCTCACCTTCGCTGACGCGTCGGGCACTGCGGACGACCATTCGGTGAGGAGCTGGTCGAGCCGTCCGGCTCCAGAGGCGTCGACGGTCGCGATCGTGGTTCTCACGCACGTGCGCCCGTCGCGTTCGAACCCGACGAAGCTGTCGCCGTCCCACACATCGACGCCATCCAACGCGTCGTGAGCGTCGAGCCGTGACGCGAGCATCAAGAAGAGCGCGATCGCGCCCATGTCGCCGTCCTCGATCTTCTCCTCCCCCGCCTCGAGGGCGGGTACGGCGACATCGGTCGCCGCGTCGTGATCGAGGAAGCGGAACGGATCGAGCAGCACCGCTTCGGAGTCGGGCGGCGTGTCGAACGCCCCGTTGATCGCCTTGTCGCCGCCGGTCTGCTCGAGCAGGTCGACCAAGTCAGTGCCGAGCACGTATGGCGCACCGAAGTACGTGCGCAACACGGGGGGCACGTCGGCGAGATCATCGTCCGCGCCGGCCTGCTGCTCCTCTTCGGCCTGCTCATACGCGCGGCGGTCGTCATCGTCGAGCGAATCGATGTAGCGGTTCTCGATCCGCGTGGCGTCGCCCTCGACCAGCGCGCGGAAACCGCCCTCGGCGTCGCTCGACGCGTCAGGCTGGTCGAGGCCTTGCAGATCGAAATGCTGGTCCTGGAGAACGTGCGTCAGTTCGTGCACAAGGGTCACCCGCACGTCAGTGGTGATCTCGGTGCCGCGGACCGTGACACGTTCGGTCTCGGGGTCATAGAAGGCCAGCGTGCCTTCGTCGTGCAGCGTCCCCAGCGAGCCGACCAGATCCACGTCGCCGGTGACGAGGCCCACCGCGCGCAGCTCTGCTTCGAAGTGCTCGATCTGCTCGATCTCCTCGTCGGTGAGCTCGTCGCTGTCTCCGACCCGCTTGCTGTACTCCTCCGCCGTCAGGAAGTCGACGGGCACCGGGTGGTCATAGAGCAGCCCGCGCTCGTCCTGGACGAACTGGACGAGGTCGGCGAGCCGGGGATCCCAGTCCTCCGGATACGCCGGGCCACCGTCCTTGCCGGCCGTGTTCATCGCGATGATCGCCGCCGCAACGACGACTGCACCGATGCCGGCCGCGAGCCACCGGCGCCCGTTGCCGGACGAGGCGCGAGGCGCGACCAGCGGTGGGGCCGGAACGGGCGCGGGAAGCCCGGTCGGTGGCGCGAACGCGCCAGAGGACTGCTCTCCGCCGTTGGGCCCCACCCCGGTTTCGATGCGAGAAGGGTAGACGTCAGTGGGCCCCGAGCAGCTCGCGGCAGACGACGAGCGACGACGCCACGAACTTCGCGCGGCTGCGGCCCGGACGGTGAAGGAATGACACGAGCGCACCGTGCAACCCGCGCAGCAGGAACTCCGTGGTGAAGCCCACGTCTGCGACGCGGAAGACACCCCGCTCGACGCCCCGCCCGATGAACGTCTCGAGCTCACCCGAGATCGTGTGCATCGCTTCGTCGTCGCGCATCGCGGCTTGGTGGAACAGGACTTGGTGAAGGTCGCGCTCAGCAACGTGGAAGTCGACGGTCGCTCGCAGGAACGCCTCGAGTCGAGCCATCTCGTTGCCGGTGCTCTCGTTGAGGCCGCGCACGAGATCGACGAGACCCTGGTTGTACCGCGCCTGGAGGCCGGCGATGAGGTCTTCCTTCGTGTCGAAGTAGAGGTACACCGTCCCCTTCGCGACCCCGGCCCGCTGGGCGACGTCCGCGACCGTCGTGGCCGCGAGGCCTTTCTCGACAAGGAGCGCCGCCGCGGCATCGAGCAGCTGGCTGCGTCGCACCTCGGGTGGCTGCGTTCGCGGCTTCGTCGCGGCTGTGTCCATGGCCACATCCTACTCCCTTGACGACTGACCGTCAGTCATTCATAGTCGATGAGAGATCTGACTGACCAGCAGTCAGTCGGCGCGTTGAGGACGGACTGACATGCACGACATCGGTGAGAAGTTCTTCCGTCAGTTCGGATCGCCCGAAGGCGCGCTGGGCGCACTTGCGCTCCTCACGATGGCGATCGAGAACCGCAAGACCAACCGACGCCTCGTCGACCTCGCTCACCTGGCGCCCGGCGATCGCGCACTCGACGTCGGTTGCGGGCCGGGGATGGCAGTGCGGTACGGCGCCCGCTCCCCCGGCCTCACGGTCACCGGCGTCGATGCGTCACCTACCGCGATCGCCGTTGCCCGCGCCCTCACCCGGACGCGACCCGGCCTCCGCTTCGACGTCGCGACGAGCGAAGCCCTTCCTTTCGCGACCGGCGACTTCACCGTCGTGTGGTCGATGAACTCGCTGCACCACTGGGCCGACCGCACCGCGGCGCTCGCCGAGCTCCACCGAGTGATCGAGCCCGGCGGCCGCATCGTGATCGGCGAGCGCCGACCTTCGACGGACGCCGGCAAATGGAGCCCTCGGGGGATGAGCGACGAGGCGGTCGAGGAGCTCGTCGCTCAGATCGAAGCGAGCGGTTTCGGCGAAGTCGCCACGGAGGAGCAAGTGGTCGGGAAGGACCGCTTCGTCGCTATTCGGGCCGGGCGAGCGTGAACGTCCCCTCGATGTCCACCACGACCTCGTCGGTGCCTCCATTGAGACCCCGGACGCCCTTGCAGCTGAAGCTGCCTTCCGCACCCGACTCGTCGTTCTTCGACATCGAGAGGGTGCAGTCCTTACCGATCTCGCCTCCGCCGTAGAACTCCTGGGACGACACCAACACCCCGGCGCCGGCCTCCGAGCCGGTGCCCAGGCCGATCTGCGAGCCCGCGTGGCCGTCCTCCGCAGCAAAGGTCAGGAGGCTGAACTCTCCTTGGGTGATCCCTGTGCCCGGCATGTCCTCCGACACGTCGACGTCGCCCGAGATCTCGAACTGGATCGACCCCACCCAGACGCCTTGGGCGAGCTGCGGCGCGTCGCCGCCGCCCCCGCCGCCGCCCTGCGAGCCGGAGTCACTGTCGGCGCTGGCGTCGTCAGCGCTCGCGTCGGACGAATCCGCGTCGGACGAATCCGCGTCGGACGAATCGGCGTCGTCGGTGGCGGCATCGCCACTGGCTCCGGCCGGGTTCAGGGGGCTGGCGGAGTCGTCCCCACCTCCGCAGCCGACACCGACCCACGCGAAGGCGAGCACGACGAGAAGGGTCCCAACGACACTGCGGGTTCTGGACATGGTTGTCTCCGTTCACGCGCGGATGGCCAGTGACCACAGGCCGGGCGACAGCCATGTGCCGCACCCGGCCTGTGGCCGTTCCGCGACGATGCGCCGCATCGACCGGAGTGTCGTGAGTCCGGGGGGACTCAGGTTTCGCTGCTGCTGAGACTCAGCAATGCGGCGAGCTCCTCACGAGACGTGATGCCGAGCTTCCCGTAGACGTGGTTGATGTGGTTGCCCACGGTCCGGATGGACACCCCGAGCTGCTCGCTCATCATCCTCTTCGACGTCCCCCGTGCTGCCATGAGCGCGACTTCCTGCTCGCGGCGGGTCAGGGACGTCAACGCCTCCCGGCCCGCCAACGTCTCGAGGAACGGGGTCAACGCGGGACCGCACTCGACCAGCAGTCGCGCCGCGCGCTTCGCGGCGTCCGCCTGCCGAGCGCGCAGCCCCTTCGCCGCCGCGATGCGTGACGCCGTCGCGCAGGCCTCCGCCGCGAGCAACGGCATCGAGACAGCGGCGAACTCGTCCGCAACGCGCCCGAGAGCGTCGAGGTCGGCGACGGCGAGCGCGCGCACGTGGTGGGCCATCGCGGCGACAACGGGTCCCTCGGCTTGGCGCATCGGTTCGTCGAGCGCACGCTCGACGATGCGTGGCGATGCGCCGAGTCGTACCGCGTCGTGGAATGCGAGGACAGCGACCGCCGCGTCAGACCGCTCGACCAACAGGCGGCCTGTCGCCAACGCGATGTCGGCGGCCTGTGAGCGCTCGCCCCGGGCGGCGGCAGCCCACGCTCGGCCGAGCCCGATCTCGGGGTCCAGGTTGTGCATCACCGGCAGGTGCACCCGGTCGAACTCGTCGACCGCTGCTTTGGCGCCTCGAGTGTCGCCGGTCGCTCCGTACACCTGGGCGAGCGCGGCGAGACACCAGGCGAGGATGCCACCGGGGTCGCGCCGGCGGAGCACCGCGGCCGCTTCGCGAAGCAGTGGGAGCGCGGCGCCGAGGCGGCCCTGGGCCAGCATCGAGCGACCGCGCAGAAAGGCCCACATGCCCCGATACGGATCGTCGACGCGCTGGAGCGCCTCCTCGTCGAACGCGACCAACATCGGATCGATCTCGGGCAGGCGTCCTTCGAAGAGTCCCCCGATGAACATCCCGATCAACGCGCCGTCGGCGACGTCGCTGAACCCCGGCGGAGCCTCGGCGATGAGAGCCTCGGCACGCGGCAAGAGCTCCCCGAGCTCGCGGAGCCGACCTCCGACCGCCAGCGCGGGCAGCAACCCCGAGTATCCGGCGAGCTGCGCGATCGGTGTGGCACCGGCGATGGTCAGCACCGCCTCGGCCTCGGCGATCGCCTCCCGAGACAGCGCTGCGTTGATCCACATCTGCGACCGCTTCCCGCGAAGGAGCGCCTCCCATTCACGACCGCCCCGCTCGATCCCCCTCGCGAGCCACTGCTCCGCGCCCGCGAGGTCGCCCTGGCCCCAGAAATAGGACTGCGCCATGAGCATCGCCCCGCGAGCACCGTCGTCCGCAGACGCCCCGTCGAGCACGCTCGAGGACATGAGGTCCACGATCTGTTCGTGTTGGCCCTGCCAATAGAGCGTCTCGACCAGGTCGACCGCGGCGGTGGCCCCGCCATGGCTCTCGACCGCCCAGCGACCAAGGCGCTCGGCGAGGTCGAGATCGGCGAGCGCCCGCGCCTCGGCCGTCGCGGCGAGAAGCAGATCAAGGTCTGCGGGCGCCCTCGCCATCAACAGCAGGACCGAAGCCCGCAAGCGGTCACCCACACGGCGAGCTCCTGTGGCCAACAGGGTTTCGGCCAGCGTGGGCGCGAGCGCGGTGAGTGTGATGGGGCTCATCGCCTCGCGCACGACGTCGGCGTAGAGCGGATGCTCGAGACGAGCCTCGAGGCGACGCCCCGATCGCTCTGTGACGAGGATGCCTTTGGCCTCGCAGCTCCGCACCGCCGCGGACTCGCACAGCCCATCGAGCAGCGCGATCCCGATCGGCTCGGCGAGGGCCATGACGTCCACTACCTGACGCTCGGCCGCGTCCAGCGACGCCAGCCGGTTCCGGACGAGGTCGCCGACCGCGGGCGCCTCGGTGATCGGTCCGTCCCACATCCAGACGTTGCCTCGCTCCACGAGCGCGCCCCGGGAGAGACCGACCCGCACGAGCTCTCGCAGGAACAGGAGGTTTCCGCCCGTCATCTCGGCGAGGTGCCGACGCGTGCCGCTGTCGACGGGTGCGCCGAGCACCGCCTCCAACACCGCACCAACGCCCGCTCTGTCAAGCGGCGTGAGGTCGATCCTCGCCGCGAGGTCGTCCTTCCAGAGCGAAGTGATCGCCTCGGGGCACGCCTCGCCGGTCCGCACCGCTGCCATGACCGCGAGACCCGACCGTGCGCCCAGGGCGGCGAGTGCCGCCCCGCCTTCGTCGAGATGATGGGCGTCGTCGACGATCAGGAGGACGGGCGCCCCGTCGCTCGAGGAGAGCTCGGCGAGCGCGTCCTGCAGGATCGAGAACCGGTCGCCGGTCCCCCGAGCGACCGAGGTCGTGAGCGTCGCGGCGAACGCACCGAACGGGACCGTCGTGAGCGCACGCGTGGCGGCCACGCGGTTGACCCGCCAACCCAGGATCTCCGCGCGGTCGCCGATCGCCGTGAGGAGCCGAGACTTGCCCAGTCCCGCGTCACCGAAGATCACTGCGCCACGGCCCGACAACAACAGGTCCTCGAGCGCCGCGATCTCGAGATCACGCGCCGAGAACGGCCACACGCCCGCCGGGCTTTCGGAAGCCCCCACGCGCGGCGAGGGTAATGCGTCATTCGGTCGACGCGGCTCGCTTCCAGCGGAGGTATGCCTCCATGAGCTCGTCGAGGTCGCCGTCGAGGACGCCGTTCACGTTGCCGACCTCGTAGTTGCTGCGGAGATCCTTCACGAGCTGATACGGCTGCATGACGTAGGAGCGGATCTGCGATCCCCAGCCGACGTGGGCCTTCGGGCCGGAGATCGCTTCGAGCTCAGCGGCGCGCTCCTCACGCGCCTTCTCCGCCAGGATCGCCGCGAGGTTCGCCATGGCCTTCGCCTTGTTCTGATGCTGGCTGCGCTCGTTCTGACAGGACGTGACGATGCCGGTCGGCAGGTGGGTGATGCGGACAGCGGAGTCGGTGACGTTGACGTGCTGGCCTCCGGCACCCGACGACCGGTAGACGTCGATCCGCAGCTCCTTCTCGTCGATCTCCACCGCCTCGACATCATCGAGTGCGGGCACGGCGTTGACGGCGACGAAGCTCGTCTGCCGCCGGGCGTTCGCGTCGAACGGACTGATCCGCACCAGCCGGTGCACACCGCGCTCGGCCTGCATCAGCCCGTACGCGTAGCGACCGTGGATGACGAAGTTGGCCGACAGGATGCCCGCCTCCTGCCCCTCCGAGACCTCGTCGAGCTCGAACTCGAAGCCTCGGCGCTCCGCCCAGCGCGAGTACATGCGCAGCAGCATCTCGGCGAAATCCTGCGCGTCCGTGCCGCCGTCCTTCGCGGAGATCGTGCAGACAGCGTCGCGCTCGTCGTGTTCACCGGTGAACAACGAGCGCAGCTCGAGCTGGTCGAGGGCAACGCCGAGGCCTCGGACCGAGTCGGCGATCTCGGCCTCTTGGCTGTCGTCGCCCTCCTCGCGAGCGAGCTCGTGCAGCACCTCGGCGTCTTCGAGCCGGCGTGACAGCGCATCGAAGGTGTCGATGTCGTCGCGCAGCGACGCGTACTCGGCGTTGACGGCCTTGGCCCGCTCTTGGTCGTCCCACAGATCGGGCTTCGTGATCTCGACCTCGAGCTCCGCGACGCGTGTGCGGGCGGCGTCGGTCTTCAGATAGATGCGCGCCTCGTCGAGGCGTTGACCGAGCGCGCTGAGATCGTCGGAGTAGTCACGCATCGCGGTGCGGAGTCAGCGGCCGTGACAGAGCTTGAACTTCTTGCCCGACCCGCATGGGCATGGCGCGTTGCGCGGCGTCTTGTCCCACTCGGACTTCACGACCGGCGCCATCGCCACGGGCTCGGGCGCAGCCACCGCGGCGCCGGCTTGCTCGGCCTCGAGCGAGCCTTCGGCGATCGCAGCCATCGCCGCGGCCCGCATGCCACTGGTGCCCTGCACCGGCTCGTCGGCCGCGGAGTACTGCACGTTCTGCACGCCTTCTTGCGGCTGCTCTTCGTTGACGACGACCTGCACGTGCATCACGTAGCGGACGAAGTCCTGCGCGATCCCGTGCATCATCTCGGAGAACATCGAGTAGCCCTCACGCTGCCACTCGACGAGCGGATCCTTTTGGCCCATCGCTCGGAGGTTGATGCCCTCCTGCAGGTAGTCCATCTCGTAGAGGTGCTCGCGCCAACGCTGGTCGATGATGCGCAACATCACCTGGCGCTCGACCTCGCGCATGTTCTCCTCGCCGAGGTCGGCCTCGCGCTCGGCGTAATGCGCGGTGGCCTCGCTCATGAGCAGGTCATATATGGCGTCCGTCGAACCCGCCGCCCTCATGTCGTCGAGAGTCGCCTTGGAAGGCCAGAACGTCTGGATCTCGTTGACGAGCCCCTCGAGATCCCACTCCTCGGCGAACTCGGCCACGCAGTACGTGTCGATCGTGCTGTCGACCGCGTCGGCGAGGTACTCGAGCCCCTCCTCCTTGAGGTCGGCGCCCTCGAGGATCTGGTCGCGGCGCTTGTAGATGACCTTGCGCTGCTCGTTCATCACCTCGTCGTACTTGAGGACGTTCTTGCGGATCTCCGCGTTGCGCTGCTCGACAGTGGTCTGCGCGCGCTCGATGGCCTTGGTGACCATCTTCGCTTCGATCGGCACGTCATCGGGGAGAGCACGGCCCATGACCCAGCTCATCGCCCCGGTCGCGAACAACCGCATGAGCTCGTCCTCGAGCGACAGGTAGAACCGGCTCTCGCCCGGATCGCCCTGGCGGCCCGAACGGCCGCGCAGCTGGTTGTCGATGCGCCGGCTCTCGTGGCGCTCGGTGCCGAGCACGTACAGGCCGCCGAGCTCGCGCACCTTCTCGCCTTCGGCGCGGCACTCGGCGTCGTAGCGCTCGAAGTGGCGCGCGTAGGCGGCGAGGCCCTCCTCGCTTTCAGGGTCGAGCCCCTCGGCGAGCACCTCGCGGTCGGCGAGGAGCTCGGCGTTGCCGCCGAGCAGGATGTCCACGCCGCGCCCCGCCATGTTCGTCGCGACCGTGACACCGCCGAGACGACCCGCCTGCGCGACGATCATCGCCTCGCGCGTGTGCTGCTTCGCGTTCAGCACCTCGTGGGCGACGCCGCGTTTCTGCAGCAGCCGCGACAGCTTCTCGGACTTCTCGACGGACACGGTGCCGACGAGGACCGGCTGGCCCGTCTCCCACCGCTCGACGAGGTCTTCGACGACAGCTTCGAACTTGCCGTCCTCGGTCTTGTAGATGAGGTCCTGCTGGTCGGCGCGGACCATCGGGCGGTTCGTGGGGATCGGGACGACCTGCAGGTTGTACGTGCCCGCGAGCTCGGAGGCTTCGGTTTGCGCCGTGCCGGTCATGCCGGCGAGCTTCTCGTACATCCGGAAGTAGTTCTGCAGTGTGACCGTCGCGAGGGTCTGGTTCTCCTCTTTGATCTTCACGCCCTCTTTGGCCTCGACCGCTTGGTGCAGGCCCTCGGACCAACGCCGCCCCTCGAGCACGCGGCCGGTGAACTCGTCGACGATCTTCACCTCGCCGTCGGCGATGATGTAGTCCTTGTCGCGCTTGTAGAGCTCTTTCGCCTTCAGCGCGGCCTGCAGCTGGTGGACGAGGTTCTGGCTGACCGCGTCGTAGAGGTTGTCGACGCCGAGGGCGTGCTCGACCTTCTCGATGCCGTCTTCGGTCGGTGCGACCGTGCGCTTCTCCTCGTCGACTTCGTAGTCGCGCTCCGCCTGTAGGCCACGCACGATGCTGGCGAAGCGGTAGTACAGCTTCGCGGCATCGGCGACGCGGCCACTGATGATCAGCGGAGTGCGGGCCTCGTCGATGAGAATCGAGTCGACCTCGTCGACGATCGCGTAGACGTGACCGCGCTGCACCTTCCCGGCGGTCGACGTCGCCATGTTGTCGCGCAGATAGTCGAAGCCGAACTCGTTGTTGGTGCCGTAGGTCAGGTCGCAGCCGTACTCGCGGCGCTTGTGCTCCTGGTCGAAGTCGCCTGGGATGATGAGCCCGACGGTGAGCCCGAGCCACCGGTGGATCTGGCCCATCCAGTCGGCGTCGCGGCGGGCCAGGTAGTCGTTCACCGTGACGAGGTGCATGCCCCGGCCGCTCAAGCCGTTCAGGTATGCGGGAAGCGTCGAGACGAGCGTCTTGCCCTCGCCCGTCTTCATCTCGGCGACCCAGCCGAAGTGCAAGGCGGCGCCGCCCATGAGCTGGACGTCATAGTGGCGCTGGCCGATCGTGCGACGGGCTCCCTCCCGGACGACGGCGAACGCCTCGATGAGAAGGTCGTCGAGATCCTCGCCGTTGGCCAAGCGCTCGCGGAACTGCGGCGTCATGGCCCGCAGGCCGTCGTCGCTGAGAGCCTGCATCTCGGATTCGATGGCGTTGATGTCGGGCACCAAAGACCCGAGCGCCTTCAACTTCTTGCCCTCGCCGACGCGAAGGAGCCTGTCAAGCACACCCATGGCCCATCGATCCTACCGGGATGGCTGCGACCGGATGCCGCGATCCGATGCGTCGGAGACGCCGTGCTCCTGCCACACTTCGGGCCTTATGGCGACGATCGAGGCCGCCTTCTTCGACCTGGGCGGCGTGGTGATGGCGTCGGGGAGCCCCCGCGAGCTCCTCGACATCTACGACGGTGCCGACCTCGAGACGCTGACTCTGCTCGTGCTCGGGCCGGACGACGACGGCGACCACCCGTGGCACCGAGTCGAGCGCGGTGAGCTCACGATCATCGACGCGTGGCCCGAGATCCAAGCCCTGCTCGCGGAGCACGGTGTCACGCGTCGCGCCGACCGGCCACCACCCGCGGCGGTCACGCGGCAGTGGCAGCTGAACGAGCTCGTGGTGGAGGTGCTCTCAGAGCTCAGGCAGCACGGCATCCGCACGTCGATCATCACGAACAATGCGGCAGAGTTTCGGTCGCAGTGGTGGGACGCGCTCCCCTTCGAAGAGCTGTTCGACGACATCGTCGACTCCCACGAAGTGGGGGTGCGCAAGCCCTCGCCAGCGATCTATGAGCTAGCGATGCGACGCGTTGGTCTCGACGACCCATCACGGGGCGTGTTCCTCGACGACGCCATGCGCAACGTCGAAGGGGCGCGCACCGTCGGCTTGCACGGCATCTTGGTCGACGTCGACCCGCAGCCCGCCCTCGACGAGCTGCGTCGGCTCGTGTTCGGCTGACCGCTACTCGTTACACCACTCGTTCGATCACTCGTTGTCGAGGTAGTCGCGGAGCTTCTGACTGCGCTGCGGGTGGCGCAGCTTGGCGAGCGTCTTCGACTCGATCTGGCGGATGCGCTCGCGCGTCACACCGAATTCCTTGCCGACCTCCTCGAGCGTCCGGGGCTGACCGTCGACCAGACCGAAGCGGAGCCGCACAACTTCCTTCTCCCGATCGTTGAGGTCGCCGAGAGCCTCCTCGACCGCCTGCACGAGCATGCGCCGCGCCGCGGCGTCGGACGGCGCCTCGGCCTGCGAGTCCGCGAGGAAGTCGGCGAGGTTCGAATCGTCCTCCTCGCCGACCGGCGAGTCGAGCGAGAGCGGATCCAGGTCTTGGGCAATGCGATGGATCTCCCGGACCCGCGACGACGGCAGCCCGACCTTCGTGGCGAGCTCTTCGACGGTCGGCTCGCGCTCGAGCTCTTGGGTCATCTGCCGCTGGACGCGCATGACCCTGTTGATCGACTCGACCATGTGCACCGGGATGCGGATCGTGCGGGCCTGATCGGCGATCGCCCGGGTGATGGCCTGGCGGATCCACCACGTCGCGTAGGTCGAGAACTTGAAGCCCTTGACGTAGTCGAACTTCTCGACCGCGCGCATCAGGCCGAGGTTCCCCTCTTGGATGAGGTCGAGGAACAACATGCCCCGTCCGACGTAGCGCTTCGCGATCGACACGACCAGTCGCAGGTTCGCCTCGATCAGCTCGGACTTTGCGTTTTCCCCGTCGCGCACCTCGCGGTCGAGCCGGCGCCGCATCACTGGGTCCGCCACGCCGCTCTCGAGGCGCTGCTGTGCGAGCACGCCGGCTTCGATGCGCTTCGCGAGCTTCACTTCCTCAGGACCCGTGAGGAGCCGGACCCGGCCGATCTCCTTCAGGTACATGCGCACGGGGTCTGAGGTCGAGCCGACTGTGCGTGACGCATCGCGCTCGAGCAGCGTGGTGCGCACCCGACGCGGTGCGGGCGCCGCCTCTTCGAGCTCCTCGATCTGTTCGTTGAGCGTGAGTCCGTGCTCGGCGAGCCGAGAGCGCCAAGCGACGATCATCTCTTCGTTGAAGTCGACGTCCTTGACGACGAGCATGAACTCTTCGTGAGTCACGATCGGACGCTCGCGCTGCTTCCAGGCCGCGATGTGACGATCAAGGTCGTCCTGCGGCACCCCCCCAAGCAGGGCGGCGCTCTCGGAGGCTTGACTCATCCACGCTCCTCGTCCTGACCCTCGAGCCACCCTAGCAACTCCGCGGCCGCTTCCGACCCCGCTGATTGTTCGCGCACCTCGTCGATCAGTCGACGCACATCGGCAACGTCACTCGGCCGGTCCGGTCCCGCGAGCACTTCGGTGAGACGACGCTGCGCTGCGTTCGTGATCAGGTGCGCCACCTCGACGGAGGGATCGAGCGCTGCGGCCTGGTCGGCTTCTTGATCGAGCCGCGCAAGCAGATCAGCGGCCTCGGGTCCCGCGACCTCGATCGCGTCCTTGACGCGCGACGTCGCACCCAGTGCGCGAAATGCATCGAGAGTGACCACGTCGGAGAAGAGCGCCTCGGACAAATAGGGCGCGGTCTCGTCCCAGCGATGGATCAAGAGCTTGAGCGCAACCGCCTCTGCGGTCTCGACACGACCGCGGCCGGCCTTCTCGTCGGGCATCGAGACCCTACCTGTGCGAACCGCCCGCGCGAGCACGCCACGCAGCCGATCGGGATCCTGCTGGCAACGAGCGGCGACCTGCATGACGTACTGATCGCGCACGAGCTCGTTCGGATGCTCACGGATCACGTCGAGTGCCGCCTCGGCCGCGCGGGTGCGACCCTCGGGTGTGTTGAGCCGGCCGGCGTCGAGCACCCACGCGACGCGGAAGCCGAGCAGGGGCACGGCGTTCTCGACCGCGGCCCGCAACGTGTCCGGGTCGGTGCGCGCCAGGTCGGCCGGATCGGATCCGGGTGGCATCGCCGCGACCGCCACGTCGAGGTCGAACCGCCGCTCCCACTCGTACACGCGCTCGGCCGCGGCCTGACCGGCGGCGTCGGCGTCGAACGCCAGCACCAGGCGTCGGGCGAACGATCGCAGGCTCCGCAGATGGTCCTCAGTGAGGGCGGTGCCACAAGTGGCGACCGCACACGACAGGCCGACGCGGTCGAACCCGATGACGTCGGTGTATCCCTCGCAGATGATGACCTCGTCCGCTGCGACGATCGCCGACTTCGCCCGATCGAGGCCGTAGAGGACGCGGCCCTTGGCGTAGATCGGCGTGTCAGACGAGTTCTTGTACTTCGGGCCGTCACCGCCGGGCAGGACGCGTCCGCCGAACGCGACGGGATCACCCTGGACGTCGGCGATCGGGAAGAGCACGCGCGCACGGAACGAGTCCTGCTGACGGTTGCGGCGATTCAGGAAGCCGAGCCCGGTGTCACGGAGCACGTCGTCGGGGAGCTTGAGCGCGCGGCTGAGGGCGTCCCACTCGTCCGGCGCCCACCCGAGCCTGTAGTGGCGCACGATCTCGCCGTCGTAACCGCGCGAGCGCAAATAGCCGCGAGCCGACGCGGCATCGGGCGCCGACAGCAGACGCTCGTGGTACCAGTCGACCGCGGCGCTCATCGCCTCGACGAGCCGCTTGCGTCGCTGGCGCTCTTTGCCCTCACCCGACGTCGTGTAACGAAGCGTGATCCCGGTGCGCGCCGCGAGCCACTCGACCGCGCCCACGAAGTCGAGCTGCTCGACCTGGCGCACGAAGCTGATGGCGTCCCCGCGCGCCTGGCATCCGAAGCAGTAGTAGAGGCCGTCCTCACCGTTGACCGAGAACGAAGGTGTGCGCTCGGCGTGGAAGGGGCAGAGGCCGGTCCAGCGGCGGCCGACCTTGCGCAGCGCGACATGCTTCGAGACGACGTCGACGAGATCGCTGGCCTGGCGGACCCGCTCGACGTCCTCGTCGACGATCGGCATCGCGAAGGTTCAGTGCTCTTGCACGGGGGGCGGTTCGGAATCGTCGTGCACCTTCGGTTCCGACCGCAGCGAGGCGACGATCGACACCGCGAGCACGACCGCGATGAAGACGAGCGAGAGGCCCGTCGGGATGTGGTACCAGTGCGAGAGGATCATCTTCACGCCGACGAACGCCAGGATGACCGCGAGCCCCTGCTGCAGGTACGTGAAGCGCTCGTGCAGCCCGGCCAGCAGGAAGTAGAGCGCCCGCAACCCGAGGATCGCGAACGCGTTCGAGCTGAACACGATGAACGGCTCGTGGCTCACGGCCAAGATCGCGGGGATCGAGTCCACCGCGAAGATCACGTCAGTCGTCTCGATGAGGACCAGCACCGCGAACAGGGGAGTCGCCAGTCGGTGGCCGTCGACGCGGGTGAACAGGCGCTGCCCGTCGTACGTCGGCGTCGATGGCACGACCTTCTGCACGAGCTTCAGCACCGGGTTCTTCTCCGGATGCACCTCGGCGTCCTTGTGTGTGATCAATCGGGCCGCCGTGAACAGCAAGAACCCACCGAACACGAAGATGATCCATGAGAACCGCTCGATGAGCGCGACGCCGGCGAAGATGAAGATCGCCCGCAACACCAGCGCGCCGAACACGCCCCAGAAGAGCACCCGGTGCTGGAACTCGCGGGGCACCATGAAGTAGCTGAAGATCAGGGCCCACACGAAGACGTTGTCGACCGAGAGGCTCTTTTCGATCAGGAACCCGGCGTAGTACTCGCCGGCAGCGGCCGACCCGTGCATCGCGAGGAACACGAGGCCGAACGCAAGGCCGATGCTGATCCAGACGGCGCTCTCGATCGCCGCTTCCTTGGTCGAGGCGGCGTGGGCCTTGCGGTGAAAGACGAGGAGATCGACGATCAGCAGCGCGCTGATGAACGCGATCAGCGCGGCCCATTGCCACAGCGGCGTGTGGAAGTCGACGAAGTCGCCGGACGAGCCCTCCGAGCTCGAGGCCGCCAGCACTCGATTCGGGATCGCGAGGACGCTCACCGGTCAGCGAGTATCGCTGCCACCAGCACCGAGGACGGCTTGCGCCGCCGCGAGCCGGGCGATCGGCACCCGGAACGGCGAGCAGCTCACGTAGTCGAGCCCGGCGTCGTAGAAGAGGGCGATCGACTCTGGGTCGCCGCCATGCTCACCGCAGACCCCGAGCTTCAGGTTCGGCTTGGTCTCGCGGCCTCGCTCTGCGGCGAGATAGACGAGCTCGCCGACGCCGGTCGGGTCGATCGTCTCGAAGGGATTCCTCTTGAGCAGTCCCTGCTCGAGGTAGACAGGCATCATTCGGCTCTCGACGTCGTCTCGACTGAACCCGAACGTCATCTGCGTGAGGTCGTTCGTGCCGAAGGAGAAGAAGTCGGCCTCCTCAGCGATCTCGTCGGCGCGGATCGCGGCCCGGGGCGTCTCGATCATCGTGCCGATCAAGACCGACGGCTTCTTCTTGAGGCCCTTCGTCGCGGCCGCGATCGCGTCTTCGACCCATGAGCGAGCCAACCCGAGCTCTCGGCGGGTCACCGTCAGCGGGATCATGACCTCGACAACCGGCTTGCCCCCTGCGGCCACGCGCTCGGCGGCCGCCTCCATCAGCGCTCGCACCTGCATCGCATAGAGACCCGGCTTCACGACGCCGAGCCGCACCCCGCGAGTGCCCAGCATCGGGTTGAACTCGTGCCATGACCTCGCCGCGGCGAGCAGCTCCTGTTCCTCGGGAGTGAGGCCCACCGTCGCTTGCTTGATCTCGAGCTCGTCGACACGGGGCAAGAACTCGTGGAGTGGCGGATCGAGCAGCCGCACCGTGACCGGGAGCCCGTCCATCGCCTCGAGGATCTCGATGAAGTCCGCCTTCTGCACCACGCGCAGCTGTTCGAGCGCCTCGGCCTCGTCTTCGCGGGTATGGGCCAGGATCATCCTGCGCACGACGGGAAGCCGGTCCTCGCCGAGGAACATGTGCTCAGTGCGGCACAGGCCGATGCCCTCGGCGCCGAATGCTCGCGCGTTGGCCGCGTCGGGGCCGTTGTCGGCGTTCGCCCTGACGGCGAGCTTGCCCTTGCGAATCTGGTCGGCCCAGCCGAGGATCACGTCGAACTCCTTCGGCGGCTTCGACTCGCTGAGCGCCGCCGCGCCGAGGATGACCTGACCGGTCGACCCGTCGAGGGAGATGACGTCGCCCTCGTGCACGACGATGTCGGCGACCGTGAAGCCGTCGCCATAGATGCGCAACGCCTCGGCACCGACCACGGCAGGGATGCCCCATCCGCGAGCGACGACCGCGGCGTGGCTCACGAGGCCGCCACGCGAGGTGAGGATGCCCTGGCTCACACTCATGCCGTGAACGTCTTCGGGCGACGTCTCCTGGCGAACGAGGATCACCTTCTCGCCGCGCTCGGCCGCGTCGGCGGCGCCATCGGCGGTGAAGTACGCCTTGCCCACGGCGGCACCGGGCGACGCCGCGAGGCCAGTCGCGATGACCTTGAGGTTCTTCGAGGCGAGCTGCGGGTGCAGCACCTGGTCGAGATGGTCGCCGGTGATGCGCATCACGGCCTCGCCCCGCGACAGCCTGATGTGGCGGTCCTTCGTCATGTCGACGGCCATCCTCAGAGCAGCCGCGCCCGTGCGCTTCCCGACGCGGGTTTGCAGCATCCAGAGCTTGCCCTGCTCGATCGTGAACTCGGTGTCGCACATGTCGCGGTAGTGCGTCTCGAGCCCGCGGAAGATGCCAGTGAGCTCGTTGTAGACCTCAGGGAACTTGTTCCCGAGCGCCTCGAGGTCTTCGGTGTTGCGAATTCCCGCCACCACGTCTTCGCCTTGAGCATTGACGAGGAAGTCACCGTACGGCTTGTTGTCACCGGTTGCCGCGTTCCGGGTGAAGCCCACACCGGTGCCCGAGTTGTCGTCCCGATTGCCGAACACCATCGTCTGCACGTTCACAGCGGTGCCGAGCTCGTGACTGATGCGCTCACGCACCCGGTATGCGATCGCGCGTGCGCCGTTCCAGCTGCGGAAGACGGCTTCGATCGCCCCTTTGAGCTGTGCCATCGGGTCCTGCGGGAACGACCTGCCCGTGGCCTTCTTCACGACGGCCTTGTACTCCCTGCACAGGTCTTGGAGGTACGCCGACGGGATGTCGGCATCGCTCTTGGCTCCGGCAGCGGCCTTTGCCTTCTCGAACGGCTCGTCGAACTCGAGGGCGGGGATGTCGAGGACGATGCGTCCGTACATCGAGATGAACCGGCGATATGAGTCGTATGCGAACCGCTCGTCGTTCGTCTGGGCTGCGAGACCTCGCACCGATCGGTCGGACAGCCCGAGGTTCAGGACCGTGTCCATCATCCCCGGCATCGAGAACTTCGCTCCCGACCGCACACTCACGAGCAGCGGATCCTTCGGGTCGCCGAGCTTGCGGCCCATCTTCTTCTCGAGCCTGGCCACGTGCTTCGCGACCTCGTCGGTGAGCCCGCCCGGCCATCCGTCGTGCATGTACGCCCGACACGCGTCGGTCGAGATCGTGAAGCCGGGCGGCACCGGAAGGCCCAGGACAGAGGTCATCTCTGCGAGGTTGGCGCCCTTGCCCCCCAACAGATCCTTCATGTCCATGGGGGCGCGCCGGTGCTTGTGGTCGAACGCGAACACGTAGGTCACGGACCGAGCCTAGTTGCCGCACGATTCCCGCCCTCCTGGCTCAAGTTGCCGAAAAGTCCAGTTCGCACAATGCTCCTGCGATGCCTTCCGGAGTTGGGGCGCCTCTTCGCGCTGCACGCATCGTCATCGCCGCCTCACTCGCGGCCGCCAGCATCGCCATCCTCGCCACACCAGCGCACGCTCAGGCGGCGCCGCCGACGGGCGGCATTGTGATCAACAAGATCGAGATCGGCGACACGGCGCCTGCGACGTTCGAAGTCACGGGACCCGGCATCGCGGGAACGGCGACACTGCTGGCGAACGTGGTCGCCGAGAACACGCCGACACCGGCACTCCCCGCGCTGCCGCCACTGACCCCTGGCACCTACACGATCACCGAGACCGCGCCGGTCGACGAGAACGGCCAGTCGGTGTGGGAGCTGACCTCCGTCGTCTGTGACGGTGAGGACATGCCGGTTCAGGGCAACAGCGTGCAGGTCGTCGTCGCTGACGCGGTCATCCCCTGCACGTTCACCGACACCGTCACCCGCTCGGAGATCCTCGGGTTGAAGGTGGTGTCCGGTGACACGAGCACGTGGATCCGCCCGGCGATCATCCACATCTCCTGCCCCGCGTTCCAGCTCGAGCAGGACATCCCGGTCGGCCCCGGAGGCCCGGGCACGTACACGCTCGGTCAGGGAAGCATCCCTCCGGCGACGTGCACGCTCAGCGAGCCCGACACCGGCAGCAACGGGTTCGTGCAGGTGTCGATGATCGTCACCGACCACGGCATCCCAGTCGCGACCGGCACGACATCGGTGACGTTCACCTCTGTGGCCGGCGGCGACCTGGTGATCCGCGTGACGAACGCGTTCGCTTTGCCCGAGCGGCCCGAACAGCCGGTGCCAACATCCACGACCGTCGCGGGGGGCAGCACCACGACGACCACGATCGCGAGCACGACGACGACCACGACTGCGACAACGGTGCCGAGTGGGGGCTCCACGACGACGCCAGGGGGTGGTCAGCCGACCTCGGCGCCGACGAGCACTCCGAGCGAGCTCCCCACGACCGGTGGCAGCCCGGGCCCGTTGATCGCCGCGGCGCTCGCAGTCATGATCCTCGGTCTCGCGCTCGTGGCGCGAACCCGCCGATTCGCCGACTGAGCCCGTCCTAGAGGTCGAGCCGGCTCGCCAGCTCGTCCACCACCGAATCGATGGGCACCCGGACCTGCGTGGTCGTGTCGCGGTCGCGGATCGTCACCGCGCGATCCTCGAGCGACTCGAAGTCGACGGTGACAGCGAGCGGTGTGCCGATCTCGTCCTGACGCCGGTAGCGGCGACCGATGGACTGCGTATCGTCGTACTCGGCCATCCACCGCTCCTGGACTGACGCAAACACCTCCCGCGCAAGCGGCGCGAGGGTGTCTTTCTTCGAAAGCGGGAGCACTGCGACCTTGTACGGCGCGAGGCGCGGGTGGAGGCGCAGCACCGTGCGCGCCTCGCCGCCGATCTCGTCCTCGTCGTACGCGGCGAGCAGGAACGCCATCATCGCCCTGGTCGCACCCGCCGCAGGCTCGATGACGTAGGGGACATAGTGCTCGTTCGTCGTCTGGTCGAAGTACTCGAGTCGCTGGCCCGAGAATTTCGAGTGCTGGGTAAGGTCGTAGTCGGTGCGGTTGGCGATGCCCTCGAGCTCACCCCAGCCCCACGGGTAGCTGAACTCCACGTCGGAGGTGCCGGCGGAGTAGTGCGACAGCTCGTCGGGATCGTGCGGGCGAAGACGCAGCATGTCCGCGGGGACGCCGAGCTCGGTGTACCAACGAACGCGCTCGGCGCACCAGAACTCGTACCAGTTCGCCGCCTCGTCGGGGGGCACGAAGAACTCGAGCTCCATCTGCTCGAACTCCCTCGTGCGGAACACGAAGTTGCCGGGCGTGATCTCGTTGCGGAACGACTTGCCGACCTGCGCGATGCCGAACGGCGGCTTCTTGCGCGTCGCCTGCAGCACGTTCGCGAAGTTCACGAACATGCCCTGCGCAGTCTCGGGACGCAGATAGGCGACCGCAGCATCCTCCTCCACCGGGCCGGCGTGCGTCTTGAACATGAGGTTGAAGGCGCGGGCGGGCGTGAACTCGCACACCTTGAAGTCGCGGGGGC
The DNA here is from genome assembly GCA_963708175.1 of uncultured Acidimicrobiales bacterium. GTDB lineage: Bacteria > Actinomycetota > Acidimicrobiia > Acidimicrobiales > DATKAS01 > DATKAS01. The sequence goes on from CAVPSD010000006.1 coordinate 238,502, forward strand.
AGTCACGTAGGTCGAGCTGATCCTCACGGAACCGCCGATTGCACACCGTGCAGTCCACGAGCGGATCGGTGAAGTTCTGCAGGTGGCCGCTCGCCTCCCAGATCGCGGGCGGCGAAAGGATGGCCGCGTCGATCAACACGATGTCGTCGCGCTGCTGCACCATCGCCCGCACCCACGCGTCCTTCACATTGCGCAGCATCAGCGCGCCGAGGGGTCCGTAGTCGTACGTCGAGCGGAATCCGCCGTAGATCTCGGCCGACGGGAACACGAAGCCCCGTCGCTTGCACAGGTTGACGACCTGGTCGAGATCGGTTGCGGGCATGGGCGCCGAGGTTACCGGGCGCGCCTCGCGACTCAGAGGCGCATAACCCCTGGCAGACCCGCGATCGAGTCGAGGATGTGCGTGTGCGGCGCGGCTTCGAGCTCCGTCCTTCCGTGCGCTCCGGTGAGCACTCCGGCGACGATGCCGGCGCCCGCTCGAGTCCCCGCCACGAGGTCGCTCACGGTGTCGCCGGCGACCGCGACCTGATCCACGCTCTCGATCTCGAGCCGCACCACCGCGGCGAGGATCATGTCGGGGAACGGCCGGCCCCGGCCGGCGTCGGCAGGTGAGAGCACGAGGTCCACGAGCGAGCGCCACTGGAGCGCGTCGAGGATCCGGTCGCGCGTCGGTGGCGCGAAGCCCGTCGTGAGGCACACCTTGACGCCCATCTCGCGCAGCTCGGTGAACGCGCCGAGCGCTCCGGGCATCGCGCTCGACCCCGCCCGCATCGACGGCTCGGGCGTACGCGGCCTCGAATGCGCCATTCGCCCGTACCGCGACGATCTCGTTGCCACCGAAGAGATGACGAAACACCGCGATCTTCGACTGACCCATCGACGCTCGCACGTGATCGAGTGCGGTCCGCATCTGCTCGCTGCCCTCGGCGACCCCGTTCTCGACCATCGCGGCGACGAACGACGCCTCGACCGCGCCGCCGTCGGCAACCGTGGTCCCGGCCATGTCGAGGCACGCCAACGTGATCACGCGGGCGAATCTACGCTCGCCGCCGTGCCCGACCTCGAGCCCGACCGCGCACCAGACTTCCTCTCGGGCATCGAGCTCGCGCGCGCGTACTACGAGGAAGTCGTCGAGCCGCTGATCGGCGACGTGCCGCATGCAGCGGGCCGGCTCGGCTGGGGCTCGGACGTGCTCGGCTTCGACACCGAGCGCAGCACGGACCACGGCTGGGGACCGCACCTCCACGTGTTCGTCGACGGCGAGGACGCGGAACCGGTGCGCGCGCTCGTCGCTGGCGGTCTCCCCGAGACCTTCCGGGGCTGGCCGACGCACTTCGGTTGGGACGAGACGCCCGTGCAGCACTGGGTCGAGGTGCGCACGCTCGGCGAGTGGCTCGTCGGGCACCTCGGCGTCGACCCTCGCCCGCGGCCGAACACTCGCGAGTGGATGCTCCTCCCCCAACAGCTGATCCTCGGAGTCGTGGGTGGCGCGGTCTTCCGCGATGACTTCGGCGAGCTCACCGCGCTGCGGCGAGAGCTCGAGTGGTACCCGGACGATCTCTGGCTGTGGCTGATCGCCTGCCAGTGGAACCGAATCTCACAGGAGGAGTCGTTCGTCGGTCGCACCACCGAGGTGGGTGACGATCTCGGCTCATCAGTCCTGGCGGCGCGGCTCACCCGGGATGTCATGCGGCTGTGCTTCCTCCTCGAGCGGAAGTACGCGCCGTACAGCAAGTGGTTCGGCACCGCGTTCGCGCGGCTCGACGCAGCAGACGAAGTCGCCCCGCTGCTCCAGTCCGGCGACCTGTCCGGCGCGTACGAAGTGGTGGCCCGACGCCACAACGCTCTCGGCATCACGCGTCCGCTCGAGCCGACAGTGCGCCCCTACTACGGCCGCCCGTACCTCGTGCTCTTTGCCGAACGCTTCGTGGGAAGGTGCCTCGAGCGCGTGCAGGACCCGTGGCTCCGCGCGCTGCCGCGCATCGGCGCCATCGATCAGTGGGTGGACTCGACCGACGTGCTCTCGTCTCCTGAGCTCGCCCAACGCCTGGCCGCCGCCTACCCCCCGATCGTCGGGATCGATGAGTGAAGGGCGGATGCGTCCCCCCAACCATCAATCGCGCTGGTTCTCAGCGCTGACAGTCGACTGCCACCTCGAGGGCAGCGCAGATCTGGCGCATCCGGTCGTCGCTCAACCGCCCGATGCGTTCGACGAGCACACCGATCGACACCGACTCGACCGAGTCGAGGTTCACCGCGGTCCGGCGGCCGATGGGATTGTCGCCGGGCTCCAGCAACACTTCACTCGCGAGTCCCCGGATCGTCGTCGTGCACGGTGCGACGAGAGCGCGTCCGAGACGCGGGATCGCGACGTCCCGAGACAAGACGACGACTGGCCGCCTACCGATCGCGGGCGGCTCACACCACCAGAGCTCTCCGCGCAAAGGTGTCGCCATCAGGTGGCCGAGGCGGCATTGCGGAACGACTCGAGGTCGCCCCACTCATCGGGTTCGTCGAGCGGATGGTCGTCATACAAGGAGTAGGACGCATCGATCTCCGCGGCACGGTTGCGGGCAAGGAACGCTCGCAACGCGTCGTCGATGAGCGACGCATCGGTCCGATGCTCGTGGACGCTCCGAGCGCGCTCGAGCAGCTCTGCATCGACGGTCGTGCTCACCCTCACCCGAGTCATGCTACAAGAATAGCATGACTATGGCATGCCCGTCAGCCGCGGTCGAGGACGGTCATCGAGCGGATGCGACGCTCGAGATGATGCTCGAGGCTGCGAGTTGCGAGCACCTCGACCTCGTGCGTGATCGGTGACGGGGGCTCGTCGAGCGCAGAGGCCAGCCCGCCCCCGAGGATGCGACGGATCAACGCCAGCGCCTCAGCGCTGATCGGCACCCCGCGTCGGCACGTGCGGCAGAGCACGCCGCCCTGATCCACGTCGAATGCGACGAGGTCGACGTCGCTCCCACACATGACGCAGTGGTCGAGCTCGGGCCGCAGGCCTTCCAGGTCGAGCACCTTCCAGAAGAACGCGGGCACGACGACGACCGAGGGCTTGGCCGCGAGCGTGCGCAGCGCGCCCAACAACATCTGATACAGCCGGGGCGACGACTCGCGTTCCTGTGCGACCTGATCGACGACCTCGAGCATCGTGACCGCCTGCGCGAGGCGGTCGAGATCTTCCCGGATCGGGCGAAAGTGGTCGACCGACTCGACCTGGCTGATGATGTCGAGCTCGCGGCCCTCGTACAACAGCAACGCGACGTGCGAGGTCGGCTCGAGACGACCCCCGAAGCGGCTCTTGGTCTTGCGCACGCCCTTGGCGACGGCGCGCACCTTCCCCCTCGACTCGGTCATGAGCACCACGATGCGATCGGCCTCGCCGAGCTTGTACGTGCGCAGCACGATGCCCCGCTCGCGGTAGAGGCTCACTGCTCGACCGCCCCGAAGCGGCGATCGCGGCGTTGGTACTCGCGCACCGCCTCGAAGAGATGGTGACGACGGAAGTCGGGCCACAACACGTCGGTGAACACGAGCTCGCTGTACGCCAGCTCCCACAGCAGGAAGTTCGAGATCCGGTACTCGCCCGATGTGCGCACGACGAGATCGGGGTCGGGCATCCTCGGGTCGTACAGATGACGGCGGATCGCCTTCTCACTCACCTCGTCGGGCTTGACCCCTTCCTCGACGAGTGCGCGCACGGCGTCGACGATCTCGGCGCGGCCGCCGTAGTTGAAGGCGATCGTGAGCGTCATCGTCTTGTTCGCCTTGGTGAGATCGCGCGCTTCGTCCATCCGCTTCAGCAGGCGGCGCGGCACGCGCCAATCGCGACGGCCGATGAACGCGATGCGCACGCCGCGCTCGTGCAGCTCGTCGCGCCGCCTCGTGAGGATCGACTCGTTGAACCCCATGAGGTAGCGCACCTCATCGACCGGCCGGCGCCAGTTCTCGGTGGAGAACGCATAGACGGTCAGCCAGCCGACCCCGATCTCGAGCGCGCCGTCGACGGCGTCGAACAACGCTTCCTCGCCGGCGGCGTGGCCTTCCGTGCGGGGAAGTCCACGCTTCTGGGCCCACCGTCCGTTGCCGTCCATGACGCACGCGATGTGCGCCGGGATCCGGTTCGGGTCGATGCCGTCGACACCTCCGGTCGGCCCAGCGAACCCAGCCACCAGTCGAACCTACCGCCTCTCTAGGGTGGCCCGGTGGGTACGGAGCTCGAGCGCGTCGTCGCCGCGATCCCCGGTGGCGGTGAGCGCCGGGAGGGTCAACGCGAGATGGCCGACGCCGTCGCCGAGACGATCGAGGCGCATCGTCACCTCTTCGTGCAGGCCGGCACCGGCACCGGCAAGACCCTCGCCTACCTCGTGCCCGCGATCGTCTCAGGCCGCAAGACGATCGTGGCGACCGCGACGAAGGCATTGCAGGATCAGCTCGCCACGAAGGATCTCCCCTTCCTCGAACGGCATCTCGGTCGTGAGTTCTCGTGGACAGTGCTGAAAGGCCGCGCGAACTACGTGTGCCGCCAGCGCATCGCGGAGATCGCGTCCGGCGAGGACGGCCAGCTCGACCTCGGTGTCGACGCGGCCCCGGCATCGCTCCGCGACGAGGTGCGGCGGCTCGTGACGTGGGCCGAGCAGACGGAGTCCGGCGACCGGGCCGAGCTCGAGTGGGAACCCAGCGTGGCCGCGTGGTCCTCCGTGAGCGTCGGATGGGACGAGTGCCCGGGCGCGCCGCGGTGCCCGATGGGCGAAGAGTGCCTTGCCGAGGCCGCCCGCGCCCGAGGCGAGGCGGCGGACGTGGTCGTCGTGAACACCCACCTCTACGGCATGCACCTCGCGATGCACGGCACGTTGCTGCCGGAGCACGAGCTCGTGGTGATCGACGAGGCCCACCAGCTCGAGGAGGTCGTGTCGGCGACTGCCGGGATCGCGCTCGCGCCCAGCCGATTCCGCTTCCTGGCGCGGGCGATCCGCTCGGTGATCGCCGACCCGGAGCTGGTCGCGTCACTCGACGACATGGCCGATCGGTGGGCGGAAGCCATCGGGCTCCATCTCGGCGAGCGCCTGCCCTCACCGCTCCCCGAAGACCTCGCCGATGCGCTGGCCCTCGCCCGCTCCCGCGTGGAGCGCGCGTCGGCCGCGGTCAGCGCGATCCCAGCCGACGCTCCGGAGTCCGTGGCGACCCGGAAAGCCCGCGCGCAGAAGGCGATCCTCGCTGTGTTCGAAGCCGTCGACATCGTGGCCGACGTGCCGGCGAGCTGTGTGGCGTGGGTCGAGGGCACAGTCGACTCACCGCGCCTCGAAGTCGCGCCGATCGACGTGCGCGAGGTCCTCGGCGAAGAGCTCTGGCCACGGCACACGGTGGTGCTCACGAGTGCCACGCTCCCGCGGACGCTTCCCATCCGGCTCGGAGCGCCGGACGACACGAGCACGGCGATCGACGTGGGCAGCCCCTTCGACTACGAGGACCATGCGCTGCTGTACTGCGCGGCTCATCTCCCCGATCCCCGGCGCCCGGGCTACGAGTCCGCGCTCCACGACGAGCTCGCCGCGCTGATCGACGCTGCCGGAGGACGCACGCTCGCGCTGTTCACCTCGTGGCGGGCGATGCACGCGGCGACGACCGCGATCCGCGACCGCGTCGGGTACACGGTCCTCGCCCAAGGCGACCTCCCGAAGCCCCGGCTGCTCGCGCGTTTCACCGACGAGCACTCCGCGTGCCTGTTCGCCACGATGGGCTTTTGGCAAGGCATCGACGTGCCGGGTCCGTCGCTCTCGCTGGTGACGATCGATCGGCTCCCGTTCCCGCGCCCGGATGACCCACTGCTGCAGGCGCGGCGCGAGCGCGCCGGGCCGAACGCATTCAGCGAGATCGACTTGCCGCGCGCCGCGGTGCTCCTCGCGGAGGCGACGGGCCGACTGATCCGCACGGCCACCGACCGCGGCGTCGTGGCTGTGTTCGACTCCCGCCTTGCCACCGCGGGCTATCGGTGGGACCTCGTCCGAGCGCTCCCGCCCATGCGACGCACCCGCCACCGCGAGGAGGCGGAGTCGTTCTTGCACGCGTTGTGCTGACCGTGTGCCCGTACCCTCAGCGCATGCGACGCATTGGCGTGGTGGTGGGGGCGGTTGCGGCGCTCGCCGTGGTCGCCGTCGCGTGTGGCGGCGACGACTCGGGCTCCGCGGGGACGACCGGCGCCGCGGTGACCACCGTGCCGACTGAGACGACGGGGGCGTCGACCGAGACGACCGCGCCGGACACGACTGCAGCTCCGGTCGCGCAGTCGCTCTCCTACGCGAAGGACGGGCGGATCTTCGTGGTGGTCCCTGGTGAGGAGCCGACCGCGGTCACCGACGGCCCGAACGACGACCAGCCGGCGCCGTCTCCTGACGGCAAGCACCTCGCGTTCGTGCGTCTCGCGAACGAGGGCGACACCGCGGGCGAGCTCTGGATCGCGAACGCGGACGGCAGCGACGCCGCCCTCCTCGTGCCCGTCGGCACGTCCGAGGATCCGGCGTCTTCGGAGGGCGAGCCGGCTGCGGCATTCCGCCCCACGTGGTCACCAGACTCGTCGACGATCGCCTTCATGACGACGATCGGGCTCGACGGTGGCGATCTGCAGCTCGTCGATCCCGACTCTGGCAACGTGAGCTCGCCGGAGCCGCCGGTCTGGGTGAGCAGCTACTCGTGGGCGCGGGACAGCGAGTCGATCGTCTACGTGTCGGGGACCAACGACGTGAGCCCCGTCGACATCGGTGTGCTCGGCGTGCAATCCCTCGACACCGAGAACTTGCTCGAGGGCACCGCAGCGTATGGCGGCGTCTCCGTCTCACCGAGCGGCAGCGAGGTCGTCTTCGTGAACTCGAACCTGCCGCTCCCGCCGGAGGGTGACGGCGGCTTCACCTTCTCGAAGCCCGGCCTCTACGCGATGGGGCTCGCCAACCCCGAGCCCACGGCGGTGGCGCCCGACCCGGATCCCGACGACTACCGCTGGGGCGTCCGCGACAGCGCGAAGTGCCTCTGGTACGCGCGCCAGTTCGCCGAGGGCACGGGCGAGGTGCTGCTACATCGCCTCTGCACCGGCGACGCCGAGCCGGCCACGCCGGTGACCGACCTCGCGCTGTTCCCGGCAGTGCCCGCGGTGTCGACGTCGAACACGATCGCGTACCTGGTGGAGGGCGACGAACGGTCGTTGTTCGTGCTCAGCGCGCCGGACGCGGACCCGATCCACGTCGATGACGGCGTGACGGCGTTCGCATGGGTTGGGTGACGCTCAATAGAGCCGCTCGACCGACCGCGGGCGGCGCTGCCAATCCTTGTCGACCTTGACGAACAGCTCGATGAACGCGCCGGGAGGCAGCTGCTCGCGCACCGCGGTGCCCACCGCCTTGAGCACCGAGCCGCGCTTCCCGATGACCATCCCCTTCTGCGACTCCCGTTCCACGAGGATCTCGCACCGGATGCGCGGGCCGGGTTCGTCCCACTCCGTCACCCTCGTCGCGATCGAATACGGCAGCTCCTCGCGCGCGACCCGGAAGAGCTGTTCGCGCACGAGCTCGGCGACCCAGAACGCTTCGGGCACGTCGGTGACGACGTCGGCGGGATAGAGCAGCGGGCCTTCCGGCATCCGCGACACGAGCTCGTCGACCAACGCATCGATCCCCTTGCCGGTCTTCGCGGACACGGGGAAGTACTCGCTGAGCTCGAGGTCGCCCGCCTTGCGCAGCTGCTCGAGCACCTCCCCCGGCTTGGCGATGTCAGTCTTGTTCACGACCACAACCGCATCGCTCGGCACCCCGGCGGCCACGAACCGATCGCCCTTGCCGAGCGGCATCGTCGCGTCGATGACGAGGCACACGACGTCGACGCCCGACAGAGCCTCGTTGGCGGTCGCGTTCAAACGGGTGCCGAGCGCCGTCACCGGCTTGTGGATGCCCGGCGTGTCCACGAAGACCACCTGCGCGTCGGGCCGGTTGAGCACCCCGCGCACTTGGGTGCGAGTCGTCTGCGGCTTGTCGGACACGATCGACACCTTTGCGCCGAGGATCCGGTTCAGCAGCGTGGACTTGCCGACGTTCGGCCGCCCGATGAGCGTGACGAACCCCGAGCGGAACGTCACGTCTCCTGTTCGTCTTCGCTCGGCTCCCAGTCCAGGTTCTCGGTGACGAGCACGGCGCCGACCCGGCGGCCGTCGATCTCCTCGACGGTGAACGTCCACCGGCGGTGGTGGAGCGACTCGCCAACCTGGGGCACATGCCCGAGCTCGCCGAGCACGAAGCCCCCGAGGGTGTCCCAACCGTTCCGCGGCAGCTCCGCCCCGAGCAGGTCGTCGAGCTCGTCGATCGGGATGCTGCCCTGCACCCGGTAGGTGCCGTCGGGGAGGTGCTCGATGTCGGTGTCTTCGGTGTCGTACTCGTCCACGATCTCTCCGACGAGCTCCTCGAGGAGGTCCTCGAGGGTGACGACGCCCGCGATGCCGCCGTGCTCGTCGACGAGGAGAGACATGTGGAACTTGCCCGCCTGCATCTCGCGCATCAGCACGGCGACGGGCTTCGTCTCGGGGATGAAGTGGGCCGCTCGCATCGCGGTCTTCACCGGTTCGCTCCCCCGGCCCTCGCGCTCGGCCCGCATGAGATCCTTCGCATACGCGAGCCCCTCGACGTCGTCGACGGTGTTGCCGATCACCGGCAGGCGGCTGAAGCCGTGCTCGATCGCGACGTCGAGCGCCTCCGAGACCGCCATGCCCTCGGGCACCGTGACCATGTCGCGACGGGGCACCATCACCTCGCGAGCCACGGTGTCGCCGAAGTCGATGACCGACTCGATGAGCTCGCGCTCCTCGGTCTCGATCACGTCCTCCTCCAAGGCGACGTCGGCGAAGGCGAGCAGCTCTTCTTCGGAGACGAACGGCCCCTTCTTCAGGCCTTTGCCGGGGAGGATCACATTCGTCAGCCCGATGAGGGCCTTCGACACCACGCGGATCGGGGGAAAGGCCACGAGGGCGCTGACCGGGCCGGCGACCAGGAGCGCAGCGCGCTCAGGGTGCTGGAGTGCCCACGTCTTGGGGGCAGCCTCTGCGAAGACGAACACGATCACGACGTTGAACACCGTGGCGATGACGATGCCGAGCGTGCCGAAGAGCCGCTCGGAGACGATGCCGACGAGGGTCGCCTGCACGAGCTGGCACACCAGCAGCACGAGCAGCAACGGGTTGAGGAAGCGCTCGGGATGGCCGATCAGCCGCAGGAGCGCCCGCCCGCGGCGGGGTTGCTCCTCGGCGAGCGTCATCGCCTTCACCTTGTTCATGCGAGTGAGCGCGGTCTCGGCCAGCGCGATGTAGGCCGCCATGACGATGAGGGTCGCGACCACGATCAGGGTCGCGAGGTCGGCAGTGCTGAACTCGGCGGCGAGCATCACGACTGCTCCGGCCGGAAGGTGGCCGGAGGTGGCCCTCCCCAGTGGTGGGCTTCGAGGAGGGCGAGCTCACGCGCTCGCATCTCGCGTGCTTCCTCCTCCTCGGCGTGGTCCCGGCCGAGCACGTGCAGCACCCCGTGGACCACGAGGAGCGCGATCTCGTCCTCGAGCGTGCCCGCGTGGTCGGGCGCGTTGCGCGCGGCGACCGCGGGGCACACGACCACATCGCCGAGCAGCAGCGGGATCTCGTCTGGATCGGGGTCGGATCGATCGGGTCCCGACGCGAGCGGGTCGTGCACTGCCCAGACCGCGTCGGCGTCGAGCGGGAAGGCGAGCACGTCCGTCGGCCCAGTGTGCTCCATGAACCGCTCGTTCAGCTCGGCGATGGAGGGCTCGTCGACGAACAGCACCGAGAGCTCGGCGGCGCCGCGGATGCCCTCCGCGAGGAGCACCGCTTCCGCGAGCGTGGACCAGCGGGCTACGTCGACATCGACGTCGCTCTGCTCGTCGGCGACGAACACCTCGGGATTCCCGTCGCCCCCCACGCGGCGGAGGGCGATCGGATCGAGGAGGTGGGAGGGTCATTTGGCGGCGTCCGAACGCTCGTAGGCGGCGACGATGTCGGCGACGATGCGATGGCGCACGACGTCCGCGCCGGTGAGGTGCATGAATGTCAGCCCGTCGATGCCGGTGAGCACCTGCTCGAGGCCGAGGAGCCCGCTGCGCCCACCCTGCACGTCGACCTGGGTGACGTCACCAGTGACGACCACCTTCGACCCGAACCCGATGCGGGTCAGGAACATCTTCATCTGCTCGGGTGAAGTGTTCTGGGCCTCGTCGAGGATGATGAAGGAGGAGTTCAGCGTGCGTCCGCGCATGAACGCGAGCGGGGCGACCTCGACCGTCTGGCGCTCGAGGAGCCGCTGGGCGCCCTCGGGGTCGACCATGTCGTACAGGGCGTCGTAGAGCGGCCGCAGGTACGGGTCGACCTTGGCCATGAGGTCTCCCGGAAGGAACCCGAGCCGCTCGCCTGCCTCGACCGCGGGCCGTGTGAGGATGATGCGGCTGACCTGCTTGGCCTGCAGCGCCTGCACCGCCATCGCCACCGCGAGCCAGCTCTTGCCGGTGCCTGCGGGTCCGATCACGAACGTGATCACGTTGTTCCGGATCGCATCGATGTAGCGCTTCTGGCCGCTCGTCTTCGGCCGCACCGTGCGGCCCTTCGATCCCCGTAGCACCTCGGTGGCGAGCACCTCGGACGGCCGTTCGTCGGCCTGCACCATGTCGACCGTGCGCCGCACCACCGACGGGTCGATCGGATGGCCCTGCTGCAACAACAGCACGAGCTCTTCGAACAATCGGCCCACGACCTCCGCGTCCTCACCGTCGACGGCGATCTCGTTGCCCCGCACGTGGATCTCCGCGCGCGGGAACGCGCCTTCGATCTCTCGGAGCAGCTCGTCGCGCTGGCCGAGCAATCCCACCATCAGGTGGTTGCCAGGGACGTTGATGCGAACTTGCGTGCGCGCCAAGGGTTGCTCAGCGGGTGCTTCGGAGCCCGGCGCTCACGGCCATGACGGTAGCCCGACCAGGCCGCCCGCCCCTACCGTTGGCGTCGTGGGGCAGGAGGGCGGTTGGGATCGCTTCGCCGCCGACGCGCGCCAACAGGAAGCCGCCGCCTCGCGCGCCCGCGAAGGGTGGCTCCGCCGAGCCGTGGGTGACGACGCGACGCTGTCGGGCACGTTGCTCGATCTCGCCGAGCGCGGTGCTCCGGTGCTGCTCACGCTGCGTTCGGGACGACGACACCGCGTGGCGGTGTGGCGCGTCGCCGCCGACTGCGTCGCCGTGCGCCACGACGACGGACGGGTCAGCTGGATCGCGCTGTCCGCGATCGCGACGGTGGCTGGCGAGCCCGGTGGCCAACCGGTGCCGGTCGGCACGCGGCGCGCCGAATCGGACGTGACCTTCTTCGATGTGCTGAGCGACCTGGTCGCTGACCAGGCGATGGTCGCTCTGTTCGTCGCTGACATGACCGATGCGCTGCGGGGCCGCCTCGTCGGAGGGGGCCGTGACGTGGTGCGGGTGGCGACGGCCGGCCCCACACCGGAGGTGGTGGTCGCCGTTCAGGCGGTGTCGGAGGTGGCGCTCGTCGACTCGGGATAGAGGTGCTCGAGCGTGCCCGGTTCGATGCGACTGCGCTGGATGAACGTGTCGACTTCCTTCTGCTGCAGACGGATCACTCGCCCAAAGCGGTAGGCGGGCAGCAATCCTTCGTCGATGAAGCGGTAGAGCGTGCGATTCGTGATGCCGAGACGCTTCGCGGCTGCCGCCGTCGAGAGCCATCGGATCTCCTCACCTGCAGGTTTGGTGTTCATGTGCTCATCGGTCACGGTCATGACGGTCATGGTACGACGCGCTCGGGAGCGTTTCGGTGGATTTCGATGCGTTTTCGTGCGGCCGCCCGAAAGCGCCGAATTTCTTGGTGATTCTCAGCTCGGGCGACACACCACCACCCGGAGATCCCGCGTTGGATTTGGCGCGTTTCGATGACTCTCGATACCTTCTCGCCAGGTTGGGGAATTCGGCGGGCGCCTTGGCGGGATGCCCGTCCTGATTCGGCGGCGACGGCGGAAGGAACACGGGGATGAAAGGCAATGCGCTCCTCGAGCGCGCGCGGGCGAGCGGGCGCGGGGGTGACGGCGGGTCAGGACGAGGCCAGCCGGCGCCGACAGCAGGGGTCGTCCGACAACCAGGCGCCCGACCGCCCGGCCGAGCGGTGATCGGCGGCTTGCTCGTCGCGATCGCCGCAGTCGGTGCATTCGTGCTCGCGACACCCGACGAGAGTCCGGCGCTCGAATACGTCGTCGCGGACCACGCCGTGGCTCCGGGGACGCGGCTGCAGCCGAGCGACCTCACCACGATCGCGGCCGACCTTCCTCCCGAGCTCGCCAGACTCGCGTTCACTGACGCGAGCGGGCTGGACGGCGCGGTGGCGCTGGGTCCGCTGACCCGAGGACAGCTCGTGCAGCGGGGTGCGGTCGCACAAGCGCCGCTCGCGTCGTTCGAGGTTTCGCTGTCGCTCGATGCGGATCGGGCGCTCGACGGGCACCTCGGGCCGGGCGAGCGCGTGGCCGTGCTCGCGACCTATGGCTCGGGCCCGGACGCCGTCACGATCACGATCGCGAGCGACGCGCTCGTCGAGCGCGTCTCCCAACCGACAGGGCTCGCAGTCGGAACCGCCGAGCTCGTGACACTCGGGCTCGGCGCAGAACTCGACGTCCAGGCGGTCGTACACGCCGCACGCTCGGGCGAGCTCACCCTCGTGCGAGCGGAGTCGGCAACGAACGGGCTCACCTACCAGGCGCCGACTGCGGTCGATCTCTCGGAGCCAGGGCTGTGATCACCGGCGAGCGTTTCGTCGTGCTGGGCCTCGGTCAGGCGCGGTCGCCGTGGTTCGGCGAGCTCGCACGCGTCGCGAACGCCGGCCGCACCGGTGTTCGTCCCGACGCGGCGGACGGTCGAGGGACGCGACACGGGGAGGCCGGCCGCTGCCGCCGACGGTGGTGAATCCCGTGACGCGGGCGGTGCGAGCAGCGATCGACGCCGTCGAGATCGCCCTGACCGAAGGTGGCGGTGTCGGGCCCGTCGCAGTGGTGCCCGGGACACTCGGACGCTGGGTCGACACAGAGGCAGACGCCATATGACGGCTCTGTCCGACCGCGGCCTGGCGACCTCACCGCTCGCGGAGATCGAACGACAAGTGCAAGAGCGCCGCGAAGCGGCTCGTCGATCACGAGTCGACCGATGCTCTCCGGACGCTCTTGAAGGATGAAGTCGAACGATGGAACCTCGACTTCGAGCGCGGGATGCGTCCGGTTGCCGTCGCAGATCCCGAGCGAGTGATCGATAGAGCCCTGCGCAACCTCAGCGGCTACGGGCCGCTCGCCCCACTCCTCGCGGACGACGACGTGTGGGAGATCGAGATCAACGCCCCAGACGCGATCTTCGTGAAGCGGCACGCCGGCCCGAGCGGGTTCCACGACGAGCTCTTCCACGACGACGACCACGTCCTGCGCACCCTCACACGCCTCCTGGACGACGCCCCCAGCGCGCACCGCAAGCTCGATCCGGCCGAGGGCCTCCAGGACGCTCGGCTCGAGGACGGCTCGCGCGTGCACGTCGTCCACGGGGACATCACGCGGGGTGGCCACGTGCTCGTGAACATCCGCAAGTTCACGGGCATCCCGATCCGGTCCTTGGATGAGCTCGTCGACCGCGGCGCAGTCGAACCCGCCGGTCGCGACGTTCCTCCGGGCGTGCATGAACGCGCGGGCGTCGATCGTGTTCGCCGGCGCGCCCGGCGCAGGCAAGACCACGTTGCTGTCGTGCTGCCTCGCCGAGCTCGACCCCTCGCTCCGCGTCGTCGTTGCCGAGGAGGTCTTCGAAGCCGACATCGCGCTCCCGAACGTCGCACAGATGCAGACCCGACCGGCTCGCCCGGATCGGCCCGAGGTGGATCTGCGCCGCCTGGTCGCCGGCTTCCTGAGGATGGCTCCTGACGTCGCAGTCGTCGGAGAGGTCCGCGACCGCGAGGCACTGTCGTTGCTGCTGGCGTTGTCGTCGGGTGTGACCGGATACACGACGATCCATGCGACCTCGGCCTCACAGGCGCTCGGGCGGCTCCGCTTTCTGAGCCAGCTGTCCGACGCGGGCCGGCACCTTCCGTTCTCGGCGCTCGGTGCGCTCGTGAGCGACGCCATCGACGTCGTAGTGCACACGACTCGCACCCGACAGGGCGTGCGGATCACGAGCATCGTCGCGGTCGAGGACCTCGTGAGCGGGCCGGACTCACCGCACTTCACCGTGACAGAGGTGTTCGCGCCTCCGTCGCCGGGCGCGCCATTGGCGTGGACGGGCGAGATACCGGCACGGCTCGAGCGCCGGTTCAGCGAGTGTGGCCTCGTGGTTCGGTCGGTCCTCGCGAGTGGCCGATGACGCGCGGGCTGCTGTCTGCGGCACTCGTCGCATGCACCGCCGCGTACGGAGCGCACCTCGTGTACACGGGACTTGCGCTGCGTTGGCGTGGGCTCGGTCCGGGCCCACGTGATCGCCGGCGCGCTCGAGCTCGCAGGGTTCGGGTCGCGCTCTCGTCGAGCACCGCGCTCCGGCGAGTGTCCCTCGCTGCATGCGGGGGCGCCCTGGCGACCTTCCTCCTGTTCGGAGCGCCGATGCCCGCCGTTCTCGGCGGGATGCTCGCCGCTCTCGTCGCGGTCACGACGACACGTGCGGAGAGCGAGCGCCGGCAGGAGCGCATCGCTGGCTCGTGGCCGCCGGTGCTCGAGGAGATGCGGGTGCTGGCGGGCGCGGGCGGGCACCCGATCCCGCAGGCGTTGTTTCACGCCGGCGGACGCACGCCTCCCGGCATCCGCGAACCCTTTGCCGCGGCGCAGCGGGAGTGGCAAGCGACGACCGACTTCGCCCGCGCCCTCGCCGTCCTCAAGGGACAGCTCGCCGAACCGAGCAGCGATGTCATCTGCGAGACCCTGCTCGTCGCCCACCAGGTCGGCGGCACTCGCGTCGACCGCCGCCTCGAGGCCTTGATCGAGGACCGCACGCGCGATCTCGATCTGCGCCGCGACGCGAAGTCGCGACAGGCGGGAGCGCGCTTCGCCCGACGGTTCGTCCTCATCGTCCCGATCGGGATGGCGTTCGTCGGGCTGTCGCTCGGCACCGGGCGCGCCGCGTACCGAGGTCCGGCCGCCCAGCTCATCGTGGGGGCTGCGCTCGGCCTCATCGCGCTCTGCTGGGTGTGGGCGGGGCGGATCCTCCGACTACGCCGTGCCGAGCGGGTGTTCACATGACGCGTGCGCTCGTCGGGTGCTCCCTGGTGCTGTGGGTCGGCGCGACGTTGCTGCTGGCGGACACCCGGTGGGCTCGACGCATGTCGTTGGCGCAACGTCTCTCGAGCCACGACGCGGACCGGTGGAGCTCGCCACCCACGCTCCGATCCGTGGTGACGATCGCCGGCCCGCTCGGGGATCGCGTCGCCCGAGGGCTTGGCGTGCGCGACCAGCTCGCGAGCCGACTCGACCGCGTGCACTCGCCGCTCGACGTCGCGGCGGTGCGCCTCCGCCAGGTCGGGTGGTCGGTGGCAGGTCTCGCTATCGGTCTGCTGCTCGCAGCAGCCGGCGGCGCGACGACGGGTGTCGCGGTGCTCCTCACACTCACTCCAGCGGCGCTGGGGTTCCTACTTGTCGAGCACCGCGTCACCCTGGCGTCGGACGCCTGGAAGCGCCGGGTGAGCTCGGAGCTGCCGATCATCACCGAGCAGCTCGCGATGCTCCTCGACGCCGGCTACGCCCTCGGGCCGGCACTCGGGCGGATCGCAGACCGGGGCAACGGGACGTGCGCAGAGGACCTGCGCCGCGTGCTGGTGCGCGTGTCGCAGGGTCTCGCCATCCCCGACGCACTCGACGAGTGGGCCGAGACCGTGGACGTCCCCGCGGTCCAGCGGTTGGTCGCCGTCCTCACGCTCGACCGCGACGGCACTGACCTCGGCAGGCTCGTCTCGGACGAAGCGGCGGCGATGCGCCGAGAGGCACATCGCGACCTCATCACGTTGGTCGAGCGGCGCAACCAACAGGTGTGGATCCCGGTCACGGTCGCCGCTCTGCTGCCCGGCGCCATCCTCCTCGCGATCCCGTTTCTCGCCGCGATGCAGCTCTTCGCCCAGTCATGACAACAGCAAGCGTCAACCGACAGAAGGAGAACACCATGTCGCAGGTCCAGCGCGTCACCGCGGCGGCGGTCGCGCTCGTCGTCACCACGTGGCAGCGAGCCGACCGAGGTGACCGCGGCGAGGGGGTCATCTCGTCGGCGATCGCCGTTCTCGTGATGGCGCTCCTCGGCGCCCTCATGTGGGTCGCATTCAAGGCGATCTTCGCGGACGCGTCCGCGCGCACATCCACACAAGTGGGCCAGATCGGTTCGTGACGGCTCGGATCGTGACGGCTCGGTTCGTGAGGCGCCCAGCCCCGCGGCTGCGTCATGGCGACGACGGGTCGGGAGTCGTCTCGTCCCTCACCGGCGTCGTGGCGTTCCTGGCGTTCCTGCTCCTCGCGGTCCACCTCATCGTCGGCCTCTACGCGACCTCGATCGTCACCGACGCGGCCTCGACGGCTGCTCGGCGTGTCGCGGGCGCGTCGGCGGTCGACGACCCGGAGGCCACCCACCTTGCCGAGGCCGAGATCCGCAAACTGCTCGGCGCGATCGGCGATCGCGCCGAGGTCGCGTGGGCCATCGACGCCGACTCTGTGCGGGTGACGGTGCGCGTGCCGCGGCCCGGCGTGGTGCGCCTTCTCGGCGACGGCGTGATCGAACGAACGGTCACAGTGCGACGGGAGCTGGTGCGATGAGACGGGCACGCGGGGATGGCGGTCAGGTCGGGGGGTTCGAGGCGTTGCCGGTCGGAATCCTCATCTTCGTCGTCGGCGCACTGCTGGTGACGAACGCGTGGTCGGTCATCGACGCAAAGCTGGCGGTGACCGCAGCAGCCCGCGAGGCCGGGCGCGCCTTCGTCGAGGCGGGCGATGCCAGCGAGGCGGGACCGAACGCAGTCGAGGCCGCGCTCGCGGAGATGGGCGCGCGCGGACGATCTCGGTCGAGGGCGAAAGTCGAGGTCGCGGCGGGCGAGTTCCGGCGCTGCCAATTGGTCACGGTCGAGATCAGCTACGTGGTGCCGACCCTCAGCCTCCCGTTCGTCGGCGGGTGGGGGGAGGGTTTCCACGTGAGTGCCCGGCACGCGGAGATCGTCGATCCGTACCGCAACGGGCCCGAGGGTGAGGCGGACTGTGCGTAGGCGTGGACCCGCCGGTGACCGCGGCAGCGTGCTCGCCCTGGTGCCCGCCGCGGTGCTCGTCCTTCTCCTGCTGGCCGCCATCGCGGTCGACACGACGACGCAGTATCTCGCGCGCCGCGAGCTCGCAGCCGCCGCGGACGCCGCGGCGAACGACGCCGTGACGTTCGGTCTCGACGAAGCACGGTTCCGCGACACGGGCGAGTTCGTGCTCGATCCGGCACGCGTCGAAGAGGCAGTGCGGCGTGGGCTCGCCGCGAGTGCCAGCGACGTCGTCGACCGGGCCGCGATCGAGGTGCTCCCAGATCCCGAAGCCGGCACCGTGACCGTCACGCTGCGATCGTCGGCCCACCTCGTGTTTTCGCCGATCGTGCCGGGCGCGCCGCATGAGGTCGCTGTCGTTGCGCGAGCAACGGCCGACGTCTACGTCGGGGACTGAGTCAGCTTCCGGGGTGCTTCTCCAGGAACTCGAGGATCAGCTGGTGCTTCTTGGTGTCGAGCTCCATCATCTCGACGAGCAGGTTCCAGATCGTCGTGTCCTTCACGTCCTTCAGCGTCTTCTGGAGATGATGGAGATCACGCTCGTCGGCCCGCTCGACTTCGAGGAACTCGCGCGCCGCGGCGCGCACGTTCTCGGCTTCACGCGAGGTGCTCATGTGCGGCACTTGCGGCTCGACCTCACGGAACTCCGCATTCGACTGCAGCGCGTTGCGCCACTCGTCGAAGAGGCGGTGATGGCGCGCTTCGTCCTCCATGATCAGCTTCAGCAGGTACGCCACGTGCCCGCCCGCTGTCGACGCGACGTCGGTGTACCGGTCGAGCAGCCCTTTTTCGGTCTCCATGTGCTCGGTGAGATGGATGTAGAGGTCGTGCTCCCACGAGCTCAGGCCCACTGGAATCTGTTGCGTCGTCATAGCCCGATCGTGCACTCCTCCCCGGTGATGTCGGCAGGGCCGAAAGTCCCTGGCGAGCCCGTCACAGCGACCGGCAAGGTGAGAGGGAACATGAGAAGGAGGAACAAGGTGAGGCGGCGGATCTCGGTCGGAGCACTCGCGTTGTGCGCGGCGGTGGTGCTGAGCGCTTGCATGGGTGACGGGCTGTTCGTGATCGGAAGTGGACAGAACCAGGTGCCGCCTGGCACCTATGTGTCCTTCGGCCACGAGGGCTGCTACTGGGCCCGGCTGTCGGGCTTCGGCGGGACAGTCGATGAGATCATCGCCAACGGCATCGGCGACGGTCGCCAGATCGTGACGATCGAGCCAACCGACGCCGGCTTCGAGTCCAACCGGTGCCTGGCCTGGAACACGTTCGACAAGGCCTCGAACGTTCGGCCGGATGCATCCGCACCGCTTCCGGGCGAGGGCATGTGGCGCGTCGGCATCGAAGTCGCGCCGGGTCGCTGGCAGTCGGCTCCGAACACAGATGGTTGCTACTGGGAGCGGCTGTCGGGCTTCCACCACGCCGGTGTTGACGAGACGATCGCGAATGACATCGGCGACGGCACGCGGGTCGTCGACATCTCGGAAAGCGATGTCGGCTTCTCCACCCACCGTTGCGGCACGTGGACGAAGGTGGGCTAGCGCGGCGGCGAGCCAGAGAGGTGTTGCACGAGCCGCCCCCTGAGGGCGGCCGTTGCAACACTTGGCGCGTGGCGGCGGGCTAGAGCTGCTTGCGGAACCAGTTGTCGTTGCTGCCGCGGGGATAGTCCTCGACCGTCGCGACGAGCTCGTAGCCCAGTCCGATGTAGAAGTCGGGCGCCTGGAAGCCGTGGCTCCCCAGCACCATCTGAGTGCACCCCCGTGCCCGCGCCTCGGCCTCCGCGGCGGCGACCATCGCGGTGCCCTTGCCGTGGTGACGCAGCCTCTCATCCATCCACAGCATGTCGATCTCGCAGGTGCCACCCCACGTCCATCCGTAGAGCCCGGCGATCATCCGGCCGTCCTCATCCCGCTCGAAGATCGCGAGCTCACGCCCGTCGCGGATGCCGGTCGTCGCGAAGTTGAACTCGTTCAGAAGCTCTTCGAGCTCGTCGATGTCGCTCTTGGACGGATGGTCGTCGATCTCCACGCCGCGATCATGCAGGAAACGCGAAAACGTCGCCGTCGCGATGGGTACGCGGCGTGTTGGTGCGTTGGAACACCCCAGCGCCGTCGACACCCACCTCGGTGTTCGGGCAGTCGCCGCCCGACGGGAACGTCACCCGCACACGGGACGGCGACAGCACGCTGCCCGACACGGTGAGCCACTCGGGGCGTGACCACCGCACCATCGCGCTCGGGTGATCGCACCGAGCGAACACCTCCGACCACATCGTCGCCGAAGTCAGCCGATCACCGGGTGCCAGCAGATCGCGCACGAGCTGCGTGTTCTCCGTCGACGTGTCGGTGATCTCGCCCCGCCATCCCACATCCGAGCGGGAGATGCGGAGCCGATACGGCACGCCCTGCTGCCACGGGTAGTCGCGGGTGTTCGGATCGTTCGGTGTGCTCGGCAGCGGTGACGGCGTTCCTTCGAGGATGGATGTCACGTCGCCGACGTTCGCGTAGCCACCCCAGTTCGCCGCACGCGAGTCCGGGTAGCGCGGGTTCCACTGCAAGCCGAGATGCGCGCCGCCACAGGCGCGGGCACCGTCGTGGAACGTCGCCTGCAACGCCCAGAAGTAGAGGCGTGAGACCACGGGGAGCTCGAGCACCTCGAGCGTGACGGACACCTCGGCGACGGGTTCGTGGGGCGCGTCGAGCCACCAGAGGTGGAACGACGACACGCCCTTGCCGGGCTCTCCGGTGCCGGGGGCACCGACCTTGGGCAACCAGCGGCGCCATCCCGACACGGCGCCACCCTAAGGCAGGGCTACGAGCCGAAGATCTCGCTCGGCTTCAGGTGCGGGTGCGCGGTCGTGAGGATCTCGTACGCATCGGGATCGACGAACCGCGTGACGACGTCCATCCCGCCATACAGACCCGAGGTCACCTGCTCGATCCAGAGCTCACGCGCCCGGCCGAGCCAACGGAACAATGCGTTGACGTAGCGCTCGAAGTCGAGATCGTCGAGTGCGAGCGTGCACAGTGCGATCGTGCGCGCGTTGAAGCGGAAGATCAGCTGGCCGTCGATCCACTCGGGCGGGGCGAAGCCGAGCGGATGCTTCGCCTTCCACTCAGTGACCTCAGGAAAGCCGCCGGGGCAGATCTCCTCTTCGATCTCACGGCACTGATCGCGCCACGCCTCGTCCTCGATGTCCTCGAGGTCGGTCATCGCGATGGGGATGATGCCGAGCTGCTCGACGAGCACCTCGGGGTCGCCGGCGGTCGAGTCGACCTGCACGGTGATCTCGTAGCGGACCGCATGAGCGAGGGCGAACGCCCGGTCCCTGACATATGCGGTTCGTCTCGAGAGATAGTCCTCGACGATCTGTTCCAGAACGTCGTCCACGGGCCCGGTCATCATTCCTCCTGTGCGAAGTACCGGGGGAATGAACGCTGTGCCCGGAGAGAACGTTCCGTTCAAGGGCGACGATGAGCCGAACGGCCTATTGCTGTGACGAAGGTCTCCGTGTTTGGACGATGGGCGAGCACATCGAGCCGCACGAATGTCTCGTCAAAGCTCCCATCAGGCCGCTGCAGCTCGTCGAGGCGGGAGAACACCTCGGCCCGGAAATCCGCGCAGACCGACTCGGGCAGGTGCGCTTCGTAAGCCTGGAAGCACTGCGACACGAGCCAACCGACCGCGCTCTCGCGGTCGAAGCTGCGGTGCTGGGCGACCGTGCGCACCCAGCCCTGCTCCACCGAGAAGCCGGCGGCTTCGACGAGCTCGAGGTATCGCCCGGCCCCGAAGTACGTCCATGGGCACGTCGGCCCCCCGCGCTTGGCCGAGCAGTCGCCGAGGAGCGCCATCATCGCCCGGACGTTGTCGCCGCCCCCGCACTCGATGCGCAGGCGGCCGCCAGGCTGCAACAGCCGAAGGCACTCGTCGAGAAGCGGCGGATGGTCCGCCTCGGGCACCCAGTGCAGCGCACTGCGGCTCATCACGACGTCGAACGACCCGTCATCTGGCAGGAGGGACGCGAGGTGCTGCACGGGCCCGAGCACGAACGACTGGTTCGGCCCCGCGCATGCCTCGGCTTCGCGGAGCATCGACGGCTGGGCGTCGAGCCCGACGACCTCGCCGTGCGGCACGAGGTCGGCGATCGTCCGGGTGAACTCGCCCGAGCCACAGCAGAGATCGAGCACCCGCTCAGTGCCTTCGAAGGGAAGGGTGGCGAGGAACGCCGCATCGTGGACTCGATGGTGGCCCGCGTTGGCCGCGTAGCTCGTTCCATCCCACTCCGGGAGGAATGTCACTATCTGGGACGAATGTTCTGCCATATGGACAGCGTAGCATCGGCCCGTGCTGGAATGCGATGCCCTCATCGTCGGAGGCGGCTTCGGCGGCGCGTACGCAGCCCGAGAGCTCGAGCACAAGCTCGGGCTGCGCTCCGAGCGCGTGGTGCTGGTCACGCCCGAGAACTTCTTGCTCTTCTCTCCCCTGCTCGCCGAGGCGGCGTCGGGCACGATCGAGCCGCGCCATGCGGTCGTGCCGCTGCGGCCGATGCTCAAGAAGGTCCATGTGATCACGGGCGAGATCGACTCGATCGACGTGGACGCCCACACCGCGGTCGCCATCGACCACGCAGGCGTGCGCCACGAGCTCAGCTACCAGGCCCTCGTGCTGTCACCCGGGTCGGTGCCCTCCACGCTGCCGATCCCTGGCCTCGCCGACGAGGCCGTCGGCTTCAAGACGCTTCCCGACGCGATCTGGTTGCGGAACCGCGTGCTCGCGCAGCTCGAGGCCGCTCACGACCTGCCCGACGACGAGCTGCGCCGCGAGCTGCTCACCTTCACGTTCGTGGGCGGCGGCTACGCCGGCGTCGAGGCGCTCGCCGAGCTCGAGTCGCTCACGCGCGATGCGCTGCGCATGTACCCCCGGCTCCGTGCCGTGGACCTGCATTGGGTGCTGATCGAGGCCCGTGACTCGTTGCTTCCCAACCTCAGCGCTCGCCTCGCGACGTACACCCTGCGCTATCTGCGCAGCCGCGGCGTGGAGGTGCTGCTCGACACTCGGCTCACGTCGTGCGTCGACAAGCTCATCGAGACCGAAGGCGCCGCCACCAAGTCATTCCGCACCGGCACGCTCGTCTGGACCGCGGGACAGCGGCCGTCGTCGTTCGTCTCGGCGCTCGGGCTCCCCATGACGAAGGAAGGCCGGGTCATCACGAACGAGTTCCTCGAGGTGCCCGAACATCCGGGGGTGTTCGCCGTCGGCGACGCGGCCGCCGTGCCCGCGGCGGAAGGCGGGATGTCACCGCAGACCGCCCAGCACGCCTTCCGCCAGGGCAAGGTCGCCGGCAACAACGTCGCGGCCTGGCTCGGCCAGGGCGAGCGCGAGTCGTTCGACTACCGCGACCGCGGCCTCGCCGTGACGCTCGGCAAGTGGCAGGGCGTCGCCGAGGTGAAGGGCTACACGTTCAAGGGATTCCTCGCGTGGTGGATGGGCCGCAGCTACCACCTCCTGATGATCCCGGGTCTCGCCCGCAAGGCGCGGGTCGTCACCGACTGGACCATCGCGCTCGTGTTCCCACGGGACGTCGCGCAGCTCGGCACGCTCGGGAAGCCGACTCCGCTGGCGTGACGTCGACCCGACGGGTCAGGTCAGCTCGCTGTACCCGGGGACCTCGAGGTGTGGAGTGTCGAGGTATACCTTCGCCTCTGGCGCGCCTAGAAACCGGCCGTGGCTCCACCTGACCTCGACGTGGCCATCGACCACGAGATCAACATCGTCCGAACGACGTCGGACCGTTGCGCTCCAAGCGACCTCGGGCTGCCCCGACCGGCGCGGCTCGATCTCCAGAGCCCGGAGCCGGTAGGACTGGTTCCAATCCCACGCGGAATCGACCCTCAGGCGTACGTGAGCGCTCCTATCCGTGCCCAGGACAAAGTACGAGACAGTCGTGATTCGCAGTAGCCGCCACAGGAGTCGAAGCTGATCGCGCGGCGTTTCCACGCTCGCCATCCATCGGCGGGCGGACTCGCGTGAAACCGCGCCGCAGAGTTCGCTCCAGAAGGCGCGAAGGACCGCGGGCCACGCTCGCTCCTGCAGCGCACCTTTCAACACCAACTGGTCGGCTCTCCTGAGCTCGCCGACCGAGGAGGGCAGGTGTTTCAGGCCAAGAGCTGATCGCGCCCCCTGGTACAACGCCTCGAACTCCTGGGGAGCGGTCTCCGCAAACCAGTTCGTGCTGGCGCGATCGTCGCCTACGAGAAGCCGCTCGAAGAGACGAGTCGGGCCGGAGTTCAGCAACACTCTCGAGAGGTACTTGCAACTCACCAGGTACACGTGGTCGATCCGGAGGTCCGCAGGCACGACGTCGTCACCCGGAGCGCGGTGGTTGCCCTTCCACTCAACCCGGATAGCTGGCCGACCGCGCAGTCCATCACGCGCCCGCGCGAACGCGTGCCCGTTCTCGAACGCTGTCGCGAATGACTCGATGTGCTGTCCCTCTGCCCGCGCCGTATCGAGCGCCGCCCAAACTTCGTCGGGCACATTCATCAGTGCTGATGGACGGCTGGCAAGCGCTCCGTCGAGGGTGGCATTGAGCATCCCGAGCGCGGTCGCGATCTCCGTGACCTCGGTGAGGCTTCCGGGCACTCACCCGTCCCGGAAGAGCGGCGAAAACTCGAGCTCCTGAGCTGCGAGCTCAACGTCTTGGCGCGTATACAACTCGAAGCCCGGGTACACATCGACCTCGGGGCGATCCTCCATCCAGAGTTCCACGGCGTCGCCCCATCGCTCGTCACGCAATGCCAGCCGGAGGCTGTCTCTGAGGTCGTCCGGAAGTTCGCGTCCTGGAGTGCGGGCGATGAGCCGCAGAGCAAGAACCCAGTTCAGGGTCTCCTGGTCCTCTGCGACGAACACCTGCGGCGGCTCGTCCCGGACCACCGCACAGGCGACCAGTCGCGGCACTACTCCGCGCCGAGGTCGCGCTCGGACCAGAACCCGGGAAGCGCCTCACGGACGCGTCCGGCCGCGTATGTCTTCAAGCGCTGTCGGCCATCCTCGGAGAGCATTTCGATGGCGTCGAAGAAGGCGTTGGAGCCCGCGGCCCGGAGTGCGGTGTCGCCCTCACTCGAGCGCCGAGGCAGGTGTGTCGTCAGCAGCACCAACCGGACATCCCCGCGGCGGGCCTTCAGCGCCGATGCCCTGCCGAGCGACTTCCAAACTGTGTCGGTTCGAAGCAGCCCACCCCGATGACTCGTGAACGCTCCCGACACGTCAAAGAACCAGGAGACTCCCTCGGCGTCGTCGGCGATGAAGTTGACAGTGACTCCCGTCTTGGGAATGCGTCGGTTTCGTTCTTTGATTGTGAAGCCCGACGCTTCGAGAACCTGCTCGGCGAGCTTCTGCGCGGCCTTCCCTTCCCGAGTGGCCCGACTCTGAAAGTTCTCCTCGTCGACCGTCGTGATTCTCGGTGCCTCTACCTGCCGAGGTATCTCGGCGCGACAGCAGGAGCTGACGGGGACACCTCCTCCCGTACCCGCCGACGTGCGATCTCGACATACTCACGGTCCAGGTCGTAACCGACGTACCGACGACCGAGGCGCGCAGCGGCAACGAGGGCCGAGCCGCTACCCATGAAAGGATCGAGGACGAGGTCGTTCCGGAAGGTGAAGAGCCGAATGAGCTGTTCGGGCAACTCGACGGGGAAGGGCGCGGGATGTCCGACTCGCTTCGCGCTCTCCGGCGGAATCTGCCAGAGGTCCAACGTCAAGGCCATGAAGTCTTCGGTCATCAGAGTGCTCTCGAATGGAAGGTGCTCCGCCTCGCGCTGCTTCACAGATCTCGCGCGGTCGAAGCGTCCCTTGCTGGCAACGACAACGCGCTCGGTGATGTCTCGGAGCACGGGGTTGGCCGCACTCCGAAATGAGCCCCACGCACAGGAACTGCTCGCGCCCTCACCCTTCTGCCAGATGAGCTCGCCCCGAAGAAGGAGCCCGAGATCGTCTTGAAGAATCCGAATGACGTCGGCCGAAAGACTGCGATACGGCTTGCGTCCCAGGTTGGCGACATTCACCGCGATGCGACCGCCTGGCTCGAGCTTGCGGACGCTCTCGGCGAAGACCGCCGTCAGCATGTCGAGGTACTCGAGGTACGAGCTCGGGACTCCCTCGCGTTCGAGCGCTTCCTCATATTCCTTGCCAGCGAAGTATGGAGGTGAAGTGACCACGAGAGCGACAGAGCCGTTGTGAACGGAGTCCATGTGTCGGGCGTCGCCACACACGAAGGGTTCGACAATCTGTTTCGGACTGGGCACGTCCTCGGCGTCGGACAACGTGGGCGACCGAAATCGCTCGTAGAACGCGGACGAATCGTGGCTTTCGCGGGCTCCGACGCCGAAGTTTGACGTCGTTGTCTTACGTCGATCTCTCATCGCCCCTCCGCACTTCGGATCCTGCCATCGTAGGGCGGCGGCTCGGGGGGATCGAACATATGTGCGCCTCTCCGGGATAGGGGAGCCGACCGTCCCACTGTGTTAGCGCACGTCAGGGCCCCGGGCGGCGTGACCAACGACCCGTTGCACGCTGGGCGGCCGATGCGACAATGTCCCGATGTCCGTCGTCCGGGTCAGGCTCCATGCCGTCTCCGGCAAGGTCGTCGTCGAGGCCGAGGACCGCGAGGACGTCGGCATCGGGCCCGACGCGACCCGCGAGGAGATCGACGACGGGACGATCGAGGTGAAGCCCAAGAGGGCATCGAGCTCGGTCCGCATCGCGGTCCCTCTCGGCGCGGACGTGATGATCGGGACGGTGTCGGGGAACGTCGAGCTCGTCGGCTCGCTCGGACGCGTCCGGGTCACGTCGACCAGCGGCTCGATCGAAGTCGAGCAGCGCCGACAGCGCGGACCTCCGCACGAGCTCAGGCGGGGTCCTGGTCGAGAGGTGCGCGGGGATGTGCCGCGTGTCGAACAAGAGCGGCAAGGTGATCGTGAGCGAAGCCGGCGATGTCGAGATCTCGTCGGTGTCGGGCAGCGTGCGCATCGACGCGAAGAGCCTCGTCGACGTGCGCACCGTGAGCGGGAAGGTGGATGTGCACTCGGGCGCGGGTGGCCCGGTGCGCGTGCGGACGGTGTCCGGCTCGATCGACGTCGCGCTGCCATCGGGCGTGAAGCCCAACGTGCGCCTCGGTGGGCTCGGGAAGGTCCGGCGCCACTACGAAGACGGGAACGACGTCCAGGTCGACGTGCGGACGGTGAGCGGCAAGATCGAGATCGCCGCGCGGTGATGGCACCCGCGCCCGGACGATCCGCGACGGCCACGCCGACGGCAGAGGAGATCTGGGGTGCGATCGTCTTCACCGACATCGTGGGCTTCACCGAGTTCACCGCGCTCGAAGGCGACGAGCAGGCGCTCGCGCTCCTCGACATGCAAGACCGTCTCGTCAACGACGCTTTGCCGCCGGGCGCTCGCGTCGTCAAAGAGCTCGGTGACGGCCTGCTGCTGTGGTTCCCGGACGGCGCGAGCGCCGTCGTCACGACCCTCGACCTGCAGGCGCGGTTCGAGGACGAGTCGTCAACGGGCCTGCCGCTCTGGGTGCGAATGGGAGTCCACTGCGGCAAGGCGCTCGTGAAAGGCACCGACCTCGTCGGTCACGACGTGAACGTCGCGGCGCGGATCCTGGACGTGGCCGGCCCGGGCGAGGTGCTCGCGTCCGATCGACCGCGCGTGGACGTCGAGGGTCGCGTCCCCGGCGTCACGTTCGACGAGATCGGCCCCGTCGTCATGAAGGGCATCCCCGAACCCATCAGGCTCTGGCGCGCGCCACGCAGAGCTGACGGGTGCCGATCCCTCGCGAAGTCACGGTCGTCCTGGACGCGCCTCGCGGCATGCTGCCCCCGTTCACGATCCCGTCGCCGTATTGGCAAGAGGCCGAACCGGTCGTCTCGGCCGTGCGCGAGCAGTTCGATCTCGAGATCGTGATCCTGCGAGTGGTCGAGGGCGAGACGCCGTTCGAGAGCCCGGTCACCTATCTCGCCGAGCTCGCGCGCGGCGACGCGACACCCTGGCTGAGGCCGTGGGAGGGAACGGTCCACGACGATCCGCTGCGGCTTCCGTACGCGTGGCCCGGAGGTCCTGCGGCGGATCTCGCATGGGCGGCTCAGCACGTGACCATCACCGACGAGCCGGAGCAGAGGCGGACCTGGAACCTGTCGTCGATCTGGAAGATCCCCACCGACGACCGGGTTCGTCTGGCTGAAGCACGTGCCGCCGTTCTTCGCGCACGAGTCTGCGATGCTGCTCGCGCTCCGGGACCAAGCTCCGGTGCCGCGGATCATCGCGGGAGAACCCGGTCGCATGCTGCTCGCCGATGTCCCCGGTGAGGACTGCTACGACGCTGACCTCTCGCGGCTCGAAGCGATGCTCGACGCGCTCGTCGCGTTGCAGATCGCGTGGATCGATCGCGTCGACGAGGTGTTGGCGCTCGGGGCGCCTGACTGGCGTCGGGGATGCTTCGTCGACCTCGCGGCGGATGTGGTGGCGCGAGGCGCGCCGACGCGAGCTTCGTCCCGTGCTCGACCGCTTCGTTGCACGCCTGCCGGCGTTGTTCGACGAGCTCGCGTCCTGCGGCGTCCCGGACTCGTTCGTGCACGGTGACTTCCATCCGGGCAACGTGCGCTGGTCCCGAGGCCGCCCCGTCATCCTCGATTGGGGCGATGTCGGTGTCGGACATCCGCTCCTCGACCTTCCCGCGTTCTTGGAGCGAGCGGGTGAGCACGAGCCCGCGCTCGACGATCGCTGGATGCAACTGTGGGCGGAGGCGATCCCAGGAAGCGACCCGCGCCGAGCAGCGAGCGTGATCGCGCCGGTGGCCCGGATGCGGCAGGCGATCATCTACCAGCGATTCCTCGACGGCATCGAGGAGACCGACCGCGTGTACCACCGGATGGACGTCCCCGAGCGTCTCGGTCTCGTAGCCGCGATGATCTCGTGATGACGCCGCTCACGACATCACACTGGATCCCCGACGGCAGCGGACCTGCCGTGCGCGACGTCACGATCGGCGACGTGCTTCGGGAGGTCGCGGGCGAGGTCCCCGATCGCATCGCACTGGTCGAAGGCGCTGCTGACCCAACCGCGCGGCGGCGCTGGACGTATGCCGAGCTGCTGGGTGACGCTGAACGCTGTGCACGGGGGCTGCTCCGGCGCTTCGAGCCGGGTGAGCGCGTCGCGATCTGGGCCCACAACCTCCCCGAGTGGGTGATCGTCGAGTACGGCGCCGCGCTTGCGGGGCTGACCCTGGTGACGGTGAACCCGAGCTTCCAGGCCGCGGAGGTCGCGTACGTGCTCGGCCAGTCACGGTCGTCCGGCCTCATCCTCGTGCCTGAGGTCCGCGGCAACCCGCTGTTCGCGCACCTCGACAGCGTCCGCCCCGACCTGCCCGAGCTGCGCGAGGTGTTGCGACTCGATCTCCTGACCGAGATCTACGACGATTCCGATTCGCCCCTGCCTCACGTCGACCCGAGCGCCGTGCCGGTGCAGATCCAGTACACGAGCGGCACGACAGGCTTCCCCAAGGGGGCTGTGCTCAACCATCGCGGCGTGGTGAACAACGCGGCGATCTGGGCCGACCGCGTCGGCGTTCCCGATGGGGCCGCGTGGATCAGCCCCATGCCGCTGTTCCACACGGGCGGTTGTGTCCTCGGTGTGCTCGGATCGCTGGCGCGCCGAGCGACGCTCGTGTTGATGCACGCGTTCGACCCTGGCGTGATGCTCGAGCTCATCGAGACCGAGCGAAGCTGGTTCGTCGGCTGCGTGCCAACGATGCTCATCGCGATGACGGATCATCCGGATGCGGCGACCCGTGACCTTTCGTCGCTCGGCGGCGTCCTGTCGGGCGGCGCACAGGTGCCCGAAGCGCTGGTCCGCCGGATCGAATCGACGCTCGGTGTCGACTTCACGATCATCTACGGGCAGACCGAGTGCTCGCCCGCGCTCACCAACACATTCCCGTCTGACACACCGGAGGACAAAGGCCTCACGATCGGCCCGCCGCTCCCCCACACCGAGATCCGCATCGTCGACCCGGTGACGTTCGAGACAGTGCCACTCGGGTCGTCGGGCGAGCTCTGGGCGCGCGGGTACATGACGATGCTCGGCTACTTCGACAAGCCCGAAGCGACGGCGGAGACGTTGGTCGCCGACGGATGGCTGCGCACGGGCGACCTCGCGACGATGGACGAGCGCGGCTACTGCCGCATCGTGGGTCGCCTGAAGGACATGATCATCCGCGGCGGAGAGAACCTGTTCCCCGCGGAGATCGAGGAGGTGCTCTATCGCCATCCCGCGATCGCCGAGGCCGCAGTCGTCGGCCTTCCGGACGAGAAGTGGGGCGAGGTCGTCGCGGCGTTCGTGCGCCCGACCGACCCGAGCGGCGCGCCGACGGTCGCCGAGCTGCGGGCGCACCTGCGTGAGCACTTGTCTCCTCAGAAGACACCGACGCTGTGGTTCGCCGTCGACGCCTTTCCGCTCACGGGCTCGGGCAAGATCCAGAAGTTCGCGATCCGCGAGGCGTGGGAGAAGGGCCTCTACACGGACAACGCTCTCGAGTAGACCAGCCCGCACCGACGGGCGCTCAGTCGCTCCACTCCCGGGCCTGGCCGACTTCCCGGAACCTGTGGACGTAGTAGCCGACGACGTGCACGTGGCGGGGGTCGAGACTCTGGTCGCGGAGGTATGCATGCGTCGACCCGACCCCATCGCGGCCGACGCGCTCGTCGGGACCGCTGACCGCGTGAAACGCACGGCGCAGGTGAGCGCCGACCGAGGTTCGCTCAGCCGGCGCGACGCCGGGGACTACTTCGACTTCGGCACACATGTGATCCTCGACGGGCTCGTTGTCAGGGCCGGCGCCCCGTCCAAGCGACGATCTGGTCGATGAGCGGTGCGTCCTCCACGACGGGGACGACTTCGCCGAACGCAGCGAAGGCCTCGCGGCCCTCGGCAGGGAGACCGGCGCGCCACGCTTCGAGCGACGCCTCGAGCACCTCGGGCTTCCATTCCGCCCATTGCCCTGTCGCCTGGGCGAGGTCCCAGGTGTGGACGACGACCTCGCCAGTGAACTGCGCGAGGACCTCGGCGCCCGTCAGCTCGGCCCACGGCAGGCTGATCGTCGTGCCGAGGAGGGCGTCGTCAGACCAGACCTCACGCACCGCAGCGGCACTTGCGTCCCACTCCTGGCGCCACTGGTCGACGGGAAGGTCCGGGGGATCGTCGGTGTAGGAATCGCCCCGTCCGAGGGACGCGATCGCAGCGGGCGCGTGGAGGAGGTGGTTCGCAAGCGTGCGGACGTCGAAGTCGGCGCACGGCGTCGGGCGGTCGAGCTGGTCCTCGGTGACGCCGGTGATCACCTCGGCGCCGGTGGCCAGGGCGCTCGCGAAGAGCGCACGGGGATCGGTCTGGGTTCCGGTGTTCTGCTTTGCAGCCATGGGACCAGGATGCGCCCCGGAACCGGTCACCATGTGGCCGGTTTCGCAGGTCAGAATGACTCGATGCGGGCCGACCGCCTGGTGGCGATCCTTCTGCTCCTCCAATCGAAAGGGCAGGTGACCGCGGCCGAGGGTCGCGGCCGAGGTCGAGGTCTCCGAGCGCACCGCTCGACGCGACCTCGAGGCGCTCGGGATGGCCGGCCTGCCCATCTACTCGCGCCAGGGCCGCAACGGCGGGTGGCAGCTCATCGGAGGCGGTCGCACCGATCTCAGCGGCCTGACCGCGGCCGAGGCCCGCGCACTGTTCCTCGTCGCCGGGCCGTCGTCCTCCGCGACTCCCGAGGTGAAGGCGGCGTTGCGCAAGCTCGCCCGCGCGCTCCCCGAGACGTTTCGTCCCGATGCCGAAGCTGCGTCCACGGCGATGATCATCGATCCGGTCGGGTGGGACAACGTCGCCGCGCCGCGCCGCGACCCGGTGCACCTCGACGCGGTGCAGCGCGCCGTGATCGAGGGTCAACAACTCCTGCTCGGCTACGTCGCGCGCGACAAGGCGACGTCGACTCGTGTCGTGCACCCGCTCGGGCTCGCCACGAAGGGAAGCTCGTGGTACCTCGTCGCCGACACCGAGGCGGGTCTCCGTACGTTCCGCGTCGACCGCATGACGTCGGTCGAGCCGAACGGCGAGCGCGCGTCCGTCCGACCAGCCGGCTTCGACCTCTCAGAGGCGTGGAAGCTCATCACCGACCAGGTCGATCAACGCCGTGCCCCGCTGCGAGCCACCGCTCTCGTGAGCGCGGACCTCGTCTGGGATCTGCGCCACATGTTCGGCACGCGTGTTCCGGTTCGGCCCGACGACCGACGACGGCCGAGTCGAAGTCGAGCTCCGTGGCCAGGGTGAATGGGCGCTCGCTGCTGAGATCGCAGGATTCGGCTCTCTCGTCGAAGTGCTCGATCCACCGGAGGCGCGCGCGCACCTCGCTCGCATCGCCACCGAGCTCGCGGGCACGTATGGCCCCGCTGTCGTCGGCCCTACCATCACCGGATGACGCCGGAGGAGCATCAGGAGCTTCGCGGTCGGCGCTTACATGGCGGACGATCTCGAGGAGACGCGGCGGAACGCCGAGGCCGCATTCCGCGGCTACCGCGACCGGGGCGATCTGCAGGCGGCCGCACGCGTGGCGATCGACCTCGCGCGATTGCACGACGGGGCGTTCGGCAACCACGCGGCGGGCCGGGGTTGGCTCGACCGCTGGCGAACGCTCGAGCGCGTCGGGCCGTGCGTGGAGTGGGGTTACCTCGAGCTCGCGGTGATGGGTTGCGACCGCCTCGACATCGATGATCTCGAGGCGAGCGCAGACAAGGCGCTGGCGATCGCACTCGAGTTCGGCGACCACGACCTCGAGGTGGTAGCGCTCGCGGACGGAGGGCTCGCGCTCATCACGCAGGGCCGCGTTCGGGAGGGCTTCGATCGGCTCGACAGTGCGATGGCGGCGATCGCGGCGGGCGAGGTCGCGGACTTCGGATTGGCGGGAAAGTCGTTCTGCTCGATGCTCACCGGATGCGACCGCGCTGGAGACGTCAACCGGGTCGAGGAGTGGACCCGTGTGATGCGCGAGATGATGCTCGAGCCCAACGGCGGACAGCCGAAGGTGCTCGCCACCCATTGCCTGCTCGCCTACGGCTCGTTGCTGGCCGCGACCGGACGATGGTCAGAGGCCGACCAGGTGTTGACCGAGGCCATCGGGCCGACCGCTTCGCGGAGCTACGGCCATCGCGTCGAGGTCACATGCAACCTGGCGCGTCTCGACGCATCGACCAGGGGCGCCTCGAGGAGGCCGCCGCGCGTCCTCGCTCCTCATGAGGACGACGTCGTCGCCTGCGAGCCCATCGCCCGCATCCGGCTGGTGAAGGGCGAGCCCGACCTCGCGGCGGCTGCCGCGCGGAGAGAGGTCTGAAGGAGATGAAGGGGGATGCGGTGCGCGGGCGGCGTCTGCTCGCGCGCTTGGTCGAAGCCGAGCTGGCGCTCGACGACATGCCCGCGGCCCAAGAGGCCGCCGCCCGGCTCGATGAGCTCGGCGCCCTCGCCGAGAGCCGCTCTGTCGCGGGAGAGGCCGCGCTCGCACGTGGCCGGATTGCCTGTGCCGAGGGCGATCACATCGCAGCGATCGCCGACTTCGAAGATGCCCGGGAGGCATTCGCGGACCGGCCGTTCCTCGCCGGCCAAGCCCGCTTGGCCCTCGCCGAGGTGCGCTCACAGGCAGGTGACAACGCAGGGGCGATCGACGAAGCCCGCGCGGCCGCGGTGTTCGACCGCCTCGAGGCCAAGCCCAGCGCCGATCAGGCCGCGGCGCTGCTCCGAAGCCTCGGGGCCCCGAGCCGTGCTCGCTCCGCTGCCGGTCAGGAGCAAGCCCTCGACTCGCTCAGCGCGCGCGAAGCCGAGGTGCTCGACCTCATCCGCCAGGGCAGCTCCAACGCCGAGATCGCGGCCCGCCTCTACATCTCACCGAAGACGGCCGAGCACCACGTCAGCCGGGTGCTCTCCAAGCTGGGGGTCCGCACCCGGGCAGAAGCGGCGGCGGTCGCCGCCGCGAGGTCTCAATAGAGCGGCGGCCTCAGTAGGGGTGTTCTAGGGGGGATCCCCCGATGTGGCCGTGGGGCGTTCGACGCGACAGTGCGACGACGGACACGGCAGGGAGCCGAGCCGGACTCAAAGGAGCCACCGATGTACACCAAGATCGACGAGATCGCCCCGGACATCTTCCGCCTCTCCACCTATGTCGACGAGGTCGCCCCGCCCGTGGGCTTCACGTTCAACCAGTTCCTCATCCGGGGCGACGAGCCCTTCCTGTTCCACACCGGCATGCACCAGGTTTTCCCGCTCGTGTCCGAGGCCGTGAACAAGATCGTGCCGGTGAGCGGTCTGCGCTGGATCTCCTTCGCCCACGTCGAGGCCGATGAGTGCGGCGCGATGAACGACTTCCTCGCCGTCGCCCCGAATGCGCAGGTCGTGCACGGCGGCCTCGCCATCATGCTCTCGCTGAACGACATGGCCGCTCGCCCGCCGCGTCCGATGGGCGATGACCCAACGAGCGACGACTCGGTGCTCGACATCGGCGGGCATCGAATGCGCTTCCTGCCGACACCCCACGTCCCCCACAACTGGGAAAGCGGGCTGTGGTTCGACGAGACCACCGAGACGCTCTTCGCGGGTGATCTGTTCACGCACGTCGGGAACGGCCCTGCAATCACCGGTGACGACATCGTCGAGCTGGCCTTGGCGGGCGAGGAGATCTTCCACTCGACGTCGCTCGGACCGAACGTGGCGCCCACGCTCCGGCGCCTGGCGGCGCTGAACCCCACGACGCTCGCGACGATGCACGGCTCGTCCTACCGGGGCAACGGCGCACAGCAGCTCGAAGAGCTGGCTCGCGGCTACGCCACCTTCGTCGCCGACCAGGCTGCGTGACTGTGTCGTCATGATCGGGTCGTCATGATCGGGTCGTCATGATCGCGGCGTGGTGACCGCGCTCGACCGTCGCTCCCGTAACCGGGCGTTGCTCGACCGGCAGATGCTCCTGCGCCGGTCGCAACGCCCGGTCTTCGACGCGATCGAGGCACTCGTCGGTTTGCAGGCACAGCTGCCGACGAGCCCCTACGTCGGCCTCTGGAGCCGGCTCGAGGGGTTCGATCCCGCGGAGCTGTCCGGACTCCTCGTCGACCGAGCCGTCGTTCGGATCGCGGTGATGCGCTCGACGATCCACCTCGTCACCGCACGGGACTGCCTCGAGCTCCGGCCGCTCGTTCAGCCGGTCATCGAGCGGAGCTTCAAGGGCACTTGGGGGAAGCGCGCCGCGGGACTCGACTTCGACGAGGTCGCGGCTCTCGGGAGACGGATCCTCGCTGAGCGTCCGCTCGCTGCCGCTCCACTCGGCCGCGTGCTGCAAGAGACATGGCCCGACCATCCGCCGGATGTCCTCGCGAACGTGGTGCGCACGGCAGTCCCCCTGGTCCAGGTGCCTCCCCGCGGGATGTGGGGTGCGAGCGGTCCGAGTGCGCACACACCCGCCGAGGTGTGGCTCGGCCAGCCGCTCGTGACCCGCCCGTCGATCGACGAGATGGTGACGAGGTACCTCGCCGCCTTCGGGCCGGCGACCGTGCAGGACGCACAGGTGTGGTCGGGCATCACGAGGCTTGGCGAGGTGTTCGACCGGCTCGCCCCGAACCTGCTCACCTTCCGTGACGAAGACGGGCGCAGCCTCGATCGACCTGCCCGACGCGCCACGACCCCCCGCCGACACGGAAGTCCCGCCGCGCTTCCTTCCAGAGTTCGACAACGTCCTGCTGTCCCATGCCGATCGCGCCCACGTCGTCGCCGACGAGCACCGAGCGCTCTTCATGGCGAACAACTTCGTCATCGGCACCGTCCTCCTCGACGGGTGGGTCGATGCGCTGTGGAGGGTCGCGAAGAGCAAGGGGACGGCGACGATGACCGTCGAGCTGTTGCGCAGGTGCGGCAAGAAGGAAAGATCTGACATCGAAGCCGAGGGCCGGCGACTGCTCGAGATGCTCGCGCCGAACGCTGGAGAGCAGCGACGTCGAGCTTCAGCTGATCGCGTAGAGCCGGGCGGCGTTGCCTCCGAGGATGAGCGCCTTGGTCTCGTCGGTGAGCGCGGGATAGCCGAACTGCTCTTGGAATGCCTCGCTGATCGCGAACGCTCGGAAGGCGTCGATCTGCCCCTGCGGCGAGCCGTACCAGATGCTGTCGGTCCCCCACAGGATG
Source organism: uncultured Acidimicrobiales bacterium (assembly GCA_963708175.1). GTDB lineage: Bacteria > Actinomycetota > Acidimicrobiia > Acidimicrobiales > DATKAS01 > DATKAS01. The sequence goes on from CAVPSD010000006.1 coordinate 274,076, forward strand.
CGGGTGGGGCCGAGGTGCACGAGCAGCTTGCCGAGCACGTGCGCGGCGGCGTCGAGGTCGCGGGCGAGGTTGAACCAGGTGCTCCCGAGCTCCGCGTAGACGTTGCCGTTCGGGCCGATCCCCGCCGACTGCAGGCTCGTGATCAACCGATCGACGCCTCGCTGCCGCTCCGCTGGAGCATCCGCCTGGTACGGGCCTTCCTGCGCTCGCGGCTCCCAGCCCGAGTGGTACACGACGATCGTCGCATCGGGATGTGCCGCAGCGGCCGGCCCGACGTCGGCGGGCGACGCCGAGGGATCCTCACCCGCGATCCCCTTGTGGACGGCGAGGATCGGGATCTCGAGCGCAACCGCTTGGGCGAGCAACGCGTCGCCGCGGTCGTCGTCGAGTCGATACGGCGTCGGGTTGTGCGTGTAGGTCTTCCACGCCGCGACTGGATAGGTCGCCGCGTCGGAAGCCATGCGATCGAGCGCGGCCGACAGCGAACCGGTCGCGGGAAACGCCGGCGCCTGCAGCAGGAGCCGCTGCTGTCCACCCTGCGAGGCGAGCCGCTCGCGGGCGTGCTCCATGATGTCGATCGCCAGCGGTGAGTCGGTGCCCGCGTACGGCAGACCCGAGAGCACCCCGATGCGCGTGTCGCTCTGTGCGAACACGAGGTCGAGGAACCTGTCCTGCGTGAAGCACAGCCGCGCGTCCGCGGCACCGCACGACGCCTGCGGGAAGCTGGCCCCGAAGTTCGCGGTGTTCCGCTCCGGATCGAGGAAGTGCAGCTGCACGTCGACGACGAACCCCTCGTTGTCGAGCACCGTCGACGCTGCCGCCGGGTCAGTCGGGACCACGAACGTCCCGCCCGTCGTCGTTCCTCCCCTGCTCGCGCGCTCCTCGGACGAGCAGGCCGCGAGTGCCGAGAGCACCGCCGCGGACGCAGCTGCGGACATGAAGAGCTCGCGTCGCGACACCGCACCGCGACGAAGGAGCTCGTGCAACGCATCCTGCGCGCGGCGGGCGGCTTCGGCGACGACCGGGCTCGGAGGGACGGGCTCGTACTCGTCGCTGGATCGCGGGCTCAGGTCGAGCGGGCGCACCAGCACGAGTCTCCCATGTCACAGTCCGGCTTCGGCACGCGTCCCTTACCGTTTGCGCGATGAAACCGGGCTTCACCGAGTTCGACACCGCGGTCGGGCGGTGTGGCATCGCGTGGGGAGACCGCAATATCACGGGGGTCTGGCTGCCCGGCACGCGTCGGGTGCGCCAGAGCGTCACTCCGCCTCCCGACGTCGAGAAGGTGATCGAGGCGGTGACAGCTCTGCTCGACGGCGACCGCCGCGACCTGTCCTGGGTTCCGCTCGACATGGACGGACTCCCCGACTTCGACCGTCGCGTGTACGAGGTCGCGCGCTCGATCCCGCCTGGATCGACCGTGTCCTACGGCGACGTCGCTGCCCTCCTCGGCTCGCCTCACGCCAGCCGCGACGTCGGACGCGCGCGCTCGCGAAGAACCCGTTCGCGATCGTCGTCCCGTGCCACCGAGTCGTCGGCACCGGTGGCGAGGTCGGCGGCTTCTCGGCCGCCGGAGGCGTCACCACCAAGGTGCAGCTGCTCGCGATCGAAGGCACGCGGGCCGCCCAGACGAGCCTCTTCGACGGTGAAAGCACTGCGCGCGATTGACGGCCCCAAGGCTGTACGAGCGTTGCGGCGCACCGATCCGGTGCTCGGCGGGCTCACCAAGCTCGTCGGTCCGTTCGCGCTCGACGTGAAGCACACGAGCAGCGTGTTCTCCGTGCTCGCCGAGGCGATCGTCTATCAACAGCTCACGGGGCGTGCGGCCGAGACCATCCACGGGCGCGTGCTCGCGGCATGCGCCGCCGACGGCGACGGGCTCACCGCAGACCATGTGCTGCACGCTTCGGACGAAACCCTCCGAGGCGCGGGGCTGTCGCGGCGAAGGTCGCCTCGCTCCGCGATCTCGCCACGCACGACGCCGCGGGCACGCTTCCGACGCTCGGTGACGTCGACGCCATGGACGATGAAGAGGTCATCGAACGCCTTGTCGCCGTGCGAGGCATCGGCCGGTGGACGGCACACATGTTCCTGATCTTCCGCCTCGGGCGTCCCGATGTCCTGCCGGTCGACGACTACGGCGTCCGTCGAGCGTTCGGGCTCGTGTACGAACGGGACATGCCGACGCCCAAGGAGCTCGCAGCGCACGGGGAGCGCTGGGCTCCCTACCGGACTGTCGCCAGCTGGTACCTGTGGCGTGCGCTCGAGCTCCCGTGAGCTCGATCAGCTCGTCTTCGTCGCGAGGTACGCCGCGAACTTGTCCAGGCTGGTCTTCATGCCGGCCTGCGCTTCGTCGGTTCGGTACTGCGCAGGCACGTTCGTCTGGTGGATGACGACCTCGGTGCGCCCGTCGCCCAGATCGGTGAAGGTGGACGCGGTCGTCATCTCCCCGCTCTCCAACGCCTCCTTGAAGACGATGCGCTCGGGCTCGACGACCTCGACGAAGACCGCCTTCATGACGAAGCCCTCGTCGATGGTTGCGCCGTCGGGCACCATCGTGGTCTCGAAGCGGCCGCCCGGCCACGGCTCGATGACGATGGTCTCGAGTGGTGTGGTCACGCCGGTCGGGCCCCAGAAGTGCGTGAGCTGCTCGGGCTCGATCATCGCCCTGAAGACGAGTTCGCGCGGGGCGTCGTACTCGCGAGTGATCGTGAGCTCGCCGAGGCCGGTCGAGTCCGCGTGGGTCGCGGTGTGGTTCGTCATGTCCTCTTCCTTCCGGTTGTTTGCAGTCGTTGGAGGTGCCGATCGAGCTGATCCAGGCGGTCGTTCCAGATCTTGCGATTCGCGTCGATCCACGCAGAAGCGCTCTCGAGCGGCCCGGACTCGAGCCGGCACGGACGCCACTGCGCGTCCTTCCCGCGCACGACGAGGCCGGCTCGCTCGAGCACCTTCAGGTGCTTGGAGATCGCCTGGAGCGTCATGTCGAAGGGCTCGGCCAGCTCGCTGACCGTCGCTTCCCCCTCGGCCAGCCGAGCCAGAAGGGCTCGTCTGGTGGGGTCGGCGAGGGCTGCGAACGTGCTGCTCAGCGGATCATCGGTCATCTGTACTCAACCACTCAGTTTATCAACTGACTGGTTGATTAAGACACGCGCACATCGGCCGGCGTCAAGGGGTTCTCCTCGGGCCCAGCGGGTACGACAATCGCATGATGACGCTGCGCGAGTTCGCCGAGCAGGAGTTCAGAGGGCTCGACATCGTGTCGGTCTCGCAGCCCGAACCGGTGCTGCTGGATCGCAATGTCATGGCCGTCACCGACGATGTCGAGCAGGCCCGTCAAGCGGTGCTCGCCCTCGAGGAGATCGAGAACGACGACTCGCGTCTGGGGCTCGTCGTGCTCGAACCGCCGCATAGGTGGGGACCAGACTGGAATGAGGGCAAGGCCGATCCCGAGGGTGCAACCCGCCCGGTGACGCGCGCGCCGATGGGCGCTGCCGCGGGAGCGATCATCGGCGCACTCGTCATCGGGCTCCTGTCCGCGGTACTCGGCGACGGGGTGACCGGAATGGTGGGGATGGTCGTCGGTGCGATCGCCGGCGCGGTCCTCGGCGCCATCATCGCCGTGTTCGCCGGCATGGGCGGAAGCGAGGCGTTCCGCGGGACGTTTGTCGGAGCCAAGCGAGACGCACGTCTGCATCGTCTCGTTGCACACGAACGATCGCGAAGAGGCCAAGGCCGCACGGATGCGGCTCGCCGGGAAGCAGTGGGCCGACCTGTTCGACGTCGACGCCAAGGGCAAGCCCCGGCGTCACTGACGGAGAAGACCGCGTAGCTCCCGGTGCCCTCGAAAGCTGTGCCCGCGAAAGATCGGCTCTCCACCTATCGCAAGAAGCGCGACTTCAGCATCACCTCGGAGCCGTCGGGTGCGAGCACTCCCCCTCCGCTTGCGCAGGGCCGACGCTTCGTCGTGCAGCGGCATCGGGCGAGCCGCCTGCACTACGACTTCCGCCTCGAAGATGACGGTGTGCTCGTCAGCTGGGCGGTGCCGAAGGGCCCGACGCTCGACCCGGACGTGAAGCGCATGGCCGTGAAGGTCGAGGACCATCCGTTGGACTACTTCGACTTCGAAGGAGTCATCCCGCTGGGCGAGTACGGCGGCGGCGACGTGATCGTCTGGGACTGGGGCACGTGGTCGCTCGCCGAGGGCGACAACGCGTCGGAGGCGATCGAGGACGGAGACCTCCACTTCAGCCTCGATGGCGAGAAGCTGCAGCGGGCGCTTCGTGCTCGTTCGCCGTGGCGGCGGGCGCAACGAGGACAACCAGTGGCTGCTGCTGCACAAGCACGACGACGTCGCGGTCAAGGGGTGGGATCCCGAGGAGCACCCGCGGTCGGTGAAGTCAGGGCGCACGAACGACGAGGTGAAGGACGCCCCTGCGGCGACCTGGTCGAGCAATCGCATCTGGGCCGCGCCGACACCCGACGAGCTCGACGCGCTCGACGGGTTGGGGAAGAGCGGCAAGTGGAGCTTCGGCGGGCAAGCCCTCTCGCTCACGAACCTCGACAAGGTGCTGTTCCCGGCAGCGAAGCCACACCCCGCGTACACCAAGCGCGATCTGATCCGCCACTACACCTGCATGGCGCCGGCGATGCTCCCCTACCTCGATGGCCGCCCCGTGAACCTTCACCGCTATCCCGACGGCACCACGAAGTCGGGCTTCTGGCACAAGGCCGCGCCCTCGCACGCGCCGGACTGGCTGACGCGGTGGCGCAACAAGGACGCCGACCCGGGAGAGACCGAGGAGTACCTCGTGCTCGACGCGCCCGCGGCGCTGGCTTGGGTCGCGAACTACGGCGCCATCGAAGTGCACCCCTGGACCTCTCGGGCCAAGACACCACAGAAGCCGACGTGGGCGCTCATCGACATCGATCCCGGAGACGACACGACGTGGGAGGACGTCCTGCTCGTCGCCCGGCTCCACCGCACGGCGATGGAGCATCTCGGGCTGCAGGCGATGCCGAAGGTGAGCGGGCAGCGCGGCCTGCAGATCTGGGTGCCGATCGAGGAGCGCTACACCTTCGACCAGACGCGCGCGTGGGTCGAGAAGCTGTCGCGCACGATCGGCCAGTCGGTGCCTGATCTCGTGAGCTGGGAGTGGGAGGTCTCGAAGCGGAGCGGGAAGCTCCGGCTCGACTTCACCCAGAACGCGATCAACAAGACGCTCGTCGCCCCGTTCAGCCCACGGCCGCTGCCGGGTGCGCCGGTCTCGGTGCCCATCACATGGGACGAGCTCGACGACCCCGACCTGCGACCGGACCGTTGGACGATCGACTCGGTCGCAGCGCGGGTCGCGACCGCAGGCGATCCGCTCGCGCCGCTGATCGGGCTGAAGCAGCGACTCGCTGCGCTGTGAGGTCGAGCCGCGGAGATCAGTCGCGGCGGAGCACGTAGACCGAGGCGCTGAGCTTGCCCAGCAGCTGATAGATGCCGTACAGGCAGTTCCCCAGCTCTTCCTCGTACGGTCGCTCGCCGATGAGCGCCTTGTACCGCTCGGGATCTCGGACCATGCGCGCCACTCGGAGCAGCTGGCCCGAGGTACGCCGCTCGCCCGACTCCTCGGAGTGCTCTCGCCACTCGCCGTGCAGCTCTTCGTGGCGTTCGATCGAGAACCCCACGTCGCGGGCGGCGCGCTCGAAGTTCACCGGGTCGGCGCTTGCCGGTGCGACCGCGGTCCCTCGCCACAACCGCTCGGCCTCCCGGGGTTCGAGCAACGGCGTCGCGAAGACGGCGAAGACGAGGACTGCTCCGTTCGGCTTCAGCACGCGCCGAAACTCGGCGAAGGCCGGATCGAGCGACTCGAAGTGCACGAGCACGTCGCGGAGCCACACGAGGTCGAAGGTTGCGTCACGGAAGGGAAGCGACTCGCCCAATCCGCGAACCACGGCGAGCGTCTCGTCCGGATACGTGCGCTTCATGCGGACGAGGTTGCCCATCGCCGGCTCTACCCCGGCGACCGCGCATCCGAACGCGCTCGCGCAGGTCAAGCATCTGCTTGCCGATGCGCGAGCCGACATCGAGCACCCGCGAGCGCGCCGACGTGCCGAGGTCAGCCGCGACGTCGAAGAGGAACGACGGGCCCCGGGGGTCGAGCGTCTCGTCGAGCACGGCGTCGCGGCCCTGCTCGTAGAATTCCTCGATCTCGTCGCTGTAGAAGGAATCGACCGTCTCGCGCCAGGTCATGTCGCCATCATCACGCGCAGATGTCAGCCCCGGGCCTCATCGGGATCGGGCACAGCACGAACCCCAGTGGCGCCGAGAACGTGAAGGCGACTCGACCGGTCACGGCATTCACCACGCGCACGACGTTTGTCTTCTGCACCCCCCTGTCGATGACGACCCACGCGGGATCGAGGATGAGGCCCGTCTCCGCGTCCTCGTAACGGCCGAGGATCAGCTCCGGCACGAGAGGGCCCAGAGGCCCGATCCGCGCGATCACGTCGGCGGCCGGCACCACCTCGACGCCGATGTCGGTGCCCGGGCTCACCCGCGCTCGGCGTCCGACGAACGAATGCGGAGCGGTGATCGACGTCACCTTCGCCGGCGCACTGACGCTCGCGACCGGAGGAGGTTCGGTCGCGCGTGGCGCGCCCGCGGCCGATTCGCTCGCGGCGTGCTCGTGGCCGCGGAACACACTCATGGCGAGCAAGACGATGCACACGCCGATCGCCACCCACGCCAACCGGTCGTCCGCGAGGTGCACCGACGTCTCGACCCCGCCCGGCGCGGGCTCACGGCTCGAGGTGAGCTCGACCAGCGGAAGCTCGGGATAGAGGGACCTTGCGGGCCTCACGGCACAAGGGTAGGCATCGCCCATATGGATGTCTCTCTCCTGCTCCTCGAGCTGTACGGACGGATCCCGCCGCTGGCCGAAGAAGCAGTCGACGGCCTCGACGCCGAGCAGCTCGCCCGCTCGCCGAAGCCCGGGGCGAACACGATCGCATGGCTCGTCTGGCACATGGCGCGGGTCCAGGACCATCACATCTCTGAGCTGATCGACGAGCAACAGCTGTGGGTCACGGGCGACTGGGCGGCACGGATGGGTCTCGACCCCGACCCTGGCAACACCGGATACGGCCATACGCCCGAACAGGTCGCGACGATCCGCCCGGCGGACGGCGCGGTGCTGACCGATTATCTCGACGCCGTGAGCGCTCGCACCAATGCGATGCTCGACGCGCTGAAGCCCGGTGATCTCGATCGCGTCGTCGATCGGCGGTGGGATCCGCCGGTGACCCTCGGGGTACGCCTGGTGAGCGTCGCCGACGACGGGCTGCAGCACGCGGGTCAAGCCGCCTATGTGCGAGGGCTTCTCGGTTATTGACCCCTAGGGCTGACGGCCGATGAACGCGATCAGCTTGGTCTGCTCGTCCGCATCGTCCGCCACCGGCACACGCGGGCCGAACTGGCCGCTCTGGCGGAGCACCTCGTCGAGCGGTTCCATGCCCACGAACATGTCGTGTACACGGGCGGGATCGAGGCGCTCGTCGCCACCGGTGGCACGCGCGAGGTCCCACGTGTGCAGGAAGACATCACCGGTGCAGAACATGTCGATGCCCTGCTCGACGGTGAAGCGCCCGACCTGATTCTCGAACTCGCGCTTCGAGATGTCGGGATCGTCGAGTGCTGACTGCAGAGCGCTGTCGAGCGCGAGCCACGCGCCCACCGGATCCTCGTCGATCGAAGGGACGTCGCCGAATGCGACACCGACCGGGGTCAACACCATGCTCGGCATCCACTCGACCATGTGGCGGACGATGTCGCGCGCCACCCACCCCTCGCACGGCGCCGGGCTCTCCCACGCCTCGGGTTTCACGGCCTTCGCACGCGCTGTGAAACCCGCCGCCACCTCCCGGTAGCTGTCCGAGATGGCGCTCACTGGGCGTAGAGGAGCGAGCCAGGCGTGGTGAGCATCGTGCCGGTCTCGAGCCAGGTCTTCAGGCCCGAGAGCACCATCGGCCAACCGCCGTACAGCTGGTCGTTCGCCCCCTCGCGCAGCTGATCGTGCGTGAGCACGAGACGGCACGAGTCCGCGACCGGTTCGATCTCCCAGGTCACGCGGGAGAAGCCCTCTGCCTTCACGTCGTCGCCCCAGAGCGCCCTCATCGTGTGGACGAGCTTGCGAGGCGGATCGATCTCGAGGACCTCGCCGTCACCGAGCAGGCCCGTCGGGCTGCTCATGTCGACGCTCGCTCCGACCTTCCACTCTGAGGTGACGCGCGCGCCGAAGTTGTACTTCTCACGGATGTCCGCGTCGGTAATCGCTTCCCACAGCTTCTCGGGAGTGGTGCGGATGTAGATCTCGAACACCTTCTCCATCGTCCGTGACTCCATTGGATTCTCCAGTCTCTGCTTCAGCTCGGTGAGCCCTGCAGCCCAGGGCTCCGCGTACTTGCTCACCCACCGCTCGTAGATCAGGCGAATGGGGACTGGGTTGAGGAAGTGCAGCTTCTCTCTCCCCTTGCGCCGTGTGACGATGAGGCCGGCGTCCTCGAGCAGCCTCAGGTGCTTCATCACCCCGAAGCGAGTCATCGAGAACCTGGTCTCGAGCGAGCTCAAGGTCTGCCCGTCCTCCCGAAAGAGCTCGTCCAACAGGGCCCTGCGGGTGGGATCGGCCAGTGCCTTGAACACTGCGTCCACGTCGTGGACTATACGTGACCATTTGGTCACGTGTCAATCGGCGACACTGTGACGTTGGACATCTACGCGACGGACGGTGTCGTCACGCTGCGATCCCCGGCGCCGGGTGATGCCGAGGCGCTGATCGCAGAGCGCGACGACGAGTTCCATCGCTGGCTCGGGCCGGGCTCGGATGATCCCCGCCCGACTGCGTGCATCGTCGTGTCGGACCGCGTCGTCGGATGGATCGACTGCGACGCGGGGCCCGCCTGGCTCGACACCGGCGCCGTGAACATCGGATACCACGTGTTCGCTGAGGAGCGCGGCAACGGCTACGCCACTCGCGCGATGGTCCTGCTGCTGCGCGAGCTCGCGGCGCGCGCCGGCTACCGCACGGCGGCGGTGCTCATCGATCCCCGCAACGAACGATCACTCGCGGTGGCGCGTCGCTGCGGCTTCGTCGAGTGCGGTGAGATCGACGGCCAGCTGCACCTCACTCGTCCGATCACGAGCTGAATCAGAAGGGTCAGGCGACCGCGGACGCCAACTGCCAGAGGTCGCCGCCCCAGTTGTCGTCGGCGCCGGTGTGCTTTCCGCTGAATATCCAGATCTTGTCGTCGAACACGATGGAGATCGGGCTGCGCGGCGCCCATGGTGCGTGCTCGGCCTGCTGCTCCCAGGTGACGCCGTCACTCGAGAACCACACGTCGTTCTGCGCGTTCGTCGTGTCGTCGCCGATCCAGCCGCCGAACACCCAGAGGTTCCCGTCGAACGCGAGCCGGCCGTAGCCGAAGCGCGGCTTCCAGTCGGCCTCGGGATTGACCTCGGTCCATTGCCTGCCATCCGACGTCTGCCACACGTCGGCAACACCCTCGCCGCCGATCATGTACAGCGCCTGATTGAGCTCGACGACGCCGGGATAGGCACGGGGAGACCACGGCGCCTTGCCCGTGACCTCGATCCACTCGAGCCCGTCGTCCGACACCCACACGTCGTTGACGTACCCGTCAGTGCCCTTGTCCTCACCAACGTGGTTCGCGCCTCCGAACAACCAGAGCCGGTCCTCGAAGACGACCATCGCCTGCGCGCCCCGAGGCGACCATGCAGCGGTGCCGACCTTCTGCCACGTGATGCCGTCCGACGACGACCAGATGTCGTTCAAGAACAAGCCGGTGTCGTAGTCCAGGCCGCCGTACATCCACAGCTTTCCTTGGAAGAAGACGACGGCCTGATAGATGCGCTCGCCCCAATCTGTCTTGGCATGCTCGGTCCAGGTGAGCCCGTCCGGCGACGAGTAGCTGACGGTCTGCGCCGTCATCCACAGCTGATCGTCGAACGCGAGCCGGGGAGGGAGCGTGAGCGGGAACTTGCCCGGCGCCCAGACCGGTGTGTCGTCGGAGCCAGGGCTCGGCGGGAAGCCACCGCTGCCGAGCGGCAATGTCTGCGTCCAGCAATCGGCGGGTGCGTCAGGAGCAGGCACCGCGCACGACGCTGCGAACGTCGCCCCCGCCGCGCTGGTCGACACGGCGCCGCCGTCGTCCGAGCACGCTGGCGCGATCAGGAGGACGCCGGCAATCAGGAGGGCGCCCGCGTTCTGCAACCTCATGTCGTCACGTCATACACCTGCCCGCCCTCGATGGTTCCACCCCGCGGTGGCGGTCAGAGACCCGAGCCCTCCTCCATCCGGGCGAGCCGATCGGCGATCCCCTCCACGAGCGCATCCGACGGCGCACCCGCGGCTTCGAGACTCGACAGAAAGTCGGCCCCCGGGATCCGCCAGACCGTTGCCTGCGTGATGGCCGTGACCGTCGCCTTGCCTTGTTCGACGGAGCCCCGCGCTGGGCGCTCGAGCGCGTGGCTGCCGCGGTCACGGTCGAGCACAGTCGGCGTGCCGACACGGCCCGGTCTGACAGTGGCGCTCGCGCATCTCGCAGGGGAGTCGCGACTCGATGCTCGACCGCGCCGATGTCGCTCGGTGCTCATCACTGTCAAGAGGCCACGTCCGCGTACGCGGCCAGGTTGCGAGCACCGATGACATCGCCCGCGTGGTCCAGGTCATCAGCGGCGTGCCCGGCGTACACGCTGTCGACTCGTTCATGCACCTTCCGGGTGAGCCGGCTCCGAACAAGGAGCCTGCCCGCAGCGCTGGGCACTGAGAGGCGACGAGGGGAATCGAACCCCTGTACAGGGCTTTGCAGGCCCTTGCCTAAACCACTCGGCCACGTCGCCAGGAAGGGTTCACCCTAGCGAAGGCCCACTTCACGGCTCGGTGCTTGCCATTCGCTATTCGTAAGTGATACCTTACCGTTCGTAGCTACTTACGGAGCGGCGCTCGAGGCACTCGCGGACCCCACGCGGCGCGCGGTGCTCGAACAGCTTCGCACGGGGCCACAACCCGTCGGCGAGATCGCAGCCCACCTCCCGGTCAGCCGCCCTGCGGTCTCGCAGCATCTGAAGGTGCTGAAGGGAGCCGGGCTCGTGACTGATCGTGCCGAGGGCACTCGCCGCCTCTACGCCGTGAGCCCCGACGGGCTGAACGCGCTGCGAGCGTGGCTCGACAGCTTCTGGACCGACGTGCTGCAGGCCTACAAGGAGGCGGCCACGCCGCCCCCGCCGAGGAGGAAGCGCTCATGAGTGACACCGATCTCGAACTCTCCCCCCTCGTGTTCACGGTGACCGTCGAGCACTCCGCCGTGGATGCCTTCACGCTGTTCACCGACAAGATCGGCACCTGGTGGCCGAAGGCCACGCACTCGATCGGCGAGGATCGCACTGCTGACGTCGTCCTCGACCCACGGGTCGACGGCCGGCTGTACGAGCGACTCGATGATGGCACGGAGTACGCGTGGGGCGAGGTGCTGGAGTGGGATCCACCCAACCAGTTCGTGATCACCTGGCATCCGAGTCCCGAGCCAATTGCGATGACGACCGTCGAGGTGTCGTTCACGCCGATCGACGAGCGCTCGACTGAGGTGAAGCTGACGCACCGCGATTGGCACCGCCTCGGTGACATCGCCGCAGTCGCCCGGCGCAACTACGCGCACGGCTGGGTCGGTGTGCTCGACCTCTACGTGTCGAAGGCCGCTACGCCCCCTTGAAGCTCGGGTCGCGCTTCTCGAGGAACGCCATCATCGCCTCGCTGGTGTCCGAGGTCGAGAGGTTGACCGTCTGCGCGGCGCCCTCGTCCTCGATCGCCTGCTCGAAGGTGACCGCGAACGCGTTGTTCAGCAGCCGCTTGGTCTGCGCGAGGGCGATCGGAGGACCCGCCGCAAGTCGCTTGGCCCAGTCGTCGACGAACGCATCGAGCTCTCCGACAGGCACGACCCGGTTGACGAGACCGAAGGCCTCCGCCTCTTTCGCCGAGATGATCTCGGCGAGGAGCGCGAGCTCCTTGGCGCGGTGCATGCCGACGAGCCGCGGCAGCAACCACGAGCCGCCGAAGTCGATCGTGAGGCCGCGACGGGCGAAGATCTCCGAGAACCGCGCTTCGTCCGACGCGACGATGAGGTCGCACCCGAGCGCGAGGTTGCAGCCCGCCCCTACCGCCACCCCGTTGACCTTCGCGATCGTGGGCTTCGGCATGCGGTGGAGAGCGAGCGCGGCATCGCCGATGTGCCGCATCACGGCCAGCTGATGGCGCGGCGCCTGACCGGGCGCGTCGCCACCCGACAGGTCGGCTCCGGAGCAGAAGTTGCCGCCGGCGCCGGTGATGACGATCACGCGGTCGTCGTCGCGCTCCCTGATGTCGAGGAACGTCTCGAGCAGCTCGGTCCACATGGTCCCGTTGGCCGCGTTCTTCTTCTCGGGCCGGTTGAGGGTGATGGTGACGACGTGGTCGCTGCGTGCAACTTCGAGAGTCTCCATGCGCGCGACCATACTGAGTCCCATGGGTCTCGACCCCTATCGCCCCCGGCGTGCGCCGGGCGTCTTCGAGTACGCGATGGTCGCCCTCGCACTCGTCGCGTGCCTCGCCCTCGTCGTGTGGGCCTTTCTGTAGCGCGGTGAGCGACGTCGCGTGGCCCGACGATGACGTCGACACACAACGCGTGCAGCCCTACAAGGCGCTCAAGGACTACGTCTGCCCGGGCTGCCTGGGCCCGATCGCGCGTGGCCAAGGCCACGTCGTGGTGATCCCGAAGCACGCTCCTGATCTCCGTCGTCACTGGCATCACACGTGTTGGGAGCACCGGCACCGTCGACGTTGACACGGCGTGTCGCTAGAACGCCCCCTCGATCACGTCGACGTGGGCGCCGCTGACCGACGCGACATCGAACCGCAGCTCGACTCCTCTCACGGTGTGCTCCGCAAGCCACATCGCGGCGAGGCGACGTATGCGTAGCTGCTTCGTACGGGTGACGGCCTCGAACGGCATCCCGTACCGGTCGGACGACCGCGCCTTCACCTCGCTGAACACGAGCAGACGATCGCGACGAAGCACGAGGTCGATCTCACCCTCACGCCGACGCCAGTTCCGGTCGACCACGACGAAGCCGCGCGCCTCGTACCAGTGCGCCGCCAGCGTCTCACCATGCGCGCCGAACACGCGCCGTGGATCAGACCTCGGGTTTGGGGAGCTCTTCGACGTTCACGTCCTTGAAGGTCAGCACCCGCACCGACGGCACGAAGCGGGTCTGGCGGTACATGTCCCACACCCAGGCATCGGTCAGCTCGACCTCGATAAGGGGCCTCGCCCCGTCACCCTGCACGCGGACCTCGACGTCGTTGGCGAGGTAGAAGCGCCGCTCGGTCTCGACGGCGAACGCGAACATCGCACGACGTCCTGGTACTCCTGAGCGAGGGCGAGCTCGCGCTCGGCCTCGTAGTTCTCGAGATCCTCGGGGCTCAGACCCTCTTCTCCTTGACCTTGGCGGCCTTGCCGACCCGGTCACGGAGGTAGTACAGCTTGGCCCGGCGCACGTCGCCCCGGGTCACGACCTCGATCTTGGCGATGATCGGCGTGTGCACCGGGAAGGTGCGCTCGACGCCGACACCGTAGCTGATCTTGCGGACGGTGAACGTCTCCTGCAGGCCCGAGCCCTGGCGGCGCGATCACGTTGCCCTGGAACACCTGGACGCGCTCGCGGTTGCCCTCGACCACGCGGACGTGCACCTTGAGCTCGTCGCCGGGCGCGAAGTCGGGGATGTCGTTGCGGAGAGACTGCTGGTCGATGAGGTCGGTGGACTTCATGGCGCGCTCGACTCCTGCTGGCGTTCGCCGGGAGGGGACTCGCAAGGATAGCGGCGGGAACCCGAACTCTTCCAACAGCGCGCTGCGTCCCGCTCGGAGAGGCCGCCGCGGGCCTCGATGAGGTCGGGACGGTCGGCGATGGTGCGGTGCGAGCGCCTGGGCCCGTCGCCACCGGGCGATCCTGCCGTGGTCGCCTGACCGCAGCACGTCCGGCACCTCCCAGCCCCGGAAGTCGGCGGGCCGGGTGTACTGGGGCTCCTCGAGCAGCCCGTCGGCGAAGGACTCTCGGTCGCGGACTCGTCGTTGCCCATGACCCCTGGCACCAGCCGGGTGACCGCCTCGATGACCACGAGCGCCGCCGACCTCACCGCCCGACGAGCACGAAGTCGCCGACCGACAGCTCGCCGTCGACGAGGTGCTCGCGGACGCGGTGGTCGACTCCCTCGTAGCGGCCGCACAGCAGGCTGAAGCCCGTGACGCCGCGAGCGCCCGCGCCCGTTCCTGGTCGAAGCGCTCGACCACCCGGACCGAGCAGGAGCAGCGGCCGCGGCGGGTCGACCGCGTCGACCGCGGCGAAGATCGGCTCGGGCATCAGCACCATGCCGGCGACCGCCGCCGAAGGGGGCGTCGTCGACCGTGCGATGAGGATCGGTGGTGTGGTCCGGAGGTCGTGCAGCGCAGGTCGAGCACGCCTTCCTCCCGAGCTCGCCCGAGCAGGCTGTCTCCGCAGAAAGTCGTCGACGAGCGTCGGGAAGATCGTGAAGACGTCGATCCGCATGTCAGATGCGCATGTCACTCGAAGAGCCCGACGGGCGGATCGACCACGACCCGGCCCTCGGCGCAGGAGACCACGAACGTGACGGGGACGAGGACGCCCGATCGAGCTCGAGCAGATCGCTCGCCGGGTTCTCGACCAGCGCGGTCACGATCCCGAGCGGGTTCCGGCGGTGTCGAACGCGAACGAGCCGACGAGCTCGTGCACCCAGAGCGCATCGGGATCGTCGACCGGCTCGGCCGACAGCACGAGGCCGTTCAGAGCTTCGGCCGCCTCACGTGTGTCGATCCCCTCGAAGTGCACGATCCAGCCGCCCCGTTGCGGTCGTGACGTCGCGACGACGAGCGAGCCTCGGTCGTCTCGAGCACCGAACCGGGATCGACTCGTTCGAGGCGATTGGTCACGAGATCGACGACGACCTCGCCCTGCAGTCCGTGGCCCGCCCGATGGACCCGACCTCGAGCACGCTCCGCCTCTCGGTCGCGTCTCAGTCGACGAAGTCGACGTCGACCTCGACGCCGTCGCGCACCGCAGCCGCGCGGACGACGGTGCGGACGCGTTCGCGGTCCGACCTCGCTTGCCGATGACGCGGCCCAGGTCGCCCGGTGCGACCGTCACGCGCAGGCTGACACCCCGTCGCCCTTCGACCGCATCGACCTCGACGGAATCGGGATCGTCGACGAGCGCGCGCGACGAGAAAATCGAGCACGGCCCGTGCGGTGGCCGCGGGGATCCGGTTCACATCGTCGGCGTCGTCTTCCTCGTTGTCGAGCTCGTCGTCGAAGTCGTCGTCGCCGTCGAGCTCGTCGACGGTGTTGTCCGCCTCGGTCATTTGGCCGGCTTGGCGGCCTGGAACTCGGCCCACGCGCCGAGATCTTCAGCAGCTTCTCGACCCGCTCGGTCGGCTGCGCGCCCTTCCGCAGCCAGTACACCGCCTTGTCGTTGTCGATCTTGACGACCGACGGCTCGGCCCGGGGGTCGTAGGTGCCGACGATCTCGATGAACCGGCCGTCGCGCGGCGAGCGGCCGTCGGCCGCCACGACGCGGTACGTCGGCTGCTTCGTCTTGCCCACCCGCATGAGGCGGAGCTTCACTGCCATGGTTCTGTCCTTTGCTGGCTGCTAGTTGAGCGAGGGCACGGTCGGCATCATCGGCATGCGGCGCTTGCCCTTCTTCGATCCGAGGCCGCCCATCCGCTTCATCATCTTCTGCATCTCCTCGAACTGCTTGACGAGGCGTTGACCTCCGCGGTCGTGGTGCCGCTGCCGTTGGCGATGCGCAGCCGCCGCGACCCGTTGATGATCTCGGGCTTGCGGCGCTCTTCGAGCGTCATCGAGCGGATGATCGCCTCGACCCGCTTGAGCTCGTCGTCGTCGATCTCGGCGTTCTTCGAGCTCCTTCGGCAGCCCGGGCATCATCCCGATGACGCTCGACAGCGGCCCCATCTTCTTGAGCTGCTGCATCTGCTCGAGGAAGTCGTCGAGCGTGAACTCGCCCTCGAGCAGCTTGGCCGCGGCCTCCTCGGCCTCGTCCTTCTCGTAGACCTGCTCGGCCTTCTCGATGAGGGTGAGCACGTCGCCCATGCCGAGGATGCGGCTCGGCCATGCGGTCGGGGTGGAACTGCTCGAAGTGCGTCGAGCTTCTCACCCGTGGAGGCGAACGCGATCGGCCGGCCGATGACCTCCTTGACCGAGAGCGCCGCGCCACCGCGGGCGTCGCCGTCGAGCTTCGACAGGATGACGCCGTCGATCGCGAGCGTCTCGTGGAACGCCTCGGCGACGGTGACGGCGTCCTGACCGGTCATCGCGTCGACGACGAGGAACGTGTAGTCGGGCTGGACCGTCGCCGAGATCTGACGGACCTGCTCCATCATCTCGGCGTCGATCGCGAGGCGGCCGGCGGTGTCGACGATGACGACGTCGCGGCCCGAGACGGCGGGCTTCGGCGACTCCCGCCACCCGACGACAGCGACCGGGTCGCCCGGCTCGCGAGAACACCGGCACGTCGATCTGACGGCCGAGCGTGCGCAGCTGCTCGACCGCGGCCGGGCGCTGGAGGTCGGCGCCGACGAGGAGCGGGTTGCGGCCCTGCGCCTTGAACCAGCGGGCCAGCTTGGCCGACGCGGTCGTCTTGCCCGAGCCCTGCAGGCCGGCCATCAGCACGACGGTCGGCGGCTTCGAGGCGTAGGTGATCTTGAGCGTCTCGCCGCCGAGCGCGGTCGACGAGCTCGTCGTTGACGATCTTGATGACCTGCTGGCCGGGGTGAGGCTCTTCGACGAGCTCGGCGCCGACGCACTGCTCGCGGATCCGCCCGACGACCGTGCGGACCACGGACAGGTTGACGTCGGCCTCGAGCAGCGCGACGCGGATCTCGCGCAGGACCTCGTCGACGTCGCCGTCGGTGAGTCGCCCCTTGCCCCGGAGCCGCTTGAAGATGCCGTCGAAGCGGTCGGACAGGGAGTCGAACATGCGGTCTCCCAGGCTACCGGAGCCGCCAGACCGCCCCTAGGCGACGATGATCTCGTTCTCCACCGACACGACGCCGGGGACCGAGGCAACGACCCGTTCGAGGTCCGCCCGGCCCGTCGCGTGCGGGCGCCTCACCGGCCAGCACGACCCTGCCCTGCAGGACCGAGATGGACGGCTGCGGGAGATGCCACGTCCGAGGCGAGTGCGACAGCTCGTGGCGCACGCGGGCAGCGAGGTCCGCGTCGGGGACCTGCCGAGCGAACAGGCGCCCGACGCGTCTCCGCATCTCGGAACCGGTGACCGGCGTGAGCATCACTGCGGTCGTCGCCCCCGCACCGACCAGGACGAGCCGGCGGAGGCCGACCCACCGGACTGTGCGACCGACGACGCGGACGGGAAGCAAGACGACCTTCATTCGAACAGCGCCTCGACGAATTCGTCCGCGTCGAAGTCGACGAGGTCGGCGGCCGTCTCGCCGAGGCCGACGAGCTTCACCGGCAGGCCCAGATCCTTCTGGATGGCGAGCACGATGCCACCCTTGGCCGAGCCGTCGAGCTTGGTGAGCACGACGCCGGTCACCTCGACTGCCTCGGTGAACTGACGGGCCTGGGTGAGCCCGTTCTGCCCGGTCGTCGCGTCGATCACGAGCAGCACCTCGCTCACGTGCCCCGGCGGCCGGTCCGCCACACGTCGCACCTTGCGCAGCTCCTCCATCAGGTTGATCTTCGTGTGGAGGCGGCCGGCGGTGTCGGCGAGCACGAGGTCGGCGTCGCGCGCCGCGGCTCGCTGCACGCCGTCGAAGATGACCGAGCTCGGGTCGCCGCCCTCGGCGCCGCGGACGAGGTCGGCGCCCACTCGCGTCGCCCATTGCTCGAGCTGCTCGGCGGCGGCGGCGCGGAACGTGTCGCCCGCCGCCATCACGACCGTGTGGCCCTCGGCGATCTGGCGAGCGCCGACCTTGCCGATCGTGGTGGTCTTGCCGACACCGTTCACGCCGACGAACAGCCACACGCATGGCTCGCCCGGCTTGGCGTCGAGCGTGAGGCCACGGTCGACGCCTTCGAGGTGCTCGAGCATATCGGCCTTCAGCGCGTCGAGCAGCTCGTCGGGTGTCGTGATCTCGTTCGTCTTCACCTGCTCGCGAAGCTCGTCGATCAGCTCGGTGGTGAGCGACACACCCACGTCGGCGCGCAGCAGCGCCTCTTCGAGGTCGTCCCAGGTGTCGTCGGTGATGCCACCGCGGGCGCGCACCGACGGCGAACGCACCGGCGAACGCAGCCCGGGCCTTGCCGAGCCGATCACGAAAGCGAGGTGGGGCGAGGACCTCCCCGACGCCAACGTCCTCGACTTCCTCGACGACCTCGAGTTCAACGAGATCCGGGGCCGCCGTCTCCGGCTCGAGCACCTCGGGCGGCGGCTTCTCGACCGGCTTGGTCGGAGGCCGTGCGCGCTCGAGGCTGAGACGGCGCTCGCGACGGCGATTGACGACGACCACGCCGAGCCCGAAGAGCACGACGACGATCGCGAGGATCAGGAAGAACATGGCTCGGCCAAGTTACCGGGCGTCCCGCACCGTGGGGATTGGCGGTCAGGGAGCGCCGAGGGCGGCTTTCTCGCTGATGACCTTCGAGGATCCGCCGGGCTGCATCGTGACGCCGAACAGGCAGTCGGCCGCCTCCATCGTGCGCTTCTGGTGGCTCACGATGA
Source organism: uncultured Acidimicrobiales bacterium (assembly GCA_963708175.1). Lineage (GTDB taxonomy): Bacteria > Actinomycetota > Acidimicrobiia > Acidimicrobiales > DATKAS01 > DATKAS01. The sequence goes on from CAVPSD010000006.1 coordinate 292,890, forward strand.
GCAGCTGGGCCTCTTCGCGGAACTCGTGGACGAGGTCGAGGAAGCGGTGCAGGTTGACGTCGTCGAGCGCGGCCTCGACCTCGTCCATCACGTAGAACGGCGACGGCCGGCTGCGGAACACGGCGAACAGGAACGCGAGGGCGGTGAGGGAGCGCTCGCCACCCGACAGCAGCGACAGCTTCTGCACGTTCTTGCCGGACGGCTTGGCCTCGACCTCGATGCCGGTGTCGAGCAGGTCGTCGGGCTCGGTGAGCCGGAGCGACCCCTGCCCGCCCGGGAAGAGCGTCGCGAACAGCGGACGCGAAGTTCGACGCGACATCGGCGAAGGCGGCCGCGAACACGGTCTCGATCTCGCCGTCGATCGCCCGTGATCACTCGGGACAGGTCGCGACGCGTGGAGCGTCACGTCCTCGAGCTGCTCCTCGAGGAACGTGTGGCGCTCCTCGAGCGCGTTGAACTCCTCGAGCGCCAGCGGGTTGATCGGCCCCATGAGGCGCAGCTCGCGTTCGAGCTCGCGCACCCGAGCGTGGGCAGTCACGCCCTCGGGCAGGGGCGGGCACTCGCGCCTCGACCGCCGCCTCGGGCTCGCTGTCGAGGTCGTGGCGCACGCGCCTCGACCGCCGACTCAAGCGCAGCGTGATCTCGGCCTCGTCGAGCTCGGCACGGCGGGCGCGCTCGCGCATCTCCTCGAGCTGGCGCTCCGCCGTCGTGCGCCGCAGGCGCAGATCGTCGAGTGCCGCAGCGATCGCCCGCGCCTCCTCGATCTGGCGCCGCCGCTCCTCGTGCAGCCCGGCGAGCTCGCCGTCGATCGTCGACGATGCAGCGGCCACGACGGCCGCGAGCCGGTCGAGCACGCCGAGCTTCGCTCGAGCTGCTCCGCGGCGCGCGGCAGCGCGCTCGCGCTCGGCGACGTCGGCCTGCGAGCCGGGTCTCGACCTCGTCCCGGCGCCGACGCAGCATCTGACGCCGCTCGTCGAGCCCGGCGACCTGCACCTCGAGGTGCGTCCGCAGCGCTGCGACCGCTCGCGGTCCGCTCGTCGAGCCGGCCCGCGCGGCATGCGCCGCCGAGCCGCGGCGACGTCGGCCTGCCTCGTCGGCCTCGAGCGCCGGAAGGATCGCCTCGAGCTCGGCCGTGCGCGCGTGCTCGGCGCTGACGGACTCCGCCAACGCGTCGGTGATGGGCTCGGAGCGCGTGCGCCTCGGTCTCGACCTCTCGCTGCGCCGCCTGCACGCGTGCGAGGCCGTCGGCCGCCGCGTTCAAGCGAGCGTCGTTCTCGTCGAGCTCGCGCTCGATCTGCTCGCGATCCCGGGCAGCGCTCTCGACGGCGAGCGCGCCCGCCGCGACGCGGCGCAGCCGCCACGTTCGCGCGGTCGGCCGCAGCGGCTCGCTCGTTCGCGCGCCTCGTCGAGGGCGGCACCCGTGTCGCGACCGCGCCGCGCCGATCCGCCAACCCGTCGCCGAGAAGCGATCGCCGTCGCGCGGTGACGACCACGGCGTCGGGGTGGGCGAGCGCGCGGTCGAGGGCGCGCTCCCATCCCCCGTCGACGACGACGACGCCAGCCGAGCAGCCCGTCGAGCAAGGCCTCGACGACGGGATGCGCCGACCGGACGTGCGACCGGAGCGGCTCGACCGCCGCGCCGGCACCGGCCGCCGATCCGCAGGTCAGCAGCGAGCACCGCGCCGGCGATCGCCGCCGTCGTTCAGCGCGGTCAGCGCACGCCGGGCCGCGACCGTGCCGTCGACGACGACGGCGGCCAGCGCCTCGCCGACCGCAGCCTCGAACGCGGCCTGCCAGCCGTCGTCGACCTCGACCAGGTCGAGCAGCGTGCCGAGGACGCCGTCGACCCCGGCCAGCGCGGCCCGTCGTGCCGCGGTCGTCGAGCGCGAGCGCGAGCGCCTCGGCACGGGCGCGACCACGACGTGCCGGTCGGCGTCGGCGGCGCGGCGCTCGCTCTTGCGGCGGCCTCGAGCGTCGCGCTCGGCCGCGCCCAGCACTGCCTCGGCGCGCTGCACGCGCTCGACCGAGCGGCCGCTCGGCCTCCTCGGCTTGCTCGCACGCCCGGCGGTGCAGATCGCTGTCGGCCGCGCGCTGCGACGCCCGCGCCTCGATCGACGCGACTCGGGCCTCGACACGCGCGAGCTCTCCGTCGGCCCGCTCGATGGCGGCACGGCGCGCGGCGAGCTCGCCCCGCACCTCGCCGGCCCGTGCGGCGGAGCGGTGACCGTCGCGGCATCGAGCCGGCTTCGAACGCGGCGCGCTCCGCGGCCAGCGCGGCCTCCGCCTCCGCGACCCGGTCTGCCTCGGGCCCGAGCGGACCGGCCTGCGGTCTCGACCTCGGCGAGCTCGGCCGCGACGCGCGCCGCCTCGGCCTCGAGCGCTGGCGACGAGGCCGGCGTCGAGCAGCCGCCCCGGTCGCGCTCGACGCCGCGCCGCCGCTCGGCGAGCAACGCCGACCAGCCCGCGAGCCCGCTCCCGGAGCTGCTCGACGCGCACGAGGCCGTCGCCCAGGTCGGCGCCGCCGAGCGCGGCCAGGCTGCGCCTCGGTCGCCAGCACCTCGGTGTCGAGCGCGGGCCAGCTCGCTCTTCAGCTGCGGCTCGCTGCGGTCGAGCTCGCGTCGATCGACGAGCCGCGTTCTCGAGCCGGGCGCGCAGCGCCGCGATCTCGCGGCCGGCGAGGTGGAGGCGCAGCGCCGTCAGCTCGGCGACCAGGTCGCCGTGGCGGCGGGCCGCCTCGGCCTGGCGCTCGAGCGGGCGGAGCTGGCGGCGCACCTCGCGCAGCAGGTCCTGCACGCCGCAGCAGGCTCGCCTCGGTGGCCTCGAGGCGGCGCTCGGCCTTCTCCTTGCGCTTGCGGTACTTGAGGACGCCGGCGGCCTCCTCGATGATCGCGCGCCGGTCCTCGGGCCGGGCGTTGAGCACGGCGTCGATCTGGCCCTGGCTGACGATGACGTGCTGCTGGCGGCCGACGCCGGCGTCGGAGAGCAGCTCCTGCACGTCGAGCAGGCGGCACGGCACGCCGTTGATCGCGTACTCGCTGTCGCCCGTGCGGAACAGGGTGCGGCTGACCGTGACCTCGGTGAACTCGATCGGCAGCAGCCCGGCGGAGTTGTCGATCGTGAGGCTGACCTCGGCGCGGCCGAGCGCCGGCCGCTTGGCCGTGCCGGCGAAGATGACGTCGTCCATCTTCTGGCTGCGCACCGCGCTCGGCGCCTGCGCGCCGAGCACCCAGGCGATGGCGTCGACGACGTTCGACTTGCCGCTGCCGTTCGGGCCGACGACGACGGTGACGCCGGGCTCGAGGTCGAGGGTGGTGGTGTCGGCGAAGGACTTGAAGCCCTTGAGCGTCAGCGATCGCAGGAACATGGCGGGTCGACGCAACCGGCGCGCAAGTGGCCGGTGCATGTTGCAGGGGCGGCGCAATGCGCCGCCGGGTCCGCGAAGCACCGATTGTCGAGCGCAGTGAGCAGGAGCCGGCGGAAGCGAAGCGGACGACGGCGACGAGGACCGCTCAGACCTGGCAGCTCGGGCAGTAGAAGGTCGACCGCCCCGGACTTCGCGCGCTCGATCGTGCCGCGGCACCGACGGCAGGCCTTGCCCTCGCGCCCGTAGACCTGGTGCTCGTTCTGGTAGCCGCCGAGGCGGCCGAAGAGGTCGACGTACTGCTCGTCGGCGAGCGGCTGCCGCGGGCTTCACCGCCTCGTGCACGATCTCGACGACGGCCCGGAAGAGCCGCCGGACCTCCTGCGACGGCAAGCGTGTTGCACAGCCGGTCGTAGCGCAGGCCGGCCGCGTGGAGGATCTCGTCGCTGTAGATGTTGCCGAGCCCGGCGATCACGTGCTGGTCGGTGAGCAACGCCTTCAGCTGCACGGGCTTCGCGACAGCATGCGGCCGAAGTCGACCCAGGACATGGGGTCGTCGAGCGGGTCGAAGCCCAAGTCGGCCAGCTCGGGCGCCTCCTCCGCGAGCTTGTCGGGGTCGATGACGAACATCTCGCCGAAGGTGCGCGGGTCGACGAACCGCAACTGGCCCGCGGGTGCAGGATCAGCGCACGTGGGTGTGCTTGGCCTCGGGGTCCTTCGCGATCGCCTTCAGCAGCTGGCCGCTCATGCGCAGGTGGACGACGAGCAGGTCGCCGGTGTCGAGCACGACCAGCAGGTACTTGCCCCTCCGCTGCACCCCCATGACCTTGGCGCCTTCGAGCCGCCCGGTGAGCTGCTTCTTCGTCCCCCGGCGCATCGAGCGCGTGCCCGACACCTCGACCGTCTTGATCTTCTTGCCGACGATCTCACGTTCGAGGTCTCGCTGGATGGTCTCGACCTCGGGGAGCTCAGGCATGGCCGGCCATCCGACCCTGGGCCGGCTCGCGCAGCTCTTCGTAGGCAACCCGGGCGGCGGCCTGTTCGGCGGGCTTCTTCGACCGGCCGGTGCCTTCGCCGACGCCGACGAGCCCGACGGCGACACGCGCCGTGAACAGCTTGTCGTGGTCGGGCCCCGCCTCTTCGATGTCGTACCGCGGCGCACCGAGGCCGCGTCGACCGGCGAGCTCTTGGAGGCGGCTCTTGTAGTCGAGCACGCCCACGCCGGCGACCGACGCCGCGAGTCGGCGCCCATCTCACGCAGGACGAGTGGCGCGCCGACTCCCATCCGCCGTCGAGGTACACGGCGCCGATGACGGCCTCGAGCGTGTCCGCGAGGATCGACGGCTTCTCGCGCCCCCCGGCGGCCGTCTCGCCCTGGCCGAGCAGCAGGGCGGGCCCGATCCCGAGCCTGGCGGCGACGCTCGCCAGCGCGACCGCGTTCACGACCGACTTGCGCAGCGTCGGTGAGGCGTCCCTCGGGGAGGTGCGGGTACTGCTGGTAGACGTGATCGGCGACGACCCCGCCGAGCACCGCGTCGCCGAGGAACTCGAGTCGTTCGTTCGACGGCGGTGGTGGTGAATCGGGCACCTGCTCGGCGCACCACGACCGATGGGCGAGTGCCTGCGCGAGCAGGGCAGGGTCCGCGAACTCGTGGCCGAGCCGGTGCCAGAGCGCCTCGAGGTCCGGGCCGTCAACCAGAGCCTTCGCCCACCCGGCCGTAGACGTAGTCGACGGCGTCGCGGACCGTCTTCAGGTCCTCGAGGTCTTCGTCCTCGATGCGGAAGCCGACCGAGCGCTCGCTCAGCTCTTCCTCGAGGGCTTCGACGAGCTCGATCAGGGCCAGCGAGTCGGCCTCGAGGTCGTCGGCGAACGATGCGCCCTCGGTGATGGTGCCGGGGTCGATCTCGAGGATGTCGGCAAGACGATCGCGGATGAGCTCGAAGACCGCCTGGCGGTCGAGCGGCGGTCGTTCGACATGGGTCTCGGCGGGCACGCTCTCTCCGTCCTCGTCTTCCTGGATCGGGGGGATGGGGGCGTCAGCCCGGGGAGTCTACCGGATCGTGGAAAATCTCGGGGCGACCGATCGTGCCGTTTCAGTCCCTCACAGTGATTTTCGTGCTCCCCCGTGCTTGACAGCCGGGAAGACGAGCTCAAGTAGGCGCGGCTATCGCAGTGCGCAGGCCACCGACGATGTCGCCGTCGACCATCTCGGCCGCCAGCGCGATGGCGTTCTGACCGCCCGGGCCGACGACCGGCCGTGGCTGATGATGCAGACGCCGTCGACGCCGAGCAGCATCGCGCCGCCAGTAGGTCTCGGGCTCCATGGATTCGAAGAGTGGTTCGAGGACGGGCGCGAGCACCTCGGCGGCGGCGCGGGTCTCGCTTGTCGACGCAAGACCCGACCGGAGCACGCCGAGGATGACCTCGAGGCCGCCTTCGAGCGTCTTCAACACGACGTTGCCGGTGAAGCCGTCGGTCACGACGACGTCGACGACGTCGGTGACGACGTCGCGCCCCTCGACGTTGCCGATGAAGTGGACGCCGGGCGCTCCCTCGAGGAGGTGGTGGACCTCCTTCACGAAGGTCGAGCCCTTCGATGACTCCTCTCCGATCGACAGGAGCCCGACCGGGGCTTGGCCACGCCGAAGCGGTGGCGGGAGAACACCGTGCCCATCTGCGCGAACTGCACGAGCCACTCCGGCTGGCACTCGGCGTTGGCGCCGGCGTCGAGCAGGACCGTCGGCGTCTCGCCCGGCACGGGGAGGGGCGTGGCGATGGCGGGGCGGGACACGCCCCTGATGCGGCCCATGCGCAGGAGGGCGGTCGCCATCGTCGCACCGGTGTTGCCGGCACTGACCATGGCCGAGGCCCTGCCGTCACGCACCGCCTCGGCCGCGCGCACGAGGGAGGAGTCCTTCTTTCGCCGCACGCCCTGGGCCGCGTCGTCGCCCATGGCGATGACCTCGGTGGCGACGACGTGCTCGAAGCCGCTGGCGGCGACGACCTCCGCGGGACCGACGAGCACGATCGGGATGCCGAGCTCGTCCGCTGCCGCCCGCGCCCCTCGATGATCGCGTCGGGGGCGTGGTCACCGCCGATCGCGTCGACGGCGATCGGGAGCACGATCGATCAGCGCGGGCCGTGCGTCAGTCGACGTCGACGGCTTGACGGCCCTTGTACCACCCGCAGGTCCCGCACACGGTGTGCGGACGTTTTGCCGCCCCGCACCGCGGGCACGTGCTGCGGGCAGGGGCGTCGAGCGTCCAGGCGGATGCCCGCCGGCTGCGGCTCTTCGACTTGGACGTCTTCTTCTTGGGGACGGCCATCGGGGGATCCTTCGCGTGGACGGGCCGGAGCAGGCTAGCGAGCAGCGGAGCCGGGGTCGAACCGCGCCTGGTTCGGCAGCTTCAGCGCGTCGAGGGCGGCCCAGCGCGGATCTCCGCGCTCGACGCGGCAGCTGCAGCGGGCGTGGTTGCGGTCCACTCCGCAGGTCGGGCAGAGCCCAGCGCACGACTCACGGCACAGCGGCGCCAACGGCAGCTCGAGCGCGAGCGCGTCGTGCACGGCTGGGCCGAGGTCGATCGAGTCCGCCGAGATCGGGAAGATGTCGTCCTCGCCCGCGGCGTCATGGCCGGGCTTGGCAAACACTTCGCGCACTGGCGCGGTCAGCTCACCATGGGCGGGTGCGAGGCACCGACGGCACACCGCTCGCCAAGGAGCGTGCACAGTGCCCGTGAACACGATGCTGTCGTGCAGCGACTCGAGGACACCCTCGACCTCGACCGTCGCGCCCTCGGGCACCGCCGCGTCACCGACGTCGATCTCCGTCGCGGCGCAGGTCGATCTCGAGGTGCCGACGGTCGCCGGGGTGACGGAGAAGATCGGCGACCGGGGTGACGAGCCCGGGGAGCGTGGTCACGGCTGATCCTGGTCGAAGAAGACGGCCTCGCGCGCCGCGGCAGCCTCCGCTTCGAGATCGTCGGGCTCCGGAAGACCTGTCGGCACGAGGCGCTCACGTCCTGCTTGCACCGTGCGCAGCACCTTGTCGAGCACGACCTCGAACTGCGCGAGTCGCTGGTCGCAGTAGTCCTCGACCTCGTGGCGGAGCCGGCGCGACTCGTCCTCCGCAGCCGTCACCACCTGCCGGGCGCGCTGCTCGGCGGCGCGCACGACTTCGGTTCGCTGCACCATCCGTTCGGCCTGCGCCCGCGCCGCGTCGAGGATGTCGTCGCCTTCGCGGCGCGTCTTCGCGAGGAACTCGTCGCGCTCGCGCAAGAGCCAGCGCGCCGCGCGCAGCTCCTCGGGCAGACGGTTGTTGGCCTCTTCGAGCAGCTCGAGGATCTCGTCGCGGTTGATCATCGCCGAGGAGGAGAGCGGCATCGTCTTCGCCGACGAGATGATGTCGGCGACGCGACGGAGCAGGGCCTCGGAGTCGGTCAGGCGCGGGACCGGATGCTCCCCGGTGATGTCGTCGTCGTGCTCGCTCATCGCGCGTACTTCTCCTGGAGTCGCTTCGCCACCGGCTCCGGCACCATCGCGCTGACGTCGCGGCCGAACCGCGCCATGTCACGGAGGAACTTCGATGCCAGGAACGAGTGCGATGACGCCGACGGGAGGAAGACGGTGTGCACTCCGGCGACGGCGTAGTTCATCTGTGCCATCTGGAGCTCGACCTCGAAGTCGGAGGTCGCCCGCAGACCCTTGACGATGAAGTCCGCACCGAGCTCGTCGGCCAGGTCGACGACCAGGCCCGAGAACATCGTCACCGACACCCCGGGCAGATGCGCGAGCGACTCTTCGAGGATCGCTTGCCGCTCCTCGAAGGAGAACGTCGGCTCGCCCTTCTGGGGGTTGCGCATCGCCGCGACGACGACCTCGTCGAACAGTCGCGCCGCCGTCTCGATGATCTCGATGTGTCCGTTGTGTAGGGGGTCGAACGACCCCGGGTACAGGACCTTGCTCACGGTCGCTCCGGTGGGTCAGCTGGTCGTGGGGGCAGGCGGAAGGAGGCTCAGCGCTGGGCCGCCCGCGCCACGAACCTCACCACGGTACCGCCGTAGCGCTTCGATCTCGTGATCAACCAGCGGTTTCCCGGGTCGATCTCACGGTCCGACTCGATCACGACGAACGGCACGGCGAGCGCGTCGAGGCGGTCCAGCAGTGGTTGCCAGCCCTCGAAGGCATAGGGCGGGTCGGCCAGCACGAGGTCGAACGAGGCCGTTCGGGTGGCGAGCCAACGCTCCACGTCAGCCTTGGCGACCGTGCCGCCGGTGAGCCCGGTCCTGCGGAGGTTCTCCTCGATGACTGCGACCGCGGCCGGCTCGCGCTCGACGAAGACGCACGACGCGGCGCCTCTCGACAGCGCTTCGATCCCGAGTGCGCCACTGCCGGCGAAGAGATCCGCGACCCGAGCATCTGCGATGACGCCGAGCGAGCGCAGCGCGTTGAAGATCGCCTCACGCGCCCGATCGCTCGTCGGCCGGGTGTCGGTTCCCGGGGGCGCTGCGAGCTGACGGCCACGTGCCAGCCCGGCGACCACGCGCATCGTTCGTGCACCGTAGCCTCGCGGCTGATGATCACGATCGTTCGCATCGATCAACCCGCGGTGCGCAACGCGATCAACAGCGCGACCGCGCAGCGGCTGCTCGAACAGTTCCTCGCCTTCGAAGCCGACGCCGACGCGAAGGTCGCCATCCTCACCGGCGACGAGACCGCGTTCTGCGCCGGCGCCAACCTGAAGGACCTCCCGCGCCTGCGGCCGAGTGGGCCGCTGGGGCCAACGCGACTGCAGCTGTCGAAGCCGGTCATCGCCGCGATCGAGGGTTGGTGCGTGGCCGGCGGGCTCGAGCTCGCCTGCTGGTGCGATCTCAGAGTCGCCGGCGAGACCGCGCGACTCGGTTGCCTCGAACGTCGCTACGGCGTGCCGCTCGTCGACGGCGGCACCGTCCGCCTCCCTCGCATCGTCGGCCTCGGGCGGGCACTCGACCTCATCCTCACAGGACGCGAGCTCGGCGCCGACGAGGCGCTCTCGATGGGCCTCGTCAACCGCGTGGTGCCAGCAGGGAGCGCGCTCGACACCGCTGTCGAGATCGCCGAGCAGATCGCCTCGTCCCCGTGGCCGGCGGTCATCCACGATCGCCTCTCGGTCTACGAGAGCATCGGCCTGGATCTCGACGCGGCGCTCGCGAACGAAGCGAAGCACGGTGATGCGGTGATCTTCGATCCCGACTTCGCCGCCGGTGTCGCCCGCTTCCACGACGGCGTTCGCTGACCGATGCAGGTCGATCCGGTCATCACCTGTATCGATTGCGGGGGCCGCGCTCACCTCATCTCGTTCCCGCCCGAGGACGGCGAATGGTGGCCCGGAGACGTCGTGACCTACCGGTGCGCGGACTGTCGCGACCGCTGGGACCTCGTTGTGCCCGATGACGCAGACGAGTGATATCGCGAGTGAAACGAGTCATATGCGGAGCGAGTGGGGAAACGCCGCCGGATCTGGCATCCTTGACGGGCTGAGCGCGTGCGGAGTGCGGAGGATCGAGTGGGCTTCAAAGTCGGTGACCGCGTCGTGTATCCCCATCACGGCGCGGCCGTCATCGAGCGCAAAGAGAAGCGCGAGATGTTCGGCGAGAAGGTCGAGTACCTGGTCCTGCGAGTCACGCATGGCGATCTCACCCTGATGGTGCCGGTCGAGAAGGCCGAGGAGGTCGGCATCCGGCCGCCCGTCAGCAAGGACGAGGTCGAAGACATCCTCGACGTGCTCGCGAAGAAGGACGCCCGCATGCCGTCGAACTGGTCGCGCCGGTTCAAGAACCACCTCGAGAAGCTGAAGTCGGGCGACGTGTACCAAGTCGCGGAAGTCGTCCGGAACCTCTCGCTCCGCAACCGCGACAGCGGCCTCTCGAGCGGTGAGAAGACAATGCTGATGAACGCTCGTCGTGTGCTCGTTTCCGAGCTCAGCTTCTCGCTGAACACGAGCGAGGAAGCCGTCGAGAAAAAGCTCGACGCCGTCCTCGCCTAGCTCGAGCTTTCAGCCCTTCAGCAGGAAGTCGGCCTCTTCGTCGCCGACGAACAGCCGCAGCTCGTCGGCCAGCCCGGGCTGCTCGCTGATCCCGCCGGCAGCATCGACGATCTCGAACGCGACCTCGCGCGCGACGCCGACCACCTCTCGGTCACGACGGAGCGACGCGAGCCGAAGATCGCTGCGGCCCTTTTGACGCTCTCCCATGATCGTCCCCTCGCCGCGGAGGTCGAGGTCCACCTCCGCGAGCTCGAACCCGTCGGTCGTCTTGACCAACGCCTCGAGCCGGGCCTCGGCTCCCTCGGCGGCGCCGTCGTCGACGAGCCAGCAGACCGATGCTGCGGCGCCACGGCCCACTCGACCGCGCAGCTGGTGCAGCTGCGCGATCCCGAACCGGCTGGCGTCGAGCACGACCATCACCGTGGCGTTCGGGACGTCGACCCCCACCTCGATCACGGTGGTGGCGACGAGCACGTCGATGTCGCCCGCGCGAAACGATTCGAAGATCGCCGCCTTCTCGGGCGCGGGCAGCCGTCCGTGCAGCAGCGCGAGGCGCAAGCCCTTCAGCTCACTCGCCTGCAGGCGCTCGAACGTCTCGGTGGCTGACGCGACCTCGAGCTTCTCGGACTCCTCGATCAGGGGGCACACGACGTACGCCTGATGACCCGCGGCGACCTCACCGCGGACGTCGTCCCACACATCGCTTTGCTCGAGCTCACCGCGCGCCCACTTCGTGACGATCGGCGTGCGACCGGGGGGCATCTCGTCCAGCACGCTCACGTCGAGATCGCCGTAGACGGTCATCGCGGCGGTCCGCGGGATGGGCGTCGCAGTCATCACGAGGACGTCGGGCACGGCGTCCTCACGGCCCTTCTCGCGGAGCATCGCCCGCTGCTCGACACCGAACCGATGCTGCTCGTCGATGACCACAACACCGAGTGAGCGCAGCTCGACACCCTCTTGGATCAACGCGTGCGTCCCGATGAGCAGATCGACCGTGCCGTCGGCGAGCCCGGCGGCAATGCGGCGCCGCTCAGCGGCAGTCGTGCGGTTGGTGAGCAACTCGACGCGGAGGGGACGATCTCCCATCAACGTGCCGGAGTCGGGCACCTGCAGATCGGCGAGCAGCGCGCGCACACCGACGCGCGTGCTGCTCGGCGAGCACCTCCGTCGGCGCCATGAGCGCGCCCTGGTGGCGACCCTGCACCGCGACCAAGAGCGCTGACACCGCGACGACGGTCTTGCCCGCACCGACGTCGCCCTGCAGCAACCGGTGCATCGGTCGCGGCGCGAAGAGGTCGTGCTCGATCTGCTCGATGACGCGTCGTTGCGCGCTCGTCAGCGGGAACGGCAACCGCTCGTGGAAACGCTCGACGAGCTCACCGTCAACGACGTGCGCGATGCCGAGCGACTCCTGCTCGAGCGCGCGCTTGCGGAGCACCAGCGCGAGCTGGACGCGCAGCAGCTCGTCGAACACGAGGCGCCGGCGCGCGCTCCGCTGGGCGTCCATCGACTCGGGCGCGTGGATCGCGCGCAGCGCGTGCTCACGGCTCTCGAGGCGCAGCCGCCGCAGCACCTCTGCAGGCACCGGGTCGGCGATGCCGCGCGCCCGACACCGCGCGAGCGCGGCCTCGACCCATCCCGCGATCTCCCAGGTCGTGAGGCCCGCCTTCTCCGACTGGGGGTACACAGCGACGATCCGCCCCGTGCGGTCGCCGATGAGGTCGACGACCGGGTTCGTCATCGTCAGGCGGCCCCGGTACGACTCCGCCCGGCCGAAGAGGGCGACCTGCAACCCTGGCTGCAGCTGGCGCTCCCGCCACGCCTGGTTGAAGAACACGACCCGCAGACGGCCGGACTCGTCCCCCGTCTCGACCGTGACCATCACCTTGCGAGTGCGGGTCGTCGTGCGGTGACTGGAGCGGACGGTCACGAGGACGAGCGCCTCCTCACCGTCGCGGAGATCACCGACTCGCGCCTCGTTCGTCCGATCGACCCAGCGGCGCGGGTAGTAGGTCAGCAGGTCGAGGACGGTCGATACGCCGATCTCTGCAAGGCCCTCCGCCTTCTTCGGGCCGACGCCCTTCAGCGCGGTGACCGGGATCGCGTGCAGATCGCTCAGGGTGAGCGGCGCTGCGGCCGATGGAGCGGTCATGCGACGGCGATCGTATCGGCGGGTCGTCCTGATCCTCGCGACCGCCCTCGCCAGTGTGCCGACGGCGTGCGCGACGGCAACGCAGCGGAACGCAACCTTGCGGATCCTCGTGACCAACGACGACGGAGTCGACGCGCCCGGCATCGACGTGCTCACGCAGACCCTGGAGGCCATCCCGGACGTCGACGTCAAGGTGATCGCGCCCGCGACGGACCGCAGTGGCACCGGGGCGACACGATCCGCCGGGGTGCTCATCGGGACGATCACGACGACGATGAGCGGGCACCCCGCGGTCGGAGTCGAGGGCTATCCCGCGGACACCGTCCTCTACGCGCAGCGCAGCGGCGCGCTCGCCCACGTCGATGTCGTCGTCTCCGGCGTCAACTGGGGAGAGAACATCGGCCCGACCGTCGGCCACTCGGGAACCATCGGCGCGGCCCGCACCGCGGTCAGCCTCGGCGTACCGGGGCTGGCCGTGAGCCAGGGCAACGGCGATCCGCCCGACTTCGCGTCCGGTGCCGCGCTCGCAGCACAGTGGCTCGAGGCGCATCGATCGGAGCTCGTCTCCGGCTCCGCTCCTCGCGTGGTGACGAACCTCAACGTTCCCACCTGCGCGTCTGGACCTCGTGGGTTGGTCACCGTCCCCGTCGCGTCTGCCCCTGACGACGATGACGGTCCCGCCGACTGCGGAGCGATCGATCAGCTCGTCGACGACGACCTCGACGGCTTCTCGTCGGGCTACGCCACCCTGTCGACCTTCGACAGCGACCTCCGCCCGCTCCCCTGACGTGGGCGGGACCCGCCGTTGGTTGGTCCGCTCGGAAACCCGCCGGTAACCTCGATTGGGCATGCAGGGCGTGATCAAGTCCTACGACCCGGGTACTGGTGACGGTGTGGTCGTGCGCGACTCGGATCTGTCCGAACACGACCTGGCGTCCGATGCGTTGGCCGGCTCGGTCTTCCGCATGCTGCGCCAGGGCCAGCGAGTGATCTTCGAGTTGAACGATCAGGGGCTCGCCACCCGGCTGCGCCTCGGATCCGAGGTCGACATGGGCACTCCTGGCTTCGCGCCGTCCACCGAGAGCTCGCTCCCCGCCCCCTGACACGTCCGGAGCAGACATGACCGCGACCACCACACACGAGGGCCTGCGCGACTGGGTCGACCATTGGGCGTCGATCTTCCAGCCGGCCGCGGTCCAGTGGTGCGACGGGTCGGTAGAAGAGCACGACCGCCTCTGCGCGGAGCTCATCGAGGCAGGCACGTTCACCAAGCTCTCGAAGCGCCCGAACAGCTACTGGGCGCACTCGGACCCCGGGGACGTCGCCCGAGTCGAGGACCGCACGTTCATCTGCTCGGCGACCGAAGCCGAAGCGGGTCCGAACAACAACTGGCGCGAGCCGAGCCAGATGCGGGCCGACATGCTCGAGCTGTTCACCGGTGCGATGCGCGGCCGCACCATGTACGTGGTCCCGTTCTCGATGGGCCCACTCGGGTCGAAGATCGCGCACATCGGCGTACAGCTCACCGACTCTCCCTACGTCGCGGTGAGCATGCGCACGATGACGCGTATGGGTCAGGCCGCGCTCGACGTGCTCGGGTCCGACGGCGGGTTCGTGCCGTGCCTCCACTCGGTCGGAGCGCCGCTCGAACCGGGGCAAGCCGATGTGCCGTGGCCGTGCGACGCGGAGAACAAGTACATCGTCCACTTCCCCGACACCCGCGAGATCTGGTCTTACGGATCCGGCTACGGCGGCAACGCGCTGCTCGGCAAGAAGTGCTTCGCGCTGCGCATCGCGTCGATGATGGCGCGCGACAACGGTTGGCTCGCCGAGCACATGCTGATCCTCAAGCTCACGTCCCCGAAGGGCGTGACCAAGTACGTGGCCGGGGCGTTCCCGTCGGCCTGCGGGAAGACGAACCTGGCGATGCTCGTGCCGACGATCCCCGGCTGGAAGGTCGAGACGATCGGCGACGACATCTGCTGGATGAAGTTCGGCGAGGACGGCCGTCTCTACGCGATCAATCCCGAGGCCGGCTTCTTCGGTGTCGCTCCAGGCACGGGGATGAAGACCAACCCGAACGCGATGATGACGCTCGAGGAGAACTGCATCTTCACCAACACCGCGCTCACCCCCGATGGTGACGTGTGGTGGGAAGGCATGACTCCCGACAAGCCCCCGCGTCTCACCGATTGGCGGGGCAACCAGTGGACTCCCGAGACCACGACGCCCGCCGCGCATCCCAACGCGCGGTTCACCGCACCGGCCTCGCAGTGCCCGTCGATCGCAGCGGAGTGGGAGGACCCGAAGGGCGTGCCGATCTCGGCGATCATGTTCGGCGGCCGCCGCGCCGCGGTCGTCCCGCTCGTCAACGAGGCGACCTCGTGGGAGCACGGCGTGTTCCTCGGATCGATCATGGCGTCGGAAACGACGGCCGCCGCCGCGGGTGCGGTCGGCAACCTGCGCCGCGACCCGTTCGCGATGCTCCCGTTCTGCGGGTACAACATGGCCGACTACTTCGGGCACTGGCTCGACATCGGACGCGCGAGCGATCCCGACAATCTGCCCTCGTTGTTCATGGTCAACTGGTTCCGCAAAGACGCGGACGGTCGCTGGCTGTGGCCCGGGTTCGGCGAGAACAGCCGAGTTCTCGCCTGGGTGTTCGAGCGGATCGCCGGAGAGGCCGAGGCCGTGAAGACCCCGATCGGCCTGCTGCCGGCAGTCGACGCCATCTCACGCGACGGGCTCGACGTCACCGAAGCCGACATGGAGCAGCTGCTCGGCGTCGATCTCGACGGCTGGCGGGCCGAGATCCCGCTCATCGAAGAGCACTACGCACAGTTCGGCGACCGCCTCCCCGCGGAGCTGCGGGCCGAGCTCGTCGAACTCGAGAAGCGCCTCTCCGGTTGACCCCCTACGCTTCGCGACATGGCCGTGAGCGCGTACATCCTCATCCAGACCGAGGTGGGCAAGGCAGCGAAGGTGGCTTCCGAAGTCGCGGCAGTCGACGGGGTCGTCGCGGCTGACGACGTGACTGGGCCCTACGACGTCATCGCCAAAGCCGAAGCCGCCACGGTCGACGACTTGGGCCGGATGGTCGTGAGCCGCATCCAGATGATCGACGGCATCACCCGCACCCTGACCTGTCCGGTCGTCAACCTCTGACCGCTCGCCGGGTCAGGTGCGGCCGACGAGGAGGGCTCGGATGCCGAGCCCCATCAGGAACAAGCCCCCGAACCCGTAGAGCAGGTAGAGGCGGCTGCGGAGCTGGGCGCGGTACGAGTACAGGATCCCGACCGCGATGATCGCGACGAACCCGTAGAACATGTGGAACTGCGGCGCGACCAATCCCTCGCCGCTGACCAGGGCGACGCCCAGGGCGACCTGCACGAAGATCGCCAGCTCGACGAACGCGGTGAACCACCAGAGCGCGCGCATGCGGAGCCACTCGAGCCAGTTCGCCGCGAGCGCCCACGCGCCCGCGAGGCCGTTGCCGATGATGACCATCCACGCCCAACCGGTGTGGAGGTCGAGCAGGACCAGCGCGTACAGGGCGTCAGGTGGTGGTGAGGGCCGCAGCCGCCGCCTCGGCTTGCGCGAGCGCTTCGGCATACGCCTCGGCGGCCACGTCGACGAGGTCGGTGATCTCCTCTTCGGTGAAGCCCGCGAGCCCGCGGAACTTGCGGGCGAGGTGCACCGGGTTCTCCTCTTCCTCGCCTCGGAACCCGCCGAACGAGAACACCTTGTCGACGGTGCGCTGGAAGTCGAGCGCGCGCTGCCGCCGGTCCGGGTCGGACGCGGTGACGCGGCGCAGCCAGTCGGAGCCCATCTTCACGTGGGTGACCTCGTCAGCGAGCATCCAGTCCTCGCAGAAGTAGAGGACGGGATCGGAGAAGGCGCCGCCGAAATCGCGCATTGCCGTGAAGACGTCGATCGCGAGGCCCTCGAGCGCGCGGTTGACGCCGGCCAGCCGGAGGATGGGGTCCTCGTTGCACGCCGCCTCGAAGAGCAGCGTCTGCTCGGCGAACTCACCGATCTCGGTGCCCATGTGGTTCGAGAGCTTCACCGAGATCTCGACGTGGCGGGCTTCGTCCCAGCACTGCCGGGCCATGTCGAGCTTCAGCTCGAACGGCACTTCTCCCTCGTCGGACCCCGCCTCGAAGTCCCAGCAGGTGCGGCCGGCGCCCTCGAGCGCCTGGATCTCACCCATGAAGATCCCGTGCATGAGGCCACGGGCGCTGTCGGGAGACTCCGCGACGCGTGGATCGAAGCCGTTCTCTCGGCGACGGGTCGCCGCGAAGGCGTTGCGGGGATCGAAGATCGCATCCTCGACGGTGATCCGCTCGAACCGCTCATCGCGGGCGAGATCACCTGCGGGCATCAACTTCCTCATCGGACCCCTACCTCCGTGCTGCCTCTGTGGTGAGGTGAACTCGGCCAGCGTACCCAAACGCTCCGGGGACGGGGCAACGTCAGGTCCCAGGGCACCCGAGGTTCAAGAGCGCCGGTTCGATCGTGGTTCGGCCATCGGCACACCGCACGATCGTGTTGTCGTGCGCGAACACGCCATCGGGCGAGTCGTAGCCCGGCACCGCCCACACGTGCAGCATCCACCCGGTGGTGTCGAGGAACTCACCGCCGACCTCGTCGCACATCGCCGGCGTCGTGTCCTGGTCCACCGGAAGCGGCGACTCAACCGTGCCGTCCGCGTTGTGCACGAGGCAGGCGCCTGCATGCTGGTGCCACACGTCGTTCGCCCCGGCGAAGCCCTCGGGAGCGTCCTTCGCGAGCGTGTAGTACATGACGCCGACGACCTCGCTGGTCTCACTCGTGCCGTCGTAGAGGTAGGCGAGCGGATGCTCGAGATCGATGTTGCCGTCGAGGTTCGTCCCGGTGCCGTCCATCATCACGTAGTGAGCGCCAGCGCCGGGACTGAACGGCCCGGCACGCCGGTAGCCCGCCGCCTCGGCATCAGCGACCGTCGGATAGCGCAGCGCGACGTCCCGGGCCTCGACGAGCTGCTCGGACAGGAGGTGGCGCTCCTCCTTCGTGAGCACCAACTCGGTCACCGGGTCGTGCGTGTGGGTGTGGCCCACTGCTGCGGTGCCAGGAGAGCCCGAGAGGACTCCGAGCCCGGACGCGAACAGCGCGCCGGCCCCGAGGACGGCCATGATCCCGGCGAGGCTCGCGGTCGGCACCTTGCGATTCGGGCCGATCGCAAAGATCGCGACCACGGCGACAACGACCAACGCCTCGAGCGCGGCGCACGTGAGGTCGATCGCGGCGACCGGATGACGGTGGTCGCCGGCGAGCCCGAAGGGGATTCCAACCGTGTGGTGGACGACCCACACGCCAAGGATGGCGCCGTTCAGCAGCGCGCCTGCGGTGAGCGCACGACGAGTCGGAGCGCGAAGCACGATCGCCAGCGCCCACGCCGCCTGGGCCCACGCGACGACGAGGAAGAACATCCCCATCCGCCGCGACTCAGAAAGGTGCTCGGGAACGACCGTGAAGTGGATCGCCGCGGCACCGCCCGAGAGCGCCGCGAGCAGCGGCGCCGCAACACGCGCGAGCGGACGCATCGCGCGCCGGGGTGGTGTGCCCGACTGCCCACTGCGTTCGTCGAGGATGACCGCCGCCATCAAGACAGAGTACGCAGGGGCGGCGCAAGTGCGCCGCCGGGTGGGCAAAAGCACCGATTGTCGAGCAAAGCGAGCAGGAGCCGCCCGAAGCGAAGCGGAGGCGGCGACGAGGATCAGTAGGCGTCGGCGAGGATCGCCCTCGCGTCGCTCTCGCCGACCGGCCGCACGTTCGCCTGGACCGCAAGGCTCGCCTGCGACATCCGAGCGACTGCATCGAGATCGTCCTCGTCCACGTCGCAGTCACGCAGGCGTGTCGGCAGCCCGAGGCGTTCGACGAGACGGGCGACTGCGCCGGAAGGATCATCCGGGTCGCCCAACGCTTCGCCGATGAGCTGCATCTCACCCGGGACGACGTCGGCGTTGAACCGCATCGCGTGCGCAAGGATCACGGCGTTCGCGAGCCCGTGCGGGATGCCGGTGCGGCCTCCGACGAGCTGGGCCAGCCCGTGGTGCACGCCCAGTGAGGCGTTCTCGAGCGCACGCCCCGCGAGCGCGGCGCCCGCCAGTGCGTCGGTACGCGCCTCGACATCGTCAGGATCGTCGACGACGGCGGGAAGGGCGCGGGCGAGACGCCGGATCCCGGCGAGCGCGACGGCTTCGGCCTCGGGACTTCGGTGCGGCGAGTAGGCGGCCTCGACGCAGTGGGCGATCGCGTTCAAACCTGTCTCCGCGCTCACGCGCGCCGGCGTGCTCAGCGTCAGCAGTGGGTCGTAGACGACGGCGATGGGCGCGGTGGTCGGACCTCCGCTACCGCCCTTGGTGTGTGTGCGCTCATCGGTCATCCCGAAGAACTGCGTGAGCTCCGCCCCCGAATACGTGGTGGGGATGGCGACGTGCCGCAGCGCCGGACGATCGGCGTACGACGCGCCGGGCGTCCCGGCCTCCTGCTCGAGGAAGAAGCTCACGGCCTTGCCGAGGTCCGCGCAGGATCCGCCTCCGAACGAGACGATCCCGTCGACACCGTCACGCCGGGCCTGCTGCAGGGCCGCTTGCACCGCGGTCGTCGGCACGTGGGAACGCGCGTCAGCGAACGTCGACGCGAGCGACCGTCCCAGGAGCTTCACGATCCGAGCGCCTTCCTCCGACTGCGCGCGTCCCGCGGTGGTGACGAGGAGAGCTCGTCGGATGCCGAGCTCTTTGGTGATGTCGGGCACCTGCACGACGACGCCGGCACCGAAGTGGAGCCGCTGGGCGAAACCAGTGTGCGTCCACGCTTCGCCGAGCAGATCGCTCATCGCACAAGCGTGTCAGGCGCCTCGGAACCGTGCTCGACGAGGACGAGGCCGCCGTCGACCACGTCGATGACCGTCTGCGAGCAGTTGTCGAGCGCGGCGATGACGATCAGGTCGTTGCCGACCGCCGCACCGATCGCGGCATTGATCGCGACGAAGTGGCTGACGACCACGGTGTCGATCGTGATCGAGCGCAGTCGGGCGACGACCGAGTCGCGCCAATCCTCGTAGGCCCCGCCGATGTCGGCCCAGGTTCCCCCCATCGCGGCGCGGAGCCATGTCGTGCGCTCGGCCATCGGCACGTCGGGCGGCGACGGGATCTCGCCGACCGCGGGGTCGACCGTCGCGGCGATCCCCCAACGACGTTCGAGTGGCGCCGCGGTCTCGCGACAGCGGCGCATCGGGCTCACGAGCATCGGCAGCGGGCCCCGAGGCGCGACGAGATCGGCCATGGACTCGGCTTGCGAGCGCCCCACGTCGTCGAGGCCGGGATCGAGGTCGTCGTCCCAGCCGCCCGAGGCGCGGCCGTGCCGCACGAGGATGAGCCGCGTCACAGGCCGGCGAGCTTGTCTTCGTGGATGCCCGGCGGCGCACCCCTGCGGATGAACCACTCGGTGGAGAACGCCCGGGCGAACATCTCCAGGGGCATCCGCAGGAAGAACGACGAGTCGGTGACCTGGCTCGCGTGCATCGTGATCGAGTCGCGCTTCTGCGTGATGTACGCGGAGACATCCACCGCGGTGGTCAGGTCCGCCTCGGGCATGCCGAACTCCATGTCCTCGGGGAGCTCGGGCGGGTCCATGTCCATCTCGGGTGCGAGCTCGGCTGCCATCGCCACCATGCGCCGCACCGCGTCGCGGTTCATCGTCGCCTCGTACACGACCGGCGTGTCGGCGAGCTCCGCCGCGCGATGACCCACGCGATGCACCTGGATGTGATCAGGGTGCCCGTAATTGCCATGGGAGTCGTAGACGGTCAGCACATCCGCGGACTCCTCACGAAGGATCGACGCGAGCCGCTCCGCCGCGTCGTCGATCGGCGCCTGCCAGAAGCTGTCCGGCTCGTGGTTCTGATCCCACCCGTGCATGCCGGAATCCGTGTACCCGAGGAACTCGACTCGGGAGATCCCGAGCACCTGTGCCGACCGCATCGTCTCGGCGACACGACGGTCGGCGAGGGACTCGCCTTCGGCGAGATCCTCCGGCGCCTCGCCGTGCTCACCTCGCGTCGCGACCACGAGCACGGCGCGATGGCCTTCGGCGACCGCGCGGGCGATCGTGCCGCCCGTCGTGATGGACTCGTCATCGGGATGCGCGTGGAAGC
Organism: uncultured Acidimicrobiales bacterium; assembly: GCA_963708175.1. GTDB lineage: Bacteria > Actinomycetota > Acidimicrobiia > Acidimicrobiales > DATKAS01 > DATKAS01. The sequence continues at coordinate 313,625 of CAVPSD010000006.1, forward strand.
AGACCAAGGTGGGCATCGGAGCTCCGTCAGCGAACGGCGCCGGATTCGTGCAGCTTCGCGACCTCGTCCGAGGCGAGGCCGAGCCAGTCAGTGAGCACCTCGTCGGAGTGCTCGCCCACGTTCGACGGAGGACGGCTGACCTCCGCGTGCGTTCGCGAGAAGCGAGGCGCGGGCGCGGGCTGGGAGATGCCACCGATCTCGACGAACGTCTTCCGGGCGACGTTGTGCGGGTGCGCGGCCGCCTCCTTGATCGACAAGCACCGGAGCGAAGCACACGTCGGTGTGCTCCATCAGCGCGCACCATTCGTCGCGCGTCTTCGTCTGGAACACCTCACGCAGCCGCTGCTTCAGGGCGGGCCATGCGCTGCGGTCCATCTGCTTGGCGAATTCCGGATCGCCCTCCAGCCCGGTGAGCCGCATCAGCTCGGCGTAGAACTGCGGCTCGATCGACCCGATCGACACGTACTCACCGTCCGCGCATTCGTAGGCGTCGTAGAAGTGGGAACCGGTGTCGAGCAGGTTCGTGCCCCGCTCGTCCTTCCACATGCCCATTGCCGTGAAGCCATGGAACATCGCCATCAGGATCGACGCGCCGTCGACCATCGCCGCGTCCACGACCTGACCCTTGCCCGGACTTCTGCGCCTCGAGGAGCGCGCACACCACGCCGAACGCGAGGAACATCCCCCCACCGCCGAAGTCGCCGACGAGGTTCAGCGGGGGTACCGGAGGCCCGCCCGCGTTGCCGATGTAGGCCAGGCAACCGGCGAGCGCGATGTAGTTGATGTCGTGCCCGGCCCATGCCGCATACGGGCCCTCCTGCCCCCAGCCGGTCATGCGGCCGAAGACGAGCTTCGGGTTGCGGGCAAGGCACTGCTCGGGCCCGAGCCCGAGCCGCTCCATCACACCGGGGCGAAAACCCTCGATGAGCCCATCCGCGGTCTCGACGAGCTTGAGCACCGTCTCGACCCCGTCGGGGTTCTTGAGGTCGACTGCGATGGAACGGCGGCCGCGCCCCATCACGTCGGCGTAGGGAGCCGGCGCGCCGCTCCCGGACACGCGCTCGGCCCGATCGATTCGCACCACGTCGGCGCCCATGTCCGACAGCAACATCGCGCAGAACGGCCCCGGGCCGATGCCCGCGACTTCGATGATGCGGTATCCGGTCAGCGGTCCGGCCATCGTGCGTCCTCCTGTGCCCCGACCGTGCCCCAAGACGCACGGCTTGTGTCATCTGAGCGACTCTACGTCGGTGGGGACTCGTGGCCGTGTGCTCGAAGCCCTCGCGAGATCCTGACGGCTACGGTCGGAGCGTGACCGTCTTCGGAGTGCACGCCGGCCTCCAGAACACCTCGATGACAGCGCTGCGAGAGCTGTGGCGTCGCGTCGAAGAGCTGGGCTTCGGATGGATCTCGGTGTGGGATCACTTCTACTCCGCGACGCTCACCGAGGAAGGCGAGTGCCACGAGGCGGTCGCCACCCACGCCGCGCTTGCGTGCGACACGACCAGGGTGCGCTGTGGGTCGCTCGTGTACTCGGTCGGCTACCGGCATCCCGCGGTGCTGGCGAACGCGATTGCCACGATCGACCATCTGAGCGGCGGCCGGGCCGATCTCGGGCTCGGCGCGGGATGGAGCGAGGTCGAGTACCGCGCGTACGGCATCCCGTTCCCGCCGGTCCGGACGCGGATGGACCAGCTCGAGGAAGCGATCCAGTGCGTGCGCGGCCTGTTGCGCGACGAGGTGACGGACTTCAAGGGCGAGTGGTTCGAGATGCACAACGCGCGGTGCGAGCCGAAGCCGCTGCAGGCCGAGCTCCCGATCTGGATCGGCGGCCAAGGCGAGAAGAGGACTCTGCGCATCGCCGCGCAGTGGGCCGACGGCGTGAACATGCCGTTCATCGACCCCGCGACGTACGCCCACAAGCGTGGGGTGCTCCGCGCCCACTGCGACACAGTCGGACGCGATCCCGACCAGATCCGCACGTCGGTGAACCTCGGGCTCGCGTGGACCGAAGAGAGCCTGCGCGCACAGTTCGGCGGGCTCGCCGACTACGTGCGCCCCGGTGTGCTCGGCGGCTCCGACCAAGAGGTGCTCGACCGCATCGGCGAGTACGTCGGTGCGGGCGTCGATCAGGTGAACATCGCGCTGCGTGCGCCATTCGACACGGACGCGGTCGAGAGGCTCTCCAAAGCACTCAGTCTCTGCTGAGAGCGATGCTGATCGAGCTGTGTTGATCGACCCACTCACGGGGGCCACCACGGTCGTAGTCGGCTCCCGCCAGGCGAGACCCAACCTTCCCGGGGGGCAGTGCCCGTTCTGTGTCGGCGGGATCGAAGCGCACGAGCCTTACATCGTGCGGGCCTTCGTCAACCGCTACCCGTCGATGCCCGACGATCGTTGCGAGGTGGTGCTGTACACCGCGGACCACGACGCCACGTTCTCGTCGCTCGGCGTCGACGGCGCGCGGCGCGTCGTCGATCTCTGGTCCGAGCGCAGCGCCGCGCTCGGAGCGCGTGACGACATCGCCTACATCCTCGTCTTCGAGAACCGCGGCGCGGAAGTCGGCGCGACGATCGCGCACCCACACGGCCAGATCTACGCGTTCGACATGGTGCCGCCCGCGCCCGCGAGCGAACGCGACTTGAGCGCCGATCGAGCAACGGTCGGAGACCCGCGGCACGTGTCGTCGGTCGGCGGCTGGACAGCCTGGACGGCCCGGGCCTCCGCATGGCCGATCGACGTGCGCCTCGCACCCGACGAAGACGTCGCTGACCTGCCGTCGCTCGACGATCGGAGGCGCACGGGACTCGCTGCGGTCCTCGTCGACGTGCTCGCTCGCCTCGACCACCTGTACGACCGGCCTTTGCCCTACATGCTCTGGTTCCACCAACGGCCGTTCGACGGACGCCCGTGGCATGGCCCGCCGTTGCACGCGCACGTCGTCTCGCCGTGGCGGGAGGCAGGCGTTGCGAGGTTCATCGCGGCAGGCGAGCTCGGCTCGGCGGTGTACTTCAACCCGGTGCCGCCCGAGGCCGCGGCCTCCGCGCTTCGCGCGACGTCGGCGTGATCGTCGCTCGCGCTCCGGGGCGCGTGAACCTCATCGGCGACCACACCGACTACACGGGCGGCCTCGTGCTGCCGATGGCGATCGACCGGTGGACCGAGGTGCGCGGTGAGCGTGGTGGCGACCACGTCGTGCTCCGATCGGCGGATGCGGTCCAGCCTGCGGTGATCCCGCTCGACATTGCGGAGCCGTGGCGGGTCGAGCCCGAGTGGGCGCGGTACGTCGCCGGAGTCGTCGCCGAGCTTCGACCGACTGTCGGCTTCGGAGGCGAGGTCTCCACAACGATCCCGCTCGGTTCTGGGCTCTCCTCGAGCGCAGCCCTCGAAGTCGCTGTTGCCCTCGCGCTCGGAGCCGATGGCAGCGCCCTCGACGTCGCCCGGATGTGCCAGCGAGCGGAGCAGCGGGCCTCGGGGGTTCCGTGCGGGATCATGGATCAGCTCGCGTCCGCAGGCGGCGTCGAAGGTGCCGCCCTGTTCATCGACTGCGGAGACCTCGCGGTGCACCCGATCGCCATCCCTGAACAGGTCGAGGTCATCGTGGTCGACTCTGGCGAGCCCCGGGCCCTCGCCTCGTCCGCGTACGCTGAACGCGTCCGCGCCTGCGCGACGGCGGAGCAGATCATCGGCCCGCTGCGCGACGCGAGGCTCAGCGCACTCGACAAGATCTCGGACGAGGTCGTCCACGCGCGGGCGCGCCATGTGATCACCGAGAACGAGCGAGTCCGCGCGTTCGCAAGTGCGCTCGGTGACGCCAATGTCCTCGCGTGCGGACGCCTCATGGACGAGAGCCACGAGAGCCTGCGCGACGACTACGACGTGTCGACTCCGACACTCGATCGGCTCGTGTCCACGCTGCGTTCGATGGCCGGCGTGCTCGGTGCCCGCCTGACCGGCGCCGGCTTCGGTGGCTGCGTCGTCGCTCTCGCGGAGGCGGGTGCGGTGCAAGACATGGGCTTCGTCGTTCGCCCCGTGGGAGGCGCGACGGTCACCCTCCGCTGAGCACCTCGCTGAGGTCGGCACCGAGCCGGCGGAGCGCGTCGGGTGTACGCACGCCCCACCAAAAGAGGTCCTTGCCGTCGAGGAAGGTCACCGGGGCCACGGCGCTCAGCTCGGCTTCGTGACGCGGCCCGAACGGGTACGGCTCGGAGGGTGCGAGCACGACGTCGACGTCGACGACGTCGTCGAGCGAGAGCTCGGGATAGCGGGTCTCGGAGCGGGCGAACACATTGCTCACGCCGAGGTGCTCGAGCACCGACGATCCGTAGGTGTCGCCGTTCATCGTCATCCACGGGCGACGCCAGATCGGGACGAACGCGCGAAGGCGCGGTGCCGCCGGCGGATCGAGCGCTGCAGGTGCGAACGAGTGCCCGACTGCGGCCCCGAGCTCGGCGAGCGCGTCCGCGACGTGGTCGACGCGGGTGATGTGCACCACGTGGACAGCGAGTCCGGCCCGCTCGAGCGCGTCGAAGTCCTCCTTGCGGTTTTCCTCGTCGTTCACGATGACGAGGTCAGGAGCCAACGACCGGATGTGCGCGATGTCCGGATCCTTCGTGCCACCGACGAGCGTGAGCTCGGGATGCTCGCAGAAGCGGGTGACGGCGATCGGCTCGATCCCCCACGCGAGCAGCGTCTCGGTGACCGAAGGGACGAGGCTGATGATCCGCACTAGAGGCGGTTGAGCAGCTCGGCCTTCTTTGCGTCGTACTCGACCTGCGTGATCGCGCCCTTCGTCAGCAGATCGTGCAGCTTCGCGAGCTGTTCGGTGGCGTCAGCGGGCGCCGCACCGGCTGCCGCGGGGCTCGCCCCCGGCGCAGGAGGGGGCGGGAGGTTCGCCGCCGCGGCCGCGCTCGCAGCCGCGGCACGTCGGACCGGCTTCTCTTCGTACTGGTTCGCCTGCTCGTGGATCTCCTTTGCGACGAGCTCGGGCTTGCGGATGTCGCTGAACCGGCTCTGGCCATCCTTGCCGCCGGACTCGATGAGGAGATCGCCGGCACCGAGGATTCGCTCCCAGATCGACTGCTTGAAGTTCACGTTCATGATCCGCTCGAGCGGGATCTCGACACCCGACTTTGCGACCATCCCCTGGCGGAAGATCACGCGGTCGTTCGTCACCGTGAAGCTCGTGGTGACCCACTTCGAGTAGCGCACCGCGGAGTTGACGCCGAGCGCGAGGAACACGATCAGCGTGACCCACGCCATCCAGTCCTGCCCGCTCGCGGTCCAGATCCACACGCACGCCAGCGTCGCGCCCAGCCAGGCGATGATCGTCGGCACGACGTACATCCAGTGGGGCTTGAGGTCGAGGACGATCTCCTCGCCCTCGTTCAGCAGGCGCGTCGGGTAACCCACGAGCCGACTTTATGCCCAGCCGAGCTCGGCCAAGCGGTTGTCGTCGATCCCGAAGTGGTGCGCGACCTCGTGCACCACGGTGACGCGCACCTGGCGTACGACCTCGGCCTCGGTGGTGCAGATCGCGCAGATCGGGAGCCGGTAGATGGTGATCCGATCGGGCATCACCATCCCCGCGTACCCGGCATCGCGCGCGGTCAACGGCACGCCGTGGTAGAGGCCGAGGAGGCCGGCCTGGCGAGCGCGGTCCTCGACGAACACGGCGACGTTGTCCATTCGCGAGCCGAGCTCGGGCGGGATGCCATCGAGGGCCTCCGCGACGAGCTCCTCGAACCGCTCCGGGGACACGAGCACGGCGGCACGTTATCGACGGCGATCGGGCCGTCGACCGTGCTGTGCTGTCGACCGTGCTGTCGACGTGCTACTGACGCGCTGTCCCCAATGTGACGAGCGTCACCCACAAACTGTCCACAGCGTCTCCACAGGAGTGTCCACAAGTTATCCAGAAATGTCGAAAGTTGCCGAAATTGTCTTGACGGTTGTGTTGCGAAACGGCAAAGTGACGCCACCGGATGCGCAATGCACCGCCCGCCGCAAGGCGAGCAGCACGCCGCAGGGTGTTGAGCCCCGCAGCGAGCGCCCGGCTCGGGGGAACCGGCAACGGAGCTTCCGGGTGGGGTGGTGCAGAGGGTGTGCGGGACGAGTCACGTCGAAGGCGTCGTCCACCACCGGGTGGGTCCACGCAAGTGGGCAGGCACGGTGGCCAGGGGGCGCCCGGAGCGCCGGAGCGCCGCAAGGTGCGAGGGAAGCGACGAGACGTGGAACGGGGTGCGGCCCCGAGGAGTACGGACGGCTTCGGCCGGAAGGCTACTCGGGGCCGAACCGCGTTTTGAACAGGCTCCTGCCCATCCCGCTCCTGCCTCTGCGAGCGTTTTCCACAGCCCCTGGGGACAGTGAGAAACGGATGACGGGCAGTGCACCACGCCCTTCCTAAGGTGACCGAGATGGACCCCGGGGGGATGGAGCTTCTCGCCGATCTCGACGCCGAACAGCGCGCGGCCGTCACGAGCGCCGGGGCGCCACTGTGCATCGTCGCTGGCCCGGGCGCGGGCAAGACCCGAGTGCTCACCCGCCGGGCCGCTCACCGCCTCGCAACCGGCACCGCCGATCCGGGCCACGTCCTCGTCATCACGTTCACCCGCAAGGCGGCGAGTGAGCTCAACGCCCGGCTCGGGGCACTCGGGCTGCGCGGCCAGGCGCACGCGGGCACCTTCCACGCCGTCGCCCTCGCGCAGCTACGGCAGCGCTGGGCCGATGCGCGCACCACTCCCCCGAGCATCCTCGACCGCAAAGCCGGTCTGCTCGCGCCGCTCGTCAGCCAGGCCACGAGGCGCGCCGGCGCAGGCCAGATGGTGCAGGCCGGCGACATCGCCGCCGAGATCGAGTGGGCGAAGGCGCGGATGATCAACCCGGGTGCATACGCGGCGGCGTGTGACGACGCTGCTCGACGCCCGCCGATCGCGCCGACTGTCGTCGCGTCGATCTACGAGCGCTACGAGCGCACCAAGCGCGAACGATCGCTCATCGACTTCGACGACGTGCTGATCCAATGCGCCCGGGCAATCCGCGACGATGCCGAGTTCGCCGCGGTGCAGCACTGGAAGTTCCGTCACCTCTTCGTCGACGAGTTCCAGGACATCAACCCGCTGCAGCTGCACCTGCTCGAGGCGTGGCGCAATGGGCGTCCTGACCTGTGCGTCGTAGGCGACCCCGACCAAGCGATCTACGGGTGGAACGGGGCCGAGTCGACCGCTCTCGCGGAGTTCGCCGATCGCTATCCCGGATCGACGATCGTGCGGCTCGACACGAACTACCGCTCGAGCCCCCAGATCGTGCGGGTCGCATCGCGCGTGCTCGACCGCGATCCTCGGCGCACGGTGCAAGGCGACGGGCCCGTGCCTTCCATCTCCTCCTATCCCACAGACGCCGCCGAGGCCGCCGCGGTGGCGCGCCGCGTGCGCGATCGCCGCGGGCCGACGATGGGCTGGCGCCACCTCGCCGTGCTCGCTCGCACAAACGCCCAGCTCGCGCTCCTCGAAGAGGCGATGCGCGCCGCTCGTGTTCCCTGTCGCGTGCGGGGCGGCAGCCTGCTCGAACAGCCCGAGGTGCGATCGTGGCTCCGCGATCCACGCCATCGCGGCAACACGCCGCTCGCAGTGCGTCTCGCAGATCTTGAGGCGATCGTCGCCGACGCCGATGACCCCGACTCGAACGAAGGCGACGACGGTGGCGGCACTGGTCTGAGCGACGATCGGCGTCGCAACCTCGAGGCTCTCGTGCGTCTCGGTCACGAGTACCTCGCGCTCGACCCGTCGGGCACCTCCCTCGGGTTCGCCGACTGGCTGGCCGCCGCGCTGCGCACCGACGACATCGGCCCCGACGCAGACGCCGTCGATCTCGTCACCTTCCACCGAGCGAAGGGGCTCGAGTGGCCCGTCGTGGTGGTCGCCGGTCTCGAACGTGGTCTCGTCCCGATCGGCCAGGCGACCACGCCCGAAGCGATCGAGGAGGAGCATCGGCTCCTGTATGTGGCGCTCACGCGCGCCGAGCGCGAGCTGCACCTGACCTGGGCCGAGCAACGCACCTTCGGCACACGCGCCAGCAACCGCTCGCCGTCGCCGTTGCTCCCCCCGCTCGAAGACGAGTGCGAGGCGATGCGGCAAGGCTCGCCCGACACCGACAACCGGGCGAAGGTGCGCAACGCTCGGCGCACGCTCGAGAAGGCGCGGCGCGGTCCGGACAACGCCGATCCGCTGCTCGATGCGCTGAAGCAGTGGCGCCGCTCTCGTGCCCGCGCTGCCGACACGCCCGCGTACACGATCTTCGACGACAAGACCCTCGTCGCGATCGTCGAAAGTCGCCCGCGCACGAAGACGGCGCTGCGCGCGGTGCCGGGCATCGGCCCCGTGAAGCTCGAGCGCTACGGCGATGAGGTGCTCGAGCTCGTGTCTTCCTTTTCCTAGGCCTGATTCGCCTCAGCGCGCATCGCCTCGAACTTCGAGAAGTCGACCGAGATGAAGAGCGCCTCTCCCTCGGCGCACACGACGTCACCGTTGAAGAGCGTGCCTTCGGTGTAGATCTTGCGCCCGTCGACGCGAGCGACGCGAGCGACGAACGTCAGATCGGTGTGGAGCGGCGTGGGGCTGCGGTACCGGATCGTGAGGATGCCAGTCATGCCCGGCGCGCCCGCGATCGACTGCGTCATCCCGAGCACCTCGTCGAACGCCGCCGCGATGTGACCGCCGTGCACGCAACCCGGAGGACCTTCGTAGGCGGTGCCCCATCGCGCTCGTCCGCGCACCTCCCCGTCGTGCACTTCCATCTCGACGGGAGGGGCAAGCGGGTTCGCCTTGCCGAACACAGGTGAGTAGTCGAAGAAGCCGAACGCATCACCGGCGTTCGCGACCTCTGCCCATCCGTCGACGCTGCGCCCTCGCGGCTGCGCCTCGAGCATCGCCGCCAGGGCCTGCGCGAGGTCCGCCGCCTCCGCGACGTCCGCTTCTGACGCCTGGGTGTGGATCAGGCAGTCGATCGCGGTCCGGAGCGAATCGGCCAGCCGGTGGAGCTCCGCGCGGCGGGAGCTCACGTCGGCGCCGATCAGCGCCTGGAAGCGCTCGTGGTACGGGGCGGGATCAGTCACGATCGTCGAAGTCACGATCGTCGAAGTCCACCACGACCGGTGCGTGATCAGAGGGCTGGCTTCCCTTGCGGGCGTTGCGGTCGATCAACGCCCAGCGGACCCGCTTGGCCATCGACTGGCTCGTGAGGACGAGGTCGATGCGCATGCCGCGACCTTCGTGGAAGTCGCCGGCCCGGTAGTCCCACCACGAGAAGAGGCGATCTTCGGCGTACAGCTCACGGAACACGTCGACCAGGCCCCAGCTCTTGATGTCGGCGAGGGCCGCTCGCTCGGCCGGGCTCGTGTGCGTGGTGTCGATGTACTTCGCTGCGTCGTACACATCTCGGTCTTCGGGTGCGATGTTGAAGTCGCCGCACACGATCACGTCGTCGTCAGGTGTCGCTGTCGCCGCGATGTGAGCACGGAGCCGGGCGAGCCACTTCAACTTGTACGCGTACTGGTCGTGGTCGAGTGATCGACCGTTCGGCACGTACACCGACGTGACGCGGACGCCCCCGCACGTCGCCGTGACGAGCCGGGCCTCGGCATCGGCGGGCCCACCGTCGTGGAAGCCGGCGACGACATCCTCGATGCCGACGCGGCTGAGGATCGCGACCCCGTTCCAGCGGCCTTCGCCCACGTGGATCGACTCGTAGCCGAGCGCCTGGAACGTCATCGAGGGGAACGCCGAGTCGGCGAGCTTCGTCTCCTGCATGCAGAGGACATCGGGATCGCCGATCGACAGCCACTCCTCCACCCGACCGAGTCGGGCCTTCAGAGAGTTGACGTTCCACGTCGCCACGCGCACGAGCTCGACCTTACCGGGGCACCACTAGCCTGCCTCCGGTGCAGGCCGTGGTCTGGAGCGACTACCTGTGCCCGTGGTGCTACCTCGGCCGCGACCGCACCGCGTTCTTCGAGAGCCTCGGCGTCGCGGTCACGCCGCTTCCCTACGATCTGCATCCCGAGATGCCGGCGGAAGGCCGCCGGGTGTCGCCGAACGGCCGGCTCGCCGGGGTCCTCGCGTACATCGGAGGCGAGTGCGAAGCCGTCGGGCTGCCGTTCAACCCGCCGGACCACATCCCCAACACGCGGCTCGCGCTGCGGGCCGCCGAGGTCGTGCGCTCGGCGACTCCGGACTCGTTCCCCGCGGTGGACCAGGCGTTGTTCGAGGCCGTGTTCGTGATCGGTGAGGACATCGGCGACCCGACCGTCCTCGGCGACGTCGTGGCGCGCGCCGGAGTCGACGGAGCGGAGGTCATGGCGTCGGTCGCCGCCGGCGGAGGGCTCCCCGAGCTACGAGCGTCGATGGACGCGGCCCACGAGGCCGGCGTCAGCGGGACACCCGCGTGGTTGCTCGACGGGCGCCTGCTGATCCCGGGTGTGCAGGAGCGCGACTCGATCGCGATCTGGGTCGAGCGGATGCGACAGCGGTCGTCAAGCTGACGGCGCCGCTGCCTTCTTGGCGGCCCTCTTCGCCGCGGTGTTCCTCGGCGTGGCCTTCTTGGCCGTGGTGTCCCTCGGCCCGGTGCTCTTCGGCACGGTGCTCTTCGGCACGGTGCTCTTCGGCACGGCCTTCTTCGTGGCAGAGGTCTTCGCTGCGGCCTTCTTCGGCGCCGCCTTCTTGGCTGCGATCTCCTTGGCCGCAGGCTGCTGGGTTGGCGCCGATTCCTTCGCGGCAGCGGGTTCCTTCGGGGCCAACGGGTGCTTCGCAGCCGGCTCCTTCTTCGCAGCGACCTTCTTCGCCGCCGCCTTCTTGCGAGGGGCCCTCGTCGCGGCGGCCTTCTTCGCGGCGGCCTTCTTCGCGGGCACGGCTTCGGTCGGGGTGACGCCATCCGGCTCGAACCCGGGCAGCGCGAGGTCCACGCCCCGACGACCCGCCGCGATCGAGACGATCGTGAAGGTCATCGTGTCGCCAAGCGTCAACACCTCGCGCGCGCTGCGAGGGGCAGGCTTGCCGAGGTGGCGGAGAGGGATGTAGCAGCGCACCGACTCTGCCGTCGCGTACGCGCCATGCGACGAGAACGATTCGATCGTCGCGTCGATCGGTGAGCCCACCGGGTGATGGGCGACGAACTCCACGAACGGAAGCAGCGGGTTGAGCGCGTCCGCGCTCTTGCGCTTCTGCTCGGTCGACGCCGCGGCCTTCGCGGTCGACGCCGCCGCGGCTTCGACCGGCTTCCGCTTGCCCGGCGGTGGAGCCTTCGGCACCGGCATCGGAGCGGAAGCCGCCGGGGTGGGACGGCTCGTCTGCTTCTTCGCCGCCCGTCCGCTCGCCGAGCTTTCCTTCTTCCCGCCGCGCACCGCGCGGCGGCTGGTCGGTCCGCGCACCGGGCTGCGCAGCACGAACACCCATCCGACATGTGGGACGGGCTTGCCGCCCATCAGGCGTCCCTCGTCGAACAGCCACTCGTACTCGCCGTGGAACTCCTGGAAGCTGTCGTTCGACAACACCATGGCGTCGGCCTTGTCCGCGATCTGCAGCACGAACGCGTCGCCTCGGCCGATGGCTCCCGCGGGTGGGGACACGAGCTCGTTGGCGTCGATGGCCGCGTCGAACCCCGCCACCTCCGACTTGTCGATGCGGTGGCCGAAGGTCGCGTCCACCACCACCGTCACCGTGAGGTTCGGATGCTCGGTCATGAAGGCCCGCACGGCTTCGTCCAGCTGCTTCAGGCTGGGGTGCGACCGGCCTTCGGTTGCGATGTTCGAGCCGTCGACAACGATGTGACGGGGAAGGTTCCGGGGCATGGTGGGCCTCAGTCAACCATCCCCGACGGGAAGGCCCGTGATCGACCCCGCCTACAGTGCCCGGCATGGATGACCCCACTGGGGAAGTGACCGAGCTCCTCCAGCAGCTGATCCGCAATGAGTGCGTGAACGACGGGACCGTCGAATCGGGCCGTGAGACCGCGAGCGCCGACGTGCTCGCCACCTACCTCGAAGGCACGGGCCTCGATCTCGAGCGGTTCGAGGCGGTCCCGGGCCGGGCGAACCTCGTGGCCCGGATCGAGGGATCGGATCCCTCGGCGCCGAGCCTGCTGCTCATGGGCCACACCGACGTCGTGCCCGTGACCGCCGATCGATGGCGCCACGACCCGTTCGGCGGGGAGATCATCGACGGCGAGGTGTGGGGGCGGGGTGCCGTCGACATGTTGAACCTCACCGCGTCGATGGCGGTCGCGTTCAAGCACCTCGCGACGAGCGGGTTCAAGCCCAAGGGCACGCTCATCTACCTCGGCGTCGCAGACGAAGAGGCGCTCGGCACCTATGGCGCCGACTACCTCGTCGAGCACGAGCGCGACCACGTCGTCACGGACTACGTGATCACCGAGGCGGGTGGGTTCCCGATGGATTTGGGCGCCGGTGTGCGCCTCCCGGTGATCGTGGGCGAGAAGGGCACGTTCTGGAGCACGCTGCGCGTCACCGGCACGCCCGGACACGCGTCGATGCCGTTGCGCACCGACAACGCGCTCGTGAAGGCCGCTGAGGTCGTGCGGCGCCTCGCCGAGTACAAGCCCGAGACACAGATCCACGACACGTGGCGCCGGTTCGTCGAAGACATCGGACTCCCCGGCGAAGTCGTCTCCCAGCTCCTGGACCCTGATCAGCTCGTCGCACTGTGTGACGAGCTCCCGCTTGCGATGGCGCGTGAGTTCCACGCGTGCACGCACACGACGTTCGCGCCGACGATCATCCATGGCGGCACGAAGACGAACGTCATCCCCGACACGATCGACCTGACGGTGGACATCCGCACGCTGCCGGGTCAGGGTGAGCCGGAGGTGCGGGCGATGCTCGACGACGCTCTCGGTGATCTGTCGAGCTCGGTGCAGCTCGTGTCGTTCCACGACGACGGCCCCACGCAGTCGTCGTTCGACACACCGATGTGGGACGCGATGGATCGAGTGAGCCGCGCGTTCTATCCCGACGGGATGCTGGTGCCGTTCCTCACCGTCGGGGGCACCGACGCGCGCTTCTTCCGCCGCGCCGGCTCGGCGGCATACGGCTTCGGCCTCTTCAGCCGCAACATGACCTTCGAGGACTACGGGACGATGTTTCACGGTGACGACGAGCGGGTCGATCAGGAGTCGTTGCGCCTCTCCACAGAGATGTGGCACGCGCTCGCCGTCGACTTCCTGGGCTGATCGGATGATCGCAGCGGTGTTGTTCGACTTCGGTGGGGTCGTCCTGTCGAGCCCGTTCGAGGCGTTCTCGAGGTACGAGGCAGAGGCGGGCGTCCCGGACGGCCTCTTGCGCGGGCTCAACGCGACGAACCCCGACACCAACGCGTGGGCGCAGCTGGAGCGCAGCGAAGTCACGCTGGAGCAGTTCTGCGCGCTCTACGAGGCCGAGGCCGAGGCGGCCGGCCACGCCATCGACGCTCGGCGAGTGGTCGAGGCGCTCGCGGGCGAGCTGCGTCCCGAGATGGTGGAAGCCGTCCGTCGCTGCTCACAGCGACTCAAGACCGCCTGCCTCACGAACAACTTCGTCACGACGCCGGGCCACGTGGATCGCGAACGGCAGATGGCCGAGGTGATGGTGCTCTTTGACGTCGTCGTCGAGTCGAGCAAGGTGGGCGTCCGCAAGCCCGACCCGCGGTTCTACGAGACGGCGTGCGAGCTGCTCGACGTGAAGCCCGAGGCGTGCGTGTTCCTCGACGACCTCGGCATCAACCTCAAGCCGGCTCGGGCGATGGGCATGACGACGATCAAGGTGCTGGGCGCGGCGCAAGCCCTCGCCGAGCTCGAAGCCGTCGTCGGCTTCCCGCTGACCTAGAGGCCGGCGAAGGCCTCGTCGAGGACGTCGCTGAGCTCTTGCGCGTGGATCACGCCTGAGCCCGTCGCCGGGCTGCCCGACTCGACGCGGCAGACCTGGTGCACCTTGTACCCCGCGTTCTCGATCTCGTGGCTGCGGTCGTACATGAAGCGCCACGGCCCCATGTTCTCGGGCTCTTCTTGCAGCCAGACCACCTCGCAGCGCGTTCTCGTAGTGACGCAAGACGTCGATGAGCTGCTCGCGGGGGAACGGGTAGAGCTGCTCGACCCGCACGACCGCGACCGGAGCGCCGAGCTCGTCGCGGCGACCGATCGCGTCATACGCGACCTTCCCCGAGCAGAAGATGATGCGCCGCACCTCGGTGGGGTCGGCGACGGTCACGTCGTCCAGCACCTCTTGGAACGATCCGACGGTGAGCTCGTCGATCGACGAGCGCGCCTGCTTCGCTCGGAGCAGCGACTTCGGTGTGAACACGATGAGCGGCTTGCGGATGTCGCGCCGCACCTGCCGCCGCAAGAGGTGGAAGTACTGCGCCGGAGTCGTCGCGTTCGCGACCTGCAGGTTGTCCTCCGGCGCACAAGGTGAGGAAGCGCTCGATGCGCGCCGACGAGTGCTCAGGGCCCTGCCCCTCGTAGCCGTGGGGCAACAGCAGCACGAGGCCTGAAGTCTGCAACCACTTGTCCTCGGCGGCGACCAGGAACTGGTCGATGATGATCTGGGCGCCGTTGACGAAGTCGCCGAACTGCGCTTCCCAAGCGACGAGTGCGTCCTTGTGCACGACGGAGTAGCCGTACTCGAAACCCACCGCCGCGTACTCCGAGAGCAGCGAGTCGTAGACCCAGAGCTTGCCTTGGCTCTCGTCGAGCGCTGCGAGCGGCACGTAGGTCCAGCCCGTGTGGTAGTCGACGAGCGCCGCGTGGCGTTGGCTGAACGTCCCCCGCCGTGTGTCTTCACCGGTGAGCCGGACGTCGGTGCCCTCGAGCAGCAGCGACCCGATCGCGAGCGCCTCGCCCGTGGCCCACTCGACCTGGCCGTCCTGCTCGTACAGCTCGGTGCGAGTCTCGAACTGCTTGGCGAGCTTCGGATGGATCGTGAAGCCCTCGGGCACTGCGGTGAGGCCGGCGAACACCCGGTCGAGGGTCTCGCGGTCGACGCCAGTCGCGATGTGAGGCAGCACACCGATCGGCGCCGGGGGACGCGCCGCCTTTCGCGACCGTCGGCGCTGACTGACGGGTCTCGTCGAGGGCGACCTGCAAACGACGCTGGAAGTCGTCGAGTGACTGCTCGGCCTCTTCGATGCTGAGCTCGCCGCGCTTCACGAGCGCCTCGGTGTAGAGCTTGCGCACCGACCGCCGCTCGTCGATCAGCTTGTACATGAGCGGCTGCGTGTAGCTCGGGTCGTCGCCCTCGTTGTGGCCGTGGCGGCGGTAGCAGACCATGTCGATCACGACGTCCTTGTGGAACGTCTGCCGGAACGCGTACGCAAGGCGGGCGACGCGGATGCACGCCTCGGGGTCGTCGCCGTTGACGTGGAAGATCGGCGCCTGGATCATCTTCGCGACGTCGGTCGCGTACTGCGAGCTACGGGCATGCTCGGGAGCAGTCGTGAAGCCGAGCTGGTTGTTGACGACCACATGGATGGTCCCGCCGACGCGGTATCCGGTGATGTCGCTCATGTTGAGGCACTCGGCGACCACACCTTGCCCAGCGAACGCCGCATCCCCGTGCATCAGGATCGGAAGCACGGAGTAGGAGCCCGGTCGGTCGATCATGTCCTGCCGTGCTCGGGCCATCCCACCGACGACCGGGTCGACCGCCTCGAGGTGGGACGGGTTCGCGGCGAGCTCGACCTTGATGTCGGCCCCCGCCGGGCTCACGAACTTGCCGCTCGCGCCGAGGTGGTACTTCACGTCGCCCGAGCCCTGCGTCGACGACGGGTCGACGTGGCCCTCGAACTCCTTGAAGATCTGGTCGTAGGACTTGCCGACGATGTTGGCGAGCACGCTGAGACGCCCACGGTGGGGCATGCCGAGGACGACTCCGTCGAGCCCCTCGTCCGCAGCCGACGACAGGATCGAGTCGAGGATCGGGATCGCGGACTCGGCCCCTTCGAGGCCGAAGCGCTTCTGGCCGACGTACTTCGTCGCGAGGAACCTCTCGAACGCCTCGGCCGCGTTCAGCCGCGAGAGAAGGTGGAGCTGCTCGTCGTGGCTGAGCGCGAACCGCACGCCTTCGACCTGCTCTTGGATCCACTTCTGCTCGGCGGTGTCCTGGATGTGCATGTACTCGATGCCGATCGTGCGGCAGTACGCGTCACGCAGGATGCGGAGGATCTCGCCGAGCTCGAGCTGCTCGACACCGCTGAGGCCGCCGGTGAGGAACTCACGCTCGAGGTCCCAGATCGTGAGGCCGTAGGTCGCGGGATCGAGCTCGGGCTCCATCCGCGGGGCCTTCCACTTCAAGGGGTCGAGGTCGGCGATGAGATGGCCGCGCACGCGATAGACGCGGATGAGCGTCGCCACACACATCTGCTTGTGGAGTCGCGAATCCTCGTGATCGGCCGGGTTGACGTCATGTCGCCACCGCACCGCCTCGTACGGGACGCCGAGGGAGGCAAACGCCGCGTCGTAGAACCCACCGTCGCCGAGCAGCAGCTCGTGGACGCGCTTGAGGAAGAGGCCGGACTCGGCACCCTGGATGATCCGGTGGTCGTAGGTCGAGGTGACGGTGACGATCTTCGACACGCCGAGATCGGCGAGCGTGCGCTCATCCGCGGCTTGGTACTCGGCGGGGAAGTCGATCGCGCCGACGCCGACGATCACACCCTGACCAGGCATGAGTCGAGGCACCGATTGGACCGTGCCGATCGTGCCCGGGTTCGTCAGCGTGATCGTTGCGCCGTGGAAGTCCTCGAGAGTGAGCTTGTTGGTGCGCACCTTGCGGATGAGGTCTTCGTAGGCGGCCACGAACTCGGCGAACGACATGGCCTCGGCCGCCCGAATCACCGGGACGACGAGGGTGCGACTCCCGTCGGCCTTCTCGACGTCGACCGCCAAGCCGAGGTTCACGTGCTCGTGGCGGACCACCCGCGGCTTGCCGTCCGCGCCCTCGACGTAGGTCGAGTTCATGACCTTGACCTCATCAGCGATGGCGCGCACGACGGCGTAGCCGATGAGGTGGGTGAAGCTGACCTTCCCGCCGCGCGTCCGGGCGAGGTATCCGTTGATGACGCTGCGATTGACCTCGAGCAGCTTGGCGGGCACGACACGGAAGCTCGTCGCCGTGGGCACGCCGAGGCTGGCCTCCATGTTGGAGACGATCACGGCGCCGGCACCCCGGATCGGATCCCCCGGCTCGGCCTCCGCGGGAGCCGCCACTGGCGCGGGAACCGCGGCCGCTGCGGGGACGGCAACCGGCGCGGGCACTGGGGTGACGGCGCCCGGCTTGTAGTCGGCGAAGAAGTCGCGCCACGCCTCGCTCACGGACATCGGGTCGTTGCGGAACTGCTCGTACATCTCGTCGACGAGCCACGCGTTCGGTCCGAACTGCTCGGGGGTGAGCGATTGCGCGTCTGCCACGTTCCGATGCTACCGGCGGGCCCTTCGCAGCCGGGCTGGGCGGATAGGTTGACCGCCCGTGAATCGAGCCCTTCTTGCTCTCGTCCCCGTCCTCATCCTCACGGGTGTGCTCGCATCGTGCGGAGGCGACGACTCGGGGTCTTCCGCGGGCACCGGCGGCGCGTCATCGGACGTCGACGCGGGCAAGCAAGTGGCGCGCGACCGCGGGTGCACCAGCTGCCACAGCAGCAGCGGATCGAAGGGCACCGGCCCGACGTGGAAAGGTCTGTACGGCAGCGAGGTCGAGCTGGCGGACGGCACGACGGTGACCGCCGACGAGCTCTACATCAAGGAGTCGATCACCGATCCGGGAGCGAAGATCGTGAAGGGGTACGGCAACATGATGCCGCACTTCACGCTCAGCCAGGAAGAGGTGAACCAGCTGTTCGCCTACATCCAGTCGTTGGCGTAGGCGGCTCTGTTCACGGCGCGAACAGGATCTCCCACATCAGCCAGAAGACCGCCCAGAGCACGAAGCCCGAGATCAGCACGTTCTGCACGGTCTCGTAGGGCCAGTTGGCCGGCGATTCCTTTGCGGGCTTGAAGCCACCACCGATCACGCCGAGGGCGTTCGCCTCGAGCGCGCCGAGGATGATGATCGTGAGCACCCAGTACACGGCGCGGGCGCCGCCGCTGCTCGCCGTGTCGTAGTTGAACGAGTAGTGGCTCGTGAACGTCATGAACCACACCATCGCGAACGAGAAGAAGACGTTCTGCCGTGATGCCATGCCGGCACGACGACCTGCAGCCGCCGCGTCCGGAAGTGGCTCGCCGCCGGCGCGCACCTGCACCGCCGACGCGATGACGATCTTCTGGTTGCGCCAGATGATCCCCCACACGTTCACGAACATGATCAGCGCGATGAGGACGCCGGTCGAGATCGAGACGCCGTTCGGGCTCTTGCCGAAGTTGTCGAAGTAGTCCTTCGTGAGGCCCATGATCAGGAGACCGGTGAGCACGGTCGCGACGGCGGCCCATCGGAACCACCACAACGCTCGCTTGGCCAGGATCTCGATGCTCTCGGTCCGCGACCCCGCGCTCATCGCCGCGAACGCGGGCACCTGGACGAGGTTGAAGTAGTAGAGCAACCCGATCCAGGTGATGCCCACGAGGATGTGGAGCCACCGCGACGTGAAGGCGAGGCCGGCTCGGTCGAGCAGCTCGAGTGCGTACATGGGCGACCCCCAGGGAACTGTGCTTGGCGAGCACGGCCGAACGGGGCGGAACGTAGCACCGACGTCAGCCTCTGCCGGGCATCTGTAGGGTCGCGCACCGCATGGCGCCGCAGTTCATCTACACGACCTACAAGGTCGGGCGGTTCTATCCGCCCGACCGCCAGGTGCTCGCCGACATCAGCCTGTCGTTCTATCCGGGCGCCAAGATCGGGGTGCTCGGGGCCAACGGCTCGGGCAAGTCGTCACTCCTGCGGATCATGGCAGGCGCCGACGACGGGTTCAGCGGCGAAGCCCGCCTCACTCCGGGCTTCACCGTCGGGCACCTCGCGCAGGAGCCCGCTCTCGACGCGACGAAGGACGTCCTCGGCAACGTGATGGACGGCGTCGGGGAGATTCGGGCACTGCTCGACCGGTACAACGAGGTGCTCGCGATGTGGGGCGACCCCGACGCGGACTTCGAGAAGGTCGGCGCCGAGCAGGCCGAGCTGGAGGACAAGATCAACGCCACGGGCGCGTGGGACGTCGAGCGCAACGTCGAGATCGCGATGGATGCGCTGCGATGCCCGCCCGGCGACACCGACGTGTCGGTCCTGTCGGGCGGTGAGCGCCGGAGGGTCGCGCTGTGCAGGCTCCTGCTCTCGCGGCCCGACCTCTTGCTGCTCGACGAGCCGACGAACCATCTCGACGCGGAGTCGGTGGCGTGGCTCGAGCGGTTCCTGCAGGAGTATCCCGGGACCGTCGTCGCCGTCACGCATGACCGCTACTTCCTCGACAACGTCGCGCGCTGGATCCTCGAGCTCGACCGCGGCCGCGGCATCCCGTTCGAAGGCAACTACTCGTCGTGGCTCGAGCAGAAGCGAACCCGTCTCGCCGCCGAGGAGAAGCAGAGCTCGGCCCGACAGCGCACGCTCGAGCGCGAGCTCGACTGGGTGCGGATGGCGCCGAAGGCCCGCCAGGCGAAGGGGAGGGCCCGGTTGAGCGCGTACGAGAAGCTGCTCGCCGAGGCGGAGGCCGACTCGGGCGCGGGCGACAAGCTCGAGATCTCGATCCCACCGGGCAACCGGCTCGGCGACGTCGTGATCGAGGTCAACGGGGTCTCCAAGGGCTACGGCGACCGGTTGCTGATCGACGACCTCACGTTCACGCTTCCGCCCGCGGGCATTGTCGGCGTGATCGGTCCGAACGGCGCCGGCAAGACCACCTTGTTCCGCATGCTGACCGGGCTCGAGGCGCCCGACGCGGGATCGGTGAAGCTCGGCGACACGGTCCAGCTCGCGTACGTCGACCAGTCGCGCGACGTCCTGGATTCGGAGAAGACGGTGTACGAGGAGATCACCGAGGGCGTCGAGCACATGAAGGTCGGCAACCGCGAGATCCACGGGCGCGCGTACGTCGCTTCGTTCAACTTCAAGGGCTCAGATCAGCAGAAGAAGGTCGGAGATCTTTCTGGTGGTGAGCGCAACCGGGTCCACCTCGCCAAGGTGCTGAAGTCGGGCGCCAACGTGCTTATGCTCGACGAGCCGACCAACGACCTCGACGTCGACACGCTACGGGCGCTCGAGGATGCGCTCGACGCGTTTCCCGGCTGCGCGGTGATCATCAGCCACGACCGGTGGTTCCTCGATCGCGTCGCGACCCATGTGCTGGCGTTCGAGGGTGATTCCTTCGTGCGATGGTTCGAGGGCAACTTCACGGAGTACGAGGCATTCCGCCGCAAAGAGCTCGGCGCCGATGCGGACACCCCGCACCGCATCAAGTACAAGCCCCTGGCGAGATGACCGTGCTCGCCGAATGACTGTGCTCACCGAATGACTGTGCTCGCCGAATGACAGTCCGAGTGCTCCGGTGGGCCGTGATCGCGATCTGTGTCGTCGGGATCGCGGGGATGATCATCGGGTCGATCGCAGACAACAACAACGGCGTGGTCGTCACGTTCGGGCTCATCACCGCGGTGTCGATCATCGTGTTGATGGCGGTGGCCACGACGGCACGGTCGTTGGAGGCGACGCCACGTGGCCGCGGCTGATGTCGACGAAGCGCTCGCTCAGGAGGTCGAGACGAAGGTGCAGGCGCTGGTCGCCTCGGGGGCGGACGAGGCGGCGTTGCGCGACCTCGTCGGCCAGGCCGTCCGGATGGGCCGGGGGCAACGGCACTGACCTGCTCCTAAGCATCGGCGCGCCGGCGCCGATAGAAGCCCATGGCGACCAAGACCGGCCTCCGCACTCGTGCCGTCGTTCGCGCGATCGAACCTGGCAGCGAGGTCGTGTGTGAAGGGTGCCGAGAACGCGTGAAGTTCAGCGCGAAGGTGCGGGCGCAGCAAGTGATCTGCAACGTGTACGTGCGTGATCGGTGGGACCGGGTCGAGCACTACCACTTCGAGTGCTACGAAGAGGCGGGACGCCCTCACGGCACCGCCGCCTGAGCGTAAGTCCACCGTGGATGATCGGGTCGAGACGACGCAGCAGCCCTCGCGCGCCGCGACCGCATTCATCGGCGGGGCCATCGCGATCTACGCCGTCTTCGACACCCTGATCATCGGCCTGCCGACACTCGTCCTTGCCGCGACGTACGACTCGCTGCGGGTCTTCGGCATCGCCGCCTGCGCGATCGCCCTGCTCAACGTGGCGTGTTGCACTTGGGTGGATGACCACTGGGGTGCGTGGATGGCGAGCTCCGGGCAGCGCGTCGGGGCCCGGCTCGAGAAGATGCGGGACCGCAAAGCGCTGCAGAAGCCGATCGGGTGGATCGAAGAAGGCACCCCCGGCCGCTACGCGCTTGCGGCAGCGATCGTCAACGCGATCCTGGTCGTGGGCACGGCTCGGGTCATCACCGGCAAGCCCGTCGGAGCCCGCCGCATCCGCGTCGCGTCGTTCTCGTACGGGATGATCTTCGCCGGTGTCTACTCGCTGTGCGGCTACATGTTGGGCAGGCTGATGTCCCTCGTCTAGCAACCCCCGCTAGACAGTTTGCATGCGCAACCGCTGGATCGCCCTCGTCGCGGGCGCGCTCGTCATCTTCGTGTGCGGCATCGTCGCCGGTCGCAGCTCCGCCCAAGAGGGCGTGAGCGCCCCGGCGGCGCCGAGCACGACGACAGCGCCCGCCCTGCCCACACCACCGGAAGCCGAGCCACGAGTGATCATCTACGGCGACTCTCTCGTGACGCAGGCCGAGCCCTACCTGCAGGCCGTCGCGCCCACGCTGGGGTTGCAGGTCGAGGCCCGCGCTCTCGGCGGCACCGCCCCGTGCGACTTCGTCGACCGGTTGGAGGAAGACATCGCGGCCAAGCATCTCGACCTCGCCGTGTGGGCCTTCAGCGGGAACAGCGTCGGCAGCTGCATGGTCGACGAACAAGGGAACCTCCGCTCCGGCCAGGCGTTGCTCGACAAGTACCACGAAGACACCGAGCGGGCGATCGGGGCGGCGGAGCGGGCGAAGATCCTGTTCATCCTCGCGTCGCCGCCCGCGCCGCACCTGCCCGGTGACGTGTGGGAGCAGCTCGACTCGGTGTACCGCGGGCTCGCCGCTTCCCATCCGACGATCCAATACGCCGACGCCGGCGTGGCCATCTCGCCCGAGGGCAAGTTCGTGGACACCCAGCGCTGCCTCCCCTTCGAGCAGCGCATCCCACAAGCGCGCGAGGCGTGCGCGGCCGACGGGACGATCACGGTCCGCGGCGAGGACGGTCACTTCTGTCCGGTCTCGACAACTACCGGTCTCGAGTGCACGACCTACTCGTCCGGCGCGATGCGATACGCGATCAACCTCCTGCAAGCCGCGCGCATCGAGCTCGACTACCAGGCGCAGGTCGCGGCGGGGAACGTCAGCCCTCCGCCGTGACCACGATCCGATCAGGTCCCATTAGCCTGCCCGCGTGAGCGAGGCGGACGTCGACGACCATCGCATCGCGGCTGAGATCGCCGAAGCGACCGGCATCTTGTTGGTCCAGCTCCGTGCAGAGCTGGTGAGCGCGGGCGCCGCGTCCTGGCGGGTCATGGACGAAGGCGACATGCGCGCCCACCACTTCATCGTGGAGCGGCTGGGTGACCTGCGGCCCGACGACGCGATCCTGTCCGAAGAGGGACGCGACGGACCGGCGCGGCTCTCCGCTGATCGCGTCTGGGTCGTCGATCCGCTCGACGGCACCAACGAGTACGGACAACCCGGCCGGAGCGACTGGGCCGTGCACATCGCACTGGCGTTGAAGGGCGAGCCCGTCGTGGGGGCGGTCGCGCTCCCGGCCCTCGGCCTCATCTACAGCACGGGCAATCCGCCGCCGCCGCCCCCGCCGATCGAAGGTCGCCGTCTGCGCGTCATCACGAGCCGCAGCCGTTCGTCACACGCTGCCGCGGTCGTGGCGCACACGCTCGACGCCGAGATCGTCACGCTCGGATCCGCAGGGGCGAAGGCGATGGCAGTCGTGGCGGGCGAGGCCGACATCTACGCCCACTCGGGCGGCCAGTACGAGTGGGACAACGCCGGCGCCGGCTGCTGTCGCCATGTCCGCCGGACTGCATGTCAGTCGCCTCGACGGATCGCCGTTGGTCTACAACCGCGCGGACCCCTGGCTCCCCGACCTCCTCATCTGTCGCAAGGAGCTCGCCGACGACGTCCTCGACGCGCTCTGGGGCTGAAGCGTTTGCTCACTCGAGCCGGTCCTGCTGTATCCGAGTGAGCAAACGGTCGAGGGGTCAGCTGAGATCGAGCTCGGCGAGGACTTCGGCGGTGTGCTCGCCGAGCGTGGGGACACGGCCGGGCGACGCGACGTGGTCGGTCGCCGGAGAGAACCGCACCGGCGTCGACACCGAGCGATACGGCTCGCCGTCGATGCCCGCCATGTCGACGAACATTCCGGCGGCGTTCGCTTGCGGATCGTCGAGGACGTCGCGCAACGTGTTGACCGGCGCCCACCACACGTCGTGCGCGTCGAACCGCTCGGTCCACTCCTCGTAGTCGCGAGCGGCGAACGTGTCGTCGAGCTCGGCGATGAGGGCCGCGCAGTGCTCGCGGCGACCGACCGAGGTCGCGAAGCGCTCGTCCTCACTGAGATCGTCACGGTCGATTCGCGCGCAGCAGGCCTGGCCAGTGGCGATCGCCTTCGAGGCCGAGCAGCCAGAACCAGTGCCCGTCGCCGGCCTTGTAGCAGTTGACGAGCGGCAGCGGGCGCGAGCGCACGCGACTTCGTCGAGGAGATCTTGCCGAACCCCGACAGGATCGAGAGATCCCATCCCATGCAGTAGATGCCGGTGCCGAGCAGCGACACTTCGACGAGCCGGCCCTCGCCGGTGCGCTCGCGTTCGAGGAGCGCGCCGAGCAGGCCGGCGAGCACGGTCAAGCCCGTCGTGTGGTCGCCATATCCACTGCGGATGGTGGGCGGATCCTCGGTCGAGGGCACGAGCGTCGCCGCGGCGCCACTGCGCGCCCAGAACGCACCGATGTCATATCCGGGACGGTCGCGTTCGGGGCCTTCGAGACCGTAGCCGCTGACGCTCGCATACACGATGCGAGGGAACCGGGCCCGCACGGCCGGCGGATCGAGCCCGAGCCGTTCGAGTGCGTCGACGCGCAGGTTCGTGAGGAACACGTCGGCGGTCTCGAGCAGCTTCCACATCGCCGCGATGCCGTCGTCCGAGCGGAGGTCGAGCACGACCGAGCGCTTGCCGCGGTTGTCGAGCTCGAACGGAGGCACCTTTGTCTGCTTGACGCCGATCGCGCCGAACAGCTTGCGCATCGGGTCGCCTTCGGGCGGCTCGACCTTGATGACGTCGGCGCCCCAGTCGGCGAGCACACCACCCAGCGGCGGGGCCTGCCACCCAGACCGAGAGCTCGACGACCCTCAGGTGATCGAGCATCTCAGACCACCGTCACCGTGCCGGCCTTGCCGTCGACTTCGATCATCGCCCCGTCGGGGATGCGACGCGTCGCGTCGGTGACCGACACCACGCACGGCAGGCCGAGCTCGCGGCTCACGATGACGGCGTGGGTGATCTGGGCGCCCACGTCGACCACTACCGCGGCAGCAGGGACGAAGAGCGGTGTCCACGACGGGTCGGTGAGTGGCGCAACCAGCACATCGCCGGGTTCGAGGCCCCGAGGATCCGTCGGGTCGAGCACGACACGCGCTCGTCCACGCGCGATGCCGGGGCATCCGGGGATGCCGGTGAGCACGTCACCGGGCGCGGCGTGATCCGCACCGCTCGCCGCCGCCCGATGGCGCCACTCGGAGACCGGCGGAGGCGCGCCCCTGCGTCACGAACGGAGGCTCGAGATCCCACAGCCCAAGGTAGAACTGCTCGCGTTCCTTGGCGAGCGCACTGAAGTCGGCGGGGCGCTCGACGAAGTCGTCGAGCTCGAGATCGATCAGCATGAAGACCTGCTCGACGTTCTCGAGATGGCCTCGCTCCACCATGCGCCTTCCGAGCTCGCGCAGCGCCAAGCGCATCTCGTGGACCACTTTGATGTTGTTCGTCTTCGTGCGCTCGCGACCGGCGTTGTAGAGGTGCGCGCAGCGCAGCCCCACCTCGAACGTGCCCGCCGCCTCGACATCGCCGGCAACGAGCTCGCGCACGAAGTCGGTGGCGGCCTCTCGCTCGATCACTCGAAGCTCGGTGCGGGCCTGCGGTGACTCCTCGTCCCGAGCAAACCGCATGCGGTCGATCGCGGCAAGAGGGATCTCTGGGTCGACGCCCCACGTGCGGCTGCGGAACTCCCACTCGTTCGGCCCGCGAGAGCCGAAGCGCTCGATGAAGCTGCCGAACAGCTTCCCGAGGTCCTCCGCAGACGGGTTCCCCGAGTCGGCGAGAGCACCGAGGCGCTCGTGAAGGCCCGGGACCCCTTCGTCGAACGCCGCAGTGAGATCGGGTGACCCCTTCACGATCCGCGACATGTCCCACATCGCCCAGCTCGGCGCCGCGGAGTCGACGTCGCCGATGCCCGCGACCAGCGTCATGATGAGGTCGGGCTGTTCGATCGTCGCCAGCACACCCGCAACCGTGCCGATCCCGATGCCCGACGCTCCCGAGATGAGGATGTGGCGACAGAAGAGGCGGCGAAACAGCGGTAGGAAGCTGCGGGCGTAGTCGACGAGCTCCTGGTCGGTGAGCTCGCTGAGGTCGGGGCGCCGCGCCACCAGCCGATCGACCTGATCGCGATCGGCGCGCAGCTCAGGAAGGTCGTCACGGGTGAACAGGTCGTCGAGATACTCCTGAAGCTTCTGGGTCAGCACCTCGTTCTCGTCGTCGGGACGCGCTTCCTCTTCATAGGGCGTGATGCCCGGCATGTCGCCGAAGTACTGGAAGTCGACCATCTGCGGCGTGAGGCCCGGCGTGCGCACGCCGTAGATCCGCGTCATCGACATGTTGAGGAAGAGGTAACCGCCGAACACCCCGATGGTGTCGGGCCGATCCGGGTCGAACTCGTCGTAGAAGAACGACCCCGCCTTCACATAGGCGTCGCGCCAGCCTTGCTCGCCGGCGACCGGGATGGCCAGAGTCGCCGACATCGGTGACACCGGATCGGGCATGACCTCGCCGGCGTTCGCGCGGGTGTAGATCGGGTACTTCTTGCTCGGTTCGGTGTCCGCGACCCAGCGCCCGCCCATCAGAGCACCGTGACCGTTCCGGCCGACCCGTCGACGCGCACCAGCGCACCGTCGGGGATCGCCTTCGTGGCACCCGTCGCCGACACCACGCAAGGGATGCCGAGCTCGCGGCTCACGATGATCGCGTGGCTCTGCAGCGCGCCGACGTCGACGACGACCGCACACGCCGGGACGAACAGCGGCGTCCACGATGGATCGGTGATCGGAGCGACGAGCACGTCGCCAGGCTCGAGCGCGGTGGGATCGTGCGAGTCGAGGATCACGCGTGCGCGGCCCTCGGCGACGCCGGGGCATCCGGACAGCCCGGTCAGCGATTCGCCGGGCCCGAGCTTCGCGATGTTCACGGCGTCTCGACGCGTCCACGCAGCCGGGAAGTCGGGCTCGCCGACGAAGACGAACTGCGGCTCGAGCGCCTGCAGCTCCTTGTACTGCGCGCGCCGAGCACGGATCGTATTGGTGAACGCCTCGGGATCAGCGAGGAAGTCGTCGTACTCGGCCTTCCGCAGCATCCCGAAGTCCTCGATCTCGTCGAACGCTCCCCGCTCCACCATCCGGCGACCGAGCTCACGCAGGGTCATGCGGCACTCGTGGAGCATGCGGATGGCGTTCGTCTTCGAACGCTCCCGCCCGGGCAAGAACACTCGGGCCGCCCGCACGGCCGCGAGGAACGTGCCCTGCGTCTCCGGGTCGTCCTTCAACGCCTCGGTGAGCTGCGCCGCGAGCTCTTCGCGATCGCCCGCCATCCGCGAGTTCTGGTTCAACGGCGCGGCGCCGTTCGGTGACAGGCGCATGCGGTCGACCGCGGCGAGCGCGAGGTCAGGTTGCGTCTCCCAGGTCGGCGAGCGCATCTCCCACTCGTTCGGTCCCCGAGATCCGAAGTCGTGGATGAACTCATCGAGCATCGAGCACAGCTTCACCGCGCCCTCGTCCGGCGAGGCTCGGAGACGGTCGTGCAGCCGGACGAGCCCCTTGTCGAACTCAGCCATGAGCGAGGGCGAGTCGGCGACCACACGGCCCATGTCCCACATCGCCATCGAGGGCGCTGCGGAGTCGACCTCGCCGAGGCCACCGATGAGCCGCATCATGAGCGACGGGTCGCCGACCGCAGCCGCCATCGCGGTGAGGATGCCGACCGGCAGGGTCGCCATGTACGACATGAAGATGTGGTGGGCGAACAGGTCGCGGAAGTGCGCGTCCATGAGCGCGAAGTAGCGGTCGGCGAGCTCGCGATCGCTGAGGGCGCGGAGATCGGGACGGTCGTCGCGCAGCCGCTTCGTGGCGACCTGGTCGTCGATGAGCTCGGGGAGGTCTTCGGTCGTGAGCGTCCAGCCGAACGTCTGGCCGATCTTCTCGGTCTTCGCGAGGTCGACGTCGCCCGGCTGCTCCTCGTAGGGCGGGATGCCCGGCTGCGCCCCGAAGAACTGCTCATCCATCGCTGCCGCCGAGAGACCCGGCGCGCGCTCGCCGAACAGACGGATGAGCGACGCGTTCAAGTAGCAGTAGCCGCCGGTGATGCCCAGCTGTTCGATGTTGTCGGGATCGAACTCAGCATGATCGAACGCGCCGACGCGTTCCCACGCGTCGCGCCATCCGAGCTCGGCCAGCCAGATGCCGGTATCGCGGGTGAGCGGCGTCACCGGATCCGGGAACACCTCGCCGACGTTGGCTCGCGTGTAGATCGGCCACTTGCTGCTGAGCTCGCTGTCGGCGATCCAGCGCTCGACCATGTGTCGTTCCCCCTGAGGTCAACGTCCCACCGCCCCCGCGGCGCTTGCGCAGAGTAGTCGTCCGAGTTCGCGGCGACGGAGGGTGCTGCGAGACTGGCGCGCATGACCGAGTCGCTTCGCGCGAGTCCCCGACCTGGCGTTCGGCGCGTTCAGCGACGACCCGCCGTGGGTGCTCGACCTCGACCGGATCATGTGGACCTCCGGCCTCGACGCCGTCCGCGCGGCGTCACGGGGCGAGGTACCCGAGCTGACTCGACGCCGCCGAGTTCCGCCGGGGCTGCGGATGGCGCGCGTGACCGCCCGGCTCGGGCTCGCCGTCGGCGCCTGGGCAGTGCTTGAACGCCGCAAGGGCGAACACACGTCGAGGGCCGGGATCTCACGCCGACTCCGCGTCGCCGCGACCGACCTGGGCTCGACCTACATCAAGCTCGGGCAGATCATCTCGGCGGGCGAAGGCCTGTTCCCCGAGGAGCTGGTCAGCGAGTTCAAGCTCTGCCGCGACCGCGTGCCGGCCGAGAGCTTCGACAGCGTGCGAGCAGTCGTCGAGCAGGACCTGGGCATGCCGCTCGACGCGGTCTTCGAGTCGTTCGACCGCGTCCCCTTGGCCGCGGCCTCGATCGCCCAGGTCCACGCCGCGCATCTGCGGACGGGCGAGCGGGTCGTGGTGAAGGTGCAGCGCCCGCAGGTCGCGAAGCTCGTACGCCAGGACCTCGCGGTGATGTCGTGGCTCGCCCCGCTGCTCGTCGGCCGGATCCCGATCGCAGCACTCGCGAACCCACCGGCACTCGTCGAGCTGTTCGCGGAGACGATCACCGAAGAGCTCGACTTCCGGCTCGAAGCGCAGAACATGCTCGACGTCGCGCGGGTGCTCGCGGAGCTCGGTCAGCGAGGTTATGTCGTGCCCCGCCCGCACCCGACTCTCGTCACGCGCCGCGTGCTCGTGATGGAACGGCTGTCAGGCTTCGCGTTCGATGACGTCGAGAGCATGCAGGCGGCCGGCATCGACACGACCGCCGTGATCCGCACCGGGATGATCGCATTGATGGAGGGGGCGATGATCTACGGGATCTTCCACGGCGACTTGCACGCCGGGAACCTGTTCGTGCAGCCCGACGGACGCACGGCGTTGCTCGACTTCGGCATCGTCGGCCGTCTCAGCGAGGCGCGGCGCCTGGCCTTCCTGCGGCTGATGGTCGGCGCGACCACCAACGACATCAAAGGACAGCTCGCCGCACTCCGCGATCTGGGCGCGCTACCCGCCGACACCGATCTCGACGCGGTCATCCGGGATCTCCGGCTGGACCAGCCACCGGTCGACCCGACGACGCTCTCGGGCGAGGAGCTGGTCCACGAGATCCAGCGCGTGGTCAAGGCGCTGCTCGGCTACGGCGCGCGGCTCCCGAAGGAGCTCATGCTGTACGTGAAGAACATGGTGTTCCTCGACGGCGCGATCGCGAAGCTCGCACCCGATCTCGACCTGCTCGCTGAGATCACCACCATCTCGGCCTACTTCGCAAAGCGCCACGGCGATCGGCTGGCCGCCGACATGGGCGTCCATCCGATGGACGTGCCGCTCGACCTCGAGGGAGTCAAAGCCTCGTTCGGTGTCGACTCGTCGACCGAGACGCTGACCTACCGAGATCTGCAGCGACGCCGCGAGCTGATCGGCAAGCGACTCAGGGACCGGTCGTCGGGCTAGCAGCCGTGGTGGGCGCCACGGTCGTCGTTCCGCTCGACTCAGCGGGGACACCAGTGCCACTCTCGGTCTGCGTTCCGGTGGGGCAACCCTGCGACGCCGCTGTGCCCGTCGGCACCATCTCGGCCTCGCGCGCGTAGCCGAGCTCGGTCGCGATCCACTGGTCGCCCACCTCGATCGCGTCAGTGACCTCGAGCGTGAACGTCGCTCACGCGTGGTAGTCGACAGGGGTGTCGGCGCCGTCGATCTGGCAAGAGAGCGTGACCGGAGCCCCGGCCTGATAGCTGAGCGTCGCGCCCTGACGCGTCCAGGTCTCCTCAGACTGACCGGCGCCGGATTCGCGTTGCACCGTGCAGTCGACGGTGTCGGGCGTGTTGCAGCCACCGGTGAGGACGTACTCACGCGTCGAGCGTGTCACCCTGCTTGACGCTGTTGTCGAGCGCCGGCGGAGTCTGTGCGTCGATGGTGAGGGTCACCACCCACTGGCCGCTCACCTGCGCGCCGGCGAGGTCATCGGCGGTCGGCACGGGGAGCGATGATGCGGTCGAGGAGTCGTCACTGCACGCGGTCAGACCGCCGACGACCAGCATGACGAGCGCGACAACACCGCCGAGACGAACGAGCACGGCGAGAGTGTTGTAGAGCGGCGCGGCGCGAGTCCAGCCGCGGCGGTCAGAGCTGTGCGATCAGAGCTGTCCGATCAGGGCTGCCGGGCGTCACGCTCGATGGTGAGCGCCTCGCCGATCTCCACCGGAGGCTCGTCGGCCTGGTGAGCGGCCCCGTTCGAGGTCGCGGGCGGCGCCACCGGGGTGACCGGGCGGTGCGTCGCTCTGAGGTGCACGACCGGCACCGCAGCGAGCATGCCCACCGCCAGCGCGGCGACTCGCGTCGGAGCACGGCGGCGGATCAGTCGACGCCGGATGTCGGCCGCGCTCCGTTCGGAGACACCGGCCAGCGCGACGAGCTGTTCCTCGAGTTGACGATCGGTGACGTCGAGCGCGAGCGCGAGCACTTCGAGGTCATCGAGTCGGAGCGTGACCGGAGCGTTTTCCGCGAGCCCGCGCTCATAGCGGACCATCGAGAGGTAGCAGCGCAGCACACCATCGTTGCCGAGCACCGACTGGTCGATGCGCACCTCTTGCTCGCCGACGACGAGCCGGCCGCGCACCGGATCGAACCAGAGGGGCTGGCGAGGCGGTACGAGCACGTCGACCGTGACGCCACACGCGTCGGCGATCGCCTCGAGCGACACATCCGCCGGGACCTTGTCGCTGCGCTCCCATCCCCGGACGCGTGCCGTCTCGACTCCGACCATCCGGCCGAGGTCGCGACGGCTGAGCCCCGCGTCGAGCCTCGCCTCCATGAGGAGACGTCCGAGCTTGGGGCGGATCGACGCGGGAGCCGGATTCACCGAACGATCCATCACGAGACCCATCGGCCCTGCCAGCGACGAAGTGAGGCTCGCGTAAGGTCGAAATCGTGCGGCTCGTGATCGCCCGGTGTTCCGTGGACTACGAGGGCCGGCTGAGCGCCCGCCTCCCGATGGCGATCCGGCTCGTGATGGTGAAGGCGGACGGCTGCGTCGCCATCCACGCGGACGGTGGCGCCTACAAGCCGCTGAACTGGATGGTTGCGCCGAACGTCCTCGTTGAAGGGGCCGCGAGCGAGGACGCCGAGATGGTCTGGACCGTCACCAACGCCAAGGGCGAGCGGCTCGTGATCCGGTTCGCCGAGGTGCTCTCCGACACCGCTCATGAGCTCGGCGCCGACCCGGGCCTCGAGAAGGACGGCGTCGAGGCCGAGCTGCAGGCGCTGCTCGCAGCCCGTCCCGACGCGATCGCCGAAGACCTCATCCTCGTGCGCCGCGAGTATCCAACCGACATCGGGCCGATCGACCTGCTGTGTCGCGACGCGAGCGGTGCGACCGTCGCTGTGGAGGTGAAGCGCCGTGGCGAGATCGACGGCGTCGAGCAGCTCACCCGCTACGTCGCCCGCCTCGAGCTCGACCCTGGGCTGCGGCCGGTGCGCGGCGTGTTCGTGGCGCAGTCGATCACGCCGCAGGCGCGCGTGCTCGCGAGCGATCGCGGCTTCGCGTGCGTGGAGATCGACTACGAGGTGTTGAAGGGGATGCGCCCCGAAGACCTCAAGCTGTTCTGACTCGCTCGCGTCACTTCGTGAAGGTGCACGCACCCTGGTCGATGACGACGAGGTCCTTGGCCTCGCCGTGGCCCGTGCGCTTGGTCGTGTAGACCGCGTGGCCGTCGCCCTCGACCCAGATGTCGACGGTGAGGCTGTCACCGGGGAACACCGGTGAGGAGAACCGGCCCTCCATCGACGTGAAGCGCGTCGGGTCTCCGTCGCAGAGTGAGTGCAGGAGCGCTCGCCCGGTGAAGCCGTACGTGCAGAGCCCGTGCAGGATCGGCCGGTCGAAGCCGCCCATCGCAGCGAACGACGGATCGGAGTGCAACGGGTTGCGATCCCCCGAGAGCCGGTAGACGAGCGCCTGATCCGGCGACGTCTGGTAGGTCACCGTGTGGTCGGGTGCGCGTTCGGGTGGCACGTTGACCGCACCGCCCGGGCCGCGATCTCCGCCCCATCCGCCCTCACCGCGGATGAACGCCGACATGCCGCGTCGTCATCATCGGCTCGCCGGTCTTGGCGTCCACCGACTTGGCCTCGCTCACCACGAGGGCGGCCTTGCCTTTGTCGTAGATCCCCGTGATCTTGCTCGTCGTGCGGATCGTGCCCTCGGGCGGGATCGGCTGATGCAGCTCGATCGCCTCCTGGCCGTGCACGAGCATCGCGGGGTTGAAGCTCCCGATGCTCCCGAATGCACCACCGCCCATGCCGACGATCACCGCGAAGGTCGGAAGGACCTGCTGCGGGACCCCGGACGTGTTCTCAGTCGTGAACGGCAGCTCGTCGACGCCCGCACCGACGCCGACGGCGTAGAGCAGGCAGTCCTTCGATGTCCACGACGTCTCCTGGGGCTCGGACTCGGTTCCGACCGCATCCGGGTTGATGGGCATGTCTCGCTCCTGTCTCGGTTGCTCGCGTGTCAGCCGTTCGCGTCTTCGCCGTCCATGCCGGCGTTCGGGCGGGCTTTGGCAAGGAGGTCGGCGACGACCGGGCCCATGCGCGTCGGATCGTCGACCGGCTCGACTCGTGGGCCTCGGTGCCATCCCTCGGCGATCGCGAGCACACGGCCAGAGGCTTCGAAGACTCGACCCGTCACTCCGCCGGACTGGTCGCTCGCGAGCCACGTCACGATCGGTGCGATCCAGCGCGGCGACATCCGCTCGCGGTCTTCCTCGCTCCCCTGTCCCATGCTCAAGCCCTCGGTCATGCGCGTGAGCGCACCGGGAGCGACGGCGTTCACCGTGACGCCATACCGACCCAGCTCGCGAGAGGCGATGATCGTGAACGCGGCGATTCCCATCTTGGCGGCGCCATAGTTCGTCTGGCCGGGGTTGCCGTAGATGCCCGACACCGACGTCGTGTTGATGATGCGGGCGTCATTCGCGTCGCCGGCCTTCGCACGATCACGCCAGTACGCGGCCGCCCAGCGGGATGGTGCGAACGTGCCCCGGAGGTGGACGTTGATCACGGCGTCCCACTCCTCGGCCGTCATGTTCACGAGCATCCGGTCGCGCAGGATGCCGGCGTTGTTGATGAGCACGTCGAGCGTGCCGAACGACTCGATCGCGGTGTTGATGAGACGCTGGGCGCCCTCCCAGTCGGCGACGCTGTCCCCGTTGGCGACAGCTTCGCCCCCCATCGCCTTGATCTCGTCCACGACATCCTGTGCGGGCCCGGTCGACTGGCCGGTGCCGTCCATCTCCCCGCCGAGGTCGTTCACCACGATCTTGGCGCCGTGCGACGCGAGCATCAGGGCGTGCTCGCGGCCGATGCCCCGACCGGCTCCGGTCACGATCGCGACTCGTCCCTCACACAGGCCCGGCATGGATTCTCCCCCTTGTCGATCGGTGCTCGATGCGGCTGTGGGCCATGTCTAGTGGGCGACAGCGATCGCGTTCCAAAGCTCTCCAGTTTGTGCACCACCCCCCTTTCACACTGGACGAGAAGGCAGAGGAGGGTTGGTGGACGCAGGCAAACGAGACACATTGAAGCGGCTGATGGCAGCCATGGCGGCCGGTGACCGGGGGGCTATCTTCCAGTTGCGCGTCGTCTTCGACGTCGAGCTCAGGGGTGCGGTGCGTCAGGCCGCGACCGAGGTCGGGCGCCGGCTGCCGAGTGACGAGGTCGAGGCGGTCGCCACCGACTTCTGCACATGGCTGGCCGGCCATGCCGGGGCGTGGCGGCCCGACGGCGCACTGCCCTGGCGCTGGGCGTGGGCGCACCTCACGACCGAGGTGCGCAAGAACCAGGGCTTTTGGCCGCTGGCCGCGGCTGATCCCTGCGGTCACGAGATCGAAGACAGCGTGGCGCTCGACGCGCCGATGGACGACGAGATTCTCTGCACGTTCGAGCGGGCCGCCCGCTCGCACCATCGCGTCGCGCAGGTCCTCGAGGTGCTCGAGGCGACGAGCGACCCGCGCGACATCGCGCTCG
Source organism: uncultured Acidimicrobiales bacterium (assembly GCA_963708175.1). Taxonomy (GTDB): domain Bacteria; phylum Actinomycetota; class Acidimicrobiia; order Acidimicrobiales; family DATKAS01; genus DATKAS01. The sequence goes on from CAVPSD010000006.1 coordinate 347,879, forward strand.
ATGCTCGAGTACACCGAGCAAACCGAGGCGGGCGATCCGTCGCCGTCCCACACGATCGGCCCTCGCTACGGGCTGAGCCCGAACGCCGTGAGAAGAGGGTCCAACGCGCCCGCGATCGCGCTCGCGCGTTCATCGCTGAGCGACCCGAGCTCGCCGACCTCACCGATCTGCCGGTGTTCAGCGGTCGCCGACCCCAGCGCCGAAGCGAGGCGGCCTGATCGCCCTACCCTGACGGCGTGGCCGGTGTGCGCTCCGAGATCGATGTCGCGGTCGTCGGCGCGGGGCCGGCGGGCAGCGCTGCGGCGATCACACTCGCGAACGCCGGGATGCGTGTTGCCCTCATCGACAAGGCGAGGTTCCCGCGCGACAAGTGCTGCGGGGACGGCCTCACGACGGGCGCGCTTCGACTCCTCGAGGAGCTCGGGGTCTCACCGCTCGGTCTGCCGTCGTGGCGGGCGGTGGACGCGGCGTGGGTTCGGTCACCGTCGGGCCGAGTGGTCGAGCTGCCGCTGCCCGAAGGCCGCGGTGTCTACGCCGGGGTCGTGCGCCGTACCGAGCTGGACACGTTGCTCGTCGAACGGGCGCAGGAGGCCGGCGCGGTGCTGCATCAGGGCGCAACGCTGACCGATGCCGCGCTCCGCCGAGTCCGGCCGTCGAGCTCGAGGTCGAAGGGCTCGGCACCCTGTCGGCCCGGATGGTGATCGCCGCCGATGGCATGTGGTCCCCGATGAGGAAGCTGCTCGCGCCGAGCGAACCCGGCTACCTCGGCGAGTGGCACGCGTTCCGCCAGTACTTCTGTGACGTCGGCCCGGCGGCGGCGACACAGCTGTGGGTGTGGTTCGATCCGGATCTGCTCCCGGGCTACGCGTGGTCGTTCCCGCTCGGCGATGGCCGCGCGAACGTCGGCTTCGGCATCCCTCGCGACGGCACGATCGCCACGCAGGCGATGAAGCAGCTGTGGCCCGACATCCTCAGCCGCCCCCACGTCCGGGGTGTGCTCGGCGAGAACGCGATCGCCGAGGCGCCGCACAAGGCCTGGCCGATCCCGGCTCGCATCGGTTCGCTGCCACTTCATGCGGGCCGCGCGCTGTTCGTCGGCGACGCCGCCGGTGCCACCGACCGTCTGACCGGCGAAGGAATCGGCCAGGCGCTGCTCACCGGCCAGCTCGCCGCCGAGGCGATCATCGACCACGGCTTGGACGATCCGGCCGGAGCGGCCGGCCGCTACGAGCGTGACGTGCGCCGCGAGCTGGTCGCGGACCATCGCATGTCGGTAGCGCTCGGCAGGATCCTCGAGCACCCGAACGGAGCACGCGGCGCGATCAGAGTGGCAGGGATGTCGGGCTGGACCCGGCGGAACTTCGCGCGCTGGCTCTTCGAGGACGAGCCGAGGGCGATCGTGGTCACCCCCCGTCGCTGGCACCGCCGTTTCCTCGACCGGGACGGTGCGTTCCAGGCAGAACCTGCTCGACCACGGCATTCACCACGACGACACAGAGCGGAAACGCGCCCTCCGTACCCTGAAGCCTGCAACGAGCCACGTCGGTCGCGCGGCGTGTGTTCGAGGCCGAGGCCCGTCACCTCTCTCGTCCCCCCGGGGAGGTGACGGGCCTCGCTACCCACCTACGATCCGCGTCCATGCGCACCCGTCTGACCGAAGTGCTCGAGATCGAGCACCCCGTGATGCTCGCCGGCATGGGCGGCGTCTCCTACCACCGGCTCGCCGCCGCCGTCTCAGAGGCCGGCGGGTTCGGCATGCCTCGGTGCCTCGACGATGGGGCACGAGATGATGGTCGACGAGATCGCGAAGACGCGAGGCCTCACGAGCAAGCCGTTCGGCGTCGACCTCCTCACCGCGGTCGCCGGGCCAGGTCGAGATCAAGTGCAGTCGGTGATCGACGGTGGCGCCCGGGTGTTCGTCGCGGGCCTCGGCGTGCCCCGCGATGTGATCGACCTGTGTCACGACGAACAACGTGCTGGTCGCGAGCATGTGCGGGAAGGTGCGGCACGCGATCGCCGCGGTCGAAGCGGGCTGCGACATCGTCGTCGCGCAGGGAACCGAGGCCGGAGGCCACACCGGACAGATCGCGACCATGGCGCTCGTTCCTCAGGTCGTCGACGCCGTCGGCGATCGCGTGCCCGTCGTGGCCGCGGGCGGGCTCTTCGACGGGCGCGGCCTCGCAGCCTCGCTCGCGCTCGGCGCCGACGGCGTGTGGATCGGCACGCGCTTCATCGCCACGCCGGAGGCACGCGCGGTGCCGGGCTACAAGGACGTCCTGCATCGGGCTCGCAGAGGACGGCACCGTCGTCTCACGGTCGTACACCGGCAAGACGTGTCGTGTCGTGCGCAACGAATGGACCCAGCACTTCGAGGAGCATCCGGAAGAGCTGAAGCCGTTCCCGGAACAGGCGCTCTACGCGGCCCAGCAAGGCGTGAGCCACCTCGGCGGCGACGAGGACACGGAGGTCGACCCGAACCGCGAGTTCTTCCCGTGTGGTCAGGGCGTCGGGGCGATCCACGAGCTCCGCCCTGCCGCGGACCTCGTGCATGAGTTCGTCGCCGAAGCCGAGAAGGTCATCGACCGCCTGAGCGGCGTTCGCTCCACCCGCGGGGGCTAGAGGCTGGCCTTCACCGCGTCGATGAGGCCCACGGCGCGCGGGTCGCCGGCAAGGTTCATCTGCATCTGGTTCATCACGTAGCCGAACGCCACGCCACTGTCCGCGTCGCCGAACCCGAGCGATCCGCCGGCACCCGCGTGACCGAACGACGACGGCCCCATCATCGGCGTCATCATCCCCGCGGTCATGAAGCCGAGACCGAACGTCGACTCCATCATCAAGACCTGGTCCGGTCCGCTCGTCTGCGTCTCACTCACCTTCGCAACGGTCGCAGGGGTGAGCAACCGGATGCCGTCGACCTCCGAGACGCACGCCGCGTACATCCGGGACAGCGATGTCGCGTTCGTGATGCCGTTCGCAGCCGGGATCTCCGCCGCGTGCATCGCTGGCGTGTTGAAGATCATCTGCTCGCCCAAGGCGCCGAGCGCCGCCGCCGAGAGAGCGCGCGACCGATCAGGGTGTCGGGCCCCATGAACAGCGCCACCAGCGCCTCCATCTCGGGTGGAGGCGGCGGTGCGGGGACGAGGGGCGCGACGCGTGGCTCTTCCGAGGCGGGCAATCCGATCCAGAAGTCGAGTCCGAGCGGCTTCGCGACCTCGTCGGCGAAGAACGTCCCGAGGCTCTTCCCACTGACGCGCCGGACGAGCTCGCCGGCGAGGTGGCCGTAGGTCACTGCGTGGTACCCGTGCTTCGTCCCCGGTTCCCAGACGGGCGCCTGCGCGGCGAGCGCCTCGACGAGCGGCGTCCACGCGAAGACCTCGTCGGCGGTCAGCGTTTGGTCGATCACGGGGATGCCGGCCCGGTGCGACATCAGCACTCGCACGGGGATCTCGCCCTTGCCGGCTGCCGAGAACTCCGGCCAGTAGTCCGAGACCTTGGCGTCGTAGTCGATCTCGCCCCGTTGCGCGAGCAACGCGACACACAACGCCGTGGCCCCCTTCGTCGTCGAGAACACGAGCTGGAGGGTGCGATCGTCGTACGGGCGGCCAGTCGCAGGATCGGCGACGCCACCCCAGAGGTCGACGACCTTGCGCCCCTTCACGTGCACGGCGACGGCGGCGCCGAGCTCGCCGTGCTCGGTGAAGTTGCGAACGAACGCGTCTCGCACACTTTCGAAGCCGGGCTCGACGGTGCCGCCGATGGTGGGAGCAGCGACGTCGGTCATGCCGCGTCCACGATCTCGCGCATCTGGTCGATCGCCTTGACCGCGTCGGGCCCGACGGGATTCACGTTGAGCACAGTGACACCTGCCTCCTTGTATGCGGCGACCCGCTCGGTGATGTACGACGCCGAGCCGACCAGCGATGTCTTCTCGAGCCACTCTTCCGGCACCTTCGCGGCGGCTTCGTCCTTCTTGCCGTCGAGGTAGAGATCCTGGATCTCCTTTGCGGCTTGCTCGAAGCCGTAGCGCACGGCGAGGTCGTTGTAGAAGTTCTTGCCGCGCGCACCCATGCCCCCCACATAGAGCGCAGTGCCGGGCCGGCCCATGTCGCGGATCTTCTCGACGGGAAGGTCGTCACCGATCGCCAGCATGCCGCCAGCCGAGATGTCGAGCTCCGGGAGATCGGGCGAGCGCTTGGCGAGACCGCGCTTCAGATCGTCGCCCCACACGCTCATCGCCTTCTCGGGGATGAACATGATGGGGAGCCAGCCGTCCGCAACTTCCACGGTCGCGGCCACGGCGTTGCCCATCAGCGACGCCCACCAGATCGGCACCGCGTCGCGCACCGGACGGTTGATCAGCTTGAGCGGCTTGCCGAGGCCGGTGCCCTTGCCTTCGGGCAGGGGGATGTCGATCGTCTGGCCGTGGAAGTCGATCACCTCTCGCCGCACGACCCGCCTGACGACGTCGATCGTCTCCTTGATGCGGGCGAGCGGCTTGTCGTAGGGCACCCCGTGGAAGCCTTCGACCACCTGCGGCCCGGACGCGCCGAGCCCGAGGATGCAACGACCGTCGCTCACGAAGTCGAGACCCGCGGCGGTCATCCCGAGCAGCGTCGGAGTCCGCGAGAACACGTTGACGATGCCCGAGCCGATCTGCACGCGTTCGGTGATCGCGGCCAGGTACCCCATCTGGCTGATCGCGTCGAAGGTGTACGCCTCGGCGACCCACACGATGTCGAGGCCCGCCTTCTCGAGGTCGACGACCTGCTTCGCTGCCTCTTTGAACCCGCCCGCGTAGCTGAGCTGCATGCTGAGCTTCATGGCTCCCCCTCGGTGCTGGACTGCGGCGAGGCTATCCGCCTGAAAAGGTGCACCCGAGAGGAGGATCGGCGTTGGCGTTGCGCGTGGCGTTGGTCGGCGGCCCGATGTACGACGGCTTGTACTCGATGCTCCCTGAGGGCGCCGAGGTCGTCGTCCACGCAGACCATCCGACCCTGAACCGCGAGGTCGCCGCGCGGCTCGGGGCGGGTGAGCGCATCGACGTGGTGTCGACGCACTCCAAGTACGCCCCCTCGCAGGCCCAGTGGCTGCATGAGCTCGATCCCGGTCTCGCCGCCGGGCTCGCCAGTCGCGCCGTCGACCTCTGCACGTTCGCCGGTTCGCTGCTGTGCGTTCCTCGCAACATCGACGTACGGGTGATGTGGGTCCGCCGCGACCTCGTCGAGCCAGTGCCGGCGTCGTGGGCCGACCTGCTCGCGGGCAGCGCGGTGTTCGGGTTCACCGGACGCGAGTCCGGGCTCTTCGGCACGTTCTTCGAGTACGTGTCCGCGCATGGCGGCGAGGTGTTCGACGCTGCCCTCCTGCCGACACTTGCGACCGACCTCGGCGAGGAAGCCGTCGACGCACTCTGCCGGCTCGCCGCTCGCGCGCCGGCCGGGCTTCCCGAGTGGCAGTACGACGATGTCGACGCGGCACTCGCGCGCGGCGAGCTGGGCATGGCGGCGACGTGGCCAGGTGGCTTCGGCCCGCTCCGCGCGGCACCCGTCTATGACCGGCTCGACCCCCACCCGTATCTCGCGGGCCCGGCGGGCGTTCGTTCGTATTCGGGATGCCACGGATGGGCGATGCCGAAGACCTGTGGCGACACGGCGGGCGCGGCCGCGTTGATCGCGAGGCTGTCGACATTCGAAGCCCATGCCCTCGACGCCGAGAGCGGCACCGTCTGCGCGCACAGCGACGCCTTTGCCGCGGTGCGGCCGGTCGACGACACGGACGAGCGCCGGCTCGCGATCACCCGGGCCACGGTCGCCGACGGGATGATCACCTACCCGCCGCTCCCTCGGTTCCCCGAGGTCGAGGACGCCGCCTGGGCGTCGATCAACGCCGCGCTGCGCGGCGAGCTCACGGCCAAGGACGCCGTGACCCGCATGCAGGCCTCCGCTGAGGCAGCGCTCGGCCGCGGCTAGCGTCCTCGGCTGTGCCGACCTGGACGCCTCACAAGCTCGCCAACGCTCTGACCGGGCAGATCGCGCTCAAGGTCGGCGCCAAGGTCGAGGCGATCGTCGACCTCCCCGACGTCCCGATCGGGACCAAGGGCAAGGTCATGCTGGTCAACGGGTTCCAGCGCTTGCGCTACTGGGTGCACTTCGAGAACGGCGTCGACCTCGGTCAGCTCGACGGCGCGCAGATCGCTCCGTTCAAGAAGAAGGCGCGGGCGAAGGAGAGCTGACCTCCGGCGGTCCGGGATCGCCGGGCGTCCCCGGATCGCCCGACCCGGGCTCATCGGGCTTCGCTTGATCGAGCTGCTCCGCGCGAGCCACGGCCACGAAGCCGACGGCGACGAACGCTCCGACCAAGAGCAACGACCACCAGTGCAGCCCGACGATCCACAGGGCGCCAAGCGCGAGCGCGCCGATCACGATGCGCGTGAGCGGGCCGTGCCCGCGTAGGTCGACTCCGCCCGGCCGAGCCATGAACCCGATGAGCGCGGCCAGGATCGCGATGACGAACAGCGCGATGTTCACGTTGCCGAGGCTGTGCGTGAACGACGACACCACGCTCTCGGCGGCGGCTCGCGAGTCGGCGTCGACGATCAACCTGGGTATCCGCTGGACGAGCCGTCGCTCGGCGATCTGGGCGAGCACCACACCCGTGGCCACGCCGATCCCGAGCCAGATCACCGCTCGCCGGCGGTCCTTCGCGATGAGGATCGTCACGGCGATCAGCACGATCGCGAGCAGGACCAACAGCACGACCAGACGCTTGATCTGCTTCGCGATCTTCTGCGCGGTCGCCACGTACGCCTCGCCGTTCGCGATCTTGTCGTTCTCGTAGACCGTGATCTGGCCGAACGTGGGCTTCAGGTCGATTCCGAGCGCGTCACTCAGCTCGCTGATCTGCTCCTGCGGGCTCTGTGACTCGTCGATATCCGGAAGGTCCTTGTCCGTGAGGAGACCTCGCTCCTGGACTCGCCCGAGGACCGCGTTCACCGCGGGAACGAGGTTCAGCACCACCGCGCCGTTCTCGATGTTCACCGCGTTCCCCGGGTTCTCGCCTTCGAGGACCCGCATGGCGGCACGGTGCGAGCGTCCGACGGACCGGACCATGAGCTGCTGGCCGGTGTCCGACGAGAGGAACTTGTCTACCTGCTCTGCCACGAAGCCTCGGAGCGCGCCTCGGAGCACGGGGAGAAGCGGCTGCAGCTGCTCGGGCGTGTTGTCCGCGACGACGCCGCTCTCTTGGACCGCGTCGAAGACCGAGTCGGTGAGCTTGTCGGCCATCGCGTTCGTCACCGCAGGGTCGTCCACGACCGACGCGACGACCTTCGTGAAACGGTCAGTGTCGAACAGCGTGCGCTTGCCCCACACCGCCAGCGAGGCGACGAGGACAAAGACGCTCGTGATGATCACGAGCGCGATGGTCGCGATCTTCCTCCACGGCATCGGTGCCGCCCTTCAGCTCAGTGGCGTCATCGACGCCCGCGACGCCAAGTCGTGATCAGCCGCCGAGCAGCTTGGCCTTGGCAGCCGAGAACTCTTCCTCGCTGAGGACGCCCTGCTCCTTCAGCGTGGCGAGCTGTTGCAGCTGCGCGGTGATGTCACCGCCGGGCGCGGCAGCGGGGGGCGGGGGCGGTGCGGCGGCCGCCTGCGCAGCGGCCTGCTGCGCGGCGGCTTGCTGCGCCATCGCCTGCATCTGCGCTTCCTGCTCCTGCTGCTGATACGCCGCCGCGTCTGCTGCTTGCTGTTGCTTCCCCTGCTGGTGCCGGCTCACGCCCCCGACAACCGCCGTCGCGGTGCCGGCCACGACCGCGGTGCGTGCCATGGTTCCGACCAGCCCCGGCCGCCCAACTCGTCTCATCATCTCAGTGGTCCTCTCTCGTGTGCTGCGTTCAGTCGGCTTCGTCGATGGCTGCGTTCACGACGTCGAACGGGATCCGCTCGAGCAGCAGCAGCTCGCCGTCGGCGTTCCGGACGGCCTGTGCGAACCCTGCGGCCCACACGTCTTCCCACACCAGGAGTGCGGCAGCGTCGCCCGGTTCGAGCGCGTCGGCGATGGCATCGACGTCATCGTCGTTCAAGATCCCCGCAGGTGACTCCGCGATCCCGGCCCAGGGTGCCTTCTTGTCGGGATCGAGGTCTTCGAGCTCGACCACCGCGGTGCTGCCGTCCTTGTCCTTGATCGCGAAGACGAGGTCGATCACCCGGATGATGCCCTTGTCGACGAGATCAGCCAATGCGGGCGCGATCTCGCCGCTGAAGTTGCTGCCGGGAAAACCGAAGACTGCGCATTGCACGGGCCCGATCGGCTTAGAGGTGCTTCCCATTGGCGCTCCTCGCTGGAGGGATGAGAAGCCGGAACTTACCCGGTCGTGGCGACAGCTGCGTCACCCGTCACGGGTGAACGATGCAGCGAAACCCGATGTGGGAGGTCGACGTGTCGACCGTCTCTCCCTGACGCGCCGCTGGGCGATACCGAAGGCAGTAGCTCGGCGCGCAGAGGTGAGATCCACCCTTGATCACCCTCCGGGCTTGGTGCGGTGCGGTCTCACCAGGAGCGAAGCTGACGTCGGGGGCTGTCACCCGTGGGTTGTGAGGCACGCAACAGGCCTTTTCGGGGTCACCCGTGTGATGCGGAGTGAAGAAGTCGACCGTCCATTCCCAGACGTTCCCGACCACGTCGAAGAGCCCGAACCCGTTCGGCGCGTACGTCTTGACGGGCGAGGTGCCGGCGTAGCCGTCGAGCGCGAGGTTCTGCCACGGGAACTCGCCCTGCCACGTGTTCGCCATGTGCTTTCCGTTCGGGTTCGGGTCATCGCCCCACGGGAACGTCGCGCCCTCGAGGCCGCCTCGCGCGGCGCGCTCCCACTCGGCCTCCGAAGGCAGCTCCTTGCCCACCCATGCCGAGTAGGCGACCGCGTCTGCATACGAGATGTGCACCACCGGGTGGCGGTCGCGTCCGTTCAGCGTGCTCCCCGGCCCTTCCGGTTGGCGCCAGCACGCACCGGGCATCCATGCCCACCACTGCGTCCAGTCGTTGAGCGGCACCGGACCACCCGGGTTGGTGAAGACGAGGGACCCGGGCACGAGGAGAGCAGGGTCCGCATCGGGATAGTCCGCGGCGTTCGGCGCCTTCTCGGCCTCGGTGACGTAGCCCGTCGCCTTCACGAAGCGGCGGAACTGCGCCACCGTCACGGGATGCTCATCCATCCAGAAGTCGTCGACGCGGACCCGGTGGACGGGTGCCTCCTCCGGGTAGAAGCGATCGGAGCCCATCTGGAACTCGCCGCCGGGAACGGCGACCATCCCCTTGAGCAGCGCGACGGTCGCCGTCACAGATATCCCTTGCGAGTGAGATAGCGCAGAGAGAACCAACCCCAGATCGGCGGCAGATAGAAGGTGGCGAGTCGGTGCGTCAGCGCCGCGGCATAGGCCTCGGTTGACGGGACGCCGAATGCCATCATGCCTGCGGCCAAGCTCGCCTCCGCGACGCCGATGCCGCCCGGCACCGGCATCACCGACGCGAACACGCTTGCGCACATGTTGACGACGAGCGCTTGCGCGAGCCCCAGGTCGGCACCGTAGGCGTGGGCTGATGCCGCGAGCGTGACCGCCCACCCGATCTCGGTGAGGATGTTGCCGCCGAAGAGCCGCACCAGCTGCGCTGGCGCGACGAGGACGACCTTGAGGCTGTCGAGCCCCTCCTTCAACGTGTGCAGCAGCTTCTCCCGCCATGCGCGCTTCACCGCGAGGACGATCACCGCCGCGAGGATCGCCACCACGAACCCGATCACGATCCACCCCAGCGCCGACACATCGGAGCCCGCGTCGGCGCTGAGGTTCAAGTCCATGAACGGCAGGATGATGAGCAGCAGGACGACCTCGACGATCGTCCCCGCGATGCCGTCGAGCGCACCGGCAGCCACCGCAGCCGTCGAGCTCAGTCCTTGCTTCTGGAGGTAGCGGATGTTCACCGCGATGCGGCCGGCCGAGCTCGGCACGGTGAGGTTCACGAACTTGATCGCCGACTCGAGAGCGACGGTCGGCGCGTACGGGATCGGCGTGGGGACAGCGCCCGTCAGGGACAGCGCTTGGCTCAACAACGGGAGCTGGCCCAGGATCAGCACGACGAGCAACCACTCCCAGGAGGCTTGCGAGAGCTCATCGATGATCGTGGACAGGCCGATGTCGGCGAGCTGGGAGATGAGCAGCCACGCGGCGAACGCCGTCAGTGCGACGAACAGGATCCCCTTCACCGTGACCCGGCGCAGCTCGGCGATCGGCGTGAGCGGCACGGCGAGGGCCTTCGCCGCCTGCGCGCGGAAGTCGTTCACCTTCAGGTCGCTGTCGTGCGCCTCGTCGCGGAGCGCGGGCGTGAGCGCGGCAGGCTGCACGTAGGGCAGCGCCGCGGTGAGCTCGTCGTCGCCGATCACCGCCCGCGCGGACCCGAGCGCCCGTTCCGGGCCGACCAGCACGGCGGTCGCCACGAGCAGCTCGGCCACGTCGACATTGCGATCGCTCTCAGGCGCCGCGAGCCGGGCGGTGGCGAGGTCGATCATGACGACGCGCCCACCGCTGACGACGAGATCCTCGAGCTCGATTCGACCGTGTGCGATGCGGGCCTCGTGCAAGCGCGCAAGCGACGTCCACGCCGCTTCCAGCATGTCGTCGGTGACGGCGTCAGCGCTCAGCTCACCGAGGGTCGGTCCGACCGCGCGCTCGAGCACGATCACCGCGTCCCCAGTGCTGACGCCGCCCACGGCGAGCACATCCTGGGTCGATGCACCGGCACGCCCTGCCGCGAGTGTGCACAGCGCTTCGTGCTCGACCTGGCGCAGGCGACTCGCCGCCATCTGGGGGCCGGCGTCGCGGTACCACATGGTGCGCCACAGGCGAGCCGCGAGCTGCGCGTCGCGCGCGTCGCGCCCGTACACCTTCACCAGGAGGGCCCGCCCTGCCGCGTCGGTCGTCTCGTAGGTCGCGACTCCGGCAACCTGCGCCGCGGTCGGACGCAGGTTGCCGACCGCCAGCCCGAGCTCAGCGAGGCTCGCGCGCACTCTGCTCTCGGGCGGGAAGCCGGCGTGCGAGCCGACGACGAGGTAGATGAGCGCCGTCACCAGCACGCCGACAGATGCAGCGGCGAGTGCACCCGAGAGCGAGCTCTCGCCGAGGATGACCGCGGCCAACGCCGCGACCGTCAGGACGAAGACGCAGAACCGGCGCACCGGGCGCGAAAGATCGGGGCGAGCGGTGGCGAGCACCGCCGTGCAGACGGCGATGCGCATCGACGGGAACGTCGCCTCGCCGAGGCTCACGATCGACTCGAGGCCCGGCCACGTGTCGTAGACCAGGTAGCCGACGACCTCGCTCACCGCGATGACGAGCCCCACCGCGATCAGCAACAGAAAGCCCAGAGCCCGACGCTTCGTCGCGAACGCGACGACGATCAGCGCGAGCGAGAGGACGGGCGCAAGGACATAGGCAAATCGCCAGATCGGATCGAGCCAGTCGAGGAGATCCTGGAGCGCCGACGTCGCATTCGCCTCGCCGGCCAGCTCGCTGTTCGCCACCAAGCTCGCCACGAGCAGACCCGCGGCAGCGAAGACGAAGAGCACGGCATCGGCGGCGCGGCGGCTCCGTGGCTCGTCGCCCCGCGACGCGTACATCGACCGCCAGGCCTTGACATCGGGGATCGGCAGGAAGCCGTGTTCAACCTTGGCGTCAGGGGATGCCTCGGAGTCAATCGCCACCGCGTAACCCTCAGCGATCAGCGCGGCACCGCGCGCACAGCCCGAGCAACGCCGCGTGGTGGGTGTCGAGCGCGAACCCGTGCACTTCGTCGACCTTCTTCGCGAGCCCGGCCAGAGCGCCATCGGCGATGTCAATCACCGCGCTGCAGCGGTGACATACGAGGTGGGCGTGACCGAACGCACGCAAGTGGTAGAAGGCCGGGCCATCGCCGGGATGCACGTGCTCGACGACGCCTACGTCGCCCAAGCGCTGCAGCACCCGGTACACCGTCGACGGCGCGATCCCCTTCTTGCGACGACTGATCGCCTCGATGAGATCGTCGGCCGTGAGGTGCGCGTCGGTGTCGAGGAGCACGCCGACGACGAGGCGCGTCGGCGCGGTCACCCGTCCTCCCCGCTCGCGGATGACCCCGTAGATCTCCTCGTCGCGCGGGCGAGAGCGCGAGCCGGCGCCACAACTCGACGCTAACCGATGCCCCTCAGCTGAACGGGGTCTTCGGTCGTTCCTGCACGACGCCGTCGACCTCGATGTCGACGTGCTCGTTGTAGAAGGCGACGAGCCCGGCCACCTTGATGCTCTCGGGCAGCGGCGTCGGGTATGACCATGCGACGTTCGGGTGCTCGGTGCCGTCGACCGTCACGGTCCAGTACCGCGCGGTGCCCTTGTACGGGCACTGCGTCACGCGATCGGTGGGCGTGAACAGCTCCGTACGCAAATCGGTCTGGGGCACGTAGTAACGCGCGGGGAGACCGGTCTCGAACAGCAGCACGGGGCGATGCGAGTCGGCGACGACCACACCGTCGACGAGCACGCGGACATGACGGCTGCTCGACAACGTGTCGACGCGTGAATACGGGTCGCGCGGGTGGACGATGACCTCCTCGTCCTCCTCGAACCAGGCGTCCATCGCTCCCCAGTCGAAGCGGACGAGCTCGCGGATCGATTCGAGAGGCGAGTCGGGATATCGCCACGCTGCATCCACGGCTTCGACCGCACCGCTCTTCACGGTGAAGTGCTGTGCGTCCCCGCGGCTCGTTGAGTGGCTCAGCGTCCCGGTTGGAACGAGCGTCGCCCGGACGTCTCCCGCGGGGACGTAGTAGGCCGGGTAGTGCGGGATCTCCCAGACGAGCCGCGGATGGATCGTGTCGAACACGACTTCACCGCCGAGGTAGGCGCGCACCCGCTTCTGGCTCGGCTCGACTCGAACTCGACCTCGCTGCTCGGGCATCAGCCCTCGCGCCTCCCGACATGGGCGGTGCGCACACCGAGCACGAACACATCGGATCGATGGAGCACACCGCGGGGATCGCTTTCGTCCACCAACACCTCGATCGCCTCCGCGTCTTCCCGCTCGAGAAGGTGACCGAACCGCATCCGCCACTCCATGAAGTGGGCCCGGACCGTGTCTCGGACCCGCGCCGGAACTGGCGCGGGGACGTCGAGCACGAACGACTTGGACTCGACGCCAGTCAACCCCGCGGCCGAGAGCTTCTCGTTCCAGCCCGTCGGCGCACCGGGACGCGCCTGCAGCTCGAGCGGGCGGACGGTGCTCCAGAACCACTGCTGCTGGAGCTCGCGCATGCGGCCTTCGAGGCCCGGCCGGCCGACACCACAGTCGTCGGGAAGATGGCGCGTGGGAAGGCCACCCTCGACCACGACGAGTCGACCCCCGTCGCGAAGGCCCGTCGCCAGCCGTCGCAACCCGTCGACCTCGTCGGCGAGGTGGTGCACCACCGCGCTCGCGTGCACGAGGTCGATCTCGCGATGGAGGATGTCTCGGAGGTCGTCTCGCTCGAGGTCGCCATCGAGCACACGTACGTATGCGGACACGCCGCACGAATCGGCAAGTGCCTGGGTCGCGGAGCGCATCACCTCGTCGCCGTCGACGGCGTACACCATCCCCGTCGGTCCGACCGCCTCGGCCAGGAGCTCGACCGTCCCGCCGGTGCCGCAGCCGACGTCCGCGACGAGCGCTCCGGGCTTCACCCCGAGCCACACGATCAGCTGCCGCTGCTGGGGCGCCTCGAGTGCCTGCCGCCCCGCCATGTACGGCGCGATGGTCGCCCAGTCGACAGCGTGCTTGTGATCGGCCATGCCGCACCGAGGCTACTGAGCGCATTCGGGGCCGGATCGGCCACCGCCGAGAAGTGGCGCGCTGGCCGCCCCCTAGGCGGCGGACGCGCCAAATGCCGGGGAACCGGGTGGCGCCGGCGGGAAGTGGTGCACCAAGCGCCCGATAGGGGCGGCTGACGCGCCAATTGCCGGGGAGGGGAGGGCAGTCAGAGGGGCGGAGCCGTCAAAGGCCTGTGAGGCCGCTGTCGACGGCGAGCGTCTGCCCGGTGACGTAGACGCTCTCGTCGGACATGAAGAACAGCGCCGCGTACGCGACCTCCCACGCCGTCGCCTGACGACCGAAGGGCACGTTCGTCGCCGCGCGCGACGGGCGGCCCGCGGTCGCGAGCCGGCCGAGAGGCGTGTCGACCAAGCCCGGAGCGACGATGTTCGCTCTGATGCCGCGGGCGCGCCTTCCCGAGCGACGTGCCGCATGAGTCCGCCGAGCGCCGCCTTCGACACGTCGTACGCGGGGAGCCGTGAGCCCGAGGTGATGCCGGCGATCGATGAGATGAACACGATCGACGAGCCTTCGTCGAGCACCGGGAGCGCGTCGCGGCAGCAGAGCATCGGGCCGCGCAGGTTCGTCGCCAGCGTGAGGTCCCAGTCCTCCACCTTCACGCCACCGAGTCCGAGCGCCCCCGCGCCGATGCCCACGTTCAACACGAGGCCGTCGAGACCGCCGAGACCCACCCGCGCTTGCTGCACGATGCGGTTCACGTGTGCTTCGTCCGTGATGTCCGCCTCGATGGCGAAGGCGCGTCCCCCTTCCTTCAGGATCATGTCGACGGTCTCGTCGGCGCTGTCCTCGTTCTTGTCGGCGACCCCGACGTGCGCGCCCTCGCGAGCGAAGAGCAACGACATCGCGCGCCCGTTGCCGACCGGATCCGTCGCCGCGTCCACGATCCGCTGACCTCCGCCGACGACCAAGATCCGACGCCCGTCGAGGCGTCCTCGGCCGGGTGCCTCCCCCATCGACTCCGAGCTCGGCGGCCTCACGAATCGCTCTCGATCGCTCATGTCGCTCAACCTAGGAGGTCGCGGACGACGTCGACCCAGAGAGCCGTGGTCAACGCCAGGGACTCCACGTCCACACGCTCGTCGTTGCCATGGAATCGCTTGCTGAACTCGCCCGCGTCGACCGTGGGACTCATCAGCCCCGCGCCATATGCGATCGCGCCCAGCTCTCGATAGATGCGGGAGTCCGTGAACCCGACGACGAGCTGGGGAGTCAGCCGCGCCGTGGGAAACGGCCGCTCGACGGCCCGTTGCAGGCTGTCCCACAGCGGCGTGTCGATCGGGCTGATCGTCGCCGGGTCGTTCATCAGGATCTCGACCTCGACCTTCGAAGCGAGATCACCGAGCGCCTCGTCGAGATGGGCCTGAACTGCATCGGCGCCCTCCCCAGGAAGGGTGCGGATATCGACCTCGATGTCGATGCAGTCGGGGATCACATTCGTCTTGCCCGGACCGCGTGTGACGTTCGGCGAGAACGTCGTGTGTGTGCACGCGTGCAGGTGTGCCGCGGCTCCGACATTCGGGAGCGCGGCGAGGACGGCGTCGATCTGCTTCTCGTCCAGCAGCATCGCCGCGAGCTCGTCGTCGACGCCGAGCGTCTCGACCCGCTGTCGCCAGAGCTCGTGGAACTTGGGAGCCGGCCGGTAGTCCGCGAGCCGCTGTACGACGGCCGCCGCCTTCACGAGCGCGTTGTCGCTCCGGAACGGCGCCGAGCCGTGGCCCGGGGTTCCGCGTACGCGCAACCTTCGCCACGCGACGCCCTTCTCCCCGACGTTGACCCCGATGAATGGGGCCTCCGCCGACCCAGAGTGCAGTCCACCGTTCTCGGTGAGCACGTAGTCGGCGCGGATCGCATCGGGCTCATGGTCGGCCATCCACCTCGCGCCGTGCGCGCTGCCAGACTCCTCATCGGCGACGGCGAAGTAGATGAGGTTGCCTCGCGGTCGAAAGCCCTCGCGGGCGAGCTGGCGAAAGGCCACCGCCATCGAGGCGGTGATGTTCAGCATGTCGATCGCGCCGCGTCCCCAAACTTCGCCGTCGACCAGCTCCCCCCGAATGGGTCGCGGCTCCAGCCCTCGGGGTTGACGGGCACCACATCGGTGTGGCCCATGAGGCACAGACTCGGTGCCCGCGGATCGCTGCCCTCGATACGAGCGACGAGCGACGCCCGACCGGATGTCGGCTCGAACCGGATGACGTCGAACCCCGCCTCGCCCAGGAACGCTTCGAGCGTGTCGGCGTTCCGTCGCTCGTGACCGGACGCCGCGGTCCCGTCGTTCACGCACTGGTTGCGGATCAGCGTCTGGAGGAGCTCGACGGTCTCAGCAGTGGTCGCGCTCGACGTCATACCGGTAGCTCCTCTCGAACACCGTGTCCTCACCCTCCACACGCGCGGACCTCGACGAAGACATGAAAGCTGTCGACGTCGGCGGTCATCGTGCTCGTCGCTTCCCAGCGGACTTGCCAGTCTCCGCGACCGCGCTCCATCGAGGCCTTCGTCGTCGTCGCCGACGCCAGGGGATCGTCGCCAGTGGACCAGCGCGTTCGGTCGCCCACGCGCCACCACGAGCCGTCGTCAAGGGTCTGGACGGTGGAGTCCGTGACGCGCTCCATCACGACCTCGTCGCTGCCGAACGCCTGCTCGGACCATCGTCGCGGTGCGGTCCGATCGCGAGCGCGGTCGGGCACTCGCGGCACCACCGACACCGTCGTGGCAGTGGCCGGCAAGAGCGGGAGATCGACCGAACAGCGCGTGACATCGATCGACAAGACCGCCGCGTCGCGTGACGGCCACAGCATCGGCCAGTATCCCGGCGAGATCGAGAGCCGCAACGTATGGCCGCGAGGGATCACATATGCCGTGCCGCGCATCGCCACGACCACGTCCTCGCTTTGGCTTCCCGCAAGGTTCAGTGCGCCCATCGCCACGAGGGTGGACGCACCATCCGGCGCGACGTCGCACAACCGAGCCGCGATCTGCGCGTCGGCCTCGTCCACGTGAAGTCGGAGCCGCGCGACCACACGGCCGAGCACCGGGATGTCGTCTGGGGCCTTCCATTCGATCGTGGCCGCGGCGGCGTCTTCGAATCGCTGGTCGAGGGCGAAGTCGGCCGCGTCACCGTCCGGACACCACACCGGCGCGTGCATGCCCTGCATCGCGAGCCGTCGCACGACGAGGAGTTCGGTCGACTCCGGGCCCTCGAGCACCAGGCGAGCTTGTTCGAGCTCTGCTGCTCCGAACGAGACCCACGTTCCCGAGCGCCGCAGGAGCTGTTGGTCGGGCAGCCTCGCGTCCTGCACGAACACCTCGACGGCGGCGTCGGCTTCAGTTCCGTTGTCGTCGCCGCTCAGCCAGTGCCGCCACCAGCGCACCTCGCGCGGGAGCCAGTCGATCGTCGGGCCGGGGAGCATGCGATGCGGCCAGCCGTGACCCCAAGGACCGACGATCGCCCATGTCCGCTCGGGACGGGCGCCGAGGAAGCGCAGGATCGCGTCGCGGTACCCGTCCTCCCAGCCACCCACCATCAGCACGGGAACATCGATTGCGTGCGGGTCGACTCCGACCGACCCGTGCAGCCAGTAGTCGTCGCGCCGCTGATGGCTGAGCCAGGTCGCGATCACGGGCTCGATCGACTCGAGCCGCTCGATCCATCGCGCTCGCCACGTCTCACCCACGACGTCTGGGTCGAGCGGCGCGACGAAGAAGAGGTGGGCCCAGGTCGCCCAGAGCTGCATGTCGTACCCGAGCACACACCCGCCCATGTAGTGGACGTCATCGACGTAGCGATCGTCGGTCGCGCACGCGGCGACAACGGCGGCGAGCGCGGGCGGGCGCCGCGCCGAGACCTGCAGCGCGGCGAAGCCTCCCCACGACAGCCCGCGCATCCCCACGCGCCCGTTGCACCAGGCCTGCGCTGCCAGCCACGCGATGACCTCGACGGCGTCGTCCTGCTCCGAGAGCAGGTACTCGTCGTGGATCAGACCGTCCGAGTCGCCGCTCCCGGCGATCGCCACACGCACGTACACGACGCCTGCCTCGGCGAACGCCTGCCCGGGTGGGCCGTCGACCGCCCGGGTGAGCCACTGGTTCGGATAGGGGTCGTAGCCGAGGACCGCGCCCACTGGCTCGTCTCCATCGGGGCGCCACATGCGCGCGTGGAGGCGCCGCCCGTTGGACAGCGGGATCCAGATGATCTCCTCGAGCACGCGACGATGGTGCCATGAGCGACGCCCGGTCCCGCTTGGAGCAGGCCGATCACGGCGTCTTCAGCACATTGCATCCGACGCGCGGGGTCGACAGCGTCCCCGTCTGCTTCGTCGTTTCGGGCGACGTCGTCGCGATTCCCATCGACACTGTCAAGCGGAAGCGCTCGACCCGCCTCGGGCGGCTGCGCAACCTCGAGGCCGATCCTCGGGCGACCCTGCTCGTCGAGCACTGGGATGCGGACGACTGGAACGCCCTTTGGTGGGTGCGCGCGTCACTGGTGCTCACCGACGTCGACGGGGGTACCGCCGAAGGCCTCGCCTCCCAACTCGCTGAGAAGTACCGGCAGTACCGGGACGGCAGCATCGCTTCCCTGCTCACACTGCGGATCACCGAGCTGAAGGACTGGTCGGCGCAGCCAGACGATCGGGATGATGTTGGCGGGGTCACCGGTCCCTAGGCTCTCGCCCATGACGCGCCCCCTCGTTCGACCCTTGACGTTGATCGCCGCTCTCCTGGTCGTCGGCTCGCTCGTCTTCGCCGCGTGTGGCGACGACGAAAGCGACTCGCTCTCCGGCGACGTCGAGCAGCTGTGCGACGACGTCTCGGCGCTCAACTCGACGATCCGGGACATCGCCGGCCAGGACATCGACCTCAAGTCGACGTCCGTGACGGAAGTCAAGAACACCCTCGCCGAGATCCAGTCGCAGATCGAAGCCATCACGGACTCGACGTCGGCGGTGTCCGAGCAGGTGAGGTCCGACCTCAGTGACGCCTACGACCAGCTGAAGAGCGACCTCGCCGCCGTGAAGGACAGCGATTCGCTCGAGGAGGCGGGCCAGCAGATCGAGACCGCCCGCACCAACTTCCGCGATGCGTGGGAAGGCATCGTTGCCGAGCTGAAATTGCTCGGCGAACACGACCGGGTAGCCGATACGGTCGGCGTTCCATGAGTCGTGAGATCACGCTGCTCATGGACCTGCCCGACACGAACGACTCGCACCGGTACACGGTGGACGCGCTCACCCATGCGATCGCAGCGACGCGCGCTTCGGTCGAGGTCCGGATCGTCCACACCGATCGCATCGACGGCCGTGCCATCGAAAACCTGGGCGACGGGGTGGTGATCGGGCCCGGCAGTCCCTACCGAGACCCGCGTGCCGCCGAGGAAGCGATCCGCACGGCGCGCGAGAAGGGGCTCCCACTCGTCGGCACCTGAGGCGGCTTCCAACACATGCTGGTCGAGCATGCGCGCAACCTTCTCGGGATCGATGCCGCGAGCCACGCCGAATACGGCGACGGCGGCGTCGCTGTGGTGAGCCTCCTCACTTGTTCGCTCGCCGAGTCCGAGATCGAGATTTCGATCACGCCCGGCACACGCCTCGCGGCGATCCACCCCGGCGAACGCCGTCGGGTGGAACGAACGCACTGCAACTACGGCCTCTCCCCCGACTTCGCCCACATCGCGTCCGCTGCCGGCATGAAGATCGGTGCGGTGGACGACACGGGTGAGGTCCGGGCGGTCGAGCGCCCGGACCACCCGTTCTTCATCGGGCACGCTGTACCAGCCGCAGCGCACGTCCTCAGCCCGCGGTCCCGCATCCGCTCTGGATGGCGTTCGTCGCCGCCGTCGCCAGCTGATCCGATCACGTCTGGATCTCCTGGCGGAGGAACAGCCCGACGAAGGACGGCTCGGCCCGGCAGTCTCATCTCGCTAGTTCACCAGTCGGCTTCGACCTTCCCAGTACGGCGCCCGCAGGTCCTTCTTCAGGATCTTGCCGCTCGGGTTGCGGGGCAAGGCGTCGACCCAGTCGACCGACGTGGGGCACTTGAACTTCGCCAGACGCTCACGGCAGTAGTCGATGATCTCCCGTTCCGTCGGCTCGGTGCCGGCGCGTACGGACGATCAGCGCCTTCGGTGTCTCGCCCCACCGATCGCGAAGGCACGCCGATCACCGCGGCGTCGGCGACGGCAGGATGCGCCATCAGCACGTTCTCGATCTCGGCCGGATAGATGTTCTCGCCGCCCGACACGATCATGTCCTTCACCCGATCGTGGATGTACAGGTAGCCGTCGGCGTCGAGGTAGCCGGCGTCGCCGCTGCGGAGCCAGCCGTCGTCGAGGATCGTCTTGGCCGTCTCCTCGGGCAGGTTCCAGTAGCCCTTCATGTTCTGCACGGTGCGCACCCAGATCTCGCCGACCTCGTCCGTGCCGGCATCGGCGCCGGTGGCCGGGTCGACGATGCGGATCTCGACACCGGGAAGCGGCTTGCCGGCCGACCGCAGCCGGTGCGCCGTCGGGCCATCGGGGTCGTGCTCCTCGGGGAACAGTCACGTCACCGCGCCGGTCGTCTCGGTCAGGCCGTACACCTGCGTGAAGCCGCATCCGAAGACTCGGAGCGAGTCGGCGAGCACCTGAGTCGGAGATCGGCGACGCGCCGTAGACCATCATCTCGAGCGTGGAGAAGTCGGTGTCCGCGATCTCCGGCACCATGCACATGAACTGCAGGACGGCGGGCACCAGGAACCCGTGCGTGATCTCGCGCTCCTCGATGACCTTCGCGATCGCCACCGGGTCGATCTCGCGGACGATCACGTCCTCGCATCCTGCTGTACAGGCCGACACACGCCCAACCGCCGCCGCCGATGTGGAACAGCGGCATCGCGACGAGGTTCACCGAATCGGGACGGAAGCCGAGCCGCGTGGCGAGACCTTGGCCATCGCGGTGAAGAGGTTGACGTTCGTGAGCATCACGCCCTTCGGGAGGCCGGTGGTGCCCGACGAGTAGAGCTGCAGCGCGACGTCGTCGGGCCCGGCCTGCAGCCCTGGATCAGTCGCGGACTGACGAGCGATCCAGTCCTCGAACGACTCGTGGCGCGGGTGCGACCCGACGACGACGATCTTCTTCACGGTGGTGAGGTCGCCCGGCGATCGCGTCGAGGACCGGGACGAAGTCCTCACCGACGACGAACACCTTCGCCTCGGAGTCGTTGACGATGTACGCGACCTCGGGCGGCGCGAGGCGCCAGTTCACCGCGACATCGACCGCGTTGAGCTTGGCGCCGCCGATCAGGACATCGAAGTACTCCGGGCCATTCTTGTCGAGGAAGGCCACGCGGTCCTGGGGTTCGACGCCCTCCGCGAGCAACGCATTCGCGACCCGGCTGGTGCGCTCGTCGAGCTCGCCGTAGGTGATTGCCCGGTCGCCCACCCGCAGCGCGACGTGCTCACGGCGATTCGCGCCGTGGACTCTTGCCAGGTCGGAGATGCTGCTGATCGCCATGCTCCATCCTTCCTCAGTCGCGCCGCTTCGCGCCGAATCGATCCCAGTGCGTCACGGCGTTCACCGGCTTGCGACGAGCGACGCCGAACTGCCCGACTGGCCGCCCCATGGGAACCACCGCGGCGACCTCCATCGTTTCGGGTATGTCGAGCAGCTGGCGGAGGTCGTCGTGGCGGATGCGCACCACGGTCGTGAGCGCGGTGCCGATGCCGAGGTCGCGCGCCGCGAGCATGAAGTTCTGCACCGCGGGATAGACCGACGCGTACAACGGGCCGATGTCCATCGGGCCCTCAGCGTCGCTCGGCGTCCACTCGATGATCGGCAGCAGGAACAGCACCATCGCAGGCACCTCGCCGAAGTGATCCGCGAGGTGACGGGACGCATCGGCGGTGCGCCGCCACGAGGCCTCGTCCTCCGGCGTGCGGAAGCGGGGAGTCGCAGCGAGCAGGGTGCGCTCGTAGCGGTCGTAGGCCTCGCGGTACAGGGTGCCGACCGCGGCACGCAGCTCGGGATCCGTGACCACGAGGTACTGCCACGGCTGCACGTTCCCGCCGCTCGGCGCCTGCTGTGCGGCACGCAGGCAGTGCGTGATCTCGTCCTCGGTCACCGACTCGTCGGTGTACCTCCGCATCGCGCGCGTGCTGAGCAACGCGTCGTAGAGCTCCATGGACCGGCCCCCTCGAGGTCGGCCCATACGATGCCACCGTTGTGAGCGGCGTCGAGTCCTACCTCACGCAAGCGCCGTCCCACCGTCCTCGGTGGTACGGAGACGTGGGGATCGTCGCGGCCGGCGTGCTCGTGGTCGCGCTGATCGCCTCGACGATGAGCTGGTGCGACTTCAGCGTGCAGGCGTACAGGGTGTCCGCTCCGGTGCCTCTGCTGCTGTGCCCCGGCGGGGCGAGTGCGGGCGAGGTGCCCGAAGGCGAGACGGTGCGGGTGACGTCTGTGTACTCGGGCAGCCTCGGCGAGTTCAGCGAGGTGTCCGCCGGGAACGACGTCACGGGGTGGGCCGACGCGGCGGAGATCGACGCCGCCACCGGCGTGACGACCTCGGACATCTTCGGCCTGCCCGTCGTGACCGACCCGGCCTTCGACGGCCCGGACTGCACCTCGACCGCACCGACAACCGTCGAGACCACCGACACGACCGCGGTGGTCGAGACGACGGTGGCGACGACCGAAGCCGTGACCACGACACCGACGACGGTGGCGCCGACGACGGCACCCCGCCCGACGGTGAGGCCCACGAGGACGACCCCGCCGACCGTCGCCACGACTGCGACGACGCTCCCGACCACGACCAGCACCACACGCGACACCGACGGACCCGACGTCGGTCCGGTGCGGCTCCGGCCGTCGACGCTCGCCGAGCCCGTCGTCGGCAGCGCAGTGTGCAGCGCGACCCCGACGATCGCTCAGCTGACGGTGTCCGTGAGCGATCCGAGTGGTGTGAACTCGGTGTCCTACGAGGCGCGGGTCAAAGGGTTGACGGAGAAGGGCATCCTGTCGAACGTCGACGAGCTGTACTCGGGCACTGTCGGCCCCTTCACAGGAGCGTTCTCGCCGAACGAGGGCGGGACGAGCGCGGTCATCGCAGTCGTGATCACCGCGACCGACAACGCCGGCAATGTGACGGTCGGAACCGGGTCAGGGACGCTGCTCCGCTGCACCCCACCGCAGACCCCGACGACGACGATCCCGTCGACCACGACGACGTTCGTCATCCCCTGAGGTCACGTCACCTCGAAGACCGGCCCGGGCACGTTCGGCGCGCCGGGGGATGTGCACCACGACTGGTAGGTGCCGGCGGGAATGCGCCCATAGCCTTCGTTCGTCGTTCCGGGCTCCGCCGGCACCCAGATCACGCCGAACGGCGTCCACACCCCGAAGGTGCCGAACGCCCCCGACGCGTTCGTGAAGTGGACGTGCACGACGTCACTCGAGACGAGGTCCGTCGGGCCTTCATAGCGGCAGTCCGTGCCGTCGAACGTGACCGTCGCTGTCTGTGTCACGGTCACCGAGGACGGTGGTGCGAGAGGCCCGCTCGGCGCGCGCGGCACCCTTCGCCTGCCCGAGGTGATCTCGGCTCGAAACGCCTCGAGCTTCGCAATCGTCTCCGCGGAGAGGTTGTCGCCCGTCGTCGAATAGTCCACCGCGCCGTCGGCGAGCGTGAGCTCTCGTGGAGCATCGAGGCCGCCGTCGAGGTAGTCACGAATCAGCTCGTAGAACTGGACGTCGTGCTTCTTGATGACCGAAGTCAGCACATGAGCCCGCTGCGCCTCCTGAACGTCGTACCACTGGTCCGAGTCGGCCCCGATCGCCCACAAGTGCCGATCGAGGGCGGCGGACTGCTCCTCGGCCGCGGCGATGACTCCGATGCCGCCATCACCGGCCGCCTGCATCACGACGTCTGCACCGCGCTGGAACATGCGGGTCGCCTCGTCGTGCGAGAGGTCGGTGCGGTCAGCTCCGAAGGCCGACCCGTCGAGTGAGGCGTAGTCGGCGAGGATCTCGATCGACTGATCGATCTCGTACACGCCGGCCTCGTACCCCGCGCGGAACCGCTCGGTGTCGTCGAACTGCATCCCACCGACATAGCCCACGATCCCGGTCTTCGTGGTCAGGGCTGCGGCGGCTCCGGCAAGGAAGGCGGCGTCGTTGTCGTCGAAGATCACGAAGTCGTTCAGGTTGACCCATGTCGTGTCCGGGTACTTCTTGGCCGCCGCCAAGACGGGGACGTAGAAGACGCGTTCCCAGAAGAACACCAAGTCGGCCCCGGATTCGGCGACCGTGGCGAGCTGCTCGTCGAGATCCGTGAACGGAGGTGCGAGCACCTCCGGCTCGAAGTGGAAGTCGCGAGCGGCCCGGTCGAAACCCTCGCGCAGCACCACGTCGATGGAGTGGCCTCCGCCTTGGCCGTTCACGAGCATCGTGATGTGCGGTTCGCTCCTTCCCCCTGCGACGACGATCGCCGCGCCGAGGATCCCCAACGCGATCAAGACACCCGCGAGCGCAAGCCATCCCCTCCGGGCGTTGCGCGCCAGCCCGGTCTCGCGCGCGGCGCGCGCGCTCTCCGCTGCGACCGCGGCATTCCGGTGCTCGATCGAGGCGTCGAGGTACTCGTGCTCGGCGGTCGTCAGCCTCATCGCGCTGAAGTTCCGCCAGCTCTCGTACTCGGCGAGTCGCTTCCCGGTCAGGAGGTAATCCGGGTCCCGCGCCGACCGGCTCCACTCGTTCAGCGCCGTGTCGAGGGCCGCTCGCCGAGCGATGTCTGCGCGTCCCTCCTCGATCCAGCCTCGGAGCCTCTCCCACTCGGTGAGCAGCGCCTCGTGCGCGACCTCGACGGTCGGCGCACCCGACGCGTGATCACGGTCGAAGGCGAGGAAGCGCTGGCGGCCGAGCTGGTCGATCACCGACTCCATCGTCACGACGTCGACGTCGATCGCGACGATCTCCGACGCGGGCACCCGCCGTCGGCTCCATGTCTCCTGCTCGGTGATCGTCACGAGACGGAGGAACAGCTGTCGCGTCGCCTCCTGCTCCTCGAGGCTCATCGAGTGGTACAGGTCATCGGCGCGGCGGCTCAGGACTCCATCCGCGCCGCCCATCGCGCGGTAGGACGCGACCGTGAGCCGGTCGCCGTCTCGTCTGTCGAAGAGCTCGGTGAGGGCGTACTGAAAGATCGGAAGCGCACCCGGTTCGCCGAGGACATCGCTCAACAGCTCGGCGAGCAGGGCCGGCTCGCAGATGACTCCCCGTCGCGAGGCTGGCTCGACGGCTGCCTCCTCGAGCTCGTCGGTCGTCAGCGGAAGGACGTTCACGACGGCCGGGCCGAGCCGCTCCGCGAACGCTCCATAGGCGAGTGGCCGGTGGTACGCATCCGCTCGCAGCGTGACCACCGTGAGCACGCGGCGCTGCGGATCGTCGATCGCCGCGACGAGGTTGGCGAGGAAACGCTGGCGCTCACCTTCATCAGCGACGAGCGAGAACAGCTCCTCGAACTGATCGATGACGAGCACCAGTCGCGAGGTCTCTTCTGGCAGCAAGCGGAGCGACGCTCGGAGCAGCCCGAGCTCGGGGTCGGCCAGCTGCGCGTCGAGGCTGTTCGGCGCGTCGAGCGTCGAGCGAAGCAGCGCCGCCTCGAGCTCGGCCATCGGATGGGCTCCTGGAACCATCGACGCGACGAGCCAGTGCTCCGACCCGGGAAGCGATCCCTTCCGGAGCGCGGGCACCACACCAGCCGCGAGCGACGCTCGACTTGCCGGATCCACTCGGGCCGACAAGAGCGACGAGGCGGGCACCGCCACCGAGCCGCGAGATCACGTCCGCCACGAGCCGATCCCGTCCGAAGAAGTCGCCGGCGTCCGCCTCTTGGAACGCGTGGAGGCCCTTGAACGGGCTCGTCACCGCTTTCGTCTCGTTTTCGGTCGCGAACGGAGCGAGGCGCTGGTCGTGCAACAGGATCTGCTCTTCGAGGCGCCGCAGCTCCGGGGACGGGTCGAGGCCGAGCTCCTCGCCGATACGGGAGCGGTACCGTTCGCACGCGCGCAGCGCCTCGGCCTGGCGACCTGCCCGGTAGAGGGCACGCATCAGCTGGGTCACCGGACGCTCCCTCAGCGGGCTCTGGTCGACCAACATCGTGAGCTCGCCGATGAGCTCGGGCCCCTGCCCGCATCGGAGGTCGGCCTCGACTCGCGTCTCGATCGCTTCGAGGCGCAGCTCCTCGAGGCGCAAGGTCTCGGTCCTCGCGAACTCTTCGTAGGAGAAGTCCTGCAGCGCCGCTCCTCGCCAGAGCGCGAGGGCCCCCCGCAAGGTCTGCGATGCGGCCGCGGGATCCGTCGTCAGGAGCTTCCTGGCCTCGGTGAGCGCCGCCTCGAACGCATGGGCGTCGAGCGTGGCCGGGTCGGCGCGGATCGAGTAGCCGTGATCTCGAGTGACGAGCACGCTGCTCTGCCCCCGCTCGGCCCGACCGGGTTCGAGGGCGGAGCGCAGACGGGAGATGTGCACCCACAGCGCCTTCTCCTTGCCCGACGCATCGTCTCCCCACAGCTCCTCGAGGATGCGCTCGGTGGGAACGACTCGGTCGAGGTGGAGCAGCAGCAAGGCGAGCAACGCGCGCTGCTTCGGCGGCCCCAGATCAACGGGCTCGCCGTCCGATCGGACCTCGAGAGGCCCCAGGATCCCGAACTCCATCACGCTCTCACCAGCGAACTCACCCCCACCTACAGCGAACTTAACGACCTGAAGCCGCACGTCAAGTGGGGTGGGCCACGGCCGTTCAGGTGTTCGCGGTCCCCTCCTGGCATGACGAACACCACCACAGCCAAATCCATCCGTCCGACCGTCGGCATCGTCGCCGCAGTTGCCGCGGTCGCGAGCGTCCTGTGCGCCGGCGCCATCAACGTCAGCGCCGAGTCGGCGCCGAGGCCAGCGCCGAAGACGCTCAACGCGCGCCAGATCGCCGAACTTCAGGCGATCGCCGATTGGGCGAGGGAGCAAGGCCTGACCGGCCTGTCGCCGGCCTCGCTGGGTCCAGTCGACAAGCCCTGAGCGTCAGAGCATCGTGCCGTCCAGCGGCAGGCCGAGCCGCTGACGGCCGAAGACCTCATAACCGCGGGGCGACACCATCAGGTGTTGCGTCGCCGTGTGGATGTCGCGGAAGCAGCGCTGGAGGGGGCTCGACGAGTAGACCGACGAGCCGCCACCGGTGTTGTACGCGAGGTCGACTGCCTCCGCGCAGCGCACGCCGACGTTCGTGGAGGCGAGGCGGATGCGGGCCCGTTGCTCCACCGCGATGTCGCGCCCCGCGAGCACGGCGGTCCAGGTGGCGCCGACTTCGTCGAGCAGGAAGGCACGCGCCGAGCCGAGCGCCGCTTCGGCCTTCGCGATGTCGACCTGCGCCATCGTCGACTTCGCGAGGCGGCGACTCGCGAACGCAGGCGTCTTCACCTCGGCGAGGTCGACGACCTCGTCGATCGCTCGCCGCGCGATGCCGAGGCACACCGATGCGACGGCAAGCGACAGCAAGGAAAACAGCGGGAAGCGATAGAGCGGCCGGTCGATGCGGGGAGGAAGTCCGCGACCGATCGGCACCGCTCGGCCTTCAGGCGCGAAGAGCTCGGTGACGGTGAAGTCGGTCGAACCCGTGCCCCGCAACCCGGACGAGTGCCAGGTGTCGAGGATCTCGACATCACCTGCGGGGAAGAACACCAGCCGGAAGTCGTCCCCGTCGACGATCGTGCCGCCGCAGACCCACTGGCAGTGCTGTGTGCCACTCCCCCACTGCCAGCGGCCCGAGACGATGAACCCACCCTCCACCGAGCGCCCGACACCGCTCGGCGCCAGCGCGCCCCCGGTCACGGTGAGGGGATCGGCGCCGTAGATCTCGTCGGCGTCGGCCGCCGGCAGGTACGCGGCCATGGGCGCGGTCGTCGACGCGATCATCGAGCACCAGGCTGCGGCCGCGTCGTGCCGGGCGAGCTCGTCGATCACCTCGATGAAGGAGATCGGATCGACTTCGCCGCCGCCGTACTGCTCGGGCAGACCGAGCTTGAAGAACCCGCTCTCCGCGAGGAGCGCGACGAGCGCAGGAGGAAGCCGCCGCAACACTTCCGCTTCGTCGGAGAACGCCGCGCAGCTGCGGCCCGATCGCCCGGGCCCGCTCGAGCTCGACCGA
Source organism: uncultured Acidimicrobiales bacterium (assembly GCA_963708175.1). Taxonomy (GTDB): domain Bacteria; phylum Actinomycetota; class Acidimicrobiia; order Acidimicrobiales; family DATKAS01; genus DATKAS01. The sequence continues at coordinate 375,923 of CAVPSD010000006.1, forward strand.
TGCGGTCACGCAGCCGCCGGATCGTGCGGGAGGCCGAGCACCCGCTCGGCGATGATGTTGCGCTGCACCTCGGACGTCCCTCCCCCGATGGTGAGCGCCCGCGCGAACAGGTAGCCGTGATGCCACATCTGGTCGGTGGCGTCGCCGTCGCCCGTCAGCATCCCGGCGGTGCCGGCAAGATCCTTCGCCAGCTCCATGATCCGCTGGCCGTGCTCGTCGGCGAGAACCTTTCGCACGGACGCCTCGGGTCCCGGTTGTCGGCCGTGGATCGCCGCGGTGACCGTCCGAAGGCGGATGAGCCGAAGCACCTCGGCCTCGATGTGGAGCGCGGCAAGCCGCTGGCGCATCAGCGCATCGTCGGCACCGCCACACGAGCGCACCTGGTCGAGCAGATCAGTCGCCGAGGGCCCGCTCCCCCACAGCGCGCCGCCACCGGACAATGACACCCGCTCGTTCGCGAGTGTCACCTTGGCGAGCGCCCATCCGCCGTTCACGTCCCCGACGAGGTTCTCGGCCGGCAGCCGGACGTCGGTGAAGAACACCTCGTTGAACAGCGCGGTACCCGTCATCTCCTTGATGGGCCGCACCTCGATGCCCGGCGTGTCCATCGGGCAGATGAAGTAGGAGATGCCGCGGTGCTTCGGCACATGGGGATCAGTGCGCGCGATGAGGATTCCGAACTTCGAGAGCTGCGCACCCGAGGTCCAGACCTTCTGACCGTTGACGACGAACTCGTCGCCGTCGCGGACGGCCTTGGTCGTGAGCGACGCGAGGTCGCTTCCGGCGCCGGGCTCGCTGAACAGCTGGCACCAGACCTCCTCGCCCGTGAGGAGCGGGAAGAGATAGCGCTGCTTCTGCTCGTCCGTGCCGGCGTACAGGATCGTCGGGCCGGCCCAGCCGATGCCGATCTGGTTCTGCGGTCGAGCCACCTTCGCGCGCCGCATCTCGTCGTCGATGACGAGCTGCATGATCGGGCTGGCCTCGAGCCCCCACGGCCGCGGCCAGTGCGGCACCACGTAGCCCGACTCGGCGAGCTGACGGGCTGTCGGCTTCGGGTTCTGCTCGAACCACCGCCGGACTTCCCGCCTTCCGGGGGCGTCGTCGCCCGGCAAGTCGAAGTCCACGCCGACAACGTAGCGAGGGACGCGACGTCCTGTTCCCGGTGGCTGCGCCGTACCATCGAGGGAAGTGGCCACGCTCTAGCCGAACCCCGGCGCCCACACGGAGGAACACAGAACATGCCGAACCCGGCACTCAACGAGAACGCCTGGAAGAAGGCGGTCGCCGACGACGAAGTCGGTTGGGCTGCCCCCGGCGCCGCCACGGCTGACGCCGGCGCCACCACCTACCACGCGCCGATCGACGACGGCCCCATCACTGCCTACCGCACCGACCACATGACGATGGGCGGCGCGATGAGCGCGACGGGCGTGCTCTTCGTCGTGCTGCTCGCCTTCGGCGCGATCGGATGGTCGGCGGTCACGACCAGCCCCGTCGGCGAGGTCCAGTGGCCGGGTTGGATCTTCCTCCCCATGTTCGGCGCGCTGGGCGTCGCATTCCTCACGATCTTCAAGCCCCACCTCGCCCGGTTCACCAGTTTCCTCTATGCCGCGCTCGAGGGCGTGGTGCTCGGCGCGATCTCCCGCATCTACGACGCCCAATGGAACGGCATCGTGATTCAGGCTGTGCTCCTGACCGCCGCGGTGTTCTTCGGGATGCTGCTCCTCTACTCGACCCGCATCATCAAGGTCACCGACCGCATGCGCCGAATGGTGATCGTCGCCACGTTCGGGGTCGTCGTCGTCTACGGCGTCTCGCTGCTGGCGAGCCTGTTCGGGGCAAGCATCTCGTTCATCACGGGCGCGAGCGCCTTCTCGATCCTGTTCAGCGTCGCGATCGTCGGCCTCGCCGCGTTCAACCTGATGCTCGACTTCGACTTCATCGAGCGAGGGGCCAACGCCGGCCTCCCGAAGCAGATGGAGTGGTTCGCAGCGTTCGGCCTCATGGTCACGCTCGTCTGGCTGTACCTCGAGATCCTGAGGCTGCTCGCCAAGCTGCGTTCTCGCTGAGCGCCTCCGCTACCGTCGGCCGCCATGGCTGATCTCGGTTTCGACGGCAAGGTTGCGATCATCACCGGCGCGGGCGGAGGGCTCGGCCGCCAGCACGCCCTGCTCCTCGCGTCCCGCGGCGCGCAGGTCGTGATCAACGACCTCGGCGGCGGCATCGACGGCACCGGCGGCTCCGAGGGCCCCGCGCAGACCACCGCGAAGGAGATCGAGGGGCTCGGCGGCGATCGCCGTCGCCGACACGAACTCTGTCGCCACTCCCGCGGGCGGAGCGGCGATCGTGAAGACCGCGGTCGACGCGTTCGGGCGAGTCGACATCGTCATCAACAACGCCGGCATCCTCCGCGACAAGACGTTCCACAACATGGACGCCTCGCTCCTCGACCCGGTCATCGACGTGCACCTGAAGGGCGCGTTCAACGTGACCCGCCCGGCATGGGTCGTGATGCGCGAACAGGGGTACGGGCGGGTCGTGTCGACGTCGAGCGCGGCAGGCATCTTCGGCAACTTCGGCCAGACGAACTACGGCGCGGCGAAGATGGGCCTCGTCGGGTTCACCCGGGTGCTCGCGGTCGAGGGCGCGAAGTACAACATCAAGGCGAACGTGATCGCGCCGCTGGCGCTGACCCGCATGACCGAGGACATCATGGGGCCGATGGCGTCGAAGGTCGCGCCCGAGAAGGTCTCGCCGGTCGTCGCCTTCCTGGCGCACGAGGATTGCCCGGTGACGGGCGAGATCTACTCTGTCGCCGGCGGGCGCGTCGCGCGTGTCTTCATCGCTGAGACCCGTGGCTACTACAAGGACGGCCTCACGGTGGAGGACGTCCGCGACAATTGGGACACGATCCGCGACGAGGCCGGGTACTCGGTGCCCGCCAACCTCGGCGAGGAGACTGCGCTGTACTTGCCTTACTTCAAGGACTGATGCCGGGGGGTGACAACGATGGCGTCGAGCCTCTTCGCTCGGTTCGTCACCCTCTACTACGCGCATCTCGCCGCTGACGACGCCAAGGACCGCTCTCCCGCGGATCTCGACGGGGCCGCGCGCGCTCATCTCCGGCTGGCCGAGGACCGCATGCCCGGCGAGCCGCTCGTGCGCGTCTACACGCCAACCTTCGACCAGGACGGTTACGAGTCGACGCACACGATCGCGGAGATCGTCACCGACGACATGCCGTTCCTCGTCGACTCGGTCGGCATGGAGCTCACCCGCCACGGTGTCGGGATCCATCTCGTCGTGCACCCGATCATCGGCGTACGACGCGACGACCGAGGCCATCTGATCGATCTCGACGAGGACGGGCCCCGCGAGGCGTTCATGCACTTCGAGGTCGACCGCGAGACCGATCCGGCGGCGTTCGCGCGCGCTGCGGGCGGACCTGCTGCGCGTGCTCGGGGACGTCCGCGCCGCCGTCGACGACTGGGACGAGATGCGCACGCGTCTGGCGGAGGTAGCCGATGCGCTCACGGATCCTGCGGACGCCGAGACCGCGTCTCTCCTCGCCTGGATGGCCGACGACCACTTCACGTTCCTCGGCTATCGCAACACGCAGGCACCCGGTTCGGGCTTGGGCCTCCTCCGCGGCGTCGGCGTCGCCGACGGCGAAGTCGCCGCCCACGCCGGTGTCACGGTGCGCAAGGCCGACGGCAGGGCAACAGTGCACCGCCCGGTCGCGATGGAGCAGGTCTGTGTCGGGCCGCACCAGTTCCTCGGTCTGTGGTCGTGGGCGGCGTACAGCACGTCGCCACTCGAGATCCCCCTGCTTCGCCGGAAGGTCGAAACGATCCTCGATCGCTCGGGCCTGCCGCGGGCCTCCCACTCTGGGAAGGACCTCGAGGCGATCCTGGAGACGTATCCCCGCGACGAGCTCTTCCAGATCGACGAGGAGGAGCTACTCACGACGGCGATGGGGATCCTGAGCCTGCAAGAGCGCCGGCGCGTGCGGCTGTTTCTGCGTCGGGACGACCTCAACCGCTTCTTCTCGTGCCTCGTGTACGTGCCCCGCGATCGGTTCACCACCGAGCTCACCGAGCGCATCGAGGCGATCCTCGTCGATGCTCTCTGCGGCACGAACGTCGACAGCACGGCGAGCGTCTCCGAGTCCGTGCTCGCACGCGTCCACGCGATCGTGTCGATCGCCGCGGGCGCGACGCCGGTGACGCCGGACGTTCCCGCCATCGAAGCGGCACTCGCAGACGCGGCCCGGTCGTGGGTCGACGACTTCGCCACCGAGCTCGAGGAGCACAACGGAGAGGAGCGCGGCCTCGACCTCCTGCGCCGCTACCACGACGGGTTTCCCGCGGCGTACCGAGAGGACGTCCATCCCCGCAGTGCGGTCGGCGACGTGGCTCGCATCGAATCGCTGCTGTCGGGGATGCTGGGAGCTGACCTGCTCTCGATCATCACCCGTCCGGCCGACGCGCCCCGCGGGTTCGTGCGGATGCGGTTGTTTCGCGGTGGGCGAGCCGATGGCGCTGTCCGACGTCGTGCCGCTGCTCGAGCATCTCGGCGTGCGCGTCGTCGACGAGCGCCCATACGAGGTGCACCCCGCGGACGCTCCGCCGCTCTGGATCTACGACATCGGCCTCGCCAGCGGCGATCTCAGCAGCCTCGACAGTGAGTCCAACCGCATGCAGTTCTGCGAGGCGTTCGGTCGGCTCTGGCGCGGTGAGGCCGAGAGCGACGGCTTCAACCGCCTCGTGCTGCGCGCCGGCCTCTCGAGCCGCAAGGTCGCGGTGCTGCGCGCCTACGCCAAGTACTTGCGCCAGATCGGGTCCACGTTCAGCCAGAGCTACATCGAGGACACCCTCGCCGGGAACGCCCACATCGCCGCGATGCTCGTCGAGCTGTTCGAGACCCGGTTCGATCCCGATCGCCTCGGTGACCGCGCCGAGGCCGAGGAAGAGCTCGTCACGAGCGTCGTCGCCGCGCTCAACGACGTGGCGAGTCTCGACGAGGATCGGATCCTGTCGAGCTTCCTGCACCTGGTCCTCGCGACGCTGCGTACGAGCTGGTACCAGCGCGACGCGTCGGGCGCGCCGAAGCCGTACATGTCGTTCAAGCTCGATCCCGCGCGGGTCCCCGATCTCCCGCTTCCCCGACCGCTGTACGAGGTGTGGGTGTACTCACCACGCTGTGAGGGCGTGCATCTCCGCGGTGGCCGCATCGCCCGCGGGGGCATCCGCTGGTCGGATCGCCGGGAGGACTTCCGCACCGAGATCCTCGGGCTGATGAAGGCCCAGATGGTGAAGAACGCCGTGATCGTCCCTGTCGGGGCGAAGGGCGGCTTCGTCGTGAAGCGGCCGCCGACGACCGACCGGGACGCGGTCCAGGCGGAGGTCGAGGCCTGCTACCAGATCCTCATCCGCGGGCTGCTCGACCTGACCGACAACATCAGTGGCGCGGAGATCGTCCCGCCGCCGCGGGTCGTGCGGTACGACGACGACGATCCATATCTGGTCGTCGCCGCGGACAAGGGCACCGCGACGTTCTCGGACCTCGCGAACTCGATGTCGGCGGAGTACGGCTTCTGGCTCGGCGACGCGTTCGCGTCGGGCGGCTCGGTCGGTTACGACCACAAGGAGATGGGGATCACCGCGCTGGGGGCGTGGGAGTCCGTACGTCGGCACTTCCTCAACCTCGGCATCAACCCCGACAAGGACCGGTTCACGGTCGTCGGGATCGGCGACATGTCCGGAGACGTGTTCGGCAACGGGATGCTGCAGTCCCAGGCGATGGAGCTCGTCGCCGCGTTCGACCACCGCCACCTGTTCCTCGACCCGAAGCCCGACCCCGCGACATCGTTCGTCGAGCGCAAGCGGCTGTTCGATCTCCCGCGCTCGTCATGGGACGACTACGACCGATCTCTCATCTCCGCGGGTGGTGGTGTGTGGCCGCGGGCGGCGAAGTCGATCCCGCTGTCGCCCGAGGTCCGCGAGCTGCTCTGCACCGACGCAGACGCGCTCACGCCGGCGGAGGTCATCTCGGCGATGTTGACGGCGCCCGTCGACCTCCTCTTCAACGGCGGCATCGGCACGTACGTGAAGGCGTCGACCGAGTCGAACAGCGAGGTCGGCGACCGAGTCGAACGACCTCCTGCGCGTCGACGGCGTCGACCTGAGGTGCCGGGCAGTCGTCGAGGGCGGCAACCTCGGCTTCACGCAACGCGGCCGCGTCGAGTACGCGCTCGCGGGTGGGCTGATCAACACCGACGCGATCGACAACTCCGCCGGCGTCGACACCTCGGACCACGAGGTCAACATCAAGATCCTCCTCGACGGCGCGGTCGCGGCCGGCGACCTCACGGTGAAGCAGCGCAATGCGCTCCTCGACGAGATGGCCGACGAGGTCGCTCACCTCGTGCTTCGGAACAACTATGAGCAGAACCGAGCGCTCGCGAACGCTCGAGCGCAGGCCGAGTCGATGATCGACGTGCACGCTCGCTACATCAGCTCGCTCGAGAGCGAGGACCTCATCGATCGCACCCTCGAGTTCCTCCCCACCGAACGCCAGCTCGCGGAACGGCAAGCCTCCGGCGTCGGTCTGACGACACCTGAGTTCGCGGTGCTTCTCGCCTACACGAAGACCACGAACGTGCGCGAGGTCCTCGCGTCGGACCTCCCCGACGACCCATTCGTCGCCGACGAGATCGCGCGCTACTTCCCCACTCCGCTGCGCCAGAGGTTCCGCAGCGAGATGGACCGGCACCGGCTGCGTCGAGAGATCGTCGCAATGCGCATCGTCAACGGGACGGTGAACAAGGCCGGCATCTCGTTTGACTTCCGCATGACCGAAGAGACGGGCGCGTCGGTGGTCGACAGCACCCGCGCGCACATCGCCGCGCGAGCGATCTTCGCGATGCAGGACCTCTGGGCGCCGATCGAGGCGCTCGACGGCGCGGTCGCCCCGGACGTGCAGCGGCGGATGGTGCTCGCCCTACGCCACACCGTGGAGCGGGGCGCGCTGTGGCTGCTGCGCCACCGGCGTGCGCCGCTCGACATCACCGCAACGGTGGCGGCGTTCGAAGACGGCGTGCGAGAGCTCGCGACCGCTGTGCCCGAGGTGCTGTTCGGCACCGATCGTGACAACCTCGAATCGACGGCGGCGGCCTACGTCGCCGCCGGCGTCGGGCAGGACCTGGCCCGTCGCGCTGCCGCGCTCGACTTCCAGCTCTCGGCGTTCGACATCGTCGAGGTGGCCCGGGCCCGGGGCGCGACGGTGACCGAATGCCGCGGCCGTCTTCTTCGCACTGACCGACCGGCTCGGCATCGACTGGATACGAGACCGCGTGTTCGACCTCGCGCGGACAACGAGTGGCAGACTCTGGCCCAGCGCGGCGCTGCGCGACGACCTGCTCGCCGAGCAACGCGAGCTGACCGCAGAAGTCGTGCGTCTCCGCGGCGGCGACGAGGCCGCCTACGCCCTCGTCGACTCGTGGATCGCCCGCAACCGCCCGCAAGTCGAGCGCTTTCAGTCCGTGCTCGCGAGCATCCGCGCCGCCGGCACGTTCGACCTCACGACCCTGTCGGTCGCGGTGCGCGAGCTGCGGAACTTGATCACAACCTCCCGACCGGCAGGATGATGGCGTGATCGACCTCCTTGACCTCGACACCTTCCGCTCGGACGCGCGCGCGTGGCTCGCGGCGCACAACTACGAGGCCCCGCGTGACTACGGCGCGATCCTCCCGCACGACCTCGTAGACCAAGGGATCGCATGGCAGCGGCTGTTGTTCGCGGAGGGATGGGCGGGCATCCACTGGCCGGTCGAGCACGGCGGCCGCGGTCTCACCCCGGATCACAACGCGACGTGGATCGAGGAGTGCGCCCGGGCGGGCGTCCCGGCGTTCATCAACATGGTCGGCATCGTCCTCGCGGGAACCGTCATCCAGAAGTTCGGCACCGACGAGCAGAAGGCAGCGCACCTGCGCGCCACGCTGGCGGCGGACCAGCTGTGGTGCCAGCTCTTCTCAGAGCCCGGCGCGGGCAGCGACCTCGGCTCGCTCTCGACCCGCGCCGAGCGCGATGGCGAACGCTGGATGGTGAACGGGCAGAAGGTCTGGACGAGCGGCGGACGGTACTCCGGCTGGGGGATCCTCATGGCCCGCACCGACCCCGACGCACCGAAGCACAAGGGCATCTCGTTCTTCCTGATGGACATGTCGCTCCCCGGGATCGAGGTGCGCCCGTTGCGCCAGATGACCGGCGAGGCCGAGTTCGACGAGGTGTTCTTCACAGACGTCGCGATGCCGGTCGACGCGCTCGATCGGCCCCGAGAACGAAGGCTGGATGGTTGGCATGGCGACGCTCACGAGCGAGCGCGGCCACATCGGCGCGTCGATCATCGGGCTCGAGCGACGGCTCGAGCAGATCGCCGCACTCGGGCACGGGGTGGGCGACGCCGTCGACCTCGGTGCTGTCGCGCGCGACCGCCTCGCGGCATTGCTGTCCGCGGGCAACGCCTACCGAGGGCTCGCACTGCGCCAAGGCCCCGATCGCGAGCACCGCGGGATCGCTCATGAAGCTCGGCATCACCGAGCTCATGTTCCACACGTCGATGCTTCGCGGCGAGCTCTCCGGGGCCGCCGCGATGCTCGAGGGCGCGGAGGCCGCCGGGATGCTCGCTGCGCCGGGCGGCCGCATCGCCGGCGGCACCAGTCAGGTGCAGCGCAACATCATCGGCGAGCGCCTCCTCGGCCTCCCTCGCGAACCCACCCCGAGCTGACCGCCGTGCCAGGGGCGGACGTCGACGCGGTGCTCGACGCGAACCAGGCCTTCTACGACGCATTCGAGGCCCGGGACATCGACGCCATGTCCGAGCTTTGGGAGCACAGCGACCGGGTCGTGTGCACGCATCCCGGATGGCCGACGCTCCGAGGGTGGGGCCTGATCGCCGGGTCGTGGTTCAGACTCTTCAACAACGCTGAGCACCTGCAGTTCATCGTCACCGACGCTCGAGCGGAGGTCGACGGCGACATCGGATGGGTCGTGTGCGACGAGCATCTCCTCGGGGGTACGGCCGGCGGGACGGTCGCCACGCTGAACCTGTTCAGCCGTCAGCCGGGCGGTCGCTGGTTCATGATCGGCCACCACGGGAGCCCCGTCGCGAGCTGAACCCCGGGTCCCCTCGCCCCTCCCGGTGGGTCCCGGGGAATGTCCCACCCCCCCGTTACCATCGCTCCATGGCCCTCCCGGTGCCCTACGGGCTGTCGCCGAGCAAGGTCGAGTCGTTCAAATCGTGCGCGCTCGCGTTCCGGTTCAGCGCGATCGATCACCTGCCCGAGCCGCCCTCGCCGTGGGCCACCAAGGGCACGTTGGTGCACCGCGCGCTCGAGCTGCTCTTCCAAGAACTGCCTGAACGACGCACGCTCGAGACGGCACTGACGGCCCTCGACCGGGCGTTCACCGAGATGGGCACCGATCCCGACCTCGTCGACCTCGGGCTGGACGAGACCCAGTCGCGGCAGTTCCTCGACGAAGCCGAGACGCTGGTGCGCAGCTACTTCCGTCTCGAAGACCCGAGCGCGGTCCACCCCATCGGTCTCGAGCTCCGGCTGTCCGCCGAGGTCGGCGGCACGACCTTGCGGGGCGTCATCGACCGTCTCGATCTCGACGCGGACGGCGAGCTCGTCGTCACCGACTACAAGACCGGCAGGGCGCCACGCATCACGCATGAGCAGGGCCGGTTGTCCGGTGTGAACTTCTACGCGTTGCTGTGTGAGCGAGTGCTCGGCCGTCGTCCGGCGCGAGTGCAGCTGCTGTACCTCGGCGAGCCGCTCGCGATCGTCGCGACACCGTCCGACCAGAAGATGACGTTCCTCGATCGCAAGGTCGGCGCGATCTGGACGGCCATCGAGCGGGCCTGCGCCGCAGAGGACTTTCGCCCGAAGCGCAGTGCTCTGTGCGATTTCTGCGCGTTCAAGGCGTACTGCCCGGCCTTCGGCGGCGATCCCGCGCTCGCCCGCACGCCGGTCGAGGTCGAAGCCCTCCCCGAGCCTGTGCTGTTGTAGGGGCGTGGCCGACGCCCCCTTCGGACCGACCGTCGCGCGCTTCGACGCGGCCATCGACGCGTGGTTCGACGAGCACCGCGGCCCCGTCGGCGATCGAGTCTTCTATCTCGCCTCGGCCCTGGGCGACCACAGCCTGATCTGGCACCTGGCCGGCGTCGCCCGCGCCGCGGTGCCCGGGGGCCAGGTCCGCGACGCTCTCGAGCTGTCCGTGACCCTCGGTGTCGAGTCGGCCCTGGTCAACCTCGGAGTGAAGTCGCTCTTCAGCCGGACCCGCCCCGTGCACGAGGGGGACCGACCGCACGGCCTCCGTCAGCCGCTCACGAGCAGCTTCCCGAGCGGTCACGCCGTCCGCCGCGTTCGTCGCCGCCGCCCTCCTCTCGGAGCGCCGCCCGCTGCCCGAGAAGGCGTTCTGGTACGGCCTCGCCGGAGTGGTGTCGGCGAGCCGGGTGTACGTGAAGGTCCATCACGCGTCGGACGTCGCCGCCGGTGCAGCGGTCGGCGTCGTCCTGGCCGCGGTGGCCAAGCAGGTCTGGCGCCGGGTCAACCGGAATCTTCTGGCCGAGGGTGGGGTTGGCTGACCCATGCCCGTCCGCTCCTTCGCCGTCACCTTCGACTACCGGTGCCCGTTTGCCCGCACGGCCCACGAGCACGTTGTCGCGGGGCTGCAGGCGGGGGCCGACTGGGAGGTCCGGTTCGTGCCCTTCTCGCTCGGGCAGGCCCACGTGTCCGAGGGTGAGGCCGACGTATGGGACGAGCCGGCGAAGGACACCGGGCTGCTGGCGCTGCAAGCGGGCATCGTCGTGCGCGACCAGCACCCCGAGAAGTTCTTCGACACTCACGTCGCGCTGTTCGCGGCCCGTCACGACGAGGGCCGCCACATCCGTGAGCTCGAGGTCATCGACGACGTGCTCCGCACCAACGGCGTCGACGCCGACGCCGTGTTCGCCGAGATTGCCGGCGGCGGTCCGCTCGACACAGTCCGCAAAGAGCACGAGGCCGCGGTGAACGACCACCGAGTCTGGGGTGTGCCGACGTTCATCGCCGATGACGTCAACGGCGAGTCACAATCGGTCTTTGTCCGCCTCATGGACCGCCCTGGGGGCGACTCCGAGCTCGCCATGAAGACCGTCGATCGCGTCGTCGACCTGGTCACCGGGTGGCCAGGCCTGAACGAGTTCAAGCACACCTCGATACCGCGCTGACGTTCAGGCGTAGCCTTCGCCCATGAGCGAAGCGCTCGTCGAGATGAGCCCCCGCATGTCCGACGCGGAAGGACTGATGTGGCGGCTCGAGAAGGACCCGTACCTGTCGTCCACCGCGGCGAACCTCACCGTGCTCGACAGCGTCCCGGACATGGAGCGGTTGGCCCAACGCATGTTGCGCGCGACCCGCATCGTCCCGCGCCTGCGCCAGCGGGTGCAGCCGGCGCTCGGCCTGCAGCCCCCCGTGTGGCTCGACGATGCCGACTTCGACCTCACCTACCACCTCCGTCACCTCGCGCTCGCGCCTCCGGGCGACGAGCGCGATCTGTACGACCTCGCGACGCTGCTCACCGCCGATCCGTTCGATCGCACTCGGCCGCTGTGGCAGATGGTCATCATCGAAGGCCTGAGCGGCGGCCGCGCGGCGTTGCTCATGCGCTTCCATCACACGCTCATGGACGGCGAGGGAGGCGTGCGCCTGTCGCTTCAGTTCCTCGACTTCGAACGCGACGCGCCGGAGAAGCCAGTACCGCCCCTGCCCGAGCCGGCCGCGCCGCTCCAGCCGAGCCCGAGCGAGGTCGCGCGTGACGTCGTCACGAGCACACTGCGCGTTCCCGTCGGACTCGTCCGCGAATGGACCGAGTTGCTGGCCAACCCTCAGCGCATCCCGGCCACGAGCGCGGCCGCCGCGACGCAGATCCGAGCGATCGTGAAGCAGCTGTCCGACACGAAGAAGGCGCTCTCACCACTCTGGACGTCACGCTCGTTGTCGCGCAGGCTCGAGACGCTTCGCGTACCGCTCGAGGACGTGCGGGTCGCCGCGAAGGCACTCGGCGGATCGATCAACACCGCGTTCATCACCGCCGCCGCAGAGGCGGCCGGTCGCTATCACCGGATGAACGGCTCGCCCATCGAGGACCTGCGTGCGTCGATGGCAATCAGCACACGGACGAAGGAGACCAAGGAGTCCAACGCGTTCACGCTGGCCCGCATGCTCGTCCCGACCGGGGAGATGGACATCGGCGAGCGGTTCAAGCGCATCCAGGAGGCGGCCGACACGGTCCGCGCGGCGTCCGGGCAAGCGAGCCTCGACGCGCTCGCGAGTATCACCGCGGCGCTGCCGACGTCGCTGCTCGTGCGGATCGCCCGCCAACAGACCGAGACCGTGGACCTGGCGACGTCCAACGTGCGCGGCTCCGCCGTGCCGCTGTTCCTCGCCGGCGCCCGGGTGGATGCGAACTACCCGATCGGCCCAACCGGTGGCACGGCGTTCAACCTCACATGCCTGTCGTACGGCGGAAGCCTCGACATGGGCCTGAACATCGACGCCGCCGCGGTCGACCAACCGGTGCTGCTGCGCACCTTGATGGAGGAGTCGTTCGACGAGCTGGTCGTTGCGGGTCAAGCGCCGCGAACCGCCGCGGCGAGCGCGAAGAAGACCGGAGCGAAGAAGGCTGGGACGACCAAGAAGGCGCCGGCCAAGAAGGCGGCGAAGAAGATCAGCTGACGGTCGCGGCCACCGGTTCGGTGGAGTGGGTCAGCAGCGTGCGCACGTCGAGCAGCAGATCGGCGACTTCGGCGGTCGAGACGAGCTCACGGGCGACCATCTCGCGCAAGCCGCGATCGATGATCGCAAGGGCTTCGTCGATCTGGTCGGTGTCGTAGGTCTGCGTCATCGAGCCCTCCAACCCTGTCCGCCGGACCAGCATTCCCGGACGCTTGTCACAGTACGTGTCTGCACTTGCTTTCACTTGCACAACCACCGTACCGGTCGAGTGTGACACGCCGGTTTCAAGCACAAGGAGATTTCCGTCACCGGACCGCCACATGATCGCCATGGTTCGGGGCCGGATAGCGTCGGCCCGATGTCGCCGCACCCGGCCCTCGGTGTCACCTATGCGAGCCTCGCGGCCCTCGGCGTCCCTGGTGGCGTCGACGTGTCCCGCACGGCGGAACGCCTCGGGTACCGGTCGTTCTGGGTGGCCGAGGCCAACGGCACCGAGGCGTTCTCCCTGCTCGGGGCGGCCGGCGCGGCTGCCCCGACGCTCGATCTCGGCACCGGTGTGCTCGCCCTCCAGCTGCGGACGCCGCCGCTCGTCGCGATGGCGGCAGCCACGCTGCAGGCACTCCATCCCGATCAGAACATCATCATCGGTGTCGGCATCTCGTCCCCCGTGGTGGTCGGACGGTGGCACGGAGCCCCCTATCTCGCGAAGCGCCCGCTCGCGCACACTCGTGAATATGTGACGCTGTTGCGGGAGTGCCTCTCGGGTGAGTCCGTGTCGTTCCAGGGCGACTTCTACGAGATCAACCGCTTCCGCCTCGGGGTCCGCCTCGGGGACCGCCGACCGAAGATCGTCATCGGCGCGCTGAACGAGGGGATGCTGCAGCTCGCGGGTGAGATCGCGGACGGCGTGCTCCTCAACTACATCCCGGCGAGCCACGTGCCGTGGTCGGTCGAGCAGGTGCGCAAAGGTGGCTCTGCGAAGATCTACGCGTACATCCACGCCGGGCTCGTCGCCGATCGCGCCGACGGCATCGAGGCTGCTCGTCGCGACCTGTTCTCCTATGCCGTCGTCGACGCGTACGCGAACAGCTTCACGCGAGCCGGCTACGAGGACGAGGTCATCGAGATCCGCGAGCGCCACGCGGCGGGTGATCGTGAAGGCGCCGTCAACGCCGTCTCGGATCGAATGGTGGACGGCATCGACGTCATGGGCGACGCCGGTGCCGTCCGCGACACGGTGCGGGCCTATCTCGACGCCGGCGTCGAGGTGCCGGTGCTCATGCCCCTTCCGTGGGGCAAGGATCGCATGGCCGTCACCGTCGCCACCATGGAGGCAGCGGCACAAGCCTGAGGGGGAACCGTGGAGATCCAGGGGAAGGTCGTCGTGGTGACCGGCGGAGCGAGCGGCATCGGCCGTGCTCTGGCCCGGCGGTTCGGTGCCGACGGAGCCGCCGGCGTCGTCGTCGCCGACGTGGATGCCGATGGCGCGGCGGCCGTCGCCGCCGAGATCGCGGGCTCCGGAGGCACGGCCATCGCTCTGCCGACCAATGTCGCGGTCGAGGCCGAGGTGATCGGACTCGTGGAGCGTGCCGAGGCCACGTACGGGCCGATCGACCTGTTCTGCGCGAACGCGGGCATCGGCGTCGGCCGCGGTCCTGAGACGCCGGACGACGACTGGGACCGCATCTGGCGCGTCAACACGATGTCGCACGTGTACGCGGCCAGAGCGCTCCTGCCAGGATGGCTGGCGCGGGGCGAGGGCTACTTCCTCGCGACGGCCTCGGCCGCGGGCCTTCTCACCCAGATCGGGAGCGCGCCCTACGCGGTCACGAAGCACGCCGCCGTCGCGTTCGCCGAGTGGCTGTCGGTGTCCTACGGAGACCAGGGCATCAAGGTGTCCTGCCTCTGCCCTCAAGGGGTGCGCACCAACATGCTCCGGAACAACGACGTCGGAATCCGCGCCTTGGGCGCGGCGGCAGTCCGAGCGGGCGGCGCGGTGCTCGAGCCCGAAGACGTCGCCGACGTCGTCGTCAGGACGATCGCCGCGGAGGAGTTCCTGGTGCTCCCCCATCCCGAGGTGCTCACGTATTGGCGACGGAAGACCGCCGACTACGACCGTTGGCTACGCGGGATGCGGCGTCTGCAGGCGAGGGTGAGCGAGCCGACCTAGGGTCGCACTCCATGGGTGTGCGCCTCGAACCTCAAGACGAGTACATGCACGAGCTCGGCCCCGAGCCGAATTTCAACGAGAGCATGTACGTCAACATCTTCGATCCCGACAATCAGATCGGCGGCTTCTTCCGTATCGGCAATCGCGCCAACGAGGGATACGCGGAGATGACCGTCTGCCTGTATCTGCCGGACGGCCAGGTCGGCTTCCGCTTCAAGCGTGCGGAGATCTCCAACAACGACGCGTTCGACGCCGGCGGGATGAAGTGGGAGATCGTCACGCCGTTCGAAGCCTTGAAGGTCAGCTATCACGGAAAGCTCGTGTTGCTCGACGATCCGCTCGAGATGACCGATCCGAAGAAGGCGTTCACCGAGAACCCCTACGCCGAGGCCGAGATCGACATCACGTTCACCGGCCAGGGGCGCTCCTCGATGTTCGGCGGCGAGCCGGACGAGCCCCACGAGACGCCGGGCGAGGAGTTCGCGAAAGGCCATTACGAACAGCTGGTCGCGGGCACAGGTCGCATCCGGGTCGGCGAGCGTGAGTGGCATGTCGAAGGACACGGCCTGCGCGACCACTCGTGGGGCCCCCGGTACTGGCAGGCGCCGTGGTACTACCGGTGGCTCACCGCCAACGTCGGGCGCGACTTCGGCTTCATGGGCAGCCGAGTCGCCCGCCGCGACAGCGACGGCACTCGTGGCGGGTTCGTCTGGGAGGGCGGTCAGCTCCACTACTGCGACTCGTTCGAGCTGAAGACCTCGTATGAGGGTGACGACAGCTACCACGAGTCGATCACCGCGGTGCTGCGGTCATCGCGCTCGGACAAGGAATGGCGCATCACTGGTCGAGTGACGAACCTCATCCCACTGCGCAACCGCCGTCCCGATCCCGACGGCAACATGCTGGTCACCCGGATCAGCGAGGGCATGACCGAGTGGACCCTCGACGACGGGCGGGTCGGATACGGGCTGTCCGAGTACCTCGACCAGATCATCGACGGTCAGCCGGTGGGCCTGGCCGAGTGATCACGCTCCACCTCGTGCCTCGCGAGGTGTGGGATGCACAACGCGACGGCGGTGTCTACGTGCCCGAGGCGTTCGCCGTCGACGGCTTCGTGCACTGCACCGACGGCGAAGACGCGGTGATCGACACGGCGAACCGCTACTACCAAGGCGACGCCCACGCGTACGTGGTGCTGAGCATCGACACCGTGGCCCTGACGGCCCCAGTGCGCTATGAGGATCCGGCGCGGATCTTCCCGCATGTCTATGGACCCATCGAGACCGGTGCCGTCGTTGCAGTCAGCGCGGTCGAGCGTGACGCGAACGGTCGGTTCCTCCGCATAGCGTCGTCGCCTCATGGACCGCCTCTCGATCAGTGAAGCGCGCCGCATGGCGCTGGCCGGAGAGGGCTTCAGCGAGAAGCGACCGAGGGGCAAGGTGTCGCGACGGCACCTCCAGAAGGTCGTCGACCGCCTCGGCGTCATCCAGCTCGACTCGGTCAACGTCGCCGTTCGCTCGCACTACATGCCGTTCTTCTCACGGCTCGGCGCCTACCCACTCACGGAGCTGGACACGCTCGCGTGGAGCACACACCATCTCTTCGAGTACTGGGGCCACCAAGCGTCGCTGCTGCCCGTCGAGCAGCATCCGCTCCACCGGTGGAAGATGGCGCAGCGTCGCCACGACCGGCAGTCGCGTTGGCTGAACGCGCTCGAGCAGAAGCATCCGGGTTACATCGACGCGGTGCTCGAAGAGGTGCACGAGCGCGGCCCCATCGCGGCCGGCGAGCTCACCGATCCGGGAAAGAAGAGCGGGCCGTGGTGGGGCTACAGCAAGGGCAAGCAGACGCTCGAGTACCTGTTCTGGACAGGGCAGGTCACCGCCAACCGGCGGAGCAACTTCGAGCGGGTGTACGACGTGCCCGAGCGAGCGATCCCCGCCGAGGTGCTCGCCGCGCCGACGCCCACCGAGCAGGAAGCCCGCAAGGCGCTCCTCGAGATCGGTGCTCGAGTGCTCGGAGTCGGCACTGTCGGCGACCTCACGAATTACTTCATGCTGAACATCCCGAAGAGCCGGGCCGCGATCGCCGAGCTCGTCGAGGATGGCGTGCTGGTGCCCGTTGCCGTCGAGGACTGGAAGCAGCCGGCCTACCGACACCGCGACGCCCGGGTCCCTCGCAAGGTCCACGCCACTGCGCTGCTCACACCGTTCGACAACCTCGTGTGGCGGCGTGAGCGCGACGAGCAGCTGTTCGACTTCCACTACCGCATCGAGATCTACACGCCGGCGCCCAAGCGCGTCTACGGCTACTACGTGCTGCCGTTCCTGCACGGCGACCGGATCGTCGCCCGCGTCGACGTCAAGGCCGACCGCAAGGCGAGGACCCTCGTGGTCCCCGGCGCGTTCGCGGAGCCCGGTGTCGACGTCGGCGCGGTCGCCGAGGCGCTCGGAGGTGAGCTGCGGCTCATGGCGGAGTGGCTGGGGCTCGAACGGGTGACCATCGGTCGCAAGGGTGATCTCTCGACGCCCGTGAGGAAGTTGCTCAGTACGCTCTGACGGTGGACCGGCCGAGGCCGAGGTACGCGCGCAGCGGTGATCTGAGCATCGCGTACGTCGTCGACGGCGACGGCCCCTCCGACGTCGTGTACGTGCCCGGATTCATCTCTCACGCCGACCTGCTCTGGGACCTGCCCATCCACGGGGCGATTGTCGAGCGCCTCGCGTCGTTCGCTCGGGTGATCACCTTCGACAAACGTGGCACGGGGCTGTCCGATCGCACGCTCGGGTTCGGCAGCGCGGCGGACCGCATGGACGACATCCGCGCCGTGATGGACGCGGCGGGCTCCGAGCGCGCTGCGCTCGTGGGCGTATCCGAGGGCGGCCCGCTCGCCGTGCTGTTCGCGGCGACCTATCCGGAGCGGGTCAGTGCACTCGTGCTCTGGGGCACGTTCGCCGCCATCATGCGAGGACCGGATCTGCCCGAGGGCCACGATCCCGACGTCACTGCCGCGTTCCTGAGTCGCGTGGAGGAAGCGTGGGGCAACGGCGAGACCCTCCGCCTCCTAGTCGCGAACATGCCGGACGACCCCGAGATGTCGAACGCGATCGCCCGGTACGAGCGCGCGTGCGCATCCCCGCGGCTCGCCCGCGAGATCCTGCAGCGGAACACCGAGATCGACGTGCGCGCCGCGCTGCCCGCTGTCACCGCTCCGACGCTGGTGTTGCACCGCACCGGTGACTACATGATTCCCGTACAGTGCGGTCGCCTCCTCGCCAACGGCATCGCTGGCGCGCAGTGGCTGGAACGCCCGGGTGGCTTCCACCTCGACGGTTCGCCCGGGGGCGAGACCGAGTTCCTCGACGTCATCGAGGAGTTCCTCACCGGTGGACCACGCGGATCACGATGTCGACCGGGTGCTGAAGACCGTGCTCTACACCGACGTCGTCGACTCCACTCGCCGCGCGGCCGAGATGGGCGATCGGCACTGGCGCGACCTGCTCGATCGCCACGACGTGATCCGAGACGAGGAGATCCGGCGAGCGAAGGGCACGACCGTGAAGAGCCTCGGCGACGGCTTCCTCGCCGCATTCGACGGGCCCGCACGGGCGATCAAGTGCGCACAGCAGGTGATCGAGCGCGTCGACGCGATCGGGCTGCCGGTGCGCGCCGGGACTGCACGCTGGTGAGTGTGAGATCAGGGACGACGACCTCGCGGGGATGACATTGCACGTCGGGGCCCGCGTGGCGGCACTGGCGGGGCCGGGCGAGATCCTCGTGACCGGGACGGTGCGCGATCTCGTGCTCGGGGGCAGCTTCGAGTTCGAGGACCGGGGGCGTCATGCCCTCAAGGGTGTGCCGGGCGAGTGGCCCGTGCTCGCGGTACGCAGCTGACCATTCGCTCCACGACCTGCTCGAGGATCGCCCGCGAGGTCGCGAGGTTCACCCGCACGAAGCCCTCGCCGACCGTCCCGAACGCGGCGCCGTCGGCGACGGCGACCTTCCCCGCGCGAGGAAATGCTGGGCCGGGGGCACCTCGAGGTTGAGGGGGCGGGCATCGAGCCACGCGAGGTACGTCGCCTCCGGGGCGCGATGGGGAACGGCGGGCAGGCATTCGGCGATCGCGTCTGCGAACCAGCGCCGGTTGCCGTCGAGGTACGCGACGCACCGAGCGAGCCAGTCGTCGCCGTGGGTCCAGGCCGCCCGCGTCGCGGCGAGCCCGAATGGTGAGACCCCATGCATCATTGGGTTGAAGCTGCGCGTGTACAGGTCGAGCAGCGCCTCACTGCCGCAGTAGCCCGCCGCGCACCGCACTCCTGCGAGGTTGAACGCCTTCGTCGCCGACGTCAGCGACATCGTCCGCGCGGCGACCTCAGGGCCGAGCGACGCGAGCGGGGTGTGCGTCGCGCCCGGATAGATGAGGTCGGCGTGGATCTCGTCGGCGGCAACGACGAGGTCGTGCTCGACGACGATCTGCGCGACCGCATCGAGCTCACTTCGGGTGAATGAGCGCCCACAAGGGTTGTGGGGGTTGCACCAGAGAAGGAGCCGCGCATCACGAGCCGCGTCGGCGAGAGCGTCGACGTCGAGCGTGCTGTCTTCCTCGATCGGGTGGAGGCGTGCTTCGACGACCCTTCGACGGTTGTCCGCGATCGCGCCGAGAAACGGCGGGTAGATCGGCGTCGTGACGAGGACACCGTCGCCCGGCTCGGTGAACGCGACGATCGCGTTGATCACACCGCGCATCACGTCCGTGAGCTTGAAGCCAAGCGCGGGGTCGGGCTGCCAGCCGAACTGGCGCGCGAGGCGGCGAGCGCCGAGGGCCTCGATCGAGTCGGGGCCCTCGTCGACCGGGTAGCCGTAGTCACCCACGGTCGCGACGGCAACGACCGCGTCGCGGATCGGCGCGGCGACGGGGAAGTCCATCTCGGCGACCCATGCGGGCAGGACCTCCGGCGGATAGCGGCGCCACTTGGACGACCGCCGCTGATGGAGCTCGGCGAGGTCGAGGTCGTCGAAGCCGGGCTCGGTCATCGCTCCCCGTTGAGGAAGTCCCGGGCCAGGTGCTCCCACATGTCCGCGGACAAGCGGAGCGATTCGACGTCGATTCGCTCGTCGTTGCCGTGAAAGCGCGACCAGTACTGCTGTGGTGTGACCTGGCGGCTCAGGAGTCCGAACCCGTAGGCGGGGATCCCGGCGCGGCGGAACCAGCGCGCATCGGTGGCGCCGGTGAGCGGCGACGCGAGCAGGTTCGCGTCGGGATAGGCGCGCCGGGCCGCACGCTCGAGCGCGTCCCAGAGCGGGTTCGCAGTCGGCGACTCGGTCGGCTCCCCGGAGCGCACCACCGCGATCTCCACGCAGTCTCCGAAGTCGGCGAGGAGCGAGTGCAGCTCCGCGACGACCCCCTCGACGGTCTCGCCGTGGACGATGCGTATGTCGGGCTGCACGGTGACCCGATCGCAGATCACGTTGCGCTTCTGCCCGCCGTGGATCACCGTCGGCGCGTACGTCGTGTGGGTGCACGCGTGTGCACGCGCAGCGAGCGCTCGAGGCAGCGTCGGGAGGGCGTCCCACAGGCGATCCGGATCGACGAGCAACGCCTTCAGCTCGGCATCGAAGGGCTGGCCCGCAACCCACCCTCGCCACGACTCGCTGATGCGCGTCTCAGGTCGGTGCTCGGCGAGACGCCGCACGACCTCCGCAGCCTTCACCACCGCGTTGTCGGCACCCCACGGCGTGGACCCGTGGCTCGGGGTCCCGGTCACGACGATGTCGACGACCGCACCGCCCTTCTCGCCGGTGACGACCTCGACGTTGGTGCCGTGCGCGCCCTCGCTCACGATCCCGCCGACCTCGGTGAGGACGTAGTCAGCCCGCACGGCGTCCGGGTGGGTGTCGAGGAGGTGCTTGGCACCCCACACGCTTCCCGCCTCCTCGTCGGCGACTCCGAGGAAGAGCAGCGTGCCGCGGGGCCGGAAGCCCGATTGCGCGAGCCGGCGCAGCGCGACCGCCATCGCCGCGGTCTGGTTGAGCATGTCGACCGCACCGCGTCCCCAGACCTCGCCGTCGACGAGCTCACCGCCGAACGGATCGCGCGTCCAGCTCTCCTCCGACACGGGCACGACATCGGTGTGACCCATGAGAGCCACCGCCGGCGCGTCAGGATCCGAACCGTCGATACGGGCGACGAGCGACGATCGGTTCGGTGTCTCCGGAGGGTGAAACCGCGCGACCTCGATGCCGACCGAGCCGAGGTAGCCGCAGAGCGCGTCGGCGTTGCGACTCTCGTCGCCCGAGTGGATGTCGCCGTCGTTGACGCAGCGATTGCGGATGAGCGCCTGCAGCAGTTCGACGACTTCGCCGGCGCGGCTGTCGACGGTCACGTCGTGGCTCGCTCGACCCATGCGTCGATGAGCTTGCGAGCGATGCTCATCCCCGGTGGGACCATCGGGAGCTCGTCCGCCCGATACCAGTTCGCATCGGCGATCTCCGTCTCATCGATCACGATGTCGCCGGCCGCCCAGCGGGCCGTGAAGCCGAGCATCAGGGAATGCGGGAACGGCCACGGCTGGCTGGAGACGTACCGCACATCGCTCAAGTCGATCCCGACCTCCTCGTGCACCTCTCGGTGCACGGCCTCCTCGAGCGTCTCTCCGGGCTCGACGAACCCGGCGAGGCAGCTGTACATCGGGATCGGGAACTGCCTTCCCCGCGCGAGCAGAGCCTCGGGCCCGTGCGCGCCGTCGCGCTCGACGAGCACGATGATCGCGGGCGCGAGGCGCGGGAACGCCGAGAGGCCACAATGCGGGCAACGACGCGAGCGCTCGTCCGATGCCGGCGCAGTCTCGTTTCCGCAGCGGCCGCAATAGCGATGCGTGCGATCCCACTCGACGAGCTGCACCGCTCGCCCCGCGACTGTCCACTCGACCTCGCTCAGGCGCCCCCAGAGGGCGCGGAGCGGGATGAACGATCCGTCGTCCTGAGCGCCCGAGTCGGGCGGCTCGACGTCACCCGCCCAGCACGGTCGCGCTCCGAGCATCCCGAGGAAGTGCTGGCCGCGGAGGGGCAGCTCGACCGGGCCGTCACACACCAGGACGTCGTCGCCCCGCACGTAGAACCAGCGCTCGGCCACGTGGTCGACGTCGGCTCCCTCAGGCGGACGCAACGAGGGAACGAACGACGACGTCCCGGACGAGGCCATGCGCCACCGTATCTCTGCCGGTGCGAGACTCTGCCGTGCCTTGGATCAAGACGATCGATCCCGCCGACGCCAGCGGCCTCCTCAAAGAGGCCTACGACTGGCAGGCGGAACGCCTGGGCGAGCCGACCGAGTTCACGATGCTCGGCAGCCTCTATCCCGAGATCGTGATGGAGCGCCTGCGGCTCTATCGCGCGGTCGAGGGGTGTCCGTCGTCGCTCTCGCCGGGTGAGCGACAGCTCGCCGCATACGTCGCTTCGATGATGAACGGCACCGGCCATTGCGCGTCGGGGCTGCGAGTGAAGCTGCCGACTCTCGGTGTCGCGTCCGAGACCATCGACGCGGTCACCCGCGACGCCGCCCACGTGCAGACCGCGGACCCGAGGCTCGACACGATCCTGCGCTACGCCGCGGGGCTGTCGCGGCAGCCCATCGCGATCAGCGTCGACGACGTCGAGGCGCTGCGGGCTGTCGGCCTCGACGACCTCGACATCCTCGACCTCAACAACATCGTCGCCTACTACTGCTACATCAACCGGGTCGCCAACGGCCTCGGGTTGCTCACCGAGATCCCTACCGAGCACGCACTTTCCGCTCTCCCCAAGTGAGCGGTCTCCGCACCGGCATCTGGCTCTTCCCCGAGATGCCGTCCGCGACCTTCGTCGATCATGCGCGGCAATGCGAAGCGCTCGGCATCGGAGAGCTGTGGGTGGGCGACGAAGGAGCGGGGCGTGATCCCTTCACGCTGCTCGCCGCCGCGGCGCATGCGACCGCACGACTGCAGCTCGCGGTCGGCGTCACCAACCCCTACCTCCGCCATCCGGCGATCACCGCCGTGTCCGCGATGACCGTGCACGAGCTGTCGGGCGGCCGCGCCGTGCTCGGCCTCGGGCCGGGGGGTGACGTCGCCCTCGCGCCACTCGGCATCGAGCGGGTAGCGCCGCTCATGGCGTGCCGCAACGCGGTCCGGATCATCCGGGCGGTCTGCAGAGGCGAGGCGACGGACGGCTACGAGCCTCCCCCGCACACGTTCACCGCGCCCGACTTGCCGGTCTTCATCGGGGCGCGGGCCGAGCGCTTCAACCGGTTCGCGTCCGAGGCGGCGGATGGTGTGTTCGTGGCCGGCGTGGCGCCGTTCATGTTCGACACCGTGGTCGGGTGGGCGCGCTCCGTGCGGCACATCGCGGTCGCGCTCTACGTCAGCGCGTGCTTCGACGACGCCGAGGTCGAGCGCAGCCGCCCGACGCTGATCCACGCGTTCCTCAACGGCCCGGACGAGCTGCGAGACCGCGCCCGGCTGTCGCTCCGAGAGCTCAGCGATGCGTCGTCCGCACTCGCGTCAGGCGACGACAGCTGGGCCCGTGCGCTGATGTCCGACGATCGGCTCGCGCTCGTGCTCGTGCGGGGCACCCCGGCGGCAGTCGGCCGCGTCTTGGCCGAGCACGCGCGGCGGATCCGTCCAGAAAGCGTCGGCTTCGCGCTCCTCGCCGCCGACATGACCCGCGCCATCGATGGCGCAGCGGAGGCATTCCACGTGATGAAGGCGGAGGTCGCAGCGTGAACACGGTCGGCGTGACGTGCCACTTGTTGAACCCGAGCCTCGACGAGGTCGCCGAGCTGGCGCGAGCCAGTGAGGCGGCCGGTGCTGACTGGCTCGGCCTGCCCGATGCCTTCTGGTGGCGCGACACGTGGCTGCTCGTCGCCGCGGCGCTCGACGCGACCGACCGCATCCCAGTCGGCCCGATGGTCACGAATCCCTTCCTCCGGCACCCGTTCCACACTGCGGCCGCAGCTGCGACGCTGCAGGACCGCCACGGCGATCGCGTGATCCTCGGCCTTGCCGCCGGCGGCTCGGAGGTGAGCGGCGCGGCGGGGGTCGATCGCGGCGACGCTGCCGAACGGATCGACGGGCTCGTGGCCCTGCTGCGACGACTCGCCAGCGGAGGTCCACTCGACGAGGCGAGCGGCCGCTCGTTGGAGGTCCCGCTTCGCCCGATCTCGATCACCATCGCGGGGCGCGGCACCAAGATCCTGCGCGTCGGCGGCCGGGTGGCAGATCACGTGCTGCTGTGGGCGATCCCCGACTCCGACCTCGACCGGATCGTCGCCGTGGTGCGGTCGGGCGGCGAGGCACCCCTCACTTGGGCACCGCTTGTCGACGTCGGTCCCGAAGGCCGCGAGCGTGCACGCGTGATCGCGGCATACGGCGTGCTCAACGCGTCGAAGGCGCTGCGCGCGTCGTGGGGCGTCGACGACGAGCATTTCGCCGCGGTCCGCGCCGCGCTCGTCCGCGGCGGCGCCTCATCCGCGGTCGCGCTCGTCCCCGATCACGTGCTCGACGACATCCTCGTGCCCGACCCCGACCCGAAGGCGCTCGCCGCCCGCGCCCGCTCGATCGGCGCGACCGACATGGCCGTCCCCGCCTTCTCGATCGAGTCCGTCAACGATCGCGTCGCCTGGGCCCGCTCCGTGCTCGCCGGCTGAGGGCTGCTGGTTTTCTTGGTGATTCTCAGCGCGGGTGACGCGATGCCACCAAGAGAAGCCGGCTTTGCCCCGAGGTTGACAGTGCTGATAGACATGAAACTACATGAAACATCACAGTGCGGACCGGCTGATAGGCGCGCTCGCCGATCTTCAGCACGGTCTGGTGACACGGCAACAGGCCCGAGAGCTCGGGCTCACCGACGCGCAGATCGCTCGCCGTGTCGCACAAGGGCGATGGGTCAAGTGCGAACCCCACGTCTTTCGCATCGTCGGGGCACCGGCCACCTGGCAGCAACGAGTGCTCTCGGTGTGCCTCGCGACCGAGGGTGTGGCTTCACATCGAACGGCTGCGATGTTGCTCGGCCTCGGCCTCTGGCCCGGCGGCGTTGTCGAGGTGACTACTGACCCCGACCGCAACTACCGCAACCCAGACGCGCATGTGCACCGAAGCGTCGATGACCCCGCGATCGACAGCCGGACACTCGACGGGATTCCGCTGACCTCGGTCCCACGGACTCTCCTCGATCTCGGGTCCGTCGTGCCTCAAGATCGGCTCGAGAAATGCGTCGAGCGAGCGTTGTTTCGGGGGTACACGAGCCCGGGCGCGCTGTGGGCGTACATCGACGCAGTCGGCCGACAGGGTCGGCGGGGAGTGCAACCGCTACGAGCCGTGCTCGAACTCCGCGGGCGGGTGCCGGCAAACGAGAGCGATCTCGAGACCGAGATGGTCCAGCTGTTGCGGCGCGCCGGGCTGCCCGAACCACGACGGCAGCACAATGTCGTGGTGGCCTCACGGCGCTTCCGCATCGACCTCGCCTATCCGAACCTGAAGATCGCGATCGAGGTCGATGGCGATGAACCGCACTTCGGCGCGACAAAGACCGACTCGGATGACACGCGCGATGGCCTGCTCCAGCTCGGCGGATGGTTGACCCAACACTTCACGAAACGGCACATCCGGAACGAACCTCAGGAGACCGCTGCACACGTGTGGGAGGCAGTCCGTCAGCGTTCCCTTGGTGAAAGTGCCGCGCCGGGACTGAGAAACACCAAGAAAACCGGCTAGATCAGCTGGTCAGCCAGCGGTGGGGCTGAGGGCGCGGACGGCTTCCCAGTGGTCGATGCCGGGAAACGGCATGACGGCAAGGCTCGAGGTGGTCACGCCGTTGTCGAAGTAGCGCTGGATCTTGGCGCGGCACTCCGCGGGTGAGCCGTGCACGACGAGCTCGTCGACGAGCGAGTCGGGGATCTCCGCGAGCGCCTGCTTGCGATCGCCCGCCTTCCAGGCATCCCACATCGGTTGCAAGACATCGGCGCGACCGAGCCACCGGTGGAACTCGGCATAGACCGGCACATTGAGGTACGTCGCGATCGCGAACTTGGCCGCGGCGCGCACCGTGTCCGAGTCGTCGGAGGGCGCGACGAAGATCCGGCACACGATCTCCTTGTCTGGCCCTCCCGCGTGGACATGGGGGACGACCTTCGCGACGTCGTCCGCAGACAGCCAGTTGATGATCGCGCCGTCGCCCTCTCGCCCCGCCAGCCGCAGCATCCCCTCGCGGAGCGCGGCGACGAGGATCGGCGGTTGCACCTCGGGCACCAGGCCGAGCCGGAAGCCCTGCACCTCGAACGTGTCGTACTTCTGCGTCACCTTCTCGCCGGTCAGCGCGGACCGCAGAAACCGCACCATGTCGCGCACACGCTTGTAGGGCTCGACGAACGGCACGCCGTTCCAGCGCTCGACGATGACGTTCGAAGACGTGCCGACGCCGAACGCGAATCTCCCGGGCGCGGCTGACGCGACACTTGCAACCGACTGCGCCATGACAGCGGGCGCACGCGTGAACGCCGGCACGATCGCCGTCCCGAGCCGCAACGACGGCGCCCACTGAGAGGCCAGCACCAACGGCGTGAACGCGTCACCGCCGTCCGACTCCGCCGACCACACGTCCGTGTAGCCGAGGTCGGGGAGCTCTTCGAACTTCGCTCGCTGCGCGTGAAGGGGGCCACCGAAGGGCACCGTCATGCCGGGGCGGACGGGCAAGGTCATGGCGTGGGACAGCAGGGCAGTGTCATGGCGCCGGACGCTAGCGCCCGGCCTGGCACGCCTCTTCGAAGCGGTCGATGTAATGCATGCCGTCGCGTTCGAGGCGATCACGAGCCCGGCGCGGTCGACCGAGATCGGGGTGTCCGACCTCCAGAGCGTGCTCGCACCGAGCGGTGTAGGCGAGCGTGTGGAGGATCGCTCCGCCGGCGGCATGCCGCTGCGGCCCGGACAGGGGTCGACCAGCCCGCTCGTACGCACGCGCCCACCGTGCCGCTTCGTCGGGAGAGGGTGCGATGGGTTCCCCCGCCTCGCCGAGCGCCGACCACGTCGCCGCGGCGATGCCGACGGCCGTGCTCTCGGCGACGAGCGAGAGGCTGTCGGCGTCGTAGATCGCTCGGATGCCGTCGGGCCAAAGGCGCACGTTGCGCGCCGACCAGTCCGTGTGGGCGACGACGGGCGGCGTGCTGTCGGCATCGCGCGGCGTCGAGCGCCAGGCGGGCGAGCTCGTCGATCCACTCGGCGCCCCCGGCGGTCGCCTCGAAGTCGAACAGGGGGCTGTGCGGCTCGGGAAACAGCGCGTCGGGAGGTGTCCGCAGCGGATGTGAGGACAGCGGAGCGACGCGAGCACGCGGGAGCTCGGCAGCGACCGTCACGAGCCGCGCCAGGCCCACGGCCGAGACGACGAGCTCCCGGTCGTCGAGCGGACGGGTCGGCCAGCCGGGATCGGTAAGGACGCGCTCCGCACACACCATCCCGCGGCCGGCCGCCAACGGAACGGGACCGACGACAGGGATGGGACACGCCAACCCCCGCTCGGCGAGATGGCGTTGCACCGTCACGACCACGCGCAGGAACTCCTCGGTCCACCGTGGCGGAAATGCCTTCAACGCGATTCGTCCGCCGTCTTCGAGCTCGACGATGGCAACGGCACCAACGGACCAGTGCCACTGCTCGACCTTCGCAACAGGAGCGCTCAGGTGCGAGCGCGTCCACGCCGAGAGGAGCGCGGCCGCGGCTTCGAGATCGTCGGTCCCGAAGATGAGCTCAGCGACGAGTGAGGTCAGCGGGGCGCGTCCTTCCAGAACCGGACGATGCATGACTGACTGGCAGTGCCGAGCAGCGTGCCGTCCTGCGCCCACAGGTGCACGAGCCCGTGGCCGAAGCCGTGGTCCACAGCGTGCACGCGGATGTCGAGCATCACCCAGTCAGTCGGGACCAGCCGCGCGACGCGGAGCGTGTTGTCGAGGCTGTTGCCGCCGGCCATGAGGCCCAGCGCCTGACCCACGCCCATCGGCACGTAGTCCCCGAGGATCGCGAGCGCTGCGCCGGACATGTCGAGGACCTCGGGCATCCGCGCCCACATCACGGTGCGCCCGTCCCCGGCGGTGCCGTCGAGCTCGCTGAAGTCACGCAGCTTGGCCACCCGGAGGTCGAGCCGGGTGTTGATCGACTCCTCGACCTGCATGCGCAACGGACGGCTCGGGCAGTCGTCGGGCGGCGGCATCCCCTCGGGCATGAGCGCCCACTGGCCGACCGCTTCGAGGGGCCGCACGCCCAACGCGGCGTTCACCGTCAGGATCTCGGTGTTGCCGACATGGCCGACGGCGCGGGCCTGGGTGATCTGATGGCCCTCGACCGCGACCGTCACGTCGATGTCCATCACCGACCCCGGGCGCGCGTAGGAGAGGTACTGCGCCGTCGCCCACACGACGGGCCTCCCCGTCGTCCCTTCCATCGCCTCGATGGCCGCGCCGAGCCCCGAGCCGCCGAACAGGAACCCAGAGCCCGTCGAGATGCCTGGCGTGACCGGCAGGTGCCAGCGGTAGGGGTTGTGGCTCGGCTGGAGGCCGAGGAAGGAGCGGGCGTCCACGGGACCGGCATCGTAGGAGGCCCCACCCGGTTGGCGTCTCCCTATACCCCGGTAGGGTATATGCATGCCCGGCTACTCCGACACCAAGGACGACGTCCAGAAGCGCCTGCGCCGCATCGAAGGGCAGGTCCGCGGGCTCCAGCGGATGGTCGAGGAGGACGTCTACTGCATCGACGTGCTCACGCAGGTGTCCGCGACGACGCGCGCCCTGCAGAGCATGGCCGTCGAGCTGCTCGACGCCCACCTCCGCCACTGCGTCGCCGACGCGACACGCTCCGACGACGCTGCCGAAGCCGAGCGGCTCGTGACCGAAGCAAGCCGTGCCATCGAACGGCTGGTGCGGTCGTGAGCGAGCTGCGCTTCCTCGTCCCGGGGATGACCTGCAGCCACTGCGTGACCGCGGTCGATGAGGAGCTACGGAGGATCCAAGGCGTCACCGCGATCGCGATCGACCTCGAGAGCAAGGTCGTCGTGGTCGGCGGCATCGCGGTGACGTTCGAAGCGGCAAAGGCTGCAGTCGACGAGGCGGGATACGAAGCAATCCAGATCTGAGCGAGCAGGGTCCGACATGGCGACGAACACCACAACCGAACACGTGGATCTGGACCTGACTGGCATGACGTGCGCGTCGTGTGCTGCCAGAGTCGAGAAGAAGCTGAACCGGCTCGACGGCGTCGAGGCGACCGTGAACTTCGCGACCGAGACCGCCGCCGTCGACTTCGATCCCGCGGCGTGCGCACCCACCGATCTCGTGGCCGCCGTCGAGTCGATCGGCTACGGCGCCTCGGTATCCGAGCCGGACGGACACCATCACGAAGATCTCGACGACCGCGGGCGACGCGCGCTCGCACGGCGCGTCGTGGTCTCGGCGATCCTCGCGGTGCCCGTCGTGCTGATCGCGATGGTCCCTGCGCTCATGGGCCGCGGCTGGGAATGGGTGGCATTCGCGCTGACCTCGCCGATCGTCACGTGGGGCGCGTGGCCGATCCACCACGCGACCTGGGTGAACCTCCGCCACCGAGCAACCACGATGGACACGCTGATCTCGATGGGCGTCGGGGCCGCCTACCTCTGGTCGGTGGCCGTGCTGCTCACGAACAGCGACGACCACGTGTACTTCGAGGTCGCCGCGGTCGTGGTGGTGCTCGTCCTCACCGGCCGATACGCAGAAGCCCGGGCGAAGCAACAGGCCGGATCAGCCCTCCGCTGCGTTGCTGGACCTCGGCGCGAAGCAGGCCTCAGTCATCGATGCCGACGGTGCCGAGCACGAGGTGCCCATCGAAGACGTACGGGTCGGCGATCGGTTCGTCGTGCGACCCGGCGAGAAGGTCGCGACCGACGGCGTCGTGGTCGAAGGATCGTCCGCGATCGACGCCTCGCTGCTGACGGGCGAGAGCCTCCCCGTGGAAGTCATCCCTGGCTCGGCGGTCACCGGAGCGACGATCAACGCCGGCGGACGGCTCGTCGTCGAAGCAACGCGCGTCGGATCGGAGACGGCGCTCGCACAGATCGGCCGCCTGGTGGCACAGGCCCAATCGGGAAAGGCGAAGGCGCAGCGCCTCGCCGACCGCGTCTCCGCCGTGTTCGTGCCCGCGGTGATCGTGATCGCGCTCGTCACCTTCGGGGCCTGGCTCGCGGCCACCGGCGACATCGACCGAGCGCTCACCGCCGCGGTGGCGGTGCTCATCGTGGCCTGCCCGTGCGCGCTCGGCCTGGCGACTCCGACGGCGCTCCTCGTGGGCACGGGTCGAGGCGCGCAGCTCGGCATCCTGATCAAAGGCCCCGAGGTGCTCGAAGCGACGCAGACGATCGACACTGTCGTCCTCGACAAGACCGGGACCGTCACGAGCGGGACGATGACCCTCGTCGACGTCGCGACCGCCGGTGTCGACCGCGACGAAGCCCTGCGACTCGTCGGCGGCCTCGAGGCCGCCTCCGAGCACCCCATCGCGCGAGCGATCGCCCGCGCCGCGGCGGAAGTCACCACGCTGCCCACCGTCGTCGACTTCCGCAGCCGCGCCGGCCTCGGCGTCGAAGGGGTCGTCGACGGGCACGCGGTGATCGCGGGGCGACCCGCGCTGCTCGCCGACCTGGGCCTCGAGCTGCCCGCTGCCCTCGACGACGTCGTCCGCCGGGCTCAGCAGCAGGGACACACCGTCGTCGTCGCGGCGTGGGACGGCGCGGTTCGAGCGGCCTTCGTGGTCGCTGATGTGGTTCGCGACACCTCGGCTGCGGCGATCGAGGAGCTACGAGCGCTCGGCCTGTCGGTCCGACTCCTCACCGGCGACAATCGCGCCACAGCAGACGCGGTCGCCGCACAGCTCGGCCTCGATGCCGCGACCGACGTGATCGCCGAGGTCCTGCCCGAGGAAAAGCTCGCGGAGATCAGCCGGCTCCAACACGAGGGTCGCGTGGTGACGATGGTCGGCGACGGAGTCAACGACGCTGCCGCGCTCGCCCAAGCGGACCTTGGCATCGCGATGGGCACCGGGACCGACGTCGCCATCGAAGCGAGCGACATCACAATCGTGCGCGCCGACCTCGGCGCCGTTGCCGACGCGTTGCGACTGTCACGCCGCACGCTCGGGACGATCAAAGGGAACCTGTTCTGGGCGTTCGCCTACAACGTGATCGCGATCCCGCTCGCTGCGAGCGGCTTGCTGAACCCGATGATCGCCGGTGCCGCGATGGCTCTGTCCAGTCTCTTCGTCGTCTCGAACAGCCTGCGCTTGTTCCGCTTCAACCCGACTGCGGCTCCTCGCCGCGGTATTCGAGCAACGGCTTCAGCCACACCATCGACGGTCGACGCGGCGGCTCGCTGAACCCGAACCGCACCGGCGGATCGATCCGAGGCGCGAGCGCGCCGAGATGCTCGCCGGCGACACGCGCCGAAGCGTCGCGAACGAGCCGATACGAGGACGCGCGATACCACTCCCTCACGCCCATCGGGCTCTTGCCGTAGGTGCGCACGCCCATCGTGAGACGCGCGATCGGGTCCTGCACCCAACGGGTGACGCCCGGCAACTGGCTGAAGGGGATCGGGCGGGCGCGGCCCGCGTGCAGGCTCACCTCGATGTCCCCCGCCTGCACTTCGACCGACGACATCGTCACGGTTGCGGTCACCGCGGTGAGCTCGGCGACGTCGAAGGCGTAGATGCCCGACACGAACGCCAGAGCACGTGGCGACGGGACGCGCAGCCGCCGGACACCATCGGCCGACGCCCACATGAGATCAGTGAACGCACCGATCGGCGACGAGAGCCAATGGCCAATGACAAATCGGTCACCCGACGCGAATCCGA
The DNA here is from genome assembly GCA_963708175.1 of uncultured Acidimicrobiales bacterium. Taxonomy (GTDB): domain Bacteria; phylum Actinomycetota; class Acidimicrobiia; order Acidimicrobiales; family DATKAS01; genus DATKAS01. The sequence continues at coordinate 407,776 of CAVPSD010000006.1, forward strand.
CGCTCGAGACCACGCCCTCGAGCTCGAACCGACGCCTCCCATTGGGGTGCACGGCTACGAGGGCGTCGGCAGCTGCTGCTCGACCTCGAGCACGGATGCAAACAGATCGCCCATCGCGTCGACCCTCGCGAGCACCTCGGGTGCCTCGAAGACCAGCGGGTCCTCACCCTTGGCGCAGGCCTCGACCTCGACCCACGACACCGGCGTCGACACTGTCGGGTGCGGCCGAGCGCGCAAGCTGTAGGGCGCGATCGTCGTCTTGTGCCGGGTGTTCTGGCTCCAGTCGATGAACACCTTCCCGCTCCTGATGTCCTTGCGCATGATCGTCGTCACGGCGGTCGGGTGCGCCCGCTCGATGAGCTGACCGACGGCAAGGGCGAAGTCGCCCGCGCCCTCGTGCGTCGCGGGTGTGTTCAGCGGGACGTACAGCTGCATGCCCTTGCTGCCTGACGTCTTCGCGCACACGTCGAGCGACAGCTTGTCGAGAACGTCTCGGATCAGCAGGCCCACTTGCGCGCATTCGACGATCGTCGCGGGCGCACCCGGGTCGAGATCGAACACGATCGCCCGCGGCGTCTCGATGTCCTCCGCCCGGGCCATCGGCGCGTGGAGCTCGAGCGCGGCCATGTTCGCCGCCCACACAAGGGCGGCGCGCTCGTCGACCTCGCAGTACTGGATCGTCCCCTTCCCGTCGCCCGGCCCGCCGGCCGTCGGCATCCACGGTGGCCGATGCTTCGGGCATCGCTTCTCGAAGAACGAGCCTCCTTCGACCCCGTTGGGGAAGCGCTTGAACGTGAGCGCGCGGTGCTCGATGTGGGGGAGCATCGCCGACGCGACGCGCGCGTAATAGTCGATCACCTCGCCCTTGGTGAACCCCGTCTCGGGGTACAGCACCTTGTCCAGGTTGCTCAGGCTGAGCCGTCGCCCGTCGACTTCGACCTCGACACCGGGTGCAGCCATGCAGTGCGCGAGATCAGGCGGACTTGCGCTTCCGCGCGGCGGGCGCCTTCTCCGCCGCCTTGGTCGTCTTCGCCGCCTTCTTCGCGGGCTTCACGGCCTTGACCGGTGCGGCCGGCGCCTCTGTCTCGTCGGCCTCGTCGGTCTCGCTGGCCCCGGTGGGATGTCGCGCTCGCGCCGCCTTGGCTTCCCGCACGCTCGCCTCGAGCGCTTTGAGCAGGTCGACGACCTTCGGCGTCGACGCGGCGGGGACCGGCGCCTCGATCGCCTCTTCGCCCGCGGCCTTGCGCTCGATCAGCGCGAGCACCTGCTCGCGGTACTCGTCCTTGAAGTGCTCGGGATCGAACGCGGCGGCGAGCGACTCGATGAGCTGCTGGGCCATGTTCAGCTCGCGCTCGGAGACCTCGACCTCACCCGCCTCTTCGATCTCGGGTATCGACGCGGGGTCGACGATCTCGTCCTCGTAGACCATCGTCGACAGCACCAGGTAGCCGTCCTTCGGACGGATGGCGGCGACGTACTGCTTCGAGCGCATCACGAACTTCGCGATGCCGACCTTGTTGGATTGCTCCATCGCCCGCATCAGCAACGCGTAGGGCTTCACGGTGGCCTTGTCGGGTGCGAGGTAGTAGGCGCTGTCGTAGAAGATCGGATCGATCTGGTCCAGGTCGACGAACTCGTCGATCTCGATCGCCTTCGACGCGCGAGCCTCGAACGCGTCGAGCTCGTCCTGCGTGAGCAACACGTAGTTCCCGGAGGTCAGCTCGTAGCCCTTCACGATCGCCTCGTCGGGGACGTCACTGCCGTCCTTCGCCGAAACCTTCTTCAGCTTGATCCGGCTGTTGCTGCGCGTGTCGATCTGGTTGAACGAGACGTTCTTGCGAGACACGGCGTTGAAGAGCTTCACGGGGATCGTCACCAGGCCGAAGCTGATGCTCCCGTTCCACAGCGGGCGCGGCATGTCTCCAGTCTGCCCGCGACGCACCTGCCTTGAACAGGTTCACCTGTCACAGGCACGTGCACTTCCATGCTGTTTCGGGTCAGCCCGCGAGCACCGCCCGGGCCACGAGGTCCATCCCGAACGCCGTGAGGATCGCCAGGTAGAGCAGGCCGGTCGCCGCCATCACCGCCGAGTACTGACGCTCGCGCAGTGCCGCCCGCGTCGCGACCACGAGGCCGATCGTCGTCAGCGAGCAGGCGACCCACATCCAGCCGAGCGTGCCGTTCCAGCCGTCATCCACCGAGCCCGACAGCACCGACAGCATCCCCACAGGCCAGATCAGCACGATCAGCTCGACCGGCCAGATCCATTGGAGCCACCGGACGAGCTCGTTGAGCGGGCCGCGCGAGAGTCCGGGCTGCACGAGGTACCAGTGGCCGAGCAGCATCGCGTCGGTCACGACTCCGAGGAACGCCGCGCCGACCACCGTACGCGCGATGGCGAGAGGCGCAGGGCCACCCGCGGCGACTCCCGCGGCAACGAGACCGACGATTCCGAGGAGGGGCGCGACGAGATCGAGAGCGGGCGGGAACTCGGGGCCGAGGTGGGGCTCGTCATCGGTGAGCGTCGGCGCACGATCGATGCCGGTCATGGCCGCGACCCGTGCCGAGCGTCGATCGTGCTCTGCTCGATGGCCCGACACTCCGGCGCGCTTGCGCGCGATCGACACCCCGAGCGCGACCGATGTCGCGACGATCACAGCGACGGTGGAGAGCTCGCGGACGACGACCGTGTCGAACGCGAGACCCACGGCCAACGAACCGATCGCGAGGCCGAGGAACACACTGCGGAGCAACCAGCCGTAGCCGAGGCCGACCTCGCGTCGCCGAGTCGTCACCCACAGCCAGAACAACCCGCCGACCGCCCACTGGAGGAGGACGGTGGCCGCGTCCAGGCTGATCACACGTGCTCGCCTACGTCGGCAGCCCTGCCTACCACTGGGGGGAGGCTACTGCCCTACCCTTCGCCCTCATGCCCCGCGCTCGCGCCTTCACCTCGCTCGCCCCAGCGGCGATCGGTGTCCTGTCGCTCGTGGCTCTCACGGGGTGCGTTCCCGCGGACAGCAGACCCACGCTCGGGACCGTTCCTGTCGATGGCCTCTCACGCGAACCCACGGGCATCGAGAGCGTCGACCGTGTGCTCGCGCGCTTGGATGCCGTGGACGCGTCGACCTTCACGGCGACGTACGAGATCAAGCGCAAGCTCGGCGACCTCAGCCGCACCGCGCGTGTGGTGCAGGAGCCGCCGCGGACGGTCGTGATGATCGGCGACATCGCGCTCTACGACGATCCGCCCGAGCAGACCTGCGACACCACGACGAACACCTGCGAGGATGGCCTGCTCGAGCAGCGGATCTCCGACGTCGGTGTCAGCTCGAAGTTCTACGGGCCGGCGACCGCCCAGCAGCTCCGCGTCGCAGTCGGCCGTCAAAGCGCGCCGCCACCGATCGTCGACACGACACAGATCGCCGGCATCGACGCCGAGTGTGTGCACGTGCTGGTCGGTGGCGGCGTGGAGACCTACTGCGTCACGGGCGACGGGCTCGTGGCGCTGCTCGACACGGCGGCCGTCCACGTCGAGCTCACGTCTTTGTCGGACACGGCCGACGCGTCCGCGTTCGCCCGCCCCGGTCAGGCGTCGACGACGACGAGCTCGTGAGCGACGCGGTTCATCGCGTCCGGCCCCTCGTCGGTCGCGACGACGATGTCCTCGAGGCGGAGCCCGAAGCGCCCTGAGATGTAGATCCCGGGCTCGATCGAGAACGCGTGGCCCGGCGTGCCAGCGGCAGGGTGTTGCCTTCGACGATGTACGGGTCTTCGTGGGCCTCGACGCCGATCCCGTGACCGGTGCGGTGGATGAACTGCTCGCCGTATCCCGCGCCCGTGATGATCGAGCGGGCCGCGGCATCCACCTCCTCGCAGGGCGTGCCGACGGTCGCCGCCTTCACTGCCGCTGCCTGCGCCTCGAACAGCACGTCATACGCGTCGCGGACCTCGCTCGAAGGCGCACCGATCGAGACGCAGCGCGTGATGTCGCTGCAGTAGCCGTCGAGCGTGCCGCCGAAGTCGCACAGCACCACCTCACCGGAGCGGATGACGCGGTCGCTCGCGTCGTGGTGCGGGCTCGCCGCGTTCTCGCCCGCCGCCACGATCGCGAAGTTCACCTGATGGTGGCCTTCCGCGAGCAGCCGGGCGGAGATTTCGGCGGAGACAGACGCCTCGGTGCGCCCCACGAGTGCGATGTCGCCGCCCTGCAGCGCGGTCGCGACCCGGTCGGCAGCCGCTCCGGCGCGACGGAGCGCGTCGATCTCTGCCGCATCCTTCTGCGCGCGCGTAGCGCGCCAGTCACTTCGATGGCGCGGCTGAACGAGGTCGCCGGCATCTCGCGCTGCAACGCAAGCAGGAATCGGGCCCAGGTGGTGTCGCCGATCGCCGCGGTGCCTGCCGGTCCCGCGAGCTCGGCGACGATCGCAATCGGGTCGTCGGTCTCGTCCCACCGGCGGATCGTGAACACGCCGGGCTGCTCGACGACGCGAGGCGCTTCGAGTCGGGGGACCACGAGCGTGGCCTCGCCTTCGCGGTGCGCGACGAACATCGTGAGCCGCTCCAGCGGCATCGCCTCGTAGCCGGTGAGCCACGGCAGGTCGGCTCCGACTGACAGGAGCAGCACGTCGATGCCGTTGTCCGCCATCGCGCCGCGCACGCGGTGAAGGCGCTCGGCGTATGCAGCGGTCGGCGCGGTCATGCCGACACGGTACGGCGCTCGAGCACCGGCTGCGCGGCCGCGGCGGCGCCCCGCGCGTGGTAGCTCGACCGCGTCAAGCGGGGACGACTCGACGTGGGCGATGCCGAACGCCTCTCCGGCCCGGCGAAACGCCGCGAACGTGTCGGGCTCGACCCAACGCGCGACCGGAAGGTGGTGGCTCGTCGGCCTCAGGTACTGCCCGATCGTGACGATGTCCACCCCGACAGAGCGGAGGTCGGCGAGGGTGGCGATCACCTCGTCATCGGTCTCCCCCATGCCGACGATGATCCCGGACTTCGTCGTGAGTCCCGACTGCTTCGCCCGCGCGAGGACCGCGAGGGTGCGCGCGTAGCCGGCCGAGGGTCGGACAGCCCTCTGCAAACGCGGCACGGTCTCGACGTTGTGGTTCAACACGTCCGGCCGCGCCGAGTAGATCGCGTCGAGCGCGTCGCGGTCGCCCTTGCAGTCCGGGATCAGCACCTCGACGGCAACGCCGGGGACAGCCCGCCGGATCGCTTCGATCGTCGCTACGAACCCGCTCGCGCCGCCGTCGGCGAGATCGTCACGCGCGACCGCCGTCACGACTGCATGCGCGATGCCCATCCGGCGCACCGCCTCGGCGACCCGGCGAGGCTCTTCCGCGTCGAGCCCGACTGGATGGCTGGTGTCGACGAGGCAGAACCCGCACGCACGGGTGCACGACGCACCGTTGATCATGAACGTCGCGGTGCCGTCGGCCCAGCATTCCGACAGGTTCGGGCATCCGGCTTCCTCGCAGACGGTCGCGAGCCCGAGGTCGCGCATCGTGTGGCGAAGCGCGAGCACGCTGCGGTCGTGGCGTACGGGCGCGCGCAGCCACTCGGGCTTGCGGCTCGAGATCTGCAGGCCCTCGGTGACGCCGGCCGCCGCCAGGCGGCCCGTCAACCGCACCGGCTCGCCCGGTCCATGGCCTCGACTGAACAGCGACAAGTCCTCCGGTCTGGCGCGCCACGCGACGTCCTGACGCTCCCATCCGTCCGTGCCCCATCGCGTGCCGCGAGGCGGCTGAGCACGTCCACGACTGTGGCCATGCTCACGTCGACGCCCTCCGCCGCGAGCGAGGTCACGCCCAGGTCGGGGATGCCGCAGGGAACGATGTGGTCGAACATCGAGAGGTCCGTGTCGACGTTCAGCGCGAACCCATGCATCGTGCGGCCACGTGACAGGCGGACGCCGATCGCCGCGATCTTCCGCGGCGCGTCCCCCGCGACGTCGACCCACACGCCGGGATGGCGGCGCAGCCGACCTGTGTCCGGCAGCCCGAGCTCGGCAAGCGCGTCGATGAGCAGCTGCTCGACGCTCGCGACATACGCGACGGTGTCCGCCATGCCGTTGGCGACGCCTCGCTTCCCAGGCACCGTCAGGATCGGATAGCCGACCAGCTGGCCGGGGCCGTGATAGGTCACGTCGCCGCCGCGGTCGATGCGCACGAGGTCGGCGCCGACGCTGGCCGGCGGGGTGAGGATGTGCTCCATCGAGGCCCGCACGCCGAGCGTGTAGACGGGCGGGTGCTCGAGCAGCAGCAGATGGTCGCTCGTGGCCGAGTCGAACAGCGCGTGCTGCAGGTCGAGCGCTTCGCGGTAGGGCACGCGGCCCAACCACCGCACCCGAAGGGTCACAGCTCGGCTTCCCAGTCCCGCGTCTCGAGGATGTCCTTCACCTTCACGAGGAAGTGGGCGGCGTAGACACCGTCGAACGCCCGGTGGTCCCAGCTCATGGCGAGGTTGCCGACGGAGTGGATCACGATCGCCTCACCCCCGTTCGGGACGTCGACGACGACTGGGCGGCGCTTGATCGCGTCGGTCGAGATGATCGCGACCTGCGGCTGGTTGATGATCGCCGCAGTGAGCACACTCCCGGCCGAGCCGTTGTTCGAGATGGTGAACGTCCCACCCCTGATCTCGTCGGGCGAGAGCTTGCGTGACCGGGCGCGAGTGGCGAGGTCGTAGATCTCACGGGCGATCGCGCGGAGGCGCTTCGCGTCGGCGTCGCGGACAACCGGGACGAGCAGGCCTTCGTAGTCGAGGTCGACTGCTATCCCGAGGTCGACGTAGTGGTGGAGCGTGAGCTCGCCTTCGCCGACTGTCGCGTTCATGCGCGGGAACTCGGCGATCGCGTCGATCATCGCCCGTGCGATGAACGGCAAGTAGGTGAGCGTGAAGCCCTCCTGCGCGCGCCACGCCTCCATGTGCACGCGGCGAACGCGGTCGACGTTCTCGTAGTCCACCTCCACGACGCTGAACGTGTGGGGCGACGTCGCGAGCGACATCACCATGTGGTCGCCGGTGAGCTTGCGGATCTTCGGGAGGCTGACGACCTCTTCGCGTTGCCCGGGTTGGGCGGTTGGGGCGGCCGCAGGCCGAGGGGCGACCGGCGCGGCGGGCGCCGGTGCCGCGGCAGGAGGCTGGGCTGCCGCGGCGGGCGCGCGCGCGCTCGCCGCCGTCGCCGGCGTGCTTGTCGATGTGATCGAGGACGTCCTCGCGCGTGATCCGACCGCCGGCGCCGGTGCCCGTGATCGCGGCGGGGTCGAGGCCGTGCTCGGCCACGAGGCGGCGCACCACCGGGGACAGCAGCTTGCCCGCCCCCTCCGTGGGAGCAGGCGTGACGGCGGCCGGCACCTGCGGTGCCGGGGCCTCGGGGGCCGGTGCGGGCGCGGGCGGAGGCGGCGGGGGAGGCGCGCCGCCGCCGCAGGCGCGGCAGCCGGCTCGGGCTCGGCAGCCGGCTCGGCGCGGGAACCGGTGCGGCCGTGGGAGGGGGTGCGGCCGTAGGCGCAGCTCCGGCCTCCTCCGAGATCACCGCGATCAGCGCGCCGACGTCGACGGTGTCGCCTTCGTTGACCTTGATCTCCGCGAGGAAGCCCGCGGTGGGCGACGGAACCTCGGTGTCGACCTTGTCGGTCGAGACCTCGAACAGCGGCTCGTCGACCGCGACGGGGTCACCGATCTTCTTGAACCACTTCGTGATCGTGCCTTCGGTGACGGTCTCACCGAGCTGGGGCATGGTGACGTCGGCCATCAGCCGTGCAGGCTCCTTCCGGTCATCGCCAGCACGCTCTCGCCGAAGAGCTCGGACAGGCTCGGGTGCGGCTGGATGTAGTGGGCGACCTCGTCGACGGTCGCCTCCCAGTTCACCGCGAGGTAGCCCGCGCCCAGCTGCTCGGTGACCCACGGGCCGACCATGTGCACGCCGAGGATCGTTCCCGCTCCGCCGTCGGCGCGTTTCTCGGCGATGATCTTCACGAGCCCGTCGAGCTCACCGAGGATCTGTGCGCGGCTGTTGCCGCGGTACTGGTGCTTCGACGTGACCACGTCGTATCCGGCCTCCTTGGCCGCCTCCTCGGAGTAGCCCGCGAACGCGACCTCGGGATTGCAGTAGATCGCCCATGGAACCTTGCCGTAGTCGACGGGCAACGGGTCTTCGCCGAGGATGTCTTGCACCACCATGATGGCTTCGGCGAAGCCGACGTGCGCGAGCTGCGGCGTGGCGATGAGATCGCCGATGGCGTACACGCCGGGTTCGGCGGTGCGGCAGTACTCGTCGACCTGCACGAAACCCCGGTCGACTTGCACCGCGGTGCCCTCGAGCCCGAGCAGATCGGGATACGGGCGGCGGCCGACCGAGACGATCACCTGGTCGACGCGCAGCTCCTCGCCCGACCCAAAGCGCACGACCGTGCCGCCGTCGGCCTGCGGCTCGTGACCGGTGACCGGGACGCCCGTCCGGATCTGGATGCCACGCTTGGTGAACGATCGGACGACCACGTTGGCCACATCTCCATCGCATCCGGGAAGGATCTTCGGAAGTGCCTCGAGGATCGTCACTTGCACGCCGAGGTCGGACATCATCGACGCGAACTCGCATCCGATCGCGCCGCCGCCGATCACGACGGCCGACGTCGGGAGCTTCTCGAGCATCAGCACCTCGTCGCTCGTGAGCACGATGCGGCCGTCGACGTCGAAACCGGGGATCGTGCGTGGCACCGAGCCTGACGCGAGGACGACGTGCTCGCCGTGCAGCTCGATCGTCGACCCATCATCGCCCTTCACCGTCACGAGGTGGCCGGCGCCGAGCGACCCTGTGCCCGAGTAGGTGACGATCTTGCGGCCCTTCACGAGACCGGTGAGCCCCTTGTAAAGGCTCTCGACGACCTTCTGCTTTCGCGCCTGGGTGACCGCGAAGTCGACGATCGGCTGGCCGGCCTCGATGCCGAACTCCTTGGCGTTGGCGACGTGGCGGAACGTCGCCGCGGTCTCGAGGAACTCCTTGGCGGGGATGCAGCCACGGTGGAGGCAGGTGCCCCCGACCTTGTCCTTCTCGACCATCGCGACGGTCAGGCCTGCGCTGGCGCCGTACAGCGCGGCCGCATAGCCACCGGGGCCGCCACCGATGATCACGAGATCGAACGATTCAGCCACGGCTGCAGGCTACCGCCGCCTATTGCTGCTGCTGCTGGGCCTGCTGGGCCAGGCGAGCGCGGCGAGCACGAGCCTCGTCGAGCCGTTGCTGCGCGGCCGCCGCCGAGCGAGCGGCCTCTGCGGCGCTGCCACTGGCGAGCCGGCGGATGTCGACCGTGACACCCAGGCTCGGCACGGCCGAGCCCGCGAACACGCCGCGCAGTGGAGGCACGTCGTTGTAGTCACGGCCGTGCCCGATCTTCACATGGCGCAGCCCGACCTCCGTCGCGTTCGTCGGATCGAGCGCGAGCCACCCGAGGCCGGGCACCGCGGCCTCGAACCACGCGTGCGTCTGGACGCGCACGGGCTCGGCATCGGGATCTTCGCCGGTTGCGTCGTTCGTCGTGAAGAGGTAGCCGGACACGTACCGAGCGGGAATGCCGATGCTGCGGCACATCGCGACGGCGAGGTGGGCGAAGTCCTGACACACGCCCACGCGGCGCGACAGGACCTCCTCGACTTCGACACCGACATACGTCGAGCCTGGCTCGTACCGGATCACGCTCGAGACCTCGCGGTGCAGCGCGAGCACGACGTTCACCACATCAGGGCCGGCGAGCTCGAGCTGACGGCGAGCCTCGGCGGCGACGCCCCCACCCCAGTCGGCATGGGGGGTGGGCAACAGGTACTCCAGGTGCTCCTCCCGAAACGCGTCGGCGCGCACCGTCTCGAAGTCCGGCGTCCCGGTCAGCAGTGGCGAGCGATGCGTCTCGACCGACGCCTCCGCCACGACCTCGAGCGACTCGTGCGGCTCGCGCACGCCGAAGGCGTCCACGCGAGTGCCCCAGTAGTCCGAGAAGGAGAAGACGCGCGACGCGGGCGTCGTCGTGACCCGGTAGGAGATGAGCAGCTGGCGAGGGTCGCTCATCGGAGCGGCGCGCAGCTCGTTCTGCGACTCCCACACCGGCGCGTCGTAGTCGAATTGTGTGCGGTATCGGATGTCGAGTCGCATGCTCAGCGGCCCTCGGCGGGCGGGTCCGACCCGATGGAATGCAGGTCGACGGGCAGGTTGCGGAAGTACTGCGAGCCGATCGCCTCCGTGGCCTCCCGCACGCCGTTCTGCACCCGGTCGAGGTGCGCGTGCAGTCCGCCCGCGAGCAGCTCGGCGACATCGCAGAACTCGAGCTCTGCGCGGATGCGACCGATGATCCGCTCGGGACGCGTGCGAGCGCGTCGCCGGACATCAGCCGCGCGAGGTCGCGCTCGGCTTGGCGGAGGCAGTACAGCACGCTGCGGGGGAAGATGCGCGAGAGCAGCAGGAACTCGACCACCCGTGCCGGATCCATGCCCGCTCCATAGGCCTTGCGATAGGCCTCCGACGCGGATGCCGACTTGAGCACACCGAACAGCAGGTGGAACCCGGTGAGATCAGTAGCGCCGGCGAGCTCGCCGTATCGCACGTTGAGCAGACGGCACGTCATCTCGGCGCGCTCGAGCATCCAACCGAGCATGAGGAAGCGCCACCCGTCGTCACGGGGCATGGTCTCCGAAGCGACGCCGTTGACCATCTGGCAGCGCCGCTTCACGAGTCCGTAGAGCTCGTACGGCTGCTCCGCGAGGTCGGCGCGCAGGTTGCGGGCAAGGAGCTCGAGCCAGAAGGTGTTGACCGCTTCCCAGAGCTCGGTCGAGATGAGCTCGCGCACGCTGCGAGCGTTCTCCCGCGTGTGGCCGACGGAGCTGACGATCGCACCCGGGTTCTTCTCGTCGAGCACGAGGAACTCGCTGACCAGCGCAGAGGTCGCCTCGTCGTGTCGCTCTGCGAACCCCTGGTCGAGGTTCAACACAGAGAGGAGGTCGAGCCATGACCGTCCGCCCTCGTCCGGAGCCGACTCGAGGAGGCCGTGGTAGGTCACGTCGAGCATGCGCGCAGTGTCCTCGGCGCGCTCCATGTAACGGCCCATCCAGAAGAGGGACTCCGCATGGCGAGCCAGCATCAGTCCACGTCTCCTGCGAGCACCCACGTGTCCTTCGATCCGCCGCCCTGAGAGGAGTTCACCACGAGCGAGCCCTTGCGAAGCGCGACACGGGTGAGCCCGCCGGGGATCACCTCGATGCGCTCGCCAGAGAGGACGAACGGCCGCAAGTCGACGTGGCGCCCCTCGAGATGGTCTCCGACCAACGTCGGATGCCGCGACAGCTGCACGATCTCTTGTGCGATGTAGCCGCGGGGATCCTCCTCGATCAGCGTACGGAACCGAGCGAGGTCTTCGTCGGACGCGTGCGGCCCGATGAGCATCCCGTACCCGCCCGATCCTGCGACCGGCTTGACCACGAGCTGGTCGAGGCGGCCGAGGACCTCCGCCCTCTGGTCCGCGTCCCAGAGCAGGTACGTGTCGACGTTCGGCAGCAGCGGCTCCTCGTTCAGGTAGTAGCGGATGAGATCCGGGACGAACGCGTACATCGCCTTGTCGTCGGCAACGCCGTTGCCGATCGCGTTCGCGATCGTCACGTTGCCCGCTCGCGCCGCGGCCACGAGGCCGGGCACGCCGAGCGTCGAGTCACGCCTGAAGGTCACGGGGTCGAGGAACGCGTCGTCGATGCGCCGGTAGATGACGTCCACGCGCTGGAGCCCACGAGTGGTGCGCATCGACACGACGTGCTCGTCGACGATGAGGTCAGGGCCCTCCACGAGCTCGACGCCCATCTGGCGAGCCAAGAACGCGTGCTCGAAGTAGGCCGAGTTGAAGACGCCGGGCGTGAGCACCACGACGCATGGGTCACCCGCGGCGGCCGGCGCGACGTGCTTGAGTGCCGCGAGCAACGACGCGCCGTAGTGGTCGACGGGTTGGACGCGGTGCGTGCCGAAGACACTCGGGAGCACGCGCGTCATCGCTGCACGGTTCTCGAGCACGTACGAGATGCCGCTCGGGTTGCGCAAGTTGTCCTCGAGCACGCGGTACACGCCGGCGTCATCGCGAACGAGGTCGATGCCGGCGACCAGGCAGCGAGCACCTCGCGGCACAGGGATCCCGAAGGCTTCTCGCTCGAAGCCCTCGCTCGAGGTCACGAGGCTCATCGGGACGATCTTGTCCTTGACCACCGCGCGCTCCCCGACGTACAGATCGTCGAGGAACATGTTGAGGGCGGTCACTCGCTGCCCGAGGCCTTGCTCGATGTGGGACCACTCGCCGGCCGGGATGATGCGGGGCACCAGATCCATCGGGAAGGTGCGCTCGAGCCCGGCGTCCTCGCCGTAGACCGTGAACGTGATGCCGGCGGAGCGGAATGCTGCATCGCGGAGTCGCTCTCGCCGGCCGAGCTCATCGGGGGTCAGCGCGCCGAGGCGCAGCGCAAGCTGTCGGTAGTGGGGGCGCACCTCGCCCGACTCGTCCATGAACTCGTCGAAGAACCCCTCGTGCTCGTATCCACCGAACAGCGACGAGGTCACGGAGGAGCAGGCTATGACGGTCTTGTTTCTGGTTCGTTTCGTGCTGGTTCGTTACGCCCTGGCCCTCACTGGATCAGCCAGGCCGCCGACTCGCCGTCGCGCTCGTACACGGCGGTGAAGCCCACCGCCGACGGCTCGCCGCCGGCGAGCGCGAACAGCAGGAAGCAGCGCTCGGTGGATCCGGGGGCAGCCGACACGGCCGCGCACGGCGGCGCTCCTACGTCGATCGGCCGATCGGCTTCCGTCCGCGACAGCGACGTCCCCGTCGGGCTGATCACGGTCCACCCCGCAGCAAGGTCGTCAACCTCCGCGGCGTCTGCGGGGACTGCCACCTCCAGCGTGAGGACGACGTCCTGCTGATCGAGGGCGCCGCCGAGCACCATCACCTCGAGCCCGGCGACGGTTGCCGATTGGCCCGGGTCGAGCAGAGGAACGGCGTCACCGCTGTCGTCGCGTCCGGTCGCGACGAGCCACAACCCACCCGCAAGGAGGATCGCCAGCCCACAGCACAGCGCGGCGATGATCAGCTTCCGCGTGGCCACGGCATGAGGGTACCGGCGGGTGTTGCTGTGCCAGGCTGACCTGCGTGGGATTGAAGGACCTCAGGCACCGGCTCACGGCATCGGTCGAAGAGCTCGACGCGGCTCGGCTCCACGACCGCTACTCGGGGCTCGGCATCACCGAGATCAGCGCGATGGAGCTGCGCACGCCGGTGCGCGTCGGTGGCGAGGTGCAACGACTGCGAGTCGTGCCGCGGGCGGGCTCCCCCTCCATCGAGGCCGTGCTGTCGGACGGCAGCGGCGAGGTGACGGTCGTGTTCACGGGCCGCCGCTCGATCGGCGGGCTCCATCCCGGCCGCGGCGTGCTCGTGGAGGGCGTCGCTCACTCCGAGCGTGGCAAGCTCGTCATCGTCAACCCCGCGTACACACTGCTGGCGTGACGGAAGGCGGATCTACGAGCCGGTGAGGATGGCGCGGACGTCCCCCTCGGAGTCGTCGGTGACGAGCACGAGCACCTCGTCACCCGCCCGCAGCACGGTGTCGCCGCGTGGTACCACGAGTCGGTCACGCCGAAGCACCGCGACGACCGTCGAGTCACGGGGAAACTCGAGATCGACGATCTCCTTGTCCACCGCGGGCGAGGCCTCCGCGAGCGTGACCTCGGCGAGGCGCGCCCGGCCGCCTTCGAAAGACAGGATGCGGACGAACGACCCGACCGACACCGCCTCTTCGACGAGCGCCGTGAGCAGGTGAGGTGTCGAGACCGCGACGTCGACTCCCCAGCTCTCGTTGAACATCCACTCGTTCTTCGGGTTGTTCACCCGCGAGCGACCACGCGGGGAACCCCGAACTCCTGCTTTGCGAGCAGCGACACGACGAGGTTGTCCTCGTCGTCGCCCGTGACCGCGGCGACGACGTCGGCCTTGTCGACGCCCGCCTCGGCGAGGCGGCTCACCTCACACGCGTCGGCCTTCATCCACGGGACACCCGGGGGCTCGTTCGCCGCGACTGCGCGGCGGACGACCGCGGCGTCGTTGTCGACGATGAGCACCTCGTGCCCCCCCTTCTGCAACGACTCGGCGATGAACTTGCCGACGCTGCCGCCACCCGCGATCACGACTCTCATCAGTGCCGCCCTCCGGCGCTTTGGGCGAGGCGCTCATCGAAGGCGGCGATGGCGTCGCCGGCAACAGCGACGTACGCGATGTCACCTTCTTGCGCCACGAGATCCGACTTCGGGATCTGCGCGACGCCCAGCCGCCCGATCGCCACGACCCGCACGCGGCCGGGCTCTTCGAGCTCGGACAGCAAGCGGCCGGCCCACGACGGCGGCACGGCACGCTCGAGCAGGCACACCTTGGCGCTCGGGTCGACCCAGTCGACCGCCGCGAGCTCGGGGAGGATGTGGCGGAGGACGCGCTCCGACGCCCACGACACGGTCGCGACCGTCGGGATGCCGAGACGCTGGTAGATGGCGGCGCGACGCGGGTCGTAGATACGAGCGACGACCCGTTCGACCCCGAAGGTCTCACGGGCGACGCGGGCGATCAGGATGTTCGAGTTGTCGCCGTTGGTGACCGCCGCGAGCGCCGTCGCCTTCTCGATGCCGGCCTCGGTGAGCCGGTCGCGGTCGAAGCCGATCCCCGCGATCATCTGGCCGGCGAAGCCCTGGCCGAGACGGTCGAACGCCTCCGGACGCTTGTCAATGATCGCGACGGAGTGCCCGGCTTCGACGAGGCCGGTCGCGAGGGAAGAGCCGACTCTCCCGCATCCGACCACGACGACGTGCACGAGCCGACCCCCGTCCGATTGCAGCGGCGCGACATCCTAGGCACGGGCTCACCAGGACCCCCCTCTCCGTCTGACACGATGACGGCCCGTGTGGCACCCGCCCCAATCCCGTCGCGACTTCTGTCCCCGTTGACGACTGATGTACTCGACGCTCAAGCGGATCTTCGTTGGCCGCCCGATCCCGTCGAGCGAAGAGCATCACCAGCGGCTGAGCAAGACGATCGCCCTCGCGGTCTTCGCGTCGGACGCGATCTCCTCGACGGCCTACGCGACGGAAGAGATCCTGCTCGTCCTTGTTCCGGTTGCCGGGATGGCCGCGCTCGAGGATCTCGTCCCGATCTCGCTGGTCGTCGTCGTCCTGCTCGCCATCGTGACGACGAGCTACCGCCAGACGTTGTTCGCCTACCCGAGCGGTGGCGGGTCGTACATCGTTTCGAAGGACAACCTCGGCGTGACGCCCGCGCTCGTCGCCGGCGCGTCGCTCCTCGTCGACTACGTGCTGACTGTCGCCGTGTCCGTGTCGGCTGGTGTCGCCGCCGTCACGTCCGCGTTCCCGTCGACACAGGAGATGCGTGTGCCGATGTGCATCTTCTTCATCACGCTCATGACTGTCGGGAACCTGCGCGGTGTGAAGGAGTCGGGCCGGCTGTTCGCGGGTCCGACCTACATCTACGTGTTCGCCCTGCTCACGCTCATCATCGTCGGGCTCGTGCGGTCGTTCTCCGGGCACCTCGAGCCCCTCCCAGTCGACCAGGAGTCGCTGAACGAGATCACCGAGAACGGTGCCTTGCTCACCGGCGTCACCGTGTTCGCGCTGTTGCGCGCGTTCTCGTCGGGTGCGGTCGCGCTCTCGGGGGTCGAGGCGATCTCGAACGGCGTGCCCGCGTTCCGCAGGCCCGAGCCGCGGAACGCGGCGAGGACGCTCATGTGGATGTCGACGATCCTCGGCGCCACGTTCTTCGGCATCTCGGTGCTCGCCCACCGGCTGCAACCGACCGTGTCCGAGAACGAGACCCTGCTGTCGATCATGGGCAAGGCGGTGTTCGGGTCGGGGACGTTCTTCTACTACCTGCTGCAGTTCTCGACATTCGCGATCCTCATCCTCGCCGCGAACACTGCGTATGCCGACTTCCCTCGGCTCTCCGGGATCATCGCCCGCGACGGCTTCCTCCCCCGTCAGCTCGCGAACCGCGGGGATCGGCTCGTCTTCTCGAACGGCGTCCTGGTGCTTGCCGGTGTCGCCACCCTCTTGATCATCGTGTTCGGAGGCAAGACGTCGGCGCTGATCCCGCTCTACGCCGTCGGCGTGTTCACCGGTTTCACGCTCTCCCAGACGGGCATGGTCGTGCACCATCACAAGCTCAGAGAGCCGCGATGGCGACCGAAGGCTGTGGTCAACGCCGTCGGCGCGGTGGCGACGGGCATCGTGCTCACGGTCGTGGTCGTCTCGAAGTTCACGATCGGCGCGTGGATCCCGGTCGTTCTCATCCCGATCATCGTCGTCGGCCTCAAGGCGATCGGGCGGCACTACGAGCACGTCGAGGCCGAGACTGCGATCGAGCCCGAGTGGAAGCCGCGGCGCTACACCCACAACGTCGTCGTGCTCATCGGTCGTTTGAACAAGCCTGCACTGCAAGCCCTCACCTACGCTCGCTCCCTCGCACCCGACCGCCTGAGCGCGGTGTCCGTGGTCGCCAGCCCCGAGGAGCAGGAAGCCTTGCAGAAGGCGTGGGACGCAGCCTCTTTACCGATCGACCTCCAGTTCCTGCATTCGCCGTATCGCGAGCTGACGGGGCCCGTGCTCAGGTACCTCGACGAGCTCGACACGGAGAACCCGGACGAGATCATCACGGTCGTGATCCCCGAGGTCGTCGTCTCGCACTGGTACTCGCAGGCGCTGCACAACCAGAGTGCGCTCGCGCTGAAGGCGAGATTGCTGTTCCGGCCGAACACCGTCGTGACCTCGGTGCCGACCCTCGTGGAGTGACTGGCACGTCGGTGCACGGGGAACATTGACCTGATGGACATCCTCGTGAGCGGCGCCAGCGGGCTGATCGGCAGCGCGCTCCGGCCCGCGCTCGCCGCGGCCGGACATCGGCCGATCTCGCTCGTGCGCCGGGCGGCTCAGGGGGCCGACGAGATCACCTGGGATCCTGCAACCGGACGCCTCGACCGAGCCTCGATCGAGGGAGCAGGTGCTGCGGTCCATCTCGCCGGTGTCGGCATAGGCGACAAGCGATGGACCGATGAGCAGAAGCACCTCCTTCGCGAGAGCCGCGTGCAAGGCACCGGGTTGCTCGCCCGAGCGATCGCGGGCCTGCGCGAGCCGCCCGCCGTGCTCGTGAGCGCATCCGCGATCGGGTGGTACGGCGACCGCGGCGACGAGATCCTGACCGAGAGCAGTCCTCAGGGGACGGGGTTCCTCGCGGATCTGTGCGCCGCGTGGGAGGCCGCCACGGCGCCGGCAGAGCAGGCGGGGACGAGGGTGGTGCACATCCGGTCGGGGATGGTCCTGACCACAGCGGGCGGAGCGCTCGCGCGACAGCTGCCGCTGTTCCGCTTCGGCCTGGGCGGGCACTTCGGCTCGGGCCATCAGTGGCAGAGCTGGATCGCCATCGACGACGAGGTCGCCGCGATCCTGCATTTGCTCGATGCCGACGTGAGCGGGCCGGTCAACCTCACGTCGCCCAACCCCACGCGGAACCGTGAGCTCACGAAGACGCTCGGCCGCGTGCTCCACCGCCCGGCCGTGCTGCCGATCCCCCAGGTCGGCCCGTCGCTGCTGCTCGGCAGAGAGCTGACCGAGAACCTGCTCTACTTCAGCCAGCGGGTTGTGCCCAAGAGACTCCAGGAGTCGGGCTACGCCTTCCGCCATCCCTCCCTCGAGGGCGCGCTCAGGAGCATGCTCGTCAAAGACGCCACGGCATGAGTGACACAGCAGACAATCTCGAGCGGGCCGACGTCGTCGTCGTCGGCGCGGGGCTAGCGGGCCTGGCGTGTGCGCGGGTGCTCATCGAGGGCGGGCGAGATGTCGTTGTCCTCGAGGCGTCCGACGGCATCGGAGGGCGCGTGCGCACCGACGTCGTCGACGGCTTCCAACTCGACCGGGGCTTCCAGGTGCTCTTCACGGCTTATCCCGAAGCGCAGCGCCAGCTCGACCTCGACGCGCTCGACCTGCAACCGTTCGAGCGCGGCGCGCTCGTGCGGCTGGGTGGCCAGTTCCACAAGGTCTCCGATCCGTTCCGGAGCAACAGCCTGCGCGGCACCGCGACCGACGCGCTCGACGTGACCCGAGCGCCGATCGGCTCGTTGCCCGACAAGCTGCGCATGGCGAAGCTGCGACGATCGCTGCTCGGGCAGAGCGCCGCCGATCTCCTGCGCGGACCCGACGAGACGACGTCGACGGCTCTGCGCGACCGAGGGTTCTCCGAGTCGATCATCGACCGCTTCTTCCGGCCGCTCTTCGGAGGGATGCAGCTCGACCAGTCGCTCACGACATCGAGCCGGATGTTCGACGTCATGTTCCGCACTCTCGCATCGGGCGACGTCGCGCTCCCCGCGAAGGGCATGGGCGCGATCCCCACGCAGCTCGCCGCGAGGCTGCCCGACGGCACGGTCCGGCTCGGGTGTCGCGTCGGCGCGGTCGAGGGAACGACGCTGTGGCTCCACGGCGGCGGCCACATGGAAGCGACGGCGGTCGTCGTCGCCACCGAAGGCCCGGAGGCGGCACGTCTGCTCGGGTTGCCGGCGGTGAAGTCCAAGCAGGCGGCGTGCGTCTGGTACGCCGCGGCGACCGCACCCCTCGACGATCGCATGATCGTGCTGGACGGTGAGGCGAGCGGACCGGTCGCGAACCTCGCGGTCGTCAGCTCGGTCGCGCCCAGCTACGCGCCCGAGGGCGAGTGCCTGATCGCCGCGTCCTGCCCGGGCACCGCGGCGACCGGCATCGAGGTCGCCGTGCGCAGCCAGATGCTCGGGTGGTTCGGTCCGGTCGTGGAACGGTGGCGGCACCTGCGGACGTATCTGTTCGACCACGCCCAGCCCGATCAGCGGCCGCCGTTCCATCCGAAGCAAGCGGTGCGGCTGGGCGACGCCCGGTACGTCGCGGGCGACCATCGAGACACGGCCTCGATCCAGGGTGCGCTGTACTCCGGCCGGCGATGCGGTGAGGCCGTGCTGGCCGATCTGATGGGAGGCTCGAGTTGAGCAATGACAAGCGCGCGGTGAGCGTCGAGCGAGTGATCGCGGCGCCGCCCGACAAGATCTTCGAGGTGCTCGCCGACCCGCGCCGCCACGCCGAGATCGACGGCTCGGGATCGGTGCGCGAGGCGCGCGAGGGCACGCCCGAGCGACTCTCGCTCGGCGCGCACTTCGGGATGGACATGAAGATCGGCATGCCCTATCGGGTGCAGAACGAGGTCGTTGAGTTCGAGGAAGGGCGACGAATCGCGTGGCGCCACATGGGCCACCACGTCTGGCGCTATGAGCTCGAGCCTGTCACGGAAGGGACGCGCGTCAAGGAGACATTCGACTGGGCGCCATCACGCGCACCGTGGATGCTCGAGCTGATGCGCGTGCCGGAGCGCAACCGGAAGGCGATGGAGTCCACGCTCGTCCGCCTCGCGGCGGTCTTTGAGGACTGAGGCGCTGCCGACCTACTTGGGCGCCATGCGGATCGCGCCGTCGAGGCGGATCGTCTCTCCGTTGAGGTAGTCGTTCTCGACGATGTGCAGCGCCATCTTGGCGAACTCGTCTGCGGTGCCGAGACGCCGCGGGAACACAACGCTCGCGCCGAGGGACTCCTTCGCGGCGTCAGGAAGCATCCCGAGCAGGGGCGTGTCCATCAGCCCGGGAGCGATCGTGCACACGCGGATGCCCGTCACAGCCAGGTCGCGCGCTGCCGGCAGCGTCATGCCCACGACGCCACCCTTCGATGCGCTGTACGCGAGCTGACCGATCTGCCCGTCGAACGCTGCAACTGAGGCGGTGTTCACGATCACGCCGCGCAGGCCGTCGGCGAGCGGTTCAGCCTTCGCGATCTCCGCGGCCTCGTGGGTCAGGCACAGGAAGGTGCCGACGAGGTTGATGCCGACGACGCGGTCCCACTCGCTGCGCATGTGAGGAGCCCCGTCCTTGCTGATCGTGCGCACCGCAGTGCCGGTGCCCGCGCAGTTGATGCCGATGCGCAGCGGCGCCGACTCCGACGCCATCGCGACACCTTCGGCGACCTGCTCCGCGTTCGTGACGTCGGCCTTGAAGAACTTCGTCGCGCCACCGAGCTCCTTCGCGAGCGCCTCACCCTTCTCGGCGTTGAAGTCCAGGATCGTGACCTCGGCGCCCCCGGCGACGAGCCGGCGGACCGTCGCCTCACCGAGCCCGGACGCGCCTCCACTGACGATCGCTGCTGCTCCCTTGATGTCCATGGGCGGGCAGCCTAGGGGCGAGCGTCGGACGGTTTCGTAGGCTCGCCCGATGGCCCGTGTGGTCGTGTTGCTCGGACCTCCTGGGAGCGGAAAGAGCACGATCGGAGAGTTCCTCGGCACACGGGGCTTCCGGTGGCGCGAGTGGGAGCCCTAGATGCTCGAGCGCCGGTGGCCGACGAGGTCGTGACCGCGCTCGAGCGTTGACACTCAGGGGCCACGCTCAGGCGAGCTGCGCGGCCACTTCAGACAGGTAGGCCGCAAGCTCGTCGCGCGTCGATCCTTCGACGTCGGTGAACAGGAGGACGACGGTCTCCACCGCCGGAATCTACGGCCGTGCGATGCGGTAGAGCACGTGCGGCTTCACCCGGTGTCCGTCAGGGACGTTGGGGTGATCGAAGTCATCGGCCGGGTCGTGGGTCATGCCGATCCGCTTCATCACACGCTGCGACCGGATGTTCGTCTTTGCGGTCATCGACACGATCTCATCGAGATCCGCCGGGCCGAAGCCGTAGTCGAGCGCGGCGAACGCTGCCTCACTCGCGTACCCGTGGCCCCACGCGGACCGCTTCAACCGCCAACCGATCTCGACGGCCGGCGTGAAGTGCGCCGGGAACGTCTGCAGTGCGAGGCCGGTGAACCCGATGAACTCACCCGTGTCGGCGACCTCGAGCGCCCACAACCCAAACCCGAGGTCGTCGAGCTGCGCGGTGATGCGCGCGACGAGCGCGTCGCTCTCTTGCCGAGTGAGCGTGCTCGGGAAGTGCTCCATCACGACGGGATCGGCGTTGAGCTCGGCGAAGGGCTGAAGGTCCTCGTCACGCCACTCGCGCATGACGAGCCGCTCAGTCGCGGGCACCTGGCCTCCAACCTCCTCCGCCCGGGGTGCGCAAACGGATGACGTCGCCCGCACGCACTCGCACCGTGCACTTGTCGGCGAGCGCCTTGGCACACGCTTCGTCACCGCCGGGGAGCAGCCAGTTCTCTCCGGCGGAACCGGCTTCCCCACCCTCCGCACCCCAGGGTCGTGACACGCGCCGCTCGGTGATCAGCGACACCGTCGCATCCTCGAGCACTTGGAGGTCGCGCTCGATGCCGTCACCACCGCGTGCCGCGCCAGCACCGCCGGAGCCGCGGCGTAGCCGGCAGCGCAACACGCGCATCGGGTACGCCTGCTCGAGCGCCTCGATCGGCGTGTTGCGCGTGTTCGTCATCCCCGTGTGCACGCCGCTCATCCCGTCGCGGCCGGGCCGCGCTCCCTGCCCGCCGGCAAGCGTCTCGTAGTACACCCATCCGTCGCCTCCGACGATGAGGTTGTTCATCGTGCCCTGCGACGCGGCGCCGAGCGTTCCTGGCCGCGCCAGCGCGAGCGCCCCGAGGCACACGTCGGCAACTCGCTGGCTGACCTCGACGTTGCCCGCGCCGACGGCCGCCGGCGGGCGCGCCGAGACGATCGTTCCCGCGGGCGCGATCACCTCGACCGGCCGCAACGCTCCGCCGTTTGCCGGGATGGTCGGATCGGTCGCGACGCGCAGCGCGAACGCGACCGACGACACAGTCACGGCTTCGACCGCGTTCACGTTGCCGGCGCGCTGCGGGTCGGTACCGGTGAAATCGAACGTGATGCGATCGCCCGACACCGTGACGGTGACCACGATGCGCGCAGGGCGTTGCTGGTCCTCGGCCTCGCCCGTCGAGTCGATCACGTCCTCGAAGGTCCACGTGCCGTCGTTCATCGCGGAAAGGGCGGCCCGCATGCGGCGCTCGCCGTACGCCAGCACCTCGTCGATCGGCTCGCCCCGCTCCACGAGCTCGGCGAAGCGGCTCGCGCCGAGCACGTTTGCGCCGACTTGCGCGTCGAGATCACCGCGGCGCTCCTCAGGCGTGCGGGAGTTCGCCAGGATCAGGTCGCGCACCGCGGACGAGTACACGACCGGCGGGATGCGCAGGCCCTCTTGGTAGATCTCGGTCGCGCCCGCCGGCATCGAGCCGGGAGCGCCACCGCCGAGGTCGGCGTGGTGGGCACGATTGGCCGCCCACCCGACGAGGGCGCCGTTGACGAACGCGGGTGCGACGAAGGTGACGTCGTTCAGGTGCGTCCCACCGGCGAACGGATCGTTCACGATGACCTGGTCGCCTGGCGCCAGACCCCGCGCCGCAGGAAAGAGATCGAGCACGGCGCGCACCGATGCCGGCATCGCACCGAGATGGACGGGGATGTGCTCGGCCTGGACCAGCTGCTCGCCGTCGGCATTGAAGAGCGCCGCCGAGCAGTCGGCCCGCTCCTTGATGTTCGGACTGAACGCGGCACGTCGGAGCACCGCTCCCATCTCGTCGGCGATTCCCTCGAGCCGGCCGATGAGCACTGCCAGCTCTGCCGGGTCGAGGGCCATGGGCTCAGGCACGCTCGACGGACGCAGACACCGGCGGCGAGGTGCGCAACGTCTGCAGCACCACGCAGTACCGCTCGGTCGTGGCAAGAAGGTCGGCGATCTGCTCGTCGGTCGCCTCGGTGTCGAGCTCGAAGCGGAGGCGGATGTCGGTGAAGCCCACCGGCGCGCCTCGGTCGACCCCGAGCGTCCCCTTGAAGTCGAGGTCGCCGTCCGCGAACACCGTCCCACCGCGCAGGTCGATCCCCCGAGCCGTGGCGACCGAGCACATCGTCACGCCGGCGCAGGCCGCGAGCGCCTGCAGCAACATGTCACCCGAGCACGCGAAGGTGCCGTCGCCTCCCGTCGCGGGATGCAAGCCAGCCTTCACGATCGCTCGCCCCGTCTCGACCGAGCACGAGATGCCTTCCGTGAGCGATCCCTGCGCGTGGAGTGTGATGACAGCGCTCGCTGGGTCCTCTCGGTACTGCTGCTTCAGCGGCGCCTGCAGCGCCTTGAGCTGTTGGGTGTCCACGACGCAGAACCTAAGCCCTCGTCAGCACCAGCGCGCCCGCGGCGCCCGGTGCGCCCTTCCATCCGTCGGGCACCCAGATCGTGCAATCGGCTTCCGCGACCACTGCCGCACCGCGCACCTCCCTTCGGTCGATCGCCGGCAGGTCGTCGACCTCGATCGGCGAGGAGACGCGCGCTGACACTCGCACCGCGACCACCTCGACCGGCGCGTCGGGTCTGGCGTAGCCGTTGCGGCGCGCATGCTCGGCGTGGAAGTCGCCGACGGTCGGGACCGTCAGCTCGTGGCTCTGGCCGAGATAGCGGCAATCGACCGCGGTAAGCAGTTCGATGGCACCGTCGCCCTCGACCGCGGCTGCGGCTTCACGGGCGAGCTCGTCGAGCGCGGCGTCGACATCGTCAGAGGCGCCCATCGAACGCACGACGTCGTGCTGCACCGGCGACGCGAGCAACCCCGCCGCACACAGCACTCCAGCACGTGCCGGAACGATCACGGTCGACATCCCCACGAGCTCTGCCAGCGCGCACGCGTGCATCGGCCCGGCACCGCCGAACGCGACGAGCGCGAGGTCGCGAGGATCGACCCCGCGCTCGACCGTGACCTTGCGCACCGCTTGGTCCATAGCCGCGTCGACGACCGCGACGACACCCTCGGCGGTCACGCCCGCGTTGGCAAGGGCTGCCCGTGCACGCTCGATGTCGAGGACGCCGAGACCGGGAAGAGCACTCCCGGGTGCGAGGTGGCCGAGCACGAGATCGGCATCGGTCACCGTCGGGGCCCTGCCTCCACGCCCATAGCTCGCCGGGCCCGGATCGGCGCCCGCCGACTCTGGGCCGACGCGGAGGGCACCACCGGCGTCGACACGCGCGATCGATCCTCCGCCCGCGCCGATCGTGTGGATGTCGAGCGCGGGCAGCCGTACTGGGAAGCCGCCGATCTCTCGTGAAGGTGCGGGCGCCGGAACGCCACCGGCGATCAGGCACACATCGGTCGACGTTCCCCCCATGTCGAAGCTGACGGCGTTCGGCCATCCGTTCGCAGCGGCAACCGCGGCCGCGGCCCGCACACCCGCCGCGGGCCCGGACAAGAGCAACGACGCCGGACGTTGGGCCACGCGCCGCAACGGCACGAGGCCACCGGCCGAGGTCATCACCAGCACGTCGGGAGCGACATCCGCGAGCCGAGCGAGGTACGCGCCACACGACGGCTTCACGTAGGCGTTGACCACCGTCGTCACGAGTCGTTCGTACTCACGGTGCTCGGGCGATACGTCGTGCGATGAGACTGCGTCATAGCCGCGTCGCATCAGCTCCGCGACCGCGGCGAGCTCATGGCGAGGAAAACGGTCCGCGTGCAGGAAGCAGACAGCGATCGTGTCGATGCCCGAAGGGAGCTCCGGCAAGGCGGACAGATCGAGCGGTACGAGCTCGGTGCCGTCGGCCGCGATCCGTCCCGGCACCGTCAGCCGAAGCTCACGGCCGACGAGCGGCGCGGGACGGTCAGCCCACTGGTCATAGAGTGACGGACGGTCCTGCCGCGCGATCTCGATGAGGTCCTCGAATCCCTCGTTCGTCAGCAGCGCGACGACGGCACCCCGACGTTCGAGCAACGTGTTGGTCGCGACGGTCGTGCCGTGGGCCAAGACGTCGGCTCCGCCGACCTGCGCCAAGCCTGTGCGCACAGCATCCGCGGGATCGGCGCGCGTCGACAGCACCTTCACATGGCGGCCCGACTCGTCGACCACGTCGGTGAACGTGCCGCCCGTGTCGACGCCGACGCGCATGGACGGCGAACCTACACACACCGCTAACGTCGCCGCGATGAGCGGACCGCTCACAGGATTCACGGTGATCGACGCGACGCAGATGATCGCCGGCCCGCTCGCTTCCATGGTGCTCGCGGACCTCGGCGCCGAGGTCGTGAAGGTCGAGAACCCTGCGGGCGGGGACCGCATGCGGTACCTCGGCCATCGGGTCGGAAGCATCGGTGCGCTCTTCGCGAACGTCAACCGCGGGAAGCGCACGATCGCGCTCGACCTGACGCAGCCGCGGGGCCTGGAGCTGCTGAAGCAGCTCGCCGCATCAGCCGACGTGTTCGTCCAGAACTTCCGACCGGGCGTCGCCGAGCGGCTCGGCATCGACGAACGAACGCTCCGCCAAATGAACGAGCGGCTGGTCTACGTGAGCATCTCGGGCTTCGGCGAAACCGGTCCGTACGTCGAGCAGAAGTCGTACGACTACGTGATCCAGGCGCTGACGGGGATGGCCGCCCTGCAAGCCGATCGCGAAGGCGGTGACCCCGCGCTCATCCGCAACGCCGTCGTCGACAAGGTCACGGCATACGTGGCCGCGCATGCGATCACGGCCGCGCTCCTCGCTCGCGAGCGATCAGCAGACGGACGGGGCCAGCACGTGCGGCTCTCGATGCTCGACACCGCGCTCGCGTTCCTGTGGCCCGACGGGATGATGCAGCACTCGTTCCTCGCAGACGACGTGACCACGGGCGCGCACCTCGCCGACAACTACATGATCCGCGCCACGAAGGACGGGCACATCGCGAGCATGGCGATCTCCGACCGCCAGTTCCCCTCGCTGTGCCGCGCGCTCGGCACCGAGCGCTGGCTCGAGGACCCGCGGTTCGCCACGATGACCGATCGCGAGCGGAACATGGACGCGCTGTCGCCGCTGATCGACGAGGAGTTCGCGAAGTACACGACCGAGGATCTCGTCGAGCGGTTGCACGCCGAGGACGTGCCGTGCGCGGCGACGGCGCCGGTCGCGGACGTCCACCTCGACCCGCAGATCGTGCACAACGCGAACCTCGTGGAGCACGAGCGTCCGTGGGTCGGAAGCGTGCGTGAGCCGCTCCCGCCGATGCGGTTCGAACGCACCCCTACCGAGCTCGGCCGTCACGCGCCGAAGCTCGATGAGCACACCGACGAGATCCTCACCGAGCTCGGTCTCGACGCAGACGAGATCGCCTCGCTGCGCGCCGCTGGCGTCGTCGGCTCCCGCCGCTAGGGCTCGGCGCTACTCGCTGGTACGGCCCTGCTGCAGCTGGGCGGCCTCGACGGCCATCGCGTCGACGAGCTCGTTCATCTTGTCCTCGCTATGTGCCTTGACCCACTCGAACACGACATCGCCGCGTGCGAGCACCTGATCGATGAAGGGCTCCCAGAGGTCACGGTTCGCCACCGGCTGCCTCGAGCTGTTTTTCCACCCGTTCGCCAGCCATTTCACGTACCACTTCTTGTTGAAGCAGTTGACGACGTAAATCGAGTCAGACCGAACCTCGAGCGGCCCGTCGAGCGCTTCGACCGCCTCCGCTGCCGCGGTGATCTCCATGCGCTGGTTCGTCGTCATCGCGTCGAACCCCGACGCGTGCGGACGACCGCCATCGACGGCCCACGCCCATCCTCCTCGGCCTGGGTTCCCGCTGCACGCGCCGTCGGTGTAGACGACTCGCCGCTCAGTCACGTGACGATCACGCGGGCTCGCCGCGAGTGACCGCCCAGAGCCACGTCGAGCCGATGTCCTTCAGGCGGCGCACACCGAGGGGCCGCAACCGAAACCCGGGCTCGGCGTCGAGCAGGTCGCGCACGCTGGATGGCACGACGACGGTCGCGGGCTTCGCGAGGTCGACCATCCGACTCGCCCGGTTCACCGTCGGTCCGAAGGCGTCGCCATCACGCAGGAGCACCGGCCCGCAGTCGAGGCTGACCTTCACCGGCGGGAGGAGGTCGTCCTCGGTGTGCGCCTCGACGAGCCGCAGGGCGAGGTCGGCGCCCGCGACCGGGTTGGCGCAGAGGAACATGACCTCGTCGCCGATCGTCTTCACGAGCCGGCCGCCGTACTCGGCGATCACATCGCGCGTGAGCGACTCGAACCGCGCGACCAACGCCTCGAGCTCGTGGCCCGTGAGCTGCTGCGTCAGCCCGGTGTAGCCCGTGAGGTCGGCGAAGCCGACCGTGAGCACCTGGTCGGACAGCGCGCTCTCGGGACTCCAGTAGAGGCGGCGTTCGAGCGCGGCTACGAGCTGGCGGCGGTGCAAGTAGTCGAGGATGAAGCTGAGCCGCTCGAGCTCGAGCGTGTCGCGCAGGTGCAGCGCGATCTCGTCGGCAGGAACGCCGGCCGCGCCCATCTCCTCCGCGGACTTCGCCATGCTGTCCGTCCAGACCTCGGCCACGACCGAGACTGCACCGGCGATCACTCGGGTCTGCTCGACCGCCTTCTCCAAGGCGTCTTCACCGCTGAGCGCCTCGAGCACGGCGGACAGCGCCATGACGTCGATGTCGGTCGCAATGCGGTCGTCCGGCTCCGGATCCGGGAAGCCCATCGCACGCCAGAGCCGCAGCGCCGTCTCGTAGTCAGCGCCTGCCTTCGCGGCCGCCTCCGCGATCGTGTAGGCGCGACGGCTCGGCAGGATCGCCATGCTCAACGTCAGATCGATGAGCTCCCGGCCCTTGCCGGCCTCGGCGATCTCGTCGTCGGAAAGCCCTTGAGCGTGAAGGAAGTCAACGAGCTCGGGCCGCACCACAGGAATGTTCACACATGGCGCACCCGAAACGGCGGGTCCGGGTGGAGAATGGACCCATGATCTTCGACGGGTTCGTGAACCAGCTGCCCGACATCGATCCGGAGGAGACGCAGGAGTGGCTGGACAGCCTCGAGGGCGTCGTCGAGGTGCACGGCAAGACGCGGGCTCGGTTCTTGGTGAGCAAGCTTCTCGAGCGCGCCCGTGAGCTGCAGGTCGGGTTCCCCGCGACAGTCAGCACGCCGTACGTGAACACGATCCCCGCCGAGCGCGAGCCGTGGTTTCCCGGCGACGAGCTCATCGAGCGTCGCATCCGCGCGTTCATGCGGTGGAACGCGGCCGTCATGGTCATCAGGGCGAACAAGCACGCTGACGGCATCGGCGGGCATCTTTCGACCTTCGCGTCGAGCGCCAGCCTGTACGAGGTCGGGTTCAACCACTTCTTCCGTGGGAAGGACGACGGCCAGGCCGGCGACGCGATCTACATCCAGGGCCACGCGGCTCCGGGCATCTACGCCCGCGCGTTTCTCGAGGGCCGTCTCACCGAGGACGACCTCGACCACTTCCGTCGCGAGATCGGGCGCAGTGGCCTCTCGTCGTACCCGCACCCGCGCCTCATGCCCGACTTCTGGGAGTACCCGACGGTGTCGATGGGCCTCGGCCCGATCAACGCCGTGTACCACGCGCGCTTCAATCGATACCTGCAGAACCGGCGGCTCGACGACACGAGCAACACCCGCGTGTGGTGCTTCGTCGGGGACGGGGAATGCGACGAACCCGAGACGCTCGGCGCGCTGTCACTCGCTTCACGCGAACGCCTCGACAATCTGTTCTTCGTCGTG
Source organism: uncultured Acidimicrobiales bacterium (assembly GCA_963708175.1). GTDB lineage: Bacteria > Actinomycetota > Acidimicrobiia > Acidimicrobiales > DATKAS01 > DATKAS01. The sequence continues at coordinate 436,346 of CAVPSD010000006.1, forward strand.
AACTGCAACCTGCAGCGCCTCGACGGCCCGGTGCGCGGCAACGGCAAGATCATCCAAGAGCTCGAGGCGGTGTTCCGCGGTGCGGGCTGGAACGTCATCAAGGTCATCTGGGGTTCCAAGTGGGACGCCCTGCTGGCCCGCGACGTCGACGGTGTGCTCCTCAACAAGATGAACACCACCGTCGACGGCGAGTTCCAGCGCTACACCGTCGAGTCCGGCGCCTACATCCGTGAGCACTTCTTCGGGCCCGACCCCCGCTTGCGCCGTCTCGTCGAGCACCTCTCCGACGACGAGCTGCGCCTCCTGCCCCGCGGTGGCCACGACTACCGCAAGCTCTACGCCGCCTACAAGGCCGCCGTCGAGAACGAGGGATCGGGTGCGCCGACGGTGATCCTCGCCAAGACCATCAAGGGCTGGACGCTCGGGCCCGACGTCGAGGGCCGCAACGCGACGCACCAGATCAAGAAGATGACGGCCGAGCAGCTGCGGATCCTGCGCGATCGCCTGTTGCTTCACACCGAGATCCCCGAGGAGTCACTCGAGTCCGGCGACCCGCCCTACTACCGACCCCCGACCGACTCGGTCGAGTACCAGTACATGGTCGAGCGACGCCGCGTCCTCGACGGCGCCATCCCCCGCCGAGTGGTGCGCGCCCGACGCCCGCTCGAGCTGCCTGCGGACAGCGCGTTCACCGAGATCACCGGGGGCTCGGGCAATCAGGCCGTGTCGACGACGATGGCGTTCACTCGGCTGGTGCGCAACCTCATGCGCGACGAGCGCTTCGGCTCTCGTGTCGTGCCGATCATCCCAGACGAGGCACGCACCTTCGGGATGGACTCGCTGTTCCGTGAGGTGAAGATCTACGCATCCCAGGGCCAGCGCTACGAACCCGTCGACGCCGATCTGCTCCTCTCCTACACGGAGGCGAAGGACGGTCAGATCCTCGAGGAGGGGATCACCGAAGCCGGCGCGCTGTCGAGCTTCATCGCCGCAGGCACGAGCTACGCCCACAGGGGCGTGCCGGTCGTCCCCTTCTACATCTTCTATTCGATGTTCGGCTTCCAGCGGGTCGGCGATCTCATCTGGTCCGCCGCCGACGCGCGCACCCGGGGATTCCTGCTCGGCGCGACTGCTGGCCGCACGACGCTGCTCGGCGAGGGCCTGCAGCACCAGGACGGCCAGAGCCTGCTGCTCGCGTCCGCGGTCCCGCCGTGCCAGGCGTACGACCCTGCGTTCGCGTACGAGATGGCCACGATCGTGAAGCACGGATTGCGTCGCATGTACGGCCCGCAGCCGGAGGACGTCTTCTACTACCTCACCCTCTACAACGAGAACTACTCGATGCCGCCGATGCCCGCCGACATCGAGGACGCCATCCTGGCCGGCCTCTACAAGTGGGCCGACGCCCCCGACGGCCCCAGTGAGCGAGCGACGGTGCTGTTCTCCGGTTCCGCGCAGGGCGCCGCGCGCGGCCGCCGCGGCCGAGCTCGCGGAGCAGTGGGACGTCGGCGTCGAGCTGTGGTCGGCGACGTCGTACAAGGCGCTGCGCGAAGAGGCGCTGACCACCGAGCGCTGGAACCGCCTACATCCGTCGCAGCCGCCGCGGGTACCGCTCGTCAGCCGCCTGCTCGCCGACGCAGAAGGCCCGATCGTCGCGGTCACCGACTTCATGAAGGTGGTGCCCGAGCAGGTCGCGCGTTTCGTCGACCGCCCGTTCGTGCCGCTCGGCACTGACGGCTTCGGGCGCTCAGACACGCGCGAGGCGTTGCGGCGGCACTTCGAGGTGGACGCACCCAACGTCGTCGTCGCCGTGCTGTCTGCACTCAGCGCAACTGGTGACGTGAAGCCCGAGACGGTCCGCGACGCGATCGCCCACTACGGCATCGACGCCGAAGCCATCGATCCTGCCCGCGCGTAGGCAGCATCGCCTCGTTCTCGATCGCCCCGGCCTCGACCTAGGCTCAACTCGATGAAAGGGACGCTCGCAATCACCGGAGATCGCGACGCGGATCGGTTGCTGAACACCGATCCGCTCGCACTCCTCATCGGGATGCTGCTCGACCAACAGGTGCCGATGGAGTGGGCGTTCAATGGCCCCGCACTGTTGAAGGAGCGACTCGGCGGGAAGCTCGACGCAAACGACATCGCCGCGATGGACTCCGAAGAGCTCGTCGCGGTGTTCTGCCAGAAGCCTGCGTTGCACCGCTTCCCCGCGAGCATGGCGCGCCGCGCCCACGAGCTCTGCGTCGCGATCGCGAAGGACTACGACGGCGACGCCGAGAAGATCTGGAGGACCGCCGAGACGGGCGAGGAGCTCTCGAACCGGCTACGGGCGCTCCCCGGCTACGGCGAGGAGAAGTCGAAGATCTTCGTCGCGATCCTCGCCAAGCGGATCGGCGTGAAGCCGAACGGCTGGGAGACCGTCGCGGGCCCGTTCGCCGACCCGACCCCACGCTCGGTCGCCGACATCGACAGTCCCGAGGCGCTCGAGAAGGTCCGGGAGTGGAAGAAGATGATGAAGGCGAAGGGCAAGTCCAAACAGGATTGAGCCATTCTGTAGTCACATGAGTGGGGTAGTGTGACTACATGGACGTCGGCGTGCGCGAGCTCAAGGCCCATCTGTCCGAGTATCTCGATCGGGCAGCTGCAGGCGAGACCATCACCGTGACCGACCGGGGTCGACCGGTTGCCGTCCTCGCGCCGCTTCCCAGCACCGTCGATCTCGACCAGGCGATCGCCGAGGGCTGGGTCACGGCGCCGACGAGGAGGGGCGGGCTCGGCAAGCCGCCGACGCCGCAGCACTCGGCGGTGAAGGTGCTCGACGTGTTGGCCGAGGATCGCGGCGAGTGACGCTCTACCTCGACTCGAGTGCGCTGCTAAAGCGGTACGTCCGGGAGTCCGACACCGAGCGTGCCAATGCCCTCCTCGCATCCGATTCCGAAGTGGTCACCGCGCGGCTCACGGTCGTCGAGGTGCGCCGTAACCTCGCCCGTCTGCTCGAACCCACCGCTGCGGTTACCGCACGCCGAATGTTCGCTGCCGACCTTGCGCAGATCTCCATCCTCGAGCTCGACGTCGCGACGTGCGAGCTCGCCGCGACGATCGCCGAGCAGACCGGAGTCCGCACCCTCGATGCCCTGCACCTCGGGGCGGCGCGACGGCTCGGTACGGGCTTGTCGTTCCTCACGTTCGATGTGCGCCAAGCCGAGGCGGCGCGATCGCTCGGGTTCAGAGTGCTCGGTTCATGACCGCGGCGAGCGGGTCGAGCACGCGCTCGATGTCGTCGGTCGATCGGATCGGCGCGTAGAGCACGAGCTGGTCGACGCCGGCTTCGGCGTACGCGTCGACCTCGGCAGACCCCACGGGTCGTTGGTAGGGGCACACGCTCACCATCACATCGCCCGGCGTGCGCCCCGCGTCAGCGGTGAGTGAGCGCAGCTTCGCGACACGTTCGGCCGCGCCGGTCGGGTCGAGGTTGTAGCCATACCAGCCTTCGCAAAGACGCGCCGCCCGGCGCAGCGCTGCGTTGCTCTCGCCTCCGACGTGGATCGGTGGATGCGGTTGCTGGAGCGGCTTCGGAAACTGCCGCGCGGGCGCCAAGTCGTAGAACTCGCCCTTGAAGCTCGACACCTCGTCGCTCCAGAGCGAGCGCATCACCGCGAGGTACTCGTCGCACCGCGCTCCTCGATGGGCGAAGGGCACGCCGAGCGCGGCGAACTCCTCCGCGAGCCACCCGACCCCGATGCCGAGATCGACCCGGCCGTTGGAGAGCCAGTCCACGGTCGTCACGGACTTCGCCGTGTAGACGGGGTTGCGCTGCGGGACGAGGAGCACTCCGGTGCCGAGCCGCACGTTCGTGGTCACGGCCGCAAGGAACGACATCGCCGCGAACGGCTCGATGAGCCCGACGTCGGGCCGCGCCGGGAAGCGCCCGCTCTCGAGGTACGGATACTTCGACGCGTACTCGTCGAACAGCACGACGTGCTCGGCGACCCAGAGCGACGAGAAGCCACGCTCGTCGACGGCTCGGCCGACGGCGGCGATGTGCTCAGGCGTGCACAGCGGGTTCGCGAAAGGAGGAAAGACGCCGATCTTCATGCGTTGGCCTTCACGAACGTGACGTTGCCACGCGGTTGCGCTCGCGGTCGAGCCAACCGAGGAGGATCGCGACGGCCCGCGGATCGTGGCGCAGGCGGTGGCCGGCACCGGTCACGATCCGCAGCTCGGCGGCGCCGTGCGCTTCCGCGAGCAGCCGCGGATCGAGGATCGGCACGTACTCGTCGTCATCGCCGTGGATGATCAGCAACGGCTTCGGCGCGAGCCGCCGGGCCGCCTCGAGCGGCCGTAGCGCTCGAAACTCGCGGGCCCACGCCTCAAATGACTGCGGAAACGAGGGGTTGCGGACCGCGCCGATCTCCCGTGCGTGGTCGAGGAAGCGGCGAGGCTGCCCCGCCCAGTCGTCGAAGTCGGCTCGCGCCGCCAGCGCCGCGACACCCTGCACCCGATCGTCGACCGCCCCCTGGCAGACCACGAGCGAGCCTCCGGTGCTGGTGCCGGCAAGCCACACGTTGGCGATCCCGGTCTCGTCGACGAGATGGTCGACCGCGGCCTGCAGATCCTCGAGCCAGCCGAGAAGCGAGAAGTTGCCCTCGCTCTGGCCGCATCCCCGGAACGTGAACGTCATCGCCGCCCACCCCATCTCGGTCGCGATCCGGTCGATGAGCTCCGGGAAGGTCCCTGCGGACTGCCGGGCGTCGAGTGGCCCGACTGGGAAGCCATGGCACAGCACGAGGCCTGGCGTCGCCGCGCTCGCCCGGCCGCCCGGAACTGCCAGGTAGCACGCGAGCTTCAGTCCGCCGGAGTCGAACCAGCCATTCACACCGATTCGGCGGGCTGGGCCTTCGCGCACCGCCGGCAGAGGTGGTACCCACGGTTGCGGGCCTCGGCGAGCGTGTCGGGCCCGAAGCACAGGAACTTCTCGGACGCCATCAGGTCGTCGATCACCTCAGGGTGATCGCACGAGTCGAGGTCGTGGACGACCTGCGACCGCTTGTCGCCGAGAAAGCGATGGTGCTCGAACCGGATCGGCCGCTCCACGGAGGTGGAGGGTACTGGTCGTGCACGCGCATCAGGGGCGCCCGAGGGCACCCCTGATGACGAAGACACTTGAGGATCCGGACGACGTTCGGGTGCTGCGAGCACCCAGCCGGGCGGGACCATTTCCCAGCCGTCGTTCCGGCGGTTGCTGGCGGGGATTCGCCGGGTGGTCCAGCGGGCCGCCTAGCGGCCAGCCACCTCCGAGGTCCCAGATCTTTGACTACTCAGCTGGACCACCTCCTTTCCTCGGTAGCACCAGCAAACCACATCCGAGGCGCCATCCGCGCGCTATTGGCCCGCCGAGACCAGACCGGATCGCACCGCCCAGGCGGTGAGCTCGGACCGGTTGCTCAAACCCAGCTTGGCCAGGATGTTCGAGACGTGGACCGCCGCGGTCCGAGGCGAGATGTAGAGGGCCTTGGCGATGGCGGCGTTGGTGAACCCCCGAGCGACCAGCGCCGCGACCTCCCGCTCGCGGGCCGTCAGGTCACCGTCCTCCTGGGTCGCAGCGCGGCCCGCTCTGCGCAGGAACTGGTCGATCTCGTCGCGGCGGTAGCCCGGCCACCGTTCGAGCAGGTCCCGTCCCCGCGTCGCGACCGCTGAGGGCCCCGGTGCGATCGCCGATCGCGAGCCGGCACCGCGCTGCACCCAGCAGCGCGGTCGCGACGAGAGCGACAGGAAGCTCGGGCTCGTCCAGGCCGAGCACCGCGTCATAGTGGGCGAGTGCCGCCTCATGGGAGCCCTCGGCGGCGAGCAGAAGCGCCTCGGCCAACGGCACCCACGGTGTGTCGGCAGCAAGCTCTGCCAGAGGGCGCGCTGAGCTCACGCACGAGATCGACGGCGATGCCGGCACGCAACGCGGACTCGATGGGGATCAGGACGGACTCGGCGCCGGCCGTGTAGCGCTTCCGGGGCGCGACCTCGTGCAGGCGGCGGAGCAGCTGTTCGACGCGGGCACGGTCGCCTTGTCGTTCCGCGAGCTGCATGGCAACGGCGAGCTCCCACTGCGCGTCGATGGTCGCGAAGTCGAGGCCCTTCTCCGCCAGCGCCGCGGCCTCGGCGATGCGGCCGCCCTCGGCAAAGATCGACACCTGCGACAGAGCGGGCCACTCGCCCTCGGTCGGTGTGATCTCGCCGATGCGCAACACCCAACCGTCCAGACGCGACTGCGCGAGAGCCATGTCTCCCTCGCTGATGGCGATCTCGACGAGCAACAGCGCATGCTTCGTGCGCGCCATCGCGTCGTAGCCGCCGCGCTGCGCCGCAGCGTCGAGCGCGGCGACGATCGCCCTGCCCTCCCGCGTGTGGAGCGAGATGCACGAAAGCATGTTGTTGAGGCCACGAGCGAGGGCCACGTGGTCGCCCACGGCCTCGGCCTCCGCGATCGCTTGGCGCATCGTGAGGGCCGCCTCTTCACGACGGCCTGGCCATCCAGCGAGCGCCGAGCCCTTCTCGACCATCGCCAGAGCGCGCACTTCCTTCGCCCCCCACTGATCGGCCTCGTCGATTGCCCGGTCCGACCACTCGACGGCCAGCTCGCTGCGATGGGCGAGCATGTGTGCCTGAGCGATGGCGGCGTAAGCGCGAGCTCGCTCTGGGCCTGCGGGCAGGCGGCTTGCAAGCCGCTCGACATCGGCCACCGCGGCGTCGTGCTCGTCGTGGCGGCACAGGTCCCAGACCACGCGGGCGACCATGTGCGCGGCCGCGGCTTGCGCGGGCAGGTCGTCGCGCGCATCCGCGCGCTCGCGCCAACGACGTGCGTGCTCGAGGGCTTCGTCGTAGAGCCCGACCAGCCACGCCGCACGGGTCGCGGTCTCGAGCAGCGTGAGGCAATCAGGGTCCTCGGTGAGCGCATCAGTCGCGAGCCGCAGCGCCTGGTACGACGAGCCGCGCTCGAGGTAGTGGGACGCGCCTTCGCTCGCGAGGTCGAGGAACTCGTCGTAGCGACCCGCGCCCTGCGCGTGCTTCGCCAGGCCCGCGAGGTCGGCACCCGGTGCCTCCTTCAGCGCAGAGAGCGCCGCCTCGTGCAGGCGTCGCCGTTCGCGGCCGAGCAGCTGATCCTCGACCGCGTCGCGCACGAGCGCATGGCGGAACGTGAACTCGTCCGGACGATCCTCGGTGATGAGCCCACGGTTGACGAGCCCGCGCAGGTGCAAGATCAGCTCGGGCTCGGTCATGTGGGTCACGGTGGCGAGCACGTCGAACGATGCGCCGCGTCCGAGCACCGCGGCGGCGTCGATCACGCGGCGCTCGTCGCTGGTCAATCCATCCAGCTGCCGCCGCACGATCTCCGCGAGCGTGAACGGCAGCGGTCGCGTCGCGAGATCCTCGGGATCGGCATCGGCCGCCGCGCTCAGGATCTCCTCGAGGAAGAACGGGTTCCCACCGGTGCGGACGTGCAGCATGTCGGCGGTGCGCGACGGCAGCGGTCGCCCGTACACCGATGCGAGGAAGTGCGCGACCTCGGGAACGGTGAGGCGGTCGAGCCAAAGTTGGTGCACCGTGCGACGGCGGTCGAGCCGGACGAGGAGGTCGGCTGCCGGCAGGAGTCGAGACAGCTCGTCGGATCGATACGACCCGATGAGCATCGTGCCGCGGAGCGTGCCCGACGCGAGCCGCTCGAACACACCGAGGCTTTCGGCGTCGGCCCAGTGGAGATCCTCGAAGATGATGACCGCCGGTCCGGTGTCCACGCGATCGACAAAGGCGTGGACGACCGCCTCGAGACGATCGTCGGCCTCAGGCACGGCGTCGAGACCGAGCGCGTCGAGGGCGAGCTCGAACGGGCGGCCGAGCGAGCCGGGCTCAGCCTGACCCGCGAGCACCCGCACATCGGGTCGGAGCGAGGCGACGAGCTCTCGGAGCAGGCGCGTCTTCCCGACGCCGGCCTCGCCGACGACCAGGGCAATGGCGGGGTCGTTCGGCGCGGCGACCATCAGCCCGGTGAGGCGGGACAACGGGGAGGTACGTCCCACCATCACCGGACTGAGACCGGTGCGGCCCGCGAGCATGCGGTCGAGCATACGGATCAGGTCGTGATCCGCTTCCCCCTCTTGAACCAGCGCCGCCGGTGCGCAGCCTTCTCGAACGTCACCTTGCGCTGCAGATGGATCGATTCCCCGAAGGTCGGGTGCAGCATCATGCAAGCAGGATGCGCCCCTGAACGGGGCGGGCACATCGGCACACCTACGTATTTGCCGCCCGCTGGTCGCGTCTACGTATGTCGGACGTCACAGCCCTTCACAGCCGGATCACAGCTGGGCGTCGCCGGCGGGCGGACCGATCGCGCCGATCTCCCTGAGGTAGACGAAGTGGGCCTCGACGATGGCGCCGATCTGCTCCCGGCTGTAGGTGCGCCCTTCCGAGGCGACCCGGCCGACGAGGGTCTGCACGCTCGCATCCTCGTCCACGATGATCAGCTTCGACGGGTCCTGCGGCTCCTCGATCGCGGCCGCAGGCTTCAGGCCTTGCGCTCTCAGGTCGGCCATGTGCCAGCGCAGCAGATCGCGGACGTCCGCGTAGCTCAGCTCGGACGTCACCTCTCCCGGGAGCCGCTCGCTCACTGACAGCACGGCCTCGTCGAGGTCGAACACGACGCGTGGAGACCTGGCGTCGAGACGGTGCGCCTCTCTGCCGATCACGACCGCGGCGATGATGAAGACGATCGCCGCCGCGGCGACGAGGACGAGGACGCTCAGATGCCGATGCGCTGCGCGAGCAGCTCGCGGTGGTACGTCGGATCGCCGAAGAGGAGCTCGGACGACTTCGCCCGCTTGAAGTACAGGTGCGCCGGGTGCTCCCAAGTGAACCCGATGCCGCCATGGATCTGGATGTTCTCAGCGGCAGCGTGGAAGTACGCCTCGGAGCAGTACGCCTTCGCGAGCGACGCGACCGACGGCAGCTCTTCGTTCATCTCGGCCGCGCACCATCCGGCGTAGTAGGCCGCCGATTTCGCCGACTCGACCTCGAGCAGCATGTCCGCGCACTTGTGCTTGATCGCCTGGAAGGAGCCGATCGGGCGGCCGAACTGCACGCGTACCTTCGCGTACTCGACGGCCATGTCGAGGCACTTCTGGGCGCCACCGACCTGCTCCGCGGCGAGCGCGACCGCGGCAAGGTCGAGCACGGTCGACAGCACGTTCCAGCCCGCGCCGTCGGTGCCGATGAGCCGCGCCGGTGTGTTGTCGAACTCGAGCTTGGCCTGCTTGCGCGTCTGGTCCATCGTCGACAGCGCCGTGCGAGTCAGCCCCGACGCTCCACCCTCGACGGCGAACAGCGACACGCCCGACGAGGTGCGCGCCGCGACGATGACGAGATCGGCCGTGTGGCCGTCGAGCACGAACATCTTCGTGCCGCTGATCGTCCACGAGTCACCCGACTTCGTCGCGGGCGTCGTGATGCCCGCTTCGTCCCACTTGCCCGACGGTTCGGTGAATGCAAGCGTCGCGATCGTCTCGCCCGACGCGATGCCGGGGAGCAGCTCCTTCTTCGCCTGGTCATCACCCGAGTGGATCAGCGCGTTCGCGGCGAGGGCGACCGTCGAGAAGTACGGCGCGCACAGCAGCGCGCGACCCATCTCCTCGAGCACGACGATCAGCTCGACGTAGCTGTAGCCAGAGCCCCCGAACTCCTCGGGCACGATGAGGCCCTGCAGGCCCATCTGCTCGCCCATCTGCTTCCACACGGCGTCGTCGTAGCCCTGCTCGGTGTCCATGAGGCGCCGGACCTCGGCTTCGGGCGACTTCTGGTCGAGGAAGGCGCGCACGGTGCGGCGAAGCTCTTCCTGCTCCTCGCTGAAGGCGAAGTTCACGGCAATTCCCCCTGGGGCGGCGAGACTGGGTACAAGCGGTCCGGCTTTTCTACTAGACCCGCGGGTCAAGCCGCACATGCAGGGACGGAGGTCCCCCGATGCACTACAGCGACGACCAGATCGAGATCCACAAGCTCGTCGTCGGCCCCGTCGACAACAACGTGTTCGTGATGCGCTGCCGAGCCACGGGCAACGCCGTCCTGCTCGACGCCGCCAACGAGCACGAGAAGCTCCTCGAGCTGTGCCGCCGCCTCAACGTGCGGCGGGTGCTCGAGACCCACGGCCACTGGGACCACATCCAGGCCGTCCCCCAGCTGCGCGACGCCGGCTACTCGGTCGGGGTCACCGCTCAGGACGCGGCGATGCTGCCGTCCTACGACGAGGTGATCGAGGACGAGTCGGTGATCCAGGTCGGCAACGTCCGGCTCCACACGATCCACACACCGGGACACACCCCGGGGTCCATGTGCTTCCTCGTCGAGGGCTCACCGGTGCTGTTCTCGGGCGACACGCTGTTCCCAGGCGGCCCGGGGAACACGAAGTTCGAAGGCGGTCACTTCCCCACGATCATCGAGTCGATCGACCGCAAGCTGCTCACCCTGCCCGAGAGCACGCTGGTCATGCCGGGGCATGGCGACGACACGACGATCGGCACCGAGAGGCCCCATCTTCAGGAGTGGATCGACAGGGGTTGGTGAGATCCAGCCAGCGAGATCCGTTTGGGTGAAATCCAAGGTCGCCGGGTGGTGCGTAGACTCGATGCAGACTCCCACGAAGGGAAAAGGTCATGGATCTCGGTCCTGCTGAGCTGATCATCATCCTTCTGATCGTGCTGCTCGTCTTTGGCGGCACGAAGCTGCCGAAGCTCGCACGCTCGCTCGGACAAGCACAGAAGGAGTTCAAGACAGGCCTCAAGGAGGGCGCGCAGCTCGACGACACGCCCGCCGACAAGACCAGCTCCGAGAAGCCCGCAGAGAGCTGATCGGGTTCTAGAAGCGCCTCACGCCCCGGTCGCGGCGTCCGGCGCCGTGGACGGCTTCGAGCACGAGCAGCCTGATCTCAGCCTGCGCCGGCTCGAGGGAGGCGGTCTGAGCGTCGCCGTAGAGCTCGAGGAGGTACACGCCGTCCCGACCGCGTGCCGCAGCTCCGAGCACTTGTGACGCCCGCAGCTTCCGCAGGATCGCGACCTCGCCCAGATCCGCGTTCGGATCGTCCACGTCGATGCGGAAGGCCGACTCTTCGCGCAGCGCCTTCTCTGTGGCTGGATAGTCGGCGACGACGTAGCTCACCGCGTCATCGAAGGTGAAGCTCTCGGCCGTGTCGGCGCCGTCGACGCGGGCCATGCCCACGAGCACAGCGCGCAGCACTTCACCGCTGCCGTCCGACACCGAGATCGTCCACGACACGACGTCGAGCGCGGCGGAGGCGGTGGCCGCGACTGCTTCGAGTCTCTCTTCCTCGTCGGCATCGGCGAGGGGCCCGTCGAGCAGCTCGAGGCACGAATCGAGCAGACCCTGCATGCTGTCGCTGCGATCGCGAAAGAACCGCCACGGCGCACGCACGGCCTCGACGTGGGCATCGCTCGCGTGACGCGAGACGCGCACGCGACCCCGACCGGCGCGCTTGGCCGCGTACTGGGCGGCGTCGGCCGAGCGGAACAGCTCCTTCGCGCGGGCCACACCCGCGCCCGTCGTCGCGACGCCGCACGACGCGGTGAGCCGGCGACCAGACGCAGCCTGCAGGCGGTTGAGCGCGTCCTGAGCGACATGCGCGGCCTGCTCACCGTCATGCCCCGCGAGGAGGATGCAGAACTCGTCGCCACCGAGGCGGAACGCGAGCGCGCCTTCGACGTCGGCGATGGCAGCACGGAGACCGTCGGCGACAGCGATGAGCGCTTCGTCACCCGTGTCGTGCCCGAAGCGGTCGTTGACCTCCTTCATGCCGTCGATGTCGAACACCAGCAGCGAGACCGGACGACCGGTGATCCCGGCGCGCTCGAGTGCAGCCTCGAGGCGCTCGTCGAGGGCGCGCCGGTTGGCCAGGCCCGTCAGCGAATCCTCGAACGCGAGGCGCTCGAGGCGCGCCATGTGCTCGGCGTGCCCGACCGCCGCGGCGACGTAGAGGGCGGCGGCCTGGAGGAACTCCGTGTCGTCGGTGCTGAGCGGTGAGTCGCCGGGCGCAGTTGCGGCCCAGAGCTCACCCCACACCTCGCCGTCGACCATGATCGGCACCCCGAGCTCGGAGCTGCGGCCGCGGCTTCGCAGCCACTCCGCGATGAACGGGACCTCGTCGGGATCGTCGACGCACGAGCGGTACGGCTGGCCCTTGATCAAGAGCGTCTCGACCGCAGGAAACTGGTCGAAGGGGTATTCCTCGTCGGTGGGGAAGCGCACCTCGCCCTGGGCGAGCTGACCGACGTTCACCAGCACGCGCAACGTGCAGGAGCCGAAATCGGCTCGCGCGATCGACACGGCCGAGGCGCCGAGCGCAGCGCGAGCCTCCTCGGCGGCCATCTCGAGCGTCTGCATCAGGTCGTCCGCGGCAGCGACGGCGCGCGCCAACGAGGCGAGGGCCGCCAGGCCCCGGACGGGGGGCCCGGCCGCGTCGAGTGGACCCGCGGGCGCGCGCTTCACGATGCATTTCCATCGGCCCCCATGGAGGGTGACTGAGTGGGCCGCTCGGCCCCTTTCTGGGTCATCTGGCCCCCCAAAGTCACCGGGTATTTCCCCTATCGCCGTAGTGGTTATTACACTGGATCCGTGACGCCCGACCTCCTGCGCATCGAGGACCTGCACGTGGTCCCCACGAGCGACGAAACGGCGCCGGCCGAGATCCTGAGGGGCGTCGACCTCGTGGTGCGGGCGGGTGAGGTGCACGCCCTGATGGGCCCCAACGGCTCCGGCAAATCGACGCTCGCCAGCGCGCTGATGGCCGACCCGGGCTACGAGGTCACGAGCGGCCACATCCGCTTCAAGGGCGACGACATCACGGACTGGCCGACGGATGTGAGGGCCAAGAGCGGGATGTTCCTCGCGTTCCAGTACCCGCAGGAGATCGCGGGGGTGTCGGTCATCCAGTTCCTGCGCCAGGCGCTCTCGGCTCGCAAGGGGATCGACCTCTCCGTGCTCGAGCTCCGGCTTGCGATCATGGACTGGATGAAGCGGCTGGACATGGATCCTTCGTTCGCTGACCGCTACCTCAACGAGGGCTTCTCCGGCGGCGAGAAGAAGCGCAACGAGGTGCTGCAAATGGCAATCCTCGAGCCCGAGCTTGCGATCCTCGACGAGACCGACTCGGGCCTCGACATCGACGCTCTCAAGGTCGTCGCGCGAGGCGTACAAGAGGTGCGCACCGACCGTCCCGCGCTCGGCGTCGTGCTGATCACGCACTACCGCAGGCTTCTCGACTACCTCAGCCCCGACCGAGTGCACATCCTCATCGACGGCCGAGTCGTGGCGAGCGGAGGGCCCGAGCTCGCCGAGCGCCTCGACGAAGAGGGCTACGAGACATGGCGGTGACGCGATGGCAGTGACTTCAGGGTTCGACGTCGCTCGCATCAAGAAGGACTTCCCGATCCTCGATCGCGTGATCAACGGCAAGCGTCTCGTGTACCTCGACTCCGCGGCCACGTCGCAGAAGCCGAGATCGGTGCTCGATGCGATGGAGCGCTACTACGAGACGTGCAACGCCAACGTGCACCGCAGCGTGTACCACATCGCCGGTGAGGCGACCGAGGCCTACGAGACCGCGCGCCTCAAGGTGAAGCGGTTCATCAACGCACCGACCGAGCGCGAGGTCGTGTTCACGAAGAACGCGACCGAGGGTCTGAATCTCGTCGCGTACTCGTGGGGTCGCGCGAACCTGCGCGAGGGCGACGTCGTCGTGCTCACTCACATGGAGCACCATGCGAACATCGTCCCCTGGCACATCCTCGCCCAGGAGCGCGGCATCGTCCTGCGCTGGGTGCCGCTGACGCCCGAGGGACTCCTCGATCTCACCGACCTCGACTCGCTGCTGGACGGTGCCAAGGCATTCGGCTTCTCGGCGATGTCGAACGTGCTCGGCACGATCAACCCGGTGCGTCAGCTGAGCGATGCGGCGCACGCGCACGGCGCAGTCGCGGTCGTCGACGCCTGCCAGTACGTGCCGCACGTGGCCACCGACGTCGTCGCGATGGGCGCCGACTTCCTCGCGTTCTCCGCGCACAAGATGTGCGGTCCCACCGGCATCGGCGTGCTCTGGGGCCGCGAGGAGCTGCTCGACGCGATGCCGCCGTTCCTCGGGGGCGGCGACATGATCCGCGACGTCCGCCTCGAGGGTTTCACGCCAAACGAGCTCCCGGTGAAGTTCGAGGCCGGCACGCCCCCGATCGCGGAGGCGATTGGCTTCGGAGCGGCCGTCGACTACCTCACCGAGCTGGGGATGGTCAACGTCCGCCAGCACGAGATGTCGGTGACCGGTTACGCGATCGACTCCCTGACCGAGCGCTTCGGGGACGATCTCACGATCTTCGGCCCGCGCAACGTCGAGGTCCGCGGGGGTGCGCTCTCGATTGCGTTCCGCGACCTGCACCCGCACGACATCTCGCAGGTCCTCGACCAGACGAACGTCTGCGTGCGCGCCGGACACCATTGTGCGAAGCCGTTGATGCGCGTGCTCGGCGTGAATGCCACCGCTCGCGCCTCGTTCTACGTGTACAACGACGAGGCCGACGTCGACGCGCTCGCCAACGGCCTCGATGCTGCGACCGACTTCTTCACGCCCTGAGGACTGACATGCCCGGACTCGAAGACCTCTATCGCGAGATCATCCTCGACCACTATCGCAACCCGCGGAATCGAGGTGAGCTGCCGACCCCGCCGGCACACCGAACCGAGGGCTTCAACCCGCTGTGCGGCGACGAGGTCGTGGTGTTCCTCGAAGTCGAGGACGGAGTGGTGAAGGATCTCCGCATCGGAGGTCAAGGCTGCTCGATCAGCCAGTCCTCCGCCTCGATGATGTCGACGGCCGTGAAGGGCAAGACCGTGGGCGAGGCCCGCGACGTGATCCGGGCGTTCAAGGCGATGATGTCGATCCACGAGCACGCGCTCGACGGCGACGACGGTGAGGATGGCGCCGTGGGCGAGGTGAAGCTCGGCGACCTCGAGGCGTTGCGCGGTGTCGTGAAGTTCCCCGTCCGCATCAAGTGCGCGACCCTCGCCTGGAACACCCTCACGCAAGGCCTCGAAGAGGTCGCGTCCTAACGCAACACGGTCACGTGCCCGAGCTTGCGGCCGGGGCGCGGCGCCTTGCCGTAGAGGTGGACGAACACACCCGGCCCTGACGGCAGTGGATCAGGCAGCTCGCCAATGAGGTTCGTCATGACCGCGGGGCCGAACGGACCGCTCGGGCCGAGCGGTTGGCCGGTGATGGCCAGCAGGTGCTGCGTGAACTGGCTCGTCGCCGCGCCTTCGATCGTCCAGTGTCCGGTGTTGTGCACGCGCGGCGCCATCTCGTTCGCCAGCAGCTCATCGCCAACTTGGAACAGCTCGAGCGCGAGCACACCCACGTACTCGAGCGACTCCGCGAGGGCGGTGACGTGCCGCTCGGCGAGCCCCTGCAGCGCAGCAGTGACATCGGGCGCGGGCGCCGTCGTCGTCCGGAGGATCCCTTCGGCGTGCGTGTTCTCGACGAGCGGGTAACACGCCATCCGGCCGTCACGGCTGCGAGCGGCGACGATCGAGACCTCCCGGTCGAACGCGACGCGCTCTTCCACGACGGCCTCCTCCCCCGCGATCGCGCCGCCCGCGGGCACAACCACTTGGCCACGACCGTCGTAACCCCCGCGCCGTGACTTCACGATCACCTCGCGGTCGGCCGTCGCTGGAGCGTGCTCCACAGAGACGTACGGCGCGGTCGGGATGCCGAGCGCAGTGAAATGAGTCTTCTCCACGAGCCGGTCCTGGCTCACGGCGACAGCGCGCGGCGGCGGCGAGACCGTCGTCTCGTTCTGCAGTCGCTCGAGCACGTCGACCGGAACGCCTTCGAGCTCGACGGTCACGACGTCACAGCGGCCGAGTACCTCACAGGTGAGCGGGTCGTCGAAGGCGGTGGCGACCCGCTCACCGTGTCTGAGTGCCGGGAGGCCACGCGAAGGGTCGACGAGGACGATGTCGATGCCGAGCGGCGCCGCCGCCTCGGACAGCATCAACCCGAGCTGGCCGCCGCCGAGGACGCCGACCTTCACGCGGACGCGGCCCTCACGCGGGCTCGCGCGGGTCCGGATGCGCGAGCACGTCGGCGGTCCGGGCCTCCCGCCAGGCCCGCAGGCGCTCGCGCAGCTCGGGGCGCCCTCTCGACACGATCGCGGCGGCGAACAGACCCGCGTTCGAGCGCGCCCGACGCCCCGATCGCCATCGTCCCGACGGGCACTCCCCCCGGCATCTGCACGATCGACAGCAACGAGTCGAGCCCGTTGAGCGCCTTCGACATCACGGGCACGCCGATCACCGGCAGCACGGTGTTCGCTGCGACCATGCCGGGAAGGTGAGCGGCCCCGCCGGCGCCCGCGACGATCACCTCGATGCCACGGCCCTCGGCCGCAGTGGCGAACTCCTGCATCAGGCCGGGCGTGCGATGCGCGGACACCACCTTCGTCTCGAAGGGGATGTCGAGCGCGGTGAGCACCTCGGCCGCGCCCTCCATCGTGGCCCAGTCCGAGCGTGAGCCCATGACGATCGCAACAAGCGGTTCGGGCATGTCAGTCGAGGTAAGCGCCGTAGCCCTGGGCTTCGAGCTCGGCCGCGAGCGAGGCGTCGCCCGATCGCACGATGCGGCCCTTCACGAGGATGTGGACACGGTCGGGCGGCAGCTCGTGGAGCAGCCGGCTGTAGTGCGTGATCGCGAGCACACCCAGGTTGCGCTCCTTCGTCGCCGCTTCGACTCGGCGAGCGCACGCGCGCAGCGCGTCGACGTCGAGCCCGGAGTCGAGCTCGTCGAGGATGGCGATCGCGGGTTCGAGGACCGCCAGCTGCAACGTCTCGTTGCGCTTCTTCTCGCCACCCGACAGGTCGACGTTCAGCGGGCGCACGAGGACGCGCTCGTCGAAGCCGATCCTCGCCGCTTCACTCGAGACGCGAGCAGCCAACCCCTCGACCGAGCGTCCGTGCGCAAGGAGCGCCTCCGTGAGCATCGCCTCGAGGCTGACGCCTGGCACCTCGGTCGGGTACTGGAGCGCGAGGAAGAGGCCGGCTTCGGCGCGCTGCCAGGGCTCGAGGCCGAGCAGGTCCACGCCGTCGAGCGTCACCGATCCCCCGAGCACCTCGTAACCCGGCCGGCCCATCAGCACGTGCGACAACGTCGACTTGCCCGAGCCGTTCGGGCCCATGACCGCGTGCACCTCACCGCTCGCGACGGCGAGATCGATGCCGCGCAGGATCTCGCGACCGCCGACGCCGGCGCGCAGCCCCTCGATCTCGAGGACGGTCACGCGTCACCGTCCTCGATGTCCACGTACACGTCTTCGCCGTCCACGAACACCGGATAAGTCGGCACGGGCAGCGTCGCCGGGAGGGTCAACGGCTCGCCGGTCTCCAGGGCGAACGAGCTGCCGTGCTTCCAGCATTCGATCTCACACTCGTCGGCGAGCACCTCGCCTTCGGACAACGAGACGTTGGCGTGGCTGCACGTGTCGCCGATCGCGAAGATCCGGCCGTCGATGCGGACCACGCAGATGGGGACGTCGCCGAGATCGAACCGACGGGCCTTGCCCGACGGGAGATCGTGGGTCGAGCACAGGCGCTCGCGGGTCATGCTGCGTCCCTCCGACTGAGCTTGGCGTTGATCTGGTTTCGCAGGGGCCCGACGAGGGCGGGCACGGGCAGGCGCTCGAGCACCTCACTGAAGAACCCGTTGACGATCAGCTCCTCGGCGCGCGCCGGCGGCACACCGCGGCTCTCGAGGTAGAACCGTTGCTCAGCGTCGATCGGACCCACCGCCGACGCGTGGCTGCAGCGCACGTCGTTGGTGTCGATCTCCAGGTTCGGCACCGAGTCGGCCCACGCGCCTTCGCTCAGCTTGAGGTTTCGATTTGTCTGGAACGCGGATGTGCCTGGCGCTTCCTTGCGCACACGGATGAGCCCGCTGTACACCGATCGGGCACGTCCCGCGACCGCACCCTTGAACAGCAGATCCGACGTGGTCTTGGGCGCGGCGTGGTCCTGCAACGTGCGGAAGTCGTGCATCTGCTCGCCCTCGCCGAAGTACGCGGCGATCTGATCACCTGACGCGCCTTTGCCCTCGAGTCGAGCATCGGTACGGACCCGCGCGTAGTGGCCGCCCAGGGCGACGTTGGCGATCAACGTCGACGAGGACGTGCCGCCGCGGGCGATCTGCGATGCGATCTGCCACGCACGGTGACCGAGCTGGTTCACCGCGAGGTAGCGCAGACGGGCGCCGTCGCCGACTTCGAGCTCGGCTACGGGAAGGGTGAGTGCGTCGATGTCGGCGGAACTGTGGTGATCGAGCACGACGAGCTCGCTGTCGGACCCGAGCCTCACGGTGAGCCGCGGCATCGTGAGCAAGCGGTCGGTCGCGGTGAAGTGGGCAACGACGAGTGGCGCCGGCACGGCCACGCCGTCGGGAACCTCGACCAGGAGGGGTGCGGAGCAGAACGCAGTGTTGAGCTCAGCGAAGACATCGGGGGCGTCGTTCATCGGCGCGACGCTCGCAGTGCCGTCCTCGGGCTGAGTCACTCGCAGCCCGCGGGCGGCGAGGTCGGCGTCGATCTCGTGGTGGACGAGGCGGCCGTCGACGACCATCACCAAGCCGGCGCGCTCGGGGATCGTGGCCTTGGTGCCCGCGACGGCGGCGTCGATCGCCTCCGCCGGCGCGCCGACGGGGATCGTCGGCCCCGCCATCACATAGCGGTCGAGATCGAGCTCACCGATCCGGCTGTACCGCCAGATCTCCTCGGCCTCGGTGGGAAGCACGAGGTCCGCACTGAAGGAGCTCACGCTTCGAGGCTAAGGCTTGCGGCGCAGACGCCTCCAGAACGGACGCTGCTCTTGCTCACTCCGTACCTCGGCGAGGATCTCCGGCCCGGCCGAGTTGATGATGTCTTCGGCTTCGTCGAGAAGCGCTGCCGCGCTGCCGTCGTCGAGTCCGGGCGGCTCTTCGGGCGTCGCTGGAGCGACGAGCGTGCCGTACTGCCACGCCATGTCGGCCAGCCGACGCTCGTACTTCGGACAGTCGTCGGGGCACCGCCACGGCGCGTCGGGGGCGAGGTCGAGGTTGCACTTCCGCACGGTCTCGCCGTTCGGGTACGTGCGGCTCTCGTAGTTCTTGCATTCGACCCTCATGGGCACGGCCTGAGTCTGCCAGCCCGCGCCAGTCACGGGTCATCACACTCCTCATCGGTATCGTTTCGGGATGCTCGAGAAGCTCCTCGCGGGCGTGTCACCTGCAGCAAAGCGGGGCATCACTCTCGCCCTGATCGTCATCGCGTGGGCCGGCTTCCTCCTCGCGGTGTTGGCGGGCGTCGCCGCTGGTCTGATCTTCATCGCGGTGGGTTTCATCCTCTGCTGGTTCGCGGCGTCGGCGCTCGGTGCGAAGTCGGCGACGGTGCACGAGCCACCCGCGCCCGGCTCATCGCCTGTGGCAGAGGAGCCACAGGACATCGAGTCGAGAATCCGCAAACGCCTCGAGTCGATGAAATCCGAGGACGAGGCCGACTAGCCGACGCTGCCGTCCATCTGCAGCTCGATGAGCCGGCTCCACTCCACCGCGTACTCCATCGGGAGCGTTCGAGTGACCGGCTCGATGAAGCCGTTCACGATCATTCCCATCGCCTGCTCCTGCGAGAGGCCTCGGCTCATCAGGTAAAAGAGCTGCTCGTCTGCGACCTTCGAAACGGTCGCCTCGTGGCCGACCTCCGCGTCGCGCTCCCCCACTTCCATGTAGGGCAGGGTGCGGCTCACCGACTCCTCGTCGAGGATCAATGCGTCACACTGGACGTGGCTCTTGCAGCCGTGGGCGCCCTCGTCGATGTGCACGAGGCCGCGGTATGTGGTGATGCCGCCGTCCTTCGAGATCGACTTGGAGACGATCTTCGACGTCGTCTCGGGCGCGGCGTGGACCATCTTCGCGCCGGCGTCCTGATGCTGACCGTGTCCGGCGTACACGACGGAGAGCACCTCACCCGAAGCCTTGGGGCCGACCATGTACACCGATGGGTACTTCATCGTGAGGCGGCTGCCGATGTTGCCGTCGATCCACTCCATGTGGCCTTCGGCCTCGACCCGGGCCCTCTTGGTGACGAGGTTGTAGACGTTCGGCGACCAGTTCTGGATCGTCGTGTAGGTCACGCGCGCGCTCGGGCCGACGATGATCTCGACGACGGCCGAGTGCAGCGAGTCGCTCGTGTAGACGGGAGCCGAGCAGCCTTCGATGTAGTGCACCTTCGAGCCTTCGTCAGCGATGATCAGGGTGCGCTCGAACTGGCCAGCGTTCTCGCTGTTGATGCGGAAGTACGCCTGCAGCGGCATCTCACACTCGACGCCGGGCGGCACGTAGATGAACGAGCCTCCCGACCAGACGGCCGAGTTGAGCGCGGCGAACTTGTTGTCGCCGGGCGGGATGACCGTGCCGAAGTACCGCTTGACGATGTCGGGGTACTCCCGCACTGCGGTGTCCATGTCGCAGAACAGGATCCCCTGGGCGGCGAGCTCGTCACGGTTGCGGTGGTAGACGACTTCGCTCTCATACTGCGCGGTGACGCCGGCGAGGTACTTCCGCTCCGCTTCTGGGATGCCGAGCTTCTCGTAGGTCGCCTTCATCTGCTCGGGGAGCTCGTCCCACTCGTCGACCTGACCTTGGGTGGGCTTGATGTAGTAGTAGATGTCGTCGAAGTCGAGGTCGGGCATGTTCACCGCGAACCACGGCGCCATCGGCTTGCGCTCGAAGGTGCGCAGCGACTTGAGGCGCATCTTGGCCATCCAGTCGGGCTCGCCCTTCCACCAGGACATCTCCTGGACGACTTCGGCGTCGAGGCCCTTCTCGGGCCGGAAGACGTACTCTTCGTCGTCCGCCCAGCCGAGCTTGTAACGGCCGAGGTCGAGGTCGGTCACCGCCATGCGGGCTCACTCCCATCAGCGGGCTGATCACGAAATTCCACTACGTAGATAGTAACAATTATCGAGGCCGGCACCACCTTGCCTCGCCGCTTTGGCACCATTAGACGTCATGCCGCGTTTCCGCCCTCGTCTCGTCGCGCTCCTCGCCCTGGCCGTCACCGCGGCCCAGGTCGTGGTCCCGGTCAAAGCCGGAGCCATCATCGGCGGGAGCCCGTCGACCCCGGGATCGGTGCCGGCCACCGTCGCGCTGATCGACCAGCGATTCCACGCCCAGTACTGCGGTGGCACCCTCGTCGCTCCCCAGTGGGTGCTGACCGCGGCGCACTGCGCCGTGGCCTACACCCAGAACCCCGGCGACATCCATGTCGTGCTCGGCACCACCGATCTCACCTCGGCCTCCAAGACCGAGGTCGCGGTCACGAGCATCGCGATCCACCCGGCGTTCGATCGGCCGGCCCGACTCAACGACCTCGCACTCCTCAACCTCGGCACGCTGTCGAACATCGCTCCGGCGACCCTGATGACCCCCGACGTCGAGCCGGCATACGACGGGGCGACGGTGACAGGGGTGGTCGTGGGTTGGGGCACCACGACCCCAACCGGAGGCAGCGACCCGCCGCAACGACGCGAGGTCACGGTCCCCGTCCTCGGTGACGTCCTATGCGGGACGTTCGTGAGCAGCTTCATTGCGGCCAATCAGATCTGCGCCGGCGACTCGGCGGTCGGCCCGTGCACCGGCGACAGTGGTGGACCCCTGTTCGTCGCGGACAAGACCGGGACAGTCCGCCTCGCCGGCGTCGTGAGCTACGGCAGCAACCCGTGCAACGCCACGCCCGCCGGGTTCTCGCAGATCTCGGCGAACGTGACGTGGATCCAGAGCCTCATCGGCGGCACCCCACCGCCTGCCGCTCCGCCGACGGCGCCGCCCCCCACACCCGGACCGGCGCCGTCGGGCGCCGGCTATTGGATGCTCGGGGGCGACGGCAAGGTGTATCCGTTCGGCGGCGCGACCGGATTCGGTGACCCGAGCGGCGCGCTCGACGGCTCCGCGGTCGGCATCGCGTCGACGCCTGACGACAAGGGCTACTGGGTCGTGACGATCACAGGGCGAGTGTCCACGTTCGGGAGCGCCCCCGCTCTGGGATCCGTCGCGCCCGGCACACTCACCCCTGGAGAGCTCGCGACGGGGCTCGCGGTGACGCCGACTGGCAAGGGCTACGTGGTGTTCACGACACGCGGGCGTGCGGTGGCGTTCGGCGACGCGCCCGCTGCCGGCGACATGACCGCGACTCGGCTCAACGGACCGGTGCTCGGCGGCATCGTGACGCCGAGCGGCAAGGGCTACTACATGGTCGCCTCGGACGGCGGCATCTTCACCTTCGGCGACGCGGCGTTTCGCGGCTCGATGGGTGGCAAGCGCCTGAACGCGCCGGTGCGGGGGCTCGTGCCGACAGCGACGGGCGGCGGGTACTGGCTGGTCGCCTCCGATGGCGGGATCTTCACCTTCGGCGACGCGGCGTTCCTGGGATCGATGGGAGCCAAGCAGCTCAACAAGCCGGTGGTCGGAATGGTCCGGTACGGCAACGGCTACCTCATGGTCGCGAGCGACGGCGGGATCTTCACGTTCAGCAACCTCGCGTTCGCGGGCTCGCTCGGAGCAAACCCACCCCTCGTCCCGATCACGAGCGTCGCAGTGGTGGTATAGCGGGAGGCACGCGTACGCTGCCGCGATGAGCGAGCTTTGGCAGCAAGGAGCGGCCGAGCTGGCCGCGATGATCGCAGGCAAGGAAGCGTCGTCCGTCGAGGTCGTCGACGCACACCTCACGCGGATCGAGGCGGTGAACCCGCAACTCAACGCGATCACCCGTGTGCTCGCCGACGAGGCACGCGCCGCTGCCAAAGCGGCCGATGCGGCCCTCGCTGGCGGCGAGCCGCTCGGGCCGTTGCACGGTGTGCCGTTCACGGTGAAGCAGAACATCGACCTGACCGGGTGCGCGACCGACAACGGCGTCCGGGCGTTCGCCGATGCGATCTCGCCCGTCGACGCGCCGGTCGTCGAGCGCATGAAGGCCGCGGGGGCGATCCCGATCGGCCGGACGAACTGTCCCGACATGGCGCTGCGGGTCCACACCGACTCGTCCCTCCACGGTCTCACCCGCAACCCGTGGGACCCGACGCGCACTGCCGGTGGCTCGTCGGGCGGCGAAGCGTCGGCGTTGGCATCGGGCATGTCGCCCGTCGGCCTCGGCAACGACATCGGCGGGTCGCTACGCAACCCCGCATCTTGCTGTGGCATCGCGTCGCTCAAGCCCTCAGCCGGCCGTGTGCCCGAGTTCGCCTTTGGCCCGATGGCCGACGGCCCGGCCTCGTTCCAGCTGATGCCGGTCGAAGGCCCCATGGCCCGACACATCAGCGACGTGCGGCTCGCGCTCTCGATCCTCGCCGGCCGTGACCCGCGCGACCCCTACTCGGTGCCGGCGCCGCTCGACTCACCGCGGCCCGACGGACGCCCGCTGCGCGTCGCCGTGCTGGCGAACCCGCCCGGTGGCTCGACCGACCCCCGGATCGCCGCGCAAGTGACCGCAGCGGCGAACGCCCTCTCGAACGCCGGCTACGAGGTGACGGAGCTCGCCCCGCCTCGGTTCGAGGACGTCACCGCGACGTGGTTCGCGTTCATCGGAGAAGACATCCGAATCATGGGCCCCCTGATCTCGCCACTGATGGGCGACGATGCGAACCGGTTCCTGAACGCACTGCTCGACGCAGAGCCGCCACTCGACCTCGGCGGCTACACGCAGGTCCTGATGACCCGCCAAGCACTCATGCGTGAGTGGGGACTCTGGTTCGCGGACACCGACTTGGTGCTCACGCCCGACGTGGACGCAGCTGCCGTTCGAGCACGGATGGGACTTGGACAACGGGTTCGCGGTGATGGAGCTGATGCGGTGCGTCATGCCGGCGAACCTGTTGGGCTTGCCGTCGGCGTGCGCGTCGGCCGGTCTCGTCGACGGCCTCCCGGTCGGTGTGCTGCTCACCGGTGATCGCTTCGCTGACGACAAGACGCTCGACGCCGCAGAGGTCGTCGAGTCAGCCCTCGGCGTGGCTACGCCGATTGACCCTGTGTCTTGACCTCGTTCGCGAAGAACTCCAACGCAGTGCGCGTCTTGGTGGATTGCTCGCCTGTCGTGTCGATGCCTTTGTTCGCGAGGAAGGCCCTGGCCTCGGCAGCGACCTGGAACGCGTCCGGCGGAGCGCACTTCGTGGAGAGCTCGAGGATGCGCGACCCATCGGGGTAGTTCCAGAGCTCGGCTACGACCTTGCGGTCGAAGTCCTTCGGCTTCCACTTGAGCTTGAACACAGTGATCGGCCCGAGGACGCTCAGGTCGTTCATGTCCATGCCTTCGGGTGCGTTCTCGGCGAAGAACGCGCGCTGCTCCTTCGAGAACACCTTCTTGATCGCTTTGTTGCCGAGCACGACCTCACGGACCTCGAGCAACCCCGATGTGCCCATCGATCCTGAGCAGACGAACCCGCCCGGCATCGCGTCGACCTCGACGCCGAACAGGGGGTTCTTGCGGAGTACGGGTGACAAGTTCTCGGGCACCACCGGACGGAGCTTCACCGTTGCGTCGTCGCCCACGCCTTGGACGCGCCGCGCTCGCACGACGACGCCCGCCTTGTCGAGCGTGAGGTCGGGCGTGTCGAAGAACACGATCTGGCGGATTTGGGCGTCGAGCGGGTCGATTCCGAGCGTCTCCATCATTCGGCGACCGTGATCCGCGGGCACAGTGAGCTTGAGCTCGACGCTGTCGACGGTCTTCAGGAGGCCCAGGAGCTCCTTCAGCTGATCGATGTCGAGATTGGGCGGAACGGGCACGGCGAACCTCCTCGAGGAAGGCAAATGCTTAGTCGGTCAGAGCACCGCCACTCGCAGCGTGGGTCCCATGGGAACAACCCAGACCCACGTACGCTGCGTCGCTCATGAACGTCGTGATCGAGGCCGCGCCCGCCCATGACATTGAGCGCTCCCCCTCAGATCTCCTCCGGCTGGTCGTCGCCGTGGTCACCCTGCTCGGGCTCATGCTCCTCGATTGGCTCGCCGGCGACACACTCGTGTCGTTCGCACACGACTTCTCGACCGGCCTCGACGCGCTTCCGACCTGGATCCTCGACACGTTCGTGATCGTCACCCGGATCGCTGCGATCGCTCTCGTGGTCCTCGGTGTGATCACGCTTGCGCGCGATGGCGGGCTGCGGCTGGTCGGCACAGTGGCAATGGCCGTCGTGATCGCCTGGGGCTTCATGGCGGTGTTCGAGTACGGCGACACATCATCCGTAGGGGCAGTCGTCCGCCTCGACGACCTCGGGCCACTGACCGACTCGGGATGGGCGACCGTCGGGGCGCTCGGGGCCCTCGTCGCGGCGCTCACGAGCGCGGCGCCATGGCTCAGCCGTCGCGCTCGCCGTTTCGGGTGGACGGTGTTGATCGCCGTCGCCATCGTGCACGTGATGACGACCGCGGTCTCGTTCGACTCGGTGCGCGCGCTGCTGTGCGGATGGCTCGCCGGTGCGCTCACGTTGGTGCTCCTCGGCGCGCCGGCTCGCCGCCCCACCGGCCAAGCGATCGCCGATGGGCTCTCGGCGGTAGGAGTCCCGCTCGCCGAGCTGACGCCGGCGAGCGTCGACGCTCGAGGCTCGACGCCGTACTTCGGCAAGACCACCGATGGCCAGGGGTTGTTCGTCAAGGCGCTCGGCGAGGACCAGCGCAGCGCCGACCTGCTCTTCCGCCTCTACCGCACCATCAACCGTCGCGATCTCGGCGACGAGCGGCCGTTCTCGTCACTCCGGCGTGCCGTCGAGCACGAGGTGATGGTCGCGCTCGCGGCACGCGACGTCGGCATCCGCACTCCGCGGTTGGTGGCGTTCGCCTCCGCCGAGCCGAACTCGTTCGTCCTCGCGTACGAGGCGGTCGAGGGGAAGTCACTCGACCGCGTCGAGCCCAGCGACATGACCGACGATGTCCTCGAAGCGGTGTGGGGCCAGGTCTCGCTCATGCGCAAGCACCGCATCGCTCACCGCGACATGCGCCTCGCGAACATCTTCCTCGCGGCCGACGGAGAAGTCTGGATGATCGACTTCGGGTTCAGCGAGCTCGCCGCATCCGACCTGCTGCTCGCGAACGACGTTGCCGAGTTCACCGCGTCCTCGTCGCTGAAGATCGGCCCGGAGCGCGCGGTGGCGCTCGCCGAGACATGCGTCGGTGCCGAGGCGCTCGCCTCGTCGCTCGATCGCTTGCACCCTTGGGCGTTGAGCGGCGCCACCCGCAGGGGCTTGAAGGAGTCGAACGGACTGCTCGACGACCTCCGTGGCCGGGTCAGCCGAGTAGCCGCTTCGCGATGACGACCCGCTGGACCTGGTTCGTGCCTTCGTAGATCTGGGTGATCTTCGCGTCGCGCATCATCCGCTCGACGGGGAAGTCGCGCGTGTAGCCGTAGCCGCCGAGCAGCTGGACGGCGTCGGTCGTGACCTGCATGGCCACGTCCGCGGCGAAGCACTTGGCCATCGCGCCGAGCTTGGACAGGTCGCCGTGCGGATCGCCCTCGTCGACGACCGCGCACGCTTGGTAGACGAGCCCGCGGGCGGCCTCGATCCTCATCGCCGCGTCGGCGACCATGAACTGAAGGCCCTGCAGGTCGGCGATCGGGCGGCCGAACGCTTTCCGCTCCTTCATGTACCCGATCGCGTAGTCGAGCGCGCCCTGCGCGATCCCGATCGCCTGCGCGCCGATCGTCGGCCGCGATCGGTCGAGTGTGTGCATCGCGATCTTGAAGCCCTCGCCCTCGGCACCGATGAGATGCGTCGCGGGCACCCGCACGTCGTCGAAGAGGAGCTGCCCGGTCGGGCTGCCCTTGATGCCCATCTTCTCCTCGAGCTTCGTGACCTGGACGCCCCACTCTTTCTCCACGACGAACGCGGAGATGCCGCGATGGCCGGCACGAGGATCGGTCTTCGCGAACACGACGTAGATGTCAGAGACGCCGGCGTTGGTGATCCAGACCTTCGTGCCGGTGAGGACGTACGAGTCGCCGTCGCGGACCGCTCGCATCGACATCGACGCCACGTCGCTGCCGGCATCGGCTTCGGAGAGGCAGTACGAGCCCTGCGAATCCCCGCTCGCCACGCGGGGGAGGTAGGTGCGCTTCAGCTCTTCGC
Source organism: uncultured Acidimicrobiales bacterium (assembly GCA_963708175.1). Lineage (GTDB taxonomy): Bacteria > Actinomycetota > Acidimicrobiia > Acidimicrobiales > DATKAS01 > DATKAS01. The sequence goes on from CAVPSD010000006.1 coordinate 463,577, forward strand.
TGCCGAAGTTCATGATCGGCAGCGTCGAGAGCTTGGAGATGAGGAGCATCAGGCTCGTCGACGCGCACACCCTCGCCAGCTCTTCCGCCGCGATGGCCTGCGTGACGAGGTCGGCTCCGGCGCCGCCGTAGTCGACGGGAAGGCCGAGCGCGGGCAGCTCCATGGACACCAGCGCGTGGAACGCGTCCCAGTCGTAGCGGGCCAGGTGGTCGGTCTCGGCGGCCCGCGGGGCGATCTTGTCCTCGCTGAACTGGCGCATCACGTCGCGGAACTGGCGCTGCTCGTCGGTGAGGGTGATCGGCTGCATGGCCCAAGTGTCGCGCCTCGACAACGCGCCCGGCATCGAACCATTCGGCTAGAACCATCCGATGGTCGAGCGACCTCTCATCCCGGCGATGCGCGGCCTGCTCGTGGTCGCCAGCCTGCTCGTCCTGGCCGTCGGCATCCCTCTCATGTTCAAGCCGGAAGAGACCGCCGACTACTTCTCGTGGACGATCCAGCCCCCGCTGACCGCGGCCTTCCTCGGTTCGGCGTACTGGGCCAGCTTCCTTCTCGAGTTCGAGGCATCTCGGCGACGCACCTGGGACTACGCGCGGATCGCGGTGCCCGCCGTGTTCGCCTTCACCCTGCTGACACTGATCGCGACGCTCAACAACCTCGAGAAGTTCCACTTCGGCGACACGAGGGCGATCGTGTTCGTCGTCACTTGGGGTTGGCTCCTCGTCTACGCCGTGGTCCCGGGGATCATGGCGGTCATCTGGGTGCGGCAGTCCCGAGAGCCCGGAGCCGACGGCCCGCGCCTCCGCCCCACCCCGATGTGGTTCCGCGGCGTGGGCGCGGTCCTGGGTGCCGCGCTCGTCGCGTTCGGCGCCGTCATGTTCGTGCGTCCGAGTGCAGTCGCTTCATCGTGGCCCTGGGCCCTCACGACGCTGACCGCGCAGGCCGTGGCCGCGTGGCTGGTCGGCATCGGAATCGCGTCGTTGCACGCGGCGTGGGAGGCGGACTGGGAGCGCATTGAACCGGCGATGGCCGCGAACTTCGCGCTGGGTGTCCTCGAGCTCTTCTCGTTGGCACGGTTCAACGACGACGTCGATTGGGACCGCGCCAGCGCATGGATCTACGTCGCGGTGCTCGTCACGCTCTTCGCGCTCGGTGCCTACGGCTGGTTCGAAGCGTCGAGGCCGATGCAGCTCGGACCAGCGCGCCGGGTAGGCGGACCGCGCCTCTTCGGGGCGCATGCGCAGGGTGGTCTCGGGGACCTGTGACGCGATCACGCGCTGCTCCACGTAGTGGATCGGCAGCGACACCGACTGGAACAGAGGACGACGGAACGCGACGAGCTCGGACGGCGGCTTGGGATCCAGGAAGCCCCACACCGTGAAGGCGATGTCGAGATCGTGGATCACCGGCGCCCGCCGGAACATCGAGGCTCGGCGCATCGCCACGGCCACACACCCCGCGACCGCGTCTTCGTCGTGCTCGTGGTCTTGCAGATGGACGCGGTCGTGGAAGCGCTTCGCGAGCACCAGCGCGTACCCCTGATCGGGGCCGATGTCGCCGTGGAGACGACCCTCGGGTTGGCGGAGCGCGTCGAGGTCGCCGGGCCGATCGGCGAGCCACGGATCGGGTACGTGATCGGGAGACTCGTATGCCCGCGGCCGGTCGGTGGGCTTGACGGGGACGTACTCGGGCGCGGCCATCAGCTCATTCTGACGTGTGCGGCGTGTGCAGCAAGCCGAACACGATCGAGTCGAAGAGGGCGAGCCACGACGCCTCGATGATGTTCTCGGACACGCCGATCGTCGACCAGCTGAGGTCGCCGTTCGTCGAGTCGATGAGCACGCGGGTGACCGCGGCCGTGCCCTTGTCGGTGTCGAGCACCCGCACCTTGTAGTCGGTGAGATGCACTCGGTCGAGCGCCGGGTAGCACGACGCGATGGCGAGGCGCAGCGCCTGGTCGAGCGCGTTGACCGGGCCGTTGCCCTCCGCCGTGCGGATGACGCGCTCGCCGTTCACGTGCACCTTCACCGTCGCCTCGGTCGTGAACGAGCCGCTCGGGAGCTCGTCGGTGGTCACGCGAAACGATTCGACCTCGAAGAACTCCTGCTCCCACCCGGCGGCGCGGCGCATGAGCAGCTCGAGCGAGCCGTCGGCGGCCTCGAAGTGGTAGCCCTCGTGCTCGAGCCGCTTGAGCGTGTCGACGACGTCGCCGATTGCTTTGCCGTCGAGGGCGAGGCCGAGCTCTTCGGCCTTGATCTTCAACGTGGCCTTGCCCGCGAGCTCGGACACGACGAACCGCGTGCCGTTGCCCACGCTGTCGGGCGGGATGTGCTCGTACGCATCGGGACGCTTCGCGATCGCGCTCACGTGGAGGCCGGCCTTGTGCGCGAACGCCGACGCTCCGACGTACGGAGCCTGCGGGTTCGGCGCGACGTTCACGAGCTCGGCGATGTGGTGAGCGACCGATGTGAGCCGTTCCATGCGCTCCGGCGGGATCGTCTGCATCCCCATCTTCAGCGTCAGGTTCGGGATCACCGTCGTGAGGTTGCAGTTGCCCGTGCGCTCGCCGATGCCGTTGATCGTCCCCTGCACCTGGCGGGCGCCGGCTCTGACGGCGGCCAGCGCGTTCGCCACCGCGCAGCCCGTGTCGTCGTGGGTGTGGATCGCGACGATCACGTCGTCACGGAAGTGCGCCACGACGTCGCCCACGATCTGCTCGACCTCGAACGGGAGCGAGCCCCCGTTGGTGTCGCACAGCACGAGCGTCGACGCCCCCTTCTCCGCGGCCGCTTCGAGGACGCGCAGCGCGAACTCGGGGTTGCGCTTGTAGCCGTCGAAGAAGTGCTCGGCGTCGAACATCACGCCGAGACCGTGACCGCGCAGGTATTCGACCGAGTCGGCGACCATAGCGACGCCCTCGTCGAGCGTCGTCGTCAGCGCCTCGGTCACGTGGTAGTCCCACGACTTGCCGACGATGCACACCGCCGAGGTCCCCGCGCCCACGAGGTTTGCGAGTGTCGGGTCGTCGTCCACCTTGCCCTTGACGCGCCTTGTCGACCCGAAGGCGACCAGCGTCGACGTCGTGAGCTTCAGCTCGGTCTTGGCGCGCCGGAAGAACTCCTCGTCCTTCGGGTTCGCGCCCGGCCAGCCACCCTCGATCCAGTGGATGCCGAGGTGGTCGAGCTGCTCGGCGATGCGGAGCTTGTCGTCGACGGTCAGCGAGATGCCCTCGAGCTGCGAGCCGTCTCGCAGGGTGGTGTCGAAGATCTCGACCGCGTTCGTGCGGTCTCGTACCTCAGGCGACATGTTCGACCCACTCCTTGTATCGGTCCACCTGACCGCGAACGGCCTTCTTGTACTCGTCGGCAATCGCCGTCGTCATTGGACCCGGGCACGGGATCGGTCGGTCATCCACCTCGTTGACCGCGCTGACCTCGGCGGCCGTGCCGCACACGAACATCTCGTCGCAGATGTAGAGGTCGCTGCGGGTGAGATCACCGATTCGACACTCGAAGCCGAGGTCGCGGGCGATCGTCATCACGCTGCTCTGCGTGATGCCCTCGAGCGCACCCGCCGACAGCGGCGGCGTGATGATCGCGCCCTTGCGCGCGACGAACACGTTCTCGCCGGTGCACTCGCTGACGAGACCCTCCTTGTTCAGCATGAGCGCCTCGTCGTAACCGGCCTTCAGCGCCTCGACCTTCGCGAGGGAGGAGTTCGCGTAGTTGCCGGTGGTCTTGGAGGCGGGCGGCATCGTGTTGTGGTCGTGGCGCACCCACGAGCTGATCTTCATGCGCACGCCCTTGGTCGCCGCGTCGTCGCCGAGATACGCGCCCCACGGCCAGCACGCGATCGCGACATCCACGGAGCACGGCAGCGTGTTGAGGCCCATCTCGCCGTACCCGAAGTACGCGATCGGACGCACGTAGCACGCGGGGAGGCCGGAAGCCCGCACGACCGCCTTCGACGCCTCGACGAGCTCTTCGACCGAGTACGGGAACGGCATCAGCAGGATGCGGGCGCTGTCGCGCATGCCGCGTGATGTGGTCGGTGAGGCGGAAGATGGCGGGGCCACGATCGGTCTCGTACGCGCGCATCCCCTCGAACACGCCCATGCCGTAGTGCAACGTGTGCGTGAGGATGTGGATCTTCGCGTCCGCCCAGTCGACGAGCTCGCCGTTCATCCAGATCTTCTCGGTGGGGGTGATGGGCATCTCAGACCCTTTCTGCGACGAGGTCGCCGATCTCAGTGGTCGATCCGGACAGACCCGGCTCGGCACATGCCTTGCGGACGCGGGCTGCGGCGTCGGCCTCGCCCAGGAATTCCAGCATCATCGCTCCCGAAAGGATCGCGGCGATGGGGTTCGCTTTGTTCATGCCGGCGATGTCGGGAGCCGAGCCGTGGACCGGCTCGAAGAGCGACGGCCCGGTGCGCGCCGGGTTGAGGTTCGCTGACGCGGCGAAGCCGATGCCGCCGGAGACCGCGCCGCCGAGATCGGTGAGGATGTCGCCGAAGAGGTTGTCGGTCACGATCACGTCGTAGCGCTGTGGATCCTGCACGAAGTAGATGCATGCCGCGTCGACATGGTTGTAGGCGGTCTCGACGTCCGGGTAGTCGGCGTGGACCGCATCGAACGTGCGCTGCCAGAGATCGCCCGAGAACGTGAGCACGTTCGTCTTGTGCACGAGGGTGAGGTGCTTGCGGGGGCGGCTGCGCGCGAGGTCGAACGAGAAGCGGACGCACCGCTCGACGCCCATCCTCGTGTTGACCGATCCTTGCGTTGCGATCTCGTGAGGCGTGCCCTTGCGCAGAAGACCACCCTCGCCCGCATACGTGCCCTCGGTGTTCTCGCGCACGACGAGGAAGTCGACGTTCGGGGGCAGCAGGAACGGCCGCAGGTTCACGTACAGGTCGAGCTCGAATCGGAGCTTCAGCAGGAGGCCTCGCTCGAGCACACCCGGCGGCACGTCGGGAGTGCCGACCGCTCCGAGCAGGATCGCGTCGAACTGGCGCAGCTCGTCCACCGTCTCGTCTGTCAGCACCTCGCCCGTCTTCAGGTAACGCGCCCCACCGAGGTCGTACTCGTGGGTGTCGAGGGTGACGCCCACGGCACGCGCGACCTTGATGGCCTCGGCCACCACGTCGGGGCCGATGCCATCCCCGCCGATCACGGCGATGCGATGTGAGGTCATTGCAGACAACGCTCCCGAAAATCGGAAAACCGCCCCCGGAGGGACGGTCGGAAGCGCACGCCAGGTCGGGGCGTGCGCTACGAAATGATCACCGATGAAGTCAGCGGCAACGAGATGCGGTGCATCGTCGAACCTTACCACGGGTAACTTGACGCTGGTGAGCCAGCATCCGCTGTCCCCCGCCACGTACGACCGGCTCAAGGCCGAGCTCGAAGACCTCACGACCCGCGGCCGTACCGAGGTCGCGCAGGAGATCGAGGTCGCTCGAGCGCACGGCGATCTCTCCGAGAACGGCGACTACCACGCCGCCAAGGAGAAGCAGGGCCTCATGGAGGCACGCATCCGCAAGATCGAGTCGATGCTGCGCGACGCCGTGATCGCGGAGGATGATGGCTCGGGCGCGGTGCAGGCAGGATCGATCGTCACGATCGTGTACGAGGGCGACTCCCCAGAAGATGCCGAGCGCTACCTCGTCGGCAGCATCGAGGAGCGCGTCGAGGGGCTCGACGTGATCTCGCCGGCATCGCCGATGGGCGGTGCGCTGATCGGTGCCGTCCAGGGTGACACCGTGACCTACGAGGCGCCCACCGGCGCGACGTTGAAGGTCACCGTCGTGGCGGTGGAGCGGTAGCGCCATGGGCGATCAGGAGCGGTTCGTTCGGGACTTCCCCGGGCCGCCCGGCGCGCCGACCGTCGCGCTGCTGCACGGGCTCGGCGCCACGGCCGACCTGAACTGGTTTCCCTCCTATCGCGCTCTCGTCGCGGTACCGCGTCGTCGCGCTCGATCACCGCGGCCACGGTCGCGGCATTCGCTCGCGGCGCATGTTCCGTTTGGAGGACTGCGCGGACGACGTCGTCGAGCTCGCCGACGCGCTCGGCGTCCGGTCGTTCATCCCGGTCGGCTATTCGATGGGCGGACCGATCGCTCAGCTCATCTGGCGCCGCCATCGGTCCCGAGTCGACGGGTTGGTGTTGTGCGCGACCGCTGCTCGGTTCGCGACGGGTCGAGAGCAGCAGATCGGGTTCATGGGACTCGGTGGCTTGGCGATGGCGACACGGTTGGCCCCAGCCGCCGTGCGACGACGGGTGATGAACGAGTTCGTGTCGCGCCGTGAAGCGACCGGGCCCGAGCTGTGGGCGCGCGAGCAGATGCGCCGCCACGACTTGACCGCGGTGCTCGAGGCCTCGCGTGCGGTCGGGCAGTTCTCCTCCACGCCGTGGATCGGCGAGGTCGATGTCCCGACCGCTGTCGTCGTGACGCAGCGCGACACGCTGGTGGCGCCCCGACGCCAGTTCGCGCTGGCCGACGCGATCCCCGGTGCCACCGTGCATCCGGTCGACTTCGACCACCACGCGGCGGTCTTCGCCTCCAACCGCTTCGTCCCCGCGCTCCTTGACGCGTGTCAGTCGGTGGCGGCTCGGGCGGTGACGCGAGTCAACTGAGCCACGCACTCGTCCACGTGGGTCCACGACACTTCGTGACCCGCGCCCGGGATGACGGTGACATCCGCATGGGGCACCAGACGCGCCCGTTCGGCTTGGACGCGCGCAGCAAAGGGCGCGCTCTTCTCCGCGACGATCACCGCTGCCGGTGCTGAGATCGAGCGGAGCTCGTCGTCGGTGAGGGGCGCCGCCTCGGGGAGCCGGAACGGGTGGTTGCGCTGCGCATGGAGGGCCATCCGCATGAGCAAAGCTGCGCGCCGGCGTGAACGCAGAGCACGAGGCGCTCCTGCTCCTCGTCGCTGTCACTGGGTTGTCGCAAGGAGTGCTCGACGGCCAGCTCACCCCGAACGAGGCCTTCGAGACGATCGACTACGCCCTCGACCGAGTGCTTCGAAATTGATCGAAATGGGTTGACTATGCGAACAGGTGTTCGATAGAGTGACGGGGTGTTCGAAGTGCTCGACGCCGACAACCTGGCTGCGCTTGACGACGAGGCGTTCGACGACGCTGGTCGACGCCTACATCGCGCTGAAGCAGGCGGTCGAGCGAGCGGGCCTCGAGCTCTTGCGGGCTGCCGCGGTGCGAAGCGCTCACGTGCGGCACGGCTTCCGCGACGCGGCGTCATGGCTCGCCTCGCTGTCGGGCGACCGCCGCGGAGTTGTGCATCGCGATGCGCGGCTCGCCGAGACGATGGAGGAGACGCCCACGATCGGTGACGCGTTCGCCGCGGGCACGATCTCGAAGGCCGCGGCCAGCGAGCTCGCGGAGGGTGTCGAGCTGCCGGCCGAGGTGCTCGGCAACCTGGTCGCCCAGGCGCAGACGGTCCCAGTCGAGGAGCTTGCCCGCGCCGTGAAGCGGGCGAAACTCGCGCACGGGAAGAGCAAGCCCCCCGAGCCTTCCGAGACGCACATCAGCCGCACGCCCGATCGCGTGCGGATCGAGTCCGACCTCGACGTCGAAGACGGCGAAGTCCTCGATGTCGCCATCCACGCGGCCATCGAGCGGCTGAAGCTCCCGAAGGACACGCCGATCGCGCAGCGGCGAGCCATCGCACTCGTGTCGATCGGGCGCTACTTCCTGGAGCACGTCGACGATCCGGCCATGACCCGCGTGGGCCGGCCCCACGTCGTCGCCGTCGTCGATGTCGAGACGCTCGCCGGGGCCGAGAACGGCACGGCTCGCTTCCAGTCGGGCACGCCGATCTCGGCGCACGCCGCCCGAAGAATTGCCTGCGACGCCGGCGTGAGCCGGGTGATCATGCGGGGCAAGTCCGAAGTGCTCGATGTCGGAAGAGCGACCAGAGAACCGAGCGTGGCCATGGCCAAAGCAGTGATCGCGAGAGATCAGCACTGCACCGAACCCGATTGCCACGCGCCGCCATGGGCGTGCGAGATCCACCACGAGACTCATTGGGGCCGCGGCGGTCATACGAAGGTCACGAACTTGCGGCTCGTCTGTTGGTACCACCACAAGCGCACCCACGCGAGCGCGGACGCATGAGCTGGCACGAGGCGTTCGCGAACCAGTACGACGAGTGGTCGGCCCGCATGACCGTCGACGTCCCGTTCTACGTCGACCTCGCGCTCGAGGCGAAGGGGCCGCTCTTCGAGCTGGCGATCGGCAACGGGCGGGTCGCGATCCCGGTGGCCAAGGCGACGGGCAAACGGGTGAGCGGGGTCGACTCGTCCCCGGCCATGCTGGCGCAAGCAAGGGCGAACGCCGCGGCAGCGGGTGTCGACCTCGAGCTCCACGAGGGCGACATGCGTGACTTCACGGTCACCGAGCCCGCGGCGCTGATCTACTGCCCGTTCCGCGCGCTGCTCCACCTGCCGACCTGGGCGGATCGGCGACGCGTGTTCGATCGGGTCGCCGCGTCACTCGAGCCCGGCGGGAGGTTCGCCTGGAACGCGTTCGCGTTCGACCATCACTTCGCGGCCAACGCTGACGGCCGACCACAGGAGACGCCGCTCCCCCACACCGTCCACTACGCCATCGGCGACAACCGCCTCGACATCGTGCATGACGACGGCGGCATCAGCCGTCTGTGGTGGGCCACGAAGAACGAGTGGCTCGGCCTCGTCGACGTCGCCGGACTCGAGGTCGAGGCGCTGTACGGCGGGTTCGCAGGCGAGCCCTACACCGAGAACAGCGGCGAGTACGTGTTCGTCACGCGTCGCCCCTGAGGCCGCGCTCGATGCGGGCCGCGGCGTCGACGACGGCGGCGGCGTACTTCTTGCCGGGCTGGCGGGTGGTGCGCTCGATCGGGCCACTCACGCTCACGGCCGCGATGACTGAGCCGTCGTGAGCACGCACGGGCGCGCTCACCGACGCGACGCCCGCCTCGCGCTCGGCAACACTCTCGGCCCAGCCTCGCTTCAGCGACTCGGGGTCGGCGCGCAGGATGCGTCCCGCAGAGCCGGCGTCGAGGGGCAGCGCGGCGCCGAGCGGGACGATCGTGCGCAGGCCGTGCGGCGACTCGAGCGCCTCGACGCAGACGCGACGATCGCCGTCGCGCACGTACAGCTGCGCGCTCTCCCTGTCGCGTCGCGCAGGGCTTCGAGGGCGGGGCGGGCGACCTCGGGCAGCCCGAGGCCGTGCGCGGCGGCACGTCCCAGGGCGACAAGGCCGAGGCCGAGCGCGAAGCGCCCGTCTGCGTCGCGTCTTACGAGGCCGTGTGCCTCGAGCGCGGTGGCGAGGCGGTACGTGGTCGCGCGGGGCAGGCCGGTCACGGCCATGAGCTCGGCCAAGGAGCGGGGTTCGCGCTCGAGCGCACCCAGCACCGTCATCGCCTTGTCGATCACCCCGACACCGCTTATGCTCCCGTTCACAGGCCGAGACTCTAGTACCAGGATGTGAGACATGCCCAGCACGCTGGCCGGGAAGGTCTGGGAACGCCACGTGGTGCACTCGGCACCCGACGAGCCCGACCTCCTCTACATCGATCTCCACCTCGTGCACGAGGTCACGTCACCGCAGGCGTTCGACGGGCTCCGGTTGAACGGCCGCACGGTCCGCCGTCCCGATCTCACGGTCGCCACCGAAGACCACAACGTCCCGACCGAGCACATCGATCAGCCGATCGCCGATCCGGTCTCGCGCACGCAGATCGAGGTGTTGCGGCGGAACTGCGCGGAGTTCGGCATCCGCCACTTCGCGATGGGTCAGGCGGGGCAAGGGATCGTGCACGTGATCGGGCCCGAGCAAGGACTCACGCAGCCGGGCATGACCGTTGTGTGCGGTGACAGCCACACGAGCACCCACGGCGCGTTCGGCGCGCTCGCGTTCGGCATCGGCACGAGCGAGGTCGAGCACGTGCTCGCCACGCAGACGCTCCCCCAGACCCGCCCGCAGTGGATGGCGGTCACGATCGACGGCGAGCTCCCCGACGGCTCGACCGCGAAGGATGTGATCCTCGGCGTCATCGGGCGCATCGGGACCGGCGGCGGCATCGGCAGCGTCATCGAGTACCGCGGCTCGGTGTTCCGGTCGCTGTCGATGGAAGGCCGCATGACGGTGTGCAACATGTCGATCGAGGCGGGCGCACGGGCCGGGCTGATCGCGCCCGATGACACGACGTTTGCCTACCTCGAGGGCCGCGAGCACGCACCCAAGGGGAAGGCTCTGGGAGCAGGCGCTCGACGACTGGCAGTCGCTCGTCACCGACGACGGCGCAACCTTCGACAAGGAGGTGGTCATCGACGCGGTCACGCTGGTGCCGCACGTGTCGTGGGGAACGAACCCCGCGCAGGTCATCGGGATCGACGGGGCGGTCCCCGACCCATCGTCGTTCGCGAGCGCCGCGGAGCGTGAGACCGCCGAGCGGGCGCTCGCGTACATGGGCCTCGAACCGGGCACGCCGATGCGGGCCATCCCGGTCGACACGGTGTTCATCGGCTCGTGCACGAACAGCCGCATCGAGGATCTGCGCGCGGCGGCCGCCGTCGTCGACGGCAAGACCGTCACGGTGAAGCGTGCCCTCGTTGTACCCGGCTCGGTCGCCGTGAAGCGGCAGGCCGAGGAGGAAGGCCTCGACAAGGTGTTCCGTGCCGCCGGGTTCGACTGGCGCGAGGCCGGATGCTCGATGTGCCTCGCGATGAACCCCGACAAGCTCGCGCCGCAGGAGCGGTGCGCGTCGACCTCGAACCGCAACTTCGAAGGGCGCCAAGGGCGCGGCGGCCGGACCCACCTCGTCTCCCCAGCCGTCGCCGCCGCCACCGCAGTCGCGGGCACCTTCGCCACCCCGGAGGACCTGCGATGAAGGCTGTACCGCGCGATCACGGGAACCGCGGTGCCGCTCGACCGCAGCGACGTCGACACCGACCAGATCATCCCGAGCGACTGGCTCAAGAAGGTCGAGCGCACGGGCTTCGGCAAGGGCCTGTTCTCGGAGTGGCGCGACGATCGCTCGTTCGTCCTGAACGACGAGCGGTTCGCGGGCGCGTCGATCCTCGTGGCCGGGCCGAACTTCGGCACCGGCTCATCGCGTGAGCACGCGGTGTGGGCGATCATGGACTACGGGTTCGAGGCCGTGATCTCGCCGCGGTTCGCCGACATCTTCCGCAACAACTGCACGAAGAACGGCCTCGTGCCCGTGCAGGTCTCGGCCGAGTTCGGAGCGACGCTGCTCGCCGCGATCGAGTCCGACCCCGGCCTGAGCGTGACCGTCGACGTGGAGCGGCTCACGGTGTCGGCGCCCGCCGCAGGGCTCGAGACGTCGTTCCCGCTCGACCCCGCGACGCAACAGCGCTTCCTCGAAGGCCTCGACGACATCGGCATCACGATGCGCTACGCCGACGACATCTCGTCGTACGAGACGACGAGACCGGAATGGCTGCCCTCTACCGCTGGGACATCTACCGCATCGCGGGCGTTGACCGCGCTCACCACCGCCTTCAACGAGGCGGTGAGGATGCTCGAGTCCATCCCGACACCCCAGCGCGTCTGGCCGTCGGGCCACACCGTCTCGACATAGGCGGCTGCGAGCACGTCGGCGCCCACGCTCACGGCGTGCTCGGAGTAGTCGACGACGTCGAGCTCGACCCCGAGCAGCTGGCGCAGGCCGTGCACGAACGCGTCGATCGGGCCGTTGCCCTCGCCCTGAACGGTGTGGTGCTCTTCGTCGACGAGCATCTGCGCGACGACACGGGCGCGGTCGCCCTCGGCCGTCGACACCGTGGTCGTCTCGTGGGAGAGCAGCTTCACGGCGGGGTCCTCGGGCAGGTACTCGTCGCTGAACACCGCCCACATGTCCGAGGGGCTGATCTCCGTGCCGGTGTCCTCGGTGACGGTCTGGATCGCCTTCGAGAACTCGATCTGCAGACGGCGCGGGAGCGTCATGCCGTGCTCGTACTCCATGATGTACGCGACGCCGCCCTTGCCGGACTGGCTGTTGACTCGGATCACGGCCTCGTAGGTACGACCGACGTGATGCGGGTCGATCGGCAGGTAGGGAACCTCCCACTGCTCGTAGTCGGGAGGCAATGCGGCGAGGCCCTTCTTGATCGCGTCCTGATGCGAGCCCGAGAACGACGTGTACACGAGGTCGCCCGCGTACGGATGGCGCTCGTGCACCGGTAGCCGGTTGCAGTACACGGCCACACGGCGGAGCACGTCGATGTCGCTGATGTCGAGCTCGGGGTCGACCCCCTGGCTGAACAGGTTCATCGCCAGGTTGACGACGTCGACGTTGCCGGGCCGCTCCCCGTTGCCGAACAGCGTGCCCTCGACCCGGTCGGCGCCAGCCATCACGCCGAACTCCGCGGCCGCGACGCCGCAACCCCGGTCGTTGTGCGGATGCAGGCTCAGGCACACCTTGTCGCGGTCCCTGATGGTGCGGCCGAACCACTCGATGACGTCCCCGTAGATGTTCGGCGTGTAGCACTCGACCGTCGCCGGCAGGTTCAGGATGATCCTGCGGTCGACCGTCGGCTCGACGACCTCCATCACCGCCTCGCAGATCTGCACAGCGAAGTCGGGCTCGGTGCCGGTGAAGCTCTCGGGCGAGTACTCGTACCGCACCGCGGTCGTGGGCACGGTGTCCTCGAGCTTGCGGCACAGCTTCGCGGCGTTCACGGCGATGTCGGTGATCCCCTGCTTGTCGAGGCCGAACACCACGCGCCGCTGCAGCTCGGACGTCGAGTTGTAGAAGTGGACGATCGCCCGTGGCGCGCCCTTGATGCACTCATAGGTGCGCTCGATGAGCTCGGGGCGGCACTGGACGAGCACCTGGATGGTGACGTCATCGGGGATCACGTCGTCCTCGATGAGCGAGCGGATGAAGTCGAAGTCGGGCTGCGACGCCGACGGGAAGCCGACCTCGATCTCCTTGAAGCCCATGTCGACCAGAGCGTGGAACATCCGCAGCTTGCGCGCAGGGTCCATCGGGTCGATGAGGGCCTGGTTGCCGTCACGCAGATCGACCGAGCACCAGAGCGGCGCCTTGTCGATCGTCTTGTCCGGCCACGTCCGGTCGGGCAGCTGGATCGGAAGGACGCGCCGGTACTTCTCGTAGGGCATCTTCCGGGGCTGCTTCGGTGCGGGAGGCATGGTGACCCTTTCTGAACGGAACCTGGAAAACGCAAGAACCTCCTGGCCCGGAGGCGCAGGAGGCTCGGCGAGCACCTATGGGGGTGCTCGCCTACGTGAGGAGGAGGCCGGAGGTGAGGAGCGGCTGCATTGGGTGGGAATCCTACCCGCGATCGCACCCGACGTCTAGGTTGGAGCCGTGATGCGCAGGCTCCTGCGGATCGTCATCGTGCTCGGCGTGCTCATCGCCGTCGTCATGGCGTGGACCCGGCGCAGCCGCGGTGGTCGCACCGCGGTCGACGTCGCGCTCCCCGATGCGCCGGTGATCGCTCCCCGGTCACCGCCCCGCTGGTCATCGCCTCGACCCCATGGCGTGAACCGGTCGATGGCGCGTGCCCGGACGGCTATCCGATCAAGGCCAAGCTCTCGAGTGGCATCTTCCACGAGCCGGGCATGGTGAACTATGCGCGCACGACCCCGGACCGCTGCTACTCCTCCGCGGAGGCGGCAGAGGCCGACGGCTTGCGACCCGCCAAGCGCTGAACTCGACACGACCAGAGGGAGCTCGTCCATGAAGGTCACCATCGACTACGACGTCTGCGCGAGCACCGGTGCCTGCATGCAGACATGCCCCGAGGTGTTCGAGGTGCGCAGCGACGGATACCTGTACCTCCTCACGGACGAGCCCGCCGAGGAGCTCCGGTCGAAGGTCGAGACCGCGGCCGACATGTGTCCGACCGCGGCGATCACGGTCGAGGGGTAGCGCTACCCGCTCAGCGAGTGCACGGAGAGGATGCCCGGGGCCCCCCGCAATCCGTTGATCACGTCGGGCGGCACCGCGTCCGGTGTGGCGATGAGCATCGAGCGCGGTGCCGTGAGGTGACTGGCCGACGTCCATGTCGGCGATGTTGACGCCCGCCTCGCCGAGCACGGTGCCGACGAGACCGATCATCCCCGGGCGATCGTCGTTGCGGACGATGAGCATGTGGCGCGCCGGGGGCACGTACACCTTGTGGTCGTCGATCATCACGAGCCGCGGCTCGCCCCGCAGGCCGACGAGCGTGCCGGCGATCGAGTGCTGCTCGCTGCGCACCGTGATGAGGTTCACGTAGTCGGTCGTGAGCGGTGTCGAGACCTCCCGCACCTCCACGCCACGGTCCTTCGCGATCTGCGGGGCGTTCACGAACGTGACCGGCTCGTCGAGCACGCCCGAGAACAGACCCTTGAGGGCCGACAGCGTGAGGATGCGGGTGTCGTAGTCGGCGAGGGCGCCTTGGTACTCGACGTCGAGCGCGCTCGGTGCGCCTTCGTTGAGTTCGGCGAACAGCTGCCCGAGCCGCTCGACGAGCGGGAGGTAAGGCCGCACCGACTCGGACGCCTCCGCCGCGCTCACGTTGACCGCGAACGGCACGAACTCACCGGCAAGCGCCAGCATCACCTGCTCGGCGATGGTGTCGCCGGCCTTGTCCTGCGCCTCGCGGGTGCTCGCACCCAGGTGCGGCGTCACCACGACGCTCTCGAGCTCGAACAGTGGGGACTTCGTCGTCGGCTCCTCGGCGAAGACGTCGAGTGCCGCGCCAGCGACGATGCCCTCGCCGATCGCCCACGCGAGTGCGTCCTCGTCGATGATCCCGCCCCGAGCGGTGTTGACGATGCGGACGCCCCGCTTGGCGAGGCTCGAACATCTCGCGATCGAGCAAGCCCACGGTCTCCGCCGTCTTCGGAAGGTGGATCGTGACGAAGTCCGACTCGGCCATGAGCTTCGGCAGCGGGACGAGGTCGACGCTCATCTGGCGTCCCCGGTCCGGAGCGACGAACGGGATCGTACGCGAGCAACCGCATCCCGAACGCGAGCGCTCGTTGCGCGACGAGCTTGCCGACCCGGCCGAGGCCGACGACGCCGAGCACCTTGTCGTTGAGCTCGACCCCCTCCCAGCGGGAGCGCTCCCAGCGGCCCTCGCGGAGCGCGGCGTGCGCTTGGGGGATGTTCCGGGCCTGCGCGAGCAGCAGCGCGAGTGTGTGCTCGGCCGCGGACAGCACGTTCGACTGCGGCGCGTTGACGACCATGACCCCGCGGCGGGTTGCCGCGTCGACGTCGACGTTGTCGAGGCCGATGCCGGCGCGGCCGACGACGACGAGGTCCGCGCCGGCGTTGAGCACTTCGGCCGTGACCTTCGTGGCCGACCGGATGATCAGCGCGTGCGCGCCCACGATCGCGCCGAGCAGCTCGGACGGCGACAAGCCGAGCTGCACGTCCACGATGTGGCCCTTGTCGCGGCAGCAGCTGCAGGCCGCCTTCAGCGATCTCTTCGGTGACGAGGACACGAGCCACGGGGTGTCATCCTTGTCGAGCGGGTCGCGTCGAGGCCAACCGGTAACTTCGCCGCTGATGGGCGTTGTCGTGGTCGGCGCGGGCATCAGCGGCCTCGTGTGCGCCCGACGGCTGCGCGACGACGGGGTCGAGGTGCGGGTCCTCGAGCGGGCCGCGGTCGTCGGGGGTCGCATGGCAACCCAGCGGTTGGGCATCGCCACCTTCGACACCGGCGCGCAGTTCTTCACCGTGCGCACGCCCGAGTTCCAGTCCCTCGTCGACGACTGGATCGCTCGCGGCGTGGTGCGCGAATGGTGCCGTGGGTTCGGACCCGAGCCCGACGGCTTCCCCCGCTACGTCGGCGTTGCCGGGATGGCCGCAGTCGCCGAGACCGCGGCGGAGGAACTCGATGTGCGGCTCGGCATCGACGTCGACGACATCGACGCTCTCGACGCCGACGCAGTCGTCGTCACCGCGCCCACCGACGAGTACGACGAGATGATCGCCGTGCTCTGCGTGCTCGACGGCCCGTCCGCCGTCCCCGCTCCGGGCGGCATCCAGCTCGCCGACGATCCGACGTTCGGCTGGGTCGCCGACAATCACCAAAAGGGGATCTCGCCCGTGCCCGCGCTCACGCTGCACCACGCGTCCAGGAACCGAGGCCACGCTCGACGACGCGGCGCCGTTCATGGGCTCGGCCGGCGTCGTCGAGTCACGGAGTCCTGCGGTGGCGGCACGGCCGGCCGCGCACGATCACCGGTCCGGGGTGCGTGGTGACCGATGCACGTCGGTTGACGATCCTCGCGGGAGATCGGTACGGAGGGAGGCCGAGTCGCGTCGAGGGAGCAGTGCTGTCGGGGCTCGCGGCCGCTGACGAGGTGCTCGCTCGCCTACCCCGCTAGGAGCTTCGCGATTCTCGTGATGCCCTCGACGATGTCGTCGTCGCCGAGTGCGAACGACAGCCACAGCGTAGCCGGGGGCGCCGAAGGCCTCGCCGGGCACGATCGCGACCTTCGCCTCGTCGAGCAGCAGCTCCGCGAGCTCTGCCGTGGTCTGCGGCGTGCGCCCTCCGATCGAACGTCCGAGCACGCCCTCGAACGACGGGAACCCGTAGAACGCACCCTGGGGCTCGATCGCGGTGACGCCCGGGATGGCGTTGAGCATCTCGTACATCGTGCGGCCGCGACGCTCGAACGCGGCCCGCATCATCGCGACCGCGCTGAGGTCCCCGTTCAGCGCCGCCACGGCGGCACGCTGTGAGACGTCGGCGACGTTCGAGGTGCTGTGGCTCTGCAGGTTCGTCGCCGCCTTCACGACGTCGTTCGGGCCGATCATCCAGCCGACTCGCCACCCGGTCATCGCGTACGTCTTGGCGACGCCGTTCACGACGACGCACCGCTCGGCGAGCTCGGGCACGAGTACGGGCATCGACGAGAACACGTGAGTGCCGAACGTCAGGTGTTCGTAGATCTCGTCGGTGACGACCCAGATGCCCCTTTCGGCCGCCCACCGCCCGATCGCCTCGACCTCATCGGGCGGATAGACCGCGCCGCTCGGGTTGGACGGTGACACGAACACGAGCGCCTTCGTGCGCGGCGTGAGGGCAGCCTCCAGCTGATCGAGGGTGGCGCGGAAGCCCGAAGCGACCGTCGTCGGGATGACGACTGGGACGCCGCCACCGAGCGAGATCGACTCGGGATACGTCGTCCAGTACGGCGCCGGCAGCAGCACCTCGTCGCCCGGGTCGAGCAGCGTGGCGAACGTGTTGTAGAGGGCCTGCTTGCCGCCGTTCGTCACCAGCACCTGCGACTCCGTGCACACGAGCCCCGAGTCGCGCTCGGACTTCGCGACGATCGCCGCCCGCAGCTCGGGGAGGCCGCCCGTCGGCGTGTAGCGATGGTTCGCCGGGTCGTGGCATGCGGCCGCCGCGACTTCGACGATCGCGTCGGGCGTCGGGAAGTCGGGCTCGCCCGCGCCGAAGCCGATGACGTCCTCACCTGCGGCTTTGAGCGCCTTGGCCTTGGCGTCGACGGCCAGCGTGGCCGATTCGGTGATGGCGGCAATGCGACGTGAGATGCGCTCCACGGCTGCCATGCTGACACAGTGACCTCGCCGGACCCTCACGACATTTCGCTTCCCGCGTCGCTGCTCCCCGCCGATGGGCGCTTCGGTTGCGGCCCTTCCAAGGTCCGTCCGGAGGCCGTGCGCGCCCTCGCTGACGTGGGCCAGAGCTATCTCGGCACGTCGCATCGCCAAGCGCCCGTGCGCGCGATCGTGCGCTCCGTGCGAGAAGGGATCACCTCGCTGTTCGGGCTACCCGATGGGTGGGAGATCGTGCTCGGGAACGGCGGCTCGACCGCGTTCTCGGACGTCGCGACGTTCGGCGTGATCGAGCGCCAGAGCCAGCACCTCGTGTTCGGCGAGTTCTCCTCGAAGTTCGCCGCCGCCGCGGCAGCAGCGCCGCAGATCGACGCGCCCGAGATCGTCGAGTCCGAGCCCGGCACGCACCCGCTCCCCATCCCGCGGGACGAGGTCGACGTGTACGCGTACACGCACAACGAGACGTCGACCGGCGTCGCCATGTCGCTGCAGCGCCCCGACGGCGCCGACGGGTTGGTCGTCGTCGACGCGACGTCGGCCGCGGGTGGCCTGCGCTGGGATCCCAGCCAGGTCGACGTCTACTACTTCGCGCCGCAGAAGTGCTTCTCGTCGGAAGGCGGGCTCTGGATCGCCGCGTGCTCTCCCGCCGCACTCGATCGCATCGCCCGCATCAACGCGTCCGGCCGCTGGTGCCCGGCGTCGCTCGACATCACGATCGCGCTGGAGAACAGCAAGCTCGACCAGACGTACAACACGCCTGCACTCGCGACGCTGTTCCTCCTCGACCAGCAGCTTCGATGGATGAACGACGGTGGCGGCCTCGAGTTCGCGGCCTCGCGGTCGGACGAGTCGTCAGCGATCCTCTACGGCTGGGCGGAGAAGGCCGCATACGCCGCGCCCTTCGTCGCTGATCCGGCGCACCGCTCCGCAGTCGTGGGGACGATCGACCTCACCGGCGTCGACGCGCCGACGGTCTCGGCGGTGCTGCGGGAGAACGGCGTCGTGGACACCGACTCGTACCGCAAGCTCGGCCGCAACCAGCTTCGCATCGGGATGTTCCCGGCGGTCGACCCGTCCGATGTCGAGGCGCTCACCCAGTGCATCGACTGGGTCGTCGAACGCCTGGGCTAGTGGGGCGGCGCGTGCGCCGCCCGGGTGCGCGGCGTACCGATTGTCGAGCGCAGCGAGCGGAGCCGATCGAAGCGAAGCGGAGATCGGCGACGAGGAGTACTCAGCCGCCTGAGGCGTCGCTCACCTTCTGCTTGCCGGCCGAGATCCACGGCATCATCGCCCGCAGCTCGGCGCCGGTCTTCTCGATCGGATGCTGTCGGCCCGCCTCACGGAGCGCGTTGAACTTGGCGCGACCCGAGTCGGACTCCGCGACCCACTCCTCGGCGAACTTGCCCGAGGTGATCTCGTCGAGGATCTTCTTCATCTCTGCCCGGGTCGTGTCGGTGATGATCCGCGGGCCACGGGTGACATCGCCGTACTCCGCCGTGTCGGAGATCGAGTAGCGCATCCCGGCGATGCCTTCCTCGTACATGAGGTCCACGATGAGCTTCACCTCGTGGAGGCACTCGAAGTAGGCCATCTCCGGCTGGTACCCCGCGTCGACGAGGGTCTCGAAACCGGCCTGCACGAGTGAGGTGAGCCCGCCGCAGAGCACGACCTGCTCACCGAAGAGGTCGGTCTCGGTCTCTTCGGCGAACGTCGTCTCGATGACCCCGGCGCGGGTGCCACCGATCGCGTCGGCGTAGGCCAACGCGAGGTCACGCGCCTTGCCCGTCGCGTCCTGCTCGACTGCGATCAACGCGGGCACACCGCCGCCCTCGGTGTACGTACGGCGCACGAGGTGACCGGGCCCCTTGGGGGCGACCATCGCCACATCGACGCCCTCGGGCGGAGAGATGCGCCCGAAGCGGATGTTGAACCCGTGCGCGAACAGCAGCGCGTCGCCGGCCTGCAGATGCGGCGCGATCGACTCCTCGTACACCTTCTTCTGCTCGGTGTCGGGCAGCAGCATCATGATCACGTCGGCCTCGGCGGCGGCCTGGTCGATCGGCACGACGCGCAGTCCCGCGGCCTCGGCCTTTCCGACCGACGACGAGCCCGCCCGCAGCCCGACGCGCACATCGACGCCTGAGTCCTTCAGGTTCAGCGCGTGCGCATGCCCTTGCGAGCCATAACCGATGATCGCGACCTTGCGGCCGGCGATCAGCGAATGATCGGCATCGCGCTCGTAGTACACGTTGGCTGCCATCAGCTTGCCCTTCCCTTCAGCGAGCGAAGGCGTGCAGCCTCGCGCTCCAACTTGGGCAGCGCCACCCGACCGGTGCGCTGCAGCTCGACAAACCCGTACGGTCGCAACATCTCTTCGAAGTCGTCGACCTTGTCGGGATGGCCTTCGAGCGACACCGTCAGCGCCTCGGCGGCGACGGCAAGGATCTTTCCCTCGAAGATGCGGACGAGCTCGAGCACTTCCGTACGCTGCGACGCCTCGGCCCGCACCGTCGCGAGCAGCAGCTCGCGCTCAACGGCGTGGCGCGGGTCGAGCTCGTTGATGCGCACGACGCTGATGATCTTGAAGAGCTGCTTCACGATCTGCTCGAGCGGGGCCGACTCGACGTCGACGACGATCGTGATGCGGCTGAACCGCTCGTCCTCGGTCGGGGCGACCGCGAGGGAGAAGATGTTGTAGCCGCGGCGGGCGAACAAGCTGGCGACCCGGGCGAGCACGCCCGACTTGTTCTCGACCAGGACCGAGAGGATGTGATGTTGCGGCGCGCCGTTCATCGCAGCATGCCCTTGTCCTGCCCTGGAGCGAGCACGATGTCGTCGTTGGACTGGCCGGCGGGCACCATTGGGAACACCTTCTCGCCGGAGTCCGTGCGGAACTCGACGACGACGGGGCGGTCGTCGATCTCGTTCGCCTTGTCGATCGCGGGCTGCACCTCCTCCGGTGACTCGACCCGGATGCCGATGCACCCCATCGCCTCGGCCCACCGCACGTAGTCGGGCAAGTCGGGCGACAGGTACACCTCGGAGTACCGCTCGTCGTAGAACATCTCCTGCCACTGGCGCACCATGCCGAGGTACGCATTGTTCAAGATCGCGACCTTGATCGGGATGCGCTCGGTGGACGCGGTGACGAGCTCTTGAGCGGTCATCTGGAAGCAGCCGTCGCCGTCGACCGCCCACACCATGCGGTCGGGCCGGCCGACCTTCGCGCCGATCGCCGCCGGCACCGCAAAGCCCATCGTGCCGAGACCACCGGAGTTCACCCAGGTGTAGGGATGGCGGAACTTCCAGTACTGCGAGGCCCACATCTGGTGCTGGCCGACGCCGGACACGACGATGCAGTCCTCGGGAGCCGAGTCGCGCAGGACCTCGAGGCAGTACTGCGGCTTGAGCGCCTCGCCGGGCTCGGACTGCTCGTAGGTGAGCGGGAACGTCTCGCGCCATCCGCTGATGCGGCTCTTCCAAGCGCCCGTGTCCGCCTGGACCGTGCCGTTGTCGAGCATCACCCGGATGTTGCGCACGATCTCCTCGATCACGAGCCGGCAGTCACCGACGATCGGCACGTCGGGGCGGCGCACCTTGCCCTGCTCCGCCGGATCGATGTCGACGTGGATGACCTTCGCCTCCGGTGCGAAGGTCGCGACCTTGCCGGTGACGCGGTCGTCGAACCGTGAGCCGAGCGCGATCAGCAGGTCGGCCTTCTGCAACGCGGTGACCGCGGTCGCGTTGCCGTGCATCCCCGGCATGCCGAGACACAACGGATGATCGTCGGGGAAGGCCCCCGCGCCATCAGCGTCGTGACGACGTGGATCTCGGTGAGCTCGGCGAGCTCGCGCAGCGCGTCCGCGGCCCGCGCCTTCAAGATGCCGCCGCCCGCGTAGATGACCGGGCGCTCGGCTTCGAGGATCAGCCGCGCCGCCTCGCGGATCATCCGGGGATGCCCCTTCGTGGTGGGCTTGTAGCCCGGGAGGTCGATCGACTCGGGCCACCACCAGTCCATCGAGGCCTGCAACACGTCCTTCGGCACGTCGACGAGGACGGGCCCCGGCCGCCCGGTCGTCGCGATGTGGAACGCCTCGCGGATCGCCCGCGGGATGTCCTCGGCGTCCATCACGAGCTCGTTGTGCTTGGTCACCGACCGCGTGATGCCAACGGTGTCGCACTCCTGGAACGCGTCGGTGCCGATGGCCGCGGTCGGCACCTGGCCCGTGATGGCGACCATCGGTATCGAGTCCATGTACGCGTCGCAGAGCGGTGTCACGAGGTTCGTCGCCGCCGGACCGCTCGTCACCATCGCGACCCCGGGCCGCCCGGTCACGTGCGCATAGCCCTCGGCCATGTGGCCCGCACCCTGCTCGTGACGCACGAGGATGTGGCGGATCGACGAGTCCAGGATCGGGTCGTACGCCGGCAGGATGCACCCGCCGGGCAGGCCGAACATGACCTCGACCCCCTCCATCTCGAGAGACTTGATGAGGGCTTGCGCCCCAGTCAGCTGCATCACTTGCTCCCTTGCCGAAAACCTTGCCGAAAACTGAAACGACCCCCCGGTCGGGAGGTCGGACAGCGCACGCGGGTATGTGAGGCGTGCGCTAGGTGACTACGAGAATCGTCGCGAGACCGGAATACATCGCCAAGAGTGTAACACTGCTCCCCCGTGTCAGGCGAGTACGCGGCATTCCTCGAGGACGGCGAGCGGGTTGATCACGTGGTCAACGCCCTCGCGGGCATGAACCGATGGCTCGGGCTCGGCCTCGCGACGTTCGTCGGGCTGGGCGTCTCGCTTCAGCTCGGCGTGATCATCGGGCTCATCACGATGTACGTCGCCTTCCGCAGCCTCTACAACCGCCGTCTCATCCTGGTCACCGACCGCGCCGTGCTGCTGCTCACCGCGGGCCGTTACTCGTCGAAGCCCCGAGCGCTCCTCGAGCGCCTCCCGGCAGACACGCCGCTCAGGCCCCTGAAGGGCTTGTGGCTGCAGCTGCAGCTCGGCCAGCACCGCGTGTACGTGAGCACCCGCTCGGTGCGGACGGTCTCCCAGGTCGAGACCGAACGCCGCGACGGCAAACGGCCGTGACGTGGGTGGCGGAGCCCGTCACGGTTCGGTGATCGCTCCGCGGTCGGCACCGGTGACGAGCTTCGCGAACTTCGCCAGCACACCCGACGTGTAGCGGGGCTCGGGGAGCTTCCAGTCCTCGCGACGACGGGCGATCTCGGCGTCGTCCACCATCAGATCGAGCGCCTTGGTGTGCACGTCGATCACGATGCGATCACCGTCACGAACGAACGCGATGGGTCCGCCGTCGACCGCTTCGGGCGCGACGTGGCCGATGCAGAAGCCCCACGTCCCGCCCGAGAACCGGCCGTCGGTGATGAGCGCGCAGTCGGCGCCTCGTCCGGCGCCCTTCAACGCGCCCGTGACCGCGAGCATCTCGCGCATCCCGGGGCCACCCTTCGGCCCTTCGTACCGGATGACGAGGACGGTGCCGGGCTCGATGTTGCCCGAGAGGATCGCGTCCATCGCGCCGTCCTCGCCGTCGAACACGCGGGCGACACCGTCGAAGTGCAGCTGGTCGTGGGTGAGACCCGCGACCTTCACCACGGAGCCGTTCGGCGCAAGCGAGCCGCGGAAGATCACGAGCCCGCCCTCCGGGTGAATCGGCGCGCTCGAGCGGATGCACGACGCGGCCGTCGGGCGCCGGGGGCGAGAGCGCTTCCAGGTTCTCGGCCATCGTCTTTCCCGTGACGGTGAGGCAGTCGCCGTGCAGCAGACCGGCGTCCAGCAGGTGACGCATCACGACCGGCACGCCGCCAACAGCATCGAGGTCGACCATGTGGAAGCGACCGCCAGGCTTGAGGTCGGCGATGTGGGCGACGCGGCGCCGACCCGGTTGAAGTCGTCGAGCGTCAGCTCGACTTTGGCTTCGTTCGCCATGGCGAGCAGGTGGAGCACCGCGTTCGTCGAACCGCCGAGCGCGTTGGTCACCGCGATCGCGTTCTCGAACGCCTCCTTCGTCATGATCTGACGGGGCCGGATCCCGAGCGCCAACAGGTTCATCACGGCCGCACCCGAGGCGTAGGCGTCGTCGTCTCGACGACGATCGACGGCCGGCGGCGACGCACTGCCCGGCAGCGACATGCCGATCGCCTCACCGATCGCCGCCATCGTGTTGGCGGTGAACATGCCCGCGCACGCGCCCTCGGTCGGGCACGCCTTGCGCTCGATCTGACCGAGCTCGTCGACGGTGATCGTGCCTGCCGCGCAGGCGCCGACCGCCTCGAACACGCTCACGATGTCGACCGCGACACCGTTGTGGTGGCCGGGCAGGATGGAGCCCGTCGTAGACGAACACCGAGGGAACATTCAGGCGGGCAGCCGCCATCATCATCCCCGGGAGGCTCTTGTCGCACCCGGCGAGGGCGACCAGCGCGTCGAGGCGCTCCGCATGCATCACCGTCTCGACCGAATCCGCGATGACCTCACGGCTCACGAGCGAGGCGCGCATCCCCTCATGACCCATCGAGATGCCGTCGCTGACCGAGATCGTCACGAACTCGAGCGGGAACCCGCCCGCCGCGCGCGACACCCTCCTTCGCTCGCTGCGCGAGCCGGTCGAGCGAGAGGTTGCACGGCGTCACCTCGTTCCAGGACGACGCCACGCCGACCTGGGCCTTGTCCCAGTCGTCGTCGCCCATGCCGACCGCTCGCAGCATCGCCCGTGCCCCGGCCTTCGCGTTGCCCTCGGTGACCTCGTAGCTTCGGATCTTCAGCGGGTTCGCCATGGCCGCGAGCCTACGGTGCGGCCATGAGGAGGCTCGACCGAGAGATCTTCGGCCTCGCGGTCCCGGCGTTCTTCACGCTCATCGCCGAGCCCCTCTACGTCCTTGCCGACACCGCGGTGGTCGGTCATCTGGGCACGCCCCAGCTCGCGGGCGTGGCCGCAGCGAGCACGGTGCTCATCACCGGCTATTCGCTCTGCATCTTCCTGGCCTTCGGCACGACGGCAGCCGTGGCGCGCCTGCTCGGTGCCGGTAAGCATCGGGCCGCGGCGCACACCGCGGTCCAGGCGCTCTGGCTCGGGGTCGGCATCGGCATCCCCCTCGCGATCCTCGGCTTCGTGTTCACCGAACCGCTGCTGTCGCTGATCGGAGTCGAAGACGCGGCCCGCGGGTACGCGCACACGTACTTCCGCATCAGCCTGCTCGGCGTCCCGGCACTCCTCGTCTCGCTCGCGTCGGTCGGTTACCTGCGGGGCAGCAAGCGAGTGTGGATCCCTCTCGCCGTCGCGATCTCATCGAACGCCGTGAACCTCGTCCTCGAGCTCGTGCTCATCTACGGCTTCGGCTACGGCGTCGGAGCCTCGGCCTTCGCGACCGTCGTCGTGCAGCTCGCCGCCGGCGCGACGTACGCGGCGATCGTGACCCGGGCCGCGGTGAACGAGGGTGCCGGACTCCGGCCGGACCGCCACGCACTCAGGGCCGCGGGCAGCGATGGCTGGCTCCTCTTCCTGCGAACGGCCGCGCTGCGCGGTGCGTTCTTCATGCTCACCGCTGCAACCGCGTCGGCTCGGCGAGGTCGAGCTGGCCGCGCAGCAGATCGCCTTCCAGGTGTGGGCAGGACTGGCGCTGGCCCTCGACTCGCTCGAAGTCGCGGCGCAGACCCTCGTCGGACAAGCGCTCGGGCAGGGATCGACGCCGAACGCGGCTCGGCTCCGCCCGGCGGACCCTTCAGTGGGGCACCGGCTTCGGCTTCGTGTCTGCGCTGCTCGTGCTCCTCGTGCACACGTGGCTCCCCCATGTGTTCAGCGACGATCCTGCAGTGCTCTCGCTCGCGAGCTTCCTCCTTGTCTGGGTGGCGATCAGCCAACCACTGAGCGGCCCCGCGTTCGTGCTCGACGGCATCCTGGTCGGAGCGGGAGATCTCCGCTTCCTGGCACGGGCGATGGCCGCCGTGTGCGCGATCGTGATCGTCGGAGAGCCGATGGTGCTGTGGCTGGGCGGGGGCATCGGCTGGCTTTGGGCGGTGTTCATCGTGTTCATGGCCGCGCGAGTCGTCGTCCTCGGGCGCCGGGCCGCCAGCAATCGGTGGGCCGTCACCGGTGCGACCCGCCGCTAGGTTCGCCGGATGCCGAAGCCCCCCGTCGCGAAGCGGATCCCGGTGACCACCGTGCGCCACGGCCGCGAGGTCGTCGACGAGTACGCGTGGCTACGCGACAAGGAGGATCCCGAGACCGTCGCCTACCTCGAAGCCGAGAACGAGCACACCGAAACCTGGTTCGCGCCGTTCGCCGTGCTCCAGGAGCAGCTGTTCCAGGAGATCAAGGGGCGCGTGCTCGAGACCGACCTCTCCGTCCCGGCCCGACGGGGCCCGTGGTGGTACGTGACCCGCACCGAGGAGGGCAAGCAGTACTCGATCTTCTGCCGCCGACCCGAGCGCGACAGCGACGACGGGGAGCAGGTGCTGCTCGACAGCAACGAGCTCGCGGCCGACCACGAGTACTTCGAGCTCGGCGCCCTCGACGTCAGCCCGAGCCACCGGCTCCTCGCGTACTCGACCGATGTCAGCGGCGCCGAGGTCTACACGATGCGGATCCGCGACCTCACCTCCGGCCAGGACCTCCCCGACATCATCGAGCGCACGCACTACGGAACGGCGTGGTCCGCCGACGACCGCTACCTCTTCTACACACGCGCCGACGACGCTTGGCGCGCGTACCAGATCTGGCGTCACGAGCTCGGCACCGACGCCGCCGGCGACGTGCTCGTCTTCCAAGAGGACGACACCCACTTCGACGTCGGAGTGGACAACACTCGCAGCAGCCGGTTCGTCGTGATCACGAGCGAGAGCAGGACGACGAGCGAGGCGCGCCTGCTCGACGCGACCGATCCCTTGTCCGATCCCCGCGTGGTCGAGCCGCGCGAGCCCGGCCTCGAGTACTCCGTCGATCACCAGGGCGATCGCCTGCTGATCGTCACCAACCTCGACGCGCTCGACTTCCGATTGGTCGAAGCACCGATCGACACCCCCGGTCGGGCGTCATGGCGCGACGTCCTCGCCCACCGTCCCGGGGTCCGGCTGTTCGGCATCGACGCATTCGCCGATCATGTCGTCGCGTACGAGTGGTTCGAGGCGCTGCCCACGCTCAGAGTGATCCGCGCCGACGGCACCGAGTTCGTCATCGATCAGCCCGAGGCGGCGTTCTCCCTGTCCGGCGGGACGAACCTCGAGTACGACACGTCGTCCTACCGGTTCAACTACCAGTCACTGATCACGCCGCCGTCCGTCTTCGACGTCGACCTGCTCACCGGCGAACGCACGCTGCTCAAGCAGCAGCCCGTGCTCGGCGGGTTCGACGCAACCAACTACGAGACGAGCCGGACCTGGGCGACGGCGAGCGACGGCACGAAGGTGCCGGTGTCGATCGTGGCCAAGAAGGGGCTGCCCCGCGATGGGAGCAACCCGACCTTGCTGTACGGCTACGGCTCGTACGAAGTCCTCATGGCGCCGTGGTTCTCGTGGCCCCGCATCAGCCTCCTCGATCGCGGCGTGGTGTTCGCCTTGGGTCACGTGCGCGGCGGCGGTGAGCTCGGTCGGCGTTGGTACCTCGACGGCAAGCTGCTTCACAAGCGCAACACCTTCACCGACTTCGTCGCATGCGCGGAGCATCTCATCGCCGAGGGCTGGACCCGACCCGACCGGCTTGCGATCCGAGGAGGCAGCGCAGGTGGTCTGCTCGTCGGCGCGGCGATGAACCTGCGGCCCGACCTGTTCGCGTCGGTCGTCGCCGAGGTGCCGTTCGTCGACGTCGTCAACTCGATGCTCGACGAGACGCTGCCCCTCACCGTCGCGGAGTGGGAGGAGTGGGGCAATCCCGAACGAGCCCGAATACGACGCGTACATGTCCTCGTACGCGCCGTACGAGAACGTCGCACCCGTGGCATACCCGGCGATCTTCGCGACCCGCAGGTTTCAACGACCCGCGAGTGAGCTATCACGAGCCCGCCAAGTGGGTCGCCCGGCTCCGCGCCACGACGACGGGGACGAAGCCGCTGCTGCTCAAGACCGAGATGGTCGCCGGCCACGGCGGCAAGTCCGGCCGCTACGACGCGTGGCGCGAGGAAGCCGAAGTGCTCGCATTCGTGCTCACGACTCTCGGCGTCACGTCAGGCTGAGCACCGCCAGCGCGATCAACACGACGTTGCGCGCCACCGACCACGGCGTCAGTGGGCGCGTCCGCAACGAGCCGAAGCAGGCACATGGCGCCTTCACGCCACGGCGCAGGGCGGCGACGAGGAAGACCGTGAAGGCGCCGAGCAACGCGATCGCCGCGATGGCCGCGTAACGAACATGGGCGACCATCGCCGCGCCGATCGCGATCTCGAGGACGGGGACCGCCCGGGTCGCCCATGCGGGAGCGCCCAGCGCGTCGGCCTGCGCGGGCCATCCTCGGCTCGTGAGCTTGGCCACACCGGCCACGAGGAGGACGAGACCGACGAGCGCGCCGGCCCACGTGCTCACCCCTCGAACCTCTCAGACCTCGAAGCGCCCGTACCCGCCGCGGAAGAAGACGAGCGGACCGCCCTGGTGCGCGACCTCGAGGTCGTGAACGCGGCCGAGCACGATGACGTGGTCGCCGCCAGGATGCACCGCCTCGATCTCGCAGTCGATCCACGCGAGGACACCGTCCAGGATCGGAGAGCCGAGTGGGCTCGTCTTCCAGCCGATGCCGGCGAACTTGTCGTCGCTCTTCCCGGCGAAGTGACGGCACAGGCCCTCTTGGTCGGCGGCGAGCACGTTCACACAGAACTTCCCGGCTTGTTCGATGTGGGGCCAGCTCGACGAGGTGTTCGCGGGACAGAAGGCGACGAGGGGAGGCTCGAGCGACACCGAGGTGAACGAACCCACGGCGAGACCGACCGGCCGGCGATCGGCCGTGGCGGTGACGATCGTGACACCCGTGGGGAAATGGCCGAGGACTTGCCGGAAGACCGCGGGATCGATGTCGGGGGCTTCAGCCAAAGGAGACGGTCAACCCCTCCGCGGCCGTGATGAGCTCGATGCCGGCTCGGTCGGCGAACTCGCGAGCGCAGGCCGACAGCTCGTCGAGCGCTTCGTCGTGGCGAGTCGGGTCGTGGTGGAACAGCGCGAGCGCCTTCGCTCCTGCCTCCTTCGCGACCATCACCGCATATTCGACCGTGCAATGCCCCCACGTCGACTTCGCCGCGAACTCGGGCACCGTGTACTGCGCGTCGTGGATGACGAGATCGGCACCGTCGCAGAGGTCGAGGGCACCGGCCCCGATCGCGTTGCCACCGTCGTACGGCTGCTGGTGGTCGGAGATGTAGGCGACGGTCGCGCCTTCCCACTCGATGCGATAGCCGTTCGTCGGCCCGACATGGGGCACCGAGCGCGCCGTGACCTTGGCGTTGCCGACCATGAACGTCTCGTCGTTCCGCTCGTGGAACTCGAGGGTGCCGACCAGCGCGTCCATGGCGACGGGGAAGAACGGCGGCCGGATGCACAGATCGAACGACTCGAAGAGGCTGAGACCGTTGTCCTGGCCCGGCGCCTGCACGGACAGGTGGCCGCCTTTCAGCAGGGGAACGAAGAACGGGAGGCCTTGCACGTGGTCCCAGTGGAGGTGGGTGACCAGGGCCGTCCCGTTGAACGAGCCGTCGAGAGGCTGCGTCTCACCGAAGTAGCGAAGCCCCGTGCCCATGTCGAGGATGACCGGATCCTGACCGGGGGATTCGACGGCGACGCAGGACGTGTTGCCGCCATAACGCCGGGTGCGATCGCTCGAACACGGCGTCGACCCTCGCACCCCGAAGAACGTGATGTTGAGCACAGGTCCCCCTTGGGTCGGCAAGGGTAGTGAAAGGTCAAGGTTGAATGTTCCCCGGGTGACCGATTTCTCACACCGAGGTTAACGTCCGGGGCGATGGCTCTTCCCAACGGCATCGTGGCCGTGGTAAAGGCCGAGTGCGCGACCTGTGTGCTCGTGTCCCCGGTGCTCCGCCAGCTGCGCGCCGAGTTGGAATCCGTGGGCGCCGAGCTCACGGTCTTCACGCAAGACGAGCCGGGCTTCCCCGAGGGCCTCGCGCCTCTCCACGACGAGGACCTCTCGGTGTCCTACCACCACGACATCGAGACCGTGCCCACCCTCCTCCGGGTCGTCGACGGTGAGGAGGTCGACCGCACCGTCGGCTGGCTCCGCCCGGCCTGGGAGAAGCTGACCGGGATCGACGGCCTCGGCCCCGACCTCCCCGAGCACCGGCCCGGCTGCGGCTCGCTCTCTGTCGACCCCGACCTCGTCGACGAGCTCCGCGTGCGGTTCGGAGGCTCGGTGCTGCGCAGCCGGCGCGTCGAGATCGCCAGCCTCGAAGACGAAGCCGAAGCGCTGTTCGACCGCGGGTGGACCGACGGACTCCCGGTCGTGGCACCGACCGAAGCGCGGGTCCTCAAGATGCTCACCGGCACCACCCGCGCTCCCGACGAGGTCGTTGCCGTCGTGCCGCCCGACCTCGTCGAGTGCACCGTCGAGAAGGTCGCCATCAACGCGGTGATGGCGGGTGCCAAGCCCGAGTACCTGCCGGTGATCCTCGCCGCGGTCGAGGCAGCGTGCACGGACACGTTCAACATCCACGGCGTGCTCGCGACGACCATGCCCGTCGGCCCCGTGATGATCGTGAACGGGCCCATTCGCCGTGCGATCGGGATGAACTCCGGCGGCAACGTGCTCGGCCAAGGCAACCGCGCCAACCTCACGATCGGTCGCGCACTGCAGCTCGTCATCCGCAACGTCGGCGGCGGGCGCCCCGGCGGCGTCGACCGCGCCACTCACGGGAACCCCGGGAAGATCTCGTTCTGCTTCGCGGAAGACGAGGAAGGCTCACCGTGGGAGTCGCTCGCGGTCGAGCGCGGCTTCGGGCCCGACTCGTCGACGGTCACGCTCTTCCCCGGCGAAGGACCCCGGTGTGTCGTCGATCAGCTGGCCCGTGAGCCGGACACGCTCGCCCGCACCCTCGCCGCGTGCCTGCGCACCGTGCAGCATCCGAAGCTGCCGATGGGCTTCGACGCGATCCTGGTGATGGGCCCCGAGCACGCCCGCGTGTTCAAGGACGCGGGCTGGTCGAAGCAGCAGGTGAAGGACGGCATCATGAGCCACCTCCAGCTGCCGGGCAGCGAGATCGTGCGAGGCGCGGGTGGCATCGCCGAGGGGATCCCCGAGCACCTGAAGGAACTCACACTCCCGAAGTTCCGGCCCGGAGGCCTTCTGCTCGTGCACGCGGGCGGTGGTGCGGGCCTCTTCTCTGCCATCATCGGGGGCTGGGCCAACGGCGAGATCGGCAGCCAGCCGACGACCAAGCTGATCGAATGAGAACGGTGGTGCCATGACGATCGTCCTGGATCCCACGGGAGAGCTGGTCCCGGCCGAGCGCGCCCTGCTGCAGCGCCCGTCGACTGTGGAGGGCAAGACGATCGGGCTCCTCGACATCTCCAAGCCGCGGGGCAACATCTTCCTCGACCGTCTGCAGCATCGGCTCGAAACCGCCGGGGCCAGAGTCGAACGGTTCGCCAAGCCGACGTTCACGAAGCCGGCACCTGTGGACCTCCGTCATGAGATCGCGACGAAGTGCGACCTCGTGATCGAAGCGTTAGCCGATTGAGGGTCGTGCACGTCGTGCAGTGTGCACGACATCGCTGACCTCGAACGGCGGGGAGTGCCTTCGATGTTCGTCGCCTCGAGCGAGTTCATCGAAGCCGCCGCGGCGCAGTCGACGTCGCTCGGGTTCGCGGCGATGGCCCGCGTGTTCGTGCCCCATCCGATCCAGGACCGCACCGACGAGGAGATGGTGGCGTACGCCGACGCGGCCTACGACGAGATCGTGAGCCGCATCACCGCCTGACGGACCGGCTCATCGGCCGTCCCCGGGACGACCTGGACGATCCCCTCGTCGACGAGTTGGGCGGCGACGCGCTCGGCTCGCGTGGGGTCGTCCGGCCATCCCATCACTTGGGCGACGTCATCGACGGCGACCGTTGTCTCGCGCAACGCCGCGATCAGTCGTCCCCGACCTTGCCGGTCGGAGCCCGCAAACGTCGACTGCTTCCGGGTTGCCCAGATCTGGCCGTCCCATCCGCACCCCTCGCGCAACCAGCACTCGTCGCATCGCGGCGAGCGAGCCGTACAGACGAGGGCGCCGAGATCCATCAGCCGCTGGTTCCATGCCCAGGCGTCGCCCGGGGGAACCAGCGCATCGGCCGCCTGCTGTAGCTCAGTCGCGGTCAGCGTTCGACCGGAGCGGCGCGAGAGGATCCGAGCGATGTTCGTGTCGACGACGGCGACGTCCTCTTCGAACGCGAAGGCCAGCACGGCGCGCGCCGTGTAGGCGCCGACCCCAGGCAACGCGAGGAGCGCATCGAGGTCGTTCGGCACCGTATGCCGCGGCACCATGTCCCCCATCGCCACCGCGGCCCGGTGCAAGCTGACCGCGCGGCGGTTGTACCCGAGCCCGGCCCACGCCCGCACGACGTCCGCCTGCGACGCGTCTGCACACGCGCGCACGGTTGGGAACTGCGTCATGAACGACTCCCAGATCGGCACCACGCGGGCAACCTGCGTCTGTTGGAGCATCACCTCCGACACGAGCACCGCCCAAGGATCGCGGGTGCGGCGCCACGGAAGATCACGCATGCAGCACGTCCCGCATCAGGCGCGGGTGTGGACTTCGGTCACGTACGGCAGCGGGATGGGCTCGGTGAAGCCGCGAACGAGATCGCTCACTTGGGCGAGGACACCCGCGCGCTCGCGATCGTCCATCGCGGCGATGTAGCTCACGGAAGCGACGCGGTCGAGCAAGCCGTCGTGGGTCAACGCCTGGACGTAGCCGCATCTCCACGTGGTGAAGCCCTCCAGCTCGATGCCGTCGTACTGAGGGATGAGGCCGCGGTTCCAGTGGATGATCCGTGACATCTCGGCCACCCACGGCACCGACTCGTCCCGGCGGTTCCACACGAGCGACACGCCACCGCCCGGCTTCAGCACGCGATCGATCTCGGCGAGCGCCCGCTCTTGGTCGAACCAGTGGAACGCCTGCGCGACCACGACGGCGTCGACGGACGCGTCGGGAAGCGGGATCGCTTCGGCGGTGCCATCGAGGACCTCGACACCGGGGACTGCGGCGGCGAACGCGGTCCGCATCCCCGCCACCGGCTCGACCGCGACGAGCTCGACGCCGGTCGGGACGAGGAGGCGCGTCATCTTCCCGGTGCCCGCGGCCAGGTCGAGCACGCGCTTGCCGGGGGCGAGCCCGAGGACGTCGACGAGGTGGGAGATGGCTTCGTCGGGGTACGAGGGACGGCCGCGCTCGTACGCCTCCGCGCCCGAGTCGAAGCCTGAGGCCGCGGTCGGGTTGACGCTCACGACCAGATCGACCCGTCGTCATACGGCCGTCGCCGCGGAGGGGCCGCCTCACGCTTCCAGACCATCACCTTGCGACGGAAGTAGCAGACCTCCTCACCCTTCTGATTGAGGCCTTTCGTCTCGACGGTCACGACGCCGCGGTCGGGTTTGGACGACGACTCGACCACATCGAGCACGCGGGTCTCGGCATAGATCGTGTCGCCGTGGAACGTCGGCTTCTTGTGGGTGAGCGACTCCACCTCGAGGTTCGCGATCGCCGCGCCGCTCACATCGGGCACGCTCATCCCGAGCACGAGGGAGTAGACGAGGTTGCCGACGACCACGTTCTTCCCGTACACGGTCTCGTGCTCCGCGAACCACTCGTTCGTGTGCAGAGGGTGGTGGTTCATCGTGATCATGCAGAACAGGTGATCGTCGTACTCGGTGATCGTCTTGCCCGGCCAGTGGCGGTAGACGTCACCGACCGTGAAGTCCTCGAGGTAGCGACCGAAGGGTCGCTCGTGGGTGGTCATGTGGGCGAGGCTATCCACCGCGGATTGGCGGACCGGCCCAGCATCCCCGATCCCGGACACCGCGGCGGCAATGCTCACCGCATGGACGCGGTCGTCCTCGTGATCACGGCGGTCGCCGCTGCCGTCGCCGTCGTCGCGGTGGTCGGATGGCGACGCGAGAAGGCACAGCGCCGCAAGATCGCCGAAGTCCTCCACGAGAACCTCAGCGAGCGCACTTCTTTGCGCCAGGCGGCGAACGTCCTCGACCACATGCAGATCGGCGTGTACGTCGCACGCCTCGACGACCCTCGTGACGAGCGCAGCCTCCGGCTGGTGGCGGCGAACCCCGCGGCTTCGGCGGTCACCGGCGTCCGCGACGGCGAGGCGTTGGGGCGCCGGCCCGAGGAGGCATTCCCGGCGCTCGCGCATGTCGACCTGTCCGGGACGCTCGCCGAGGTCGTCCGCTCGGGCGTGCACGTCACGCTCGACAACGTCCTCACCCGCGACACCGCATACGCGATCCACGCGTTCCCGCTACCCGACCAGGGCGTTGGTCTCACGATCGAGGACATCACCGACCGCGCCCTCGCGGAGAGGCAGGCGCGTCACCAAGCGCTGCACGATGGCCTCACCGGCCTGCCCAACCGCATGCTGCTGGTTGATCGCCTCCAGGATGCGATCAATGTGTCCCGCCGGGTCGCTGTCGTCGTCCTCGATATCGACCGGTTCAAAGAAGTCAACGCGACGCTGGGCCATCACCACGGCGACCTCCTTCTCGAACAGGTCGCTCGCCGCCTCTCGATCGTGGTGCCCGACACGACGACGGTCGCGCGCGTCGGCAGCGACGAGTTCGCCGTGGTGCTCACCGACGTCGGTGACGAGCAGAGCGTCCTCGAGGCCGCCGAGCGGCTCACTGGTTCTCTCGACCGTCCGATCTCGCTCGACGGTGTCCCCGTCGACACGCGGTGCACCGCGGGGATCGCGATCTATCCCGATCATGGCGACGACGCCGACACGTTGCTGAAACGGGCGATCATGGCGCTCATCGAGGCGGATCGCGCCGGCGTACCCCGCGCGACCTACAGGCCCGAGCACGACCGCTTCAGCCTTCGTCGCCTCACCCTCATCGCCGAGCTGCGAGGCGCGCTCGACCGGGAAGAGCTCGTGTTGCAGTACCAGCCCAACGTACCGTTGCGCGCCGGCCCACGGATCGGCGTGGAGGCGCTTCTGCGCTGGCATCACCCGTCGATGGAGGTCGTCGGCCCCGACGAGTTCATCGAGCTCGCCGAGGTGTCGGGCCTCATCCACCCACTCACTCGCTGGGTCGTGTCGTCCGCGGTCGCACAGTGCGGCCGATGGCGCGATGCCGGACTCGACATCAACGTGTCGGTGAACATCTCGGCCCGCAACTTCGCCGACGACGAGCTCACCGACACCATCGCGAACGCTCTGGCCCAGGCGAGAGTCCCGGCCGACCGCCTCGTGCTCGAGATCACCGAGAGCCAGCTCATGTCCGACCCAGTCGCGGCGCTCGAGGCCATGGAGCGGATGACCGCGCTCGGCGTGCGCACGAGCGTCGACGACTTCGGCACCGGATACTCGTCCATGTCACATCTGCGGCGGCTGCCGATCAACGAGATCAAGATCGACCAGTCGTTCGTCCTCGACATGACACGAAACGAGAGCGACCGCGCCATCGTGCGCTCGATCATCGAGCTCGGCCACAACCTCGGCCTCGACGTCGTCGCCGAAGGCGTCGAGGACAACCCGACGCTCGGGGCGCTCATCGACATGGGCTGTGACCGTGCCCAGGGCTTCTTGCTGTCGGCGGCGCTCGCCGCTGACGACGTGCCGCAATGGGTGACCGGGCCGAACGTCGTCATCGATCTGACCGACACGAACGCCTCTCACTAGCCTCGCCGGCGTGACCGCCGCCGACCTCTCCGCTGCCGCGTCCGTTGTCGACCTCGCGCAGGACGTCTGCACTCGCGCCGTTCGCCGCCTCGCTCGTTTGCGAGACCCCGAGGCCAACCAGGTCCTCCTCTACGACGTCGCGCACGCCGCAGCCGGAGCCGAGATCGCACGCTCGCTACTGGACTACGGCGAGAAGGGCGAAGTCGAGGCGAGGATGACCTGCGCGTTCGTCGCCGACGTCGTGCACGACGTGTCGGCGAAGTTGCTCGGCCGTGAGCTGCTGTGGGACGTCGAGCCCGGTGCGCTCCGCTCGGCGGGCCCGTTCCTGACCACATATCGCGATCCCGAGTTCCTCGCCTCACTCGCGGGTACCGATGGGCCTCGCCATCTCGACGAGGACTTCGAGCTCGTCGCCGACACCTTCCGGCGATTCGCCGAGGATCGCATCAAGCCGGTTGCCGAAGACATCCACAGAACGAACGCCGACGTACCCGAACAGATCATCAGCGGCTTGGGCGAGATGGGGGCCTTCGGCTTGTCGGTGCCCGAGGAATACGGAGGGTTCGCGACTGGAGGCGAGAGCGACTACATCGGCATGGTCGTGGCAACTGAGGAGCTGAGCCGCGGTTCCCTCGGGATCGGTGGGTCGCTGATCACCAGACCGGAGATCCTCACCCGGGCACTGGTGCGTGGCGGCACCGAAGCGCAGAAGCAGCGTTGGCTCCCAGAGCTCGCCAGCGGATCGATGATGGCAGGCGTCGCGGTCACGGAGCCCGACGTCGGCTCGAACGTCGGCGGCCTCATCGTCGCCGCGACGCCCGCGTCGGGCCCGGACGGCGAGACGGGGTGGAGGATCAACGGCGTCAAGACGTGGTGCACGCTCGGCGCCCGTGCGGACCTGCTGATGCTGCTCGCCCGTACCGACCCGGATCGGTCCAAGAAGCACAGGGGACTCTCGCTCTTCGTCGTGCCGAAGCCCCGAGCGGAGGGACACGGCTTCGAGTTCACACAGGACCGCACGGGCGGGAAGATGGAGGGCCGCGCCATCGACACCATCGGATACCGCGGCATGCACTCCTACGAGATCGCGTTCGACGGATGGTGGGTGCCCGACGACTGCCTCGTCGGAGGTGAGGCCGGCATCGGACGCGGCTTCTATCTCACGATGGAGGGGTTCGAGAACGGACGCCTTCAGACCGCCGCCCGCGCGGTCGGCGTCATGCAGGCTGCCTACGAGGCAGCGGCGCGATACGCCTTCGACCGTTCGGTGTTCGGTCGGCCCGTGGGAGACTTCGAGCTCACCAAGGTGAAGCTCGCCCGGATGGCCGTCATGATCCAGGCCACGCGGCAATTCGCCTACGCCGTCGCCCGTCTGATGGCCAAGAGCGACCGGACACTCGAGGCGCCGATGCTCAAGGCGTACGTGTGCCGAGCCGCGGAGTGGGTGACCCGCGAGGCCATGCAGATCCACGGTGGCTACGGCTACGCCGAGGAGTACCCCGTGAGCCGTTTGTTCGTCGACGCTCGCGTGCTGTCCATCTTCGAGGGCACCGACGAGATCCTCGCCCTCAACGTCATCGCTCGCCTGCTGCTCGAACGTGAGGGACGAGCTCGCTAACCGATCAAGTCGAGGAGGTCGCCGACCGCCTTGATCCGCGGGTACTCCGCCCCGACATGGTCGTCGTATGGGTCGAGCAGGAACGGCTGCATGCCCGCCGCACGGGCGCCGACGACGTCGTTCGCGTACGAGTCGCCGACGTACGCGATGCTCTCGGGCTTCGCGTCGAGCACATCGAGCGCGAACGTGAAGATCGCCGGGTCGGGCTTGGCGACGCCGACGATCGTCGAGTCGACGATGACGATCACGGGCACACCGTCGCCCTCGCCGACCTGGCACACACCGAAGCGCCGCAGCACCGACTCGATCTGCCCGGCGGCGTTGCTCACCACGCCGATCGGCACACCGGCCTCGTGGAGTGACCGCAACGCGACAACCGAGTCGACGATCGGCCAACGCCACAGGTGGGCGGTGCGTGTCGCGCCGAGGACGGTCGCGGCTTCCTCCCGCTCGTGCCCGGGGACACCACATGCGATGACATAGGCCTTGTCGTAGACATGCCAATCGTCGTGCACCTGACCATCGACGTCCTGCGACCGCATCGCCGCGTAATGGGCGCGCACCAGGCTGGCCTCGGACACATCCGCGCCGTATGGCGCGAGCAACGGCGCGAGCACCGTCGGGTCCGGCAGCAGCAGCACGCCGCCTGCGTCGAACAGAACGGCTTCGATCGAGCCCACGACGTCGAACCCCGCCGCCTGCTCAGCTCGCGGATCGACGGAACCCGGCGCGCTCCCCTCGCCGCACGAACTTCGTCGCCATCTTCCGAGAGGCCTCGTCGATCATCTCGTCGCCGAACATGACCGCGCCCTTGCGGTCACCCTCGGTCGTGGCCTTCTCGTACGCGTCGAGGATGTCCCAAGCTCGGTCGAACTGCTCCTGGGTCGGCGAGAAGAGCTCGTTGAGGATGTCGACCTGATCCGGATGCAGCGCCCACTTGCCGTCGTACCCGAGCACCTTGGTGCGCTGGCAGTAGTCACGGAACGCGTCGGGCTCGCGGATCTTCAAGAACGGGCCGTCGATCACCTGCAGCCCGTTGGCCCGGCCGGCCATCAGGATCTTCGAGAACACGTAGTGGAAATGGTCGCCGGGATACTCGGGGATCTGCACGCCGCCCGTGAGCACCGGCATCTCCATCGACGCTGCGAAGTCCGCGGGCCCGAAGATGATCGTCTCGAGACGAGGCGACGCCGCGCAGATCTCTTCGACGTTGATGAGGCCTCGGGTGGTCTCGATCTGGGCCTCGATGCCGACGTGCCCCGCGGGCAGCCCGGCCTTGATCTCGACCTGCGTGAGCAGGAGGTCGAGTGCGACGACCTCGGCCGCCGACTGCACCTTCGGGAGCATCACCTCTTCGAGGCGGATGCCGGCCTCGCCCACGACCTCGATGACGTCGAACACCGTCCACTCCGTGTCCCACGCGTTGATGCGGACGCACAACACCTTGTCGCCCCAGTCCTGCGTCTTGATCGCGTTGACGACCTTGGCGCGGGCCGCCTCCTTCTCGAGCGGTGACACCGAATCCTCGAGGTCGAGGAAGACCATGTCAGCGGGAAGGCCGGGGGCCTTTCCGAGCATCTTCTCGCTGGAGCCGGGGACGGAGAGGCATGAGCGGCGCGGCAGCTCACGAGTGCGTGCGGACATGACGCCAGCCTAGGCGGCGGACGTATGCTCCCCCGCCGTGAGCATCGATCGATTTCCCGTCGAAGCCGGCCACATCGCGCTGTTCGCCCGCGCGATCGGTGACCCCAACCCCGCGTACTACGGCGCGCTGACCGGCGACGAGCCCGTGCCGGCTCCGCCGACGTTCGCGCAATCGAGCGCGCAGTTCGATCCCGACTACTTCCTGCGCCCAAAGATCGGCCAGCCGTGGTTCGGATCGGGCCGCGAGGCGACCGGCCTCGAGCGCGAGGGCGCCGGAGGGAGTGGTGGCGGTGGTGGTCGTGGCGGCGGCGGCCTGCACGCCGAGCAGCATTTCGAGTACCACCGCCCGCTGCGGGCTGGTGACGTGCTCACCGGCACCACGAAGCCGGGCAACACCTGGGAGAAGCAAGGCCGCCGCGGCGGCAAGCTCATCTTCTCCGAGTCCGTGACGGAGTACCGCGATCCGAACGGCGAGCTGGTCATCACGGCACGCGGCGTCGGCGTGCGCACCGAGACCGTCGTCCAGCAGGAGGCGTGACATGGCGAGCGTGCCTGAAAGGGTGAGCGTGGCAGTAGGCGACACCCGAACTCTCGTGCTCACCGAGGATCTCACCCGCACGCAGATCGTGCAGTACGCGGGCGCGTCAGGTGACTACAACCCTCTGCACACCGACGACCTTTTCACCCGCGAGATCGCCGGGTACCCAGGCGTCTTCGCGCACGGCATGTTGACGATGGGGATGACGGGCCGCGTGCTCACCGACTGGTTCGGCGCGGAAGGCCTGCTCTCCTACGGCGTGCGCTTCGTGAAGCAGGTCTGGCCCGGCGACGCGCTCACGGCCACCGCGACCGTGACCGCGGTGAAGGACGGCGTCGCCGAGCTCACCGTCGAGACGGTGAACCAAGCCGGTGAGCCGGTGGTCACAGGCTCGGCGAAGGCCCGGGTCGACTAGAGACCCGTAGTCCCGGGACAACCCGGGGACACACCCGGGACGCGCGTCCGATGCGAAGCGGACGCGCGGTCCCGCATCGTGCTCACCATGAGCACACCGTCCCTCAAGACCAAACTGGCCCTCAAGACCAAACTGGCCTTCAAGACCAAACTGGCCGTCGTCACGAAGCTGTCCCTGACCACCACCCTCTTCCTCGGCCTCGCCACCGGCACCGCGTCGGCGCACGCCGGGCACAGCGGGGCCCACAACATCGTCCGCCCCGGCGAGTCGATCCAGGCCGCCATCGACGACGCTCCCGATCACGGGACCGTCTACGTGAGCAAGGGCACGTACGCGGAGAACCTCCTGATCACCAAGCCCGTCACGGTGATCGCCGACGGCGTCACGCTCGTGCCCCCCAAGAACCCCGTCACCAACGACTGCTTGACCTCGCCCGAGGATCGGCTGCCGGGGTTCTGCATCCTCGGCGACATCGACATCCCCGGCCCGAACACCACGCCGACGATCAACGCGTACCTCCACGACGTCACGATCGCTGGGATCCGCGTCACGGGCTTCCCCGGCAACGGGATCTTCGGCTACGCGACCGAGCACCTCGTCGTCGCCGGCACCGAGCTCGACCACAACGGATACGACGGAGCGATCAGCCTCGCGTCCCATCAGACCATCTACGCCGGCAACCGCGCGCACGACAACGGCGTGTTCGGCCTCACGATCGAGGACTCACCCGCGGCGCAGGCCACCGTCAGCTTCAACCGGGTCACGGGGAACAACGGTGTCGGAGTCCTCGTGCGTGACAGTGACCAGGCGTCGCTCACCGGCAACACGGTGAGCGACAACTGCGCCGGCATGCTCGTCTTGAGCACGTACGCGCCGGCGTCCGGCGTGACCATGCGGCTCAACGTCGTGACCGCGAACAATCGGTTCTGCCCGGCGAACGCCGACGGCTACCCGGCCTTCTCGGGGATCGGCATCGGCTTGGGCGGCGCACCCGACGCCCGCCTGATCGCCAACGTCGTGACCGACCATCACGCGACCGGCCCGACCGACCTCCCGAGCGGAAACATCGTGACCCTTTGATCAGAACGGCGTCTTGATCAGGCGTCATAGCGCAGCGTCAAACGTCATAGCGCAAGAGGTCGTCGTACGTCTCACGGCGTACGACGACCTTCGCGTTCCCGTCACGAACGAAGACGACGGCCGGACGCGGGACCTTGTTGTAGTTCGAGCCCATCGAGTGGCCGTAGGCACCGGTGACCGGCGTGCAGAGGATGTCGCCGACGGCGAGGTCGTCGGGCACCTTGGCGCTGTGCACGAGCACGTCCCCCGACTCGCAGTGCTTCCCGACGATGCGGACGGGCTTCGGCCGCCCGGCGTTCGTCGCCCTCGGCAGGAACGCCTCGTAGCCGCTGCCGTAGAGCACGGGCCGCGGGTTGTCGCTCATGCCGCCGTCGACCGCGACGTAGGTGCGGAGACCGGGGAGGTGCTTGATCGTCCCGACGGTGTAGAGCGTGACGGCTGCCGACGCGACGATCGCGCGACCGGGCTCGACCGCGAGGGGTACCGGCATGGCGTGCTGCTCGGCGGCGGTCTGCAGGACGTGCGCCCATTGCGAGAGCGTCGCTGCCTCCTCACCCTCGACGTACGCCACCCCCAGGCCACCACCCACGATGAGCTCGGGCAGCGCGCTCGACCGCACGAATGGCGCGAGCACCTCGATCGCCGCGCGGAACGACTCGACTGCGAACACCTGGCTCCCGATGTGCGCGTGGAGGCCGACCAGCTCGACCGCGCGCGAGGCCGCCGCTCGGTCGACGGCGCGCTGCGCGTCCCCCGAGGCCAGCCCGAAGCCGAACTTGGAGTCGTCCTGCCCGGTCTTCACGTACTCGTGCGTGTGCGCCTCGACCCCCGGCGTGATCCGCAGGAGGACGCGGGGCACGAGGTCGTCCTCTGCGTTCAATGCCTCGAGACGGTCGAGCTCGTCGAACGAATCGACGACCGTGCGCCCGACGCCGGCCTTGCGCGCGGCCCGCAGCTCGTCCTCGCTCTTGTTGTTGCCATGGAGGACGAGACGATCGGGCGGGAACCCCGCCGCGAGGGCGACATGCAGCTCACCACCGGTGGCCACGTCGAGCCTCATCCCCTCCTCGTCGACAAGCCGCGCCATCGCGCGGCACAGGAACGCCTTCGACGCGTAGATCGCGAGGTTCGGCCCGAATGCGGTGACGGCCTCGCGGCAGCGTGACCGAAGCTGCTCCTCGTCGTACACGAACAGAGGTGTGCCGTGTTCGGCAGCAAGGTCGAGGAGGTCGACGCCACCGATCGACAGCCGTCCGTGCGCGTCGACGGTGGCCGAATCGGGCAGGAGGTGGCGCGGGATCGCGCTCACGCACTCACCACGATCACATGGACTCGGGTGCGTGAACGCCCAGCACGTCGAGCCCGATCGCGAGCCCGATCC
Source organism: uncultured Acidimicrobiales bacterium (assembly GCA_963708175.1). Classification (GTDB taxonomy): domain Bacteria; phylum Actinomycetota; class Acidimicrobiia; order Acidimicrobiales; family DATKAS01; genus DATKAS01. Next base: position 505,676 of record CAVPSD010000006.1, read on the forward strand.
GGACCGCCTCGACCAGCCACAGTCGCGCTTGGGTGAGCTCGGAGCTGACGCCCTCCCCCATCACGTAGCAATCGTGGTAGAAGCCGTGGAACCTGTCGGCGAGCTCGCGCACCCACGTCGTGACCTTGTGCGGTGCCCGTTCGTCGAGTGCTGCGACCATCACATCGGGCAGCTCGAACAGGGTGCGCAAGAGGTCCAGCTCGCGTTCGTGCACGAGCAACGAGAGATCGGCGTTCGCCACTACGTCTCGCTCGACGCCTCGCTCCGCGGCCACGCGGTTGATCGACGCGATGCGAGCATGGGCGTACTGCACGTAGTAGACGGGGTTCTCCCGCGACTGCTCACGAATCATGTCGAGGTCGATCGTCGGCGCCGAGTCGACCGATGAGAGCAGGGTCAACAGGCGCGTCGCATCGGGCCCGATGTCGGCGATGAGCTCGGAGAGGTCGACGGCGTTCCCGAGCCGTTTCGACATGCGGCCGGAGGCGAGCGAGACCATCTGGCCGATCTTCACCTCCAGCTGACCGCGCGGGACGCCGAGCGCCTCGACGGCGGCGAGCAGGCTCGGCACCTGCGCCTGGTGGTCGGCGCCCCATACGTCGATGACGCGGTCGTAGCCGCGGATCATGAACTTGTTGCGGTGATACGCGATGTCGCCACCGAGGTAGGTGACGTCCCCGTTGGACTTGATGAGCACCCGCTCCTTGCGCGGATCTCCGAAGTCTTCGGTCCGCAACCAAGTCGCGCCTTCGCGGTCGAAGATGAGGCCCTTGCTCCGGAGGAGCTCGATCGTCTCCGCGACCGCGCCACTTTCTTCGATAGACGCCTGGCTGTACCACTCGTCGTAGCTGATGTTGATCGACTCGAGGGTGGACTTGATGTCCTCGAGCACCTGCTCACCACCCCACCGTCCGGCGGCAGCGACGTCGTCCGGCCCGTCGTAACGCTCGCCGAGGTGGGCGACGTACTGACCCGGATAGCCGTCCTCGGGAACGGGCTGGCCGTGCTTGCGAGCGAGCAGGCTGGCTCCGAAGCGACGCACCTGACCGCCGGTGTCGTTCACGTAGTACTCGCGCGTGACCTCGTGACCCGTGCGCTCGAAGAGCCGGGCGAGCGCGTCGCCGTAGGAGGCGAACCAGCCATTGCCGACATGGAGTGGGCCCGTGGGGTTCGCCGACACGAACTCGACCATCACTCGCTCGCCGTGCCCGATGTCGGGCTTGGCGTAGCCGTCCACGCCGCTCTCGACCACGTCTCGGAGCACCACGTGGAGCCACGAGTCGCGGAGGCGGAAGTTCACGAACCCCGGCCCGGCGACCTCGACGCTCTCGACGTGCGGGATGTGCGCCTGGTTCAGCGAATCGGCAAGCGTGGTCGCCAGCTCCCGAGGATTCCGGCCGGCAGCCTTCGCCGTCGCCAGCGCCACGTTGGTCGACCAGTCTCCGTGCTCGGCGACGCGAGGGCGTTCGAGGACGATCTCGCTCGGTGGATCGACGCCGAGACCCGCGAGCGAGGCGCGCACCGCGGCCGCGAGGTCGTCCCTGATCACCTGCTGATCGTAACGTTCGCTCTCGTGATCACCGCTTTGAGTACCGGCCAGACCCTCGCGTTCGATCGACTCGGTGACCCAGGAGGGCAACCCATCGTTCTGCTCCACGGGTTGTCGGGGAGCCGGCTCGCATATCGGCGCGTCCTGAACGAGATCAACGACGAGATCGCCAATGAGATCGAATGTGACATCTGGAACATCGACCAACGCGGCCACGGCGAGTCGACCCGGGCCACGCTCGAGACCTACGACGCCGCGAGCTACGCAGCCGACATCGCCGCGCTCATCGAGGCCGACATCGGACGGCCTGCTCTCGTCGTCGGCCACTCGCTCGGCGGCGTCGTCGGCGCAGCGCTCGCGCAGAGCATCCGGAGCTCGTCACTGCGCTGTTCCTCGAGGATCCGCCGCTCTACGAGGGCGACGACGAGCGGCGCGCGGCGAGCCCGACAGCAAAGTTCTTCCCCGCGATGGTCGCGGCCGTCCGCGAACGCCAAGGCCGAGCCGCACCGCCAGAGGACTACCGCTCGATCGTGGTCGAGACCGCTCCCGACGAGATCGAGGTGCGGTGCGTGTCGCTCACGCAGTGGGACCCGACGACCATGGAGGCCGCCATCCAAGGGATCGTCTGGCGTGACTTCGATCCCGACGTCCCCCTCCGGTGCTCGATCACGATCGTCCGTGCAGACCCGACGGTCGGTGCGGTCTTCACGCCCGACGACGCCGATCGATTCTCGATATCCAACCCGCACGCGCGCATCCACATGGTCTCGGGTGCGTCGCACACCGTGCACGCGTCACCGACGTTGAGCGCGTACCTCGCGCATCTCAGAACGTTCCTCCGCGACCCATGACCTCCGCGACGGCCAGCACCATGAGATGAGTGTTCGCCCGCGGCACCGCGGGGAACACCGATGCGTCGATGACCCTGAGCCCGTCGACGCCGAACACGCGGCACTGCGCATCGACGACGGCACCCATGCGCGCGGTGCCGCAGATGTGCTGCGCATCGCTGGCCACTCGCAACACCCAGGTCGCGAGCTCGTCGTCGCTCGCGTCGACCCCTCGGCAGCGGTTCGCCGAGCCGGTCGACGAGCGGCGCAGCCGCGACGGCGGCCACGGCATCGGACGATGCGATGTCGATGATGCGCCGCACGCCGTCCACCATGCGCACGCGGTCGCGCTCGTGGCTCACCATGTCCTCGTCGATGACCGGGTCGACGGTCGGATCGTCCGAGGCGAGGCGAAGGCGACCCTCTGAGAAGCATTGGTTGATCCACACCCCGATGAGCCCGAGTGGGCCGAGCGGCGTTCGGTTCATCCCGACGATCATCATGTCGTTGCGCCCTGCGCCTGCGAGCCCAGACGAGTACCGGATGCAGACGTTGGTGTGCCTGTCGAAAGGCGTCGCCGGATGGGCTTCCGGGCGGAGCGGGATCACCGCGAACACGACCGGGTGATCCTGCAGGTGCTCGCCCACGGCCAGGTCGACCGCGAGGCCCGGCCCGATGCCGGACCGCAACAGGATCGCCGGCGAGTGGACTGCGCCAGCGCTGAGCACGATCTCGCCGCCCTCGACGGTCGTCCACTCGCCATCGAGTCGCACGCGCACGCCGACGGCGCGGCCGCCTTCGACGATCACCCGGTCGACGAGCGCGTCCCCGACCACGCGAAGGTTCGGCCGATCACGCGCCGGCTCGAGGTACGCGTCGTTGGTGGTGACCCGCTCCTCGCGCACGGGGTCGCCGTTGATCGCGTAGGGCGACACGCCCTCACCGTCGGGCGCGTTGTGATCCCCGCACCATCCGTACCCGATGGCCCCCGCCGCATCGGCGAGCGCGCGGTCGACCGCACCCCAACGCTCCTCAGGGATGCGGAAGATCGGCATCGGCCCGTCAGTGCCGTGCCATGGATCGGCACCGAAGTCGTGCTCGGTCTCCAGGCGGCGGTATGCGGGGAGCACGTCGTCCCACGCCCAGCCTGGCATCGCCCACCCGTCGTGATCCTCGGGCAGCGCTCGGATCGCGAGGATCCCGTTGATCGTCGAGGAGCCGCCCATGCCCCGACCTCGCCAGAGCAGCTCGGGGTCCTGCTGCTTCGTTCGCCGGGCTTGCAGCAGCGGGTACTGCAGCTCGTCGAACTTCGGCTTGCCGATCACCAGACCGGGGTTCAGCGAGCGCACCTCCGCGGCCGCATCGGCCGGCCTCCAGTCCGGTCCCGCTTCGAGCAGGAGGACCGACCGATGCGGATCCTCGCTCAGCCGGGCGGCGAGCACGCACCCGGCCGAGCCACCTCCCACGATGACGACGTCGGCCGGCATCGCGGGAGTTTCGCGCGGCTACCCTCGGATTCCCCGCCCTCGTAGCTCAGCGGATAGAGCGTCGGCCTCCGGAGCCGGAAGCGCAGGTTCGAGTCCTGCCGAGGGCGCCGCTTGCATCACGGCAGTCCCGGCAGCCCGAACGGCACCTTCCATCCGGTGATGTCGAGGATCACGCCTTTGTTCGTCATGTTGTGCTGGACGCTCACGAAGAAGTGGCGTCCGGAGGCGTCGAAGACCCCTCCTGTCCACTCGGCGCCGCCCGGCTCGTCGGTCGATCCGATGAGGTCGTTGATCGTCGCGACGCGGAGGCATCCGTCGGACTGCTGATCGGCGTCCGCACCGTCGGGCAGGCAGTCCCACAGGTCGTTGTTCTTGTGGGTGTCCGCGATGCTGCCGTCCTCGTGGATCAGCAGGTTGCCGGTACCGGGTTGGAAGTCGATGTTGTCCGGCATCGCGTACTCGGGATTGCCCACCACGAGGTATTGCGCCTCGGGGATGGTCATGTCCCCCTTCATCGCATCGGCGATCGTGCCGTCGGTGAAGCAGATCGTCTCGCCCCACGTGTGGTCGGTGAACTCGTTGCCGGTGTTGTTCGCACACCAGCGCACGAGGCCCTGAGCAGCGGCCACCTCATCGACGTCGGAGTCCTCCGGACGGTAATACCCAGTCAGCTTGTTCGTGGGCGTCGCTGCACGCAGGTCCATGTTGGAGCAGGTGCTCGGGTCACAGATCTTGATCCACGTGCCGAGGCCCGTTTGCGTGCCCTGGCCGTAGTCCGTCCCTCCCGGGTTCCCGCTCTGCGCGTCGGGCGCGTTCTTGCCGGCCCGGAACCCATAGATGGTGCCGCTCGACAGCGGTGAGGAAGCGAGCCCTGCCGCGGTGGTGATGGGAGCGCCGTTCCACGGGACGCTCGGGACGAACTTGAAGTAAGCCCCGCCGGGATTGCCCTTCGAGGGACGTTGCTCGTCTCCGTAGTACAGGAGCCCTGTCTGATACAGGGCCAGGCTCTCGAAGGAGAGCTTGCCGAGGGCCTTGAGGTTCACGATGTTCTCGGGATGCGTGCCGCCGCTGGTGGCCCCGGTGTCAGGATCCACGACGACGTCGACGGTGTGGAGCGGGTCGACCAGCTCGAACATGCGGCCTTTGCTGCCGTTCTCCTCACCGAAGATGACGGTTCCCCACGGGGTGAGACGAGTCGGATCGCACGAGGTGAGACCGCTCTTGACGATCGTCTGCACCGACCCGTCCGAGATCTTGATGGCTTGCAGGCCGATCAGCGTCGCGCCTTGCTCGTTGCACGCGATGATGTGGGTCGGAGACTTGTCGTTGGGCCAGAGCGTCAGCTGATCGAGGTTGGGCGCGGCTTGCCCCTGTGTCACCACCTTGGCCTTGAGCCCCGGCGCCAGCGTCACCAGCTTCGTCGCGTCGGCGGTCGCGTCGGAAGGATTCGCCGATGTCGTCGAAGAGGCGTCGAGCCCTCTGTTCACCCCGAAGAGCGGGAGCGCCGCCGCGTTCATCGTCTTGTCGCGCAGCACGCCGAAGTCCAATCCGCCGAGCGCGACTGCCGCGCCGCCGCCCAACGCAGCGACAACGGTGACGCCGATCCCTGCGATCAGCGCTTTCCTTCGAACTCGCATCCTTGCCTCCTCACAGCACCGAGACGGTCTCGGTCACTGAGGTGGTCTACGAGTCGCTCGTAGCCTGGGCGTGACGTCCGCGTGGCCGTTCGCTTACATCTTGAGGGCGCGTCTCGAGGGGCGCGTCACTGATCGGCCCGGGGGACATGTCCGACGACCCGGCCCACGACGGGGCGCTGCAACCCGTAGCCTCGACTCGTGTACGGCATCGCGCTGAGCGTCGCGGCGTGCCTGCGTGCAGGCACGAAGGTCGACGTCGGCTGGATCGTGGCCAGCGATGACTTCCCCGACCGCGACGTGACCGACGCTGTCGCGACCACGCCGGGAGGCGGACGCGTGGGATCCCTGCTCTCCGGCGCGCTCGACGGGCAGGTCGCCGACCTCCCCCGAAACCGGCTCGTCGACGTGACGATCAGCGAGGTCGACGCGATGGTCGCCGGGCTGCCGCATGGAGGCAGCGCTCGATGCCTGGTCATCCCCGCGACCGATCTGCCCGGGGGCCTCTGGGACCTGCTGCTCGAACGCCAACCCGTCGGCCTTCTCACCCGCCTCGAGGGCAACGGCGTCGCCGGCACAGAATTGTTCGACGTCGACGGCCCGTCGGAGTCCGTCGTCACCGCCGATCGCGTCGTCACGGTGCTGTGGCCCGTCCCGAAGCTCGTCGTGGTCGGGACGGGCGCCGTCGCGGACGCGCTTCGCGACGCCGCGGCACTGCTCGGCTGGCGGACCGACATCACGAACGACGGGTCGACCGCGTCCGGGCTGATCGCGAGCCTGGCGCCACTCGACAAGGTGGTCGTCGCGGCGCACGACCTCGAGCTCGCGGGCGGTGCGCTCGCAGCCGCGCTCGACAGCGACGCGGGCTACATCGGTTCGCTGGGCGGACAACGGATGCAGCAGATGCGCGCAGACTGGCTCGCGTACCGTGGCATCACCGAGATCGACCGCATCCACGGCCCCGCCGGCCTCGACATCGGCGCCGACACCCCTGCGAAGATCGCAATCTCGATCCTCGCGGAAGCGATCGCGGCAGACGCTCCCGAGGCGACGCCGCGTACACTGGATCGTGATGAGTCACGAGCCCGCTGACGCGCTCGAGGGGGACGCGCTCGAGGTGCTTCGCGCGGTGTGGGCGGCACAGGATCAGAGCGGCGCCGACCTCGACGAGGACTGCAGCCCGACGAAGAACTGCAAGAACATGCGCGACATCACCTTCGACGGGTACGCCGAACCGGGCAGTGACCTCACCGACGCATGGCGCGACAAGCTCGCTCGCGAGGGGAAGCTGAGCACCTCCGGGGGCAGCGTCCGTGACCTGGTCCTCGGCCCGGCTGATCCCCACTGAACGACGTCTCCGACCTCACTGACCTCCTGCGCGGAGGCGGCTACCTCGCCGATCGCGGGTTGGCCACGGCGCTGTACGTCGCGCTCTCACTCGGGCGTCCACTGCTGCTCGAGGGTGAGGTCGGCGTCGGCAAGACCGAGGTCGCCAAGGCACTCGCGTCGGTGCTCGACCGTCGTCTCATCCGCTTGCAGTGCTACGAGGGCATCGACACGAACCAAGCGCTGTACGAGTGGGACTACGCGCGTCAGATGCTGCAGATCCGCGCGCTCTCCGAACGACAAGTCGCGGACGAGAGTGAGGTCGACAAGCTGTTCGGTCCGAAGTTCCTCCTCGAGCGTCCGTTGCTCGACGCGTTGCGCGCCGGCGACACCTCGGTGCTCCTCATCGACGAGATCGATCGCGCCGATGACGAGTTCGAGGCGTTTCTGCTCGAGCTGCTCTCCGACTTCCAGATCACGATCCCCGAGATAGGAACGATCAGCGCCGACTCGCCTCCGCTCGTGGTGCTCACGTCGAACCGCACCCGTGAGCTGCACGACGCGTTGAAGCGCCGCTGCCTGTACCACTGGGTGGGTTACCCGAGCCCCGAGCGCGAACTCGAGATCGTGCTCGTGCGCGCCCCCGGTGTCTCGGAGGCGCTGGCCCGCAAGGTGGTGGCCGCGGTCAACCGTCTGCGTGAGCTCGACCTCGCCAAGCCCCCCGGTGTCGCCGAGACCCTCGACTGGGTCAACACGCTCAGGGTGCTCGGCGAGGCCGACCTCGACGTGCGCTCCGCCGAGGACACGCTCGGTGCGGTCGTGAAGGAGCGCGACGACCTCGAGCTCGTGCGCGAGAACCTCGCGAACGTGATCTCCGATGGCTGACGCGGTTCCCGGTGGCTGAGGCGGACCCGTTCGTCGACCTGTTCGTCGCGTTCGGCAACGCCCTACGTACAGAAGGTCTTGCCATCGGCTCGGGCGACGTGCTGACGTGCTGCGAGGCGATGGCCGCGCTCGATCCGACCGATCTCGTCGACCTCTACTGGGGCGGACGGACGACGCTTGTGAGCCGCCGGGATCAGATCCCCGTCTACGACCGCGTCTTCCGCCGGTTCTTCCTCGACGAGCACGACGCCCTGCCCGAGCCTTGGAAGTCGACGATCAAGCCGACAAGCCAGCCCAACGCCGTGCTCGAGATCCCCGCGAGCGAACCCGGCACGACGAGCGACGAGGACGAGCGCCCGGCCCGGCTGGGGTACATGGCCTCAGACGTCGAGACCTTCCGGCACAAGTCGTTCGCCGCGTGCACGCCGGAGGAGCTCGCGGTGCTCCGACGGATCATGGCGCGCATCCGGTTGGTGCCGCCCCGCCGGCGGACGCGCCGGACGATGACCGCGCCCTCGGGTCGCCGGCCCGACCCCCGCAAGACCGTGCGCGAGACGATGCGGATGCACGGCGAGCCGTCAGAGCTGTACTGGCGGCGACGCCGGATGCGGCTGCGTCCGCTCATCCTCATCCTCGATGTCTCAGGGTCGATGTCCGACTACTCGCGCAATTTGCTGCAGTTCGCGTACTCGGCGCGGCGAGCGGCGACACGCGTCGAGGTGTTCTGCTTCGGCACTCGGCTCACACGCATCACGAAGGCGCTCGAGCGTCGCCGCCCCGACGAGGCACTCGATCAGGCAGCACGGCTCGTGTTCGACTGGGAGGGCGGCACCCGCATCGGTGACTCGCTCGACACGTTCGTGCGCACATGGGGCCGGCGCGGCATGAGCCGTGGCGCCATCGTCGTGATCTGCTCGGACGGCCTCGACCGCGGCGATCCTGCAGTGCTGGCGAGCGCCATGGAGCGCCTGCGCGGCTCAGCCACTGCATCGTGTGGATGAACCCGCACAAGGGTGACGATGCCGCCTTCAGGCCGAGCACGCTCGGGATGATGGTCGCGGCGCCACACGTCGATCTGCTGCTCTCGGGCCACGACCTGGCGAGCCTCGAAGAGCTCGCCGACATCCTCCCGGAGCTGAGATGAGATTCTCGGTCTCCGTCGTCGCTGATGGGGACCGCGAGATGAGCATCGACGAGATCGTCGAGCTGGCTGATGCGGTGGCGGCGAGCAACGGCATCGCGTCGGGAATCGGGACGACGAGCTACGGCGCGCAGATCGTCGTCGACGCGCCGACGAGCGACGCCGCCGCGGAGCTGGCAGTCATCGAGTTCACCGCCGCGGCCGAGCGCGCCGGCCTTCCGCCGTGGCCGATCTCGCGTGTCGAGACCATCGGCGAGGAGGACGACGAGTGATCCGACTCGGCTCGCTCGCGGGGTACCCGTTCGAAGGCCCGCGCGTGCTCGCTGGCTGGACCGCATCTGCGATCGCCGCGGTCTACGCAGTCGTGTACAAGCCCGATCCCACGACCGAGCAGTACGCGGTGATCTACGTCGACCACTCCGACGACCTCTCCGCCGAGGGGTTCCCCTTCAACCACCCGCGAGCGTCGTGCTGGGTGAAGCGGGCCGGCGATCGCTTCAAGCTCTCGATCTGCACCTACGAGGTACCCGGCGGCCTGCGCTCACACCGCGAGCAGATCGTCCACGAGCTCACCGCGATCTATCGCCCGAGCTGCAACCCCGACCAGTACGACCCCGCGTGGAAGGACGAGTGGATCGGCGAGTACAACGCTCCGACCGCCGGCCCCCTCACCACCGGCCGCGACCCCGCCGCCGACAGAGATTGGTAGTTCGGGGGTGCCATGCGTGCCCCGAACTACCAATCCCGGGCTGGGGTCTAGGGCTGGGGGTCTAGGGCTGGTAGCCGACGGCTTCGTGGAAGCGGGAGCGTCGGGTACCGGCCGCGGGCTTGGCGGGCGGGCGCTCGGCGTCGGCGGGCGGTGCCTGGTACGTCGCACCCGCCACGATGCCTTCGGCCATGCCGTAGAGAAGCGGCAGCGCTCCGGCGATGACGCCGCCCGTGTGGTTGATGTGCTCGACGCCGGGAGCGATGACCGCAGCGTCCGACTCGATCTTGGCCACGAGGTCGTTGCAGTCCTCGAGCGTGCCGGCGATCTTCTCGAGCTGGGTGCCGACGATCCAGAGGTACGCCGCGAGGCCCGCGACGAGCAACAGGATCTCGACGACGGTGAGCACCACGAGTGTCGTCATGACCGCACCTTGTCGAGCACTCGGCCGAGGAAGAGATGGTGCTCGAGCCCTTCGGCGAGGACGTCGTCGACCCGCGCCGCGGTCTCCGCGATGAGCGCCGAGTCAGCAGTGTTGCCCGCCGCCGCCGTGAGCGTGTCGCGGATCTCGAGCGTGCGCTCGTCGATGGTGCGTACCAGCAGCACGAGGATCGTGAGCAAAGCGACCACTGCGAGGATGACGACAAGGCCGGCGGCAAGTGCGCCCCACCACCAGTTCTCGGTCGTGTCGGACAACGCGAGGATCATGGTCAGCCCCCCAGCTTGATGCGGCCACGCCGGAGCCCGGCGGTGATGGCTTCGGCCGACGCGATCGTCGTGTGCAGTCCGGCGAGCGCCGCGGTGTTCGTCACCGACTCTTGGAGGCTCTCGTTGATCGCCTTCGCCTGCTTCCCGATGAGGTGGGCGAGCACCAAGATCGGCACGACGAGCGCGACGACGGCGACGACGACGATCCCGCCGACCGTGTAGCCGATCTGCCAACCGGTGCTGGAGTCTGCGAGCACATGCATGGCCGCCTCCTCAGATCGACTCGCAGAAGTCGCGAACCGGCTTCAGGTTCGCGTTGACGGACTCCAACGCCCCGGGCACGGTGCGGGTCTTGTCCGCCACGACCTGGACGCCCCCGAGCAGCGCGCCGAGCGTCCGGTGCACGGCAATCAGGTGGCCGATCACTCGGATCAGGCCGAGCGCGGCCGCAGCGATGATCAGGCCGGCGAGCACGATGCTCACCCACGCAGCAATCGGCATGTCGTCTCCCCCCTACGGCAGCAGCTTCGCGACGGAGCCCGCGTAACGGACCGCGCCGACGGTGACTTCCTTGATGGTCTCGTCTGTCTGGGCGAGCAGCTCCGGTGCGCTGTCGACGTTGCCGATCAGCCCGACGCCGTGGCCGAGGATGTTGTCCGCCGCGCCTCGGACGCGTTCGAGTGCGGCGAGCACCTTGTTGAGCAGCCCGAGCAGCACGGGCACGACGACCAACAGCACGATCACGTTGGCGATCCACCAGAGCGCCATCATCGAAAGCCTCCTCAGCTCGCCGCGGGCCGGTACGGGAGGAAGAGCCGCCGGAACAAGCGGCTCAAGGCCATGAACAAGGCGCGCACCCCGATGCCGACGCCGCCTGCGGGCGCGGCGGTGGTGGCCTGCACTGCAGTCTCCCCCCGATCGAGTGCCGCGATCCGGTTCTGCATGTTCGTGGCGAAGTCGCGCATCAGCACCGACGAGAAGTCGGAGATCATCCCGCGCCCGTACTGGGCCGCGGCGCCCTGCAGCTGGAGATCCTGGTCGACGGCAACGCTCGTGCCGCCGGCTTTCTGCGTCAACCGAGCGGTCAGCACCATCGCCGCCTGGCCACGTCCCTTCTCGTCCGCACCGGCGGCGTCGACGACGATGCGCTTGTTCGCATCGTCGCGTTCACGGATCTCGGCCGTACCCGCGAATTGCAGCTTCACGGGCCCCATCCGCACAGTGACGCGACCCTTGTACTTGGCGTCACCGAGGGCTTCGGTCAGCTCGGCGCCGGGCAGGCACGCGGCGACCTGGGGGATGTCGTCGAAGAACTTCCAGACCTTGTCGATCGGCTGCGCCACGTCGAAGTCGTTCTTGATCAGCATCGCGCCTCCGTGGTGAACGCCGTCCGACAGCCCACGCTGCAGAAGTAGTAGGTCACGCCGTCACGCTCGGCCTGCAGGGCCGTCGGCGAGATCGTCACCGTCATGCCGCACACGGGGTCGATCGCGGTCGCGGGTGCTGACCCGACGGCATCGGCGTGATCGGGTGCGAGCGCGCCAGCCGCGCGCAGCTGCACGAGCTCCGCGAGGATCGCGACCGCGATCTCCGTGTGCGAGGTGTGGCCGAGATCGAGGCCGACGGGACAGCGGACCCGATCGAGCAGGTTCTGCGGGACACCCCGCTCGGCGAGGTACGCGAGCACGGCGTCGCCGCGCCGGCGGGACGCCACGAGGCCGACGTAGGTGGGGGATGCGAGCACGGCCTGCTCGATCGCCTCCTCGTCGCCGTGGCCCTGCGTCGCGATGACCACCACGGCTCGAGAGTCGATGTCGCCGGACGAGAACTCGGCGCTGTCCACGAGGTCGGCGCGCCATCCGAGCACCTGAGCGAGCTCGCAGAGCGTGTGAGACATGGGCGACCGTCCGACCACGACGAGATGAGGCGTCGAGATGACGGGCTCGATGTAGACCTCCATCGCGCCCTCGCTCTGGCACGTGATGGGGATCTGGATCATCCCCTGGGGCACGTGACCGAACTGCTGGGGCTCGCCGAGGAGCAGCAGCCGCGCTTCCCCCTCGACGATCGCCTTCTGCGCCTCCCGGATCACGGTCGGCTCGGCGCACGCTCCGCCGATCCACCCGCGGATCTCGCCGTCGGCGGTGACGAGGGCCCGCGATCCCTGCTGTCCGGACGAGGGCCCCTGGCGCCACACCACGGTCGCGAGCGCACAGTCCTTCCCTTGGCGCGCGAGCTCAGCTGCTTGCGCGACCACCTCCCAGCCGGCCAACGGGTCGGGCATGTCAGTCGTCGGACCTGACCGGCGGCGCGCCCGACACGTCGTGGCGCTGCGTGATCGCCTCGTACACCCGGTCGGGAAGCAAGGGCATGTCGATGTTGCGAGCACCCGAGTCCTTGATCGCGTCCATCACCGCGTTCACGAACGCAGCCGGACCACCCACGGTCGCGCACTCCCCGATCCCCTTCGCCCCGATCGGATGGTGCGGGCACGGAGTGACGACCTCGTGCAGCTCGAAGCCGGGCGTCTCCCACGCCGTGGGCAGCAGGTAGTCCATGTAGTTCGCACCGATGCAGTTGCCGTCGGCGTCGAACGTGATGAACTGCATGTTCGCCATCGCGTAGGCCTCGGTGAGCCCGCCCATGATCTGGCCCTCGACGATCATCGGGTTGATGCGCACGCCGCAGTCATCGACGGCGACGACGCGCAGCACGTCCCACACACCAGTCTCGGGATCGACCTCGACCGTCGCGATGTAGCAGGCGAACGGCCACGTGAGGTTGGGCGGGTCGTAGTAAGCGGTGTTCTCGAGGCCGGGCTCCATGCCGTCCGGCATGTTGCTGTACGCCGCCATCGCGCACTCTTGGATCGTGACGCCGCGATCTGGAGCGCTGCGCACGTAGAACCGGCCGAGCTCCCACTCGATGTCCTCTTCGGACACCTCGAGGAGATGGGCAGCGAGCTTGCGCGCCTTCGCTCTGATCTTGCGCGACACCATCGCGACTGCCGCGCCCGCGACCGGCGTCGAGCGCGACGCGTAGGTGCCCATGCCGAACGGGGCGGTGTCGGTATCGCCCTCCTCGACGAGGACGTCCTCGGCGGGGATGCCGAGCTCGTGGGCGACGATCTGCGCCCACGTCGTCTCGTGGCCCTGGCCCTGCGTCTTCGCGCCGGTGCGCAACAGGGCCTTGCCGGTCATGTGCACCTTGAGGTCGGCCGAATCGAACATCTTGATGCCCAAGATGTCGTACTCCCGGCTGTTGCCGGCGCCGAGCGGCTCGGTCATCGTCGAGATGCCGATGCCGAGCAAACGGCCGCGCGCCTTCGCCTCTTCCTTCTGCTTCAGGAAGTCCTGATATCCGATCGCCTCGAGGCCGACGTCGAGGCACTTGCCGTATTGGCCAGAGTCGGTGAGGAAGCCGAAGGCGGTGCGGTGCGGGAAGTCGTCGTCCCGCACGAAGTTCGCGCGCCGGAACTCGGCTTGATCCATCCCGAGATCGTCGGCCGCGGCCTGCACCATCCGTTCCTGGAAGTACATCGCCTCCGTCACGCGGAACGAGCAGCGGTACGCCACCCCGCCGGGTGCCTTGTTCGTGTACATGCCCCGTGCCGTGAGATGGGCCGCCGGGATGTCGTAGCAAGCGAACGCCGAGTGCATCAGCCCGATCTTGAACTTGCTCGGCTGCGCGTCAGAGAAGAACGCACCGTGGTCGGCGTCGGTGTGCATCCGGACGCCGAGGATCTTCCCGTCCTTGCGCAACGCCATCTCACCGTGCAGATAGATGTCGCGCGCGAAGCCGGTCGAGATCAGGTTGCCGGTCTTGTCCTCGATCCACTTCACCGGTCGCTCGAGCAGGATCGACGCGAGGATCGACGCGACGTACCCGGGATACACCGGCACCTTGTTCCCGAAGCCGCCGCCGAGGTCGGGCGAGACGATGCGGATCATCTGCTCGGGCAGCTCGGCAACGAGCGCGACGGCAGCTCTGATGATGTGCGGCGCCTGCGTCGTCATGTACACGGTCAGCTTCGACGTCGCCCGGTTGAAGTCGGCGATCGAACCGCAGCACTCGAGCGGCGACGGATGTGACCGCGGGTAGTGCAGGTCGAGCTTTGACACCACGTCGGCCTCGGCGAACGCGCGGTCGGTGCCGTCCTTGTCGCCGACCTCCCAGTCGTAGACGACGTTGTCGCGTTGGTTCTCCTTGTCGTCGCGGATCAGCGGCGCGCCCTCGGCCATTGCCTGGCGCGGGTTCACGATCGCGGGAAGAGGCTCGTAGTCGACGACGATCGCCTCGCAACCGTCCTTGGCGATGTACGGATCGTCGGCGATGACGCAGGCGACCTCTTGACCCTGGAAGCGCACCTTGTCGGTCGCGAGCACCGCCTGCGTGTCGTAGGACAGCGTCGGCATCCACGCGAGGTTGCGGGCCGCCATCATCTCCCCGGTCAGCACGAGACGAACGCCCGGGATGTCCCACGCCTTGCTCGCGTCGATCGACCGGATCCGGGCGTGCGCCATGGGGCTGCGCAGGATCTCCATGTGGAGCATGCCCGGCAGCACGATGTCGTCGACGTAATTGCCCTTGCCGCGGATGAAGCGGTTGTCCTCGACCCGCTTGCGGCTGGCGCCGAGCCCACCGATCTTGATCTCGTCGAGTGCGGTCATCTCGTCACTCTCCCCGGCGCTTGGCGGCAGCCCACAGCACGGCCTTCACGATGTTCTGGTACCCGGTGCACCGGCACAGGTTCCCCGACAGCGCCCACCGCACCTCGTCCTCACTCGGGTTCGGGTTCTCGTCGAGCAGCGCTTTGGCCGTCAACATCATCCCGGGCGTGCAGAACCCACACTGCAGGCCGTGCGCGTCCTTGAAGCCCTCCTGGATCGGATCGAGCTCACTCGCCGTCGCCAGGCCCTCGACGGTCAACACCTCGTGACCGTCCGCCTGCACCGCGAGCATCGTGCAGCTCTTCACCGGCTTCCCGTCGAAGAGCACCGTGCACGCGCCGCAGTTCGTCGTGTCGCAACCGGTGTGCGTGCCCGTCAGGCGGAAGCCCTGGCGCAGAAGATGAGCGAGCAGCAGTCGAGGCTCGACCTCGGCAGACGCGGCGCTCGCCGTTGAGCGTGAGCGTGACCCGACGCACCGGGACGTTCGCGGGCGGGTCGGGAGTGACCTCTGCGTACAGGCTCGTCATGTCACGCCGCCTTGTCTGCGGAGTCGGAGACCCGGCTCAGGATGCGCACGACGAACGTGCGCACGATGTGCCGCTTGAAGTCGGCGCTGCCGCGATGGTCGGTGCGCGGCCTCGCCGCCTGCGCGGCGAGCTCCGCCGCCTGCCCGATCCGATCGACGCTCAGAGGCGCGCCGACAAGCGACTGCGCAGCGTCCGCGGCGGCGATCGTCGACGGCCCCACACCAGTGAGAGCGATGCCCGCTCTCGTGATCGAATCACCCGAGCGCTCGAGGGCGACGGCGACACCGACGGTCGCGAAGTCGCCCACCCGTCGCTCGAGCTTCAGGTAGCCACCGGCAGGCGAGCCCTTCGGTGCGGGGACCACCGCCTCGATCGCGATCTCGTCGTACGCGAGGGCGTTCTGGAACGGTCCGCTCACGAGGTCGGTCATGGGGATGGCGCGCTGCCCGCTGGGGCCTCGCGCGATCACGTGGCCGCCGAGCGCCGTGACCACGGAGGCCCAGTCGCCCTGCGGATCGGCGTGGCACAGCGAACCGACAAGGGTCCCGCGGTTGCGCACGATCGGATCCGCGATGAGCGGAGCCGCCGCGGCCATCGTCGGGTAGCTCGCCAGCAGCGCCCCGGCGTGCTCGAGGTGGGCGTGCCGGCACAGCGCGCCGATGTGGAACGCGCCGTCCGAGCCCACCTGGGCATAGGCGAGCTCGGGAATCTCGTTGATGTCGACCAGCAGCTCGGGCGACGCGAACCGCAGCTTGAGCAGGGGAATCAGGCTCTGGCCCCCGGCCAGCACCTTCGCCTCACCGCCGCCGTCGTGCAACAGCTCGATCGCGTCGTCGAGCGCGCGCGGCGCTTCGTAGCGGAACCGTGACGGGTACATGGCGCGGTCAGCTCTTCGGCTGCGAGGCCGGATCGGGCACCGCGACCGGCAACGACTCGTAGTCGGGATCGGGTCGCTTCTCCTGATGAGGCGGCCAAGGTCCCTGCACCGGCTGACCGGCCACCTTCAAGTAGTCGATCAGCTGGGGCCATGCCCAGACCGTCGGGCTCTTGCCGGTCTTCGGCGCGTGCTCGATCACTTCGTACAGGCGCGGGTTGCCGCGGCTGTGACCGTCCGACTCGATCGCCAACGTCCTCCACCCCCCGATGGTGTCCCTCCGCGGCGGCAGCGTACTGAATTGGCGCGTCAACGTGCGCCGCGCGCACCTCTGTTCGCAAGGCGCACGTTCAGCGCGGCTGCGATGCGGCTCGCACCCATGGCGCGGCAGCGCTGAGCTGGAGCACAGCCGCCATGCGGCGAGTCAAGGCCGGCGGCCCGAGGAACTCGAGCCGACCAGTAGCGACCGCCTCCCTCACGGGGGTCCGCCCGAGCCACACCTCGTACAGGGTGCGGACATCCGCGACGACCGTCACGTCGACGTCGTACCCAGGGTCCGCGTGGCAGACCGACGGCACGCCCGACTCGACCACTATCCACCACTGGCGCGGGTCGTCGGTGAAGCGGGTGTGGAGCACCTGTCGCTTGCCCGGGAAGCTCGAGGTGTCGACGCGCTTGTGCATCCACCAGACGAGAAGCTCGGCGTCGAGCTCGTTCGGGTCGGCGTCGTCGAACGCCCACCTCGCGCCCCACTTGCCGAGCGCGAACACCACGGGCTCGAGCTGGCAACCGGCTTCGGTGAGCACGTACTCGTTGTCGAGTCGCTCGACGATGCCGGCGCGCTCGAACTCGCGGAGCCGCTTTGTGAGCAGCGTCCGTGAGAGACCGGGCAGCCCTCGGGCGAGGTCGTTGAACCTGGAGGTGCCCTGCAAGAGGTCGCGCAGGATCAGGAGCGACCACCGCTCGCCGAGCACCTCGACAGCCCTTGAGATGGGGCAGTACTGCCCGTACGCCGGTCCAGGTTCTGTACCGGAGGAGTCCACTTTCTTGACTATCGCGCATGCGCCCGCGTCCGTACCGTCGAATGCATGACAGCGACACACACGACAACGACGATTCCCCCCGATTGGGCCGAGCAAGCCCGTGCGCACGATCGCTCGGGCACGATCAACATCGAGGCGTTCGACACACTGCGCACCAACGGCGCGACCAAGGCCCTCGTGCCGGTCGAGTTCGGCGGCCTCGGCGCGACGCACGCAGAGATGGGGGCGGTGTTGCGATCGATCGCTCGGTCCGACCCCGCGACCGCCGTCACGCTTTCGATGCACTCCCACCTCGTGGCGGCGCAGGTGTGGCGTCACCATCACGGCCTCGACGCGAGTGCGACGTTCTCGAAGGTCGTGGACGAGTCCGCCATCTTGGTGAGCACCGGCGCGTCGGACTGGCTGGGGTCGAACGGCACGGCGCGACGGGTCGACGGTGGCTACCGAGTCAGCGCGCGCAAGGCGCCGGCAAGTGGATGCGAAGTGGGCACCGTCCTCGTGACGAGCTTCCGCTGGGACGAGGCACCCGAAGGACCGCAGGTGCTTCACTGCTCGGTGCCGTTCGCCGCTCCCGGCGTGAGCATCGACCTCACGTGGGACACGCTCGGCCAGCGCGCGACCGGCTCGCACACGGTCGTGCTCGACGACGTGTTCGTGCCTGACGCGGCGATCTCGCTGGCCCGGCCCGCCGACCAGTGGCATCCCGTGTGGAACACCATCCTCCCCGCAGCACTCCCCCTGATCATGTCCGCCTACGTCGGGATCGCGGACGCGGCGGTGGATGTGGCGAGAGCGACCGTCACCGGACGAACCGAACAGCACGTCCTCCAGCTGCTCGGTGAGATGCTCAACGCCCACACCGCCGCCGCGGACGTGGTGGCCGCCATGTACACCGACGCCGACAACCTGCGCTTCGACAACACAGACGAGATCGCGAGTCGGGCCCTCAGCCGCAAGACCGTCGCATGCGACGCGGCGATCGACACCGTCCGCCTGGCCATCGAGGTGACCGGAGGGCTCGGCTACACGCGCCGCTCCGACCTCGAGCGGCTGTACCGCGACGTGCACGGCTGCCTGTTCCACCCGCTGTCCCGAGCGAAGCAGACGACGCTCACCGGCAGAGTTGCTCAAGGGCTGAGCCCGGTCAGCCTGGCTTAGTCTCGGCTCCATGACCGAATGGATCGCGTCGGCATGACCACGGTCTCGTTCAGCGCGAGAGACGGCGTCGGCACCATGGCGCTCGATCGGCCCGACGCGGGCAACGCCGTGAACCTCGAGCTCGCTCAGGATCTGCACGCAGCCGTGATCGCCGCCGAACGTGACCGCTCGGTGAAGGTCGTCGTCCTTCGGGGGGCCGGCCGCAACTTCTGTGTCGGTGGCGACCTGAAGGCGTTCGCCGCCCGCGACGATCTGCCCGCTCACCTGCGTGAGGTCACATCCCACCTGCACGCGGCGATCGTCGCCTTCGCCCGCATGGACGCACCGATCGTCGTCGGAGTGCAGGGCAGCGCCGCCGGCGCCGGGCTCGGCCTCGCCATCGGCGGTGACATCGTGATCGCGGCCGAGAGCGCTCGCTTCGTCGTCGCCTACACGAAGATCGGCCTGAACCCCGATGGCGGCACCTCGTACCTGCTGCCCCGCCTGATCGGCTTGCGACGGGCCCAGGAGCTCACGCTCACGAACACTCCGCTCGACGCGAACGCGGCGTTCGAGATCGGGCTGGTGACCCGCGTCGTCGCGGACGACGCCCTGGACGCCGAGGTCGCCGGCGTCGCTCGACAGCTCGCGGCCGGCGCCCGACGCGCACAGGGCGAGGCCAAGCGCCTCCTTCGCACGAGCTTCGACGAGTCGCTCGCTCTCCACCTCGAGGCGGAGGCCGCGGCGATCGTCCGCTCCGCCGAGCGTCCCGACGCGAAGGAAGGCATCAGCGCGTTCCTGGAGAAGCGCAGCCCTACCTACGAGTAGCGCCGGATGTTCATGGGCGCTTGACGAGCAGCGCCTTCATCGTCATGTCGGACACGAGGTCGACGAGGGCCTCGCGCTCGATGCCGCTGCGGTAGACGATCGCCGCGACCGCCATGCCGTGCACGCCGCGGATCATCACGCGGGCCTCGCCGTCGTGGAGCTCGGGCCTCAGCTGCAGCAACGCGTGCAACCACTCTTCGAGGTGCAGGCGCTCGAGTCGATCCATCTTCGCCCGGGTGTCGGCGCTCAACGTGCGTCGCTCGTACACGCCGACGAACGCGAGCGCCGGGTTCGCGGCGATCGTGTCGACGTAGTGGCGAACGAGACGTTCCAGCGCAAGGCGAGCCGACGGCGCCGCGCGCATGAGGTCACGCGCCGCTTCGAGGCCGGTCGACGCCGCGTCGAGGAGGAGGACCTCGAGGATCTCCTCCTTCCCCTTGAAGTGGCGATAGATCGCCGGACCGCTGATGCCCGCCTCGGCACCGATGTCGTCCATCCCGGTCGCGTGGTAGCCGCGCTCGTGGAAGAGCTTCACCGCCGCCGCGAGGATCTCGGCGCGCCGGTACGGACGGCGCTTGGTGCCGGTGCTCATCGGACTGTGCTCATCGGACTGTGTTCATCGGCTCAGCACCGTGCACGCGCTCACGCCCGGCGCGCCGTACACCTGCGTGAACCCCACCATCGGATCCTCCACTTGCCGGTCTCCGGCCTCGCCACGGAGCTGCAGGCAGATCTCGTAGATCTGGCGCAGCCCTGATGCGCCGATCGGCTCGCCGTTGGCGATGAGCCCGCCATCGGTGTTCACGGGCATGTCGCCGGTGATCTCGGTCGCGCCCCGCGCGACCAGCTCCTCCTGCTCCCCATCGGCGCAGAACCCGCACTCCGAGAGGTGCATCACCTCCGCACCGGGCTCGCTGTCCTGCACCTGGATCACATCCATGTCCCCGGGCCCGATCCCCGCTTGCTCGAAGCACAGCCGCGCGGCCTGGGCGGTCGGCGCGGCCGCACGGTCCACCGGCATCCACGGGCTCATCACCTCGAAGGAGCCGAACTGCCGGGTGCGCATCGTCACGGCCTTCACGAACACGGGACGTTCCGTGTACTGACGAGCGAGGTCGGCGCGACACACGACGACCGCGGCACCGCCCTCCGCCGGCGAGCAGAACATGTACTGCGTGAGCGGATCGTTGAGCATCCGCGACTCGAGGATCTCCTGCTCGCTCCATGGCTTGCGGCGCCACGCGTTCGGATTGCGCGCCGCGTTTCGGTAGGCCTTGGCGGCGATCTTCGCGAGCGTCTCGCGCGTGATGCCGAAGTCGTGCATGTAGCGCTGGATCTTCATCGCGAAGAACTGCGTCGTCAGCATCATCCCTGTGTCGCCGTACCACTTCCCGAGGCCGAGGATCGCGGGATCGGGATCGAACGCGCCGCGCGGATGCTTGTCGAAACCGACGACGAGACCGAGGTCGTGCACGCCTGCGCTGATCGAGGTGCACGCAGTGGCGAGTGCCGTGCCCGCGGTCGCGCAACCGTTGCTCACGTTCACGAACGGGACGCCCGAAAGACCGAGGCGCGCGACCATCGCGTCGGGCGACGCGCCCGACCCCATCGAGCTGCTGAGGCTGCCGCCGACGGCGAACTCCACGTCCTCCCACGACACGCCGGCGTCGGACATCGCCTGGCGCGCGGCGACGACTCCCATGTCGAGCCCGGAGCGGTCGTCGAACCGACCGAAGGGGTGGATCCCGATCCCGATGATCGCGACGTCCATGTCGCGCTCCCTTCCTGTCCCTTCAGGTCCCGTCCGGTCAGGCGACCGGCCGGAACGCGTACGTCACGACCTCGCGCCCACTCTCGTCGACCATGAACGGGATCACGACGACCTCCATCTCCATGCCGATGTGCAACTCGGACGGCGCGCAGCCGACGATGCGACCCTCGATCCGTCCCTGCCCGGCGAACTCGACGTACCCGACCGCGTAGGCCTCGAACGTCTCCTCGGTCTCGACGACGGCGTACGGCGGCGACTTCGGGATGAACCTCTGAGTCGTGAACGTCCAGAGTGTCCCCCGTCGGTCGAAGAGCGCCTCTTCGGTGTCACCGCCACACCGCGGGCACGCCGGGTACGCGGGGAAGGCCATCAACCCGCAGCTCACACAGCGGGTTCCGATGAGCTGGGGCTCGTCGCTCGGCCAGGTGAACAGTCCGGGTGACACGGGGACAGCCGTCGAGGTCATCTCGCCTCTCGATCCCAGGTCTTGGCGTTGACTGTCTCACCGCGGAGCTCGAACTTGCGGGTGCGGAACGTCCCCTGCGTCTTCGGGAGCGATTCCACGAGCTCGACGTAGCGCGGCACCATGAACTTCGGCATGCGCGGCGCGAGGAACTCGATGAGCTCCTCGGGGTCCAGCTCCTCGCCGACTCGGACGACGACGCACACCTTGATCTCGTCCTCGGTGACCTCCGCGGGGACAGCGACCGCGGCGGACTCCGCGACCTTCGGATGCTGGTTCACGAACGACTCGACTTCGAACGACGAGACGTTCTCGCCGCGGCGGCGGATCGCGTCCTTCATGCGATCGACGAAGTAGTAGTTGCCGTCCTCGTCGTACTTGAACCCGTCGCCTGTGTGGAACCAACCGTTCCGCCACGCGTGCGCCGTCGCTTCGGGCATTCCGTAGTAGCCGGCGTTCAGCACCCACGGCTCTCCGGCCCGGACCACGAGCTCGCCGACGACGCCCGCAGCGACCTCCTCGTCGTGCTCATCGACGATGCGGACCTCGTAGTGCGGTGGTCCGGTGCGGGGACGACCGCAGCTCTGGTAGTTCGCGAGCGAGAACCCGTCGGATGCGATCGGCGCGCCGATCTCCGTCATGCCGAAGCCGGTGCCGATGCGGGTCACGCCGAAGCGCTCCATGAACTGCTCGATCTGCGGGATGATCGGCCCGACGTAGATGCGATCGAGCGGGTTGTCGGCGTCGTCGGGCTGCGGCGGGGCGAGCATCAGCAGCCCCGCCATCGGGCCGACGAGCCCCGCGGCCTCGACGTTGTGGTTGCGGATGTCGTTCCAGAACTCGCCGAGACTGAAGGTCTCCCGCAGGACGATGTGGCCGTGGGCGCGAGCGGAGATGTAGAGCGACGCCTTTCCGGACACGTGGAACGCGGGGAACATCGCGTAGTACGCGCCGTCGGGCTTCACGAAGTCCGCGGGCTGGATGCGGACGAACTCGAAGAGCTCGGCCCAGGGCACGAGCACGCCCTTCGACGGCCCGGTCGTGCCGGACGTGTAGATGAGCGAGCAGATGTCGTAGTACTCGGGCCCCGGCGCGTCGATGTCGGCGCTCGCGCCCTCGAAGAGCTCAGAGGCGCCGACGAGGCGGATGGAGCACTCCGGAAGGTCGTCCGAGTCGGGCACGATCACGGTCTCGAGCCGCTCGAGAGTGGGTGCGATGTCGATGAGGCGATCGAGGAACCGCTCCGAGATCACAGCGAACCGGGCGTTCGAGTTCGTGATCAGGTAGCGCAGCATCTCGCCCAGGTACATGTTGTTCGTCGGCACCTCGACCGCTCGCAACCACGCCACGCCCAGCCACACGAAGTACGACTCGAACGAGTTGGGCACCATCGTCACGACGTTCTCGCCAGCCTCGATGCCCATGTTGGCGAACGCGCTCGCCCACCGGCGCTGCTCACGATCGAGCTCGTGGTAGGTCATGACGCGACCCTCGACGTCCTTCATCGCCACGCGGTCAGGAGTGTCCCGGGCGTGCTTCGCGATCATGTGGGGGAGGACGAGCTCGCGATCGAGCATCAGCGAGTCCCGTTCATGAGCGCTTGCTCATGAACGCGGCCACCGCCTCACGGTGTCCCTCGCTCGCGAACAGCCGCGCCAGACCGTTGCCGACGAACGCCGCGAGGTCCGGTAGGCCCGCCCGGTCCATCCCCGCAGCGCGTCGCAGACCCTCCTTGATGTGCTCGACGGCCTCGGGCGGGTTCGCGGCGATGCGATCGGCGAGCGCCCGCGCCTCGGTCATGAGCTCACTGCCTGGCACGACCTGCGAGACGAGCCCGATGCGCAGAGCCTCGTTCGCGTCGATGATGTCGCCGGTCAGGAGCAGTCGAGTCGCCATCTCCTGCCCGACGAGGCGAGGCAGTACCCAGTAGCCCGTGACGTCGGCCATCAGCCCCATCTTCACGAAGAGCTGCCCGAACTTCGCGTGCTCTGACGCGATGCGCACGTCGCAGAGCACCGCGAGGTCCATGCCGATGCCGAGCGCGACGCCGTTCACCGCGGCGATCGTCGGCTTGCGGCAGTCGAGGATGACCTCGACCTCCGGCGTCATCGGCGGGCGCGCCGAGCTGAGCTCGGCCATCGTCGCCTCCATGCGGGGATCTCCCCAGGCAGCCTCGACATCGTCGCCAGAGCAGAAGCCCCGGCCCGCGCCCGTGAGGATGACGACCCGCACGTCCTTCGACCCGTCCGCTTCACGAAACGCCCCCTGCAGCTGCTCCCCGAGATCGAACGTCGCCGCGTTCAGGCGGTCGGGACGGTTCAGCGTGATCGTCGCGACATGCGCATCGACGTCGTACAAGACCGTGCTCATCTCGATCGGGTCCGACATGCTCCGGACGTTAACGACGGCTCGCACAGGCGTCAAAGGATCGGCTAGACCCGCGATGTGCTCGCGGACGTCATCGACGACCTCGTCGAAGAGGAGTCGTCCCTCGCGTCACTGCTGGCCTCGCTCGATCCCCGGCAGTGGGATGCACCGACCCCCGCGGCAGGATGGGCGGTGCGCGACCAGGTCGCGCACCTCGCGATCGCGGAGGAGCTCGCCACGCTGGCGGCGACGGATCCCGAAGGGTTCAGAGCCCACCTCTCCACTCTCATGAGCGACCTCGCCGGCGTCGAAGCCGACAACGCGGCGCGAGCCCGGGGCCACCCGCCCGACGACCTCCTCAACTGGTGGAGCGGCGCCGCTGCGGCGACGATCGCCGCGATCCAGGACCGCGACGACACCGATCGCATCGACTGGATCACAGGTGCAATGAGCTCAGTGTCGTTCGCGACCGCGCGGCTGATGGAGACGTGGGCGCACGGCCACGACGTCGCCGAGGCAGTGGGTGTGAAACGTGAGCCCACCGATCGCCTCCGCCACGTCGCCGACCTCGGCGTCCGAACCCGGGCATTCTCGTTCCGCAACCGCGGACTGCCGGTGCCCGAGGCCGAGCCTCGGGTCGAGCTTCGCGGCCCGAACGACAAGCAGTGGGTGTGGGGACCGCAGCAGGACGACGAGCGGGTCGAGGGCGACGCGCTCGACTTCTGCCTCGTCGTCACGCAGCGCCGCTCGATCGCCGACACCGAGCTGCTCGTCACCGGCGCCGGGTCGACCGTCTGGATGTCGATCGCCCAGTGCTTCGCCGGACCCCCGACGTAATGGACTTCGAAGACTCACCTCGCGAAGCGGAGTTCCGCGCCGAGGCGCGCGCCTGGCTCGAGCAGCACGCGCGGCTGCGCACCGACGCCACCGAGAAGATCACCGTGCTGTCGGGCTTCAGGGACGACCCCGAGGCCCTGCTGGCAGCGAAGGTGTGGCAGCGGCTGCTCGCCCGGAGCGGTTGGGCCGCGATCACCTGGCCGTCGGCGCTCGGCGGTCGCGACGCCGGCCCGCTCGAAGCGCTCGTCTGGGCCGAGGAGCTGAACCGCTTCGAGCTCCCGGCCAACATCTTCAGCATCGGCATCGCGATGATCGGGCCGACGCTCATCGCCCACGGCACGCCCGAGCAGCACGAGCGCTACCTCCGGCCGATGCTCGAGGGGCAGGAAGTGTGGTGCCAGCTCTGGAGCGAGCCCGGCGCCGGCAGCGACCTCGCCGGCCTCAGCTCGCGAGCGGTGCGAGACGGCGACCACTACGTCCTGAACGGGCAGAAGGTCTGGACGAGCGGCGCCCACTACAGCGACTTCGGCCTCGGCCTGTTCCGCAGCGATCCGTCAGCGCCGAAGCATCACGGCATCACGTGTCTGATCGTCGACATGCGGTCCCCTGGCATCGACATTCGTCCGCTGCGGCAGATCACCGGTGACGCGCACTTCAACGAGGTCTTCTTCGACGACGTGCGGGTGCCACTCGAGAACCGAGTCGGCGACGAGCACGAGGGATGGCGCGTCGGGCGCACGACCATGATGAACGAGCGCTACGCGGCCGGTGCGATGGGAGCGGCCCTCGGCCCCTATCGCGCCCTCGCACATCTCGCCGCCGGCACCGGCGCGGCTCGCGATCCCCGAGTCCGTCAGGCCCTTGCCCGCGTCTACACGTTGTCGCTGTTGTTCGACCTCACGACGGCAAGAGTGCGCACGAGCCTCTCTCGCGGGATGATCCCCGGCCTCGAGGGCTCGATCCTCAAGCTCGCGGCCGCACAGGTCGGCACTGCGCTGGCCGATGCGGGCACCACGTTGCTCGGTCCCGCCGGCGTGCTCACGGGCGACGACGGCCCCGAGCACGGACGCTGGCCCGACGCGCTGCTCGGCTCCATCGCGATGCACATCGGCGGCGGCACGGACGAGATCCAGCGCAACATCATCGGCGAGGTCGTGCTCGGCCTGCCGCGAGAACCTGCCGTCAAGCCGTGACGGCGTGCGAACCACTCGTCAGCTCGTGATCGCGAGCCGATCCGCCTGGTAGGTGTGCCGGGCGCGGCGAAGCACGAGCGCGCCGGGGATGCACGGCAACGCCATCACGATGAGAGCGGTCTGCAGCGAGCCGGTGAGCTCGGAGACGATGCCGACGACGAGCGGGCCGAGCGACGCGCTCATCGCGACGAGGAACGTGAACACCGCATAGCCGATCCCCCGCCGCGAAGGTGGCAACACGTCGGCGACTGCCGCGGTCTGGCTCGGGATCCCCGTGAGGATCAGGCCCGCGGCGCACAGCATCAGCGGCAGCTGCAACGCGAGCACGTGGACCGCGAGAGAGACCACGAGTAGGGCGCCACCGCTGAGCAATGTGATCGAGGCCAGGTCGATGCGGCCATTCGGCCGCTCCTTGTGCCAGCGATCGCCGAGCACGCCACCGATCCAGAACCCGACCACTGTCGCGACCAACGCGAGCGCACCCGTGAGCGCGGCCGCCTCGCCCTCGCTCAGGTCGAACTCGCGCTCCCAGAAGCTCGGCAGCCAGTAGCCGAGGCCGTTGAACCCGGCGAACGCGACCGCAACGCCGACGAACAGGAACCGCAGCGTGTGAACCGAGAGCACCGCGCGGCAGTCCGCCCACAGAGCGCTTGCCCCCCGCTCCAGCACGTCCTGGTGCGCCGGCTCCGCGTCGAAGGTGCCACGCGGCGGCTCCTTCAGCCGGAACACGAAGAAGGCAACGGCGAGGCCCGGGACCATCATCACGAAGAACGGGGCGCGCCATCCGAACGCCTGGCCGAGCGCACCCCCGACCGCGATGCCGACCGACAACCCGATGTACCCGGCCGCCCGGATGAACGCGAACGCCCGAGCCCGTGAGCTGGCCGGGTAGTAGTCGGTGACGAGGCTCCCCGACAGCGGGTTGTCGATGTGCGCCGCGGTGCCGAGCAACACACGTATCACGAAGAACATCGCAAACGACGTAGCCAGACCCGACGCCAACGTGAACACCGACCACGACGCCACGACGATCGCGAGGAGTCGTGATCGATTCGTGCGGTCGGCGAGGTAGCCCGCGGGCAGCGTCACGAGGAGCCCGGCGATCGCCATCGCGGTCGGGATCGCGCCGGCTGCGGCGTCGCCGAAGTGGAACTCGTCCTGCAGCAGGGAGAGCACGCCGGGGATGAAGTTCGATTCCATCCCGTCGATGAAGCTGACCGCGACGAGGACGAGCACCGGAGCGAGCCCATAGGGACCCCACCGGCGCAGCCGCGACGCGGCCTCGGGCGCTACATCTCCCGAAGGTCGTCCGGGATCGGCAGGTGCTTCGACTGGGTCCATTGCGGCGTGCGCTTGCCCATCAGTGCGGTCACGCCCTCGACGGTGTCGGGCTGCGAGCCCGCCCACCACGTGAGCTTGGTCTCCTCGGTGAAGGCCGCGACGCGATCGGTCTCCATCAAATTCTTGTACACCAGCTGCTTTGTCACGCCCACCGCGACCGGGGCGGTGTTGATCGCGATCTCCCGCGCGAGCGCCTGCGCCGCGGGGAGCACCTCGGCGGCGGGCACTGCCCGGGAGGCGAGGCCGATGTCCGCGGCCTCCTGACCGGTGAACCAGCGCCCCGTCAGCAACAGCTCGAGGCCTCGCGAGAGGCCCACGAGCCGCGGCAGCAGCCACGTCGAGTTCGCGTCGGGGAGGACGTTGAGCCGCACGAACGGCAAGCGCAGCCGGGCGTCCTCGGCCACGATGCGGATGTCGGCGAGGAACGTGAGCGTGAAGCCGGCCCCGATCGCGATGCCGTTGACCGCGGCGATCATCGGCGTACGCATCGTCCAGAACGAGTAGCGATCGGTGATCTGGGAGTCGGACGCTCCGACCTCGGCGTTGTGCTGCTCATGAGCTTCGGCACCAAATGTTTCACCACCCGATGCGAGGTCCATCCCCGTGCTGAACGCCTTCCCCGCGCCAGTGAGCACGATGACCCGCACGCTCTCGTCGCGCTCCAGCGACCAGACCGCGTCGTCGAACTCCGCGGTCATCTCGAAGTTGAAGGCATTCATCGCCTCAGGACGGTTGAGCGTCACCGTGGCGACGCCCTCCTCCACATCCACCAGCAGGGTCTCGTACGACTTCACGCGCGGCTCCGTCTAGCTCCGGGGGACTTGGCTCCAGGGGACGTCTCGATCGGTGCGGGGCTCGCCAGGCAGGCCGAGCACGCGCTCGCCGAGGATGTTGCGGCCGATGTCGGTGGTGCCACCGCCGATCGTCGTTCCCTGCACCGACAGGAAGCCCTTGACGAGATCGACCGCGTCGTCGTCGCCGAGTGCCGACTCGCCCATCACGGTCGGGCGACGCATCTCGTAGTCGCGGATCAGAGTCGCGTCGGGGCCGAGCAGATCCATGCACAGGTCGAACACCCGCTGGTGCACCTGGCCGACCGCGAGCTTGAGGATCGAGCCCTCGGGTCCCGGTGTCCCCTGCTGGCGCTGGGCCTGTGCCCGCAACGTCGTCAGCCGGACGATCTCGGCCTCGATCCAGAGGCGAACGAGGCGGTCGCGGACGACCCGATCGCCGCCGCCGCGCTCTTCGTACAGGCGTACCGCGTGGCGGATGACGCCACCGCCACGATCCTCTTTCGCCAGGGCGCCCAGAGCGACCCGCTCGTTCATGAGCGTGCCGATCGCGACCCGCCACCCCTCTCCCGGCGATCCGATGCGTTCGCGATCGGGAACCCGCGCGTCGGTGAAGAAGATCTCGTTGAACTCCGCCTCGCCCGTCATCTGCCGCAGCGGCCGGACGTCGACACCGGGTTGGCGCATGTCGAGCACGAAGTAGGTGAGCCCTTGGTGCTTCGGAACGTCCGGGTCGGTGCGAGCGAGGAGCATCCCCCACTTCGCGACGTGGGCCATCGTCGTCCAGACCTTCTGCCCGTTGATCACCCATTCGTCGCCGTCTCGCACCGCTCGAGTCGCGAGCGATGCCACGTCGGATCCCGCACCGGGCTCGGAGAACATCTGGCACCAGATCTCCTCACAGGTGAACGCCGGACGGAGATAGCGCTGCTGTTGCTCGTCGCTGCCGAACGCGACCATCGTCGGCGCCATCATCCCGATGCCCATGAAGTTGCGCAGCATGGGATCGGGAGCGCCCGCGGCGCGCAGTCGGTCGTCCACGAGGTGCTGGAAGTCCGGGTCGACGCCGAGACCGCCGAGGCTCTCGGGGAAGTGCACCCACGCCAGCCCGCGGTCGAACTGCGCGCCCCAGAACTCCTCGGGCTCGACCTTGCTCGGCGGGAAGTCGCGCAGAAGCCCTTCGACCCCGTCGATGATGGCCGCGTCGTTGATGTCCGCGTTGTTGATGTCTCGGGCAGAAGCTTGTATGTGAACGACCGCTAATCTAACCAACGATGCAGCTGCACGACCGAGCCCTGCACGAGTACAGCGCGACCGACATCGCTGACGGGGTCCGAAGGGGCGAGCTCAAGGCCACCGAAGTGCTCGACCACCACCTCGAGCGGATCGATCGTCTCAACCCCGCGCTCAACGCGTTCGTCCATCTCGACCCCGAGCGGGCCAGAGCCGCGGCAGCCGAGATCGACCGCAAGGTCGCCGCCGGTGAAGACGTCGGTCCGCTCGCCGGCGTGCCGCTCGGCATCAAGGAGCTCGAGTCGGTCGAGGAATGGCCGGAGACGCACGCCTCGACTGCGTACAGGGACGCCATCGCGACGACGACCACAACGATGAGCTCGCGGCTGCTGGCCGCGGGTGCAGTGCCGGTCGGGCAGACGGCATCTCCCGAGGTCGGCCGGCTTTTCTACACGACATCGCTGCTGCACGGGCCGACGCACAACCCGTGGGACCTCACGAAGTCGCCGGGGGGCTCCTCGGGCGGGTCGGGCGCGGCGCTGTCCGCGGGCCTCGTCCCCCTCGCCACCGGCTCCGACATGGGTGGCTCGATCCGCCTTCCGGCCGGATGGTGCGGAGTCGTCGGCGTGAAGGGCACCTACGGCCGCGTGCCTCGCAGCCCCGGGTACCTGGGCCACGCCAACATGGTCCACTACGGACCGCTCGCGCGAACCGTGCGCGACACCGCTCGCTTCCTCGACGTGGTGGTCGGAGTCGACCAACGGGATCCGTACTCGTTGCCACCGCCGGCGGTGCCGTACGAGCAGCAGATCACCGAGGCGTTGCCGTCGGGGCTCCGGGTCGCCGTCGTCGACGACCTCGGCATGTCACCGAGCGATCCCGAGGTTGCCGCAGCGCTGCACAATGCGGCCGCGGCCCTGATCGATGCATGCACCGCGTCCCGATCGAGTGCCACTCTCGAGTTTCCGAACCTCGTCACCGTCGGCGCCGCGGTGCTCTACGCCGACGCCGATCCGGCCGAGGCCGAGCATGCACCGACGATCCTCATGAACCTGCTGCAGACGCCCGGTGCGGCGCCGTTGATGGAGCTCGCGTTCACCAACCCTGACCTCACGCTCGAGGGTGTCGCGAAGACGAATCAGATGCGCCATCAGATCGACATGCAGCTCGCGGAGCTGTTCAGCGACGCGGACATCCTGCTGTTGCCAGCGTCGCCGGTGCCCGCCTTCGGGGTCGAGGGGCCGATCCCGACAACCGTCGCCGGCAAGGACGTCGGTCCGGCCGCACCCGCTCTGTTCACCGCGCCCTTCAACCTGTCGGGCAACCCCGTGGTGTGCGTGCCCGCCGGGCTGGTCGACGGCGTGCCGGTCGGCATGCAGATCATCGCCCGCCGCCACGAAGACGGCCTCGCGCTCCAGGTCGCCGCTCGCTTCGAGCAGGCGCGTCCGTGGCAGCTGTTGGCGAACGGCTACTGACCGGTCAGACCCGAACCGTCAAAGTGCGGGCCGCAGGTGGGTCATAACTCCGGGCGCAGATGCGCCCACGGCCGCGCCGCTTCGAGCTGCGCGCTCACCCGGACAACGGTCACCTCATCCCAGGGTCGACCGACGAGCTGCACGCCGACCGGAAGGCCGAGCTCGTCGAACCCCGACGGCACGGATGCCGCGGGCTGGCCGGTCGTGTTCCACATGCTCGTGAACGGCGTGAGCAAGAAGACCTCTTGGATCTTCGAGAGGTCGAAGTCCTTGAGCGCGCCGACGAGCGGAGGCGGCTTGCCGACCGTCGGCGTCAGCAGCAGGTCGTAGTCGTCGAAGAACGCGACCACATCGCGGAGCGGCGCTGCAGGTCGCCCATGCCCCGCACGTAATCCGCGGCCGACACGCCCTTGCCCATCTCGAGGAGCATCAGGTTCCACGGATCGAACGTCGACGGGTCGGGCAGGTCGGCGGCCCGGGCGGCGAAGTTCCCGGCGAAGATCATCGCCGCCTGCGCGAGGAACACGTCGTCGAACGACGGCGGTGCCGCCTCGACCAGCTCGTGGCCCAGCTCGCCCAGCAGCTTGGCGGTGTCGAGCACAGCCTGACGGTTCGCGGGCGCGATGAGGTCAGCCTCGAACCCCGGGTGGGGATGAAAGGCGATGCGCAGCTTGCCGGGGTCGGCGCCCGCCTCGAGTCGGTACGGACGGACGGGCGGCACCACGGCGTGCGCGTCACCCTTCACGTAGCCCTGCATCACGTCGAGGAGCGCGGCGGTGTCGGCCACTGTTCGGCCGATCGGCCCGTTGATCGAGAAGAACTGCTCGGGGCCTGGCGCGGCGGAGACTCGTCCGCGTGACGGCTTGAGCCCGTAGGTGCCGCACCACGACGACGGGTTACGGATCGACCCGCCCCCATCGGAGCCCTGAGAGATCGGGCAGAGCCCCGCCACGATGGCCGACGCGGCGCCGCCCGACGACCCGCCGCAGCTGCGTTCGAGGTTCCACGGGTTGCGCCCCGGTGGATAGGCCGGCGGTTCGCTCACGTTGAGTGGCCCGAATTCGGGAGTGATCGTCTTCCCGAGCACCGTGAACCCCGCGCGCTTGACGCGCGCCACCACCTCATCGTCACGATCGGGCACCCGGTCAGCCCAGAGCGCGGTGCCGTGCGTCGTGCGGATGCCGGCGGTGTCGTTGAGATCCTTCAGCGAGATCGGCACACCGCAGAACGTGGGCAGGTCGTCCGCACTTGCGAGCGCCTTCTCGGCTGCGCGAGCGGCTTCGAGCGCGTAGTCGCCACAGACGGTGATGTACGCGCCGAGGCTCGGGTTGATGCGCTCGATGCGTTCGAGGTACAGCTCAGCGAGCTCGACCGGCGACACGTCACGCTTCCGCAACATCGCCGCCTGATCGAGCGCCGAGGTGAACGCCAGATCATCGTTCTGCATGCCGGCGACAGTACGCCTTCGCTTGACTTTGTGTGAACGGTGCCTAGCATTCGCCGCATGATCCGACACGGGGGACGGACCGCTTTCGCTTTGGCTGTCACGCTCGCACTGTTCGCCGCAGCTTGCGGCGACGACTCGGGCAGCGAGTCAGCCGATACGACTTCGGGTGGAGGGGCCGCGACGACCGCTGCCGGCGCGGCAACGACCGCGGCGGCCGAGGAGACCACGACCACGGTGGAGCTCACGGGCCCGCCGATCAAGGTGATGGTGATGTTCGAAGGCACAGGCGCGGTGGCCACGGCCGAGGTGCCCGACGGCGCGACGGCCGCGGCCGACGCCATCAACGCGGCGGGCGGCATCGGCGGCTCGCCGATCGAGCTCGTCGAGTGCGATCTCAAGAACGACCCGAACGCTGCTCGCGAGTGCGGCAACCAAGCCGTGTCGGAGGGCGTCGTCGCGGTCGTCGGACCGGTGAGCGCGAACGCGGGTGAGTACTTCCCGATCCTCGAGGGCGCACAGATCCCGGTGGTCGGCAATGTGCCCGCCGCCGCCGCCGACTTCACGTCTCCCGCGTCGTTCCCGCTCTACGGCGGCATCGTCAGCGCGTCGGGCGGCCTCGCCGACGTGCTGGTCTCCCAGGCCGGGGCGAAGACGATCTCGCTCGCTCGCATCGACCTCGCGGCCGCGTCCGCGATCGGCATCTTCGCCAACCAGAGCCTGTCGCGGGACGGCCTCGCCGTGAAGAACGACGTGAGCATCCCGGTCGGGGCTCCTGACATGGCGACCTACGTCGCGTCGGTGCTGCAGGGCGGCACCGACGGTGTGCTCGTCGGTCTCGCGGGCCAGGACGCGACGAACTTCATCATCGCCCTTCGCCAAGCGAACCCGGACATCCCGATCTCGGCGACGACGACCGACTTCGCCGGCGTGACCGACAGCGCTGGGGCCCGCCGCGAATGGGATCTACGTCACGAGCTTCTTCGAGAACGCGACCACGGATCCCGAAGGCTTCGCGAAGTACCAGGAGGCGATGGAGGCCGCCGGCTTCAAAGAGATCACCGGCTTCCGCACCAACACGTACTCCGCGGTGCAGGTGGTCGCCAAGGTGCTCGAGCCGCTCCCGGAGAAGACGGCGGCGGCGCTCTACGCAGCACTGCCGACGGTCACCGACCTCAAGGTCGACCTGCTGCCGCCGCTCCAGTTCACGACGCCGGCCGGTGCGATCCCCCGCGTGTTCAACGTGTGCGGTCTCTACCAGCAGCTGAACGACGGCGAATTCACGACGCTGACCGACGGCTTCATCGACATGTTCACCGGCAAACCCTGCTAATCCCTCCTCCCATATGGACGTAGTCCGCTTCGCGCTCCTCGGGTTGGGCGCCGGGTCGGTCTACGCGCTCATGGCGCTCGGGCTCGTCCTCGTCTACCGAGGGTCGGGCGTCCTGAACTTCGCACAGGGCGCGATGGGGATGATCGGCGCGTTCACGTTCTACGTGTGGCGCGACGATGGCATGCCCAGCGTCCTGGCGTTCGTGCTGTCGGTCGCCCTCGGCGTCGTCATCGGGGTCGCGACGCACTTCCTCATCATGCGGCCGCTGCGCCGGGCTCCCGCGATCTCGCGGCTGATCGCCACTCTCGCCTTGCTCACCGTGCTGCTCGCTATCGGCCTCGAGCTGTGGGGTGACACGCCGCGGATCGTGGCGCACATCCTCCCGATCGACACGGTCACAGTGCTGCCGAACCTCGAGATCGGCGTGGACCGGCTGATCCTCCTCGGCGTCGCGGTCGCGCTCACGATCGGCCTCACCGCCCTCTACCGGCACACGCGCTTCGGGCTCGCAACGAGCGCCGTCGCGGAGAACCGGCGGGTCCCGGCGATGCTCGGCATCTCCCCCGATGTCGTGGCCGCGGCCAACTGGGGCTTGGGCTCGGGGCTCGCCGTCGTCGCGGCGATCCTGATCGTCAACGTGTCGGGGCTCAACGTCACCAACCTCGCCCTGCTCGTCGTCCCCGGCATGGCCGCGGCACTCGTCGGTGCGTTTCGCTCGTTCTGGCTGACCCTCGGCGGGGGCCTGCTCATCGGCGTCCTCGAGTCCGAGGTCGCCTACCTGCAGACCAAGGTATCCGACCCCGCCGCGCTCCAGGGCTGGGGCCGAGCCGTCCCGTTCGTCGTGATCATCGTCGTGCTGATGGTGCGCGGCCGAGCGCTCCCGCTGCGGAGCGAGGCCGCCGAGCGTCCTCCCGAGGTCGGCACCGGTCGTATCCGCCCCGCGATCGCCCTACCCCTCGCCGCCGCAGCCATCGCGATCATCGGCGTGGGGTTGCCGACAGATGGCGTCGAGGCCGCCACGACAACCGCGACGACCGCGATCGTCGTGCTCTCGCTCGTCGTCGTCACCGGGTATGCGGGGCAGCTGTCCCTCGCGCAGTTCGCGCTTGCGGGCACGGGCGCGTGGATCGCGGCGCGGCTCGTCGTGAACTACGACCTGCCATTCGAGCTCGCGGGGGTGATCGGCATCGCCGGCACCGTGCCCGTCGGGCTTCTCGTGGGGCTGCCCGCCCTCCGTTCCCGCGGCGTGAACCTCGCCGTCGCGACCTTGGGGCTGTCGCTCGTCGTCGAGAGCCTCATCCTCAATAACCCGAGACGAACGGGCGGCATCACTGGCACGCAGATCGGCTCGGTGTCGTTCTTCGGGTTCGACTTCGATACCGCGGCTCACCCCGAGCGCTACGCAATCCTCGCGTTCTCGTGCTTCGTCGTCCTCGCGGTCGCCGTCGCGAACCTCCGCCGAGGGCGCGCCGGCCGCAGGCTCGTCGCGGTGCGCACGAACGAGCGGGCTGCAGCAGCAGTCGGCATCAGCGTGGTCGGCGCCAAGCTCTATGCCTTCGGTCTCGGCGCGGGGATCGCCGCCGTCGGCGGCGTGCTCATCGGCTTCCGCCGACCGAGTGTCGTCTTCTACCCGACGTTCTCCGTCTTCCAGTCGATCCTCGTCGTGCTCTACGCCGTCATAGGCGGCATCGGATACGTGATCGGCGCGCTCGTCGGCGCCGCGCTCGCGCCCGGCGCCATCCTCCCGTGGGCGTTCGGTGACGTGCTCGAAAGCGCGCAGGCCGTGCAGCTCACATTGGGCATCGTCGTGTTCGTTGTGCTGCTCGTCGTGCCGAACGGTCTCGCCAGCCTCGTGAGCAAGCTGCGGCTGGGGCTCCACCGCGGCGACGAGGTCACCGCGGCGGGACGGCCCACGATCACACCGAAGACGCTCGAGGCCGACGGCGTCCGCGTCCGCTTCGGAGTGGTCGAAGCCCTCGCCGGCGTCTCGATCTCAGTGCGGCCACGCGAGGTGCTCGGGCTCATCGGGCCGAACGGCGCGGGGAAGTCGACGCTCATCGACGCGCTCACCGGCTTCACACGACTGGCCGAGGGACGAGTGCTGCTCGACGGAGTCGACGTCACGTCGTGGTCGGCGCGCAAGCGCTCGGTTGCCGGCGTCGGCCGCACATTCCAGAGCCTCGAGCTCTTCGACGGGATGAGCGTGCGCGAGAACCTCCGTACCGCCGCCGACGAGCGCGACAGGCTCGCCTACCTCACCGACCTCGTGCACCCGGGGAAGGCGCCGCTGAGCGCCACCGCTGCTGCGATCGTCGAAGAGTTCGGCCTCGAAGACGACCTCGACCGCCGGCCCGAAGAGCTCTCGTTCGGGAAGCGACGGTTGGTCGCTCTCGCTCGCGCGGTCGCGACCGAGCCTTCGGTGCTGCTGCTCGACGAGCCCGCTGCAGGGTTGAGCGAGCACGAGACGGCCGAGCTCGGAGTGCTCGTGCGTCGGCTCGCCGACGAGTGGGGCATGGCAGTGCTGCTCGTCGAGCACGACGTGTCCCTCGTGCTCGGGCTGTGTGATCGCGTGTCGGTGCTCGACTTCGGGCACCTCATCGCCCACGGCGACCCGGAGGAGATCGGCCAGGACCGCTCGGTCATCGAGGCGTACCTGGGCAGCGAGGGAGCCGCCGCGGCTCCCCGCGTGGCCTTTGCCGCCGGAACCGACGAGCCGCTCCTGGCGGCGCACGGACTCTCGGCTGGCTACAACGACCAGCCCGCGGTGCACGACGTCGATCTCTCCGTGCGGCCCGGGGAGGTGCTGCTCGTGCTCGGAGCGAACGGCGCCGGGAAGAGCACGACGCTCCTCGCGCTCGCAGGCGAGCTGCGGCCGCTCGCGGGAGAGGTCCGCTGGAACGGCAAGCGGATCGACCAGGCCTTGCACCGGCGTGCGGCGCACGGCACGGCTCTCGTCCCCGAGGAGCGCTCGGCGGTGCGCTCGCTCTCGGTCGCCGACAACCTCCGGCTCGGCGGCGTGTCGGTCGAGCGGGCGGTCGACCTTTTCCCCGAGCTCGAGCAGCTGCTCGGTCGCAGCGCCGGCCTGATCTCGGGCGGCGAGCAGCAGATGCTCACCCTCGCGAGAGCCCTCGGCCGCGACCCACAGCTCGTCCTCGCCGACGAGGTGACGCTCGGGCTCGCTCCCCTCGTCGTCGACCGCCTGCTGACTGCGCTCCGCGGGGCAGCCGATCGCGGGATGGCCGTCGTCGTCGTCGAGCAACGGGCGCGACGAGCGCTCGACATCGCTGACCACGTCGTGGTCCTCCGACGGGGCCGCGTCGAGCTGTCGGGATCAGCAGTCGAGCTGCGCGACTCGTTCGACCGGATCGAGCGCGCCTACCTCACCGGCGTGCAGGAGTGAACTTCACGGGCATGTGACGGACGCCGGCGATGAAGCTCGATGCCATCCGCTCGGGCTCGCCGTTCGGCGCGAGGTCGGGGCACCGCCTGAGCAGCTCACGCAGCAGCGCGGTGATCTCGATGCGGGCGACGTGCATCCCGAGGCACAGATGCGGGCCGCCTCCACCGAACGCCATGTGCGGGTTCGGCTGGCGCCCCACGTCGAACCGATCAGCATCGGCGAACACGTCCTCGTCGCGATTACCGGAGCCGTAGAAGACCATGATCTTGTCGCCTGCGGCGATCGGAACCTCGCGGATCACGGTGTCCTCCATCGCGGTCCGCCGGAAGTGCGCGACCGGTGACGTGTACCGCAACATCTCGTCGACGGCGGTCGGAAGCAGCCCATCGAGATCGCCCTGCAACCGGGCGCGCTCGTCGGGATGATCGAACAGCAGCTGGACGCCCGCGGCGACGAGGTTGCGCGTCGTGTCGCCGCCTGCGTTCACGAGCAGCAGGAAGAACCAGTTGAGCTCGGCATCGGTGAGGCGGTCACCATCGACCTCTGCCTGCACGAGCACCGACGCGATGTCGTTTCCGGGCTGCTGGCGCTTCGCCTGGCTCACGCTGTCGGCGTAGCCGAGCATCTCGATCATCGCCTCGACGCGCTTCTCGGGAGGCGCGACCGCGTCGTCGTTGGTGTGCATCAGCTCCGTGAGCTCGTAGAGGTGCTCGCCGTCCGCACGCGGGATCCCCATCAGCTCGGCGATGAGGCCCGACGGGAGGCGGCCCGCGACGTCCGCGACGAGGTCGCACTCGCCGCGCTCTACGACGTCCTCCACGATCTCCCGCGCCATCTCCTCGATGCGATCCCTGAGCAGCTCCGCGTTCCTGGGGGTGAAGCCGCGGCTGACGAGCATCTTGAACCGGTCGTGCTGCGGCGGGTCCATGTTGAGCATCATCTGACGCGAGGCCATCAGACCCATCTCGTCCGGGTCGGCGACCATCGTCCCCTGGGCGTACGAGCTGAACAGCTGGGGCTGCCGGCTCACCCGCCGGATGTCGTCGTACTTCGTGAGGGCCCAGAAGTCCTGACCAGGTGGATACGGATGCCGGAACACCGGCGCGTGCTCCCGCAACCAGGCGTACTGGTTCCATGGATGGCCGCGCGCGAACGACGCGGTGGACACGAGGTCGATGTGTGCGGCGTCCATTCGGGCGACGCTATCGCCGGCCGGGACTCCGCTCACTCACTGCTCCCTCATCCCGTTTGTTCGCGTTACGGTGCCGTTTCAGTGGGCAGCTTCGAGGAAGGGGTGCGCATCCGAACCGAGGTGCTGGGCGCCGAGCACGTCGAGCGCTCGAACGCGAGCATCACCGACCTCGACCGAGCGTTCGTCCACTGGATCACCGAGAACGTGTGGGGCGACCTGTGGGCCGACCCGACGCTCGACCGCAAGACCCGCAGCATGATCACGATCGCGATCCTCGCCGCGTTGGGACGGGACGAGCTCGCGCTGCACCTGCGGGCATCGGTCGGTACCGGTGTCACCGACGCCGAGCTCGCTCAGGTGCTGCAGCACGTGAGCGTGTACGCGGGCGTGCCCGCCGCCAACCACGCGTTCCAGACCGCGAAGAAAGCCCGATGAGCCGCACATGACGATCACGTACACACCGCGCGTCCACGAGGACCATCCCCCCTTCCTCTACTCGGATTACAAGGGCACACGGAAGCGCTCGCCCGCGTCCGATCTCATCCCGATCGAGCAGACGCTCTCGGAGGTGACGGGCCCGGGCCCGGCATGGACCGATGCGGCCGAGGACGACGCCGACCTCACGACCAACGCGGGCACCGGCGGCGAGGCGATCGGGCAGCGATCGATCATCACCGGCCACGTGCTCGACGACCGCGGTGCGCCCGTGCCGAACACGCTCATCGAGATCTGGCAGGCCAACGCGTGCGGTCGCTACAAGCATTGGCGCGAGGTCGACTTCCCCGCTCCGCTCGACCCGAACTTCATCGGTGCCGGACGGTGCCGCACCAACGAGGAAGGCGAGTACCGCTTCGTCACGGTCAAACCGGGCCCGTATCCGTGGGGC
Source organism: uncultured Acidimicrobiales bacterium (assembly GCA_963708175.1). Taxonomy (GTDB): domain Bacteria; phylum Actinomycetota; class Acidimicrobiia; order Acidimicrobiales; family DATKAS01; genus DATKAS01. The sequence continues at coordinate 544,747 of CAVPSD010000006.1, forward strand.
AACCATTACAACGCCTGGCGTCCCGCTCACATCCACTTCTCGCTCATGGGCCCGGCGCTCACGACGCGCCTCGTGACGCAGATGTACTTCCCCGACGATCCGCTGTTCGAGCTCGACCCGATCTTCCAGTCGGTGCCCGAGCACGCGCGGCAGCGCTTGATCTCCGCCTACGACCACGAGGTGACGATGCCGAACTGGGCGCTCGGCTATCGGTGGGACATCGTGCTGCGAGGACCGCAATGAGGAGTCTGGGGTGACCGGACCCACGCCGTCGCAGACCGTCGGCCCGTACTTCACGCTCGAGATCACGGGCGAAGGAGAGAACGTGCTCACGTCTCCGGAGACCGTGGGCGAGCGCATCCGCATCGAAGGGTTCGTCTACGACGGCGACCGCAACCACATCGAGGACGCGCTGATCGAGCTCTGGCAGGCGAACGCAGCGGGCCGGTACAGCCATCCTGCGGACGACCGGGCCGACGTGCCCACTCGACCTGCACTTCACCGGGTTCGGTCGCTGCGCGAGCGACTTCAAGACCGGCGCCTTCTCGTTCCTCACGATCAAGCCGGGACCCGTGCCCCACCCGAGTGGCGGCATGCAGGCGCCTCACGTCTCGCTGATCATCCAGGCGCGGGGAATGCTCGACCCCACCTACACGCGGGTGTACTTCGCCGACGAAGCCGAAGCCAACGCTGACGATCCGGTGCTCGCGACGGTGCCCGAAGATCGGCGGGCGACCCTGATCGCGCGGCGAGCCGACGACAACGGCTCGATCGCGGTGTACCGGTTCGACATCCGCTACCAGGGCGACGACGAGACCGTCTTCTTCGACGTGTAGCCGATGAGCGTCTACCCCGGCTTCTCGACTGACGCGATGAACGCGATCTGGAGCGACGACTCACGGGTCGCCGCCATGGCCGACGTCGAGGCCGCCGTCGCGTTTGCGCAGGGCGAGGCGGGCGACATCCCGAAAGACGCCGCCACCGCGATCGCCGCTGCGACCAATGACCCGATCCCGACGAACGTCCTCGCGCAAGGCTGGACCGCCGGCACGCCGGTCTTGCCGCTGCTCGACGTGCTGAAGGCTCGGCTCGAAGCGGCGAGCGCGCCGTACCTGCACCACCGGCTGACCACCCAGGACGTCGTGGACTCAGCGTCGATGGTGATGGCTCGTGACGCCACCGCCGAGCTCGGCCGGCTCGGCGACGAGGCTCGCGCGACGATCACCGGGCTCGTCGATCGCCACGGGTCCGCACCCACGTCGGCGCGGTCGTTCTTGCAGGAAGCCGCGCCGACCACGTTCGGCTTTCGCTTCGGCCGGTGGCTCGCCCCGCTCGAAGACCTCCTCTCGGGAGCGGCGGCGGCTCGCTTCCCCGTGCAGCTCGGCGGCCTGATCGGCGATCGCGACGGGATCAGCGACCAGGTCGCAGACATGGTGGCGGAGGCGCTGAACCTCGATCCTGCACCGAGGGCGTGGCACACGGACCGCACGCCCGTGCTCGATGCCGTCACCCTCGCGCTGCGGTTCGCACAATGGGCCGAGAAGGTCGCGGGCGACATCGCCGTCCTCAGCGCGTTCGGTGAGGTGAGGACGCGCGGCGGTGGGTCGAGCGCGGCCGCCGGAAAGCAGAATCCGATCGACGCGATGCGGGCGATGGCCGCGGCCGAGGCGTGCGCCGGCGTCGCCGCGATCGTGCTCATGGGCAAGCCACATGAGCTCGAGCGTGGCCTCGGATCGTGGCACGCCGGAGTGGTTCGCGTTGCCGCTCGTCTTCATGACCGCGGGAGGGGCTCTGGAGGCCGTGCGCGACTCGCTCGCGACGCTCGAGGTCGCGACGTGACTCGAGTCGATCACCGTCAGCGATGGCACCCGGATCGCATTCGACCTGCTGGGCGACGCTGGCGCTCCGCCGGTCGTGCTCGTGCACTCGCTCGGCTGCACGCACCACATGTGGGATCACCAGCTCGGCGAGCTCGCACGCACCCACCGCGTGGTGGCGATGGACATCCGCGGACATGGCGACAGCGACGCGCCCGACGCCGACTACACGCTCGAGCGGCTCGGGAGCGACGTCATCGACGTCGTCGAGGCGCTCGGCATCGACGGCTTCGACTACTGCGGGCTCTCGATCGGTGGGCTGATCGGCCAGTGGCTCGGCCTGAACGCGGGCGGCCGCGTGCGCTCGCTCACGCTTTGCAACACGGGCGCCAAGATCAGCGAGATCGAGCGGTGGAACGAGCGCATCGAGATCGCGCGAACACAGGGAATGGAACCACTCGTCGACGCGGTCATCGACCGCTGGTTCACCTCGGACTTCGTCGACGCCAAGCCTCAGGAGATCGAGCAGTTCCGCTTCGGGCTGCTCGAGACCGATCCCAAGGGATACGCGGGCTGCTGCGCGGCCATTCGCGGCACGGACCTTCGTGATGACGTGCACGCGATCACGACGCGCACGCTGATCATCGCGGGCACCGGGGACATCGCCGACCCCGCCCGAGCTATCCGACTTCCTCAACACGCAGATCAAGGGGAGCTCGCTCGCGCTCCTCGAGGCGGGTCACCTGAGCAACGTCGAACAGCCCGATGCGTTCACCGACACACTGACGCGCTTCCTCGCATGACCCGCACCCGGGTCGCGATCATCGGAGGCGGACCCGCAGGGTTGATGCTCGCTCACCGGCTGCACCTCGCCGGGCACCACGCGATGATCCTCGAACGCCAGACGCGCGAGCACGTGATGGCACGAATCCGGGCCGGCGTGCTCGAGTGGGGCTCGGTCGACCTGCTCTGCGACGCGGGGCTCGGTGACCGGATGATGGCCGAGGGGTTCGTTCACGAGGGCGTCGGCATGTCGTTCCTCGGCCAGCTCCTCCGCATCGACTTCCGGGCCTACACCGGCAAGGCCGTGATGATCTACGGCCAGACCGAGGTGACCAAAGACCTGTACGCCACGCTCGACGCGGAGGGCGTGCCGATCATCGACGAGGCCGAGGACGTCACCCCTCACGATGTCGCCTCCGACGCGCCGTACGTGACGTACACGAAGGCGGGCGCCACGCATCGCATCGACTGCGAGTACGTCGCCGGATGCGACGGCTACCACGGTGTGAGCCGCCCGACGATCCCCGCGAACATCCTGCGCGAGTACGAGCGGGAATACCCGTTCGGCTGGCTCGGCGTGCTGTCCGAGACACCGCCGATCGACGAAGAGCTGATCTACGCGCATCACGAGCGCGGGTTCGCGCTGTGCTCGATGCGCCACAAGATGCTCAGCCGCTACTACGTCCAGTGCCCGCTCGAGGACTCCGTCGAAGACTGGCCCGATGACCGCTTCTGGGACGAGCTGCGTCACCGCCTTCCCGACGATGTCGCGGCCCGGCTCGTCACCGGGCCCTCGATCGAGAAGTCGATCGCACCACTGCGCAGCTTCGTCGCGGAACCCCTCCGCTATGGGCGCCTTCTGCTCGCCGGCGACGCCGGCCACATCGTCCCGCCCACCGGAGCGAAAGGCCTCAACCTGGCGTTCTCCGACGTGCACTACTTGTTCGAGGGCCTCGATGACGCGCTCTCGGGCCGCACCACCGCCGGCATCGACGGGTACTCCGAGCGAGCGCTCCGGCGTGTGTGGCAAGCGGTGCGGTTCTCGTGGTGGATGACGACCCAGCTGCACCGCTTCCCCGAGACCGGGCCGTTCGGGCTCAAGATGCAAGAGGCCGAGCTCTCGAACCTCGCCCGATCCGAAACCGCGCAACGACTGATGGCCGAGAACTACGTCGGCTTGCCGATCTGATGCCCGAGCTCGCGATCAACGGCACGACGATCTGGTACGAGCGTGACGGTGACGGCGTGCCGTGCCTCGTGCTGCACGGCGGTCTCGGCGTCGACCACACCCTCTATCGCAAGACGCTGCAGCCACTCACCGCCCGGCTCGAGCTCGTCTTCATCGACCACCGCGGCAACGGCCGATCCGGACGCCCGCCGCTCGACACCCTCACGATCGAGCAGCTCGCCGATGACGCAGCAGCAGTCGCTCACGAGCTCGGTTTCGATCAGACGCTGGTCTTCGGCCACTCGTACGGCGGCTTCGTCGCGCAAGAGCTCACGTTGCATCATCCCGACCTCGTCCGAGGGCTGATGCTCATCGACACGACCCCGGGCCAGCTCGGCACTGACGAGACTGAGGACGACTACCGCGGACCTCCGCCGCCACCCGAGTTCCTCGAGCTCGTCTCGCAGCTTCCCGACTCGGATGTCCAGTACGCGGAAGGCATGACCGGGCTCATGCCCTTCTACCTTCACCGGAGCGACGTGGCCGATGCGCTCGCTGCGTTCGACGGGACGATCTACTCGCGCGACGCGATGATGCAGGGCTTCATCGCCCTCAGCACCTGGAGCGCAGTCGATCGCCTCGCGACGATCACCGCGCCCACACTCGTGGCGGTCGGCCGTCACGATCTGTTCACCGCCGCGCCGCAGGCCGATCGCATCGCCGACCGCATCCCCCACGCCGAGCGCGTCGTGTTCGATCACAGCGGTCACTTCCCGTGGTTCGACGAGCCGGATCGGTTCTTCCAGATTCTCAACGGTTGGCTGGACGAACTGCGGGGTACGGCCCTCGGATGACCACAGCGATCGGCGAATTCGAGATCACTGACCTCGTCCACGAACTCGACTGAAGGTCAGAGCACGATTTGTCAGAAGACGAGCAGGGTCACGCCGAGCACGAGGAGCCCCGCGCCGTAGAACTGCTCGAGACGAGCGGCCTGCATGCGCAGCGCTGTCTTGGCACCCAGGCTCGACAGCGGCACTGACGCTGCGCCGAACACCAGCGTCACAGTCCAGTCGATGTGACCGAGCGCCGCGTGGACGAGCGTCCCCGGGACCGCGAGCACCGCGGCAACAGCGAGCGAGCACGACAGCGCGGACTTGATCGGGAGCTTCAGCACTGCGAGGTACAGCGGAACGAGGAGGAAGCCACCCGAGTTCGCGAGCATCCCCGCGAGGAAGCCGACCGCAGCAGCGACGAGGACCATGCGCGCCACTTGATGGGAGAGCTCGTCACGGACGACCTCAGGGTCGTCCGGGCGCAGCAGCACCTTCAAGCCGATGAGCGCGATCAGGAGGTCGGTGACCTTGATCGAGCGCGCCGCCGTCGATCCACCGAGTCGCGTACGCGCCGAGGATCGTCGCCGGCACCCCGATGGCGATGCTCCATCGGACGACTCGACCGTCGGTGATCCCGAACCGGCGGTAGCGGTTGTAGGCGACGAGGGTGCCCGGGATGGTGGCCGGGAGCGGCGAGGCGACCGCCACCAGCGGAGGGATGCCGATCGCGGCGAGCAGCGGTGTGGCGATCGCCGAGCCGCCCTTGCCGAAAAGGCCGCCGAGGTAGCCCACGCCGGCGCCGATCGCCGCGATGAGCAACCACTGCACGGTCTCATGGGAACACGACGACGATGGTGCGGTCCAAGACCGAGATTCTCTGTCTTCCATAGATTTTCTCTATGGAAGCCTGTGAGCATGGAAATCCACCAACTTCGCTACGTCCTGGCGGTCGTCGACCGGGGGACGTTCACCGCCGCGGCAGGCGCGTGCTTCGTCGCCCAGCCCTCGCTGTCGCACGCGATCCGCACGCTCGAGCGCGAGCTCGGCGTCGAGCTGTTCCAGCGTGTCGGCCGCCGCCCGACGCTCACTGCCGCGGGCGAAGCGTTCGTCCCCGCCGCCCGGGAGGTCATGCGCGCGCTCGACACCGCGAGGGCCGCGGTGGACGAGGTCGCGGGCGTCATCGGCGGGCATCTGGACCTCGTGACGCTGCCGACGCTCGCAGTCGACCCCGTCACTCCCCTCGTCGGAGCGTTCCGCACGGCGCATCCCGGCGTCACGGTGCGCCTCGCCCACCCCGAGAGCACGGCCGCTCTCCTCGAAGCGGTGCGGACGGGCGACAGCGAGGTCGGCATCACCGAGCTGCCCGTCTCGGTACCCCGCATCACCGCGATCCCGATCGGACGTCAGGAGCTCGTCGCGATCCTGCCCCCGGGCCACACCGCGCCCCGACGTCTCGACCTGCCCGCGCTCGCCCTCCTTCCCCTGGTCACCCTCCCCGTCGGCACCTCTACTCGCGACATGCTCGACACGGCGTTCGACGCGGCCGAAGCGACTGCATCGATCGCGGTCGAGACCGATCAGCGCGAGGCGCTCGTCCCGCTGGTGCTCGCCGGCGCCGGAGCCGCGGTCGTGCCCGCGCCGATGGCGGACGTGGCGGGGGCGCAGGGAGCACTCATTGTCCGGCTGCGGCCCGCCCTGTGGCGTGAGCTCGGCCTGGTCCATCGTGACGCGACACTCTCCCCTGCCGCGCGCGCGTTCGTCACGCTCGCTCGCGAGCTAATGGGACCTAGACCGCGCCGCTCAGCTCGGCGCGCCCGTGGATGCCGAGCTTGGTGTAGGCGCGTTGCAGGTGCGTCTCGACCGTGCGCACGGACAGCCCGAGCCGCTGGGCGATCTCCGCGTTCGACACGCCGCTCGCTGCGAGCCTCGCGATGTCACGCTCTCGCGACGTGAGCAGGTCGGTTGCGACTCCCGGCGCTGCGGCGAGGAGCGGGGTCGACGCGCCCTCACATCGCTCAGCGAGCTCCCCCGCGCGGCGTTCTGCCGCCATGGCCCGCGCCCGAAGGCCAGCCGATGCATGTGCGACCGAGGCCGCGCGTGACAACTCCGCCGCGAACAGCACGAAGCCCATGGCCTCGAACCCCGCGCTGCAGCGATCGAGCGCAGCGGCGTCCTCTCGAGCCAGCGCGGCGGCGGCAGCGGCAACGACCGGGAACAGCGAGCCCTCGCCGGAGTCGGCGATGTCCTCCAGCCCGGCGAGCACCGACGATCCTGCGCCGTAACGCGCCGCGTCGAACAGCGCGAACGCGAGCTGCGTGCGCAGACCCTGGGACCGCGCCACGTCCGCCGCTTGCGCCACGAGGTCCAGCGCTCGGCGCTGATCGTTGCCCGCTGCAACCACAGACGCGCTGAGACGAAGCCGCTCGGTCTCGTACAACGGATGCCGGCACGGAGGTTCGGCCACGTCGGGCGGTGGATCACCCGTCAACGCGACGGCGGCGCGGAGGTTGTCGACGGCCCAACCGAGCAAGCCCACGTCACTCTCTTGCAACGCATCCACGGACTCGCGCAAGAAGGTGGCTGCTGTGCGCACCCTGCCCCGCCAGAGGGCGCCAACCCCGAGGTGCAGGGCCGACACGCCACGCAACAGGTCCGCCCCTCGGCGGGTCCCGTCGTCGTATCCGGCCCTCGAGATGGCGTCGGCGGCGTCGAGTTCGCCGGACCACTGCAGCGCGAGGATCAGCCCGGCTGCGACCTGGCCGGTCGCCAACGGCAGCTCGTAGAGTCCGCCACCGATGTCGGCGAACGCACGCTGCGCGTCGGCTTGCGCGGCGATCGGACGCGCGGCCACCGCCAGGCATGCCACGCGTGCCGCGCGGGCACGCACCCGATGGACGATGGCAATCGACTCGTCGTCGACGATCGCGTCGGCTCGCCGCGTGCTCTCGCCGACTTGTCCAGCGAAGAGGAGCATCGGCACTGTCTGTGAGAACAGCTCGTCCCGCTTCGCTCTGTCGTCGATCCGCGAGTGGAGCTCGTCGATGAGCGCAGCGCCCGTCGCTCCCTGACCCAGTCCGAATGTCAGGTTGTTCGCCCGCATGACCGCCAGCGCGACCTCGTCCTCGACCGACGCAGGCCTCACCGGTGGGTCGGCCAGGAGGGTGGCAGCCTCAGCCGCTCGACGGCTGAACATGAGCTGCTGCGCGAGGGTGATCACCGCCGACATCCCCGCACCTGCGTCGATCGCGAGGCGTGAGAGAGCCTCGGCCTGCGGAGCATCGACCGCCACACATCGCCGCGCGGCCTCGTTCAGGGCTTCAGCATCCACGGGGTCGCCTGCGTCGCGGCGCCATCCGACGATGCGCAGGACGTCGTGGCGCCGCCGCGCGCCCGACGATTCGATCGCATCCGCGAGGTTGCGAAGGTGCACCTGCAGTCGTGGCAGCGCGATCTGGGTGCGTACGACATCACCGGTCAATGGGTGCCACAGGCGCGCGCGCACTCGATCAGCCTCACGTTCGACGGTGACGAGGCCCCGTTCGACGACGACGCCTGCCGCAGGAGCGAGCTGCGAGAGCACGTCCCACTCGAGTGGCTCACCGAGCGCGACGAGCTCGAGGGCATCGCGCTCCGAGGCGTCGAGGGTGTCGAGCTGCGCGGCCAGCACCTCTGCGACCCGGGCAGGCGCGTGGATCGGACCGGCCCAACGCCATCGGCCCACGTCCCGAGCCAGGGCGCCCGATGCGATGCCTTCGGCAACGAGCTCGCGCAGGAACAGCAAGTTGCCTTGCGTCGCGTTCCACAGATCGTGACGCGTGCGAGCGTCGACCGCACCGCCGAGGACCTGCTCGAGCAAGTCCCCTGTCTCGCGACCGGACAGCGTCTGCAGATCGAGCCGATCGCAGAGGCCGTCCTTCCACAGCGCGGTGACGGCGTCGGGTGCCACCTCCCGGGAACGCACCGTCGCGATCACGACGGCATCCCCAGTCGCCGCGAGCTGATGCACGACCGCGGCTGACGGGGGATCGAGCGCGTGCGCATCGTCGACCACGAGAAGCAAGCGGCGGTCGCCCGCGCGCTCGAGCAGCGCATGACGGATGGCGCCGATCGGCGTGATGAACGCTGACGAGCGGCCCTCGTCGAGATGCGCAAACACGCCGAGTGGAATCGCGGCTGACGCTCGCGTCGCTGCAACCGTCTCGGCGGCGAGCGCGCCGCCGGCAGTCAGCCGAGCGACCGCCTCCCGCGCGAGTCGGGTTTTCCCGACCCCCGTCGCTCCGGCGACTACGACTCCGCGTCCGGCCGAGATCGCGTCGACGACGAAAACAACCTCGGCGGTTCGGCCGGCAAGCGGCCACTCCCGGTCCACCGAGAACCAAGGGTACGTAGCGCGCTACGGATGCTGCTGCGCCCGTCCGCGCTCACGCTCGAGGCGTGGACCGCGAGGAAGCCCTCACGCTGCTGCCGTTTGCGTACGCGACCGCCCTGCGGCTGGCGGACGATGGCGTTGCCGACGCCGTCATCGCACGGGCAGTCGGCGTCGAGCCAGAAGCGGTTCGTCCCCTCCTTCAGGTCGCTCACTCGAAGCTCGACCAGCTGATGGAGGGCACATGAACTCTCGATCGACACGACCCTCACCGGCAACGCGGGTTCGCCTGACACCACGGTCACGGGCGAGCTCTCGATGACGTGCCCCTGATCCCCCCAAGGAGACACGAATGAACGCACACCGACTGTTCCTCGCTGCGACTGCGATCGCAGCAACTTCACTCGTCGCCGCCTGCGGGGGCGACGACGCCGGATCGACCGCGGCCGCACCGCCAGCGAGCGATGCCGCGGCGCCGGCGTCAAGCGACGCAGCCGCTGCAGCCCAGAGCGCGCCCACCGCGGCGGCGACCGCGACGGATGTGGACGCGTGCACGCTCCTCACCACCGACGAGGTCGCCCAGCTCTTCCCGCAACCGACCTCGAAGGCCGTCGACTCCTCTCAGCCGGGACAGAGCGTGTGCCGCTGGGAGGGCGTCTCCGACGCGGACAACTTCGTACCGCCCGACCTCGTGCTCCAGGTCGCGGCCATGCCGAAGGACTTTCCGTTCGACCAGGCGAAGGGGAGCCTCACCGTGGAGGGCAATGAGGACGGCAATCAGGTGATCGAGGATCTCGGTGATGTCGGCATGGTCAAGTCGTCGATCGACGGGATCGCCACGGTGACTTGGATCCAGGGTCCTTATCTGGTCAGCCTCGACCTGTCAGCCCACGGCGCGGAGACCCAGCACGACGCGGCGGTGACCGCTGCCCGCGCGGTGTCCGGACGACTCGGCTAGTCAGTAGAGGCGTTCGACCGTTGCGTCGACCCACACGTCGAGCAGCGTCGGGGCTGAGACATCGAAGGACTCGCGCAGTGCCGACTCGAGTCGCTCGGCACGCTCGACCCGCTCGGCGGCCACGCCGAAGCCGACGGCGAGGTTCACGAAGTCGATGCCGGGCAGGTTCACACCCGGCAAGGTCTCGATCCCCATCGCGAGGCCGAACGCCTTGAGCGCCGAGTAACCCCGGTTGTTCAGGATCACAAACGTGATCGGGAGGCGGTGCTCGGCTGCGGTCCACAGTGCCTGGATCGAGTAGAGGCTCGAGCCGTCGCCGAGCAGGCAGATGATGCGACGGCTGGGCTCGGCCAACCCGATGCCGACGGACGCGGGCAGCGCCCATCCGAGGCCACCGCTCGCGCCGCAGTAGAAGCCGTCGGCGTGACGGATCGGCAGGTGATCGTGCATCGCGTTGCGGTGCGACGGCGCCTCCTCGACGATCGCCGCCTCCTGCGGCATCACCCGCGCCACCGTGTGCATGACGAACGCGCCCGACATCGGGTCGCCGGCCGAAGGCTCGGGCCGCGCTGCGCGGCCCATGGGGGCGCGATCGCTCTGTGTCACCCGGCCGAGGAGGTCCGCGATCCCGCGTCGCATCGTGGTGAGCACGGCCGACCCGGTCGGTGCAAACGCCGCGGCATCGGGATCGTCGGTCAGGAGGAAGAGCGCCGAGCCGTCGGCAAGCACGGCCCCCTCGGACCGCACGTGGTACGTGAACACGGGTGCCCCGAGCACGACGACCACGTCGTGCGGCGCGAGCTGCTCGGCGAGTCGCGCCCGTGCGGGAGTGAGGAACCCGGCGAACGCGGGATGGTCCTCGGGGAAGCTGCACCGTCCCGAGAGTGGGCTCACCCACACCGTCGCACCCGTTCGCTCAGCGAGCATGACGACGTGCTCCCATGCACCGTCGCGGTCGACACCGGCACCCACGACGAGGGCCGGATACGAGCTGTCGTTCAACGCCGCTGCGACTGCACCCAGGGCCTCGGGCTCGCCGACGAAGGAGCCGCGCACCTCACGGCGCGCGACAGGGGTCGCGTCGACGTCCCAGTCGTCCTCCGGGATCGACACGAAGGCCGGCCCGTGGGGCGGCTGCATCGCGGTGTAGTACGCGGTGGCGATGGCCGCCGGGACATCCGCCGCACGCGCAGGCTCGACGCTCCACTTCACGTATGGCTTCGGCAGCTCGGCGGCCTGTTCGGAGAAGAGGAACGGCTCGCCGGTGAGCAGCTCGCGCGATTGCTGACCGGCCGTGATCACGAGCGGCGTCTGGTTGCGCATCGCGGTGAAGATGCTCCCGAGCGCGTGGCCGACACCGACGGCCGAATGCAGGTTCACGAACCCGGCGTTGCGCGTTGCCTGCGCGTAGCCGTCCGCCATTGCGACGACCGACGACTCCTGCAGCGCCAGGACGTAGTGAAAGTCGGCGGGCGCGTCCTTGAAGAACCGCAGCTCGGTCGACCCGGGGTTGCCGAAGATCGTCGTCATCCCGAGCTCACGCATGAGCGCATGCGTCGCGGAACGGACGGTGTCGGTCACAGGCGCCGGCTCTTCGCGTCCCAGTTGCGCTCGAGGTTGTCGATCAACGCGGGGCTGTAGAGGCAACGGGCCTGCTCGAGCGCGTAGTTGCTCATGTACCGCCGGAACACGTCGAGCGGTTCGTGTCCGACGCGCAATGCCTTGCGGTTCGCGAGCAGGCTCGTCCTCCCCGCGCTCGTGAGCTCGGCCGCGGCCCGCTGCACTGCGTCCTCGATCTCGTCAGCCGCCACGACGTCGGCCGCGATCATGCGACCCTCGGGCGAGTCGGCTTCGAACACATGACCGAAGAAGATCGCCCGCCGGCTGAGGCTCTCGCCGACGAACCGCGGCAACCGCAGGTTCGCCGAACCAGGGATGATGCCCTCCTTGCGAGCGGGCAGGTTGAAGTACGAGCCGGTCTCCGCCACCACACGGTCCATCACGAGCAACCACTGGCAGGCACCACCGATCGCGAACGTGTCGACCGCCGCGATCCACGGCTTCTCGCGTCGCTCCTCGAGGTCAGCCGCGTCGAAGTCCCCGACGCTGTGACCTCGATACATCTTGCTGACGCCACCGAGCTCGCGCTCGATCATGAACTCGACCAGCGAGATCTTCCCGTAGTACAGGTGCGTGAGGTTGATGCCGGCACCGAAGATGCGCCGACCCTCGTACTTGGGATGCGTCGCGGGCGCACCGCGCACCACACCCACGTCGATCGCGTCATCGAGCAGCACGAGGTCGACCGCCGTCTCGAACGCCGCCGTCGACACGTCGTCCTCGGCGTTGAGGAACGCGTGGTTCTGGATCGTGACCCGCCCGATCGAGCCGTCGCGCTCGACCAGGATCGGCCCGAGGTCGACCCGGCCAGACTCGCGGAAGGCGTCGATGTGTGCCAGCGCCTCGGCGCGCGGTTGCGACATCGCGTGCATCAGATGAAGCCCGAGCCGAGGATCGGCGAGCACCTGCGCGACGAACTCGCCCTGCCGGATCTCGAGCCCCAGCCTTCTGGCTCTGCGTGAGCTCGCGCTCGCCATCGATGGCGGCTCGGGTCGGGAGCAGGTCGGGATACAGCTCGGCTCCCCGATAGACGACGTCGGTCACGCGGAGGTTCAGGCGGAGCCCGTCGGTCAGCTCCTCGTAGATCGCGCCGGCCTTGTCCGCGCTCACGTGCCGCCGACCCTCGACTCGACGCCGGCCCAATACGGCTCGCGCAGCTCGCGCTTCAGGACCTTGCCCGCGCCGGACTTCGGCAGTGGATCGGTGCGCAGCTCGATCTGCTTCGGCACCTTGTACCCCGCGATCGAGGCACGGCAGTGCTCGATGAGCTCGCGCTCGGTCACGTCGGTGCGGGGGATGACCACCGCGTACACGGCTTCACCCCACTGCGGATCCGGCACGCCGAACACCGCCGCCTCGAGCACGGCAGGGTGGCGATAGAGCACGTCCTCGACCTCGACGCTGTAGACGTTCTCGCCGCCGCTCACGATCATGTCCTTCGCTCGATCGACGAGGTACACGTAGCCCTCGTCGTCGAAGTACCCCAGGTCGCCCGAGTGGTACCACCCATCGACGAGCGCGGCGGCGGTCTGCTCGGGCTTGTTCCAATAGCCCGCCATCACGTTGTCGCCCCGGATCACGACCTCACCGACGTCGCCGATCGGCACGTCCCGGCCGTCCGTGCCCAGGATGCGGATCTCCACGCCGACGGCGGGCTGGCCGCACGACCGCACCCGCGGCGAGTCGAGCAGCGTCTCCTCGGCCGGAAAAGTCGTGGCGATCGGTGCAGTCTCGGTCGTGCCGTACATCTCCAACAGCTCGGTCGTCGGGAAGGCCATGTGCGCGCGCCGCAGCGTCTCCGTCGCCACGGGCGAACCACCGTGGAAGATCGCCCTCAGGCTCACCACCTCGCGTGGACGGGCGAGCTGCTCCTCGTTGAGCGCAGCGAGCATGGTCGGGACGAGGAGCGTCCCGGTCACTCCGTGGCGCTCGATCAGGTCGAGTGCGACCGCCGGGTCGAATGCGGGCAGCACGACCTGACGTCCACCCGCCCACACCGTGGGGAGCACCGCGATCGAACCCGCGGCATGGAACAGCGGCGCCGCGATCAGCCAGCACATCTCGGGCCGGAACGAATAGAAGGACTGGTAGTGCAGCGCGTTCGCGATGAGGTTGCGGTGCGTGAGCATCACGCCCTTCGACGCTCCGGTCGTCCCTCCTGTGTAGAAGAGGCCCGCCAAGGTCGTGTCGGGCAGGTCGTCAGGGAAGTCGGCGGGCTCCGCCTCGACGAGCATCTTCTCGTAGCGGTCCTCGAGGTCGATGACGTGCTCGAGGCAGGACGGCAGCCCCTCGATCACGCGGTTCGTGAACAGAACCTTCGTCTCGGAGTCGGCGAGCGCGTAGTTCAGCTCGGCGTCGGTGTGCCGCTGGTTCAGCGGGACGAGCGCCATCCCCGCGCCGGGCACCGCTTGGTACAGCTCGACGTAGCGATGGCAGTTGGCGCCGACGATCCCAACGCGGTCCCCGTCGCCGAGTCCGAGCCCACGCAGGACACCGACGAGCCGCCGGCAACGCTCGAACGTCTCGGCGTAGGTGAGCTCGATGTCGCCGCACGCGATCGCCGTCTGTGCAGCCGCGATCTGCGTGGCGCGCCGCAGTGGACCGATCATCGTGGTCATGCGCGACGGTACCCGCGGGCTATCCCTGCGTGCCGAAGAGGTCGAGCTGCGGCGTGTCGTCGCCGCGCCCGAGACCGCCGCGCTCGGCGCGGAAGTGCTTGCTGAGCGTCTGCACCTGGCCCTGATAGCTCGAGCCGACGTCGTCGCCGTAGAGCTCGTCGGGCTCGGCGAGCATGCGCTCGAACGTGAGCTTGCAGACCCCTTGACCCTGCTCGATCATGAACGGCACGTCGTGCGCTCGCACCTCGAGCGCGGCGCGCGAGCCGAGCAGCTGGCCGTCGCGCGAGTAGCCGAAGCCTGGATCGAAGAAGCCGGCGTAGTGGGTGCGGAGCTCGCCGCTCGTCGGGTCGAACGCGGTCATCTCGGCGGCGAGAGCCGGCGGCACGCGCACGCTCTCCTCTGACAACAGGAGGTAGAAGCGTTCGGGGTCGAGGACGATGCGGGCCCGCTCCTCGCTCGTCACGCGCTCCCAGTAGTCGTCGACGCGATGGGAGCCGATGGCCGACATGTCGAGCCCCGGCGTGTTCAGCTTCGCTCTGAAGCCGACATTCCCCCGTCTGTCGCCCCGCAGGTCGAGGCTCAGAAACAGCCCATCGGCGAGCGCGAGCTCGTCGGCCGGCACTGGCTGCCCGTTGCGGAACAGCAAGGGGTTGCGCCGATGCTCGTCGAGCAGCTCGACATCGGTGAGCGGCGCGCGGCCGACGATCAGCCGCAGCTGGTTCAGCGACAGCCCCTCCTCCACCTCGACCGCGAACGACAGCGGCACGACCTCGAGGAAAAGCGGGCCGTTGTACCCGTCGGCGATCTCATCGAAGCGGTAGCTGCCGTCGGTGACCACCCGGGTGAACACGTCGAGCCGACCCGTCGAGCTCTTCGGGTTCGTCTTCGCCCGCAACCCCTCGGGCAATGCGAGCTGCTCGGTGAGCGGGATCAAGTACGGACGATTGGGTTCGAGCACCGCGCCGCCGCGCAGGTCGAGCTCGTCGATCACCAGCGGACGCATCTTGCGCTCGACGGTCTCGGCGCCCGGCAGGAAGCTGCACCGCAAGCGGAACGCCTGTGGCCCCAGCCGGAGGTCGAGACTCGCGGGTTGCACCCGATCCTCGGGGATCTTCTCGCCGTCGGCATGCACGTACCCGAGCCGGATGGCTTCACGGATGACCTGCGACGGCAGCACCCCCTGTGCCCCATCCGGCACACCCCGAAGCACCAGCGGCATCCGAGGATCATTGCATCGCCGCGAGGCATGATCGCGATCGTGCCCATCTGGACCCACTACTGGAAGCGGGAGATGGTGGAGCTCGGCGAGGGCACCTTCGTCGGCCACTCTGCGTCGGGCAGCTTCCGCCAGCGTGGTGTCCAGGCTGGCGACCGCCTCTACGTGATCTCGGTTGCCGGGGGCCGCCTTCGCATCGTCGGACGCCTCGACGTCGAGGATGTGGTCACGCAGCAGCGGGCCGATGAGCTGTTCGGCCGCCCGATGTGGCCCGGCGCCGAGCACGTCGTCGCCCGCCCCGGCTCGGGCACACCCCGCCGCACCGATGCCTACGTGTCAGCGCGTCGCCTCGGCGACATCGAATTCGTCGGAGCGGATGGCGACCTGACCCCACCAAAGGTCAACCCCTCGGGACAGCCCGACGTGCTCGCGCTACAAGGTGTGCGCGAGATCACGCTGAAGACGGCATTGATGTTCGATCAGGTGCTCGGTCTCAAGGCGAGCACCGAGATCGTCGAGCGAGGCTCGGACTCGAGCTAGGGGTCGCTACGCCGCGAGCAGATGCTCGAGGTACACGCTGAGCCCAAAGTTGCTGAGTCGTTCTCCGCCTCCGGTCGATCGTGGCGTGTCGGGCGTGATGCCCGGCGGTGGATCGGGCAGCGCGTCGAACTTGGGTAAGCGCGCTGCGTCGGGTGGTCGCCCCCCGGGTGAGTCGCCGCGACTTGTCGAGCCGAGACACCTCTCGCCACGCCAGAACGTGAACTGCTGGTTGCCCTCGGTGGTGACCGACCATCCGTGATCGTGGATCTGGCGATGGTGGTAGCCGCAGAGCAGGACCAGGTTGTCGAGGTCGGTCGGGCCTTCGTGGCTGTGCCAATGGGCGTGGTGCGCGTCGACGAATCGGGTCTGCGTGCATCCGGGGAACTCGCACCCGCTCACGCCGCCCGCCCGGAAGCGCAGCGCCCGTCGTTGATCACGGCTCGCATGGCGTACCTCACGGCCGAGCCACAGCGGCACGCCGTTGTGGTGCACCAACAGCTGGACATCGGCGCCGCACATGATGCGCGACAGCTCAGCGTCGGTGAGGCGTTGCCCGGTGGCGGGGAGGAACGCGCATTCACCCAACCCCACTGGCTGCAGCGGATCGAAGTCGAGACCGAGCACCCGGGCCAGCGTCGCGAGGTCGGCAGTGACCTGCACCGAGTATCGCTCACCACCTGGCGCGGACATGCCTTCGTCGTTGGCAGCGGCGAGCATCGCCATCGCGAACCGACGAGCGATCTCGTTCGCGTTCAGACGGCGGCGCTGCTCGAGATCGGTGGGATCGACGTCCTTCTCGCCCGCGGCACGCGCGGCCATCCACGCCTCTCGGAACAGCGCGCCGGTCGGGGCGTCGAGCGCGAGATCGAATCGTTGGCGACCGAGGTCGTCGACCCAGTGCTTCTCCCAGAAGTCGATGTCTGGATCGGGGTTGGGCTCGCCGTTCTCACCCCGGCTGTCGCGGTACTTGGCGAAGATGCGAGCCGCCTGGCTCGGCGTGGCGTCGTTCACGATCTTCGCGATCAGCTCTTCGTTCTCAGGCGTGGCCACACGCGCTGCCATCGCCACCACGCCGACCGAGAACTTGCCCGCCTTCGCGTCGCGGTGGATCGCACGGACGTTCTCGAGCCGAACGGTCGCCCGCTCGAAGCCCTTCGCTTCGGCCATCGTGAAGCTGCCCCGGATCGACAGGAAGTGGCCGAGAGACCGGTAGCCCTCGCCCTGCCACCCCTCGAGCGCGTCGAGCTCGGCCAGGCACTCGACGATCTCGGCGCCGATCGCGTGGTACTGCGCGATCAGGAGGCCGAGACGGTCGTTGACCTCACGCGCCTCCTGCGACTCCCGCATTCGTCCACGCTATCGAACTGGTGTTCGAGAATCAAGTGCTATTCCAATATTTTCACCCTACCCCGGTCAAGCGGGAATCCGGTCGACCATTCGGTCCGATCGCGACCGCCTCACACACGTTCGGCATCGCGATCAGGCCCGCCATGTTCTCTCCGGGGTGAACGTCCGGGAACCAAAACGCCGCACCGGTATCGCCGATCTGGATCGTGAGGGGCTCCGCCTCTGCGTCGACGCGCGTCGTCCACGCGGTGCCGTCCCACGTGCGAACGCTCTTGTGGAGGTTCGTGCCGTCCCACAGGATCCAGAGCTGCAGCTGGCCGAGCCGATCGACGGGAGGATCCACCGTCGGAGGCGCGAGCGACGGGTCGTCGATCAACATCGCGACGGAGAACGGTGGGAGGGCACGGAAGCCGTTCGGCAACGTGGCCCATCCGAGCCCGACCCCGCGGTGAACGCGACGGAATCGGCCTCGCCGCCCTTGTCGTGCTTGACCGTGACCATTGCGCCGTTGTCGACCTTGACCGAGCCCAGATCACCCCACGACCACTCGAGCTTCCACAGCCCGATCGAATCGCCGCCTTCCCCACCGTGCGCCAGGGTCAGCGGGTTGCTGTGGTACTTCTGCATGCCGAGGTTTCGCGTCGAAGCGGCCGGGTGCAAGCGACACGGACCTCGTGCCGTACGCAGTCTCGATCTGCACCGTGATGTTGGGAGCGATCGTCTCGGTCTTGTCGTAGGGCACCCAGACCTTGACCGCGAACTCTTGCTCTTTGACGATCGAGTGCACGGGCTTGCCACCCGACGTGACTTCGACCCACGGTGCCTGCGCCATCCCGCCACCTCGCCCCGGCGGAGCGTATCCAGCCGAAGATGTAGTTCGCGTCCCCCGGTACTGTCACGCGGATGTACGCGGGGGAGCACGCAGAGACTCGGGCCGACGAGCCGGCGCTGATCATGGCGAACAGCGGCGAGGTCGTGACCTTTCGCCAGTTCGAAGCCGCCGCCAACCGGATGGCGCACCTGTACCGAGCACAGGGCCTCAGGTTCAAAGACCACGTGGCGCTGCTCTTCGAGAACAACCTGCGGATGCTCGAGTGCGAAGGGGGCGCGGAGCGGTCGGGTCTCTACTACACCTGCATCAACTCGTACCTCGCACCTGACGAAGCGGCCTACATCATCAATGACAGCGAGGCCCGCATCGTTGTGACGTCAGCGGCGAAGCGCGAGGTCGCAATGCAGCTTCCCGCGCTCTGTCCGAAGGTCGAGCGTTGGCTGATGGCCGACATCGACGGTGCGGACGCGCCGTTCGAGAGCTTGAGTGCCGCGATGGCGGAGTTCCCCGACACTCCGATCGAGGACGAGCAGCTCGGCGCGGCGATGCTCTACTCCTCGGGCACCACCGGGCAGCCGAAGGGAATCCTGCGCCCGCTGCCCGAGGTGCACCCCGCCGCGGCACTTCCGGTCATGAACTTCGTGCAGGCGATGTTCCGCTTCCGCGAGCACCAGACGTACCTGTCCCCCGCGCCCCTCTACCACTCGGCTCCGCAAGCGAGCGTGTCGGCCACCATGCGGTTCGGCGGCACGTCCGTGATCATGGAGAAGTTCGACCCGGCGCGGTTCCTCGAGCTCGTCGCCGAGCATCGCATCACGCACTCGCAGATGGTGCCGACGATGTTCTCGCGCCTTCTCAAGTTGCCCGACGATGTGCGCGCTGCGGCCGACCTGTCCTCCCTCGAGATCATCATCCATGCCGCAGCGCCCTGCCCCGTGCCCGTGAAGCAGCAGATGATCGAGTGGTTCGGCCCGATCATCATCGAGTACTACGGCGCGACCGAGGGGAATGGCTTCACGTTCTGCGACTCGCACGAGTGGCTCGCGCATCCGGGCACCGTCGGCAAGTGCATCCTCGGCGAACTCTTGATCCTCGACGAGGACGGCAACCCTCAGCCGACGGGGACGCCCGGCACCGTGTGGTTCAAGGGCGCGACCAACTTCGAGTACTTCCACGCCCCGGAGAAGACGGCGGAGTCACGCAACGAGGCGGGCGATACGAGCACCGTCGGCGACGTCGGCTACGTCGACGAGGACGGCTACCTGTACCTCACCGACCGCAAGACGTACATGATCATCTCGGGCGGCGTGAACATCTATCCGCAGGAGACCGAGAACCTCCTCATCACCCATCCGAAGGTGATGGACGCTGCCGTGTTCGGCGTGCCGAACGAAGATCTCGGGGAGGAAGTCAAGGCAGTCGTGCAGCTCGATGGACGGCATCGAGCCGAGTCCCGAGATCGAGCGCGAGCTCATCGCGTTCTGCCGCGACAACCTCGCCCACTTCAAGGCGCCGCGCACGATCGACTTCGAGGGCGAGCTGCCGCGCCTGCCGACGGGCAAGCTCTACAAGCGCCTCCTGCGCGACCGCTACTGGGAAGGCCACTCGACGAAGATCAGCTGACCTCGGCGTAGACCCCACCCGCGAGGTACTTCATGCCGGAGTCGACCTGGATGGTCACGACGCGATGGCCCTCGCCGAGTCGTGCAGCGAGCTGTAGCGCTGCGGTGAGGTTCGCGCCGCTCGAAGGCCCGGAGAACAAACCTTCTCGGCGTGTGGCGCGGCGGGCCATCGCAACCGCGTCGTCGGTCGAGACGGTGATCACCTCGTCGTAGTCGTCGGCGCTCAGGAGGTCGGGAACGAAGCCGACGCCACCACCCTCGATCCGATGGGTGCCGCCGGGCTGACCTGAGATGACTGCCGACTCGGCGGGCTCGACGACGACGCGGTGCATCTCTGAGTCGCGCTCACGGAGCGTCTGGCTCACCCCGAGGAAGCAGCCGGCAGTGCCGACGTAGAGACAGAGCGCATCGAACGGTTCCGACACCTGAGCGAGAAGCTCACGACCGAGCTGTCGGTAGCCGTCCACCATGTCGGTGTTCCGGAACTGGTCGGTCTGGTAGCCGCCGGTCTCGAGGGCGAGCTCGGCCGCGCGTGCGCGCATACGGCCGATGAGATCGCTGGTGATGCCCTCCGGACTCGGGATCACCTCGAGCCACGCGCCGAACGCCTCCATCGTGCGGAGCTTCTCGTCGGCGAACGCGTCGGACGTGATGATGTGCAGCGGATGGCCCTTGACCGCGCACACGAACGCGAGGGAGCTGCCCGTGCTCCCGCCGGTGTACTCGACGACCGGCTGGCCAGGCTTCAATCGGCCGGCGCGCTCCGCACCTTCGATCATTGCGAGCGCCATGCGGTCCTTGTACGAGCCTGTCGGGTTGGCCGCTTCGAGCTTCACCCACACGTCGGCCATGCCCGGTTCGACGAGCCGCGTGAGTCGCACGACCGGGGTGTTGCCAATGCCCGCGAGCATTCCGTCCATGAGGCGACGCTAGGACGCATGCGACGCTGACGAGGACTACGGTCCCGCGCGACGGGATGCTCCCGTCAGTTTGGGGAAGGAAAGACATGAAGTACGTAGTCATCAGCAAGCTGCTGCCCGGTGTGGACACGGCGAAGCAGGCCTTCGCGGTGTTCGGGAAGGTCGGCGTCGGCGAACAGACGATCGCGACCTATGCAGGCACCGATGGCAAGACGTTCATCAACGTCGTCGAGACCGATGCGCCCGACATGACGGTCTCGGTGACCTACGCGCCATTCTTCGAGTCGACCACGATAATCCCGGTCGTGGATGTCGACGATGCGTGGATCAAGGCTGTCCAAGCGGCCATGGGCAACTGGGGCTGAGAAGCTCAATCCGCGGCGGAGGTCTCGTGGCCTCCGCCGCCCGTCGGCACCGACAAGAGTTTCTTGATGGACGTCGTCGCGGCGATGGAGCGGGCGTTCGCGATCGTGTCGCTCGAGCTCGCGGGGCGAGCCGACAGCGAGAACTACTACCTGAACCATCTCCGGGGCCGCGACCCCGTCGAGGCCTATCGGGAGGCGGCTGCCGAAGCCGTCGAGGTGTTCCGCAACGATCCCGGCCTCGTCGATCGCACGATTCCGATGCCATGGGGCCCGTCAACCGGCGGGACGGTCGCGACGAGCCCGAGATGGCGGCGATCGTCATGGAGTTCGCGAGGGACTATGTCGACGTCGGGCAGCGCCGCGGTCCGGAGATGTTCGACGAGGAGCGAGAAAGTCCGCGGGGCAGCGGCGACCAGGAGCACTCCGGGGATCGGCTCGACCCATGCACCGGCGCGTAGCCGTGCCGCGGTGGCCTCGTTCGAGATACCGATTTCGGCGGCCTGCCGTCTGCCGAACGCGCTGTGCTGCGAGGCCGCGAGCGCAGCGACAGCGCCATCGGCGCCGGCTGCACACATGAAGCCGACCTTAGACAGCGCCTCGATCGCCCCCCAACTTGCAGCTCGCGACCGGCAAACGGCGGCGCGTGGCTGCAAGTGCCGAGGGGGCGGTCAGGCGGTCTCGAGGCGGATGGCGCCCTCGACGACCAAGCGGAAGCGGCCGCGGCCGGTCTTTTCGAGGCGGATCGCGCGCGTCGCGTTCGTCGAGGCGGCGCTTCAGCAGGATGAGCCGTGTGTCGAGGTTGTCGCGGAAGCCGGGCAGCTCGAGCCGCTGATCGAGCCGGATCTCCTTGTTCGTGAACTCGACGCGCCCGTCGGCGACGTACTGCTCGAGCAGCGACCACAGGATGCGGCCGGCGACGCCGCGGATGAGGTACTCGCCGTCGAGGAAAGCACTGCCGTCGACGGGGAAGTAGCGCACGAGAGTCGACGGCCCCGACGAGGCGGGCACGGGCGGGCTCGCAACCGCGCTCGGCGCCACATCGCGCTCACGCGAGCGGTCGATCTCGATCGCGGTCGCGACATACGAGGCGACAACACCGAGCAGCGTCTCGTCCTGCTCCTCGAACGCGACCGCCTGCTCAGACTCGACGGCGAGCACACCGACGAGCTCGCCCATCGCGACGCACGGCACGGCCAGCCGGCTCTCGATGCCGGCAAGGTCAGGCAGCGGCACGTCGTGCCCGGGGCCAATGCCTTCGGCCTCGTAGGACCGACGCACCGTCGTGGAGTACTTGTGCACCTGGCGCAGGTTGCCGACCCGGATCGGGGCCACCCGCGCTGCCGCCATCCCGGTGGTCCCCTCCCCCACGGTCACCTCAGAGCCGACGCCCTGAGCCTCGTAACCGTGCGACGCGATCGTGAACAGCCGGCTGCCCTCCTCGTCGAGGAGCATCAGCATCGAGTGCTGATAGCCGAGCAGCTCGTCGAGACCGTCGACGGTCGCGCTCACGAGCGTGTCGAGGTCGGGACAGCGGCTCAGTCGAGCGATCAGCTCGGCGAGCGCCTCCGGCCGCGCTGTCGACGTGCGCAACGAGTGGGGAGCGAACGCCTCAGGGTTGAGTCGTTGCACCTCGAGCACCCGGAAGATGTCCGCGGCACGGAGCTTGAACACATCCTCCATGTGGTGCCACGCCGCGGCCTCGGCGACATCGTCACGCAGCTTCTGGAACAGCTGTCCGCTGCGCACCGTGCGCTCGAAGATCAGCGTGAGGCGGTACTCGTCATACGTCTTGGGGTTGATCAGCAACATGGAAGCACGCGGGTTCTCGGCGAGGTTCCGCACGGTCTTCGAGAAGAACTGGTTCGAGAGCGCGACATGGTCGTGGTCGACGAAGCGCACGCGGGACAAGTACGTCACATTGGGCACGCCGCTGGCGGACAGTGTCGCCAGCACCGCAGGGACCGCGCCCTCGAAGCACGGCTGCAGGCTGGAGAGCGCGATGTCCTCTTCGGTCATGACAGCGAAGACCCCGCGCGCGGACCGGGGGTCTGGTTGTAGAGCTCGTCCACATCGACTGTGAGCGCGACCAGCTCGCTCGGAGTGAGGCGCTCGATCAGGTCGCGAGGTATGCGGTCAGTTCGTTCGACGTCGCCGTAGAAGTGGTCGATGTACTCGGAGGTCTTGTCGGCGTCGAAGGGGCTCGCCGGCTCGATCGAGACGATGTGACCCTTGAGCTGCATGGATCGCAGCGTCGGCACGTCGGTGCCGGTGATCGCGATGCGGCCCGCGGGGATCACATCCGGCGTCGCGAGCAGGCGGACCTGCACTGGCGACTCAGCCGACAGCACGGTCAGGCCCCACGCACGCGATGCGTAGGGCTCGCCGTCGGCGTCCACCGTGCACACGATGAGCGCGCAGCCGCCCTGGAGGAAGCCCACCATGTCCTCATCGAGCACTAAGCAAGTTCTTAGCATTCGGTTACGAGCCTTTTGGGAGCGCCGGTCCCGCAGATCCCTGACGATGGTCCCAACGGAGATCAACAACAGGGAGAACCGAAAATGACCGCAGTCGAAGCACCCACCACCGCCCTCGAGGTTGTGACCTTCAACCTCTACCGGGACATCCACAAGGGCATCCGCCGTGACCTGTTCACGGTCGTCGAGCAGGTCGGGAGCGCCGACCCTTCGTTCCGCACGAGCAGGGTCGACGTCGCCCAGACCCTCGATCGCAGCATCTACCTCTTGAACGTCCACGCGGAGCACGAGGACGCGGGGATCGGCCCTGTGCTCGAGCGCGAGCTCCCCGACCTGGCCGAGGAGATCGCGCACGACCACGCGACGCTCGAGCCTCGCCTCGTCGACCTGCAGGCGATGGCCTACGAGGCCGTCGATGCCGCGCCGACGGCGCAACGTGACGCCATGTACCGCCTGTACATGGAGCTCTCGGCGTTCGTCAGCTCGTACCTCGCCCACCAGGACTTCGAGGAGCGCGTCGTGATGCCGGCGATCGAGAAGGCGCTCGGCGTGGAGGGCGTGATCGCCATCCACGGGCAGATCATCGCCAGCCTCACTCCCGAGGAGATGGTTGCCTCGCTGTCGCAGATGTTCCCGGCCATGAACATCGACGACCGCGCCGAGCTGCTCGGCGGCATGCGGGCCGGCGCTCCCGCCGAGGTGTTCGAAGGCGTCTGGGGGCTCACGGGTTCGGTGCTGACCCCGCCCGACTTCACCGCACTCGGCGAGCGTTTGCAGATCGCCGCGTGATCATCCGCGACGCACACCGTTTCTCGGCCGGTTGGGCCTAAGCCCGCCGGCCGAGAAACGCGAGCACCTTCGTCTGCTCGTCGGCGTCGTCCGGCACGTCCACCTCGGGCCCGAACGCGCGGGGGTTGCGCAGCGAGTCGCCCATCGGCTCCATCGCCTTTCGCACATCGGCAAGATCCTGCGGGTCGATCCGCTCGTCGAGGCCGGTCGCCCGAGCGAGATCCCAGCCGTGCACGATCAGGTCGGTGCAGATGAACTGATCGACGCCCTTCTCGAACGTCGAGCGCCCCGTGAAACCGTCGTACTCCTTCGAGGCGATCGCGGGATCGTCGAGCGCGCGCTGCGTCGCATCGCGCGCCGCAGCCCATGACGCTGAGGGATCGTCATCGACCGACGGGATTTCCGGTGCGGGCTCGCCGATGAGGCCGAAGAAGAGGCCCGGCACCTGCGTGAGGTGGCGGAGGACGTCGAGGGCCGTCCACTCCGCACAAGGGCTCTGGGCGCTCCACTTGTCGGGAGGGACCTGCTCGACCTTCGCGGTGATGTGGCCCGCGAGGCGGCGGTACCGATCGCTGATCGCTGTCACGGTCACGAGTCTGCCGGACTCGACATCAGCTGAGCCGAGTGAGCTCGAACAGCACGGCTCGCTCGAGCTCACTGATTCGGTCGGGATCGGTGAGCTTCTGTCCGTAGAGGTCGACGACGTAGAAGCTGTCGACGATCTCGTGACCGAGCGTCAAGACCTTGGCGTGGCGGATGTCGAGCCGCATCTCACTCAACGCCCGGGCGATGCGGTACAGCGCCCCTACCGCATCGGGCCCGCGCACCTCGACGACCGATGCGTCTGCAGAGGCCTCGTTGTCGACGTCGACGGTCGGCGCGACGGGACGGCTCACCCCGTGTGAGCGGAAGCCGTACTCACGCGCTCGAGCAGCGACGCGGGCTTCGATCGCGAGCCCACCTTCGAGCGCGCGCTCGAGGTCGGAACGGAACCGAGCCCAGTCGACCTCGCCCCCGCCGATGCGATGGAAGACGAACGTGTCCACCGCCATCCCGACGCCGATGCCCGGCGCCGACCACACATCCGCCGCGACGACCTCGAGCCCGTGCAGGCAGAGCACCCCCGCGAGCTCGCAGAACAGACCGGGACGATCCGGGGTCACGACCACCAATGTCGATCCCTCGACGTGGACGAGGAGCCCACCGCCCGCCTCCTCCACGAGCCGTTCGAGCGCGGGGTCGAGACCGAACACGCGCTCCTCAGGCCACCCGGCGAGCCGCGCCACGACCGCGGCGACGAGGTCGTCGACGAGCGCGGCCTTCCACTGGCTCCACGCGCTCGGTCCGGTCGCCTTCCCGTCTGCCTCGGTCAGCGCGTGCAACAGCTCGAGCGTCTGCAGGTCGCCGACCGCGTCGGCCACTCGCGTCACGGTTCCGGGGTCGCGCACATCCCTTCGTGTCGCAGCGTCGGCGAGGAGGAGATGGTCACGAGCGAGCGTCACGAGGACCTCGCGGTCGTGCGCGGGGAAGCCCAGCCGCGCCGCGATCGTGTCCATCAGCTCGGCCCCGACCGCTGAGTGGTCGCCGGGATAGCCCTTTCCGAGGTCGTGCAGCCACGCTCCGAGGAGAAGCAAGTCCGGCCGGGCGACGCGGTGACGCAATGCCGAAGCCTCAACGGCCGCCTCGATCAAGTGCCGGTCGACGGTGAACCGGTGATACGGGTTGTGCTGCGGCTGGCAGCGCACCGGCTCCCACTCGGGCAGCACCCGCGTCAGCAGGTCGTACTGGTCGAGCGCCTCGAACGCCGGCACCGCGGGCAGTCCGGCCGCGAGGAGGTCGAACAAGGCGTTCCGCGCCTCAGGGCTCCAGGTCTCCCCCGGCCCGGCGGCCTCGCCCCGCAACCGCTCCAGCGTGGCCGCCGCGATCGGTGTCTCGGTCGCTGCCGCGGCGGCCGCCACCCGCAGGATCAGCGACCCGTCGCCGAGGTCGGCCTGGCCGTCGATCGCCGTCTCGCCCTCCCGCACGACGACACCAGGGCTCTCGGTGCGATCGGGCATCACGCTTCGACGGCTTCGCTTGTCGAGCCACACGTCGATGCGACGCCACGCGTCATCGCTCGTCCACGCGATCGTGCGCGCCGCCGCAGAGATGCTGCGCATCAGCGCATCCGCGTCGGGCAGGCCGACAGCGCGCGCAACGCCTTCGTGCGCCTGCTGCACGAGCTGCTCGCTCCGCCCGTTGCGGCGTTGCATCGCCACGCGCGCCCGCACGAGCGTCTCCGCCGCATCGAGCCGAGCGAGGTGCTCGGCGCTCACGACTGGACTCGCCACCGCCGCAGCTCGGAGCGCGTGGACGTCGCGCAGCCCGCCGCGTCCCTCCTTCAAATCGGGCTCGAGGAGGAACGCGATGTCACCCATGCGCTCGTGGCGCTGCCGCGTGGCGTCACCGAGCGCGCGCAACCACTTCTTCCCGCCCGACTTCCACTGCTCGATCGCGCGGCGAGCAAGGTCAGCGGCGAGGTCTTCGTCACCGGCGACACACCGCGCGCTGAGCAAGCCCATCGCGGCCTTGAGATCGCGAGCGGCAACACCCAACGCCTCGGTCACGGTCTTCACGCCGTGGTCGAGCGGGATGCCGATGTCCCAGACGGGATACCAGATCTGGTTGGCGAGCTCGGCCACGTTGCGCCGCCCGCGGTGCACGAGGATGACGTCGATGTCGCTGCCCGGTGCGAGCTCACCTCGGCCGTAGCCCCCGACGGCGACAAGCGCACAGTCTGGGGCATCGGCGAACAGCTCGATCAGAAACTCGTCGACGAGAGCGGAGAACGCTCGTGCGAACTCGCTGCCTTGAAGGGATTCGTCGGCGAGCAGCGCAGCACGCCGCTCGCCGAACATGTCAGATCGCGTCGCTTCCCATCTCTCCGGTGCGCACGCGAACCACGCTGTCGCAATCGGTGACCCACACCTTGCCGTCACCGATCTGGCCGGTCTTGGCCGCTTCCACGATGGTGTCGACCATGCGCTTGGCATCTGCGTCTTCGACGAGGATCTCGATCCTCACTTTGGGCACGAAGTCGACCGTGTACTCGGCGCCCCTGTACACCTCGGTGTGCCCGCGCTGGCGGCCGAAGCCTCGAACTTCCGACACCGTCATGCCGGCCAATCCGACCTCGTGCAGCGCCTGCTTGACATCGTCGAGCTTGAAGGGCTTCACGATCGCCGTGATGAGCTTCATTCCGATCCCCTCTGATCGATTCTCAGGATCGAGCGCGGAGCACATGTTTACCTGGTCAGACGCTCAAGGCGCGACAGGGAAGCGGATCCTGCCTGATCGCGGCCAAACCTTCTCGCCCCGCCAGTCGTGTGAGGGCTGTCGCACGCGAGTGAGCGGCGATGGCGGGAACCACTCGGGCGTCGACGAACCCCGGCCTGGCGGGAGGGCCGGGGCGTCGACGCGTTTTGGCCCCGTTTCCGGGCGCCCTGAGCGTGTGCCCCTCAGCTGCCCGTGGGCTGGTCGGCCGTCTCCGCAGCCTGGTCGACGACCGGCACCCCCTCGTCGAGATGCACTCCGATGCCGACCGGGTCGCCGTCCCCGGACTCCTGCTCGAAGGTCACCTGAATGCTGGCTCCGTCCGACTTCGTCTCCGCGATCGACCAACCGGGCGAGGGGTTCACGCCGGAGAGGGTCATCGACGACTCGGAGTAGTGCACCTCGATCGAGCCGCCCTGCGCATCGAACGAGGTCACCTGCGTCGGTCCGGCCGGCGCCGCGGCGGCCGGGGCAGCGCTGCTCTGGGTATGGGTGACCGTCGACTGCCGCGTCACGGTAGAAGGTGCGGGCCCAGATGCCGGAGCCCGGTTCGTCGCCCCCTCTACGGCGTTGCCTGCATGTGGTGTGGCCGACGACGGCGCGGCCGCGTCCTGCTCGGCCCGACCCGCCGGAGCGTCGGCAGCCGGCGGCGCCGGAGCGGCCGACTCCGCGCCGAGCGTCGTCGGAGGCGAGTCGAGAGGCTCGGCAGTGGTTGTCGTCGACTCGATCGCGGCGGTCGTGCCTGAGCCGCCCACGCGCACATCACGGGATGTGTGGCTCGTCGTGCTCGACACCAGGCTCCCGACCACGACGAGCGCGACGAGACCGGCGCCACCGCGGACAGCCGCGCGGCGTCGGTGCGCGCGGCGGATGCGCGGGCGCAGGTGCGCCAGCGCGCGGCTCGCCGACGGCGGCTCGCCGGCCGCCCGCTCCAACAGCTCGAGGATGTGGTCGTCGCCGGCCACGTCGTCCACCATGTCGTCCAGCATCAGTCGTCCACCATCAGTCGGCCCCCACCAGCGCCGGCCTCAGCCGTTCCCGCCCTTGGTTCATGTGGAACTTCACCGCCCCCACCGAGATCGACATCGCCGCTGCGACCTCGGCGACCGAAAGGCCCTCGAGGTAGTAGAGCGACATCGCCAGCCGTTGCTGTGGGGGAAGCTTCGACAGCAGCTCGACTGCATCACCTCGTGGTGACGGCTCGTCGACCCACTGTGGATCCGCAGCGAGGATCGCGAGCACACGCGCTCCCCTGCTCTGATGGCGGAAGTAGTCGCGCATGCGGTTGATCGCCACGCGCCGTACCCACGCCACTGGATCCTCGTACCGCGAGATCTGCTTCCACCGGATGTGCGCTCGGAGGAACGCCTCCTGCACAGCGTCGGCTGCGACCTCGGGATCGCCGCACGCTGCCGTGAGGGCTCGCGCCAACGGGGGATAGTGCGCCTGGAAGATCTCATCGAACCCGGCAACCGACGCGGGGGCGACCAAGGGCCGGGCGTCGTTCACCACCTCTTCCACGTCCCCGCTCCGCCGAAGGTTTGGGTTCACAGCCCCGATTCTGCAGCGCGACGATGGGGTCATGCTTTTGATCGGCACCCGCAAGGGAGCGTGGCTGCTCACACCCGATGCACAGCGCCGCTCCTGGACCTCGAAGGGCCCGATCTTCCTGGGCCAGATCATCCAGCACGTCGTCCAGGACCCCCGAGATCCGAGCACCTTCCTGATGGCCTCGCGGACGGGCCACCTCGGGCCGACGGTCTTCCGCTCGACCGATCTCGGCGAGACCTGGACCGAGGCCACCCGCCCACCGGCGTTCGCCGAAGGCGACGGGCTCGAGCGCAGCGTCGCATCGGTCGTCTGGCTGAGCCCGGGCCACGCGGACGAGCCCGGCGTCTGGTACGCGGGCGCGAGTCCGCAGTGCCTGTTCCGCTCGGAGGACGGCGGTGACACGTGGTCGTCCGTCACCGGCTTCAACGACCATCCGATGTGGCAGACGTGGGCCGCATACCCCGAGGATCAGACGCCCGACGGCTCGATGCTGCACTCGGTGATCGTCGACCCGCGCGATCCGAACCATCTCTACGTCGGACTCTCCGGAGGTGGCGTCTTCGAGAGCATCGACCGCGGCGCGGACTGGAAGCCGTTGAACGCGGGATCGAAGGCGGACTTCTTCCCGGACCCTGATCCGGAGTTCGGTCAGGATCCGCACACGGTGCGCCTGCATCCGCTGCGCCCCGACCGCCTCTATCAGCAGAACCACTGCGGCATCTACAAGATGGAACGCTCCGAGGGCCGATGGGAGCGCATCGGCGACAACATGCCGCGCGATGTCGGCGACATCGGCTTTCCCATCGAGCTGCACCCGCGCGACGTCGACACCGCGTGGGTGTTCCCGATGGACGGCACCGAGGTCTGGCCGCGCACCAGTCCCGACGGCAAGCCGTGCGTGTACGTCACGCGCGACGCGGGTGCCTCGTGGACGCGCTGCGACCGGGGCCTTCCGGCGCAGGCGTGGTACACGGTCAAACGGCAGGCCATGACCGTCGACGCCGGCGACCCGGTCGGCGTGTATTTCGGCACGACCAGCGGCGAGGTGTGGGCGAGCACCGATGAGGGCGCGTCGTGGGCCCCGATCGCCGAGCACCTGCCCGAGATCTACTCCGTCGAGCACGCCCGGGTGTGACCGCGTGAAGGTGCGCATCCCGACGCCGCTGCGCTCGTACACCGACCAGCAGGCGTGGGTCGATGGTGAGGGAGCGACGGTCGACGAGCTGTTGCGGGACCTCGACCGGACTTATCCGGGGATGCGCTTCCGGATCGTCGACGAGCAGGGACGGCTGCGCAAGCACATGAAGGTGTGGGTGAACTCCGACGCGGTGCGCGACCTGTCGACGGCGATCACCCCCTCCGACGAGATCACGATCATGCAGGCGCTGTCTGGCGGCTGAGGTGCGCCACGACCTTCTCGCTCATCGTCGCAAGCGCGTCGATCTCGTCACGCGTGAGCAGATCGATGAGGTGACGGCGCACTGACGCGACGTGGGGCGGCGCAGCCTTCTCGATCGCGCGCATCCCTTGCTTCGTGAGCACCACGAAGGCACCCCGTGCGTCGGTCACGCACTCCTCACGCGTCACGAGCCCTCGCTCCTCCATCCGCGCGATGTGATGTGAGAGCCGGCTCTTCGACCACAGCATCCGCCCGCTGAGCTCGTTGAGCCGCCAGCGATGGTCCTCGGCCTCCGAGAGGTTGGACAGCACTGTGTAGTCGGGCTCCGAGAGCCCCGAGTCGTTGGCGAGGTCCCGGGCGATCTGGGCGCTCAGCAACGTGCGCATCCGGAGGAAGCCGCGCCAGGCGCGGGCCTCTTCCTCGTTCAACCAGGTCGCATCGTCCACGCGGGAAGTGTATCCTCTTGGTTGACATGTCAACCTCTATGCGGCGCCTGATCAACCTGTATGCCGGGCTCGTCCTGTTCGGCGTCAGCGTGGCGTTCTTCGTGCAAGCCCGGCTCGGCCTCGACCCGTGGGACGTGTTCCATCAGGGGATCTCCGAGCGCACGGGGGTGCGGATCGGCACCGTCGCGATCGGGGTGGGAGCGATCGTGCTACTGCTCTGGATCCCGCTCGGCCAGCGGCTCGGGCTCGGCACCATCAGCAACGTGATCCTCGTCGGCCTGACGCTGGATGTCACTCTCGTCTTCCTCCCTGAACCCGATC
Source organism: uncultured Acidimicrobiales bacterium (assembly GCA_963708175.1). Lineage (GTDB taxonomy): Bacteria > Actinomycetota > Acidimicrobiia > Acidimicrobiales > DATKAS01 > DATKAS01. Next base: position 576,047 of record CAVPSD010000006.1, read on the forward strand.
CGATGGCGGTGCGGGTGACGTTCCTCGTCGTCGCGATCCTCATGAACGCTGTGGCGACGGGGTTGTACATCGGCGCGGGACTCGGCCCGGGTCCTCGCGATGGGTTGATGACGGGCTTTGCGGCCCGCGGTCACTCGATCCGATCCGTGCGCACCGGCATCGAGCTCGCGGTGCTCGCCGCAGGCTGGGTCCTCGGTGGCACGGTCGGCGTCGGTACCGCACTGTTTGCACTGAGCATCGGGCCTCTTGTGCACGTGCTGATCCCGAGGCTGGCGGTGCACGAAAGGGTGACGGCCGCATGACCGATCCGACGTTGCTGGTGATCGTCTCGAGCACGCGGCCGACGAGGGTGGGCCGCGCGGTGGCGGACTGGTTCGTCACCCGTGTCGAGGACCACGGCGCGTTCGCGGTCGACCTGGTCGACCTCCTCGAGCTCGATCTCCCGTTCCTCGACGAGCCGAAGCACCCGCGCTTCGGGGACTACGCCCACGACCACACGAAACGCTGGAGCGCTCGCGTCGACGCTGCTGACGCAGTCGTGCTCGTGATGGCGGAGTACAACCACAGCTTCACCGCGCCGCTGAAGAACGCGATCGACTTCCTCAACAAGGAGTGGGCGTACAAGGCGGTCGGGTTCGTGGGCTATGGCGGCGTCGCCGGCGGCACCCGTGCGGTGCAGGCCATCAAGCCCGTGTGCATCGGGGTGCGGATGGTCCCGCTGTTCGACGCGGTCTACATCCCCTGGATCGCCCAGCAGATCGCCGAGGACGGCACGTTCAAGTCGGACGAGCCGCTCGAGGTCGGTGCGAAGGCGATGCTGGACGAGCTCGTGAAGGTGACCGACGCACTCAGCGTGTTGCGGAGACCTGCTCGAGCGCCATGAGAGCGGCGAGCGCGGCGTCTTTGTGCTCGCGCTGCCACGGAGTGCCGACCGCGGCACCGAAGGCCTGCATGAGGTCTTGACGCGGGCTCGCCTTGAGCTCGGTCGCCGCGAAGTGGAACACCGGCAGCCCCTCTGCTTCACCTGCCTCGGCCACCACCTCGCGATACATGTCCCCCTCGGCAGAGTGGACCAGCGCGTGCGATCCGAGGATCCTCGCGAGGGACGGGAGCTCACGCGGCTCGTTGACGAGGGCGATCGCGACGACGTCCTCGCCAGCAGCCCGGATCGCGGCACGCGCTCCCTTGACGGACGCGGCGACGACCCGAGCGATCAGCTTCTCGGCCGCTCGGAGGTCGGACCGATCGCCGGCGGCGACGTGGTAGGCGTCGGCCGGGACCTCGGGCGGGCACAGCTGCACCCGGGTCCGCGCGACGAGCGTCGGAGGTGACCCGGCGCTCACAGTGCACATCACCGACCATCCGGTGTGGGTCCTGAAGCCGAGAGCTGTCGGCATCCCGAAAGCCTAGGAAAGACGGAGCTAGGACAGCCGGAACTGCGCAAGGGCCTCCGGGTTCGCGAGCGCCTCGGTGTTGCGAACCTCTCGCCCGTTGAGCACGTCCGCGACCGCGAGCTCGGTGATCTTCCCGCTGCGGGTGCGGGGGATGTCAGACACGGCGGCAATCACCGCCGGCACGTGGCGGGGCGAGCAGTTGTCTCGAAGCCGCTGCTTGATCCGGTCGCGGAGCGCGTCGTCGAGCTGCACTCCGTCGGCGAGGCGGACGAACAGCACGATGCGCGTGTCGCCGTCCCACTCCTGGCCGACCGCCACCGACTCGAGCACCTCGGGAAGCTGCTCGACCTGGCGGTAGATCTCGGCGGTGCCGATGCGCACACCCGATGCGTTGAGCGTCGCGTCGCTGCGCCCATGGATGACCATCCCGCCGTGGTCGGTCCACGAGGCGAAGTCACCGTGAGCCCAGACCCCCGGGAAGCGCTCGAAGTAGGCGCGGCGATACGCGCTGCCATCGGTGTCGCCCCAGAAGCCGATCGGTGTCGTGGGGAACGGCCTCGTGCACACGAGCTCGCCCTTCTCGCCCGGTGGAGCGGGTTCCCCGTCCTCGGCCCACACATCCACGGCCATGCCGAGCGCCGGTCCCTGGATCTCGCCGGGCCACACCGGCCGCGTCGGGTCTCCGACGACGAAGCATCCGCAGAGATCGGTTCCCCCGGAGATCGACGCGAGATGGACGTCGACCTTGACCGCGTCGTACACGTACGCGAAGCCCTCGGCCGACAGCGGCGAACCCGTCGAGCAGATCGTGCGCAGCGACGCGAGTCGATGCGTGTCACGCGGACGGAGTCCGGCCTTCGCCGCGCCGTCGATGAACTTCGCCGACACGCCGAGCAACGTCACCTCGTGCCGATCCGCCAAGTCGAAGAGCGCGGACGGTGTCGGGTGCATCGGGCTCCCGTCGTAGAGGACGATCGTCGCCTTCGACGCGAGCGCGGAGACGAGCCAGTTCCACATCATCCAGCCGCAGGTCGTGAAGTAGAAGACCCGATCTCCCTCCTTCACGTCACAGTGCAGCTGGTGCTCACTGAGGTGCTTGAGCAGCAGACCGCCCGAGCGATGAACGATGCACTTCGGCGGCCCGGTCGTCCCCGACGAGTACAGGATCGCCGCCGGGTGATCGAACGACGTCCGCATGTACTCGAGCGCCGTTGCTCCCCCGGTCGTGAACTCACCGAACGAGATCGCGCCGCGTATTCCACGAAGGTCGGGATCGTCGCGCAGGTTTCCCGTGACGACGACGGTGCGCACCGTCGGGAGGGCGGTGACGATCTCGCCCAGTCGTTCGAGGCAGTCGAAAGGCTTGCCGCCGTATGTGTATCCGTCGGCCGCGAGCAGCACGACCGGGTCGATCTGGCCGAAGCGATCGATCACGCCCGCCGTGCCGAAGTCCGCGGAAGTAGACGAGAAGATCGCCCCGATCGCGTTCGTCGCGAGGAACGCGATGACAGTCTCGGGCAGGTTCGGCATCCACGCCGCGACCCGATCGCCGGGATGCACGCCCGCGGCGCGGAGCCCGGCAACCACCGCACCGACCGATAGCCGCAGCTGCCCCCAGGTGATCCGGCGGCGCTGCCCATCCTCCCGCTCGAACACGATGGCCGGCGCGTCGTCGTCGGCTGGTCCCACGAGCAGGTTCTCCGCAAGATTGAGAGACGCGTCGGGGAAGAAGCGCGCACCGACGAGCGAGCCGTCCCCCGAGTCGAAGGCCCTCGCACCGGGTGGGCTCACGACCCCGCACGCGTCCCACACCTCGCGCCAGAACGCTCCGGGGTCACCGACGCTCCACGCATGGAGCGCCGCCACGTCTTCGACGCCGACTCGCCGGCGGAACCGGTGCATCAACGAGGCCTCGATCCGCTCGGGGCTCGGTGTCCACAACGGAGCGTCCACGACAGGAACTATGCCCCGACCGATCGCGCATCCGCGTACCGTGCGGACGTGGCCGGTTTCGACGAGCTCCTTGCGGAGGCCGAGAGCCGCGCCATGAAGGGCTGGGACTTCGGCTGGCTCGACGGGAGGATGCATTCGGACGGCGTGCCCTGGGATTATCCCGCGACCGTCGAGCGCTTCCTCGCACGGGCGTCGCGCGTGCTCGACATGGGGACGGGCGGCGGGGAGTTCCTCGCGAGCGTGGGCTCGTTGCCGTCACGGACGGTCGCCACCGAAGGATGGGCACCGAACGTCGACGTCGCCGCGGCTCGATTGCGGCCGCTCGGCATCCCGGTGGTCCACGACGAGGGTGCGATCGACAACCTCGACCAGCCCCGCGGCAACCCGGGCGGTCGCCTGGCCTTTCGCGACGGCTGCTTCGATCTCGTGATCAACCGTCATGAGGCCTACAACGCAGCGGAGGTGAGGCGAGTGCTGCAGCCCGGTTCGCCGTTCCTCACGCAGCAGGCGGGCTCGGGCGGTGCCGATGCCGGATCGCTCCTCGGTGTGCCCCTGCCGAAGGACGCGTTCGACCGACCCTTCGCCGTGGCGCAGCTCATCGCTGCCGGCTTCGAGGTGCTCGACGGGGACAGCGCGATCGAGACGATCACCTTCGCGGACGTCGGAGCATTCGCGTGGTACCTCCGGGTCATCCCGTGGATGGTGCCGGGCTTCACGATCGACGCCCACCGGGAGACGTTGTGCTCGTTGCACACGTCTCGAACCCCGCTGCGGATCCACATCCCGCGGTTCTGGTTGTTCGCGAGGAGTGCGGCGACATGACACTCGCGGGCGAGATCGTCGTCGTCACGGGCCCGCCCGGCGCAGGGAAGTCGACGATGGCGCGGGCGCTTGTCGAGCACTTCGATCTCGCCGTGCTGCTCCAGGGCGACTGGTACTTCGAACGCATCGTGCGCGGCTGGATCGAGCCCTGGACGACTCCGTCACGCCACCAGAACGCCGTCGTGACCCGGGCGATCGCGGCGTCGGCGCGTGAGTACGCCCTCGGTGGGTACGCGGTCGTCGTCGAAGGCATCGTCGGGCCGTGGTTCCTCGACACGTTCGTCCCTGCAGTCGAGGGCGTCCCCGTGCACTACGTCGTGATCCGCCCGTCGGCCGAGACTGCGATGGCCCGAGCGGTGGCTCGTGGGGCGCCGGCCCTCGTGGATCCGGAGCCGATCGCGCACATGTACCGAGCGTTCGAGGCGCTCGGGGCTCACGAACGGCACGTCGTCGACACGAGCGGGCACACCGTGGACGACACCGTCACCGAGGTGCAGGCTCGCCTCGCCGCCGGATCGTTGCTGCTGTAGCGCGCCTCACAGACTTCTCCGAGATCGGTGTGGCACCCTCGCGCGATGAAGGTCGTCGTCGTCGGCGGAGGCATCGGCGGATGCGCGCTCGCGCTGAGCCTGCATGACGCCGGCATCACCGACGTCGACGTGTACGAAGCCGTGTCCGAGGTGCGCGAGCTCGGCGTCGGCGTGAACGTGCTGCCCCACGCCGCGCGTGAGCTCATCGAGCTCGGCCTCGGCGACGAGCTGGCCGCGACGGCTATCCCGACCGCCGCGCTGGTGTTCTTCAACCGGCACGGACAGCGCGTCTTCAGCGAGGAGCGCGGCCTCGCTGCCGGCTACAACTGGCCGCAGTACTCGATCCACCGGGGCGAGCTGCTGGGCATCCTGCATCGTGCGGTGCTCGCCCGGCTCGGCACCGATCGTTTCCACACCGGACACGCGGCGGTGCGGGTCGGCAGCGACGCGACAGTTGCGTGGGCCGATCTCGAGCAGCGCAGCACGGGCACCTCGCTCGGACGCGTCGAGGGCGACGTCGCCATCGGCTGCGACGGGATCCACTCGGTCGTCCGAGGACACCTGTACCCGGACGAAGGGCCGCCGCTCTGGAACGGGATCACGATGTGGAGGGCGGTGACGGAACACGCGCCGTTCTTCGACGGGCGGACGATGATGCTCGTCGGCCACATGCAACGACGGATGGTCATCTATCCGATCTCGCGGAAGCACGCGGACGCGGGCAGCTCCCTCGTGAACTGGGTCGCCGAGCTGAAGACCGCGCCAGGCCAACCGATGCCCAAGCAGGACTGGGAGTTCCGAGCCGACCCCGAGCAGGCGGCCACCGCGTTCGCTGACTTCAAGTTCGACTGGCTCGACGTGCCCGCTCTCATCAGGGGAGCGAAAGAGGTGTTCCAGTACCCGATGGTCGACCGCGATCCGCTCGAGCGATGGACGTTCGGTCGGGTGACGCTGCTCGGCGATGCGGCGCATCCCATGTATCCCGTGGGCTCGAACGGCGCATCGCAGGCGATCGTCGACGCACGGGTGCTCGCGCACCACCTCGCGACGGCGCCCGACATCGCGACAGGCCTCAACGGCTACGAGGACCTGCGGCGCCCGCTCACGTCGAAGATCGTGCTCGCCAATCGCAATGTCGGGCCCGAACGGATGATGGAGCTCGCAGAGCAACGCGCCCCCGACGGGTTCCGCGACATCCACGACATCGTCTCGGAAGAGGAGATGGTCGAGATCTCGTCGTCGTACAAGCAGATGGCGGGCTTCGAAGCCGCCGCGCTGAACGACCGACCGAGCTGGTCGGTCAGGCCTTAGCGCGTCAACGATTCGGCGTCGAACGCCGCCAACAGCTTCGCCGGAGCGCTGAAGCGCCACGCCTCGATGAGCCGCTCCTCGAGGTCGGCTTTGTTCACCTTGCCGAGCCGCACGATCACCATCGGGTAGTTCTGGTAGTGGGGCGTGACGACGTAGATCGCGGGATCCTCCTGCACAAGGGCCGCGCGCTCGTCGAGGTCGACCTTGACGACCACTGACACCCCGTCTTCGAGCGCGCGGGCGAAGATCTTGCCCTTCACGTACCAGGCGGGCGTGCCCCAACACGGCTTCTCGGTGGTCGCGGGAAGGCCAAGCGCGATCGCGCGCACTTGTTCGACGGTCGCGCTCATGCGGGAGTCCATTGCACAAGCGCTGCCTTCCACTCGCCGTCGCGCAGCACGAACGTGTTGCTCATGATGACCGACCGCGGCGCCTCATCGTCGATGCGCTGCGTCACCGCCCTGGCGGTCAGCACCGCGGCCGTGGGCCCGGCGTCGATCACCCGAGGATCCTCGATGAGGAACTTCACGTACGGAGGATGATCCGCCATGCCGAGGACGGTCTGCTCCTTGTCGTAGACGCCGTCGGACCCGGGGAAGATGCACATCGCGTCGTCCGTGAGGTTGCGGCGGAAGAAGTCGACGTCGTTCTCCCCGATCGCGGTGACGAACTCCGCCAGCCTCGCGAGCAGCACACGCTCGCGCGAGCGCTCGGCGAAGCGGCCGAGCAGCGCAGCCCAATCCTCATCGAGGGTCGAGCGCACCGAGCGATCGAAGCCGCGATGCTCGACTACGACCCGCGTGCCCACGTCCGACGCCTCGAACCGCACCTCGACCTCGGTCTCGTCCCGATAGCTGAACGCCAGGCGAGGCCCTGGCTCCCAGACGAGGACGCGACCGACCTCGACGGGCTCGGCATCGGAGTCCGCGGTGAGTGCGAGCACACGACCGCCCACGCCAGGCTCGAACCGCACCGATTCGGACGCGCGCCACCACGCCGCGATCTCTTCGGTGAAGACCTCGAAGGCCGTCGGCGGATCGACCGCCACCTCGACGATCGCGGTGGCGACGTCGGGGCTCATCGCGACGTCACGGCTCGCCGCGCCTGGGCGTCCGCTTGCGGGTGCGCTCGGCATGCGCCTTGAACGAGCCGAGCTGCTCGGACCAGAACGCCTCGACTTGATCGAGCCACGCTTGCAACGCAACGAGCGACTGCGGGCGCAAGCGGTACATGCGCAGCCGCGCGTCCTCGTCGACGAGCTCGGCCTCGACCAAGCCGCTCTCGCGCAGCACGCGCAGGTGCCGGCTCATCGCGGGGCCGCTCATGCCGACGCTCGCGGCGAGCTCGCCCGCACGCTTCGGGCCCGAGCCGAGGAGGTCGACCACGGCCCGGCGGGTTGGATCGGCGAGCGCCGCCAAGGTCACGTCGACCGGTGCCAGATCATTCGCCACTGCCCAAATAGATAACCGCGCCGTTACTGATTGTCAAGGGCGCCGGAGATGATCAGATCCTCGACCATCTCGATCGGGCCCGACGCCCCGTGCTCGGAGGTCGAGAGCAGCACGGAGGTCACGTCGAGCTTCGGGTAGTGCGCCACCTCGGCGCTCACCCCGACGTTGACGCCGTCCTTCCCCCACCACACGACGTCGCCGTTGTCGTCCACCTGCATGCGGAAGCCGAAGCCGTTCATGTGCATCGCACCGGTCCTGGGCGAGCGGTACCACTCGGCCTGGGGAGCGACCATCTCCTCGGCCAAGGGGCTCGGCACGAGGGTGTGATCGCGACAGGCCTCGACGAACCGGACGAGGTCGAGGGCAGTGACGTGCGCGCCGCCGTCGGGCGATCCGATGGGCGGATACGAGTAGATGTTCCTCCTCCATCCGGTGATCACGCCCCCTTCATCGCGCACGGGCTCGCACGGCTCGGCGATGTCAGCGACGACGTCGTCCATGCGGAAGAACCCCGAACGGGACATGCCCGCAGGAGCGAAGACGCGCTCGCGGACGTAGTCGCGGTACTTCATGCCAGCCGCCTTCTCGATCATGAGCCCGAGCAGGATGAAGCTGCCGTTGCAGTACCGGGAGCCCTCGCCGGGAGGGAAGTTCGGCGGCTTGTACACGAAGTCCGGCAGGTGATCCTCGGTCTCGATCTCGGAGTAGTTCGGCTTGTCGACGAACAGGTCCTCATAGCGCTCCCCCGCCTCCTCGTCGGCGTCGTCGGCGATGCCGGAGGTGTGGGTGAGCAGGTGACGCGCCGTGACTCCCGGCGAGATCGTCGTGCCCTCGAGGCCGAGGTACTCGATCGCCGATGTGTCGAGGTCGAACGCTCCTTGGCTGACGAGCTGCAACGTCGCGACCCCGGTGAAGGTCTTCGTGATAGAGGCACAGTCGAAGCGCAGATCGACCGACATCGGGATCCGCCAGGCGCGATTCGCCCATCCGTAGGCACCCTCGAACACGGGCACGGCGCCGCGGCGAGCAGCACGACGCCTGACAGCTCGTCGTTCGCCGCGAGGCCGCGGAGGTGCCGATCGAGATCTGCGAGCGCGTCGGTCACGTGTCGAGCTCGGCGATGAGCTTCTTCGGCGCGATCGCCCGATAGCTCTCCTCGACCCAGTCGCAGAGCACATCGGGCGACGGGCGATCAGTCGCGGCGAGCTGGATGTTGACCCAGCCGGCCTTGCCGAGGCCATAGCCGCTCGGTGTCGCGCAGTCGAGGCTCAACGCCTGCTCCTTCGAATCGGGGAGCTTCACGGCGATGCCGGGCGTGGCCGACGCCGGGTCGCCCATGAAGACGAAGATCTTCTTGCCCACCTTCGCGACATGGTCTTCCTCCCACGGCTGGTCTTCCCACGCTCCGGGAAGGCCGAGCGCGAACTTCCGGACCGCTGCGTGCACCTTCTTCGCGTCGTCCTTGCGAGCGGTCACCGGGCAACCTTCCGGCCGAGCTTGATGAACGGCTGCTCGATCCACCGGTACGAAAGCCAGGACACGACGATCGTCGCGGCGAGCCAAACCGAGAACGTCAGCGGCCGGTACGCGGTCGGCGAGATCGCCCGCAGCACGACCGCGTGCCACAGGTACAGCGAGTAGCTGATCGCGCCGAGCCAGACGAGCACACCCGGGAACCGATAGCGCCGGAGGAGGAGCGCACCTCCGAACACGAGGTACGCGACGACGAAGGTGAGCGACTCGGCTCTCCAGTTGGTCACCGCGCCGGTGGTCGGCTCGACGAACGAGACCTCACGGACCTTCTCGACGATGACGATCATCACGATGGCGAACCCGAAGACGGCGCCCCCGATCCACCCGGCGACCTGACCCGACGTGGCGCGGAACAGAACAGTGCCCACGAACATCGTCCCGAGGACGATCAGCGCAAACCAGATCGGCTCGGGTCGGTTCAGCACGAGCGGCACGAGGAGCGCGGTCAGAACGCCGGCGAGGATGCGGCCGGTCATCGAGCGCGCGAGGGCAACCGCGATGACGACCGCCCCGGCGGTGATCGCAACGACGACGGCGCGCGATGAGCCCGTCGGCGATGTGAGCGCGAGTGGTGCAAGCGAGTTGCCGGCGACGAGCGCCCCCGCCAGCAACGCCAGTGAGAACGCGACCGAACGGCGATGGAGGCCGGCGACGAACAACACCGAGACGAGGCCGTAGAAGACGAGCTCGTATCCGAGCGTCCACGACTGGCCGAGGATGAGCGGCTGACCGAGGAGGTGTTGCGCCATCGTGGCGTTTGCGGCGAGCCCCTCGACGGGATGGGCGGTGAGATGCGGCGCGAGCGGGAAGCGGTGAACCAGATGGAGGGCGAGCGCGGCACCCACTGCGGCGAGGTACGCGGGCAGCAAGCGGAAGCCGCGCCCGATCCAGAACTGCCGCATCGACCCGCGGCGTTCGAGCGAGGCGGGGATGATGAACCCGCTGCACAGGAAGAAGATCATCACGCCGCACTCGCCGACCCGGAAGGTCTCGGTGCTGAAGCGCAGCGCCTCGGGCCAGAGCCGCTCGGCGAAATGAGTGACGACGACCATCATCGCCGCGATGCCGCGCAGCGCATCGAGGAACTCGAGCCGGCCGTGGCGGGCTGAGGCGTCGGGCGCGGCGACAACCGATGGCTGTGCGGTGACCGCCACGCGGTCAGCGTACGCGGCGTAGCCTGCGCCCGTGGGCTGTCTCATCCTTCTCGTCTCGTTGATCTCTCCCCGGCTTGCGCTGGTCCTCGTGTGGATCTTCACCGACTTCGTCGACCGGGCCTATGACTCGTTCATCGTCCCGTTCCTGGGGTTGCTGGTCCTTCCGTGGACGACGCTGATCTACGCGCTCGCGTATGCGCCGCGTGTCGGTGTCACGGGCTGGGGCTGGTTCTTCGTCATCCTCGGGGTCATGGCCGACCTCAGCAGCTACGGAGAGAACGCCCGCCGCAACCGCGAACGCGTGCCGTACTGGAACCAGACCTACTGAGCGGCGAGGCTCCGCAGGCAATCCATCGCGTCCCACACGTCGACGAACCGCGTCGCGATCGGCGCCGGGCCGAAGCGGAGCCGATCCGGCGTCCGGAAGTCGGGGATCACGCCGCGCTCGATCAACGCCGGGGACAGGGCGCGCGCGTCGGGATGACGCAGCGACACGTGTGATCCTCGCCGAATCGGATCGCGCGGCGAGCCGACCTCGAACCCGAGGGGGGCAAGCCACTCGTCGTGCAGCTCGATGAGATACGACGTCGAGCGCGACGCCCTTCGTCCTCAACGCATGGATGCCGGCCTCAGCCAGCAACTTCACTCCCTCGTCGACCGCCGCCAGGCCCGGCACGGGCGGAGTACCGACGAGGAACTGCGCGATGTCGGGGACGGGGTCGTACGCGGGCCCCATCTCGAACTGCTCGCGCTGGCCGAACCAACCCCAGATCGGCTGGCGCAGCTCCCTCTGTCGCGCACTGTTGACGTAGAGGAACGCGGGCGCTCCGGGCCCGGCGTTGACGTACTTGTACGTGCAACCGACGGCGAGGTCCACGCCTGCGGCATCGAGCTCGACCGGGAACGACCCGACGGTGTGCGACAAGTCCCACAGCACGAGCGCGCCAGACCGATGAGCAACCTCGGTGATCGCGCCGAGATCCGCGATGGCTCCCGATGCGTACGCGACATGGGAGAAGCTGACCAGCGCGACGTCCTCGTCGATCGCTGACGCCGCGAGCCCCGCGCTCAGCCCGTCGACCGGGTGAGAGGGCACCATGCGGAGCGTCAGACCGCGCTGGTGGGCCAGCCCCTCGAAGACGTAGCGATCGGTCGGAAAGTTCTCCGAGTCAGTGACGATCACGCGCCGAGCTCCGCGGGCATCGAGCGCGGCGACGGCGCACTTGTAGAGGTTGACCGTCGTCGAGTCGCTCACCACCACCTGACCGGGCGCGGCACCGAGCAGGGAGGCGCCGAGTCGATCGCCTACCTCTTGCGGCAACGTCAGCCAGTGATCCCACCCGCGGATCAGCTCGCCACCCCACTCGAGCCGGATCATCTCGGTCAGCCGGCGCTCGGTCGCGATCGAAAGACGGCCGAGCGAGTTGCCATCCATGTAGATGACAAATGGATCGTCGATGACGAACCGATCGCGGAACGCGGCGAGGGGGTCCGCCTCGTCGAGCTTCTCCGCGCCTGCGCGGGAGAGCCGGTCAGTCATTCAGCCAGTTCATCACGATCGCCCACGACTCCCCGCTCGGATCGATGACCTCGAAGTGGTCGATGCCCGGGCGAAGGACCAGCGTGACGTCGTCGCCTGCCGCGCTGGCCGCCTCGGCGAACGACGCGCTCAGGTCGACAGGAACGTTCTCGTCAGCATCGCCGTGGATCAGGAGCATCGGCACGCCGAGCGGCAGCAGCGCCATCGGGGAGGCAAGGGCATAGCGCGCCGGGACCTCCTGCGGGCTGCCTCCCAGGAACGAGCCGGTCGCGTCCGACGAGAGCCCCCGGCGATGCGCCTCCACGAGGTCGGTGACGCCGGCAAGCGAAACCGCCGCGGTCACGGCTCCGGTCTCAGTCGCGGCCCACAGCGCGAGATGCCCACCCGCCGAGTGCCCGATCGTGACGATGCGGTCGCGCGGGATGTCGGCGAGCGTGGTGATCGCGTCGATGCCGGCCCGCACGTCGTCGCACGTCGTGGGCCAACCTCCGCCATCCGCACCGACCCTGCGGTACTCGAGGTTCACCGCCGCCCAACCCTTCGCGGCGAGGTCCTCGCACAGGCCATCCATCAAGTGGCGGTCGTACTCCTCGCGCCAGAAGCCACCGTGGATCACGACCGCGGTCGAGTGCGCGCGACCACCGTCGGGGACGAACAGCTCGGCGTGCTGGCTGGGGTGGTCGCCGTACGAGTGGACGACCCTCACGGAGCGTTCGCGACGTACTTGTCGAGCCCGGCGACGAACCGCTCGAGCAGCGTCGCCAGTTCGACCCGATCACGTGCGCTGAAGTCCGACAGGATCGCCTCGATCGCCTCGCGGCGACGGACCATCAAGGAGCGGTGAGCGTCGGCCCCGCGCTTGGTGAGCGCGACGACCATCACGCGGCCATCCTCGTCCGAGCGCTTCCGCCGCGCGAGCCCAGCGTCGACCAGGCGGTTCACTGCTCTCGTCGCGGTCGACGCGTCGACCCGGAGGGCGTCCGCGAGCTCGCCCATGCGTGCCGACCCATGGAACACGAGCAGATCGAGCGCATCCGCCTGGCCGAGGTCGAGCGCGTCGTCACCTTCGCCGTACACCATCGGACGGAACGCCTGCATCGACGCGCCGCGTCGGAGCTCACGCCACGCCGCGCCGACCCGAAACAACACGGCGAGCTCGGGAGACAGGTCGGCGGCCGGATTCGGGTCGGACATGGCACTTGTAAACTACCAACAAACAAGTTGCAGCCTGCAAGCATCAGCAGCCTGCAGGGATCATGATTGTCCGTGGGGGCCGAGTGACCACCGTCGATGCCGTCGCCGCGAGCGGCGCGCTCACCAAGCGTCAGATCTACACCGTCCTCGCAGGCGTGATGACGGGGCTCTCGCTCTCGGCGCTCGACGGCACGATCGTCAACACCGCGCTGCCGACGATCGTCGGCGATCTCGGCGGCCTCGAGCACATCGCATGGGTCGGCACCGCGTACCTCCTGACGTCGACGGCGGCGACGCCGCTGTTCGGCAAGCTGTCCGACCTCTACGGCCGGCGGAGCCTCTTCCAGGTCGCGATCGTCGTGTTCATGATCGGCTCGGTCGCGGCCGGCGCAGCCCAGACCCTCAACCAGCTCATCGCCGCGCGCGGGTTCCAGGGCATCGGAGGGGGCGGGCTCATGGCGATGGCGTTCGTCATCGTCGGCGACGTCGTGGCCCCGCGTGAACGTGGCCGGTACACCGGCTTCATCACCGCAGTGTTCGCCATCGCCAGCGTCGCCGGCCCGCTCATGGGTGGGTTCTTCGTCGACACCCTCACCTGGCGCTGGATCTTCTACATCAACATCCCGCTCGGGATCGTGGCGCTTGTCGTCACGACCTCGGCGCTGCGCCTGCCGTTCACCCGTCGAGACCACAAGATCGACTTCGTCGGAGCCGCACTCATGACCGCCGCGGTGTTTGCGTTGATCCTCGCGATGAGCTGGGGCGGTACCCAGTACGCGTGGTCGTCGCCCACGATCCTCGGCCTGCTCGGGGCGAGCGCGATCCTCACCGGCTCGTTCATCCTCGTCGAGCGCCGTGCCGAAGAGCCGATCCTGCCGCTCCACCTGTTCGGGCAGTCGATCTTCAGCATCGTCGCCCTGATCATGCTGCTGCTCGGCTCGATGATGTTCGGGGCGAGCGCGTTCCTCCCGCTGTTCCTGCAGGTGTGCACAGGCGCGTCCGCGACGAACTCGGGCCTGTTGCTGCTCCCGCTGATGGCCGGCGTCACCGTCACCTCGATCGGCGCAGGCCGCATCACCGCGATCACCGGCCGCTACAAGATCTTCCCGATCATCGGCACCGGTCTCGGCGTTCTTGGCGTCGCGGGCCTCTCGCAGATGTCTCCCGACACGTCGCGTGTGTACTCGAGCGCGTCGATGCTCATCCTCGGTTTGGGCATGGGCATGACGATGCCGACGGTCGTACTCGCCGTGCAGAACGCGGTCGAGTGGAAGGACCTCGGCGTCGCGACCGGCGCCACGACCTTCTTCCGCTCGCTCGGTGGCGCAGTCGGTCTGGCCGCTTACGGCGCAGTCATGACCGCTCGGTTGAACAGCGAGCTGCCTCGGCTGCTGCCTCCGGGCACGGACTTCGACACTTCGTTGCTGCAGAGCCCGAAGGCCATCCAGGCCCTGCCGCCGCCGGTCGGTCCGGCCGTCGTCGACGCGCTCTCGACCGCGATCACCGCGATCTTCGTCGTGGGCATCCCAGTCATGGCGGCGGCGTTCGTGCTCTCGTGGTTCATCAAGGAGCTGCCCCTTCGCGAGACGTCGCACCTGAGCGCAAGCACGGAAGCGCAGGAGGCTGTCGACGTCGAGGTCGGGGCTGCCGCGCTCGGCGGCGGCTGAACGCGCTAGCTCGCGCGCTCTTCGACCTTCGGCTCGCGCGGTAGCCCGAGCACCCGTTCACTCACGATGTTGCGCTGGATCTCCGCGGTGCCGCCCCAGATCGTCTCCGACCGCGAGAAGAAGAACGACGCCTGCAGCGGGTTGACCGGGTAGCCCCTGCGGCCGCGCTGGCGCACGATGCCGGGCCACGACTCGTCCTCGTCGTCGTCACCGCCGAGGATCTGGGAGCTGATGCCGACGATGTCGAGCGCGAGCTCCATCACTTCGCGGTGGTGCTCGGACCAGAACATCTTGTTGGTGGCCCCCAGCGTCGCGACGCCGAAGTCCCGGCTGTTGTTGAGCGTGGCGGTGAGGGTGCGCCAGCCGTTGACCTTCATGATCTGGACCCGCGTCCAGGCCTTCATGAGCCGCTGCCGGATCGTCGCGTCGTCGATCTTGCCGTTCGCCTTGGCGAGGTCGAACAGGTGCTCGAGCTCGCGCTCGAAGCGCCGATACGAGGTGGTGGCCGACGAGCCCCGCTCGAACCCGAGCGTCGTGTTCGCGACCTCCCAACCGTTGTTCACCCCGCCGACGACGTTCACCTTCGGGCAACGCGCGTTGTCGAAGAACACCTCGTTGAACTCGGACGAGCCGTCGGGCTGCGTGATCGGGCGCACCTCGATGCGGCCCGGCTGCTTCATCGGCACGAGCAGGTACGAGATCCCCTTGTGCTTCGGTGCGTCCGGGTCGGTTCGGGCGAGCAAGAAGATGTAGTCCGCGTACTGGGCCTGCGTCGTCCAGACCTTCTGCCCGTTGATCACCCATTCGTCGCCGTCGAGCACCGCGCTCGTCTTGAGCGAAGCGAGATCAGATCCCGAGTTCGGCTCGCTGAACCCCTGGCACCACGAGATCTCGCCCTTCATGATCGGCGGCAGGAACTGCTGCTTCTGCTCCTCGCTGCCCCACCGCAGGATCGTCGGGCCGACCAACGTGTCGCCGAAGAAGTCCGCCCTCATCGGAGCGCTCGCCCGCGCGAACTCCTCGTTGAGCACGACGTTCTCCATGACCGACAGTCCCTTGCCGCCGTACTCCTTCGGCCACGACGCGCAGATCCATCCACCCGCTTGGAGCTTCTTGACCCATTCGGCGTTGAACCGCTTGCGCTCGTCGCCCTTCAGCTCGAAACCCTCGTCGAACCACCCCTCGGGCAGGTTGTCCTCCAGCCACGTGCGGATCTCCTTGCGGAACGCTTCGGCCTCGGGGGGGTAGGTCAGATCCATGTCCCACATTCTTGACCCTCGGGTCAGGGCAACGAAAGACGCGGCATAGAGTGCCCGCCGTGGCGCTGACCGAGCACTCCCCCGACCTCCCGACGGGCCGGTGGACGAACCAGTGGAAGGAGCTCTACTCCGAGGTCATCCAGAGCGGGCTCTGCACGGGTTGCGCGGGCTGCGTCATCGCCTGCCCCCACGACGTCATCGGCTACGACCATGTCGAGAAGGGCTACAAGCCCTATCACCTCGAGGACGAGCTCGGTCCCGACAACTGCCTCCATGGGGAGAAGGGCTGCACGTCGTGCACCCGGGCGTGCCCGAGGTTCCGCACCTGGGAGCCCGAGGCCGACATGCACCTGTTCGGTCGGGTGCGCGAGCCGAACGAGATGTACGGCATCACAAAGGATCTGCTGCTCTGCCGGGCGAGCGACGAGTTCGTGCACAAGATCGGCCAGGACGGAGGGTTCGTCTCCGCGCTCCTCATCTGGGCGATGGACGAGGGTTACATCGATTGCGCGCTCACCTCGTTCCTCGAAGGTGACGGCACGTCGTGGAAGGCGACCCCCGGCCTCGCGCGGAACAAGGAGGAGATCCTCGCGTCGGCGGGCTCGCGTTACACGTATTCGGCCAACACGCTCGCGGTGACGCAGGCGCTCGAGGAGGGGTACTCGAAGGTCGCTCTCGTGGGGATGAGCTGCCAGAGCAGCGTTCTGCCGGTGATGTGGTCCCGCAAGGTCGGCAAGGCGGGCAAGCCGTTCTTGTTCAACATCGGCCTGTTGTGCTCCAAGACGTTCGACGACGCCATCTTCGAGGAGCTGTTCCTCGCGAAGTACGGCCTCCGCAAGGAGGAGATGGTGAAGATGAACATCAAGGGTGTCTTCCAGATCTGGATGAAGGACGGCTCGTACCACGAGATCGACCTGAAGGAGTGCCACCAGTGGACGCGCGAGGGCTGCAAGATGTGCCCCGACTTCGCGGCTGAGCACGCCGACATCTCGACTGGTGGCATCGGTGAGGACAACGACTGGACGCTGGTGCTCGTGCGCACCGAGCTCGGCCGGGAGATCGTCGGCCGCATGATCGCGGCGGGCTGCATCGAGAGCCGTCCCGCGGACACGGACGAGAAGGCGATGAAGCTGCTGCGCACCCTGTCGGTCGTGAGCCGGCGCCGCTGGCCAGGGTTCGCCGAGCCGTCCGCGATCGTCGGTGTGCCGCCGCCGAAGAAGAAGGCCGACGGCTCCCCTCCCGCCGCCCACTGATACAGGCCTGATCGCGCGTGGATCCGGGTCCGGCTCGAGACGCGCTGACGGTCGCGGCCGGGGTGCTCACCGGCGTGCTGTCCGGAGCGTTCGGCGTCGGGGGCGCGGTGATCTCGACGCCGTTCATCCGCGGCCTCGGCGCGTCCGCGACGATCGCGATCGGCACGACACTGCCGTCCGTCATCCCGAGCTCGATCAGCGGATCGCTGCGCTACTCGCGCGAGCGCTTGGTGGCCTGGGGAGTGCTTCCGTGGGTCATCCCGATCGGCGTGGTGTTCGCGGTGCTCGGCGCGCTCGCGACCGAGATCGTCCCAGGAGAGGGACACCTGCAGCAGCTGATCACTGCCGGCTTCGTCGCCTTCACTGCATGGCGCACGTACGCAGTGGGCCGCGGCCCTCGCATCCTCGTCGTTGACGACACCCGCCCGGCCGACTCGGTCGCTCGGGCGCGGCGGGAGCGCCGGCAGTTCTTCGGGATCGGTGCACTCGCGGGTGGGCTCTCGGGGCTGTTGGGTGTCGGCGGCGGCATCATCATGGTCCCCGCGTTCAACCAGTGGATGAAGATGACGCTCAAGCAGTCGATCGCGACCTCCCTCGTGTGCGTCGGCTTGTTCGCGATCCCGGGGACGATCACCCACGCCGCCCTCGGCAACATCGACTGGCGGTTCGCGTTCTTCCTCACGCTCGGCGTCATTCCCGGTGCGCGCGATCGGGTCGAGGCTCACTGTGCAGGCGAACGACCTGCGCCTCCGCAACACCGTGGCCCTCTTCCTCGGCATCGTCGCCGTGATCTACGCCGCCGGCGAGATCGCCGCCCTCTTCGACTGACGCCATCACCCGGGTTTGGTAGTTCGGGGTTCCTATTCGTGCCC
Source organism: uncultured Acidimicrobiales bacterium (assembly GCA_963708175.1). GTDB lineage: Bacteria > Actinomycetota > Acidimicrobiia > Acidimicrobiales > DATKAS01 > DATKAS01. Next base: position 593,980 of record CAVPSD010000006.1, read on the forward strand.
CGACCTACCAATCGCTGCGCTGGCGAGGGTGACGGCGCGGGTGAAGATCCGCGTCGAGCATCTCGCGGGTGAGCTTGCCGGTGAAGGTGTTCTGCTGGCTCGGATGGAACGAACAGAGGATCGTGTGTCCACCTGCGAGCGCGACCTCGACGCCGTGGCCGAACTTGGGTCTCGGCTTCACGGCGAGCTCTCGACACAGGGCCTCGTACGCGAATGCGCCGAGGGCGACGTAGACGCGGGCGTTGGCGAGCAGCGCGAGCTCACGACGGAGGTACTGCTCGCACGTGTCACGCTCTTCGATCGTCGGCTTGTTCGCAGGGGGCGCGCAGCGGACTGCGGCCGTCAGGTACGCATCGATCAGATGCAGCCCGTCGTCACGGCTCGTCGACGTCGGCCGGCTGGCGAGACCCGCACGGTGCATCGCGCCGTACAGCCACTCCCCGGAGCGGTCGCCCGTGAACATGCGCCCTGTGCGGTTGGCTCCGTGGGCCGCGGGCGCGAGGCCGACGACGACGATCCGCGCGTTCGGATCACCGAACCCCGGCACCGGCTTGCCCCAGTAGACCTCGTCGCGGAACGCCGCCCGCTTCTCCACCGCGACCTCCTCGCGCCAGGCGACCAGCCGTGGACACGCGCGACACGCAACGATCTCGGCCCGCAACGCCGGGATGGAGTCCACCGAGGTCAGGGTAGGTTGACCCTTCATCGCATGAGCCGTCCGAAGCCACCCCCTGCCACTCTCGTGGTCCTCGTCCGTCACGGGCAGACACCGACCACAGGCTCCGTGTTGCCCGGGCGCGCGCCGGGGTTGCACCTCTCGGACAAGGGGCGTGAGCAAGCCGAGGCCGTCGCGACCCGACTCGAGGCGCTGCCGAAGGTCGACGCCGTCTACGCGTCCCCGCTCGAACGCACGAAGGAGACCGCCGCGCCGATCGCGAAGAAGCGACACCTTCGGGTGCGCGTCGAGAAGGGGCTCCTCGAAGCCGACTTCGGCGAGTGGACCGGCGAGGACCTGAAGGTGCTGTTCAAGAAGCCCGAATGGCAGACCGTGCAGCGCTATCCGAGCGGATTCCGCTTCCCGAGCGGCGAGTCGTTCGCCGAGATGCAAGCGCGGGTGACCGGAACGATCGACAAGCTCGTCGCCCGCCACCGGGGCGGCATCGTGATCGCGGTCTCGCATGCCGATCCGATCAAGGCGGCGGTCGCGCAGGCGCTCGGCACCCATCTCGACCTGTTCCAACGGATCGTGATCTCGCCGTGCTCGGTCACCGTCATCGCATACGGCCCGGGCGGACCGGCCGTGCTCACCGTGAACTCTGCGAACGGCACGCTCGCCGACCTGAAGGTGAGCTGATGAGCGAGTCGTTCGACCTTGGAGATGTCGCGGTCTTCACCGCCGGAGCGGTGGGCCCGCCCGGCCAGCGCGTCTTCTACCTGCAGGCCCGCACCGGCCAGTCGAGCGTCGCGTGGAAGGTGGAGAAGCAACAGGTCGCCGCGCTCGGCGAGTTCCTCCAGCGGATGCTCTCCGACCTGCCCCAGCCGACGGAGGTGCCCGACGAGGAGGCCGTCGCGCTCGTCGAGCCAATCGATGCGCAGTGGGCGGTCGGCGCGCTCGGGGTCGCGTACGACGGCGACGAAGATCGCATCCTCGTCGCGGCCGATGAGCTCGTGGAGACCGACGACGAGGGCAACCCCGTACCGGGCGTCGACCAGGCGACCGCTCGGGTGCGCATCACGCGCGCGCAGGCACTCGCGTTCGTCTCCACTGCCGGGCGGCTGATCGACGCAGGGCGACCGCCGTGTCCGTTCTGCGGCCGCCCGATGGATGCCGAGGGCCACATCTGCCCGCGGATGAACGGTCACGGAGTTCACTGAGCCATGGCGCCGAGCTGGCCGCCAGACGACCCCCTCACGCTGCTCACCGAGGGCGAGGTGTCGCTCGTCGGCCGCATGCCGTGGAGCTCGAACGCCACGTACCTCGTCGAGCTGTGCCACGAGGGTGACGAGGCCCAAGCGGTGTACAAGCCGGTGCGCGGTGAGCGTCCGCTGTGGGACTTCCCGAGTGGGCTGCACAAGCGCGAGGTCGCCGCGTACCTGCTCTCCGAAGCGCTCGGTTGGGGGATCGTGCCGCCGACGGTCCTGCGCGAAGACGCGCCGCTCGGCGAGGGGTCGCTGCAGCTGTTCGTCCCGGCGGACTTCGAGCAGCACTACTTCACGCTGCACGACCGAGGCGAGACCCATCGCGCGCTGATGACGATCGCTGCGTTCGACTTGATGGTGAACAACACCGACAGGAAGAGCGGCCACTGCTTGCTCGGTCTCGACGGGCACATCTACGCGATCGACAACGGGCTCTGCTTCGCGGTCGAACCGAAGCTGCGCACGGTGATCTGGGAGTTCGGCGGGGAGCCGATCCCGGACGACCTGCTCGACGATGTGGGTCGCATCGCGACCGAAGTGCCCCCGGGGCTGCGCGCGTTGCTCGATCCTGACGAGGTCGACGCGGTACGCAAGCGAGCGAAGGCGATCCTGGCTCGGCCCGTGTTCCCCGTCGACACCTCGGGCCGCCGATATCCGTGGCCCATGGTGTGAGCTCGATCGAGCACGTCGTCGAGGAGGGGGACCTCGACGAGCTCGTCCGCCTGGTCGATCAGCTGTGCTCGCGGCGCGACTGGGACGGTCTCGTCGAGCTGCGAGATCGTTGCCGATGGGCACTCGAACGAGGCAAGCAGCTCTGGCCCGCCGCGTCGCTCGCGGAGTACCGCTTGGCGCTCGAGGCGCCCGGGCAGTGGGCGGCCGGTGTGATCGTCGAGGGTGCGGGCCACTTCGCTCTCGGTCCTCTCCCGGAGGTCGCTGCGAGCACGCACACCTGGGACGAGCTCGCACCGCACCTCAGGGCGGGCCCGCTCCGCGCGATCACCGCGCACGAGTGCGTGGTGACGGGGGCGGATCTCCGCGCGGACTCGTCGATCGATCCGACTGTGCTCGAAGTGCCGCTCGTGCTGTGCGCGTGGGAGCCTGCGTATCCACTCGCGGACTATCACGCCGACAAGGCCGAGTTCCCGACGCCCGGCGAGGTCCCGCTCAGGCCGCTCGCGTTGCACGACGGCAACGTCGTCGATGACCGGTCCACCACCGACGCACTGCTCGGACTCACGTCGCGTTGGACGGTCGAGTCGGACGGGCGCGCCGACGCGGTTGCCGTCCGGGGCGATGCCTCGGGTGCAATCGCCGCACTGGGCGTGCGCCGGGCGCGAGCAGCAGAGATAAGCGGGGCGGACGCGATGGCTCACATGGCGTGGGCCGCGGCGAGCGGCGGTGCGCATGGGAGACGACGAGGCATGGCGTCGGGCCGTTTCGACGCGTGGTGGGCGGTGGTCGCCGTGGCGGGCGCGCTCGAGGACTGGCCGCTCCCGGCGGAGGAAGTCGGTGAAGCCGTGCAGTTGCTGCGGTGGTACGTGTGGGACGCGTACGAGCCGAAGACCGGATGGTGGCTTCGCCTCGCCGTCGAAGACCCGGACGAAGGGCTCGCCTGGGCAGTCGCCGCCACCGACGAAGCCTGAGGCCGCTGGTTCTATTGGCGTCTCGGGTTGTCAGGGGCCCCGAAGCGCCAAGAAATCCGGCCGGGTCAGCCGAGGACGCGGTCGAGGTAGGCGTTGGTGAACACGCGCTGGGGGTCGATCTGGTCGCGAACCGCTTGGAAGCGCGACCAGTCGGGATAGCGCGGCGCCAGCGTCTCGGCGGTCTGGTAGTGCAGCTTGCCCCAGTGCGGGCGCCCGCCGGCGGCGGACATGATTCGCTCGACCCCGCGGAAGTACTGCTCGTAGCCGCGGCCCTGGAACACGTGGCACGCGACGAAGGCGCTCTCTCGGCCCGAGGCCATCGACAACGGGATGTCGTCGGCGGCGACGAACCGCACCTCCACCGGCACCTGGATGCGCAGACCGCTCGAGTCGATGAACGACCGCAGCTCGCGCACGCAGTCGGCCAGCGCCGCGCGCGGCACGCCGTACTCCATCTCGTAGAACCGTACGAGCCTCGGTGTCGTGAACACCTTGTACGAAGCCTCGGTCGACTCCACGCGGGTGATTGCCCTCGTGAGCTGCCGGGAGATCCGCGGGATCGTCGAGGGGAACCGCCGGCCGACTCTCCAAGCCGCGCTCAGCGCGACGTTCTCGAGCAGCACTTCGTCGAACCACTCCTTCGCCCGTGAGCGGGGAACCGGAGCCTCCTCGACCCGGTTGTTCTGCTTCGCCTGGACCCATTCGGTGTGTGGAAACCAGTTGAGCTCGAAGTGGTCGTTGGCAGCGACGTGCTCGTCCAGCGACGCAAGCACATCGTCGAGCCGCATCCGCTCGTTCACGGCGTGCAGGCTGAATGCCGGAACGCAGCGGAACGTGATCGTCGACACGGCGCCGATCGCGCCGAGACCGACACGGGCGACCGCGAACACCTCGGCGTTCTCGCTCCGCGAGCACGTGAGCACCGAGCCGTCACCGGTCACGAGCTCCATCGCGTCCACGAACGTCGACAGCGCGCCGAGCTTCTCCCCGGTGCCGTGCGTCCCAGTCGCGAGTGCGCCAGACACCGTCTGGTATGCGATGTCGCCGAGGTTCGGCAGCGCGAGGCCCATCGCGTCGAGCGCCGCGTTCAGATCCTTCAGATGCATCCCCGCTTGGACGGTCACGAGACCCTGAGCCACGTCAGCCGAGACGAGGGACCCGTAGCGATCGAGCACGATCTGAGTGCCGCCCGTGCACGCGATGTCGGTGAACGAATGGCCCGACCCGACGACCTTCACCGTCGACCCTGCGGCTGCGGCCGCCTTCACGATCTGCGACAGCTCGGTGACGTCAGCCGGATGCTCGACCAGCGCGGGCGCGCACACCTGGTTGCCAGCCCAATTGCGCCACGCAGTCATGGCACCGCTCCCAACACCGAGTCGAGGTAGTCGTTCGAGAACATCCCCGTCGGGTCGAAGTCGCGGCGCACGGCCTGGAACTCGTCCCACTTCGGATACAGCGGCGCGAGCTGTTCGGCGGTGCGGTTGTGCAGCTTGCCCCAGTGCGGCCGGCCTTCGAGCTCGCGCATGATCGCTTCGACCTCCCGGAAGTACTCCAGGTACGGTCGATCGTCCCACTCGTGGACCGCGATGTACACGCTCGGCCGGCCGTGCGCGGTCGACAACGCGACATCGTCGGCGGCGGTCACCCGCACCTCGACGGGGAAGCGGATCCCCCACTCGTGGGACTCGATCTGCTGCCGCACCTCCCTCAGTGCGTGCATCGCATGCTCGGCAGGGATCGAGTACTCCATCTCGTAGAACGGCGTCTCGCGCGGCGAGCAGAAGATGCGGTCGCTGCGATCGCTGAACTGCACGACATGGGGGCGGTCGCCTTCGGGCTGCCACCGTCCGAGCAGTCCGAGGATGGTGAGCCCGCGGCGGCTGATCACCCGATCCTCGATCGGCGGATCCCAACCCGGCTTCGTCGATTCGTCTCGCAGGTTCGCCTTCGTGAGCACCCAGTCCGTCGACGGCACCCACCAGAACTCGAAATGGTCGTGGCGAGCGATGGCTTCGTCCCACGCCTCGATCATCTGCTCGAGCACGATCGGTGCCTCGGTGCAGTGCAGCTCGAACGCCGGCACGCATCGCAACGTGACGTCAGCAACGATGCCCAGCGCACCGAGACCGACGCGAGCGATCGACAAGAGATCGGGGTCAGTCGTGTCGACATGTCGTGCGGTGCCGTTCGCAGTCACGATCGTGAGCCCGTCGACGAACGTGGCGAGGCCGCCCCACTCCGCGCCGGTGCCGTGCGTCGAGGTCGCGATCGCACCGGAGATGGTCTGGCGGTCGATGTCACCGAGGTTCGGGAACGCAAGACCCGCCTCGGCCAGCGCGTCGTTCAAGGAAGCGAGGGTTATGCCGGCTTCGACGGTCGCGAGTCCGGTGTCGGCGTCGACATCGAGCACCCGTGACAGCCGGTCGAGCACGAGGCACCGTCCGTCGGTGAGCCCGATGCCCGTGAACGAGTGGCCTGAGCCGACCGCCTTCACGCGCTGGCCGTTCACCGCCGCGGTCGTCACACACGCGATGACATCCTCGAGTGACGCGGGATGATCGACCGCGACGACGTCGTGGGATTGGTTGCCTGCCCAGTTCGTCCAGCTCTCGCCGGCCACGGGCGTGCCGGTCAGCCGCGAGCTTTGAGCGCTTCGATCAGCTTCGGAAGCACCTTGTGGACGTCACCCACGATGCCGAGGTCCGAGATCGAGAAGATCGGCGCCTCTTTGTCCTTGTTGATCGCGATGATGTTCTTCGAGCCCTTCATGCCGACCATGTGCTGCGTCGCACCGGAGATGCCGGCCGCGACGTACACCGTCGGCTTCACCACCTTGCCGGTCTGACCCACCTGGTACGAGTAGGGCACCCAGCCCGCGTCGACGATCGCACGCGAGGCGCCGGGCGCGCCCTTCAGCAGCTTCGCCAGCTCCTCGATGAGGTGGTAGTTGCCCGCCTCGCCGAGACCGCGGCCACCCGAGACCACGATGTCGGCCTCATCGAGCTTCGGACCCATGGACTCCTCGACGTGGCGAGCAAGCACGCGAGCCGCTCCGGCAGCACCGACATCGGGGACCGAGACCGAGACGACCTCCCCCGCCGCCGCGCCGCCTTCCTCCGCGGCAAACGACTTCGGGCGGAACGCCGCAAGGGCCGGAGCTCCACTCGAGAACTCGGTCGTCACCAACGTGTTGCCGCCGAAGATGGCCGTCGTGCACCGCACCGTCGAACCATCGACGGTCACGTCGATGCTGTTGGTGAGCACCGGACGGTCGATCTTCACCGAGAGGCGGCCCATGACGTCACGCGCCTCGTAGGTCATCCCGAACATCACGAGCTCAGGCGACTGCGACCCGATCTGCTCGGCCATCGCCGCCGCGACACCGGGCCCGGCGAGCGCGCCGCTCAGGTCGCCGGTCGCGTGCACCTTCGCCGCGCCGTGCGCACCGAGCACCGGTGCGATCGCCGCAGCGTCCGCGCCCGCGTAGAAGGCCTCGACCGTGTCGCAGAGCTCACGTGCCTTCGTCAGAAGCTCGAGCGTGAGCGAGGTCGGCTTGCCATCTGCGGCTTCGGCGTAGACCCACACCTTGGAAAGGCTCATCGCATGCTCCTCAGATGACCTTCAGGCCTTCGAGGAAGGCGATGATCTTCACATGGCCCTCGCCGTCGTCCTCGACGACTTCGCCTGCCTGTCGCGCGTCTGCGGCGGCGACCTCGACGATCTCCTGGCGGGCGCCGCTCCATCCGACGGACGCCGCATCGAGCCCGAGGTCAGCGGCGGTCACCTCGTCGACGGGCTTGTTCTTCGCGGCCATGATCCCCTTGAACGACGGATAGCGCGGCTCGACGACGCCGGCGGTCACGCTCACCACTGCGGGCATCGGGCACTCGACCTCGTCGTAGCCGGCTTCGGTCTGGCGTTGCACCTTCACGGTGCTGCCGGCCACCTCGACGTGCTTCGCGAACGTCACCGACGGAAGCCCGAGGAGCTCGGCGATCTGCTCGGGAACCGTGCCTGTGTAGCCGTCCGTCGACTCGGTCGCGGTGAGGATGAGGTCCGGAGTGCCGAGACGACCGATCGCCTTGGCGAGGACCTTCGAGGTCGACAGCGAATCGGACCCCTGAAGCGATGGGTCGGACACGAGCACCGCCTTGGCTGCACCCATCGCGAGCGCCGTGCGCAGTCCCGATACCTCGCTGTTGGGCGCCATCGACACAAGCGACACCTCACCACCGCCGGCCGCGTCGACGAGCTGCAGTGCCATCTCGACGCCGTACGCATCGGAGTCGTCGAGGATGAGCTTCCCTTCGCGCTTCAACGTATGAGTCGAGGGGTCGAGCGATCCTGGCACCGCCGGATCGGGGATCTGCTTGACGCAGACGACAACGTCCATGGCGTCGTAGTCTGCGCCCGTCGCCGAACGGCCACAAATCGGGCCGCAGGCGCTCGCGCTACCGCCGGGGGGCCGTTCTGCGCCTGCTTCTGATCGTGAACTCAGCCGCTTCCTCGGTCACCGCTCGAAGCCGCGTGGTCATCCAAAAGGCGCTGTCCGCGGATCACGATGTCTCGCTGGCTGAGACGAGTCGCCGTGGCCATGCCACCCGACTCGCACTGGGCGCTGCAGCCGACGGTGTCGACGTCGTGGTCGTGCTCGGCGGAGACGGGACCCAAAACGAAGCGGCGAACGGGTTGGCGGGCACCGAGACTGCGCTCGCCCCGTTGCCCGGGGGCTCGACGAACGTGTTCGCTCGCACGATCGGCCTGCCCAACGACCCGATCGAGGCGACCGGCGTGCTGCTCGACGCGCTCGCCAAGAAGTCGATCCGGAGAATCGGTCTCGGCAGCGTCAACGACCGCTACTTCCTGTTCCACACGGGTGTCGGCTTCGACGCCGCGGTCGTGCGCCAGGTCGAGCGCCGCGACACGTTCAAGCGATGGTTCGGCCATCCCCTGTTCATCTACGCGACCGTCGTCACGTGGCTCCGCCACTACGACCGCCACCATCCCCATTTCGCGGTGCGCTTCTCCGACCACGACAGTGTCGACGACGGTTACTTCACGATCGTCATGAACACGTCGCCGTACACGTTCCTCGGCAACCGGCCCTTCGACATCGCGCCCGAGGCAACCTTCGACCGTGGTCTCGTCGCAGTGACCGTCCGGTCGTTGAGCTTCGCGATGGCGGGGACGCTCGCCCGCACCGCCTTCATGAGCCCGAAGGCGCTACGCGACTCGAGGTCGGTCGACTTCCGCACCGATCTCGAAGCGTTCGAGGTCTCGGCGCACGCGCCGTTCCCGTACCAGGTGGACGGTGACTACCTCGGGGAGATCGAGCACCTTCGATTCCGCCACGAGCCCAACTCGTTGTCGCTGGTCCTGCCCGCCGATCAGTCAGGGGCGGCCGAGCACCCGTAGCGCCACGTCAGGCACGTTCGTGCAGATGCCGTCGACGCCCATGTCGGCCAGCACGCGCATCCGCTCGGGATCGTCCACGGTCCAGACGTTCACATCGATGCCGGCCGCGTGACATGCGTCCACCAACCCGGCGTCGACGAGAGCGTCGTACGGATGCAGCGCCCGGTGCCCGGCTTCGACGAGGCTCGCCACGACGGCCGCCGGTTCTGGGACGATCGTCGTCAACCACGCGGTCGGCACCCGGTTGTCGACCTCGCGGACGCGCGTGATGCTGCCGACGTCGAACGAGGAGACCAGGATCTGGTCGTAGAGGGAGCGCTCGCGGACCAGCGCGGCGACGTCAGCCGCGACCATGCGTTCGGGGTCGAAGTCGGGGTCCTTGCTCGAGTTCTTCACCTCGATGTTGACGACCATCGAGCCACAGGCCTCGATCGCCGCAACCAGATCGGGAATGTCAGACGGCAGCTCCGCGGAGGTCAGGCCGCAGATCGCTCGGCCATCGGGAAGGTGGGCGTCGTGATGGATCACGAGTCGCCCGTCCGCGGTGCGGCGCACGTCGAGCTCGACCATGTCCGCACCCATCTCGAGCGCGCCCCGAAAGGCCGCCAGGGTGTTCTCGGGGAAGGCCCTCGACGCGCCTCGATGGGCGATCACGGCGGTCATCGCAGGCACCCTCGCAGCATGACGATCGCGTGTCGAGCACCTGAAGAAGCCCTTGCCCGCTCGTGGCCTCTGGTGTACTCTCGGGCAGCCGCGTTCCCCCTGTTCTTTGTGCGGGTTTCGGGGCATGTGAACGATTTCACTTAGTTGGAGGACGTGTGTCGGTCGCCACGGGGATAGCGCTGGCCCAGGATCGCGGTGAGTGGCGGACCGAGTCCGCCTGCCAGGACACTGATCCCGATCTCTTCTTCCCTGTCGGGACGACCGGCCCGGCGATCGAGCAGATCGAGGCGGCCAAGGCCGTCTGCGGCATCTGCCCCGTGCAGTCGCAGTGCCTCGAGTTCGCCCTCGCGACCAACCAGGACTCTGGGGTCTGGGGCGGCACCTCCGAGGAGGAGCGCCGCCGGCTGCGCCGGCAGTGGCTCGCCCGCCAGCGCCGAGCGAGTTGAGGCGGGCGGCGCAATGCGCCGCCCGGGTGCGCGCAGCACGGATTGTCGAGCGCAGCGAGAAGGAGCCGGCCGAAGCGGAGCGGAGGGCGGCGACGTGACAGCTCAGCCGTAGGCCTCCGGGATCAGGAGGCGCAGCTTCACCTCCGTGCCGGGCGAGGCATCGCTCATCTCGATCGTCCCGAGCAGCTCGCTCGTCACGAGCGTGCGCACGATCGACAGCCCCAGGCCCGTTGCCTCCCCGATCCGGAAGCCCTCAGGAAGCCCGATCCCGTCGTCACTCACTCGCACCTCGAGCACCGACCCGTCGTTCGCCATCGCCACCGAGATCGTCCCGGGCCGGCCGTCGACGAACGCGTGCTCGACGGCGTTCTGGAGAAGCTCCGTGAGGACGACCGCCAGCGGCGTCGCGACCGTCGCGGGGAGCCGGCCCGCGTCGCCTTCGATGCGAAGACGCACCGGACGATCGGGTGACTGCAAGCCCTCCTCCACCATCGCCGCGAGCGGCAAGAGGATCTCGTTGAAGTCGATGTCGTCGCCGGCGTCGCGCGAGAGCGTCTCGTGCACGAGAGCGATCGTACGGATGCGGCGCACGGACTCCTCGACGGCCGCCTTCGCCTCGCCCGACTCCAACCGGCGCGCCTGCAAGCGGAGCAACGACGAGATCGTCTGCAGGTTGTTCTTCACCCGATGGTGGATCTCGCGGATCGTCGCGTCCTTGCTCAACAGCATGCGGTCACGACGGCGCAGCTCGGAGATGTCGCGCACGAGCACCACACCGCCGCTCACCTTGTGGTCCCTCAGCAACGGCATGCACCGCACGAGCACCACGACCTCGGGCACCGGCTCGACCTCTTCGGTCGCAGGCGCCGCCGACTCGAACGCGAGGCGCACCGCGTGGTCGTCGAAGCCGAGCTCGCCGAGGCGCATGCCGACGGCGTTGCCATGCACGCCCCCGCGGTGCAGTGCTGACACGGCGTTCGGCGACGCGTACTCCACACGCTGGCTGGCGTCGAGGAGCATCACGCCGTCACCGACGCGCGGGAGCGCCGACGTACTCGACCGTTCGGCCGCCATTGGGAACTCGCCCTCGCTGATCATCCGGGCGAACCGCTCGAAGATCTCGAGGTAGGTGCGCTCGAGCTCGCCGGGCTGTCGTCCCGCAGTCGGCGACCACTCGCGGGTCAGCACTCCGATGAGCGCTCCGTCATGGCGCACAGGGATGGCGGTGACGCGCACACGGTCGTAGGCCGGGCCCTGGGCCATGTCACCGACGACGATCTGACCCTTGTTCCACGCCTCCGCGACGAGCGGACGGGCATCGCTGCCCAGCACCTCGCCCACCCAATCCGCCCGGTACATCGTCTGGCCGGTCGTCGGACGGATCTGCCCGAGGACGAGCCAGCCGTCACCGTCGACCTCGGGCGCGAAAAGCAGCAGGTCAGCGAAGCAGAAGTCGGCGAGCATCCCCCACTCCGCGACCAATCGCTGCAGGTGGGCGATCTGGGCGCGCCCGAGCGAGGTCTGGTGCCGGGCGAGCTCGGCGAGGGTCGCCATCGATCACGATGCTACGAGCCGCCTGTTCGGGAACCGGGGCAGCGCGCAAGGTGTCTCAAAGGCAGGATGGTGGCCGAGCTCGTGAACGTCGAACCCGTCGAGGACCGTGACGCGGGCACCCCTGCGGGCCCCAGCGCGCCCGCGACCTTCGACGACCTGTTCGCCGAGCGCTACCAGCCGATGATCCGGCTCGCGACGCTCCTCGTCGGGAATGACGCCGTGGCGGAAGAGCTGGTGCAGGACGCGTTCGTGCGCGTCCACCACAAGTGGGCGACGGTCGAGCATCCCTCCGCCTATCTCCGCACCGCAGTGGTGAACGCCTGCCGAAACAACCGCCGCCGAGCTCGCCTCGAACGGGCGCACGGCCGCAGCGGCGCGGCAACAGTGCCGCCACCGCAAGAGCCGTTCGTCGACGCGCTCGCCACGCTCAACGAACGCCAGCGCGTCGCGATCGTGCTTCGTTACTACGAGGACTTGCCCGAGGCCGACATCGCCGAAGCGCTCGGCTGCCGGCCGGGCACCGTGAAGTCGCTCCTGCATCGAGGACTCGCTCAGCTCCGAGAGGTGATCCAGCCATGAGCTCCCCGCATGAATTCGATGGCGAATTCGACCGCGCGCTCAGCAACACGCTGAACCAGCGCGCCGCGGCCGTGCGCGTCCCCGACGACGGCCGTGCGCGCTTCGACGAGCACCTCACCGCGGACATGCAGCATCGGCACCGCCGCCGCGTGGTGATGTCCGTGACGGGTGTCGTCGCAGTGATGGCTGTCGGCGCCGGTGCGATCGCCTTCGCGAACGGACGCAGCTCGCAGCCCAGCGAACAGACCGTGTCGGCCGCCGCGGATCAGCTCAAGATCCGCGTGCCGAGCACGCCCTCGGGTCTTCCCAAGCTGTTGCCGATCGTCCCCGAAGGGTGGGTGCTCGAGAGCGCCGGCGACTACGCACCGGAGCCCGCGGTCGAGCTGGCCCGACGGGTGGCATCGCGGACGCAGGTGTACCGGACCCCCGACGGGGAGACCGTGATCCGCGTCGACGTCCACACGGACCCGAACGGTCCCAGCTTCGATCCGGCCGAGGCGGCCGGATCGCCCGACGCGAAGGCCGTGCAGGTACGGGGGCACGCCGCCGTCCTGATGGTCAACCCGAAGGGAACGGCCGGCGACGTCGTGATGTGGGCCGAGGACCCGCAGAGGCTCGTGACCGTGACTTCAACGGGACTCGTCGAGGAGAAGCTCCTCGCATTCGCCGACAACCTCCAACCCGCGGGAGACACCTGGGAAGCGCTCGCACTGCCAGCGAACGCCGCACTCGTCTTCGACGGCGATCCGGATGCTGCGATGGGTTACAGCGGGCCGTCGTGGCAGCTCGGCTATCGCGGGCCGGAGGACTTGAGCCAGCCGCAGGATCCGTCGATCACAGTTTCCGCCGCGAAGGGCACGCCGGACGCACTCGTCGTGTTCCCCGGCCCGGGCGATCATCCCGACCAGGTGTCGGTCGCGAGCCAGCCGGCGATCTACCTGCAAGGCCCGGAGGCGGACGGCGCGCAGACTTACTGCACCCTCGTGTGGTTCGACGAGGCGAGCGGGCTCGTGATGACGATGAGTGCGCTCGGGATGTCGCGCAACGACATGATCTCGTTCGCCGCGAGCTTCCACTCGGTGCCCGACGATGAGTGGCAGCAGGCGGTCGCGGAGGTCCTGCCGAAGGACGAGCCGACGGGGCCGGTCGAGCCGCCCGTGCCGACTCAGCCGATGGCGTTCCCGGGCCTGGCATCGGGCACGCTGCCCGACGGACGCACGTGGACGATCAATGGCACGCAGTACCGCGACGCCCCCGACCAGAACCTGCTCTGCGGCGACCTCAACCTCACGGGATCGAGCGACACGCTGGGCAGTGCGTGCACCAGTCTCGACGGCTCGGCGCGGCCCGGGATCTCGCTCGGCACCGATGGCAACGCGCTGCTCTTCGGCGCGACGCCCGCGACAGCGACCGCTGTCTCGATCGAGCTCTCGGGGGCTGATCCGGTGACTGCACCGACGGTGGCGTCCACCGACGCGGCGATCCCCGTGCGCTGGTTCGTGGCCGACGTCGGCGATCCCCAGAAGGTCACGGTCGTCGTCGGACTCGATGACGCCGGCAACGAGGTGATGCGGATTGCGCAGCCGCTCGGTCCCCCGTACCCCGACTACGAAGCGCTCGACAAGGCAGCGAAGCGCGACGTCGCGTCGGGCAACGTCGACGGCGCCACGTGGACCCTCGTCGCCGCCGACGCGCCGTTGAGCGACGGCAGCGGACCCGTCACCTGCGTGACGCTCACGTTCGCATCCGAATCGGCGATGACCTGCCCGGTGGTCGCCGTCGGCGGGGTGAACGGCAACGACATCATCGACGCAACGCTCGCGATCCTGCGCAAGCGGACGTTCGTGCTCGCCCACCTCGAGCCGGGCGTCGCCGAGCTCTGCGTCACGCTCGACAACGACACGATTGTCCGAGTGCCGGTCGTTCCGACCGGTTCGGCATCCGGCTCGACCGTCGCGGTCTTGCATGTGCCCGAGGAGAATCAGGCGGTCGAGCTCCACGCCATCGGCCCCGACGGCAACGACATGGGCGCCGTCGACATCGGGAGCATGCAGGCCGGGTTCAAGCCATACCCGATGGCCCTCGCCCAGGACGCCCACAACACCGCGAGCATCTCGGCCCGCCCGGGGGTCGCATACGTAGGGTCACCGGACACGACCGCTGGGTAGCGTGCGCCGATGAACGAAGCGCACCAGGCGTGTGGCGGCGACGAGTGGCGGGGAATGATGCGCGATGTCATCCTCCCGTGGGCGATGGGTGAGGTCGACCTCGGCGACGACGTGCTCGAAGTCGGGCCGGGATACGGAGCGACGACCGATGTGCTGTGCGAGAAGGTGGCGCACCTGACGTCGGTCGAGATCGACGAGGATCTCGCGGCGATGCTCAGCGAGCGGTTCGCCGCGAGGCAGAACGTCGAGATCGTCGGGGGCGACGCGACCGCTCTCGCATATCCCGACGGTCGGTTCTCGGGGGCGGCGTGCTTCACGATGCTGCACCACGTCCCGACGATCGAGCTCCAGGACCGGTTGTTCGCCGAAGTGGCCCGAGTGCTCGAGCCCGGTGCCACGCTCGTGGCAAGCGACAGCCTGGCCAGCGAGGAGCTCGAGTCACATCATGACGGCGACACGTACAACCCGGTCGACCCCGCGACCTTGGACGCGCGGCTACGCGCCGCGGGCTTCAGCGAGGTCGAGGTGCGGACGAACCCGTTCGGATGGGCGGCGGTCGCCCGCCGCTGACCGTCAGCTGTCCTGAGAGGCGAGGATCTCGGCCTCGCTGATCTCCCACTTGTGCCCGCACTCCCGCCCGTGCTGGTACATGATCCCCCGGCGCAGATCGATGTGCTCCAGGAAGCCCGGCCCGCCACACTCGGGGCAGCGGGTCGGCTTGCCCCAGACCATCTTCGGAGCCGGCGGAGGCGTCATGTCCTCTGCGATCGTCTCGAGCGCGGCGTCCTCCTCGGATGTGTCGTCGGCGTGCTTGTCCTTCCGAAGCCAGCCCATCGGTTGTCCCCTCCCTCGTCGGTGCTGCTTCTCGCCCGCTGCACCTCCTGTGGCCATGGTACCCAACTCCGCCAAGTCACGCGCGCAGGGTGACGGAGAAACCTCTCAGCGCGACCCCCACAGATGACGTCCGAGCTCGAGCACGCTCGCGAGGTCGGTGAGGTCCATTCCCATGTGCGGCACCGACACCATCACCTCGGGCGCGCTCGAGAGCTCGGCGCGCTGCTCGGCCTGACGAGCCGCGGCGAGTGCGTAGTCGTGGAAGCTGGCGGCGACGTTCTCGAGCAGACGAGCCACCTCGGACGGTGGGGCCACGACCTCCGACGCGAGCGACGTACTGATGGAGTCCGCGTTGGCCGCCATCGACTCCGCGGTCGTGGAAACGACGGGGTCACGGAGATACTCAGGGAGCACCTTGTTCAGCACGACCGCCCCGAGATGGAGCTTGCGGTCGCGGAGCGCATCGACGAAGAACTCGGCCTCGTGCAACGGGGACGGCTCGAGCGTGCTGACGACGACGAAGGTCGTGCGACTGTCGGCGAGCACCCGTTGCACGGCGCGGGCGCGCTCCACGAACCCCGCATGCATGGTCTGGAACAGGATGAAGAACTCGGCGATGTCCTGGAGGAATTGCGAACCGAGGATGCGATCGGCGAGCTGATAGAAGGGCCTCGACGCGGCGGTCATCACGCGCGACCGATACGGCACCGTGAGCCAGCGCAGCAGCCGGCTGTTGAAGAACTCGGCCATGCGCGCCGGCGCGTCGAGGAAGTCGAGCGCGTTGCGTGATGGCGGCGTATCGACGACGAGCAGGTCGTACGTGCCGGTCGCGTGGATGTCGTAGAGGCGCTCCATCGCGATGTAGTCGTGGCTGTGCACGAAGCGCGTGGTGATGTTCTCGTAGAGCGGGTTGGCGAGGATCGCGTCACGCGTCGCCTCGTCGGGGGCGTGGCGGCGCACGAGGTCGTCCCACGACTGCTTCGTATCGAGCATCGCCACCCACAGCTCGCCACGCGGCACGATCCCCGCGGCGGCGAACGCATCGTCGGAGACCCGACGCTCCTCGTTGCCGAACGCCTTGAGACCGAGGGCGTTCGCGAGACGCCGGGCCGGGTCGACGGTCAGCACGAGCACGCGGCCGCCGTGGTGCGCCGCGGCCATCGCGGCGGCGGCGGCTGCGGTCGTCGTCTTGCCGACACCTCCCGAACCGCACGTGACGACGACCTCCTTCGCCGCGAGCAAGGCGTCCAGCGAGCCCGAGGTCGGAGCGCGGGGGGCCATCAGTACCCGAGCTCCTCGCCGAGCGCGTCGGCGATCTGCTTCGTCGCCCGTAGCCCCTTGGCCCGCGCGAAGAGCTCGGGCACGTACAGGTAGGGAGCGGGTGGGACGAGCTCCTCGCGCAACGTCGCGAGGTGCGCGGCGCCGGTGCGTCGGAGTCGCACCGCGAGCTCGGCGGCGTCGAGCACGAGGGCCGCGCTGGGACCCACCGCCGCCGCGAGCGAAGCCTCAGGGCCGGGCGTGCGGAGTCGTTCGAACAGCTCTTCCTCGCCCCGGCCGAACAGCTCGGGCAGCACGCGATTGATCACGACCGCGGCCAAGTCGACCGAGGTGTGCGTCCGCAACGCGCCCGCGAGCTCAACCGCCTCGTTCACTGGCATCTCTTCGGGGTTGGTCACGATCACGACGCCGGTGCGGGTCGGATCGTTGAGGAGTTCGAGCATCCAGCGGGTCTGCTCACGCACGACCCCGACTTGCACGAGGCCGGCAATCGTCTCGGGCGCGGACAGCTGGGCGACGATCTGGCCGGACGCTTCGGCGTCGACCACAACGATGTCGTAGCTCTCCCGGCGGACCTCGTAACAGAGCTTCCCGACGGTGAGGATCTCCTTGACCCCCGGCGCGGCGCTCGCGACGAAGTCGAGGCTTCGAGCGAGCGGTCCGATGCGGCCGACGAGAGGCAGGTGCAGCTGGAGGTTCAGGTACTCGCGGAGCGACTGCTCAGTGTCCATCGCCATCGCCCACACGCGCGGTTGCACCTCCCGGGGCTTGAACTTCAGCCGCTCCGCTTCGAACGCGAACGCGAGATCGCCCTTCGCGTCGACCTCGCATACGAGGCTGCGCTTTCCGTGGCTCGCGGCGAGCAGTGCGAGCGCCGCCGCGACAGAGGTCTTCCCGACGCCGCCCTTGCCGGTGACGAAGACCAGCTTGCGATCGAGGAGGTCGACGACCACCCCGCTACCAGCGATGCCTCAGCCGCCGAAGCCGATCTTGCGGTCGTCGTTCGATGCGCCGATCTCGACGTACGCGACCTTCGCGGATGGGATGCCGATGTCGCGGCCCCTCCGGTCGGTGAGCCAGAGCACAGCGTCGTCGGCGGCGAGCGCGGCGGCGACTTCGGCCTTCAACTTCTCGCGATCGGTGTCCTCATCCATCTCGATGTTGATCTCGCGCGGGGCATGGGTGACGCCGATTCGGATGTCCACGGCGGGTCACTCTATCGGCGCGCGCGAGCCATCCTGCTCGAGCTCTTCGAGCCAGCGCGGCCGGTTCCGTCGAGCCCACGAGCGGGACACGCGACCCGAGATCATCCCCTTGAGGGCCGTCGGATCAGCAAGTGCCTTGCCGATGTGGCCGATGACCACGACGAGCAACGCGAGGAACACCCAGTCGTGCACGAAGGTCGCGCCGGTCCTCCACGAGAGCGGGAAGGGCTCGAACCACCGCATGATCGAACCGGTGGCGAGCATGACGGGGATTGCGCCAGCGACGAACGCCGCGTTGAGCTTCTGACCCGCGTTGAACTTCGCCACCCTGCCTCTGCGACCCCACGACTTGAGCCACTTCCAGTCCTCGTCGTCGAGACGACCGAGACGCCGAGCATCGGCACGGAACGCGCGACCGAACAGACCGAGGAGCACTGGGATGGGGAGCGCCAGTCCGCAGAGCACATGGAGCGTCTTGAGCGTCTCGCGGCGGCCGACGAGCGCGGAGAGCGGGCCGAAGTAGAGGCACGAGCCGGTCACGAGGAGGATCAGCACGAGGGTCGCGTTCGTCCAATGGACGGCGCGCTCGACCCGGTCGAACCGAGTCAGCGGCGGCGTGGCCGGGTCAGCTCGTCGCGTCGTCGTGACGGCCATTGCTCTTCCCGACCCACGCGTCGACGTCGTAGCCGAGCTCTTCCCAGTAGCCCGGATCGAGGTGATCCACGACCTCGATGCGCTCGAGCCACTTCAGCGACTTGTACCCGTACATCGGTGCGACATAGAGGCGGACGGGGCCGCCGTGCTCCCTCGTCACCGTCTTGCCTTCCATCTCGTGGGCGACGAGCACGTCAGGACGCCGCGCCTGCTCGAGCGAAAGGCTCTCGGTGTACTCCCCGTCGAACGACCACAGCCGCAGGTGTGTCGCAGTCTTCTGAACACCGGCCTCGTCGAGGAGCGAGGAGACGGTGACACCGCGCCAGGGCACGTCGGGCACGCGCCAACCAGTCACGCATTGGAAGTCGCGGACGAGGTCGGTCTGCGGTCTCGACCTGAGATCCGCGAGGCTCAAGGTCATCTGTGTGTCGACAAGCCCGTCGATGGTCAGCCGATACTCGGCTTCGCTGCGCGAGGGCAGCGAGCCCGTGACCGAGTAGATGCGGAATCGGCCGGACGTCGGCAGGAACGACGTGAGACCGGTGCGGTCGTTGAGCGTGATCGGTCGCAGCACGCGCTCGAGAGAGGACTGCACCTTTGCGCCCCACACGATCCCGGCCGCGCCGAGGCCGAGCATGCCGAGGACGACGCGCCGGCCGACCGGGGTGCCCTTCCGAGGCGCGCTGTCGACGTCGGCCATCGACGCGACCATACGGTTCCGCTCGCCCGACCGGACGTCGGCGTGCGCACATGTCACCGCTAGCGTCCGGCGATGACGATCGACCGCGAGCGCATGCGGGCCCTGACTGCGGCGGAACGAGAGCGGTTCGTGGCGGCGCATCCCCGGTCGCAGGCGCTTGCCAAACGGGCGGAGCGCAGCCTGGTCGGCGGCGTGCCGATGAACTGGATGGCCCGCTGGCCCGGACCGTTCCCGATCTTCGTCGCGGAGGCGACCGCAGGGCGGTTCGTCGACGTCGACGGCCACGAGCACGTCGACTTCTGCCTCGGCGACACGGGCGCGATGACGGGCCACGCACCGACCGCAACCCTGCGGGCGATCCACGAGCAAGCCGCCCGCGGCCTCACGACGATGCTTCCGACCGATGACGCGCTGTGGGTCGGCGAGGAGCTGACGCGCCGCTTCGGGCTGCCCCTGTGGCAGTTCGCGTTGAGCGCCACCGATGCGAATCGCTTCGCGCTACGCCTCGCCCGACACGCGACCGGCCGCCAGAAGGTCGCGGTCTTCGAGTGGTGCTACCACGGCACCGTCGACGAGACGCTCGCGGTTCTCGACGACGAGCGCGTCGTCGCGCGACCGGGCTCCGCTGGACCGCCGGTCGACCCTGCGCTCACGACGAAGGTCATCCCCTTCAACGACGTCGATGCGCTCGAACGCGCGATCTCACCGGGCGATGTCGCGTGCGTACTCGCCGAGCCTGCGCTCACGAACATCGGGATCGTGCTGCCCGAACCCGGCTTCCACGAGGCACTCCGTGCGATCACCAATGCAACCGGCACGCTGCTCGTGATCGATGAGACGCACACGATCTGCGCGGGGCCCGGCGGCTATACCGCTCGGCACTCGCTCGCCCCCGATCTGCTCGTGATCGGCAAGCCGATCGGAGGCGGTGTCCCCGCGGCCGCGTTCGGCATGACGCGCGACGTCGCGTCGAGGGTGGACGAGGCGATGCACGGTGAGGAGACCGACGTGAGCGGCATCGGTGGCACGCTCGCCGCGAACCCGCTTTCGCTCGCCGCCGTTCGGGCGACGCTCTCGACGTGCCTGCGCGGCGAGGACTTCGCGATCGCGGAGCCGCTGGCCGAGCGGTGGGCCGAGGGCGTCGCAGACGCGATCGACGATGCCGGCGTCCCGTGGTGCGTGCAACGGCTCGGCTGCCGCGCCGAGTACTGGTTCTGCCCGCCGCCCCGCACAGGTGCCGAAGCCGCCGCCGCCGCCGACCACGAGCTCGACGCGTTCATGCACCTCTACGCGCTCAACCGCGGCGTGCTGCTCACCCCATTCCACAACATGGCGCTCCTCGCGCCATCGCACACGAAGGCCGACGTCGACCTCCACACGACGATCTTCCGCGATGCCCTCGCCGCGGTCCTCGGAGGTGCTAGTTGATCTTGAGCTCGCGGCGGTACTTGCGGGTGGGGGCGAGCTCGACGGCGATGCGCTCGGCGATCGCGCGGAAGGTCTGCGCGACCTCGCTGTCCGGGTCAACGGCGGTGATCGGGCGACCGTTGTCGCCGCCCTCGCGCAGCGCGGGGATGAGTGGCACCTGACCGAGCAGGGGCACGCCGAGCCGCTCGGCGAGCGTGGCACCACCGCCGCGTCCGAACAGCTCGTAGCGCTTGCCGTCGTCGCCCGTGAACCAGGACATGTTCTCGACGACGCCTTTGACCTCGAGGTGGACCTTCTCGGCCATGAGCCCCGCGCGCTGCGCGACGGTTTGGGCGGCCGGCTGCGGGGTCGTCACGACATAGACCTCCGCTCGCGGCAGGTACTGCGAGAGTGAGAGCGACACATCGCCGGTGCCGGGCGGAAGGTCGAGGAGCAGGAAGTCGGGCTCGTCCCAGTACACGTCGGTGAGGAACTGCTCGAGCGCCTTGTGCAACATCGGGCCGCGCCAGATGACCGGCTGGTCCTCGCGGGCGAAGTAGCCCATCGAGATGCAGCGCACGCCCCAGGCCTCGGGCGGCAGCAGCATCTGGTCGATCACCACCGGATCGCGGTCCGCGCCGAGCATGCGCGGGATGGAGAAGCCGTAGACATCCGCGTCGATGACCCCGACGGAATGGCCCCGCTGGGCCAACGCGACCGCGAGGTTCGTCGTGACCGAGGACTTGCCGACACCGCCCTTGCCCGAGGAGATGAGGAGGCAGCGCGTGCGGGACTCAGGGTCGGCGAACGGGATCGCCCTCCCTTGCGCGTGGCCGTGCGCGGGCTGGGAGCCCGCCGTGGCCGCGGCGTCGCCATGGAGACGCTCGCGCAGCTCGGCGCGCTGCTCGTCGGTCATCACGGTGAAGTCGAGGCTCACCGAGCCCACGCCCTCGAGCGTGCGCACCGCACCTTCCACGCGGCTCGAGATCTCGGCCCGCAGCGGACACCCCGGAACGGTGAGCGCGACGAGGACGCCGACGTTCCCGTTCTCGATCGACACGTTGCGGACCATGCCGAGGTCGACGATCGAGCGGTGGAGCTCGGGGTCCTCGACCGGTTTCAAGGCCTCGATGACCTGCTCGTACGTGGGCATGCAGCGGCTCCGGGTCGCTTCCGGGCGGGACAGATTTGCACTACGCGGATAGGTAGAATACCGGGGTGGACCCGGCGGCCAACACTGCAGCCAACACTGCGGCCAATACTGCGTCACTGACGCCGAAGCAGTTCTCCGCGGTCGTCACGGCCATCACCGAGCGCGTTCGGCGACCCGACGCGCCGTGAGATCTATCTGTTCGCGCACGAGCACGACCGGGGTGTGACCGCGGCGCAGGTCGCCGAGCACTTCGACCTCCATCCGAACGTCGCCCGCCACCACCTCGACAAGCTGGCCGCGGGCGGCTACCTCGACGTCGTCGTCGAGCGGGGCGAGCACGGCGGTGCCGGCCGTCCCTCGAAGCACTACCGAGCCTCGACCACCGAGGTGACCCTCGACGTTCCCGTCGGCACCGACGACGTCGTGTTCACGCTGCTCGGGCGGGCGCTCGCCCTGCTGCCTCCCGAGAAGGCGCAGCGGATGGCCGAAGAGGTCGGCATGGAGTACGGCCGCACGATGGCGCAGTCGATGGCCGGCGAGGGTGGCCAGCGCTCCTTCCGCGCCGCGCTGCATGCGGTCGCCGATGCGCTCACCGCCCACGGCTTCGCCGCGCATGCCGAGCGCAAGGGCGGCGAGCTGAGGATCGTGTCGAACCACTGCCCGTTCGGCGCCGCGGCGATCGCCAACCCCGTGATCTGCGCGGTCGACCGCGGGATGGTGAAGGGGATGCTCGAGACGCTCTACGGCGAGACGGATCCCGCTCTCGAGTCCTCCCTCCCCCGGGGGGACGACGTGTGCGTCACCGCGTTTTGAGTGCGCCACTACCTGGATCACGCATCGACGTCACCCACGCGACCAGAGGCGATCGACGCCATGGTCGAGTGGATGCGGTCACCCCTCGCCTCTGATCCAGCACGGCTGCATACGGAGGGCCACGCGGCGCGCGTCGCGGTCGAGGACGCGCGTGACGCCGTTGCCGAGCTGCTCGGCGCGCGCAACCGCGAGGTCGTCTTCACGAGCGGCGCGACAGAGGCGATCGCCACGGCGACGTGGGGGGCCGCCGAGAGGGGCGTTCACATGATCGTCTCCGAGATCGAGCACTCCGCGGTGCGGCTCGCCTCTGCCGCGCACGCCGAGGTGTCGTGGATCGGATGCGACGAGCACGGGCGCGTCGACCCCGACGCCATCGCGCACCAGCTGCGAGCGGACACGGCCCTCGTCCATCTGCAGTGGGGCAACCACGAGGTCGGCACCTTGCAGCCAGTCGCCGAGGTCGCACAGCTCTGCCATGACCGGGATGTGTTGCTGCACGTGGATGCGGCGCAGGCGGCCGGCCACGTCGTCACCGCCTTCGACGATCTCGGCATCGACTTGATGTCGGTGAGCGCGCACAAGATGGGCGGACCGCCCGGCGTCGGCGCGCTTCTCGTGCGGCGCGGGCTCCGCCTGCGGCCGCTGCTGCTCGGCAGCGATCAGGAACGCGCTCGGCGGGCAGGTTTCGAGAATGTGCCCGCGATCATCGGCTGGGGCGCCGCGGCCCGAAGCCTGGCCGGCAGCCTCGAAGCCGAGGAGCGCGATGCCCGACGCCGCACGCGGAAAGTTGCTGCCGTAGCCGCGTCGATCGAGGGCGTCACGCCGTACGGCGATCCCGAGCGTCGCCTGCCGCACATCATCTGCCTCGGCATCTCGGGGGTCGAGCCTCAGGCGGTGCTGCTCGGACTCGACCAGGCCGGCATCGCCGTGCACTCGGGAAGCTCCTGCGCGAGCGAGACGATCGAGCCGTCACCGGTCCTCGCTGCGATGGGGGTCGACGCGGAGCGCTCGTTGCGCGTATCAGTCGGATGGACGACGACCGACGCCGACATCGACGCACTGCTCGCAGCGCTACCCGACGTGCTCGCGCGTCTCCGCGCGCTCGGTCAGTCGCCCCAGTAGCGCTGCTCTGTCCACGGGTCGCCGTACATGTGGTAGCCGTTGCGCTCCCAGAACCCGGGCTCGTCACCCGCCCGCACCTCCAGGCCCTCGAGCCACTTCGGTGACTTCCAGAAGTAGAGGTGAGGCACGACGAGTCGCACCGGTCCGCCGTGCTCGGCGGGGATCGGACCGCCTTCGTACTCGTACGCCACGATCGACTCGGGTCGCAGCACATCGGCGAGTGGGAGGTTCGCCGTGTAGCCGAACGCGGCGTGGCCGACGAAGTGGGTGGCTTCAGGACGGCGTCCCGCGAGGTCGAGCAGGTCGCTGACCTTCACGCCCTTCCAGGTCGTGTCGAACTTCGACCACTTCGTCACGCAGTGGATGTCCGTGCGGATGTCGGTGGCGGGCAGCGCGCGGAGCTCGTCCCACGAGAGCAGCTGGGCCCGTTCGACGAGGCCGAACACGCGGAGCGTCCATGTCGCCGTGTCGATCTTCGGGACGTCACCGACGTGCAGGACTGGGAAGCGCTCGGTGAAGTACTGGCCGGGAGGCAGCCGGCTCGGGTCGATGCCTCGCTGGGCGAGCTGTGCACGGTTCCGCTCGAAGAACCCCATAGGGCAACAGTCTGGCGGGAGTGCGGTGCGTTACGACCGCTCGACCGGTGCTTTCGCTCTCCGTGCGCCCCCGGCAACCGCGTCGGGCACGTCGATCCACATCCGCAGCAACGCGGCACCGAGCGTCTTGCCGAGGTTGTCGGATCGCAACGAGCGAGGACCTCCGCCGCCGAGGGCGTCGTGCATCACGAACTTCAGGGCGAGGACGTTCCGCGCTTCGAAGCGCTCGACCGGGCCCTGTACCAACGCGCCGAAGTGGGCCTTGACCCGATCCGCGGTCACCGCCTCGCGGATCGCCTCGTAGGCGGCGTCGTCGTCCGCGAACAGCGCGAGGTCGGAGATGTTCCCCTTGTCGCCCGACCGCACGCCACACAGGTCGCGGAGCTGGATGCGGGCCACGCGCCGACACTACCGACCCCGGCGACAGGTCTACAGGGGCGCGATAGCCTAGTGGGTTCGATGTCTCTCTACTTGGTGCGCCATGCGAAGGCGGGCAGCCGCAGCGATTGGGACGGTGACGATCGCGCACGGCCGCTCAGTCGGGCCGGGCGCGAGCAGGCCGACGGCATCACGCTGCTCCTCGGACATCTCCCGCTCTCGAAGATCTACTCGAGCCCGTATGTGCGATGCATCCAGACGGTCGAGCCGCTCGCGAAGAAGCTGGCCCTCGAGGTCGTCACCACCGAGGCTTTGGCCGAGGGGCTCGCGTTCGACGACGCCGTGACGCTGGTCGACCGAGCGCCGAAGAACGCCGTGCTCTGCAGCCACGGCGACGTGATCCCCGCGATCATCGACGCGCTCCTGCACCGCGGCCTCGTCCTCAAGGGCGAGCCCGATTGGCGTAAGGGTGCGACGTGGGTGCTCGACCGCAAGAAGGGCGAGTGGGCGAAGGCGAGGGCGATCCCGCCGTCGTCCTAGGCGTTTGCGTCAGTCGAGGGAGAACGGTGGGTATTCGTCGCGCAGCAGAGTCACGTAAGCGGTGACGCGCCAACCCCAACGGAAGACGCCGAGCACGAAGTTGCGCATCCCCTCGCTCCACTTGCCGGTGAACAGGATGACGAACGCCGAGATGAACACGACGACGCCAGCGGCAAGCCCGAGGACCGCCAGCACGATGTAGTGCGGGATCGCGAGGAACCACTTGTACAGCGGCGCCCACCGGTTGAGCTCGCGCGGGTACTCGACTGCGAGCTTCGCGTTGTCGCCGCCCGGGTCGGCGGTCACGGTCTCGAAGGTGAACGGCGGGTACGGCTCGCGCATGAACAGGTAGTAGGTCAGGACCCGGTACTGGTATCGGCGGGTCATGACGACGATGTTGAACAAGCTCTCGGGATACGTCTTCGTGAACAGGATCGCGAAGAACGCGATGAACGTGAGCACGTTGGCGATGATCTGGAGCACGTACGCGATGACGAGCTGCGGTATCGCGAGCAGCCAGTGCACGAACGGTCGCCACCGTGCGATCTCGAGCGGCGCGTCGAGCGCAAAGGTCGCAGGATAGGAAACCCCACCTCCGTCACCACCACCCGACTGCGGGAATCCCGGCGGCGGGCCCGAGGAGCCGCCCGGGGGCGGTACCGGTGGCGTCGGCGGCGTGGGTGGCGCGGGCGGAGGCGGAGGCAGGTTGCTCACAGCGGCGGACCGTATCGCGTTTACGTCACACGGTGACGAGATCGACGCGGACCTGACGGTCGACGAAGTGGCGGTCGACCGCGAACGCATCGACGGCGAGCAGCTGCGTCGGCTTACCGCCGCGGGCTCGCCCGAAGCCCGAGATCGTCGGCGGCCCGGAGAGGCCGAGGACACCGGTGCCCTGACTGACGCGCGCCGCGGTCGCCTCGTCGCGGCATCGCCACGCGAGCCGGCCGATCACCTCGGGTGGTTCGGGGAGCACAGCCGGATCGACGGTGGGGCCGCCGAACGCGTTGACGCCGAAGTACTCCTCGAGCCACTCGTCCACTGCGATGCCCGCGGCGATCGAGCGCTGCTTCACCCACCGGACGGCAGCACGCGCCTTCGCCTCGGCGTCGGGCCACGGGTATGCGAACGTCGCTTCCCCCGCCCAGCCCGCGGGTGTGCACACCAACCCCTTGTAGGTCGACGGCGCGGGCAGCCCACGGGTGCCGCTCACACGAACGCGATCGCCGCCGAGATCGGTGAGCGTGAGCGACGTGAAGTCCGCGACCACGTCAGGGTTGAGGTAGCGAGCCGGGTCGTGCACCTCGTAGAGCAGCTGTTCGCGCACGGTGTCGAACGTGACCATGCCGCCCGACTGCTCGGGTTTGGTGATCACCGCTGAGCCGTCGGCCTCGCACTCCCCGATCGGAAACGCGATGCGCAACGGATCGGGGTTGGTCCACCACGGCCCCGAGTAGTTGCCTCCGCTGACCTGCCCACTGCACTCGAGGAGGTGGCCGACGACGACGCCGGCGGCGAGGCGATCCCAGTCGTCCCACGCCCACTTGTGCTCGTGCACGAGCGGCGCCAAGAAGAGCGACGCATCGGCAACGCGTCCCGTCACGACGACGTCCGCGCCCCCGTCGAGCGCCTCGACGATCGGCCGCGCACCGAGGTACACGTTCGCGAACAGCGCGTCCGGAGGCAGCCCGAGCTCGTCTGCATGGGAGCGCACGTCATCGCCGACGACGGTCGCAACGGTGAGCCCGGTCGCCCCCGCGTCTTTCAGGGTCCCGACAACGGCACGGCCGGCGGCGACGGGATTGATGCCACCGGCGTTCGTGATGAACCGGGTTCGGCCGTCGACCACATACGGCAGCGCGGCGCGCATGTACATGGGGAGATCGCGGGTGAATCCCAGCGACTCGTCCCGCTGACGGTCCTTCTGCAGGATCGCGAGCGTGAGCTCCGCGAGCGCTTCGCAGACGAGGTAGTCGACGCCGGCTTCGAGCACATCGGGCACCGGGCCGAGGCCGTCTCCGTAGAAGCCCTGTCCTCCCCCGATGCGGACGGTCACGATCCGGTTGTAGCAGCCCCGGGCGTCCCGGTGGTGGGCGTCACGGTGTTCGGCTCGGAGGAGAGACCGAGCTGAGTCCGCACCTCGGTCGCCGACTGCCGCACCGCTTGCGCGGCGTCCGCGGGAGGATCGAGCGCGAGGTACGCGTCCCATTGGTCGAGCGCAGCCTGCAGATCGCCGTCCTCGCGCCTCACGAAGCCGAGGAAGAAGTGGGCGTCGGGGTACGACGCGTCCGCAGCGACGGCGTCCGCGATCAGCCCCTTGCCCTCGTCGATGAGGTCGGGATCGCCGGTCTGGTAGAGGAGCCATCCCCGGTACGCGAGGGCCTCGGGGTTGTCCGGCTGCAGCTGGAGCACCTCGTCGTAGCGCTTGATCGCCTCGACGGCCTGACCGGCGGCGAGGAGTCCCCGCGCCTCGACGAGGAGGTCGTTGCTGTTCTGGCTGATGCTGCCGGAGGCAGATTCCCCGGGCAGCCGTAGGCCCGCGGCACGCGCCATGAGGAGCCCGCCGAGCACCGCGACCAATGCGACCGAGGCGATGACGATCGCGGTGCGACCCGGCCGGCGCCGCTTCGGGGCGAACGACGCCTTGCCGGATTCGATCGCCCGCAGCACGGTGACGGCGCGCCTCGTGTAGTCGTCCCTGAGCGTCTCGTAGTCGGCTTCGTCGATGTCCCCGGCGTCGTGCTCGCGCTCGAGGTCGTCAAGCGAGCGGAGCAGGAAGCGACGTTCTTCTTCCAGACGAGCGAGCTCGTCGAGGTCGAGCCGTGTGTCAGTCGCCATGGCTGTGTCCACCGACGCGATGCGTCTGCTCGACCTTCATCGCCGCTTCGACCAGGCGCCGGTCGGCATCGCTGATCTCGCCCTCGCTGGAGGCGTGCCACCGTCGGAACGCGACCGTCAGTCCCGCGATCGCACACACGAGCACCACGACGGGGAGGATCCACACCAAGCTGCTCGCGCCGGTCGACGCGGGGGTGAGCAGGAGCTCCTCGCCGTAGCGACTGATGAGGAACGCCCGGATCTCGTCGTCGGACTCCCCCGCCTCGACCCGTCGCGCGATGTCGGCGCGGATGATCCGGGCGGTCTGGGCGTTCGATGTCTCGACGGACTCACTGCGGCACGTCGGGCACTTGAACTCAGACGCGATCGCGTTGACGCGGTCGGTGTTCGTGCGGGGCCCGCGGCTGCCCATCGCACCGATCACGAGGGCGACCAGCAGCACCGGGATCAGCACGAGCCACCCGAGGTGGTTCCGCTTGCGTTCGTTCGCCCGCGCGATGGCGGTCACTCCCCGCCTCCCGACTCCGCGCGCTCTGCCGCGGCGATGAGCGCGTCGAGACCGTCGCTCGTGACACCACCCGTGATCTTGCTGACGACGAACCCGTT
Source organism: uncultured Acidimicrobiales bacterium (assembly GCA_963708175.1). Lineage (GTDB taxonomy): Bacteria > Actinomycetota > Acidimicrobiia > Acidimicrobiales > DATKAS01 > DATKAS01. Next base: position 622,495 of record CAVPSD010000006.1, read on the forward strand.
CGGGTCGATGAGGAACGACTCGGGGATGCCCGTCACGCCGTAGTCGAGCGCGGTGCGGCCCTCGGGATCGGAGACGACCGCCCACTCGCCGCCGTTCTCCTCGAAGAACTTGCGCACGTCCGACTCGTCGTCGCTGAACACGACGCTGACGACCTCGGCGTCGCCCGCTTGGAGGTGGCGGCGGCTGAACGACACGAGCTCCGGATGCTCCTGTTGGCAAGGCGCGCACCAGGTGGCGAAGAAGTTGACGACGACGAACCGTCCGCGACGATCGGAGAGCTTGTACTCCGTGTCGCTGCTCGGCGTGCCGTTGGTCGAAGTGACGGTCACGGCCTCGATGTCTGGAGCCGGCTTGCCGAGCAGCGGGCTCTTGGTCTGTCGATCGAGCGCCGGAGGCCGGGTCGCGAGGATCGCAATGAGGGCGACCATGCCGAGCCCGAGCACGATCGCCACGATCAGCCCCACGTGGCGTCGGGGCCGCGCGCCTTCTTCGTCCACGACCGCGTCCTGCACGTCAGCCATCGACGCCGGCTCCCACGGGTTCGCCGACCGGCTCCTCCGGCGGCGGCGGAGTCTGCGCGCGCCGCTCGGGGACCGGAGCCGAGACCGGGTCGGTCGGGCGACGGCGCCGTCCGGGCCACGCCGCGAGCACTGTGCCGACGGCCATCAGCCCTCCGCCGATCCAGAGCCAGACCGCGAGCGGCATCACGAGCAGCCCGAGTCGCACCGCGCCGGTGTCGTCATCAGGGACGTCGAGCAGTGTGAGGTACACATCGCCGCGCACACCCGTGCGCACCGAGGGCGTCCCGATCGTGTTCGTCCCACCGGGGAACCTCGAGAGGGCCGGGGCGTAGACACGGCCACCGTCGACTCGCACGCGGGCCCGCACGATCGACTTCTGCGCCTCCTCGACTCGCTCGATGCCGAGGTAGGTGATGGTGTGGCCGGCCAGCGAGGCCGACTCGCCCGGCTGCAGCACGAACTCGGCTGAGTGGCTGTACGAAGACGATGCCGCGAGCGCGACCGCGATGATCACGACGCCGACGTGCACGATCATGCCGCCGTTCGCCCGGCCGACGAGACCGTGCCAGCCCTGCCTTCGTGTCGCGAGCACGATCTGACGGATCGCCGCGCCCGCCGCGAAGCCGCCCAGCCCGAACGCGATCAGCGGTGCGAGGCCGCGAGCACCGAATGCGACCGCGAGGACGACCACGCCGGTACCGATCCACGCCGGCCACAGCAGACGGTGCAGCAGCAGCTCGCCCGAGGCCTTGCGCCACGGCAGCACCGGCGCAACCGCCATGAGGAACAGAAGTGCCATACCGATCGGCATCGTCATGCGGTCGAAGTACGGGCGGCCGATCGAGATGCGATCGCCGTTCACTGCCTCGAGCACGAGTGGGAAGACGGTGCCCAGCAGCACGACGAACGCGAACGCGGCGAAGAGCACGTTGTTGGCGAGGAACGCTCCTTCACGGGAGACCGGCGAGTCGATCGACCCCGGCGAGCGGAGGCGATCGGCCCGCCATCCGATGAGGATGATGGATCCGAGCACGACGACGGCGAAGAACGTGAGGATCGCCGGGCCGATCTGGCTCTCGGAGAACGCATGCACCGAATCGAGCACGCCCGAGCGGGTGAGGAACGTCCCGAGGATCGTGAGCGAGAAGGTGGCGCAGAGCAGCGACAGATTCCAGACGCGCAGCATCCCGCGGCGCTCTTGCACCATCACCGAGTGGATGTACGCGGTGCCGGTGAGCCACGGCAGGAAGGACGCGTTCTCGACGGGATCCCAGGCCCAATAGCCGCCCCAGCCGAGCACCTCGTAGCTCCACCACGCGCCGAGCACGATCCCGACGGTGAGGAAGCCCCACGCGAACAGCGTCCACCGGCGCGTCTCGACGAGCCATCCCTCTCCGACGCGTCCGGTGATGAGCGCGGCGATCGCAAACGCGAACGGCACGGTGAAGCCCACGTAGCCGAGATAGAGCATCGGCGGGTGGAACGCCATGAGGATGTGGTTCTGCAGCAGGGGGTTCGGGCCCGGACCGTCCGTGGGGATCGCACCCCTCACGTGCTCGAACGGATTCGCCGGCCCGAGCATCAGGAAGAAGAAGAACGCCGCGACGACGAGCATGGTCGCCATCGCCCAGCCCACGAGAGGATCGGTCAGGCGCTTGCGGAAGTGGTGCCCGACGACGGCGATGTACCCGGTGAGCACGAGTGACCACAGGATGATCGAGCCTTCGAGCGCAGACCACAACGCAGCGAAGTTGAACAACGGCGGCGTGCGGGTACTGCCGTTGCGCGCGACGTATGCGAGCGAGAAGTCACGGGTGATGAGCGCCCGCTCCATCGCGACGAACGTGAGCCCCGCACCGAGAATCAGCAGAAAGATGTACAGGCGCGACGCACGGAGGAGCTGCGGCTTCTGTCCGAGGATGCCGACGACGATCGTGATCGCGCCGATCACCGCGGCCGCGAGCCCGAGCGCGACGCCGGCAGTCCCGAGAGCGGCGTTCATCCGCGGCTAGGGCGCGTCGGCGGGCACGCGATCGGGGTTGGCCGCCTTGTACTCGGAGGTGTGCTTCACGAGGATGCGGTCGCTCGCGAACACGTCACCCTGCCACCGGCCTTCGAGCACCACGGGGATGCCCTCCTGGAACAGCTCGGGCGGGCTGCCCTCGTTCTGCACAGCCACCGTGACGTCGTTGAAGCGCACGTCGAAGTCGACGGTCTCGCCGGTGTCGCGGACGGTGCCGGGGACGACCTCTCCCTGCAACCGGAATCGCTTGTCCTCGAGCGACGCCTTCTTCGCGACCGCTTCGTCCGCGTTGTAGAAGTACATCGTGGCGTTGCTGAGCCCCTGGAACACGATGATCGCGATCGCCGCGAGCAGGACCGCGAGGACCACGCTGACGCCGATCTTGCGGCGGCGGGTCGACGGCGGGCGGCGGCGGGGCGCGGAAGAGACGGCGGCCTCGGGCCCGGTGCCCCCAGGACCCGTGCCCCCCGGACCGGTACGCGGCGTCAGGTCCATGTCTTGTCCTCGTCGGGAAGCTGCTTCGCGAGCGCCCGGCCGCGGGTGATGATCCGCAGCGCGTAGAGCGCGATGCCACCGAGGACGATGGCGTAGCCCGCGAGGATCCAGCCGGCGTCGTTCATGCCGTGGCCAACCCGTCCGCCGACTCGGCGCGGCGTTCTTCGATCGCGAGCTCGAGCCCGTGCTCGTCGAGCGCGTCCTCCATCACCGCGATGCGGGTGCGATGGAGGAGCAGCCATGCGTAGATCATCGTGAACACGATGAATCCGAGGAACAGCGTGAACAGCATGATGCCGTCGACCTGCACGTCGAGATCCCGTCGCAGCACCGTCGCGTCCTGGTGCAACGTGCGCCACCACTCCACCGACTGATGGACGATCGGCACGTCGATGAACGCGATGATCCCGAGGATGGCGGCGCGCTTGGCCCGCACGTGCGGTTCGGCGGGCATGCGGCGAAGCGCGAGGTACCCGAGGAAGAGCACGAACAGCAGCGCCGTCGTGGTGAGCCGCGCGTCCCACGTCCAGAACACGCCCCAGGACAGGTGACCCCAGATCATCCCGGTCGCGAGACCGACCGCAGTGAAGAGCACACCGATCTCCGCGGACGCGCCGGCGACGCGATCCCAGGTGAGCGAGCGGGTGCGCTTCCAGAGGTACATCACGCTCGCCAGCGCGGTGACGCCGAAGGCGAGGTACGCGACCCACATGCCGGGCGCGTGGATGTAGAGGAGGCGGACCGTGTCGCCCTGCACCTCGTCTTCGGGCGTGGTGACGAGCCCGAGGAACACGAGGAGCGCTGTGGCCGCGAGGCACAGGAGCCCGAGCGCGCGCGTCGCCTTTGTCCCGGTGGACGTCACGGCGACGGTGCCGGTGGGCGTCGCTGGCTGCTGGTCGATCATGACTCCTCGAGGAGCGGTCCGAAGGCAACGAGCCCGAGCGCGGTGTAGACGAGGGCGAAGACGCTGAGGAGCGCGACCCACGGCCAGCCCTCTGAGGGCGAGCCGGAAAGAGCGGCCTCGAACGCCCTCGTCGCCCCGATGAGCACCGGCGCCACCACCGGGAGCAAGAGCAACGGGAGCAGGGTCTCCCGCACCCTCAACCCGGCGGCGAGGACGCCGTACAACGTACCGGCGCTGGCCAGACCGGCGGTCGCGGCGAGGGCTGTCAGAAGGAGCAGCCCGGCGCTGTCGAGTGACGCGTCGTAGAGCACTACGACGCCGATGAGCAGGAGCACTTCGAGGCCGATCAGCTCGAGCGCGATCGCGGCGGCCTTCCCCAGGAAGATGCCCGCGGGATCGAGCGCAGTGAGGCGCAGGGCGTCGCGGTTGCCGTCGGCGGCCTCGATCGAGAACGCCCGCTGCACCGCGAGAAGCGTGCAGAACAGCACCGTGATCCAGAAGAGGCCCGCGGTCGCCCGGGTGAGGATCCCCCGATCGGGGTCGAGGGCGAATGCGAACAGGATGAGAACGAGCAGAGCGAACGGACCGATCTGGTTCGTCGCGACGCGGGATCGCGCTTCGATGCGCAAGTCCTTGCCCGCGATCAGGGCGGCATCACGGAACACGGACGGGCTCCGAGGCGGGTGTGGGCTGGACCCGGCCACCGACGATGGTCACGGTCCGACCGGCAAGCGGCACCGCGCGGTCGAGCTCGTGAGAGGCGATCAGGATCGTGGCGCCCGCGGCCGCAGCCCGGCGCACGAGGTCGTCGACCAGGTCACGTCCGGCCGCGTCGAGGCCGGCGTGCGGCTCGTCGAGGAGCCACAGCTCGGGGCGCCGGGCGACCAGGATCGCGAGCGCGGCCCGACGCCGCTGACCCGCCGACAACCGGGCGACAGGAACGGTCGCGAGGCGCCCAGACAGACCGAGCTGCTCGATCGCCTCCTCGGTGTCGGCGCTCCGAGCGCCCGCTGCCCGCGACCAGAACCGCACGTTGTCGGCGACGTTGAGATCCTCGTACAGCGCAGTGGCGTGGCCGAGCAGGCCGACCCGGGCCCGCACGGCGCGGGGGTCGTTCGCGAGGTCGCATCCGAGGACGCTCGCTTCGCCTGACGTCAGGGGGGCGAGCCCCGCGCAGAGACGCAGCAACGTGGTCTTGCCAGCCCCATTCGGGCCTCGGACGAGCACGATCTCACTCGACGCGACGTCGAGGTCGACTCCGGAGAGCGCAGGAAAGCGCCCGAGCAGCGAGACCGCCGCGCGAAGGTGGACGACGGAGTCCATGAGCCCTGCTCACCGTAGTTGTGGGGGCGCGGAAGCGACAATGCGGGACGGCGGTACCCTGCCTCCGTGGACGTCGACGGCGGCGGCATCGACCTCGACAGTGACGATCGAGCCGATCCTCTTGGTGATGCCGCGCCGCCGGAGGACACCAGCACGAAGAGATCCAGCCCGCACGACTGGCGTTGGGTCGTCGGAGGCATCGGGCGGACGCTGATCGCCGCAGGAGTCCTCGTCCTGCTGTTCGTCGTGTACCAGCTGTGGGGCACCGGCATCCAAGAGGCCCGCTCGCAGGACAAGCTCGAGGACCAGTTCAACGAGATCATCGCGACCGCCCCGGTGCCGACCACGGTGCCGACCACGGTGCCCACGACGGTCCCGACGACGCCGCCGTCCGCCGGCGCGCCGACCACGGTGCCCACGACGACGCTGCCGCTGTCGAGCACACCGCCGGCCCAGGTGAAGGAAGGCGACCCCCTCGCCCGCATCGAGATCCCGAAGATCGGGGTCGACAAGATCGTCGTGGCGGGCGTGGCGCTGTCAGACCTCCGCAAGGGGCCGGGCCTCTACCCGTTCAGCGCGCTGCCCGGACAGATCGGCAACGCCGCCATCGCCGGGCATCGCACGACCTATGGCGCGCCGTTCTTCCGCGTGGACGAGCTGACGGGCGGCGACGAGATCATCCTCACGACGGTGACGGGCCGCTACCGGTACCTCGTCACCGAGATCACGATCGTCAAGCCCACCGACTTCAGCGTGCTCGAGCCGACTCCCGACGCCACGCTCACATTGACGTCGTGCAACCCGCGCTACAGCTCGCGGCAGCGCATCATCGTGAAGGCGAGGCTCGACGAGACGAAGTCCGACGAGGCGCTGCCCGCGGCGGTGACGACGGTGCAGCTGCCCGCTGACACTGGCAGCGACACGGAGCAGAGCGCGGACAACCCGCTGGTGTCGAGCATCGGCGAGTCGTTCAGCGCGGGCTGGTTCAGCGACTCGGGCGCGTGGTTCCCGACGATCCTGTGGGGCGCGATCGTCGCGGCGGTCGCGACCGCGTTCTGGTTCCTCGGCCGGCACTGGAAGCGGTGGGCCGCGTATCTCCTCGCGGTGGTCCCGATCCTGTTCGTCCTCTACTTCTTCTACGAGAACGTCGCTCGCCTGCTGCCCCCGAACATCTGAGCAAGCCATCAGATCCTGCAGCGGCGTTACGATCCGCCGCATGCCTGTCGATCCCGCAGCCCGTCAGATCCTCGACCTCGTCGAACAGATGGGCTTCAAGCTCGGTGGCGACATCACGCCCCAGGCGCTGCGACAGCAGCTGACCGCGATGGAGGCGATGGCTCCCGAGATGCCCGCGGTCGCCTCGAGCGAGTGGAAGACCGTCGAGGGCGTCCCGTGCCAGATCATCAAGCCCGCCGGAACGGACGACACCGCTCTGCCGGTGCTGATCTGGATCCACGGCGGCGGCTTCGTCATCGGAACCGCGGCCAACAGCGAGGGCACGGCGCGCCGGTTGGCGAATGGCGCCGGCTGCATCGTCGTGAACGTCGACTACCCGCTCGCGCCTGAGGCGAAGTTCCCCGCAGCGCCGAACGCGTGCATCCGCGCGGCGAAGTGGGTGATCGCGCACGCGGCCGAGGTCGGGGGCGATCCTCGGCGCGTCGCCGTCGGTGGGGACTCGGCCGGCGGCAACCTCAGCGCGATCGTGGCGAACAACGTGCCCGGCATCGCGTATCAGCTGCTCGTCTATCCATTGGTCGACATCACGATGTCGTTCCCCTCGATCAAGGAGAACGCCGAGGGCTACTTCCTCACGAAGGACGCCATGGACTGGTTCATGGGCCACTACTACGACGAGGGAACCGACGTCACCCAGCCGCTGCTGTCGCCGCTGTTCGCGGGCGACGAGGTGCTGGCCAAGGCGCCGCCGGCGCACGTCATCACGGCGGAGTTCGACCCGCTGCGCGACGAGGGCGAGGCGTATGCGGACAAGCTGCGGTCACTCGGCGTCGCCGTCACGAACACGCGCTACGACGGCCAGATCCACGGCTTCTACACGATGGTCGGGATGCTGCCGGCGGCCGAGCAGGCCCAAGCCGAGTCGATCTCGCTGCTGAAGGGCGTCTTCGGCACCTGAGCCTGGCGCGGATCGCGGCGTCGACCGGGTCAGCGACCGCGTCCCCGTGACCGATTGGCGCGGGATCCGCCCCCTCACGGCGCTACACGCGCCACTTCTCGCCGGGCACCGCGACTCGCGACCGATTGGCGCGGGATCCGCCCCCTCACGGCGCTACACGCGCCACTTGGTGGGGGGGATCAGTCGATCACGGCGACGACGTCGCCCTCTTGGATCTTGTCGTCGGGGGCCACGCGGACCTCGGTGACGGTGCCGCCGACGGGCGCGACGACCGGGATCTCCATCTTCATCGACTCGAGGATGACGAGCTCGTCGCCTTCCTGCACCTCGCGCGCCGACCTCGGTGCGGACCTGCCACACGTTCGCGGTGATCTCGGCTCGGACCTCGGTCGCCATGTTGAGCGAGACTACGGGAATGGATCTGAGGGGGAAGAACGTGGTGGTCACCGGCGCCTCACGCGGCATCGGTGAGGCAGTGGCCAAGCAGTTCGCCGCCGAGGGCGCACACGTCGTCGGCGTGGCGCGCAACGCGGAACTGTTGGGGAAGGTGATGGCCGACCTCGGCGGCGCTGCGGTGGCCATCGATCTCGCCGATCCAGGGCAGGTCGACGGGCTCATCGAGCGCATCGAGCGCGACACCGGGCCGGTCGACGTCCTCGTGAACAACGCCGGGCTCGACATGGCCGGGCCACTGGTCGACGCCGACCCCAAGGACATCCGCGCGCTCCATCAGGTCAACCTGATCACGCCGATCGAGCTGTGCCGCCAGACGCTCCCTGGCATGTTGCGACGTGGACGAGGTCACGTGGTCAACGTGTCGTCGCTCGCCGGCGTAGCCGGCTTCTCCGGAATGACGACCTACTGCTCGACAAAGGGCGGCCTCAACAACTTCACCGGAGTGCTCCGCCTCGAGCTGAAGGGGACGCCGATCGGCACGACGCTCGTCGAGCTCGGCCCGATCCCGACCGACATGCTCGATGTCGCGAACAGCTTCACGCCGACCCGAAAGTCTTTCGAGCGCTTCTACAAGCTGCAGCTGCTCGTCGACATCCCCCGGGAGCAGGTCGCGGAGGAGGTCGTCGCCGCGGTCGAGAAGGGCAAGCGCCACGTGCGACTGCCGAAGCGGGCGCTCACGTTCCCATTGCTCAGCGAGGCGCCACGGCGCATCGTGGAGACTCTGCTCGTCGGAGTGCGCAGCCGCCCGTAGCTACACCGGTAACACGCCGTGCTTGCGCCACGGACGATCCACGTGCTTCGTCCGTGACACCTGCAGGCCCTTCCAGATCGCGAACCTCGTCTCGGCCGGATCGATGACGTCGTCGACGTGTGCGTGCCCGGCCGCGATGTAGGGGTCGATGTTCTTCCGCAGCTCCTCCGCCATCGCGATGCGCGCCGCATCGCGCTCCTTGCCTTCGGGGATCGCTTCGAGCTGCCTGCGCATGATGATGTTGACCATCCCGTCGGGACCCATCACTGCGATCTCCGCGGTCGGCCAGATCGCGATGTAGTCGCACTCGTAGGCAGTGCCGTTCATCACGAAGTAGCCGGCACCGTACGACTTGCGGAGCACGATCGACACCTTCGGCACGGTCGCTTCCGACACCGCGAAGAGCATCTTGGCGCCGTGGCGGATGATCCCCTGCTTCTCGACCGCGGAACCGACGATGAAGCCGGGAACGTCGTGCAGGAACACCAGCGGGATGTTGAACGCGTCGCAGAGCCACACGAAGCGCGCCGCCTTGTCCGCGGCGTTCACATCGAGCGCTCCGCCGAGGACCATCGGCTGGCTGCCCACGATGCCGATCGGCTGTCCGCCAACCCGCGCGAACGCGGTGACGAGGTTGCGCGCCCACGCCGGCTTCATCTCGAACACCTCACCGTCGTCGACGACGACCTTGATGACCTTGCGCATGTCGTACGCACGCCGAGGCGCGGTGGGGACGATGTCGTACAGCTCGTCGCACCGACGGTCGACCGGGTCGCTCACGGGACGCGTCGGAGGCGGCTCCTGGTTGTGGCTCGGGAAGAACGAGAGGTACGAACGCACGACCGCGAGGCACTCCTCGTCGCTGCCGACCTCGAGGTCGGCGACGCCACTGACCTTCGTGTGCACCTCGGAGCCTCCCATCTCCTCCTCGGTGACCTCCTCGCCGGTCGCGGCCTTGACCAGGTGGCGCCCGCCGAGCGCCATCGACGACGTGCCCTTCACCATCGGGATGAAGTCGGCGAGCGCAGGGATGTAGGCCGTGCCCGCGGCACAGTGGCCGAGCATCGCCGCGACCTGCGGCACCACGCCGCTCATCGTCACCTGCTCACGGAAGAGGTGGCCGGCCTCCGCGAACGTCGAGCCCGTCGACGCTTGAATTCGGGCGCCCGCGGAATCGAGCAACCACACGATCGGGATTCGCTGTCGAAGCGCGACCTCGCGGAGGCGCTCGGTCTTGTGCTCGCCCACCTGGCCCATCGACCCCGCCATGACGGTGAAGTCGTAGGCGCACACCGCGACACGGCGACCGTCGATGAGACCGACACCCGCGACCATGCCGTCGGCGGCGAGGTAGCCCTTGTCGGCGGCGAGCGCCGGGTCCATCGAGTCGGCGAGCTGTCCGAACTCGACGAACGAGCCCTTGTCGAGCAGCAGGTCGATGCGCTCGCGCACCGGCAGCTTTCCCATCGAACGCTGACGATCGAGCAGCGCGGGCCCGCCCATCCCGAGCGCCTTTTCCCGCCGCTCCGTGAGGTCCTCGACGAGGGGCTTCCAGTCGTGGAGGTTCGGTTGGTCGCTCATGTCACCGTCCCGTCCACACCGGGTCGCGCTTCTCGGCGAACGCCTTGATGCCCTCGGCCGAGTCCTCGGTCTGCGTGACGATCGTGAGCAGCGGGTGGAGGAGGGCGAGCGCGTCGCCGGCGCTCTCGTCCCACACTCGGTAGAAGGCGTCGCGGCCGAGCTTGACGATCGCCGGGGACTTGCTCGCGAGCGTGGCCGCGAGCTCGTCCACCGTGGCGTCGAGCTCACCCGGCGCCACCACACGGTTCACGAACCCGATGCGCTCAGCTTCCGAGGCCTTCACGCGCCGACCGGTGAGCATGAGCTCGAGCGCCTTCTTCGGCGGCATCGAGCGCATCATCGGCACGGTGATCATCATCGGCCACAGGCCGACGTTGATCTCGGGCGTGCCGAACTCGGCCGTCTCGTCGGCGACGACGAAGTCGCACATGAGCGCGACCCCGAACCCACCGGCGAGCGCATAGCCACGGACCTTCGCGATCGTCGGCTTGCCCATCGTCCAGACGTCCTGGAAGACGCGTGCGAGCTCGCCCCGCGCATCGTGCAGCTCGGCGAAGCCCGCACCCTCGGACATGCCGGACAAGTCCGCCCCGGCGCTGAAGGCCTTGTCCCCCGCTCCGGTGATCACGACGACGCGAACGTCGCGATCCTCCTTCGCAGCAGTGAACGCGAGCCGCAGCTCGCTCATCACGGACCACGACAACGCGTTCCGCCGTTCGGGACGATTGATCGTGATCGTCGCGACGTGGCCGGCGACGTCGTAGAGGATCGACACGTAGCTCACTGCCGAACCGTACCGCCGCGCGCTGCCGGCTAGCCGAAGAGGCGACCAACGCGGCGCGACTTCCGTACCATGGCTCGATGCGGTGGAAGCGGGCGGCGACGATCGCTGTGATCGCGGGCGGGCTGACCTCGGCAGCGTTGTGGCCCGATGCCGCGAGCGCCCAGATCGGCGGCCCGCTGCCGGCACCGCCGGCTCCGGCACCCGCCGCACCGACTGCTCCCGCCGCGACGCCCACACCGCCGCCTCCGCGGGCGGTCCCGGCGATCCCCGCGTCGGGGGTTGGCCGGCGTGTGGTGTACAGCAACAGCGCGCAGCGCGTGTGGCTCGTCGGCGACGACGGAGTCGCGTTCGACTCGTGGCTCGTGTCCGGCCGGCGCGGAGTGCCGCGTCCGGGGATCTACTCGGTCTTCTCGAGGTCACCGGTATCGAGCGCGCACAGCGGTTCGGTGACGATGCAGTACATGGTCCGCTTCGCACGTGGACGCTCGCTCGCCATCGGCTTCCACTCGATCCCCGTCACGCGCCGGGGACGTCCCATCCAGACGCTCGAACAGCTCGGCACCTTCCGCAGCTCCGGATGCGTGCGCCAGCGCGTCGAGGACGCGGCGAAGATGTGGGACTTCGCCGGCATCGGCACGCCTGTCGTGGTGGTCGCGTGATCCGCTAACCGCAAACGCGGCCGCAGTACCGTGAACGCGACATGTGGTTGCCGGTGGCGATGCTGGTGGGTGGGCTCCTCGTCGGACTCGTTGCCGGCGGTCATTGGCGCGCGGTGCGGGCCACGCGTCTGCGCAAGTGGCCGATCGGCGCGCTCGGGCTCACGTTCACGGTCCTGCCGTGGATCGGTGATCAGGACCGCACCACTGCGCTCGTCGCGATCGGGTGGGCCCTGCTGATCGCGTTCGCGCTGCTCAACCTCCACCTGACCGGCGCGGCGATCATCGCGATCGGGCTGGCCTGCAACCTTGCCGCGCTGCTCGCGAACGGCGCGATGCCGGTGCGCGCCGACGCGGCCGTGCAGGCGGGCATCGCCGATGAGAGCAGCGTCAGCACGACCGACTTCGGGCCGGGCCGGCGCCTCGCCGAACCGGGCGACCGCCTCGAACGCCTCACCGCGATCGTGCCGATCCCCGCCTTTGGAATGGTGGTCACGTTCGGCGATCTGATCGCGCTCGTCGGTCTCGCCGATGTGGGCTTCCGGCTGGCTCGCCGCGCCGCTCCCCGACACTCGGCCGCCCGCGGGCCCGCCTGGGCGCACGCCACCTCGAGGCGGAAGGACGTTCCTCTCCCTGCGTGGGCCGCCGTCCCCGCGAAACCAGAAGGCATCGACGACTGGGTGCTGGACCTGCGAGAGACGATCCGCAACGACGGGTCCGCTCCTGTCCTTGCGAGCCTTGCTCCCGACGACCTCGACTCGGACGACGAGGACACGCGGCCGCCGCTCGAGGTCCGATACTCGGGCGACCCCCTCCCCAGTCGCCGCTAGACAGGCGGAGTGCCCCACCTCGCGCAGCTGAACATCGCCCGTCTGCTCGCACCACTCGACGACCCACAGCTCGAAGGCTTCGTGAACGCGCTGGATCGCATCAACGCTCTCGGCGACGCCTCACCAGGCTTCGTCTGGCGGCTGCAAACCGATGAAGGCGATGCCACCGCGCTCCGGCCGTTCCCCGATCCCGACATCATCGTGAACCTCACCGTCTGGGAGTCGGTCGACTCGCTGCGCGCCTTCGCGTATCAGGGCGAGCACCTCGCAGTGTTCAAGCAGCGACGCCAGTGGTTCGAGGACCGCGTCGAGCCGATGGTCGTGCTCTGGTGGGTCGAGGAGGGTCACGTCCCGACGGTCGAGGAGGCGAAGGACCGGCTCGACTTCCTCCGTCGTCACGGACCATCGCCGTGGGCGTTCACGTTCGGCCACGTCGAGCCGCCGCTGTTGATCGAGCGCGCGACCGTCGACGATCCCGTACCCGCGCAGCTCATCGCCGAGCTGAACGCCGAAATCATGGCGACGCACGCGGACGGCGACCACTTCTGGCGGCTGAGCGCTGAGGATGTAGCGCCCGGCCGCGGAGCGTTCCTCGTGCTGTACCTCGACGGGGAGCCCGTCGGATGTGGTGCGGTGCGCGCACTGGGCCCCGCCGAGGCAGAGCTCAAGCGGATGTACGTGCGGCCCGCGGCGCGTGGGCGCAAGCTCGGCGCAGCGCTCGTCGACGCACTCGAGGCCGAGGCGCGCGCACTCGGCGCCCAACGGGTGTTGCTGGAGACCGCGCTCTACCTCGATGCGGCCGTGCGGGTCTACGAGCGCGCGGGGTTCACGCCCATCGAGCAGTTCGGCGAGTACGTCGGCGCGTCCGACAGCTACTGCATGGGCAAGACTCTGATGTGAGCGCGAGCGCGGCGATCGTCTCGTTCCGGCTCGGTGGCGCGGATGGGGTTTCGGTCGTCGCAGAACGCTGGCGGGCGGCGCTTGCCGATCTCGGGTTCGATGTGGAGACGGTCGCAGGCGAGGGCCGGGTCGATCGCCTCGTCCCCGGGCTTGCGATCGACGCAACGGAGGACGCGTCCGTCGATCAGGTGAAGGGCGCTCTCGACGGCATCGACGTCGTCGTCGTGGAGAACCTGCTCACGATCCCAATGAACCTCGGCGCGTCGCGCGTCGTCGCCGAAGTGCTGCGAGGCCGACGGGCGATCCTCCATCACCACGATCCGCCGTGGCAGCGACCGCGCTACGCGCACATCGCCGACCTGCCTCCCGACGACGCATCGTGGCGGCATGTCGTGATCAACGACCTCACGCGGCGCGAGATGCGAGAGCGCCGCGGCATCGACGCCGCGTACATCGCCAACGTGTTCGACGTTGACGCGGAGAAGGGCGACCGGGACGGCAGTCGCCGCCGGCTGGGCGTGCGCGACGACGAACGGCTGCTGCTGCACCCAGTGCGGGCAATCGAGCGGAAGGACATACCCCGAGCGCTCGCGCTCGCCGAGGCGGTCGGAGCGACCTACTGGCTCCCGGGACCGGCTGAGGACGGATACGGCGAGATGCTGGCGCGGCTCCTCGCCGCGACCAGCGCGCGGGTGCTTCGCACGCCAATCGACGGAGTCATCACCCTCGGAGACGTGTACGCGGCATGCGACGCCGTCGTGTTCCCGTCGACATGGGAAGGCTTCGGGAACCCACCGATCGAGGCCGCGATCTACGAGCGACCCGCGGCAGTCGGGACGTACCCGGTCGCCGCCGAGCTCCGAGCCCTCGGCTTCCGATGGCTCCCGACCGACGACGCCGGGCCACTCTCGCGCGTGCTCGCCGACGGCCCGGATCCTGCGGACCTGGCTCGCAACCACGCGATCGCGCGACAGCACTTCTCGCTCGCAGCGCTGCGGCGCGCTCTCAGAGCTCTCCTCGAGTCGGCAGGATGGCTGCCGTGAGCGATCCCGATGCCACGGACCCGATCCTGGTCCAAAGGGCGCGCGCCGCGAAGCTCGCCTCGATCGGGCAGCGCCTCGGCTACCTCGGCTTCCTCGTCGCGGTCGTGGCGTTCGTGGTCGGGGCGATCGTCGGGTTCAACGGCGCCATCGTCGGGATCGTCATCGGCAGCATCATCGTGGGCTCGATCTTCCTCGCGCCCTCGATCGTCCTCGGCTACGCGGTGAAGGCCGCTGACAAGGAGGACCGGGCCCAGGGCCGCTGAACCCTCCGACCGCCTCCCCCCGCGGTCTCTGTCGCGAAGTGCGCCCGATGTGGCGCAATTTGCAACACCGATCGGAGTGGCGGGGGCGGGCGCATCGGTTACCGTGCGGTAACCATGTCGAGCCGACTGCCCGCCGCCGAGCGTCGAGACCAGCTGCTCACGGTCGCGCTCGACGTCTTCTCTGCGCAGGGCTTCCACGCGACGTCGATGAACGACATCGCGGCCGCGGCCGGTGTGACCAAGCCCGTGCTGTACCAGCACTTCCCGTCGAAGCGCGGCCTCTACCTCGAGCTGCTGCGGGATGTCGGCGACCGGCTGATGGCCGCGATCGGCAAGGCCACGGCCGAGGCGGGCACTCCCCACAAGCAGGTCGAGCGGGGCTTCCAGGCCTACTTCCGTTTCGTCGCCGAGGAGCGCACCTCGTTCGTGCTCCTGTTCGGGAGCGGCGCGCGGCGCGACGAGGAGTTCGCCGCCGCGGTGCGTTCGGTCGAGCGCACGATCGCCGAAGCGATCGCGACCCTCATCGACGCCGACATCGACCCCGCCCATCGCCGCAACCTGGCCTATGGGTTGGTCGGGCTCGCCGAGGGGACGAGCCGCCATTGGGTCGACCAAGACCTCGAGCTCGACCCCGACCTTCTCGCGGCCCAGGTCGCCGACCTCGCGTGGGCGGGCCTTCGCGGCATTCACCGCATCGGTTAGAAACGCCGCGATGACGGCGCCGGAGTCTCATCGCAACACTCACGGAATCCCGCCGGACGTCTACCACCGTCGCTGGCTGATCCTCGCGATCCTGAACCTCAGCCTCGTCACGATCGTGATCGCCGTGAGCGCGCTGAACGTCGCCCTGCCGACGATCCAGCGAGAGCTCGGCGCGACCGGCACCGAGCTGCAGTGGATCGTCGACGCGTACGCGCTCGTCTTCGCGGGGCTCCTGCTCCCCGCTGGAGCGCTCGGCGATCGGTTCGGACGAAAGGGCGCGCTGGAGATCGGCCTGCTCATCTTCGGAGGCGCGGCGCTCACCGCGAGCCAGGCAACCGATCCCACCCAGCTGATCGCCATGCGCACGCTGATGGGAGTCGGCGCCGCGTTGATCATGCCGGCGACGTTGTCGATCATCTTGAACTCGTTCCCGATCCACGAGCGCCCGAAGGCCATCGCGATCTGGGCGGCGTTCGCCGGCGTGGGCGGCGCACTCGGGCCGATCACGAGCGGCCTGTTGCTCGAGCACTTCTGGTGGGGCTCGGTGTTCATGGTGAGCCTGCCCATCGTCGCGGTCCTGCTCGTGCTCACCGCGCTGTTCGTGCCCACATCGCGAGATCCCGGCCGCACCGCACTCGACCCGGTTGGCAGCGTGCTCTCGATTGTCGCGCTCGTCGGCCTCGTGTTCGCGGTGATCGAGGGCCCCGAGCTGGGGTGGACGTCTCCGGCGACCCTCGCTGGGTTCGCGGCGTTCGGCGTCGCCGGCTTCGCGTGGGCTCGCTACGAGCTGACGATCAAGAACCCGATGCTCGACCCGCGACTGTTCCGAGTGCCAGCCTTTGCGAGCGGCGCCGGCGCGATCACCACGATCTTCCTCTGCACCTTCGGGATGTTCTTCCTGCTGACCCAGTTCTTGCAGTTCGTCCAGGGGTACACGCCGCTCGAGGCGGGGGTCCGTCAGCTGCCCTACGCGGTGACGCTCGTCATCGTCGCTCCCCGAGGACCGAGGATCATCGCTCGCTTCGGAGTGCGCCCGGCGGTGCGGGTCGGCTTCTGGATGGGAGCGATCGGGTTCGTCGCGCTGGCAACGCTTCGACGTCGACACGGCCTACTGGTTCATCGCGCTGAGCATCATCCCGATCGCGGTCGGGTCGGCGGTGATCATGCCGGCGTCGAGCCAGCTGATCGTCGGGTCGGTGCCGCTCTCGAAGTCAGGCGTGGGCTCGGCGGTGAACGACGTGACTCGCGAGGTGGGTGCGGCCCTCGGGATCGCGGTCCTGGGCAGCATCATGGCCTCGCGGTTCCACGTGTCGATGCAAGGACCGACCAGCGCGCTGCCCGAGGACGTCCAGGAGGTCGCCAAGGAGTCGGTCGGACAAGCGCTCGCCGTGGCCCAACGCATCGGGGGCGACGCGGGCGCCGAGCTCGCCGACTCGGCTCGCCACACGTTCACGCAGGGGATCACCCTCGCGTTCGCGGTCGCCGCCGTGGTCATGGCCGTCGCGGGCTACGTCTACGGCCGCTGGATGCCGAACAGCCTGCCGAACCGCATCATCCCCTCCGACGTCGATAGCAGAGAGACACTCACGCTCGGCGAGTCGTAGCATTGGTCTTGGCACCCCTCGAGGGCCAGCGGGAGTCACCCCCGCATCAGCAAGGTCGGAACCACGAACAGGAGGTTTGCATGTCCCCCTCTTCCGCCCCGCCTGCGGGGCTCTCCGAGCGACGGCTCGTGATGGTGATGGTCGATGCGGCCGGATTCACCAAGGCCATCGCTCCCCTCTCGTCGATGCAGCTCGCGCAGCTCGTCGACGACTTCTACAGGTTGATCGCCGACGCGATCGAGACGAGCGGTGGGCGCGTCGTGAAGTTCGTCGGCGACGGCTGCCTCGCCGTCTTCGACGAATCGCAGGCCGCGGCCGCGGTCGGGTGCGTCCGTGGGCTCAGCGAGCCCGTGCGGGCACTCGGGTCGACCCACGGGATCAACCTCGACATCGGCGCAAATGTGCACCTCTCGATCGTCGTCGACGGCGAGTACGGCGACGGTCCGTCGCGCCGCTACGACATCATGGGTGCGGGCGTGTTCCACGTGTTCCGGATGGGTGCCGGTGTGGGCATCCGGATCAGCGAGCCCGTCTACCGCCAGCTGCCCAACGACGAACGCGGTCCTTGGAAGAAGCAGCAGCCACCCGCGACGTACACGCTGCAGGCGGTGGCGTCATGACCGGCGAGCTGCGTTGCTTTCTCATGTCCGACCTCGAGGGCAGCAACCATCTCTGGGCGACCTCGCCCGACTCGATGGCGGAGGCGGTCAGGGTGCTCGATGCCGAGGCCGGTGCCGCGGTCGAGGACCACGGGGGCACTCTGCTCAAGGCGAGAGGCGAGGGCGACAGCCACTTTGCGGTGTTTGCGCTCGCCAGCGATGCGCTGACATCGGCGTGTGCGTTGCAGGCACGGCTCGCAACACCCGTCAACGGGCTCGAACTTCGGGCTCGAATCGCCGTCCACGTGGGTGAGGTCGACGCGATCGATGGCGACTACTACGGCGTGGCCGTCAACCAGACGGCGCGCCTACGCGCGATCGCGCACGGTGGCCAAATCGTGGTGTCGAGCGTCGCAACCGCGCTCGCCGCGCCCGCTCGCGCTCGCGAACCGAGTCGACCTCCGGAGCCTCGGGCACTACCGCATTCGGGACTTTCCTGGACTCGAAGAGGTCTTTCAGGCGTCGCCACCAGGGCCCGCCCGCTCGTTCCCGCCTCTCCGTACTGCGGACACGCACGGGCCCGCGTTGATGGCGATCGCGATGGTGGACATCTGCGGCTCCGGGCACACCATCCAACAGCTCGATGAACGCGAGGTGGTCGCGTTGAGTAAGCAGTGGGTCACGTCGACGCGCCGCCTCGCTGAGGTGCATGGCGCGGCCGCTCTCAAGCTCTTGGGCGACGGATGTGTCGCTGCCTTCGAGGATCCCCTTGCCTGCGTCGCGTTCGCCCAGGACTTCCGCGCATCTGCTGCCGCGGAAGGCTTCGAGATCAGGGCCGGGATCGACGTGGGCAGGGTCGAGCTCACCGACGGCGAGATCATCGGGATGGCTGTGTACCGCGCCAGTGTGTTGGAGCGAGAGGCCGCACCCGGCCAGATCGCGTTGAGCCAGTTGGCGAGCGAGCTCGTCGGTGTCAGCGGGTGCGCGGGAAGCCGAGATCAACGCGACTCGTCGCGGGATCCGGCCACCGTGCCGTAATGACCTTGGTGCGGGTGTAGAAGTCGACGCCGTCGGGGCCGTACATGTGACGGTCGCCGAACAGCGACGCCTTCCACCCGCCGAAGCTGAACGAGGCGACGGGCACGGGGATGGGCACGTTCACGCCGACCATTCCCGCCTGCACGTCGAACTGGAAGCGACGAGCGGCGCCGCCGTCGCGGGTGAAGATGGCGGCGCCGTTGCCGTACGGGTTCTCGTCGATCAGACGGACCGCATCGTCGTAGGACGCCGCCCGCACGACGCACAGCACGGGGCCGAAGATCTCGTCGCGGTACACCTCCATGTCGGGTGTGACCTTGTCGATGAGCGACACGCCGAGGAAGAACCCGTCGCCCTGGAACGAGCGCTCGCGGCCGTCGACGACGATCGTGGCGCCCGCGTCGTAGCCCTTGTTGATGTAGTCGGCGACCTTGTCGCGGTGCTCGCCGGTGACGAGCGGGCCCATCTCGCTGTCGGGATCGGTGCCCGGGCCGATGCGGAGCTTCGGCAGCCGAGCGGCGATGGCATCGACGAGCGGATCGCCCGCGTCGCCGACCGCGACGACGACCGAGATCGCCATGCACCGCTCGCCCGCGGAGCCGTACGCGGCGGAGACGGCGGCATCGGCCGCGGCGTCGATGTCGGCGTCGGGCAGGACGACCATGTGGTTCTTCGCCCCGCCGAGTGCCTGCACGCGCTTTCCGTGTCGTGTGCCGGTCTCGTAGACATGCTTCGCGATCGGCGTCGACCCCACGAAGCTCACCGCCGCGATGCCGGGATGCTCGAGGATCGCGTTCACCGCCTCGCGGTCGCCATGGACGACGTTGAACACGCCGTCGGGCACACCCGCCTCGGCGAGCAGCTCGGCAAGAAGCAACGACGGCGACGGATCCTTCTCGCTCGGCTTGAGGATGAACGCGTTGCCGCACGCGAGCGCATTCGACACCATCCAGAGCGGGACCATCACAGGGAAGTTGAACGGGGTGATGCCCGCGACGACACCGAGTGGCTGCCGGATCGAGTACACGTCGATGCCCGTCGACACCTGCTCGCTGAACGCACCCTTCAGGTGGTCGGCCAAGCCGCAGGCGAACTCGACGACCTCGAGCGCGCGGGCCACCTCTCCCGCCGCGTCGGAGAGCACCTTCCCGTGCTCCGCGGTGATCGCAGCGCCGAGATCGGCGCGATGCCGGTCGACGAGCTCCCGGAAGCGGAACAGCACCTCGCTCCTCTGCGACAGCGACGCCGCGCGCCACGCAGGGAACGCCGCGGCCGCCTCGACGACGGCAGCGTCGACCTCCTCCGCGGACGCGAAGTCGACCTCACCGGACTGCTCCCCGGTCGCCGGGTCGAAGACAGGACCGCTGCGACCCGAGGTGCCCGTTGAGACCTTGCCACCGACCCAATGCGAGATGCGCTTCACCCCGAAAGCCTGCCTCACGGAGCGAACGGAGGCGACAGCGGCGCCCCAAGTCGCCATGACGCGCCGAAAGTAGGGTCGTCGGCACACGACCGGGGGACCGATGACAGACATCAAGGGCACGTGCGACCCGCGCTTCGAGAGCGTCAAGCAGGCGTTCGCGAGCAACTTCGACCAAGGGCTGGATGTCGGGGCGTCGGTGGCCGTCGTCCTCGAAGGTGAGCTCGTCGTCGACCTCTGGGGCGGCCATGCCGACGAGGCGAAGACCAAGCCGTGGGAGCGCGACACCATCATCAACGTCTGGTCCACGACCAAGACGATGACGGCGCTCTGTGCGCTGATGCTGGCCGACCGCGGTGAGCTCGACCTGCACGGCAAGGTTGCGACGTATTGGCCCGAGTTCGCGGCCAACGGCAAGGCGGACATCGAGGTGAGCCATCTGATGGCGCACTCGGCGGGTCTCTCGGGCTGGCAGGAGCCGATCGTGCCCGAAGATCTCTATGACTGGGAGAAGGCCACGTCGCTGCTTGCCGCGCAGGCTCCGCTCTGGGAGCCCGGCACCGCGTCCGGGTACCACGCGATCACGCAGGGCTACCTCGTCGGCGAGGTCGTGCGCCGCATCGCGGGCGAGTCAGTCGGCACGTTCTTCGCGAAGGAAGTCGCCGGGCCGCTCGGCGCGGACTTCCACATCGGCACACCGGCCGAGTGCGACGACCGGATCGCGCTCGTGATCCCGCCGCCGCCGCTGCCGATCCCCGAGAACCCGAGCGAGATCATCCTCAAGACGTTCGCCAACCCGCCGATGGACGCCGCCCAGTCGTGGACTGTGCCCTGGCGCCGGGCGGAGATCCCGGCGGCCGGTGGCCATGGGAATGCTCGCTCGGTCGCGCTCGTGCAGTCGGCGCTGTCGTGCGGAGGCGAGGCGAACGGCGTGCGCCTCCTGTCCGCCAAGGGTTGTGAGGTCGCACTCGAGAAGCAGATCAGCGGCATCGACCTGGTGCTCGGGCTGCCGATCACGTTCGGCATGAACTACGGGCTCAATTCCGCGGACCTGCCGATCAGCCCGAATCCCCGGGCCTGCTTCTGGGGAGGTTGGGGTGGCTCGATCATCGTGAACGACCTCGACGCGCACATGTCCGTCGCCTATGTCATGAACCGGATGGGCGAAGGGACGATGGGCGACCCCCGTGGCCTCGGGATCGTCATGGGAGCGTTCGCCGGCCTCGCCTCCTGACGTTTGCCGCGGCGCCATCTCGCGTTCACCTCGACCGATCAGACTCGGCGAGATGACCGTGCGGGGTGTTTTCATCAACGCGAGGAAGACGAGGGAGGTCGCCGCCGGCGACACGATCTTCGTGCAGGGTGACGAGGGCGACTACATGTACGGCGTCGTCAGTGGTGAGGTCGAGCTGCGAGTCGGCGACCACACCGTCGAAAAGGCCGGCGAGGGCGACGTGTTCGGCGAGATGGCCCTGATCGACAAGTCGCCACGCGCGGCTACCGCGGTCGCGACCGCGGACACGGCTCTCGCGATGATCGATCAGCGCGAGTTCATGTTCCTCGTCCACGAGACGCCGATGTTCGCCCTCCAGGTGATGTCGTCACTCGCCGATCGCCTCCGCAAGCTCGACACCAACCTCTAGGAATGAGGCATCGCCCCGCCGGTGTGCGCGAACGTCTTGTTGACGATCTTCCACGCACCGTCGATGCGCGCCAGTGAGAAGTAGTCGACGAACGACACCTCTCCCCAGCAACCCTCCTCCGCAAGGGTCGCGACCGCGGCATCGCCCACCTGCTCGATCGAGGTGATCTCCGCCTTGTAGGTGCCCGCCACGTTCATCGGCGCCGAGGCCGCGATCTCGAAGAACTGCTGGATCGGCATGTCGAATCGGCTGCCCTCGACATGACCGAACATCCGGGCGTCGTCGTGGAACGCCTCCTTGAGCTTGCCGGCGTCGCCGTCGGCGCTCCCGTCGACGTAGAGCTGGATCACCTGAGCGATCGCGTCACGATCCGCTGTCATGCCTGGACCTCCGTAGTGATGTAGCGACGGGGATGGCGGCCGTCAACGTAGCCGAGGAACGGCGGGTAGATGTTGTAGCCCAGAAGCTCCTGGAGGCGCTCGGGCAGGTCCGCTGCCACTGCCCTCGGCACGGCGAGCAGGTGCGTCTCCTGGGGACGGAGCCACGCGGCGACGTACTCGAGGATCACGCCGAGGCGCGGCGTAGAGGTGGTGTTGGCTCCCCCGCCGTGGAAGACCTTCCCGCCGTAGAAGATCACCGAACCCGCGGGCATCACGGCATCGACGACGGTGTCGCGGCGCTCGGGCGTGCGGTCCACCCATCGGTGGCTCCCAGGGACGATCCGCGTCGCGCCGTTCTCCACGGTGAAGTCGTCGAGCGCCCACATCGTGTTCAGGACGACATCCCGGAAGTCGCGCGGCAGGGGGTAGACGCTGGCGTCGTAGTGCAGGACCTGTGCGTTCTCGCCTGTACCGATCTGGATCCCGGTCGGCGCAGAGAGCTGGTAGTGGCCGAGCACACGATCGAGCACGCCGAGGAGCAATGGATTGATCGCGGCTTCGTCGAAGGCACGGGTCTTGGCGAAGAGCGCGTACACCCGACGGGTGCTGAACCCTTCGAAGTCGTTGCGGCCGAAGGGCAGCTCGTCGACCACCTCCTTCAGCGACGCCTTGGCAGTCGCGACCTCATGGGACGACAGCATCCCCTCGACGATGGCGTAACCATCCTCATCGAGAGCGCCGACCACGTCGTCGACGGTGACGGTGGACGCCTGGAAGCGGGTCATCTCCCATGCACCCTACGACCGCGGGTCAAGATGCGACATGGGCTGGGAGCAAGACGCCGAGGGTGTGCTCGTGGGTGGCCTCGAGCCGGTGGCCGAAATCCTGATCGTGGACTACGACCCGGGCTGGCCGGGACGGTTCGAGGACGAGCGCGCCCGCATCGACGCCGCCCTCGGCGACCACGCGTTGCGGGTCGAGCACATCGGCTCGACGTCCGTCCCGGGGCTCGCGGCCAAGCCGATCGTCGACATCCTCCTCGTCGTCGCGGACGTCGAGGATGATGCGGTGTTCGGCCCCGCGCTCGAGGCCGCCGGCTACGAGCTGCGGGTGCGCGAGCCCGATCACCGGATGTTCCGCACGCCGGCGCGAGATGTCCACGTGCACGTGTACGCGCAAGGGTCGCACGAGATCGTCGACTACCTCGACTTGAGGGACTGGCTTAGAGAGGATGCCGAAGGCCGCGTCCGCTACACCTCGGTGAAGCGCTCGCTCGCCACGCAGTCGTGGCGCGACATGAACGAGTACGCCGACGCGAAGTCACCGGTCGTGAGCGACACGTTGAGGCGTGCCCGCGAGTGGCGGTGCAGCCGGCATCGCGCAGTGGTGCGCCGGCTCTTCGACGAGGTCTGGAACGGCCGGCAGCTCGGGCTCGTCGACGAGCTCTACGCGGCGGACGTCGTGTTCGACTACACGCCCTACGCACCCGTCGGGCACGGCCGCGAGACGATCCGCGAGTCGCTTCAGCGGGCATGGAGCGCGTTCCCCGACTATGACGAAGAGTTGCTGTCGCTGACCGCTGAGGGTTGGCGGGTCGCGATGCATCTGCGGATCACCGGCACCCAATCGGGTCAGTGGGGATCGTTGCCGCCGACGGGCAAGCGGCTCGAGTTCGAGGAGATGGCGGTGCTTCACTTCGACAGCGAGGGACGCGTCGCACATCAGCGGGGGATCGTCGACAACCTGAACGCGCTGCGTCAAGCGGGCGTCATCCCGACACCGCGGTCATGAACCGGTCGAGCTCGTCGGGGATGTGGGGCCCCGCTGGCTGATAGGCGATCTCCGTCGCACCGGCGGCCTCGAGCGACGCGACGTGGTCGCGCCACTGGTCCGCCGAACGGGCGACGCCGAACATCGTCAACGTCTCCCCCGTGACGACGAGCCGGTCGCGCTCGTTCGCCTCGATCAGGTGGCCTTCGTGAAGCGCGAGGTGGCGTTCGTCCTCGGGGACGGCTTCGAGCGCGGCCACCCACTCGTCGCCCTTCGGCAGGGTGGCGGCGGCACCTCGGAGATGGAGAGCGTGGTAGATCAGCGCGGCTGCGTGGCCCGCGGCTTCCATGCACCGCTCGCTCCCTGGGTCCTCGTCGGGGTCGAGCACGGTCCCGAACGCAAGGATCGAGCATCTCTCGAACCCATTGGTCGGCTGCGTCGCAAAGATCCCGTCGGCGAGATCACGGGCAACGGCTTCGCCCTTCGGGCCGCCGGTGCCGAGGATGATCGGGACCCGGATGGGCCGCGCCGCGCCAAACCCCGACGGGTGCAGCATTCGGATGCGCGCGCCCTCCCATGACGTCGTCTCGCCGGCAAGGAGCGCGATGACCACCTCCACGTACTCACGCACATAGGACCACGGCAACGGCTTCTGCCCGAGCGTGAGGCGCCCGGTGAACCCGGATCCGAGTGCGAGGTTCACTCGGCCCGGTGCGATCTCGCAGAGGGTCCCGACAGCCGACGCCGTGACCATCGGATGACGCAGCGACGGGATGGCGACGCCCGGCCCGAGCTCGATCGTCGAAGTCCGCCGTGCGCACTCGGCGAGCGTCATCCACACGTCGGGATACAGCGCCGGCGAGTCGTAGAGCCACGCTCGGCGATAGCCGAGCTGTTCGGCCGCAGCCACGTGGTCGGGTGTAGCCATCGACGTTGCGAACGCGCACGAGATGTCGAGCATCAGCGTGGCGATTCGAGCGCCGCGAGCATTGCGGGCGTGTCGATCGAGAAGTGCGCGGCGACGGCCTTGCCCTCGCGGATCGTCCACCGGTGGACCTCGGGGATGTCGAACGGCGTGCCGTGGGCGACCGTCGTCCCCTTCGTGTGACCGACCTGGATCACGTCGCCATCCGCCGTGAACATCTCATGGGTCGTGACCGCTGACTGGATCGCCCCGGTCAGCGCTCCGGCGAACGCGAGGAAGCCGGGATGCCCGACGTGGCGGCCGCCCCACGGCAGCCGATCGTCCTGGGTGATGACGCAGGACTCGTCGATGAGCTTGGCGAGCGTGTCCACGTCGCGGCCTGCCATGGCGGCGTAGATCTGCTGCACGACTTCGATGTCCGACATCGGAGCATCCTGACACCCGGGTGTGCGAACATATGTTCGTGCGGGCCGATGCCACGATCCTCCACGCCGATCTGGACTCGTTTTACGCATCAGTCGAGCAGCGCGACGACCCGTCGCTGAGGGGCAAGCCCGTCATCGTCGGCGGTGGCGTCGTGCTGGCCGCGAGCTACGAGGCCAAGGCCTTCGGGATCCACACGCCGATGGGCGGCCGGGAAGCGCGCCAGATGTGCCCGAACCTCATCGAGGTCTCACCCCGGTTCTCTGCGTACTCCGACGCGAGCAAAGCCGTGTTCGAGATCTTCAACGACACGACTCCCCTCGTCGAGGGGATCTCGATCGACGAAGCGTTTCTGGACGTGGGTGGGCTGCGCCGGGTGTCCGGCACGCCGACCCAGATCGCGATCCGGCTCCGCGACCGTGTGCAGGACGAGGTCGGCCTGCCGATCACCGTCGGTGTCGCCCGCACGAAGTTCTTGGCGAAGGTCGCGAGCCGCGTCGCCAAGCCCGATGGCTTGCTCGTCGTGCGGCCCGAGCGCGAGCTCGCGTTCCTGCATCCGCTGCCCGTCGAACGGCTGTGGGGCGTGGGCATCAAGACCGCCACCAAGCTGCACGACCGCGGCATCGACACGGTCGCCGACGTGGCACGCCTCGAGCAGTCAACGCTGATGTCGATCCTCGGCCCTCACGCTGGTCGGCATCTCCACGCCCTCGCCCACAACTACGACCCCCGACCCGTCGAGGTCGGTCGGCGCCGGCGCTCGATCGGCTCGCAGCGAGCGATCGGGTGGCGCGCCAAGGCGCCCGGAGAGATCGAGGCGACCCTGGCGGGTCTGGTCGACAGGGTCACGCGCCGACTGCGCGTGGCCAATCGGGTCGGCCGCACAGTCGTGCTGCGCATGCGCTTCGAGGACTGGTCGCGCGCGACGCGCTCGCACACGATGGCGCGGCCGACCGCGCTCACCGAACCCATCCTCGAGACCGCGCGTGGCCTGCTCGCCGACGTGCAGCCCCTGATCGACGATCAGGGGCTCACGCTCATCGGCATCGCCGTGATGAACCTCGACGACGACGATGCCGTGCAGCTGCCGCTCCCATTCGACCGCCGCACCGCGAGCCGCCTCGACGCCGCGCTCGACGAGGTGCGCGACAAGTTCGGGTCCGCCGCGGTGAGCCGAGCCGGACAGCTCGGCCACGACCCCGGGTTCGCGCCGCCCCTGCTGCCCGACTGATCGGTGGCTGTGCCAGTGTCTCGGGATGCGGGTCGGGACGGCGGTGGCGGTGCTGCTGTTTCTCGCGGCCTGCTCGGAGTCGTCCCTGTCGGCACCGACGACAGTGCCGGCGACGACGGCGGCCGTGACGACCAGGGCCACCCCAACGACCGCGGGCACCACGACGACGACCATCGCTGCGCCCGAGGTGGAGAGCGTCATCGACGTCGGCGGCACGCAGCTGCTCGGTCTCGCGGTGACGAGCGATGCCGTGTGGCCGGTGTCCTACGACGCAGGCACGATCAGCCGCGTCGATCCGACGACGAACGCGGTGACAACCGCATACGCCATCCCCGGCGCGGCATCGGCGCTGAGCGTGGCCGATGCCGTGTGGGTAGCGAGCTACGGCGGGCCTCACTCCGTCGTCGCCATCGACGCCACGACGGGAGCCATGAAGGCAAGCGTCCAAGCGGGCGAGGTCTGCTGTGATCTCACGAGCGACGACGAGGGCGACGTGTGGGCGATCGATCCCGGCGGACGGGTGCTCGAGATCAGCGATGGCGGTGTGAGCAAAGGTCTGCCCGTCGACATCGACGCGGCGAAACGCGCACACCAACGTCGTTTACGCGGGCGGCAGCCTGTGGGTCTCGAGCGACACGACCGCGATGCATCGGATCGACCCGGTCTCCGGTGCGACCGTCGACGTGGACGTCGGCGGCGGCGTGCCGTTCGTCGTGCACGAGGGACTGGTCTGGGGCGCGTCACCGACTGAGATCTGGGCCGTGGACCCGGCCTCGGGCCAGGTCGCGGAGCGCATCCCCATCGACGGCTCGACCGAGGTGCTCTCGTTGAACTTCGACGGCGACGGCGACATCTGGGTCGGGATCCGGCGCGCGGGGAGAGTGGGCGCAGTGCTGCAGCTCGACCGGGCGAGCGGCACGGTGAAGACCGAGCTGCGCGATGTCGACATCCCGGCGCGCATCGAGTTCGGGTTCGGATCGATCTGGGTCACCGATTCGGGTGGCAGCTCGCTCTACCGCATCGCGCCAACGTGATCTGCGAGGCTCACGCCGTGGATCTGAACCACATGAACCTGCGGGTCCGCGATGCCGTCGCTTGCCGCGACTTCTACGTCCAGCACTTCGGGTTCAGGCCGGCGTTCGAGGTCGACGACGGCTTCTTCGTCCGCAACGACGACGGCTTCCTCCTCGCGCTCGTGCCCGCCGATCCGCACACTGCGCTTCCCGAGGGCTTCCACATCGGGTTCAACGGCGCCGACGCGGACGAGGTGCTCGCCCGCCATCGCGAGCTGTCCACCGTGGGCGTGCAGACCACCGCGGTCGTCGGGACTTCCGCCCCGACGAGCAGTACGTGACCTTCCGCTGTTGGGACCCCGACGGCACCGAGATCGAGATCTTCTGGGAGCCCTGAGTGTGCCCGGCTTCCGACTCTCTGTCGCGAAGTGCGCCACTTCTGGCGCAGTTTGCGACACAGAGCCCGAGGGACTCAGACAGAGGGGCGAGGGATCGGCCGGGTCGTCTCGTAGGCGCGAGCGGCACGCAGGACGAGCGCGTCGGCGAACATCGGGCCGACGATCTGCATGCCGATCGGAAGGCCGTCAATGGTGAGACCGCATGGGATCGTGCACGCGGGTTGCTGGGTGAGGTTGAACGGATACGAGAACGGCGTCCAGCCGAGCATCGACTCGGGCGTCATGGGCGAGTGACCCGCGGGCCTCGCCTCGAACGCGGGCACGGCGACCGCCGGAGTGACGACGAGGTCGTAGCTCAGCATGAGCTGGCGCATCGTCGACCCGAGCTCGCCGCGCCGGAGCACGAGGCGTTGCACCTCGAGGTTGCTGAGCTCTGACCCGAGGCGAGCCTCGGCGGCGAAGTCGGGGTCGGTGACCTCCTGCTGCGCTGGGGTGAGCGTGTTCCACAACGTCCACGCTCCGGTGAACCACAAGCCGGTGGTGATCGGGAGCGGATCTTCGAACCCGGGATCCCGCTCCTCCACGCGCGCTCCCAGGGCCTCGAGCTGCTTGACGCCGGCGGCCACCGCGTCGGCGACCTCAGGATGCACCTTCGCATGGCCGAGCGTCGGCGAGTAGAGCACCCGGAGCCCGTCGATCCCGTCGTCGAGGCCATCGAGGTAGTCGGCCTCATCGGGCGGCAGCGACGTCCAGTCGCGTGCGTCGGGCTGCTTGAGCACGTTCATCATCAGCGCCGCGTCGCGCACGCTCATGGTGTGCGGCCCGATGTGCGACACCGTGCCGAACGGTGACAGCGGATGCGCGGGGACGCTGTCCGAAGCTCGGCTTCAGCCCGAAGTTTCCGCAGAACGCCGCAGGGATGCGCACCGACCCCGCGCCGTCACTGCCGATGCTCAGCGGCGCGAGGCCAGCGGCGACGGCGGCGGCAGTGCCACCGGACGAGCCGCCGCTTGTCTTGCTCGGGTCCCACGGATTGCGCGTGATCCCCGTCATCGGCGAGTTGGTCTCGCCCTTGCAGCCGAACTCGGGAGTCGTGGTCTTGCCGACGAACACCGCGCCGGCCTCTCGCAGACGCGCAACCGAGGGTGCATCGACATCCCAGGCCTGGTCGGGATCGACGGTGAAGCTTCCCCGTCGCGTGGGCCACCCGTGGGTCAGGAGCAGATCCTTGATCGACGTGGGCACACCGTCGAGAGGACCCATCGGCTCGCCGCGCTGCCAACGCGCCTCACTCACACGAGCAGAAGCGAGCGCCGATTCCTCGTCGACGAGGCAGAACGCGTTGAGCGTCGGGTTGACGACCTCGATCCGCGCGAGCACGGCCCCGGTCACCTCGACCGGTGATGCCTGGCCCGTCCGGTAGAGATCGAGCAGCTCGGTTGCGCTGCGCTGGGTGAGATCAGAAGGGGTGCTCACCAAAGGCGACGGCGCGACGCGAGGGCGAGGAGCCCGATGCCGCCGAGGACGCCCGCGATGCCGACCAGACCGAGCCCGGGCTGCGAGCCCGTGGCGGGCAGCGTCTCGCCGCCCGTCGTCGTGCTCGTCGTCGAGCCGCCGAGCTCGCACTGATCGGGCGCCGTGGTCGGCACGACCGTGGTGCCCGCCCCCGCAGCCGTCGTCGTCGTCACGATTGTCGTCGCCGTTGTCGTGGATGTGCCCGCGGTCGTCGACGTGGATGCCGTCGTCGACGTGGATGCCGTCGTCGACGTGGATGCCGTTGTCGACGTGGTGCTGCTCGTGGTCGTCGAGCTCGTGGTCGTCGAGCTCGTGGTCGTCGAGCTCGTGGTCGTCGTCGTGCTCTCAGTGCTCGACGTCGACGAACCGGAGGTCGTCGTGGTGGCGATCGTCGAGGACGGGCTCGTCGTGTTCACGACGTTCACGAAGGTGACCGGCGGTGATGCCTGGAGCGGCTGCGGGCTCTCCGGTGGGCAGACGTCTGCCGCTTGCGTCGCCGAGAGCGCGCTGACTCCTCCAGGGCCCACCACATCGATCTTCTGGTTGTCGCCCGAGGACGACTCCTTCAGCTCGCATCGGGCTGGGACGGTGATCCCTGTGACCACGGTGCTCACTGCTCCGGTAGCGCCGGCAGGGATCACGAACGGCGGGATGGGCCCGTTCGGCTTGGAGCACACGATGTCGATCCGGATCTCACCTTGCTGCCCCGCGCCGTCACCCTCGATCGACTTGACGACCGTCAAGTCCTGTGGACCGAAGAGCACCACTGTCTTGGTCACGTCGGTCACCGCGATGAGAGGGCCGGCCTGGATGATCGTCTGCGCGCCCAGGGTCGGTTGGTTCGTGGGCGGGATGAAGAGATAGACGGTGCCGCCGGGTTGCGACACCGTCGCCGTGACGGTGAGGGATATGGGTCCGGGCGAGTCGCCCTGCAACCAGACCTGTTGACCATCCGTGACCTCGAACGTGCTCCCGAGGCTCTGCGTGCCGTCTTCATCACCGAACGCATTCGCTCCCTCGCTGACGCGAGCGACCGCGGTCTGCCCGTTGGTGTGCACGACGAACGGCCCGACGACCGCGCTGACCCCGCCGGCCTTGGGCCCGTCGATCGTGACGTTCGGCGCCGGCGGAGCTGACAGTGGGCCGAGCTTGATGACGTTCGCGACGATCGCAGACACCGCGGAGTACAGCGGCGAAGTCGTCGACAAGACGTAGCCGTCGCTGAAGTACCAGATCGCGGCCTGCACCGCGGCGGCGCGTTGATTGGCGTCGAGGTTCGACGGCTCGTTCGTCGTCGGGAAGTACGACTGGAGCAAGCGAGCGACGTAGCCCACGTTCGGCACGTTCGCCTCGTTCCACTCTCCCGGCTTGTAGGGCCAGCCGACGTACGTCGGTGTGAGGAGGTCGATGCAGTAGCTGTCGAACTGGCTGCCCACGCCGGGACCCGAGGTCACCTCCATCCGAATCAGTCCCGCAAAGCCTTCGTCCTTCGCCGTCCATCCCTCCTGCGGGACGGTCGTCGGGTAGCCGACCAGTCGCGCTCCCTCCGTCAGCGTCGAGACATACCCCTGCACGCCTTGGCCAGCGCCCGTGTCGATGATCTTCACGGGCCCCGTCGTGAGTCCGCTGTCCTGTGGCGACGGGCTCGGCGGCGACGGCTGGACAGCGGCGTTCGCGAACGCGACCGAGGTCGCGAGGACCAACGTGGTCGCCACCCCCATCGCAGAGAGCACCGCGAGGAGTCTGCGGGGAGCGCGCATCCGCGGAGTTTCCCACCAATCCGCTCGGGGCGCGAGACTGCGCACGATGGCGTACAACTCCACGGGCCGCGTCGTGCACGACGCGGACGCCCACATCATGGAGACGCCCGGCTGGCTCGTCGATCACGCCGATGCCGCGATCAGCGGTCGCATCGAGCCGCTGCGCTATTCGAGCGGCAACGAGCTGCGACAGACTGGCGATCCAGACGAGCAGCTTCGTGACCTCACGTCAGCGTTTGCCCGGCTCGCCGAGCGCCACCGCTCGGACGAGTACCGGGCCAACGAAGCCGCCGAGATCATGAACCGAAAGAACTTCGCGGCGACGGGGTCGTTCCTTGCCGAGGATCGAGGCCGCGCGATCGACCTCCTCGGCTTCTCGAGCCAGCTCGTCTTCAACACGTTTCACAACCGGCGGCTTCGCGACTGGGAGCACTCTGGCGATCTCGAGCTCGCGCTCGGCGCGGCGCGCGCGCACAACCGCGGCATGGTCGACTTCTGCTCGGCGGATCGTCGCCTCTTGCCGACCTGCTACGTCCCCTTGTGCTCACTCGATGACGCCGCGTCGATGACGGACGAGGCGATCGCGATGGGCGCGGCAGCGTTGCTGATCGCGTCCAGTTGCCCACCGGGCCACTCGCCGAGCCACATCGGCCTCGACGGCGTGTGGGCGCGCGCGCAGGAAGCCAGGATCCCGGTCGTCTTCCACGTCGGAGGTACGGGCGACCTGATCGACAAGAGCTACTTCAACAATGGGTTGCCCATCCCGCCCGACTTCCATGGCGGCGAGGAGAACTTCCGCTCGGTCGACTACATGGGCATCCCCCACCCGCCGATGCAGACCCTCGCCACGATGATCTTCGACGGCGTCCTCGAGCGGTTCCCCGGTCTGCGGATCGGTGTGATCGAGCAGGGCGCGATCTGGCTTCCGTCCTGGATGCGCCAGATGGAGGCCGCGTTCGACGCGTTCGCTCGGCACGAGGAGCGGCTGCGCGCGCTGTCGTTGCGCCCGAGCGAGTACGTGCGGCGCCAGGTGCGCGCCACGCCCTATCCGACGGAGGACGTCGGCTGGATCATCGAGGAGTCCGGCCCGGAGGTGTGCTTGTTCTCGAGCGACTACCCGCACGTCGAAGGCGGCCGTCGCCCGATCGAGCGTTTCGAAGCGTCCCTCGCTCACACCGACGAGGACGCCAAGAGGCGTTTCTACTGCGACAACTTCCTCGACCTCATGGGGAGCTCCGCGACAGCACTCGCTGCTTAGCAGGCGTGGTCGCGGAGCCACTCGAGCGCCGCGGGCGCCGAGCGCAGGATCGAGATGTGCCCGTCCTCAGGTGAGAGCCGCAGCTCTGCCGATCGGCACCGCTTGGCGAGCCACTCGCTGTGTGCGCAGGGCACAACGCGGTCTTTCCCGCCATGCACGAAGAGGGCCGGACACGCGATGTGCGCAGCATCGAAGCCCCACGGCGAGACGTAGGCGAGATCGTCGGCGATCAGGCCGCCGGGCCCGGCCGCAACCGCCGGCGTGACGACACTGCCGAGCCACGACCACTCGCCAGCGAGGGCATCCAGGTCGGCGGGCATGAACTCGGGGTCGTATACGACTCCCGACTGCTCGTGTGCCTCCTTGGCGGCACGACCCTCGAGGGCGGCCGACAACGACGCCACTCCCGACGCGGTCATCCCCGCGAACCAGTCGAGTCCCTCGGCTCCGAACGGCGCCAGGCCCGCAACGCTCACCACGCCGACGACTCGCTCCGGCAGCAGCGCGGCGCAGGCGAGGGCGTGCGGTCCGCCGCCGGAGTGGCCCATCACGGCGAATCGATCGATGCCGAGAGCATCTGCCACCGCGGAGACGTCGCCTGCCGCCGACGCAACGTCGCGGTCTGCATGGGGGGTCGATCCGCCGTAGCCGGGCCGGTCGTACGACATCCATCGGATGCCGAGGCGCTCGGCAGTCGCGAACAGCGGCTCCGGAGGCGCGCCGATGTTCGGTGTGCCGTGGTGCCAGAAGACAGCGAGCTTGCTCGCGGCATCGCCGCTCCCGCCGGCGTCGTATGCGTGGAGCACGCGTCCGTCGGGCAACCGCACCTCGAGCTCCGAGACCATGGGCGGCTCAGCCGAATGCGGCGAGTCGCTGACGGAGCTCATTCACGCGGGCGCGCCATTCGTCGGCGGAGGGTGACTCGTCCCAGAGCTCAGCGAGCTCGGAGCCCTTACCAAGGACTCGATCGATCGCGCTTCGGGCCAGCGCCGCGTCGGTGCCGGTCGCGGCACCCGCGTGCACCGAAACCCACTCGGCAAGGTCGTCGGCGAGCCCGGACATGGGCGCTCCGAGCGCCGCGGCCACGATCTCGCTCGCAGCGATCGCGATGCTCGCATCCCGAGCGTCGAGATACGCGACATCCGGCAACCGGAGGACGGAACGTGCGCGCTCGAGGTCGGGAGCCTCGGTCAGGCTCCAGCACCAATCGCTCGCGTCGTCGTTCTCGAAGGGCCCGATGCCCCATGCGCCCATTGCGGCCACCCTATGACGCGACGCCGCCTGGGAGCATGAGGCGTGCCCCGACCGACCCTCGTCGTTGTCAGCGGCCCGGCCGGCACCGGCAAGACGACGCTCGCGCACGAGCTCGCGGGTGCCATCGGCTGCCCGGTGATCTGCCGCGACGAGATCAAGGAAGGGATGGTGCGGACGGTCGGACCATTCGAGCCCACCCCGGGCGACGAGCTGACCAAGAGGACGCTTCCGGTGTTCTTCGACGCGATTCGGCTGATGCTCGAGAACGATGTGAGCCTCGTCGCCGAGGCTGCGTTCCAGCATCACGTGTGGGCGCCCCGCCTCGATGCCCTCGCGTCGATCGCGGACATCCGCATCGTGCAGTGCCACACCGATCTCGACACGATGCGCATCCGAGTCGAAGAGCGAGGCAACAGAGGTGCGCACGCCGATGACGCGTGGCTGCGCGAGTGGCCTGCCTCGGTCGAGGGCTTTCAGCGGTTGTCGCTCGACGCGCCGTCCATCGACGTCGACACCACGTCGGGCCACGAACCGCCGTTGGACCAGATCGTCGAGTTCCTCAACGTCTGACCCCGCCGTCGGAGTGCAGCAGCTGCGCGTTGATCCAGCCGCCTTGCTCCGACAGGAGGAAGCTCACGAGGTTCGCGGTGTCCGAAGGAGTGCCGAGTCGTGGCTGCAGGTTCCTTTGGACGATGAGATCCCTCAGCTCATCGTCCATCCAGCCCGTGTCGTTCGGTCCGGGGTTGACGACGTTCGCTGTGAGGCCGAGATCTTTGAGCTCGACCGCAGCCGCGAGCACGATCCGGTCGAGGGCGCCCTTGCTCGATCCGTACGGCAGGTTGAACGAGGTTGCATCGCTCGTGAGGGCGACGATCCGTCCGGCGCCCGCCGCAGAACGCGGGAACTGGCGTGCGAACGCTCGGATGAGAAGCCAGCTGGCGCGCGCGTTGACAGCGAAGTGGCGATCGAAGCTCTCGACCGTCGTCGACAGGATGTCCGAGTCGACGCTCTCGGCATGGCACATGACCATCGCGATGACCGGCCCGCCGCTCGCGAGCTCCTCGAACAGCGCGTCGGGCGCCACCGGATCGGTGAAGTCGACCTCGTGATCGGCCAGCGGCTGGTCGTCCGCGCCCCAATCCATACGCGCGTCGTAGCGACGCCATCCGGTGGTGACGACTTGCCAGCCGTCGTCACGCAGTCGGTCTGCGATCGAGGCGGCGATGCCGGCCTTGCGGCCGACACCGGTGACGATCACGCGGCGCGGATCGGTCATGCTCGACGCGAGCGCGAGCCCGGCATCCGGGGTCCGTCGCTGAACCGGCGGCCGTCGTAGTACGTCGGGTTCGTGTCGGGCCGACCGCGGCGGCTCGTCCACCGCCACGTCAGCGAGATGCGCGGCTGATCGACGCTCGGCGCCGCAGGCACTCCGTGCAGCCACTCGCGCTGACATGCCCCACCCATGATCAGCATGTCGCCCTCGCCCGGGGTGAGGATCACGTCGTCGGGGCTCGAGCCCGCGGGCACGCGCTCCACCGGTACGCCTCGCTCGAGCCTCGGCCGAAGCACGAACGGTCGGCGCGCGCCGAGGACGACGATCGCGATCACCGTGTCGTCGAGCCAGCGCATCTCACGGTCGCTGTGAAGACCTTGGAAGTCCTGGCCGTCCCGGTAGAGGATCGCCGCCACTCCCGTGAACGGCACGTGGAACCGGGCCCTCAAGTGGAGGTTGGTCTGACGCAAGACCGGATAGGCGTCGTTGCGCACGCCCACGCCGAGCCGCTTCTCCGGCACGTACTTGTCGTAGCGGAGCACCTCGGTCTGCTGCCACGAGAGCGAGTCGTGCAGCTCGGCGAACACCGCAGCCGCGTTCCGCACGAAGCCCGGGACGAGCTCGACCCAGGAGGTCGACGGCAATGCGAGGCGCTCGACGGGCGCAGCACGGTCGATGCGCAGCTCGTCGGCGGGCACAGTCACAGCGTCAAGTATCGCCTCAGGTGCAACGATTCGGGGCGGCTGGACGACTGGAGAGACGTGACCGGCATGTCGCGCGAGCTGCAGGCCATCGAGGCCGTGTACAAGTCGTCGTGGCTGGCGCTCACGCGGCTCGCGTACCTGCTCGTCGGCGACCGCAGCGAGGCCGAGGACATCGTCCAGACGGTCTTCGTCACGGCCGCCTCCCGGTGGGAATCGATCGAGGAACCGGCCGCCTACTTGCGCAGAGCGGTGGTGAACCGGGCCCACGACGTGCATCGCCGGTCGTTCAGGTCCGCGGCGACGACGCTCGCCCCGACCGGGGCCATCAGCGAGCCCGAGGTCGACGACGCCTGGAGGTTCGTGCAGGCGCTGCCGACCATCCAACGAGCGGTTGTCGTGCTCCGCTTCTACGAGGACCTGAGCCTGACGGACATCGGAGCGATGCTCGGCCGGCCAGCAAGCACCGTGCGCTCCGATCTTCGGCGGGCATTGACGACGTTGAGGGGGTCGATGGTGTGAACGACTTCGACGATCTCGATCAGCTCGAGCGCGACGTCGGCCACGCGCTACGTACCGCACTGCGGCGGGGCGCCTCACAGATCAGGCCCGAAGACATGCCGCGGCTGGATTCGGGGGAAATCCTCATGGGCTACGTCACCTCTCCATCGCCCGAGAGGCCTCTTCGCGACGAGCACAGGCGTGCCCCGCGTCGCGGGGCGATGCTGATTGGTGCGCTGTCGGTCGCCGCGGCGGTCGTCGCCGTCGCGGTTCTCGACCGGCCGTCCCACCCAGCGCCACCGATCCAGTCGCCCACGACCACGTCCGCGCCTGCTCCGACCACGACCACGTCGCCGCCGGTGCCATACCCATACAAATCACCCGTCTTCTTGTTCGACGTCGCTACTCGGACTCGGACGCCCCTGCCTTCCGGGCTCCTCGAGGGCTTCAGTCCCAGCGGCGGCTATGTGCCGTCGCCAGACGGTACGCGGGTCGCGGCCATCGGTTGCACCCCCGACACGTACCCGTGCGTGGTCCCTGACTCGATCGCCGTCGGCAACATCGACGGGAGCAACGTCCGCACGATCGCGCCTCCCGACGGCACGAGGCTGCTCGTGCCGGGACCCAGCTGGTCGCCTGACGGCACCAAGATCGTCTACCACGCCCGGGACGACAGCACCGCCCTCATCGGAGAGCTCTTCATCGAAGACGTGGCGACCGGGGCCGGGATCCAGCTCACCCACCTCGAGCTGTTTTACTCTGGCGCGTTCCCCCTGTCGCCGACGTTCACCCCTGACGGCCAGAGTGTGCTGTTCATGCTTCCCAATTCTTCACGGATGAACGGCAGCGATGTGTGGTCGGTTCCCGTGACTGGGGGTGAGCCCACACTCGTGATTGAGCACGCCGCGTGGCCCGCGCCTCTGCCCGACGGTAAGAGCATCGCGTACGTCTCAGAGTCCCTCAGTGACATCTGGGTTGCGAGCAGGAACGATCCGGGCTCGGCTCGACCCGTGATCTCCACGGCGGCCCCCGTCTTCGGCCTGTGGGCCTCGCCCGACGGGACCAAGCTCCTCTGTGGCGGGGTCGTCGTCGACATCGGCACCGGTGCGGTGCACTCCGTCCCAAACGGTGGAAGCGCCGCGTGGCTCGACAATGAGACGCTCATCCTTAGCTAGTGATGCCGCCAGAATGCCGGGGTGCCGCTCCTGCTGTGCGACTTCGACGACACCCTCGTCTCCGCCCCGACTTCTTCCACTGATCATCGACCCTTAGGCCTTGACGACTCGGTGGAGACGTTTCGAGCGCGCTACCACCGCGGCTACCTGACGACGTTCCAATGTGCGATCAGCCCGTAGATCGAGATGAAGGCGACGAGCGCGGGCACGAATGCGAGGACGCGTAGAACGCGACACCTGCGGCGACGAGCGTGAGGTTGTGCTCTTTGATGCGCCCCGAGAGCCCCGAGGCCATCGACCGCATCCGAGCCATCCGCGAGGATCGCGCCATGACCGAAGCGCGAACCAGTGGTCAGCTCCTCCGATACGTGTACGAGGAGGTGTCCCGCGGCAACCCCAAGCCCCTCGTCGCTGCCCTCGCCGACGACGTGTCGTGGACGATCATCGGCACCACTCCCCTCTCCGGGACCTATCGGGGCAAGCAGGCCGTGCTCGATGGTCTCTTCGGCGGCCTGCGACAGCGACTCGCGACCCCCGTCGTGTTCTCGGTCGATCGCGTCATCGAGGAGGGCGAATGGGCCGTCATGACCGCTCGCGGCACCGCGACCAGCGCCCGGGGTGGCCCGTACAACAACACCTATTGCATCGTCGCCCACGTCGTCGACGGACGCTTCGTCGAACTGACGGACTACGTCGACACCCAGCTCATCGTGCGGACGCTCTTCGACACCGCCGATTGAGCGCTACTCGATGCGCAGACCGCTGATCGCGCGTGCGATGACGAGGCGCTGGATCTCGGAGGTGCCCTCGAAGATCGTGTAGATCTTCGCGTCGCGGTGCCAGCGCTCGACGGGATACGCACGCGTGTACCCGTAGCCGCCGAGGATCTGGATCGCCTCTTCGGTCACCTTGACCGCGACCTCGCCCGCCTTCAGCTTCGACATGGAGCCTTCCCCGGCGACGAACGGCTTGCCGTTGCGGCTCATCCACGCGGCGCGCCACACGAGCAGACGAGCGGCGTCGATCTCGGTCTTCATGTCGACGAGCTTGAACGCGATGCCCTGGTTCATGATGATCGGCTTGCCGAACGCGTGGCGCTCCTTCGCGTAGTCCAGCGAGAACTCGTACGCGGCGCGTGCGATGCCGAGTGCCTGCGCGGCGACTGCCGGACGGGTCGCCTCGAACGTCGCCATCGCCGGCTGCTTGGCACCGGTGCGACCAGCCTCACGGGCCTTCGCGAGCTTGGCGTCGAGCTTCTCTTTTCCACCGAGCAGGCAGCGGCCCGGGACACGGACGTCGTCGAGCACGACCTCCGCCGTGTGGCTCGCACGGATGCCGTGCTTCGCGTACTTCTGCCCCTGCGACAGTCCCTTCGTGCCCGGCGGGACGATGAAGCTCGCTTGACCTCGGCCCTTCAGCGCCGGGTCGACAGTTGCGACGACCACGTGCACGTCGGCGATCCCACCGTTCGTGATCCACGCCTTCGTGCCGTTGATGACCCACTCGTCGTTTGCCTCGTCGTAGACGGCTCGGGTGCGCAGCGAGGAGACGTCCGACCCTGCGTCAGGCTCGCTCACACAGAAGGCACCGAGCTGGATCTTGTCGGCGGTGCCGTAGCACTGGGGCACCCACTCCATGACCTGTTCCGGGGTGCCGTTGCCGGAGATGCCGGCCGCGGCGAGGGCGGAGCCGAAGATCGCGAGCCCGATGCCCGCGTCGCCCCACCACAGTTCCTCGAGACAGACCGGGAGGGTGAGGCCCGTCGGGTCGGCGAACGTGTTCGCCATGAAGTCGAAGCTGTAGAGGCCGATGTTCGCGGCCTCCTGGACGATGGGCCACGGGAACTCCTCCCGCTCATCCCAGTCGTGTGCTGCGGGACGGACGACGTCCTCAGCGAAGTCGTGAACCCACTTCTGCAGCTGCAGCTGGTCTTCGTTGAGCTCGAGGGAGAAGTCGGTCATGCGTCCAAGTTACCCAGCGGTAACAACGAACTGCAACTCATGGACGGGGAAAGAATCAGTCATGGCTGGCGGTACCCCTGACCTGCGGATGCTCAATCTGATCGTGCGCGACATGGCCTCGTCCGTCGAGTTCTACCGGCGCCTCGGCGTGACGGTGCCGGAGGGCGAGGCCGCCACTGGTGTGCACGTGCAGCTGCAGATGCCCAGCGGGTTCAGCCTCGAGCTCGACACTGGCGAGTCGGCGGCGTGGTGGCACGCGGGATGGCGGGCCGACCCTGGCAGCGCCGCGGTCGTCGTCTGCTTCTCCCTCGCGACCCGCGACGCGGTTGACGCGACGTACGCGGACCTGACCGGCGCCGGCTACGTCGGCCGGCAGCCGCCGTTCGACGCGTTCTGGGGCGCGCGCTGGGCGATCGTCGCCGACCCCGACGGCCACGACATCGGGTTGATGAGCCCCATGGACGACGCGCGGCGGTCATGGCCGCCGACGCCATCGCCGGAGCCGTGAGCCAGTCCCGGACGATCGGGGGGGCGGGTCAGAGGTCGCTGAGGGCGGCGGGAACGTCGGAAGGCGAGGGCTGCTCGTGCAGCGTCAGCACGAGTCCGAGCGCGGCGGCGGTGATCCCCGCGCCGACGACGTAGGGGGCGCCGACACCGACGTGCTGGAACAGCGCGCCGGCCATCGCGGGGCCGACGACGCGGCCCAAGCCGCCTGCCATCTGCTGCAAGCCGAGCGCGCCGCCGCGGCGCGCGATCGGTGAGCGCCCCGCGACGATCGACGCGAGCGTCGGCGTCATGAGGCCCTGCCCGACGATGAGCGCAGCGAGCGCGAGCACGAGCACCGGCCATTCGAGCGCAACCGCCAGCAGGAGCAGCCCCACGATGTTGAGCGCTAGGCCGCCGCGCAGCGTCCCGAGCGGGCCTAGGCGCGACACCACGGGATGCACGAGACCGACCTGGACGAGGACGAGGAACAGCCCGATGCCCGCGAACACCGCCCCGGTCGAGCTGAGCGTCAGGTCGAAGCGCGCTTGGCCGAAGAGGGCGAACGTCGCCTCGAAGCCGGCGAACGCACACGTCGCGACGAACCCGCACAACGCGAGGCGCCACAAGTCGCCCCGCACCTGAGCACTGAGCTTTTCGCCCCGTTGGCGGCGATTCGACGTCGATTCGCCCCCCATGGGGGCGGTCTCGGGGAGGCGGCGGATCGCGACGAGAGCGTTCGCGAGCGCGACGCACCCCGCCAAGTAGAACGGGACGTGCGGGCCGCCGAGCGCAGCGAGCGCGCCGAGCGCCGGCCCTGCGACGAACCCGACGCCGAATGCCGCGCTGAGCAGACCGAGCAGACGCGGCCGCTCCGATGGTTCCGCGACGTCCGCGACCGCGGCCTGCGCAACGGACACGCTCGCGCCCGAGCCGCCGTCGACGAGCCGACCGAGGAAGAGCATCGGCAGCGAACCCGCCGCGCCGGTGATGAAGCTGCCCGCGGCGGTGCCGAACAGCGAGATGAGGATGACCGGCTTGCGCCCGACGCGGTCGGAGATGCGACCCCACACGGGCGCGAGCAACAGCTGCGCGACGGAGAACGTCGACAACAGGATCCCGACGGTCGTGGCGCTCGCGCCGAACCGCTCTGCGTAGAGCGGGAGGATCGGCAGGACGATGCCGAAGCCGACGAGATCGAGCGCGACGGTCGTCCAGATCGTGCCGAACCCGGGCGGGAGCGGCTTGCGCTCGCTGCGCTGGGTCACACGCGACTCACGGGCGGTTCACGCGCGGCGCACGAGCGTGCCGCCCGGGGTGTCCTCCACGATCCAGCCCTCCGCTTGGAGCTGGTCGCGAATCGCGTCGGCGCGCGCGAACTCCCTGGCGGCACGAGCGCTGTCCCGCTCGGCCGCGAGCGCGGCGACCCCTGCCGGCACGTCGCCGGTGTCGCCGTGAAGCACGAGGCCCACGGCTTCGCAGATCGCATCCACCGCCCCGACCAGCGGGCCTGCCGTCGCCACGTCACCGGAGTCGAGCGCGACGTTCACCCGACGCACGCTGTCGAACAAGAGGGCCATGGCTGCGGGCGTGTCGAGGTCGTCGTCCATCGCGGCGCGAAACCGTTGGATCGTCTCGGGATCCGCGGCGTGGAAGCCGGGGATCTCGGCCGCGACTCGGCGGGCGAACGCATCGAGGCCCGCAAGCGAGCGCTCGGCACGGTCGGTGGTGTCCTTGCTGATCTCGAGCGGCGACCGGTACTGGGACTGCAGCACGAGCAGGCGGTACGCCCGCTGGTCGACCCTCTCGACAAGGTCGAGCAGGTTCGTGAAGTTCCCGAGCGACTTCGACATCTTCTCTCCGCCGACCTCGACGAACCCGTTGTGCACCCAATGCCGCGCGAACGGCTTCCCCAGCGCGACCGCCTGAGCGCGCTCGTTCTCGTGATGGGGGAACGCGAGGTCCTGCCCGCCGCCGTGGATGTCGAAGCCCTCGCCGAGGAGATCGAGCGACATCACGACGCACTCGGTGTGCCAACCGGGACGTCCGGCGCCCCATGGCGACTCCCAGGAGGGCTCACCCGGCTTCGCCAGCTTCCACAGCACGAAGTCGGCGGGCGAGCGCTTCTCCTCGCCGACGAGGGAACGCTCGCCGCCACCGGCCCGCATGTCCTCGAGCGACTGGTGCGCGAGCAGGCCGTAGCCCTCCACGGTCTCCACCGAGAGGTACACGCCGTCACTCGTGATGTAGGCGTGGCCTCGGTCGACGAGCTCGGAGACGAGAGCGATCATCTCGTCCACGTATGCGGTCGCGTGCGGGTCGAGTGTCGGTCGCTTCACGCCGATCGCGTCCATCCCCTGGTACCACACCGCCTCGCACTTCACCGCGATCTCCTCGGGCGTACGTCCCTCGCGGTTCGCCCGATCGATGATGTGATCGTCGATGTCGGTGATGTTGGAGACGTAGCGGACCTCGAGGCCCGTCCATTCGAGGTAGCGGCGTAGCACGTCGAACACGAGCGAGAACCGACCGTGGCCGAGGTGCGGAGGGCCGTACACCGTCGGACCACACACGTACATGCCCACCTTGCCCGGCTCGCGCAACGCGAGCTCGCGGACAGTGCCGGAGGCGGTGTCGTGGAGGTGGATCACGGGGGGAACGGTAGCGGGAGGCCCAGGGCCCACCCGGTAGCGTTTCCCCACCATGAGCGCTCCCGAGAAGCCCACACTCGACGGTCTCGAGGAGCGATGGGCCGCGGTCTGGGAGCGTGACGGCACCTACCACTTCGATCGCACGAAGACCCGCGAGCAGATCTTCTCGATCGACACCCCACCCCCGACGGTCAGCGGCGCGCTCCACCCCGGCCACGTGTGCAGCTACAGCCAGACCGACATGGTCGCGCGCTATCGCCGCATGCGCGGGCACGAGGTCTTCTACCCGATGGGATGGGACGACAACGGCCTGAACGTCGAGCGGCGCGTCCAGCTCACCTACGGCGTCACCTGCGACCCGTCCCTCCCCTACGACCCCTCGTTCGTCGCGCCAGAGGCGCCCGCGAAGCAGCCCATCCCGATCTCGCGACCCAATTTCGTGGCGCTGTGCGGCGAGCTCACCGAACAGCTCGAGCAGGCCTACTTCGAGCTCTGGACACGCGTTGGCCTCTCGGTCGACTGGCGGCAGACCTACACGACGATCGGCACGAAGGCGCGCCGCATGTCGCAGCGGGCCTTTCTCGGGCTCCTGCGCGACGGGCACGCACACCTCGCCGAAGCACCCACGTTGTGGGACGTCGACTTCAAGACGTCGGTCGCGCAGGCCGAGCTCGAGGACCGCGAGCGGCCTGGTGCGTATCACCGCATCGGGTTCAAGAAGACGAGCGGCGGTGAGCAGGTCTACGTCGAGACGACGCGCCCCGAGCTGATCGCGGCGTGCGTCGCGCTCGTGGCCCATCCCGACGATGCGCGCTACAAGCCGCTCTTCGGGACGACCGTCCGCTCACCGCTGTTCCACGTCGAGGTTCCCGTCGTCGCGCACGACCTCGCCGATCCCGAGAAGGGCTCGGGCATCGCGATGATCTGCACGTTCGGTGACACGACCGACGTCATCTGGTGGCGCGAGCTCGGACTTCCCGTCCGCTCGATCGTCGGCCGCGACGGCCGGATCGTCCCCCATCCGCCTCAAGGCGTCGAGGCGGACGGCGCGTGGGCGGAGATCGCGGGCCGCACGGTCTCGCAGGCCCAGACGCGGATGGTCGAGATGCTCACCGAGTCGGGCGACATGGTCGGTGAGGCGAAGCCGATCACGCATCCGGTGAAGTTCTGGGAGAACGGCAACCGTCCGCTCGAGATCGTCACGAGCTGGCAGTGGTTCATCAAGTACCCGCCGGCGGAGGCGCTGCTGGCTCGGGGCCGCGAGCTGCGCTGGTTCCCCGATTTCATGCGGGTCCGGTACGAGAACTGGGTCAACGGCCTGGCCGGCGACTGGAACATCACCCGTCAGCGGTTCTTCGGCGTGCCGTTCCCAGTCTGGTATCCGTTGCTCGACGACGGCACCGTCGATCGCGCACAGCCGATCGTCCCGAGCGAGGAGCGTCTCCCCGTCGATCCGTCGACGGACTGCCCGGACGGCTACGACGAGTCACAGCGTGGCCAGCCCGGAGGCTTCGTCGGCGATCCCGACGTGATGGACACTTGGGCGACCTCGTCGATCTCGCCACACATCATCTCCGGATGGGTCGACGACCCCGATCTCTTCGCGCGTGTCTTCCCGATGGACATGCGGCCGCAGGCTCACGAGATCATCCGCACGTGGCTCTTCTACAGCGTCGTCCGGTCACAGATCATGCACGGCACGCTCCCGTGGCACGACGCGGCGATCTCGGGTTTCGTCCACGACCCCGATCGCAAGAAGCTCTCGAAGTCGAAGGGGAATGCCGAGGACGACCCCAACAGCCTGCTCTCGCAGTTCGGCTCGGATGCGATCCGCTATTGGGCAGGCAACGGCCGCCCGGGTCAGGACATCTCGCTCGACAAGAACCAGATGAAGGTGGGG
The DNA here is from genome assembly GCA_963708175.1 of uncultured Acidimicrobiales bacterium. Lineage (GTDB taxonomy): Bacteria > Actinomycetota > Acidimicrobiia > Acidimicrobiales > DATKAS01 > DATKAS01. The sequence goes on from CAVPSD010000006.1 coordinate 666,738, forward strand.
CGCCGCCTCGCGATCAAGCTGCTCAACGCGAGCAAGTTCGTGCTCGGGCTCACCGCGGACGAGGTGAGCGAAACCGCGGTGACCCACGCGCTCGACCGGGCGATGCTCGCGGGCTTGGCCGACCTCGTCGACCAGGCGACCAGCGCGTTCGAGGTGTACGACTACGCCCGCGCGCTCGAGCGCACCGAGACGTTCTTCTGGAGCTTCTGCGACGACTACCTCGAGCTCGTGAAAGGCCGGGCCTATGGCGCCGCCGGCTCCGAGGCCGCGGCATCGGCGAACGCTGCGCTGCGACTCGCGTTGTCCACGCTGCTGCGGCTGTTCGCTCCGATCCTTCCGTTCGTCACCGAGGAGGTCTGGTCCTGGTGGCAGCAAGGCTCCATCCATCGCTCGTCGTGGCCCGACGCGGCCTCGATGCGCGCGGTCGCGGCGGACGGCGATCGGCGCGTTGCCGAGGTGACCGGCGAGGTCCTCGGCGCAGTGCGGAAGGCGAAGTCCGAGGCGCAACGCTCGATGCGCGCGCCCGTCGACCGCGTCGTGGTCCGCGACACCGCCGAGCGTCTCGCCGCGCTGCAGCTTGCGATCGACGACCTCAAGGAAGCGGGCTCAGTGCGCGAGCTCGTGCTCGAGGCGAGCGACGACGCTCCCGGCGTCGAGGTCGCGCTCGCGGACGACGCCGCCTGATCAGCCAGGCGGCGGCGTGGACGGCGACGCGGTGGCGCCCGCGTAGATGCCGGCCGCGTCGAGCCCGTCCTTGAGGTGCACGCGCATCCTGCGCTGTGCCTCCCACTGGCTTCCGGGCTTCGTCCGGGCGGTGACCCGGATCGTCATGTGGTCGGGAGAGAGCGCCTGCACGCCAACGACCTTCGGCGGCGCGAGGAGCAAGGGGGCGATCGCGTCGTCCTTCGCCGCTTCGTCGGCGAGCCGCCCGACGACCTCGATCGCCCTCGTCGCGCTCACCTTTGACGTCACCTCCACGTCGAGGACGGCGGTCGAGTACTCGGAGGACTTGTTCCCGAGGACTCGGATGTCGCCGTTCGCGATGTGCCACAACGTCCCCTGGCCGTCGCGGAGATCCGTGACGCGGATCGAGACCCGCTCGACCACTCCTTCCTGATCGCCGATCGTGACCGTGTCGCCGACGCCGAACTGGTTCTCGACGAGCATGAGGAAGCCAGCGAGGTAGTCCTTCACGATCTGCTGCGCGCCGAAGCCGAGCGCGGCACCGACGAACGCACTGCCGATGGCGAGCGCTCGCACATCCACACCGAGGATCGCGAGCACCCACATGGCGCCGAGGACCAGCACCGCGCCACGGACCGTGCTCGCCGAGACCGTCGCGAGCGTGTTCGCGCGCTGCTCGAGCGCTTCCGGTGCTTCCGGCGTGAGCGGGTTCCTTCCGCTGAGCCTCACGAAGTTCGTCATGGCCCGCTTCGTGAGGCGTTTCAGCAGCCAGGCGAGCACGAACGTGACGACGATCGCGATGAGGATCTGCAGTGGCTTGTCGACGAGCCAGTTCGCCGCCTTCGCGAGCGCTTCGTTGTGCGTGTTGTTCCAGACCCACTCGCAGGTCGTGCCGGGATCTTCGCCGCACGCGCTCGTGAGGTCGGCCACGTCAAGCGACGTTACTCAGGCGGCACAGGACAACTCGCTACCGTGACGCGGTGGCCGCCAAGCAAGAGCCGCCGATGCCGACGCGGGTGGTCGCGATCAACGCCGCCATCGACGACACGCGCACCACCGGCACTGTCGCGACGCCGAGTCGCCGCAAGCTGATCATCCGCATCGCGATGCTGTCGGTCACCGCCTTCTCGCTCTACTTGCTCTTCCCCGCCCTAGTCTCGGTGCTCGGTTCATGGAAGGACCTCGAGCGGGTCAACCCGGGTTGGTTCGTCGCGGTGCTGTGCACCGAGAGCTTGAGCCTGATCTGCTTCTGGAACCTCCAACGAATCGCGTTGCGCACGAAGGCGTGGTTCTCCGTCGCAACCTCACAGCTCGCGAGCGGGGCGATGACCAGCATCATCCCTGCCGGACAAGCGGCCGGCGCGGCGCTCCAGTTCAAGATGCTCACCACCGCCGGAATCGACGCCGCCACCGCCGGTTCGTCGATCACTGCGCTGTCGTTGCTCACGACCGGCACTGTCCTCGCGCTCCCCATCCTCGCCCTGCCCGCAATCCTCACCGGCACCACGGTGCCCTCCGGCCTCGCACAGGCCGCGTGGATCGGCGCGATCGCGTTCGTGCTGCTCGCGCTCGGGGCCGCATGCCTCCTGATCTTCGTCAAGCCCCTCGAGGTCGTCGGCTCGGTGATCCAACGCGTTCGAAACCGGTTCGAACGCAAGAAGGCACCCCTCACGGACCTCCCCCTTCGGCTCGTGCGTGAGCGCGACCTCATCCGCCAAACGTTGGGCTCGCATCTCGGCGCCGCCGTGCTGAGCGCGGTGGGACGGTCGCTGTTCGACTACCTCACGTTGCTCGTCGCGCTGCGGGCTGTGGGAGCGAGCCCGGACCCGACCCTCGTGCTCCTCGCCTACGCCGCGGCTCAGATCCTCAGCATGATCCCGATCACGCCGGGAGGTCTCGGCTTCGTCGAGGCCGGCCTGACCGCGACCCTCGCGCTCGCGGGCGTCAGCGGCGGTGAAGCGGTGCTCGCCACGCTCATCTACCGGTTGGCGTCGTACTGGTTGCCGATGCCGAGTGGTCTCGTCGCCTATCTGCTGTTCCGTCGCCGCTATCAGACGGGGAAGGTCGGCCGGCCAGTGCCGGCGACCTGACGTGCTCGAAGCGTTCCTCATCAGCTTTGGAGTGATCTTCGTCGCCGAGCTCGGCGACAAGAGCCAGCTGATGGCGCTCGGCTTCGCCACGCGCTATCCCGCGGTCTCGGTCTTGATCGGGATCACGTTGGCGACGGCGATCGTCCACCTCCTGTCGGTCGGCATCGGAGCGGTGATCGGGTCTGCGCTGCCCGATCGCGCGATCCAGGCGGTGTCGGGTCTCGCGTTCCTCGGCTTCGCGCTCTGGACCCTGCGGGGCGACGACCTCACCGCGGGTGACAAGGAGAGAATCGCGCAATCCCAGGGTTCAGTGATCCTCACCGTCGGTGGGCTGTTCATGCTGTCCGAGCTCGGCGACAAGACGATGCTCGCCACCGTCACACTCGCGACCGAGCACGGCCTGTTCGGCACGTGGCTCGGCTCGACCGTAGGCATGGTGGCCGCCGACGCGATCGCGATCGTCGTCGGTCGGATTGCCGGCGATCGCCTCCCTGAGCGCGCCATCCGCATCGGCGCGGCCGTGCTGTTCGCGCTCATCGGGATCGCGTCTCTCGTCGAGGCCGCGATCGGATGACCGCGATCGAGTGACCGCGAACCCCACCTGTACCCTGGGCCGGTGCGACGGACGGCGGTGCTCATCGGGCTCCTCGCCACCGCCACGATCGCCATCTCGTGCGGCTCGAACGCGACGCCCGCGGCCGCTCCCTCGACGAGCGACCCGACGACTTCGGCGGCGGTCGCGACGTCGACGCCCGCGGATCCGTCGTTCCCCGCGGGCACACAGCACCTGCACTTCGAGTTCGGTCCGGTCGACGTGCAACCGGGACAGAACTCGATCGAGTTCTCGAAGGGGCAGATCCCGAAGCCCGACGTCGACGGATGGATCTTGCGCATGGCAGCGAACCTCAGGCGCGAGGACGGCAGCGTCCCGCCCGTCGACGTCATCCACCTCCATCACGGCGTCTGGTTGAACGCGTCGCGGAAGGACAGCACCTTCCCGACGTTCCCCGAGCGGTTCTTCGCTGCCGGCGAGGAAAAGACGACCACGGAGTTCGCGCCTGGCTACGGCTACGCGTATCGCGCGACCGACCGCTGGGCGCTGAACTACATGCTCCACAACCTCACGCCGACCGGCGAGAAGATCTGGATCACCTACGACCTCGACTTCCTGCCGTCGTCCCAGGACGCCGCGGCCGCCATCATCGGAGCTCGACCGGTGTGGCTCGACGTCGAGAACGGCAGCAGCTATCCGGTGTTCGACGTCATCCGCGGAACGGGCACGAACGGCACGTTCACCTATCCCGACGACGCGACCGACCCCTACGACGGAGCGCCGCCGAAGAACGAGTGGACGGTCGACATCGAAGGCGTGCTCGTCGGCACCGGTGGCCACCTGCATCCCGGTGGGCTGCACGACGACCTCTGGCTCGACCGCGCCGGCCAGACCGCGCACCTCTTCAAGTCCGACGCGAGGTACTTCGAGCCCGCGGGGGCGGTGTCTTGGGACGTCGCGATGACGGTGACCAACCCGACGTGGAATGTCACGGTGCACCCGGACGACGTGCTCCGCGTGTCGGCGACGTACGACTCGGCGCGGGCGTCGTGGTACGAGTCCATGGGGATCATGGTCGTGTGGATGGCGAACGGGGCGAGCGGAGGCGCCGACCCGTTCGTGACGCCGGTCGACGAACCCGGTCACCTCACGCACGGCCACCTGCCCGAGAACGACCACCACGGCGGCCAGAACGCGACACTTCCCGACGTGACCGCGCTGCCGACGAACCCCGCGACGGGGCCGATCCACATTTCCTCGTTCTTCTACGCCTCCGGTGACATGCGCACGGGCGGTGACTTGCCGAGCGTCAAGCATGGAGAGCCGCTCACGTTCATCAACGACGACTCGCCGGTCGGTCCGGGCATCTGGCACTCGATCACCGCGTGCAAGGCGCCATGCAACCTCGAGACGGGGATCGCGTATCCGATCGCGGACGCGGACATCCCCTTCGACTCCGGCCAGCTCGGCACCCAAGGCGTTCCGACCACCGGCAGCATCGAGTGGTCGACGCCCACCGACCTCCCCGCGGGCACGTACACCTACTTCTGCCGGATCCACCCGCTCATGCGCGGCGGCTTCGTCGTGACGGAGGGCTAACCGTCAGCTCGTGACGGCGATTGCGCTCGTCGGGGCGTTCGCGCTCGCCCTCACGATGGGGATGGCAGCCGCGGGCAACGCGAGCGCAAACCTGGTCGACGCCCGCCTGGGGAGCCCGCGGTCGATCTTCGCGCTCTCGTTCTTCTCCCACCTCGCCGGGGCGATCCTCTCGGGAACCGCGGTGGCGAGCGTGGTCCTCGGCGCGATCCGCGTCACCGACGCCGATGCGCCGACCGTCCTCGCCGCAGGCACCGTCGCCGCAGTGGGGTTGCTCGTCGTCGCGTTGCGTGTGGGCATCCCGCTGAGCGCAGGCGTCGTGCTCGTCGGCGCACTCGCCGGCGCAGCGTGGGCCGGCGCTGGAGCGGACGCCGTCGTGTGGGGCGGCCTTCACGGGATCAAGCCGTACGGCGTCATCGGCGCGGCTCTTGCGATGGTCGTCGGCCCGGCGCTCGGCGTGACGGCCGCGTTCGCAGGCCGCCGCCTCGCGCGCCGCGGGCTGCGCAATGCCTCGCAGCGCGCCCGGGCGCCTCTCGACGTCACGCTCTGGATCACCTCGGGCTTGGTCGGCATCGCTGACGGAACCAACGACGGGCAGAAGGCAATGGCGATCGTGGCCGGCGCGCTCGTCGCCCGCGGCTCGATCGAGCCGGGCGAGATTCCGATGTGGGTGCGGGTGACCGTCGGCCTGGTGCTTGCGCTCGGGACCGTGCTCGGCGTTCGCGTGCTGCGAACCGTCAGCCGTCGTCTGTATCGCAGCCGGTCGCTCGACGCGGTGACCGCGGAGACGTCGTCGGCCGCGGTGATCCTCGCGTCGTCGTTCGTCGGCGCGCCCGTGAGCACGACTGCGGTGGTGACGTCCGGCGTCGTCGGCGCGGGACTGGCGACGCGGCCGCGCCATGTCGGCTGGGGAACGGTCGCCCGCATCGCGATCGCCTGGGCGATCGCCCTCCCTGCCAGCATGGCCGCCGGCGCGCTCATGTTCGCTCTGCTCGACGCCGTCACCTGACCGGGAACGTGGGGGGACGGGGTGCGCGAGGCTGAGCCTGTGGCGAACCGGCTGCCGTGGTTCCTGTCAGGCGAGCCCGACGTGCTCACGTTGTTCGACGCGCAGGTGGAGGCGACGGTCATCGGGATACGGGCGTTCGCGGCGTGGGCTGCGAGCGGGGACGACGAGCACGCGCATGCCGTGCGCGACGCGGAGCACCGCGCCGACCGCGCCCGCCGCGCTCTGGCGGACGGGTTGCGCAAGGCGCTTGTGACCCCCCTGGATCCCGAGGACCTCTACACGATGTCCGAGCGGCTCGACGCGGTGCTCAACGGCGCGAAGAACACGGTGCGCGACGCCGATGCGCTCGGCTGGAAGCCCGACCAGTCGGCGAGCGAGATGGCCTCACACGTGCTCGACGGCACCGAGCACCTCGCGCGTGCGTCGAGAGCCATCCGCAACGATCCCGACGGCGCGAGCAAGGAGGCGGACGCAGCCACCCACTGCTCGCGTCTGGTCGAGAAGTCCTATCGAGCTGCGATCGTCGCCCTTCGCTCGGAACCGGCGGAGGAACCGCTCGCGATCGTCACGACCTACGAGGCCTACCGGTCATTGCTCGCGATCTCGGACGCGATCGTGCACGTCGCGCACCGAATCTGGTACTCGGTGCTGAAACTCAGCTAGGTCGCGTCAGTTCGCGACGAGCGAGCGCACCTTGTCGCCGGTGGCGGGGTGCCGCAGCTTCACGAGCGCACGCGCCTCGATCTGGCGGATGCGCTCACGCGTGAGCTGGAAGACCTCGCCGACCTCGTCGAGCGTGCGGGGCTCGCCGCGATCGAGGCCGAAGCGCAGCTTCAGCACCCGCCGCTCGCGCTCGTCGAGCACTGCGAGCACCTCCTCGGTGTCGTCGGGCAGGCAGGCGAGCACGGCCATGTCCGCGGGCGACTCGGCGTTCGGGTCGCCGACGAGGTCACCGAGCTCGGTGTCGCCGTCGTCGGTGAGGGGCGCGTCGAGCGAGCCGGGGATGCGGGAGAACGCCATGATCTCGTGCAACTTGTCGATGCCCACGTCGAGCGCGTCGGCGAGCTCGGCGTCGCGGGGCTGGCGGCCGAGACGCTCGGTGAGCTCCTGGCGAGCCTTCTGCAGCAACTTCACCTGATCCACGGCGTGGACAGGGAGGCGGATCGTGCGGCCCGTGTTCGCGATGCCACGCGTGATCGCCTGGCGAATCCACCACGTGGCGTAGGTCGAGAACTTGAAGCCCTTGTCCGCGTCGAACTTGTCGACGGCGTGCATCAGGCCGATGTTGCCCTCCTGGATCAGGTCGAGGAGCGGCAAGTCAGCGGACTGGTACTTCTTGGCGATCGAGACGACAAGGCGCAAGTTCGCCTTGACGAAGGTGTCCTTGGCGACCTCGCCCGTGCGGACGAGCTTGGTGAGCTCGCGGCGACGGCTCGGGGTGTGACCACCCTTCGCGAGCTCGTCGACGGCCGCGAGGCCAGTCTTGACCTGGGCGCCGAGGCGCGCCTCGTCGGCCTTGGTGAGCAGGGTATGGCGGCCGATCTCGGACAGGTAGATGCGGACGAGATCGTCGTCGGTTACAGCAGCGGCGGGCACGAGTACTCCTGGCGAGGGGTGTTGAAAGGTCAGGTCCAAGCCGAGGGGGAAACACGGCTCGCAGGCTCATTGACGCTATGAGGTCAACAAGAGTTCCCAGCGTGGCGCGCGTCACCCCCCGTTTGCAACCCCGAAAGGCGTCTGTTACCCAACTGTGACCGAAAAGTCCAGGTCACGCGCGGATCGGCTCTCACCTGGACCTGTCCGGTCCGGGCCGAGCCGATCCGGGCGAGCCCGTCAGGCGAGCCAGGCGGCGGTTCGGTCCAGGACCTGGCTGAGGCGGGTCGCGAGATCGTCGAGCTCCTCCGTCTGGCAGATCAGTGGTGGGGCGATGACCAACATGGTGGCCCCCCGGTCGTCCGGGCGGATGTGGAGACCGGCCTCCCGGATGAACCGGGCGAGCTCACCGCCGAGGAGCCCGGCCGACTGCTCGGCGCTCAGGTCCCGGCCCTCGGACCGGCTCGCCATGAGCTCGAAGGCGTAGAAGTAGCCCATCCCGCGGGTCTCCTTCACGACGTCGTAGACGTCGTGGAGCTCGCGGACCCGGTTTGCCAGGTGGCCCTGGTGGGCGACCACGTTCTCGATCACGTGCTCGTCACGCATCGCCGTCAGGTTCGCAACAGCGACCGCGGTGGCGACGGGATGTCCCCCGAACGTCGAGCCGTGCACGAAGCTTCCGAGCGGGGATGCCGCGATCTCGTCGACGACCTTGTTCGTCGCGATCACGCCGCCCAGGGGCGCGTACGCCGAGGTCACCCCCTTGGCGAACGTCAGCAGGTCGGGCACCACGCCGAACAGCTCGCTGCCGAACCACGCGCCGAGCCGGCCGTAGCCATTGATCACCTCGTCGGCGCAGAGAAGGACCCCGTACTTGTCGCAGATGCGTCGCAGCTCGGGCCAGTAACCGTCGGGAGGCACGAGGGCTCCACGTCCGTTCTGCACGGGCTCGGCGATGACCATCGCCATGGTGTCGGGGCCCTCCTCGAGGATCGTCTCCTCGACCGCACGTGCGCGATCCAGACCCTCTTCCCTCGTGTTGGCGTGAAGCGTGTTGGGCACATTGCGCACGCCGTCCCAGAGCATCGGGAGGAACGGGGCGCGCAGGCGAGGCACTGCCGTGATCGAGAGCGCGCCGAGTGTCGTGCCGTGGTACGCCCAGTCGCGCGAGATCACCTTGTAGCGGCCTTCGTCTCCGCGAGCGACGTGGTAGTTGCGGGCGAGCTTCGCTGCGGACTCGACCGCCTCTGACCCCGAGCTCACGAAGAACACATGCTCGAGGTCGCCGGGTGCGAGCTCCGCGATGAGCTCCGCGGCCTCGATCGACGGCGGGCTCACCACACCCCAGTTCGTCGTGAAGGCGAGGGTCTCCATCTGCTTCGCCGCGACCGCGCCGAGGTCGGCGCGCCCGTGTCCGATCTGCACGCAGAACAGGCCGCTCAGGCCGTCGAGCACCTGCCGTCCGGCGTCATCCCAGAGGTAGGCGCCGTCCCCGCGCACGAACACAGGAAGCTGCGGGCTCTGCCACGCCTCGGCCTTGGTGAAATGCGGGATGAGGTGGCGCCGAGCCGCGTCCCGGATGTCGCTCATGACGAGAACCCCCGATCCTGTGGGCCGTGCAAGGCCTCCATCGGATCCTGCAGATCGCCGAAGTAGCCGAGTGCGTACGCGCCACGCCGGTACCCGATGAGCTTTGCGAGCTCGGGATCGAGGGTGCGGGCGACATCCGGCGGGCACGCCAGGTACTGGTTCTCCTCCTGGCGAAGCCACGAGAGCGTGTAACCGACGTTGATGCCGAGTCGCCGACCATCCGAGCGGTTCGCGCCGCCCCCGTGGTACACGGACCCGACGTACACGAACACCGATCCCTTCGGCATCTCCGCGGGCACCGTCTCGTCGTACTGAGGCCGCAGCTTGTCCTCCCACTTGTGACTGCCGGGGATGACCCGGGTCGCGCCGTTCTCCTCCGTGAAGTCCGTCATCGCCCACATCACGTGGCACTCGACTTCGTAGCCCGAGGGGAACGGGAAGAAGTCGAAGGCCCACTGGTCGCGGTGCACGAGCTGGCCGGGCTCGCCGGGCCCGATGTCGATCACCTGCGTGAGGTGCAGCTGGTAGCTCGTCGCGTGATCGCCGAGCACGCGGTCGAGCGCACCGAGGACGAGAGGATGCGCGGCGAGCGGCCGGAACGAGGGCGAGCGGGCGATCATGCTGCCGGTACGGCGGGTGCGGTGGCCGCTGAAGTCGTCGGGGCCCATCGGCGTCACCTCGATGAACGGAGTCATCTCGCGGTGGATGTCATCCATCACGTCCGGGCTGACGAGCTCGGACACGGTGACGCATCCGTCCTCCGCGAGGACCGTGACGACGTCGTCGGTTGACGCACTCGCATCGAGCGTTTGCACCGCTCGGAGATCGGTCGACATCCGCCCAGCCTATGGGCGCCGAAGAGCCTGCAGGATTTGAGAAGGGTGCGGATTGCCCCTATTGCAGGCGACTTGCAACAACCATAAGGTCGGTGCCGATGCACATCCCCGATGGATTCATCGACGGACCCACCTCTGTCGCGGGCGGTGCCGTCGCCATCACCGGTCTCGCGGTCTGCCTCCGGAAGGCGTCCGAGACGATGGAGGACAAGCAGGTCCCCCTTGCCGGCCTCACCGCCGCGTTCGTCTTCGCCGTCCAGATGCTCAACTTCCCCGTCGCCAGCGGCACGAGCGGACACCTGCTCGGAGGTGTGCTCGCCGCGGTCCTCGTCGGGCCGTGGGTCGGAACCTTGTGCGTGTCGGTCGTGCTCACCGTGCAGTGCCTGCTTTTCGCCGACGGAGGCATCAGCGCGCTCGGCCTCAACATCATCAACATGGCGATGATCGGCGCGTTCGGCGGTTACGCCGCCTTCTTCCTCGTCAAGAAGGTCGTGGCGAAGACGAAGGGCGGTGTCACATTGGCGGCCGGCATCGCTGCCGGTTTCGCGCCCGTGCTCGCGGCCATCGCGTTCACCGTCGAGTACGCGATCGGCGGCAACGACGCCGCTTCGGTCGGCACCGTGGCGGCCGCGATGATCGGGGTGCACATCCTGATCGGGATCGGAGAGGGCGTCATCACGGCGATGGCGGTCGGCTCGGTGCTGGCCGTCAGACCGGACCTCGTGTGGGGCGCGAAGGATCTGACGACACGGGCGTCGATGGAAGTGGCAGTCGCATGAAACGCCGCATCGCGGTGTTCGTCGCGGCCGGGCTCGTGGTGGCGCTCGGCCTCGCGTTCTTCGTGAGCCCGTACGCGAGCTCGCAGCCCGACGGCCTCAACAAGGTGGCTGCGGAGAAGGGATTCGACTCGAGCGCAAGAGATCACAGCCTCGACGACAGCCCCCTCGCGGGATACAGCGTCGAAGGCGTGGGCAACGGCAAGCTCAGCAAGGGCCTGTCCGGGATCATCGGAGTCGCGCTCACCTTCGCCGTCGGGTATGGCGTGCTGACGCTCGTCCGGGTCTCACGCCGTCGGCGTGCTGTCACCACGTGAGCGGCAACCACCACCTCTACGTCCCCGGCGCGTCGCCGATTCACCGGCTCGCGCCCCAGTGCAAGCTCGCGGCCGCCGTCCTGTACGTGCTCGCCATCGTCGCCACGCCCAGAGAGGCGTTCGGCGCGTTCGCGGCCTTTGCCGCCATCCTGGTTGTGCTGACCTTCGTCGCGCGGGTGCCGCTGACGTTCCTGCTGCGGCGGCTCGTGATCGAACTGCCCTTCCTCGCGTTCGCGCTGCTCCTGCCGGTCTTCGGGCAGGGCGAGCGCGTCGAAGTTCTCGGTGTGTCGCTCTCCGTTGCCGGCCTTTGGGGGATGTGGAACATCCTCGTGAAGGCGACGCTCGGTGTTGCGACAACCGTCCTCATGGCGGCCACCACGCCGGTGCCCGACCTCTTGCACGGGCTCGAGCACCTGCGACTGCCCAAGGTCTTCGTCGGCATCTGTGGGTTCATGATCCGCTACGCGGACGTGATCACGTCCGAGCTCCACCGCATGCGCGTCGCTCGCGTGTCCCGCGGCGCCGATCCGAGGTGGCTGTGGCAAGCGCGGGCGACGGCGGCGTCGGCGGGCACGCTGTTCATCCGCTCGTACGAACGCGGTGAGCGCGTGTACCTCGCGATGGCGTCACGGGGCTACGCCGGATCGATGCCGATGGTCGAGGATCACGCCGCCCCTGCCGACCAGTGGGTCGTGACCCTCGCGCTCCCGTTCGTGGGTGCGCTGATCGCCACTGCTGCCTGGGTGGTGACGTGACGTTTCCCGCGCTCGAAGTACGGGGCGTGACCTTCGCCTACCCGGACGGGCATCAGGCGCTCTTCGGGGTCGACCTCAGCATCGGCGAGGGTGAGCGCGTCGCGCTGCTCGGGCCGAACGGCGCCGGCAAGACAACGCTCGTCCTCCACCTCAACGGGATCCTCGACGGAGGAGCCGGGGAGGTGCGCGTGGCGGGCATCCCGGTCACGAAGCCGAACCTCCACGAGATCCGCCAGCGCGTCGGCATCGTCTTCCAGGATCCCGACGATCAGCTGTTCATGCCGACCGTGCACGACGACGTCGCGTTCGGCCCGGCGAACTTCGGAGTCCGCGGGGCCGAGCTCGAGACGCGCGTGGACGAGGCGCTCACCGCAGTTGGCATGGAGGCGTTCGGGTCCCGGGCCCCGCATCACCTGAGCTTCGGGCAACGCCGCCGGGTGGCCGCGGCAACGGTGCTGGCAATGCATCCGAGCATCCTCGTGCTCGACGAGCCTTCGTCGAACCTCGACCCCATGGCCCGCCGCGAGTTCGCGGACATCGTGAAGGGCCTCGGCCTCACCACGCTGATGGTCACCCACGATCTCCCCTACGCGCTCGAGCTGTGCCCCCGCGCGCTCGTGATGAACGACGGCCGCATCGTCGCCGACGGCACCACGCGCGAGGTGCTGGCAGACACGGAGCTGATGCGCGCCAACCGCCTCGAGCTGCCCTACGGGTTCGATCCCGCGTTCACCCGGTAGCGGCCGCACGTCTTTACAGACTTCTCAGCCACGTCACAGAAGGCTCCGAGGGATGCGGCGCAGGATCAGTGCATGGCTGCAGAGATCTCCTCCGCAGAAGGCCGTCCCCATCACCCTCGCCCCGACCGGTCGGCGACGCCCGCCGTGGACATCGCGCTGCCGGTTCACAACGAGGAACGCACCTTGGCCGCGAGCGTCGAGCGCCTCCACGAGCACCTCAGCGAACACTTCCCCTACTCGTGGCAGATCACGATCGTCGAGAACGGCAGCACTGACCGCACCCCTGGGGTCGCCGAGCGGCTCGCCGGCGAGGTGCGCGAGGTCCGCGTCGTCTCGATGGCGACGCCGGGACGAGGCGGCGCGTTGCGCCGGGTGTGGTCCGAGAGTGCGTCGGAGGTCCTCGCGTACATGGACGTCGACCTCTCGACCGATCTGTCGGCACTGACGGCTCTCGTCGCTCCGCTGACCTCGGACGACGCGGACATCGCGATCGGCTCAAGGCTCTCCCCGCAGTCGCACGTGCTTCGCTCCGCGAAGCGTGAGGTGCTCAGCCGCGGCTACATGGCCGTGCTGCGGGCCGCGTTCCATCCTCCGTTCCACGACGCGCAGTGTGGCTTCAAGGCTCTGCGCGCCGATGCGGCCGCCATCCTCCTCCCCCTCGTCGAGGACGACGGATGGTTCTTCGACACAGAGCTGCTGCTGCTCGCGTGCCACCTCGACCTTCGGCTTCACGAGGTGCCCGTGGCGTGGATCGAGGACACAGACAGCCGCGTTCGCATCGCATCGACGGTGTGGCACGACCTGCACGGCGTCGCCCGGATGCACCGCCGCCTCCGCGCCAGTGCGATCACCCGCGTTCGACCCACTCCCAACCGTCATGTGACCGAGCACGCCGCATGACCGCGTCGTCGTGAGCATGACCCTGGTCGCCGCCCCTCCGGTGACCGAGGAGGCCACGCCCGTCGAGCGCCTGCCCGGGACCCCCACTCCTGTGCGGCTCGCGCTCGGCGGCGTGGTCAGCATCGCCTTCGTCTTGAACTGCTGGGCGCTGTCGCGGAACGGCCTCGGCAACACCTACTACTCAGCGGCAGTTCGCAGCATGACCGCGAGCTGGCGCAACTTCTTCTTCGCGGCCTTCGACCCGGGCGGCTTCATCACCGTCGACAAGCCGCCGGTCGCGCTCTGGTTCCAGGCGATGAGCGTCCGGATCTTCGGGTACTCGAGCTGGTCGCTCCTGCTGCCCTCCGCCCTCGCCGGCACGGCGTCGGTCGCGCTCCTCTTCTCGATCGTGCGGCGCCACTTCGGCGCGGTCGCGGCGACGATCGCTGCGCTCGTGCTCGCAGTGAGCCCAGTGAGCGTTTCGGTGAACCGGCTCAACCTCCCCGAGCCGTTCATGATCCTGTTCCTGGTCGCTGCCGCGTGGGCCGTGCTGCGATCGCTCGACGCCGCACGGCCCCTCGTCTGGTTGGCCGTGGCCGGGGGGTTCGCCGGCCTCGCGTTCAACACGAAGACCCTCGCCGCCGCGATCGCGTTTCCCGCGTTCGGCCTCGCGGTGCTCTTCGGCTCTGCGACATGGAGAGCTCGCATCGTTCGCGGCGCGGTCCTTGCTGGCGTGGCCGCGGCCGCGTCGCTCTGGTGGGTCGTCGTCGTCGACGCGGTCCCGGCGACCATGCGCCCCTACGTCGGCGGCAGCAAGGACAACACCGAGCTGAACCTGCTGATCGGCTACAACGGCCTCGGCCGGGTCGACGGCGACGGTCAGCTCGGACCGAGTGGTCGTGTCGGTGGTCTCGGCGGAGCCGGCGGGGTGTTCGGCGGCCAACCCGGCAAGCTGCGCCTGCTGAGCGATGCAGTGGGTTCGCAGATCGGATGGCTGTTGCCCCTCGCGGTCGGCGCAACCGGGTTGACGATCTGGACGTACCGCAAGCGGCGGCACCGCCTGGCCGCGGTGATCCTGTGGAGCACCTGGTTCTGGCTCTACGCGATCGTGTTCAGCGAGGCGAAGGGCATCTTCCACTCGTACTACACGTCCGCGATGGCGCCCGCCGTGGGCGCGCTGGTGGGAATCGGCGCGGTCGCAGCGTCCCGGGCGATCCGTCGCAACGCTGCGGTCGCGTTCGCCGTTGCCGCGGTGGTCGCGTTGACGGTCGCGACCCAACGGTTGATCACGAACCGGGCACCGCACTTCCACGCCTGGGCGCCGACCGCGATGACGGTGGTCGTGTCGATCGGCATCGCCGCGCTGTTCGTCACCGCGTTCGTCAGCCGAATCCGCCGCTTCGTCGGCGTCTCACTCCTCGTGATGCTCGGCGGGCTGCTCATCGCTCCCGCAGCGTGGGCGACGAGCGAGATGACGACCCAGGCGCTGAACGCCACGCTTCCGCAGGCGGGACCGCGCATCGGCGCGTCGGGCTCCACATTCGGATCGGCGGCGTTCAGCCCGGACGAGGGTCTCGCCGGGTTCTTGATCGAGGAGGCGTCGGGCGAGCGGTGGCAGCTCGCGACCACGAGCGCGATGACGGCGTCGGGGCTGATCGCCCAGAACGACTTGTCGGTGATGGCGATGGGTGGCTTCCTCGGCAGTGACCCTGCGACCTCGGTCGCGAAGGTCGCCGACCTCGTGAACAAGGGTGAGCTGCGGTTCTTCCTCGCCGGCGCCGGCATCGTGCCTCGCTTCGCCACGGGCTTCGCCGGCCCCCCTCCGGTCGGGCTCCAAGGGCCGGCCTCGCTACCGCAGCCCAGCGCAGGGCGTCCCGGCACTGCGCCCGGCCCGGTCCCCGGAGGCTTCGGCGGCCAGCGCTTCCTCAGGGCCAACCCAGCCTCGACGGTCGTCGCCGCGGTGGAGCAGGTGTGCACGCCCCTCACCTACACGTCCACGGGCGGACGCCTCCCGAACACCTACGACAATCGCGTGTACGACTGCCGAGGGTTCGGAGACGAACTGGCGGCGCTCGGCTAACTAGCCTCCGACCGGATGACCGCAGTCGGCGGCGCGATCAGCTTGGTCGGCCTCGAGAAGCGATTCGGAGACCACCTCGCCGTCGACCACATCGACCTCGACATCCGCGGGGGCGAGTTCTTCTCGTTGCTCGGACCGTCGGGATGCGGGAAGACGACGACCCTGCGCATGATCGGAGGCTTCGAGCGACCGACATCGGGGCAGGTCTTGATCGACGGTGCGGACGTGAGCGGATCGCCGCCCGAACGCCGGCCCGTGAACACCGTCTTCCAGAGCTACGCGCTGTTCCCCCATCTCACCGTGCGCGACAACGTGGCATTCGGCCTCCGGTTCGGGGACGCCTCGAAAGACGACGCTCGCCGTCGCGTCGACGAGGTGCTCGCGACGGTGCGCCTCACGGGCTTCGACAAGCGCAAACCCCATCAGCTGTCGGGCGGACAGCAGCAGCGCGTCGCCCTCGCTCGCGCTCTGGTGCTGCGCCCACGAGTGCTGTTGCTCGACGAGCCGCTCGGCGCACTCGACGCGAAGCTTCGCAAGGCATTGCAGCTCGAGCTGGTCGCTCTGCAACGTGAGGTCGGCATCACGTTCGTCTACGTCACCCACGACCAGGAAGAGGCGCTCACGATGAGCGACCGCCTCGCGGTCATGGACAGCGGCCGCATCGAGCAGTGCGGCACGCCTCGGGAGGTGTACGAGCAACCGTCGTCGGTGTACGTGGCCGACTTCCTCGGCGTCACGAACCTCATCCATGCGCACGGGCACGGCGACGGGCGCTGCACCATCGGCGAGCAGACGATCGTCGCCGGCGACGGGGCTCTTGACGTGAGCGGCCCAGTGCGGCTCATCGTGCGACCGGAACGCGTCAGCCTCGACGGAGAGTCGGGCAGCGCGCTCGCGGGTCGCGTCGAGCGCCTCGTCTACGTCGGCGCGACGACCCAGGTGATCGTGGGGCTGCCGACCGGTGACACCATGCAGGTGCTCGTGGCGAACGACGGCCGCCGCAGCCTTCCCCCCGAGGGCTCGACGGTGACCCTGCGCGTGCTCCCCGAAGCAGTCCGGGTGATCAGCGCCTGAGCGCCGGGCGGGATTGTCGAGCGAAGCGAGCAGGAGCCAGCCGAAGCGAAGCGGAGGATGGCGACCAGGGCTCAGCGCCAGTCGGCGGCGCACTGCGCCGCCGGGCGGCGGACTCGCGGGATTGTCGAGCGAAGCGAGCAGGAGCCAGCCGAAGCGAAGCGGAGGATGGCGACGAGGAAGGCTGAGCTCACACGATTTCGAGGTCGGCGACGGTGCGCAGCGCGCTGGTCGACGCGTCTTCGTCACCCGAGCGGCGGCGCATGCCGCGCATCACGGTGAAGACCAGGATCAGCGCGCCCACGGTCGCGACGAGGATGCATGTGGCGAGCGCGTTGAGCGCCGGCGTGCTGCCGCCGCGGATCGATCCGTAGAGCTTGACCGGCACAGTCTCGGAGCTGGCGCCGTTCGAGAGAAATGCCGACACGACGAAGTCGTCGATCGAGGTCGCGAAGACGATCACGGCGCTGGCGATGACCGCCGGCGCGAGAAGTGGCAGCAAGATCAACCGAACGGCCTGCAATGGCGACGCACCCAGATCGCGGGCCGCCTGCTCGAGGTCAGGGCCGATGGTGAGCAACCGGCTCCGCGTGATGATCACCACATAGGAAAGCGAGAGCGTCACGTGGCCGATCAGCTGCGCAGGTCGCCCGAGGCTGATCGCGTCGAACAGGTTGGTGAACACCAGGAAGAGCGAGGTCCCGATCACGATCTCAGGCGTGACCAGTGGGATCAGCATCCCGACTCGGGTGGCCCGCGCCGTCCGGGACCGCCAGCGCACCATGCCGACGGCGAGCGCGACACCGAGTGGAGTCGCAACGCAGATCGTGAGCGCGGCGAGGATCAACGAGTTCGTGAGGGCGTGGTGCAGGGTCGGGTCATTGCGCACCGACAGGTAGGGATCGGTCCAGTACCAGCGCAGCGAGAAGCCCTGCCAGACAGAGCGGCTGCGGCCGGAGTTGAACGAGAACAGCACTGCGACCGCTACGGGTGCGAGTGACCACACGACGTAGAGCCACGTGATGGCGACCAGTGCCCGCGGACGACCCCACGGGTTCGCGATCCACATGCGGAGCCGGCTCATCGCTCGAGCTCCCGTTGCGCCCTGGCCGTCACCCAGACGTAGTACGCCATGAGCACGAGCAGCATCGCCGACAGGATGAGCACCAGCGACGCGCCCACCTGCTTCTGCGTCGAGTTCTGTATGTAGAAGGTGATCTGGTTGCCGATCATCGAGGTCTTCGGCGACCGCGAGAGCAGGTCGGTCGTGTAGTAGTCGCCGAACATCGGCAACGCGACGATGACGGCCGCGGCGATGCACCCCTGCTTGCTGAGCGGCAGCGTGACGCGGAAGAACGCCGAACGCGCGGTCGCGCCGGCGTCGCGCGCGGCCTCGAGCAGCCGTGGATCGATGCGATCGAGACTGGCGTAGAGCGGAAGGATCAAGAACGGGATGTACCCGTACACGAGCCCGAGCACGACGGTGACGGGGTTCGCGTCGAGGAAGTTGCGGGGACCCCCGAAGATCGGGAACGCCTCGAGGAACCGGTTGACCCAACCGTCGGCACTCAGCAGGTTGACCCACGCGAGCATCCGCATGAGGTAGCTGACCCAGAAGGGCAGGACGAGCAACGCCAACAGCAGCGCACGCCGTCGACCCGCGTGGCGTGCCAGGTAGTAGGCGACCGGGTACCCGATGAGGAAGCAGAGCGCGACCGCGCACGCGACATAGAGGATCGTGCGCTCGAACGGTGCCCGCAGATCACCGGTGAGGACGCGAGACAGGGTGTCGTTGAACGCGGTGAAGTCCCACTGCAGCGGGTTCCACTCGGGCTGCGCGGTGAGGAAGATCGGGTCGGTCGTGCCGAAAGCGACGCCGGCCACGGCGTAGAAGGGGATGAAGAAGAAGGCGAGCAGCCATGCCGTACCGGGAAGCGTGAAGCCTCCCCAGAGGAACCCGAGCTCGTTCGGCCGGGTCAGCCTCCGGCGTTGAACTTGCTCCACGCGTCCTCGAGCTTGGCCTCGGTCTCACGCGGCAGGGCGAGGATGAAGATGCCCTGGGCGAAGTCCTCGTCGGTCACCAACGTGTTCGTGAGGTTCTCGGGGATGATCTCGGCGGCGAGCACCTTGTCGGCCTCCATCCCCTGCACCACGCCCTGGTAGCCGGTGAACGCGAAGTTCGTGAGCGCGTTGTCGGTGTCCATCAGCATGTCGAGGAAGAGGTGCGCGAGCACCGGATGCTCCGCGTCCTTCAGGATCGCGCTCGAGGTCGGTGCCGACGACGGTGACGTCCTTCGCGGGGCGCCAGTAGCCGAGCACCGAAGGCTCCACGCCGTCGGGCAGATAGCCCGTGGCGAGCACCATGTCGCCCGACCAGGCCTGGTTGATCTTCGCCTCGCCGGCAGGCAGCTTCTCGTAGGCGACGATGTCGACCTTCACGTTCGAGTCGTCGACGAGACGCTGCAGCTCCGCGGCGGCCGACGCGAGGTCGTCGTCGCTGGGCGTGTTGATGTTCGTCTTACCCAGCTTGAGCATCGCCATCGCGAATGCGTCACGCGAGTCGTTGAGGATGCCGACCTCGCCCTTCCATTTCGGATCCCACAGTGCGTCCCATCCCTGCTGGTCCATCGTCGCCGGGTCGATCGCGTCGGTGCGGAAGCCGATGCCGGTGGTGAACACCGTGTAGGGGATTCCGTAGTGCAGCCCTTGGTCGAAGAACGGGTTCGCGGCACTCGGCAGCAGGTTGCCGACGTTCGTGAGGTAGGTCTTGTTGAGCGGCTGGATGAGCTTCGCTCCGACGTACTTCGGCAGCTGGTCGATGCCGATCGACAGGATCAGGTCGACCTTCAGCGCGCCCGACGAGATCCTCGAGAGAAGCTCGGGGCCGTTTTCGTAGGTGGAGATGGAGACGTCGACGCCGTACTTCTCCTTGAATGCATCGACGAGCTCGGGCGAGACGAAGTCGGCGTAGTTCGCGATGTTGAGCGTGCCGCTCTCGGGGCTGAGGCCGTCGGCGATCGCCGGGTTGTCGTCGTAGATCGGCAGCGTGACGGGTTTGTCCGGGGTGGCGATCTGCGTAGCCACCTCGGTGTCGACGTTGGCACTCGAGTCGTCGCTGCCGCACGCAGCGATCACCACGACGGCGGCTGCGGCACCGAGGAGCGTGCGACGGGAGAACGGCGCGGCCATGATCGAGCGAGCCTAGGGGCCGGAACAGACCTGTCGGGCGGCGGGAGCGAAAGCTGAACGACGAGTCAGGACTACGCTCTGCCCATGGCAGAGCTCGCCGATGCGATCGTGATCGGCGGCGGGCACAACGGCCTCGTCG
This sequence comes from uncultured Acidimicrobiales bacterium, assembly GCA_963708175.1. Taxonomy (GTDB): domain Bacteria; phylum Actinomycetota; class Acidimicrobiia; order Acidimicrobiales; family DATKAS01; genus DATKAS01. The sequence continues at coordinate 686,635 of CAVPSD010000006.1, forward strand.
CCGCCGGCTTCCTCGCCAAGGCCGGGCTGCGCCCGATCGTGCTCGAAGCCCGCGACGGTCATCGGTGGCGCAGCCATCACCGAGCAGCCGTGGGGGCCCGACTTCAAGGTCACCGCGCTGTCATACGTCATGAGCCTGATGCCGCGACGCGATCATCGACGGGCCTCGACCTCGAGCGGCACGGCTACAAGGTGTACCCGATGGGCCCGTCGTACTCGCCGCTGCCCGACGGGCGGCGCCGTGCACATGAGCGAGGACCCTGCGGACCGCTTCGAGTCGGTCGCCAAGTTCTCCAAGCGCGACGCCGAAGCGCTGCTCGAGTACGACGCCTGGCTCGAGGGCATCGCCGAGGTGCTCGGACCGCTGCTCACCGCGGTGCCGCCGAAGCTCGGCTCGAAGCGGCCGCGCGACCTCGTCGACCAGCTGCGGACTGGCGTGGCGGCTGCAGGGTCTCGACGTGCGCACCGCGGCCGACGTCGACGCGGCTGTTCACGATGTCGATCGCGCGACCTGCTGCGCGAGTGGTTCGAGACGCGACGCGGTGCAGGCGATGATGGCGGTCAACGGCATCATCGGCACGTGGGCCGGGCCCGAGGAACCGGGCACGGCATACGTGATGCTCCACCACTCGATCGGTGACGTCGGCGCCGGGCCGACCTCGAGGCGTGGGGCTACCCGCACGGCGGCATGGGCGCGGTGAGCGACGCGATCCGCCGCGCGCCGAGTCGCTTCGGCGCGACGGTGCGCACGAGCGCCCCGGTCGAGCGGGTGCTCGTGCGCAACGGCGGGTCGTACGGCGTGGCCCTCGCCGACGGCGACGAGATCGACACCGACCTGGTCGTCACTGCGATCCACCCGCAGATCCGCTTCCTCCGCCACCTCGACGCCAGCGAGCTGCCCGACGACTTCGTGCGCCGCATCCGCAACTGGCAAGACCGCAGCGGCACCGTGAAGGTGAACCTCGCGCTGTCGCGAGCTGCCCGACTTCTCGTCGCGATCCCGGCTCACACCAGCAGCCGCACCACACCGGCGCGATCGAGCTGGCCCATCGCTCGACTACCTCGAGCACGCGTTCCAAGCAGGCGGTGAGCGGCGCGCCAGCGACCCGCCCGTTCAGCGACGGCTGCATCCCCTCGACGTGATCGCACGATCTGTCCCGCCGGGCACGCACGTGATGAGCCTCTTCACGCAGTGGGTGCCGCAGACGTGGAGCGACGAGCCGCACCCGCGACGAGCTCGAGGCGTACGCCGATCGGGTGATCGACGGCTACGACGAGCTGGCGCCCAACTTCCGACGTCGATCATCCACCGCCAGGTGATCGGGCCGTACGAGATGGAGCACACCTACGGCCTCATCGGCGGCAACATCTTCCACGGCGAGCTCAGCGTCGACCAGCTGTTCCACAACCGCCCGGCGCCGGGGTACGCCGACTTCCGCCCCCCGATCGCCGGCCTCTACCAGGCGCACTCGGCCACGCACGGCGGTGGCGGCGTCACCGGCATCCCCGGCTGGCAGGCCGCGCGGGCCGCACTCGCCGATCAGCGGGCCGCGCGGTGGAGAATCAAGCGATGACGACGCGGCGGCCCGCCCCCATCGACCCGGCGGCGCTCGACCGCGTGCTCGCGCCGTTCGGCCACAGCCACATGCTGCCGCGGGAGGCCTACGTCGACGAGGCCGTGCTCGCGTGGGAGCGCGAGGCACTTCTTCGAGGGTGGATGGGTGTGCGCGGCCGCGTCACGGACCTGCCCGAGCCCGGCAGACCAGCGCGCACTGTCGGCCGGCGGCGCCGGGCGTGCTGCTCACGCGTGACCGCGACGGCGTGCTCCACGCCTTCGCCAACGTCTGCCGCCACCGCGGCCACGAGCTGCTCCCGTGCGCGGGGCGACAGTCGTCAACACGAGTGTCGTCGACAAGGCTGTCGTGCAGTGCCCGTACCACGCGTGGAGCTACGAGCTCGACGGCCGCCTGCGCCTCGCGCCACGGTTCGACGGCGGACGAACTTCGATCCGTCGAGCGGTCGCGCTGCTGCCGGTCCGGTCACGCCGAGTGGGGCGGCTGGCTGTTCGTGAACGTGTCCGGCGACGCCGCCGGCCCTTCGACGAGCACCTCGGCGTCTCTCGCCGGCGCAGCTCGCGAACTGGGAGTGCGAGCGCCTGGTCGTCGCCGCCACCCATCACTACGAGCTCGCCGGCGAACTGGAAGATCGCGGTCGAGAACTACCACGAGTGCTACCACTGCCCGCTCATCCACCCCGAGCTGCGCGGGTGTCGCCCGCCCGACGTCGGGCGACAACTCGACGAGGGCCCGGCGCGTGGGTCGGCGGCACGATGGACCTGCGCCGACTGCGCGTCGACGATGTCGCTCAACGGCGAGTCGGGCGGAGTGGCGCTGCCGCGGGCTCGACCGCCGAGCAGCGGCGCCAGGTGCTCTACCTCAAGGTGTTCCCGAACCTGCTGGTCAGCCTGCACCCCGACTACGTGATGACCCATCGGATCGAGCCGGTGTCCGCCGGCGCGCACGACGGTCGAGTGCCAGTGGCTCTTCGCGCCCGAGGCCGCGAGCGTCCCGACTTCGACCCACCTACGCCGTCGACTTCTGGGACCTCACGAACCGCCAGGACTGGGCCGCGGTCGAGTCGGTGCAGCGGGGACTTTCGCATCCCTCGTTCGTGCCGGGCGTGCTTGCGGAGCAGGAGAGCGACGTCTACCGCTTCGTCACGATGGTGGCGCGCGGCTACCGCTGCGAGCCGATCAGGGGCGGAGCGGTACCGCGCTGACGCCGAGCAGCGACGCGGTGGCGCGGCGCGCCTGTCCGAGCGACGCCGCACGCCGGCTCGAGGTCAGCGCGACCTGCACGCCGAGGCCGTCGATCAACGCAGCGATCACCGCGGCCATCTCGGCTGCGTCGCCTTCACTGAACACACCGCTGTCCATGCCCTCCTGGACGACGGCTTCGAGGACGGCACGCCAGCGGTCGTCCAGCTGACGCCACGTACGCCGCAGCACGGGCGAGCGCAGCGCCTCCCCCCACGAGTCGATCCACATCGCCCACGACGCGCGTGTGCTCGGTCCGACGCCGGCGACGAGGAGCGCGTCGATGCGATCGACGGGCGACGAGGGTGAGTCCGCGATCGCGTCGAGGTCGTCGAGCTCGTTTCGTGAGGCGAACGCGAACGCCTCGGCGAGCAGCGCGTCCTTGGACCCGAAGTGGTACACGACGAGCGGCGGCGAGATGCCCAGCCGGTGGGCGACGTCGCTCATGCGGGTGTTGGCGAAACCCCGCTCGCGCAGCACCTCACACGTGGCCCCGAGGATCTCCTCGCGCCGAGCCTCCCCCTTCGGCCGCGGCATCAGGCGGCCGTGACCCCGTCGGCCGCAAGCATGTCCTCGAGCGCGTGCACCCACGCCTCGTAGTAGGGCATGTCATCCGGATGGGCGGCGATTGCCGCGATGAGATGCGGGCGGAAGTGCTCCCACGCCTGGCCGGTGCTGTCGAGGTAGGCGGCCACCATCCCGAACGCCCGGCTCTCCCAGGGTGCCCCGAACACGAGCTCACCGTTCTTGCGCGGCACCTCGCTCGGGAGGTCGCCCTTGGTCACCGGACCACGCCGATCATGTGGTCTCGCGTGACGAGAGTCGGCGAGCTCGTCCTCCGACCGGCCGTCGACGGCGTCGGGCACGAGCGGCAGGACGAGGTAGCGGATCTCGGCGCTCGAATCCCACACCCGCAGCTCGACGTCGTCGTCGAGAGTCGTCCCGAACTCTGCCAGGACCGCACGGGGTTCGCGCACGACTCGCGACCGATACTCGGGGCTCTTGTACCAGCGCGGCGGGAGGCCCAGCACGGGCCACGGGTAGCACGAGCACAGCGTGCAAACGACGACGTTGTGGACGGTGGGCGTGTTCTCGAGGGCGACGATGTGCTCACCCTCGGCGCCGCCGAAGCCGAGCTCTGCGATCGCCGCTGTCGCGTCGTCGAGCAGGCGCTCGCGGTACGCGGGGTCGACCCAGGCGCGGGCGACGACCTTGGCACCGTTCATCGGCCCGAGGTCGTGCTCGTAGGCCTCGACGACCGCATCGATCGCGTCACTGGTGACGAGACCGCGTTCGACGAGGAGCGACTCGATGGCGGCGACGCGGTTCTCGACGTCCGTGAGCGGCGCGGGGTGGTGCCCATGGTCGTGATCGTGGTCGCCGTGCTCGTCGCTCATTCGAGGTAGGTCTCCCACAGGTCGATGTACAGCGTGCCCGGTTCGGCATCGGCGCCCCAGAGATCGTGCATTGCGAAGGCAACGGTGTAGAGCGCCTCGGGCTCACCCTCGCCCATGGTGTGCGGCAGCGGCCACCCGCCGTGCATGGCGACGACCGTGCCGGTGACGCCGCGGACATAGCGCGGGCACCGGTGATGGTGCGCGGGAGCCATCCTCCGGACGGTCACGCGCTGACCGCTCGCGAACCGCGGGCTGACGCTCGCGACGGGGTCGTCGCGTGGGGAGGTCAGCGCGCGCACGAGCCCCGCGGCACGATCAGGGTTGGCGGTGGGCGCGACCTCGACGGGCCGTTCGATGCGGTCGTCGATGTCGGCGACCGCGAGAGTGCCCGCCGCGACGAGACCTCGCTCGAGCGAGAACGCCCAACGCTCGAAGTAGCTCGCCGCGAGGTACGCCGCCGGCGGCATCGCCTCGATGTTCGGGCGCACCCCTCCGGCCCGGAGCCCGGCGGTGTTCATCATGAGGGCGAACGTGCGACCCTCCCACCGCTCGCGGAACACCGGTTCGTCGTCCTCGAGGAGGGCAGCGACCGACCCGAACCCGTGCATCCCACCCATGTCGTGGGCTCCATCCACATTGGTCACCCTACGCGAGCCCGGTAGGCTGAACGACGGTTCAGGATCCGCCGGAGGTGACATGGCCACGATCGCCGAACAGCTCGGCGAGATCGGGTTGCCGGAACCGATCAGTGCGCTCGCCGCACGGGAGTGGGACGCAGTGGTCGTCGGCGGCGGCCACAACGGACTCACGTGCGCGGCCTACCTCGCCCGAGGCCGGCAAGCGCGTGCTGGTGCTCGAGCGGCGCGAGCGGCTCGGCGGCGCGTGCACGCTCGAGCGACCGTTCCCCGACAGCCGCTACGTCGTCAGCCCGTGCGCGTACGTCGTCGGCCTGCTCGACCAGGTCGTGATCGACGAGCTCGACCTCGCGCCGCCGCGGGCTCGAGGTCTTCGTGGCCGATCCGAACCTCTGGGCGCCGTTCCCCGACGGCGACGTCGTTCGCGCAGTGGAACGACGACGCGAAGACGCAGGCGAGCCTCGACGCGCTCGGCCTCTCGCGCGCACGACATCGAGGGCTACTGGGCCTACGAGCAGGTCTTCGACGAGATGCGCCAGCGCCTGCGCACCCGCGGCCGCGACAGCCTGGATCGGCGAGTCGCCCACGCGCGACGAGCTCGAGGCGATGCTCGGCCACGACCAGTGGATGATCGACATCCTGTTCGACGCGTCGATCGCCGAGGTGCTCGACCACTACATCGACGATCAGCGCCTGAAGGACGCGCTGTACGGCCAGGGCGTGATCGGCGCGTACGCCGGCCCGCGCGACTGGGGCACGGCGTCGGTCAAGCTGATGCACTACCAGGGCGACCTCGGCGGGCAGGGCCCGGTGTGGGGCTACGTCAAGGGCGGGATGGGGGTGATCAGCTTCGCCATCGCCGAGGCCGCGGTGGAGGCCGGCGCGGTGCTGGCCTGCGGCGTCGAGGTGGCCGAGATCGTCCCGGGCGAGGGCGTCCGCCTGGAGGGCGGCGAGCTGATCCGAGCGTCGCACCGTCGTCTGCAACGCCGACCCGAAGCGGGCGCTGACGATGCTCGGCGCTCCGGGACGCGGTGCCGGCCGCGTACCGGTCGCCGCCTCGAGGACGTGGCAGGTCCGCAGCCCGGTCGTGAAGTTCAACGCCGCGCTCACCCGCCTGCCGACCGTTCCCGGCCGCCGACGGCGCGACGTGGCCGTATCACGTCGATGATCTCGGTGACCCACGGGCTCGACGCCGCGCAAGCAGGCGTTCGAGGACTGCCGGCCGGCCGCGCCAACGTCGGCTACGGCGAGGTGTACTTCCAGACCGGCTACGACCCGACGCCCGCGCCCGAAGGGCCGGCACCTGATGAGCGTGTTCGGGCAGTACGCGCCGTACACGCTGCCGACGGCTCGACGTGGGACGACACGCGCGACGGCGTCGCGCGGCAGTTCGTCGACCTGATCGGCGACGTTCGCGCCCGACATCGAGGACTGCATCGAGCACTGCGAGGTGCTCGGCCGCCCCGGACATCGAGGCGCGCGTCGGGCTCACCGGCGGGCACATCTTCCAGGGCGAGACGATGCCCGACCAGATGTGGGAGCACCGCCTCACGGCGCGCACGCCGATCCCCGGCTTCTACTTCTGCGGCGCCGCGACCCATCCCGCCGGCTCGGTCATCGCGCTCAACGGCCGCAATGCGGCCATGGCCCTGCTCGTGGACGACCTACCAAAGGGAGTCGGCGAGCGCGCGTAGCAGGAGCTGGTGCACGTGAGCCACGCCCTTCTCGTGCTCGGGCGACAGCCTCCCCCGCGGGTCGAGGCCGCCGTCGTAGCTGCGCTGGACCCGCTCGCAGATGTCGAGGTCCTGCTCGCCGACCGCGAGCGCGGCTTCGTGATCGGCCTTGCGGCGGGCGTCACCGACCTCGGACGTCCAGTAGCGGTGGTAGTCGACGCGTGACGTGCGCGGGCCGAGCGGCGTGACGATCAGCGCGTGGAAGTAGCTCGGGAAGACGCTCACCATCAGGTTTGGGAAGATGGTGAAGTAGAGGCCGGACATGAAGGGCTCGTCCGCGTGCGATGCCGCGACTTCCTCCCATCCGGGCTTGATGCGGTCGGCCGCGAGCACGACCATGCCCTCCACTTCGATCGGATAGTCCCAGCCCGTGCCCCCGAGCTGCGGATGGATGAACGGCGTGTGGAAGTTCTCGGAGTAGTTCTCGACGAGCAGCTTCCAGTTGAACGAGCGCACGACGTGCTCGGTGAGGCCGGGCTCCATCGTCTCGACGGCGCACGGATCGATCGCGTCGGCGAGGGGCCCGAGGTCGAGCGGCGGCGCTTCGAGGTCTGGGTTGACGAACAGGAAGCGCGACCACGTGGCGACCTGCACGGGGAAGAGCGAGGAGTCGGCGAGGTCGAAGCCTGGGGCGCCGGTCATCCCACGTGCCTTCGAGAGGCGTCCGTCGAGCTGATAGATCCACGCGTGGTACGGGCACTGCAGCACTCGCACCTGACCCGTGCCCTCCGCGACCGGCGAGCCCCGATGGCGGCACACGTTGAGGAAGCCGTGCAACGTGCCCTTCGCGTCCCTCGTCACGAGCACAGGGATCTCGCCGCCGACGAGAGCGGTGGTGAACGAGCCCGGTGCGGCAACCGAGTCGGTGGTGCCGACACACGACCACCCGTGCCGGAACACCGCGTCGACCTCGGTGTGGTGATGATCGGTGTCGCCGTACCAGCGCACCGGAAGTGTGGTCGCGCGGAGCAGGGGAACGCCGAGCCGCAACCGCACCTCGTCTCGCAACGATCCCACGGCTCCAGCCTCTCAGGCGTAGGAGGGGTGCGCGCGGGCCGAATGCCGATCGTCGAGCGCGGACACCGCCTCGGCGAAGCGCTCGACGTTGGCGACGAAGCGCCGAGCGTCGCTGTCGGTGTGCTGCACCGACAGGGTCCACTGCTCGCTCTTGCCCCAGGGCGGAAGGAAGACGCCGCCGTTGTGCTGGAAGAGCCAGTGGCAGTGGGAGAGCTCGGTGTCGACAGCAAGGAACTCGCGGTAGTGGCGCACCGGGGTCGGGTGGAACACGAGACACCCCTTCGCCCCGAACCGATGCCCGTACGCGGACACGCCGTTCTCGGCGCACGCGGTGAGGGCTCCTTGCATCATCTGCGCGCCCAGCTCGTCGATGCGCGCGTACGCCGTTGGGGTGAGCACCTCGGTGAGCGTGGCGCGAGCCGCAGCCATCGTGAGCGGGTTTCCGTTGAACGTGCCGACCTGGTCGTAGCGGCCGTCTGCGATCGCCGACATGACCGCTTCGGTGCCACCGATCGCACCGCAGGGCAGGCCACCCGCGAGCGCCTTCGCGAGGCAGACGATGTCCGGGGTGACCCCGGAGATACCGGTGACGCCGGCGGGACCCGTGGTCAGGCCGGTCTTCACCTCGTCGAACGCGAGGAGGACGCCGTGCTTGCGGGTCAGCGCGCGGACCCCCTCCAAGTAGCCGGGCAGCGGCGGGATGATCCCCGCGTTCATCATCATCGGCTCGATGATCACGCCTGCGATCTGACCGTCGAGCTCGGTGAGGACCCGCTCGAGCACCGCGAGGTCGTTGAAGGGAACGACAGTGGCGAGGTCAATCATCGCCTGGGGGATGCCGCTGCCCGCGGCGACGCTCGCGGGTCGCTCGTACGGACCGACCTCGTCGAAGCCGTGGAACATCGACACCATCACCGCGTCGTGATGACCGTGGTAGCTGCCTTCGATCTTCACGATGCGATCGCGGCCCGTGATCGCGCGCATGAGATGGATCGCGTCCATCGTTGCCTCAGTGCCGCTGTTCCCGAAGCGCCAGAGGGGAAGGCCGAACCGTTGCGCGAGGTTCTCGGCGACGACGACCGCGTCGTCGGTCGGCTGCGCGAAGTGCGACCCGAGCGCGATCCGCCGCTGCACCGCCTCCGACGATCGCCGGATGGGCGTGGCCGACGAGCATCACGCCGTAGCCGCCATGCAGGTCGACGTACTCCGTGCCGTCGACGTCCCAGATCCTGGAGCCGTGGCCGTGGCTGACCCACACCGTGCCTGGCCTGCTGATCATCCAGCTCGAAGTCGCCCCACCCGCGAGCACCCCTTTCGCTCGCGCGGTGCGGGCGGCGGACGCCGGTTGACGGGCGATGAAGACCCGCTCTTCCCGCTCGATCAGGTCATCGAGCGACATCTCCGAAAGCTGTGACTCCGAAACCCTCGCGGCATCAGCGAGGAGTGCCATGGGAACCAACCCCTGTCGCCTGACTGACTCATCAGTCGAGACTGACTGATTGGTCAGTATAAACACAGGCGGGCGCGCCCGGGAAGCCCCCCCCCCCCCCCCCCACACGCGCGCCCGTACGCTTCCCAGGTGGCTCGCCGGCTCAAGCTCGCGGGGGCTGCGCTCGCGGCGCTGCTTCTCGCCGGTTGCGTGCACCCCCGCCCGGACTGGTTGGGCACGCGGCCGCTCCCGCTTCGGCCGGACGGGCTCGGTGAGATCCAGCCGACCCCGCCCGAGCTGGTCGACCGCCAGCTCGTGTCGATCGACTACCTGCCGCCTCCGGCGTCCGACACGTTCGAGTCGTCGATCGAGATGGTGCCCGCGGAGGTGGTCGCTCGATCCACGTACACGCGGGCGTGCCCGGTCGCGCTCGAGGACCTCCGCTACGTGAAGGTGTCGTTCTTCGGGTTCGACCGGAAGTTCCACACCGGTGAGCTGCTGATCCACGAAGTCGCGGCCGCACCGATCGTCGAGGTGTTCCGCAAGCTGCACGCGGCTCGCTTTCCCATCGAGGAGATGCGAATCCCCGATCCCGCACTGGCGAACGCCGCGCCCACGGGCGATGGCAACGACACGGTCGCGTTCGCGTGCCGTCCGGTCGTGACGTCGACGCAGACGTGGTCGCAGCACGCGTTCGGCTTGGCGATCGACATCAACCCGTTCCAGAACCCGTACGTGAAGGGCGACATCGTGATCCCCGAGCTGGCGTCGTCCTATCTCGCCGCGGCAGCGTTCGTCCGGGGATGATCGAGCCGAATGACGTCGTGGTGAAGGCGTTCACGTCGATCGGCTGGAAGTGGGGCGGCAGCTGGAGCTCGCTGAAGGACTTCCAGCACTTCTCCGCCAACGGCAAGTAACGCTTCGCCGATTCTCTTGGTGCTGGCGTGCCGTATCGAGTGAGAAACACCAAGAAATCGAGCCGTCAGCGGCGGCGGATCTTGGTGCGGCGGATGTCGAGGCGCTCGCCGGTGGACTCGTCGACGACGACGGGATGGATCTCGTCGCCGGTCTCACGGTCGACGAGGCGGACGGGGGGCAGCTCGCCGTCAGGCCAGAGCCAGTCCTCGCCCCATCGCCACATCGCCGCGAGGACATCCCAGAACGCGCGGCCCTTGTCGGTGAGGCGGTACTCGTAGCGTGGCGGATGCTCCTCGTACGCCACGCGGTCGAGCATCCCTTCGTCGACCAGTCGATCGAGCCGCGCCGCGAGCACCGCGCGCGGGATGCCGAGGTCCGCGATGAAGTCGTCGAAGCGTTTGCACGCCGGCGAACGCGTCGCGCAGCACGAGCGGCGTCCACCAGTCGCCGATGAGGTCGGTGGTCCGAGCGATCGGGCACGGCCACTCGTCGAAGCGCGTGCGGCGCACCGTCAGGCCACCGCCTCGACCCGAGCCCGCACGTGCTTGTGCCACGGAGTGCCAGCGAGCCAGTCGCGGTCGTGCCGCGACGTGAGCTCGTTCGGCGCCACGCCGTGCGATCGGCCGTCTGTCGGGCGAGGTGAGCCCGAGGCCGTTCGGCAGGCTCACGTGGCCGGGCTGCATGCATCGGTGACCTCGACCGGCGCTTCGATCGATACCGCGCCGGGTCATGACGCGCACGCGCCCACCGCTCCTCCACGCCGACGGTCGCGGCGTCGTCGGGGTTGATGCGCAGCGCGCTGCCGCCGTCCTTCTTCCGCCAGGCGGGGTCGCGGAAGATCGTGTTGGCCGTCGACGATGCGCCGCTCGCCGGCCGAGAGCACGAACGGGAACTCGGCGTCGGCGAGGCACCTCGTCGGCGAGCGACGAGAGCTCCTCGAGCAGCTCGGGGATCACGAGGTTGATCTTGCCGTCGGCGTGTATCGAGCCGCTTCCAGGTCTCGTCGTACTCGTCGACTGTGAAGACGACGCCCGACGCGGTTCGCGAGGATCGCGTCGAACAGCGCGTCGCCGGCTGGCCATCGAGCCCGCTCGTCGCACCGACTCGGGATAGGTCATGAAGCACGTCTGCGCGAGGCCCCACACCGCAGCCGCGCCTTCTCGGCCCTCGCCGAGCGTCGGGCCGAGCGTCTCGTAGAGCACGACCGGCGCGAGCCGGCGCGAGGTGCGGCTGCTCGACCATGGCGTCGAGAAAGGCGTCCGCGTACGCGCCGCGCCCCATTGCGCGCCGCAGCGTGCAGGCCGGCGACGTCGTCGTCGGTGAACGCGCCGAGCGCGCGCACGAGCCGGCGTGGATCTCGGGCTCCGGCAGCGTGCCGGGCAGCGGCTCGAGGATCGGCGCGCGCAGCTGGAAGACGTTCTCCGGGAACTCGAGCGTGAAGAACGTCGCCTCCCACTTCTCGTACTGGGACGAGGCCGGCAGGACGTAGTCCGCGCGGCGCGCGGTCTCGGTCAGGGCGACGTCGATCACCACGACGCAGCTCGAGCGCGTCGAAGCGCCTCGCGCATGCGCTGGCTGTCGGCGAGCGAGTGGACCGGGTTCGTCGCTCTCGACGATCATCGCCCGGAAGCGCTCGGGATGGTCGGTGAGGATCTCGTCGGGGATCGACGTTGCACGGGATGAGCCCGGTGATGATGCGGTGACCGCCGACCGGGCTGCGCCGTCGCCGCCGCCCTTGCCGCCACCGCCGAGGCCCGCCATGCGCGTGTGGATGTTCATCCCGCCCGGCTTCGCGAAGTTGCCGGTGAGCAGGTAGAGCGAGCTTCTCGAGGTAGGAGTTGAGCGTGCTGTGCGGCGCCTGCTGGATGCCGAGGTCCTCGTAGATCGACGACGCTCGCGGCGCGGGCGATGCGGCGCGCGACCGCCCGCACGTCCTCCTCGGCTCACACCGGCGCGTCGCGCACGAGTCCGCGATCGGCACCGTCGCGAGATGGGCGCGCAGCTCGTCAGCCGTTGCGCGTGCGTCGGCCAGCGAAGCCGTGGTCGAGCAGGACCTCCTCGACCAGGACGCGAGCAGCGCGCGCGAGGCAGCAACGCGTCGGTGCCCGGACGCACCTGCAGATGGATAGTCGGCCAGCTCCGCCGTCTCGGTGCGGCGCGGGTCGATCACGATGAGCGCCCGCTCGGGATCGTTGACGATCGCCTTCAGCACGGTGCGCGCCCGCGGGAACCCGTGCGACTGCCACGGGTTCTTGCCGACGAACACGGCGACCTCGGCGTGCTCGTAGTCGCCGGTCGTGTGGCAGCGCGGGCCGCCCGAAGAGCTGACCGTCGACCCAGAACTCGCCCGTCTTCTCCTGCGCGAGCGCGTTCGAGCGTGTAGATCGAGCCGAGCGCGCTGCGTGTCGCGCGCGCCGTAGGCGCCGCCGAGGTGGTTCCCCTGCCCGCCGCCGCCGTAGTAGAAGATCGACTCGCCGCCGTGGGCGTCGCGGATCGTCGCCGAGCCGTTCGCGCGACCTCGGCGATCGCGGTGTCCCAGTCGATCTCCTCGAACGTGCCGTCGGCGCGCCGCCGCAGCGGCGTCGTCAGGCGGTGCCGGCCGTTCTGGTAGTGGTCGAGCCGCAGCGCCTTCTCGCACGTGTAGCCCTGCGAGGCCGGGTGGGCCTTGTCGCCGCGCACCCGCGTCGAATGCGCCGGCCGTCGAGGCTGCACCTCGATGCCGCAGTTGACGCTGCAGAGGATGCACGCGGTCTGGTGCCAGTCGTCGCTCACGCGGAACCTCCGTTCGGGGCGAGTTCTGTAGTTGAACTTACTCCCGATCGCGAGGATCGTCCACGAAACCGACCGATTTGTGGCTCCCGTCGCACAGGGGCTTGCGGTCGGAGGCGCCGCATCGACAGAGGGCAACCCGGTTGCGGCGTTGCAGCTCGCCCTCCTCACCGACGTCCACCGGGATGCCGCCGGTCACCCACAGCGGGCCGTTCACCATCACGCCGATCTCGGCAAGGAGCCGAGGTTCGTTGTCGGTCGAGCCGCCGTCGATCGAATAGCTGATCGCACCCGAGGGGCACCGCTCGACCATCGCGACCAGCATCGAGCGAACGGTCGTGTCGTCGGTCTTGCGAACCATCTTCCAGACGTTCGTGATCGTCGTCCCGCAGAACCCCGCGTGCACACAGACGTTGCGGTCGTCGAAGAGCGTCACCCCCGTGCCCGGATACTCGGTCGGCTGGCGCTCCCGCCGAGCATCATCGGCTTCGAAGCCGACCCGCAGATGCGAGCCATCGCAGAACGGCTTGCGCGCCGACTGCCCGCACCGGCAGAGCGCGTAGCGCTCCTTGTGACCGATCTCGGGCCCGACTTCCCATGCGATCGGCTCCCCGAGCTCGGTCTCGACCTGGGCCTTGGCGACGACGGGCACGTCGCCGACGACCGCGTACGGCCCGTTCGGCCGCACCGTGATGCGGGGCTCGACCGGAGACATCGAGCCCGACCGTACCCCTGTATCCCCGCCGACACGGTCAGAGGGCGGAGACGGGCTCCTCGCCGTTGGCCTTCAGCACCTCGTTCAGGATCGCGAGGTCGAAGAGGCCCGTGAGGTCAGGGACCTCTTCGAGCAGCCCGACGTCGTACGCGTCGGCTGCCGACTGCTGCACGGACGACGCAACGGGATCGTTCGTGAATGTGAGGTTCCCGAATGCCGGGCCGAGCACACCGTCCGCGATCTTGTTCCCCGTGATCGACTCGATCTGCTCGTTCGCGATCTGCTCGGCCTCGTCGGGGTTCGCCGAGATGAACGCCTCGGTGGCGATCTGCGCCTCGATGAGCGTCTTCACGACGTCGGGATGTTCGTCGAGGAACTTCTTGCTCACGATGAGCTCAGTGGTGGCGAACTTGCCGTCGGGCCAGAGGTCGCGCTCGTCGACGAGCACCTTGCCGCCACCCTCGACGACGAGGCGCGTCGCCCAGGGTTCGGGCACCCAGGCGCCCTGCACGGTGTCGGCCTTGAACGCCTCGAGGGTCTGGGAGTTCTCCTGCGGATGGATCGACACGTCGCCGCCGCCGGTCGTGTCCACGCTGAGGCCGTTGTCCTTCAGATACGCGCGCAGCGCGACGTCCTGCGTGTTGCCGAGCGAGGGCGTCGCGAGCACCTTGCCCTTCAGATCTTCGGGACCCTCGATGTCCGGCTTCACGACCAGCGCCGCGCCACCTGACGTCGCGCCGGCGACGATGCGCAACGCCTCGCCGTTCGACTTCACATAGCCGTTGACGGCGGGGTTCGGGCCGATGTACCCGGCGTCGATCGCACCGGCGAACAAGGCCTCGATCTCCTCGGTGCCGGCACCGAAGATCGACGTCTCCAGCTCCACGTCCGAGCCGAGCGTCTCGGCGAACGTGCCGTTCCCCACGCCGACGAGAGGCGTCGCGTGGGTGATGTTGGCGAAGTACCCGAGGCGGAGCGTGGTGGCTTCGCCCCCACTGTCGCCGCCGCCCTCGGCTGCGCCCGCTGAGCCCCCGTCGTCCCCACACGCGGCCGTGAGCAGGGCGAACACGAGCAACAGCGGCAGCAAGAGGAGCGGTCGGCGGCGGTCCATGGGTGTAATCTCCATAAAGTTGATCGGATTAGTCAGGTATTTCTACTCCGCGCCGCGCCGCTTCTGCAAGGGGTCGGTGACGCCCGGCCTACCAGCCCGTGACGGGGAGGAGATCGGGAAGGTTGCCGGCGCCGTCGATCGGCATCGCCATCAGGCCGCTGAGCACGTCGATGTCGTCGCGCAGCTCGGCTTCTTCGAGCAGCGCCTCCGAACACGCAACGACATCGAGGTCGAGCGTGCTGCGGATCCAGAGCACGCGCCCCTGCGCCGGCGAGCGCAGACCGATGAGCGGCAGGACGGCGTCGATGATCTCGCCGTCGGTCTCGTAGTCGACCGGGAGCATCGCCGCCGGGACGTCGCCCGCGGTCAGCGCGTTGAGCCGGGTGACCGCGACGTCCATCTCACGCAGGATGCGGCTGCGGCAGAACTCCGCGAACCCGACACCGACCGCGTTGCCGTGCGTCTCCTCGGTCAGGTTGCGGGCGGCGATGTACCGCACACGCAGGTCGCGAGCCGGGTCGGCGACGTGCAGCGCATCCTTCCGGCCGACGACCGTCGGGTCGAGACCGGTGCCGCTGATGTTCTTCCCGATCTGGTCGATCAGGAGGAGATCGACGTCGGTGAACGGCAGCGTCGCCATCCACCGGTTCGAGTCTGCGAGCAGCTCGGGCTCCACATCACGCATCGATTCGGCAGAGATCGCCTCGACCCGCGCCGTCTGCTCGTCGCCGCGCTCGATGAGCGCGAGCCCCGCGAGGATGTTCCCCTTCTCGATGACGACGGGCATCACATCGTCGATGACGTCCATCCACCCGAGCTCGAACATCGCGCGGTGGTACAGCGCGGCACCCTCCAGCTTGCCGAGGCCGATCGTGGCCATCTTCGCCAGCCCGCTCTCCACCGGCCCCGTGAACATCGTGTGCGTCTTGACCCGGTTGACGACGACGACGTGATCGGCCTCGCTCGCCGCTCGGCTGTAGAGGATCGGGAACCCGAGCTTCGACTCGGCGAGGGTCACGACGTCCATGCGGGCATCGATCGGGCAGCCGCACGACTCGGGTGTGATGCCGAACGACGCGAGCAGCTCGGTCTGTCCTTCGGGCGTCCCGCCGCCGTGGCTCCCCATCGCCGGGACGATGAAGGGCTCGGCACCCAATGTGCGCATGTGCTCGACCGTCGCCGCCACGGCGACGGCGATGTTGGCGATGCCTCGGCTTCCTGCGGTGACTGCGACCCGGTCACCCGGCTTCACCCGCGTCCCGAGACCGAGCGCGGACAGTGCCTCGTGCACTCTCGCGGCGACGTCGGTGACGATCGGTCCGCGCACCGACTGACGAGCCAGGAAGAACGACGGCAGAACTCGGGCGATCGCGGGATCGTATCGCCGTAGCCTCGCCGTCGTGCTGAGGGACACCGACCGCGCGCACTTCGACGAGCGGGGTTACGTTCGCGTGCGCGGTGCCTTCGGCTCGGACGAGGCCGACGCGATGCGCGATGTCGTGTGGGCCGCGCTCGCCCGCGACGGAATCCTCCGCGCCGACCCCACGTCGTGGACCAACGAGACGCCGTCCCACCTGCAGTCACTCAAAGGAAGCGATGTGTTCAACGCCATCGGCAGCGATCGCACCCTGCAAGCCATCGACGACGTCGTCGGTGTCGGTCGGTGGAGCCAGCCGTCGGACTGGGGCGCGTACTTCCTGTTGTTTCCCACCCGGCGACCGTGGTCAGTGCCGTGGAAGGCCTGGCACCTCGACCACGACTACACCGGACCGCTCTCCCCTGTCGACGGCCTGAAGGTGCACTCGATGTTCGGTGACGTCGCTCCCCGAGCGGGAGGCATGACGATCGTCGCCGGGTCACACCGCTTCGTGGCTCTCCACTTCGCTGACCATCCACCGCGCGCCGGGAGCGAAGGCCGCGCAGATCCGCAAGCACCTGATGCAGAGCAACGACTACCTCCGCGAGCTGGGCACCGATCCCGGTGAGGGCGACGAGAACGCGCGCATCGCTCGCTTCGTCGACTCGGTCGAGGCGGTGAACGGCGTGCCGCTTCAGGTCGTCGAGCTCACCGCGACCGCAGGCGACGTGATCCTGATCCACCCGTTGGTGCTGCACACACGCCCGACGAACGCGGGCACGCAGCCGAGGTTCCTGCTGAACAAGGACCTTTATCTCACTGGCCGGGCTGCATGATCGAGAGCGGGTTCGCGGTCCCCTCGGCGTAGATGCCCTCGGGGTCGGAGCGCACGAGCTCGTCGAGCCGATGAGCGTCGTCCCCGACGAGGATCCGCCACTTGCCCGCTTTCACCGCGTCGAGGATCACCGTCGCGGCCTGGGCAGCGGACACTGGCGCCATTGACTTGAAGCCCTCCCCCAGCATCTTCATCATCCCGCGGATGTCGTCGTCGCTCATGCCCTGCGTCGGCATGCCGCGCTTGCCCATCTCGACGCGGGCCAAGGCGAGGTCGTCGGCGGTCATGTCTTCGGGCTCGGGACCGCCCAGGACGCGGCGGCTGTTCGAGACGATGTCGGTTCCGATGTGGCCGGGCATCACGACCGCGACCTTCACGTGCGGGGCATTCACGCGGAAGTCCTCGATGAGGGCTTCGGAGAAGCCCTTCACCGCGAACTTCGCGGCGGAGTAGGCCGTGTGCGGGTTGCCGGGGCCGAGCGACGCCCAGAACCCGTTCACGCTGCTCGTGTTGATGAGGTAGCCGTCGTCGCTCGCGACGAGCAGCGGGACGAAGGCGCGGCAGCAGTTGTAGACGCCGCTCCAGTCGATCCCGAACACGCGGTCCCACTCTTCGCGCTTGCCCGCAACGAACGAGCCGCCACCGCCGATGCCGGCGTTGTTGAACAGCAGGTTGATGTGATCGGTGTCGTGCTGTGCCACGACCTCGTCGCGGAAGCGCTCGACCTGCGCCGCGTCGGCGACGTCGCAGAGGTGCGAGGTGACCCGGACGCCCGGCTTGGCCTCGTTCTCGGCGCGCTTGACCGTCTCGGCCAGGGTGTCTGGGATCACGTCGCACGCGGCGACGGAGCACCCTTGCGTTGCGAGCTGCACGACGAGCTCGCTGCCCATGCCCGTGCCGCCGCCGGTGACGACTGCGATCAGACCCTCGAACGACTCCACGATGACCCCCTCGGCTCGAAGGCCGAACCTTACCGAGAGCGATCAGCGGGGGTCGACACTGCCGCGCTCAGCGGCGGTCGACACTGCCGCGCTCAGCGGCGATCGACAAGGAACGGGAATCGCGTCCGGGTGTCACTCACGACGGACGGGTCGACCTCGGCGACCAACACCCGCTCGCGGTCGTCGCCGACGGCCGCCTCTTCGCCGAAGGGGCCGATGATCGCGCTGTCCCCGCAGTAGTCGAGGTCGTCCCCTGATCCCACGCGGTTCACCGCGACGACGTACGCCTGGTTCTCGATCGCCCGAGCGCGCACCAGTGTGTTCCAGTGCTCGCGGCGGGACGCCGGCCAGTTGGCCACGACGACATAGCAGTCGGTGTCGCCCGCGAGGGACCAGAACTCGTCGCCGAAGCGCAGGTCGTAGCAGACGAACAAACTCACCCTCACGCCCTCGACCATGACAGTCACGTGCTTGTCGCCGGCGTCGTAGTGGTCGTGCTCACCGGCGAACGAGAACGGGTGGATCTTGCGGTAGCGGACGAGAGTGCCGTCTGGGCCTGCGAGCACCAGGCAGTTCGACGGGCGGCTGGAGCCCGCCGCCAGCTCAGGGAGCGACCCGCAGACCCAGATGCCGTTCGCCGCGGCCTGCTCGACGAGGAACGCGGTGCTGCGACCACCCGCGGGCTCGGCAATGCGGTCCGCGGCCATCGAGAACCCGGTCGAGTACATCTCCGTAAGGACAGCGAGCTGCGCGCCCTGCCCCGCCGCGTCTGCGATGAGTGGCGCGATGTGGGCGAAGTTGGCCTCGGGCTGCTCCCACACGATGTCGTGCTGGATGGCGGCGACCTTCACGCGCGTCCCCTCATCTGGCGAGCTTCTGGAGTCGTGCGACCGCGTCGTCGATGACCTCGATCTTCTTGCAGAAGGCGAACCGCACCAGCGGCGATCCCGCGTCGACGTCGTCGTAGAAGACGACGTTCGGGACGGCGACCACGCCGCACCGCTCGGGCAACGCTCGACAGAACGCGTACCCGTCGCGCTCGCCGAGCGATCGGATGTCCACCGTGACGAAGTACGTGCCCGCCGAGGGATACACGGTCAAGCCCGCCGAGATGAGACCGGCGGTCAACCGATCGCGCTTCTCCCGCAGCTCGACTCCGAGTGCGTTGATGCGCTCGTCCGGCAACCGCAATCCGACGGCGATCGCGGGCTGGAACGGCCCGCCGCTGACGTAGGTGAGGAACTGCTTGGCCGTGCGCACTGCTCGCACGAGCGGCGGTGACGCGCAGACCCAACCGATCTTCCATCCGGTGCACGAGAACGACTTTCCTCCGGACGAGATCGTCACGACCCGGTCCCGCATGCCCGGCAGGGTCGCGAGCGGGATGTGCTCGCCGTCGAAGACGATGTGCTCGTAGACCTCGTCGGTGACCGCGATCAGGTCATGCTCGAGGCACACGGCCGCGATCGTCTCGAGCTCGGCTCGAGAGAGCACCTTCCCGGTCGGGTTGTGCGGCGAGTTGAGGAGGATAAGGCGTGTCCGCGGCGTGACCGCGGCGCGCAGCGCGTCGGGATCGAACGAGTAGCCCGGCGGCGTGAGCTGCACGAGGCGGTGTGTCGCCCCGGCCATCGCGATGCACGCGGAGTACGAGTCGTAGTACGGCTCGAGCGTGATGACCTCGTCGCCGGGCTCGCACAGCGAGAGCAGCGCTGACGCGATCGCCTCGGTCGCGCCCGCGGTGACGAGCACTTCGGTGTCGGGGTCGAACTCCAGCCCGTACCAGTGGCGCTGGTGCTCGGCGATCGCGTGGCGGAGGTCGGCGATGCCGGGGCCTGGCGGGTACTGGTTCTCGCCGCGGGCGATCGCGTCGATCGCCGCCTGCATCACCTCAGGAGGACCGTCCGTGTCGGGGAAGCCCTGGCCGAGGTTCACCGACCCGGTCTCGACCGCGAGCTGGGACATCTCGGCGAAGATCGTGGTGCCGAAGCCCTGCAGGCGCGACGCGAGGTACGGGACGCGGTCGGTCACTGCCCTGCACCTTAGAGTCGCCGGATGGCAACGCTCGTCGACTGCAGTCACGAGGTCGTCGACGGCATGACGACCTATCCCGGGTTGCCCGGCCCGACGATCACCACCCACATCAGCCGCGAGGACACCGCTCAGCGCATGGCGCCTGGCATCTCGTTCCAGATCGGGCGGATCGACATGGTGGCGAACACCGGCACGTACATCGACAGCCCCTGGCACTTCCATGCCGACGGGCCCGATCTCGCGGGTCTCGCGCTCGCGCAGATCGCCGACCTGCCCGCGGTGGTCGTGCATCGGGACGGCGTCCAGGGGGGCATCGAGCCCGACGCCCTCCCGTCGGGCGACTACCGAGGTCACGCCGTCTTGTTCCACACCGGGTGGGACCGCAACTGGCGAACCGATCGCTACGGCGAATCCGCGCCGTTTCTCTCCCGAGCGCTCATCGAGACGCTGCTCGCGCGACGAGTCGCGCTCGTCGGCATCGACTCGGTGAACATCGACTCGATCGCCGACCTCACCCGTCCGGCCCACCACGGACTGCTCGGAGCAGGCATCCCGATCGTCGAGCACCTCACCGGGCTGGACGAGCTGCCCGAGCGAGGAGCCCGCTTCTTCGCGGTCCCGCCGAAGGTGAGCGGGTTCGGCACGTTCCCGGTGCGCGCGTTCGCGATCATCGCGCCATGAGCAGAATCCCAGCACTTCGACGCGACGACCTCGATCAGGCAGGACAAGACCTCTGGGACGCAATCACGAGCACGCGTCCGAAGGGCATCGTCGACCAGGACGGCGGCTTGCGCGGCCCGTTCAACCCGTGGCTGTACGCGCCAGAGGTCGGAAGGCGCGTCGCCGACCTCGGCGCTCACCTCCGCTTCGGGACCTCGATCGACCGACGCCTCCTCGAGCTCGCGATCATCACCGTGGGGGCCCGGTGGAAAGCCGAGTTCGAGTGGTGGGCGCACGTGCCCATGGCTCGTGAGCAGGGAGTGACCGAGCCGGTGATCGAGGCGATCGGCCGCGGAGAGACGCCGACGTTCGAGCATGACGACGAGCGCATCGTCTACGCGGTGGCGCGACAGCTCGGGGAAGACGGCCACATCGACGCCGCCGCGTACGCCGAAGCCCAAGCGCTGCTCGGCGACCGCGGCATGGTCGAGCTCGTGACGCTCTGCGGCTACTACGTCCTCGTGTCGTACACCCTCAACGCGTTCGACATCGGCCTGCCCGCGGGCAACCCCCCGGCGTTCTGAGTGGATCAAACGCGGGCGATGTAGACGGCGTCGGGCGGGTCGTTCGGCGCGGGCACGACCTCCACCGACGTGAAGCCGGCGTCGGCGAGCATGCGGCGAGCAAGGCCCTCGGGGAACACGGTGCCGATGCCGCTGCGCCTGCTTGAGCGCGGGCAGCGACTTCTCGAGATCGGCTTCGGTCAGGAAGAACGGCGCTCGAGCTGCTCGATGCCGCCGCCTTCACCGCGACGCACCGCGTCCCCCGACGCCTCCCACCCCGCTCGAGCTCGTTCTCGGCCAGCGCCCGAGCTGACCCACTCCAACCCGTTCTAGGGTGAGTAACGCGTCGCTGGCGACGCGTTATTTACCCGAGAACGCGGGGGTGGAGTCGAGGTACGCCGCGAGGTGGTCGGCGAGGTCGTTCGCATCGTCGGCGGCGCCGTCGATGAGCGTCGACTTGCGGCGCCGCAGGAACGGCATGCCCATCAGGTACATGCCCGGCGCATCGTCCACGACGCCGCCGTCGTGGGTGATGTAGCCCTTGCGGTCGACAACGGGGATGTCGAGCCACGAGTAGTCGGGACGGAAGCCAGTCGCCCAGACGATCGTCTGGATCTCACCCCTTGTCAGGTCGAGACCGAGCGGCGGCGACTCCTCGACCCGTGTCGGATCGAAGCGATGCGGTGGCTCGATCTCACGATCGATCGCGTTGCCGGAAGCCCACTCGTCGATCGTGTCGAGGAGCCGTCCGAGCTTCAGGTCCGCGAGCGCGCACTGATTGCGCAACGAGCCTGAGAACTGCGCCTTCCCTTCGTCGTTGATGCCGGCGAGCTTGCCGACGAGCGTGCACGCCGATGTCGGTGAGCGCGTTGAGGTCGATGGTGCGCCGATCCGCGGTCCCCGCGAGCTGGAACGAGGGCAGCTTGCGGGCGCGCTGGATCTCGTCGACCTCGGTGTAGAGCTCGTCGTTCAGCCCGGTCGCGTCCATCCACCACTGGATGTCCATCCCTCGGTACACGCGAGGCGAGCGCACGTGGCCGCTGACCGCGAGGGTCACGGGACGGCCCGACCGCTGGATCTCGTCGGCGAGCTGGATGCCCGTCGCCGCGGCACCCACCACCATCACGCCGCCCTCCTCGAGCTGACCGGGTGTCCGGTACTGCGACGGGGTGATCGTGGTGATGCCCGCGGGCACCTTGTCGGCGAGCGCGGGGATGTACGGGGTGTTCCCGTGGCCCGACGCGACGACGACCGTCGGCGCTCGCCACTCACCTTGGTCGGTCTCGACCACGAAGCCGTCGTCGGTCCGTCGCAACGAGGTCACGGTCGTCTCCGTGAGCACGGGCGCCGAGATCGCATCCGCGTAGCCCTCGATGAACGCGATCACCTCGGGCATCGTCATGTAGCCGTCGGGATCGTCGCCCTCGTACCGATAGTCGGGCAGGCGGCTCTGCCAGTTCGGCGTGAGCAAGGTGAGCGAGTCCCATCGCTCCGTCTTCCATGTGTTCGCGACGGTGCCACGCTCGAGCACGATGTGGTCGATGCCCCGCGTCGCGAGACATCGACTCATCGCGAGCCCGGCGTGGCCCGCGCCGATGACGACGGTGGTAGTGCTGCGGTTGGTGCTCAGTTGACCTTCACGGTGATGTTCGTCGGGTTCGTCACGATGTCGTACACCGCCGAACGCTTCTGCGACTGGGCGACGAGGGCCTTGATGTCCTCTGGCGACGCGTCGGCGTCGATGTCGTAGGTCACCGTGATGTTGTCGAAACCGTTGCGCACGTCGCTGTCGATGCCGAGGATGCCTTGCACATCCATAGAGCCCTCGAGCGTCGCCGACACCGACTTGAGCTGGATCTCTCGGTTCTGGGCGACCGCGGCGATGCCCGCCGTGAGGCAGCTCGCGAGGCCGACGAGCACGAACTCGACCGGCGTCATGCCGTTGTCCTCGGAGGCGAACAGCTCGGGATGGTCGGCGTCGAAGCTGAACTCGGTCTTGTGGCTCTGTTCGCCACCCAGGCCGAAGAAGCTCTTGACCGTGCTGTTGCTGTGGGTGCCGTTCACCCACTTGCACGAGGCACGCCAGGTGAACTTCGCCGCCTCGGGCGTCGCGGTGAGCGCCTCACGGGCCTCGAGGAGAGCTTGGACGTTGACGCCGTTGTCGACGGGAGTTGCGGTCTGGGCCATGTGAAAACTCCTTCACTTCCTGCTGGTCCCGGGTTCCCACCCGGCGAGAGTCCTTACCGAGATCGCATACGTTACGCGCGACTTCGGACTGGCGAACAGGGCGGCGTCCGTCACACTGCGACCGTCACGTCACCCGGTGAGCTCGAGGCCCTCCAGATTCCCTGCCGCCCGCCAGGCCTCCCACATCTGCACGAAGGCGATCGCGCCGCCGCCGTAAGGTCCATCGCGAAACGCACGCTGGTTCGGATGGCCCTCGTTGTTGTAGTAGCCGGGCGTGCACGACTCGAGGAAGTCCAGGCGGTTGATGGCCGCGTCGAGAACGGTCTGCACCCAGGCGTCCTCTGCTTCCTGTGAGGCCTCTATGACCCGGATGTCGTTCTCCTGAGCGTGCTGGAGGATGTACGCGAGGTGGCGACCCTGTTCATCGAGCATGTGCGGGAAGTTCACCGAGAACCCTGACTGCACGATGCTGAAGATGAACAGGTTCGGGAAGCCGCGCACATGCATGCCGTGGAACGTCGACGTGCCATCGGCCCACTTCTCGCTCAATGTGAGCCCATCGCGGCCGTACAGCTCGCAACCCGCGCGACGGGTGAACGACGTGCCGACCTCGAAGCCGGTGGCGAAGATCAGGCAGTCGACCTCGTACTCGACGCCGTTGGCGACGACGCCGTTCTCGGTCAGCCGCTCGACGCCCTGTCCGTTCGTGTCGACGAGGGTGACGTTCGGCCGGTTGAACGTGTCGAGATACTCATCGTGGAAGCAAGGACGCTTGCAGAACTGCCGGTAGTACGGCTTCATCGCCTCGGCGGTGTCCGGGTCGTCGATGAGCTCGTCGACGCGCGCCCGGATCTGCTCCATCTTCTCGAAGTCCGCCATCTCCAACGTGCGCGGCGAGGCTCTCCGCGGTCATCTCGCCGGCCTCGCCCCGCTGGATCATCAGCAGGAGCTTTCCGATGATGTCGGTCCAGCCGTCATTCACGAGATCCTCTGAGGCGAAGCCGCCCGACACCAACGTGTTGAAGTTGTCCATGCGGTGCTTCTGCCAGCCCAGCCCGAGGGAACCCGCCCACTCGGGATCGGTCGGACGGTTCGCGCGCACGTCGATCGACGATGGCGTCCGCTGGAACACGTAGAGATGTTCGGCGGCCTCGCCGAGGTGCGGGACCGCCTGCACTGCGGTGGCGCCGGTGCCGATGATGCCGACCCGCTTGCCGTTCAGGCCGGTCAGGTTCCCGTCGCTGTCGCCGCCCGTGTAGCCGTAGTCCCAACGACTCGTGTGGAAGGTGTGACCCTTGAAGTCATCGATGCCGGGGATGCCCGGAAGCTTCGGACGGTGGAGTGGCCCGCTCGCCATGCACACGAAGCGGGCGCGCATCGCGTCGCCTCGGTTGGTGTGGACGATCCAGCGGCTGGCCTCGTCGTCCCACCGCATCTCGGTGACCTCGGTCTGGAAGCAGGCGTTGCGGTAGAGGTCGAACGTCTCGCCGATCGCACGGCTGTGCTCGAGGATCTCGGGAGCGTGCGAGTACTTCTCCTTCGGGACGTAGCCGACCTCCTCGAGAAGGGGGAGGTAGATGTACGACTCGACGTCGCACATCGCACCCGGGTACCGGTTCCAGTACCACGTGCCTCCGAAGTCGCCACCCTTCTCGATGATGCGGATGTCGTTGACGCCGGCTTGTCGCAGGCGCGCTCCGCGAGCTGCCCGCCGAAGCCGCCGCCGATGATGACGACGTCGACCTCGTCGAAGAGCGGCGCTCGCTCGAGGGGCTCGACGTACGGGTCGTCCAAGTAGTGCGCGTACTGACCCGCCATCTCCCGGTACTGGTCGTTGCCGTCGGGACGGATGCGCTTGTCGCGCTCTTCGCGGTACTTCGCCCGCAGCGCGTCCGGGTCGAACGGGCGCGCGGGATCAGCGATAGTGGGTTCGGTGTCAGTCGACAAGGTCGGTCCCCTCCGGCCGTGTGGGTGGGCTGGCGACCGACATCGTATGGCAACGCCTGGGTCTAGGGTCCGCCCATGGTCGCTTACGCCATCAAGACGCCGCCGCAACACGGAACGTGGCCCGAGTTCCTCGCGGTGTGGAAGGCCGCGGACGACATCGACCTGTTCGAGTCCGCGTGGACGATGGACCACTTCTATCCGCTCACGCCGCCGATGGACGGCACGCACCTCGAGAGTTGGGCAATGCTCGCCGCCCTCGCCGGGCTCACGACGCGGCTCCGGCTCGGCTGCATGGTGAACGGCATGCACTACCGGCATCCCGCGGTGACCGCGAACGCCGCCGTGACGGTGGACCACATCTCGAACGGTCGCTTCAGCCTCGGCCTCGGCGCAGGATGGTTCGAGCCCGAGTCGAACGCGTACGGCATCCGGCTCGGCACGCTGAAGGAGCGGTTCGATCGGTTCGACGAGGGCGTCGAGGTCATCTCGTCGTTGCTCACCAACGACACGACGAGCTTTTCGGGGCGCTACTTCACACTGACCGACGCGCTGTGCAATCCGAAGCCCTTGCAGGCGCACCTGCCGATCGTCATCGGTGGCAAGGGCCCGAAGCGCACCTTGAAGACCGTGGCGCGATGGGCGGACCACTGGGATGTCGCCGGCCAGCCCGATCCCGTCGACTGGAAGAGCCTCAACGAGGTGCTGATCTCGCACTGCGAGGCGATCGGACGCGACCACACCGAGATCAAGCGGTCGGTGCACGTCATGTGGCCGGTTGACGCCGATCCGAACGAGATGGCAGAGCGCGCGGCGACGTTCGCGAGCGAAGGCGTGGACTTGGTGATCTTCTCGATGCGGGGTCCTTACGAGGTCCGTCTCGTCGAACCCCTGGCCGACGCACTCTCCGCCCGCTAGGGCTCGACCACGACGTCGCCGCCGGGCGCGACCTCACCGGTCTCGAGCACCCATGCGTACGCGCGACTCCAGCCGGGGTGGAGGCCGTGGTGCATGCGGCGGAAGTTGCCGTCGATGAACCACTGAGCGTTCTTGGAGCAGGGCTCCGTGAACGACGAGATCTCCACGAGCGCGGTGCCCACCTGCAGGCGGACTCCAGGTCGGATGGTCGACCAGTCGATCCCCGACACGGTCACGTTCTCACCGGCGGCTCCGGGATGCACCGAGTGGCCCTCGGCGCGAAGGTCGTCGATCACCTCAGCCGACCACAGGCAGAGCGCTTGCCACAGACGGCCGTGATGCCGGCGCTCGGCCTGCTGATCGCCCTCGAGGCCACGCCGCCCGATCACGGCATGGAGCAGTGCGCGCTTCGGCACGCCTCCGTTCGACGCGCTGACCTGCGTGACCGAGCCGCGCTGGGTCGAAGCTCCCGCGCCCAGCGCGACGAGTCCACGTCCGACGTCGCGCAGATGGTGAGTGGCGTCGTGCACCGCGTGACTCACGATCCACGTGACGTCGAGCTCCTCCTCGTCGAGAACGACCGAACGCTGCCATTCCTCGTCGTCGAGCTTGACCGCCCGGTTGTGCACGCGAGCGACGTTCCTCTCGAGCTCGGTGATGGCCGCCTCGATCGAATCCGCCGTCACAGGATCGGGCGGTTCGGGCGGCGGCCCGTCGAGCCGAGCGTCGTCCTCCGTCAGCGCGAAGTGCATGAGACGACCCATTGCCTCGATGACGTCACGCGAGTGCGCGACGTACTCCATCGCGGACCACGTGTCGGCCGCAGGGCGGGACGACAGGACTCGGGGGGGCATGCCCTCGGTCATCGTGCGCCACATCGGGGCAAGCGCGCGGAGCGTGCCGAGCAGATCCTCACGTGTGTACGCGGTCGCGTCGAAGCCGCACTGCTCACACGTCTCGATCACGCCGGGGAAGCGTACGCTCGCGCAGGCCACGCCGACTCGACGGGCGAGATGCTCGACGTCCAGAAGATGAGCGACTGAATCAGAGCGTCTCGAGCAGCTCCGCCAGCCGGTCGTAGGTCTCGGCCGCGCCGTGCTCCATCCCCGTCGCGACGATCGCGTCGCGCACCTCGGGCGAGGGTGCGATCTCGCTCGCCGTGAGCGTCGTCTTGCCGTGCGACTCGGTGAGCACGGTCGTGATGACACCGGCGCCGAACTCTGCGAACTCGTCGAAGCTCTCCGTGTGCACCGTGCGCTCGGGCGCCTCGATCTCGAGGTACTCGCCGAACATCCCCATGGTCGAGCCGTCCGGCTGCAGGATCACGTACCGCCACTTGCCGCCGGGGCGCAGGTCGATCTCGCACTCGATCAGCTCGTGACCATGCGGGCCGAACCAGCGCTTCACGAGCTCGGGCTGCGTCATCGCCTTCCACACGAGATCGCGCGGCGCGTCGAACACGCGGGTCATCACGATCTCGCGATCACCTCGCACCTCGACCTTCAGCGTTCCGGTGTTCTTCATCGATGCCTTCCTCTCTTCCTCGGTCGCTTGTCGGGTTGGAGCTCGACGAGCAAGTCGTCGAGGCGTTCGAAGCTGCCCTCCCAGAACTCTCGGTAGGCCTGGAGCCACTCGTCGGCCTCGGCAAGCGGCTTGGCGACGATCCGGCACGGGCGTCGCTGGGCGTCCCTACCCCGTGCGATCAGCCCCGCCCGCTCGAGCACCTTCAGGTGCTTGGAGATCGCCGGCTGGCTCATCGAGAAGGGCGCGGCGAGCTCGCTCACCGATGCCTCGCCCCCCTTCAGCCGGACGAGGATCGCCCGACGGGTCGGGTCGGCGAGCGCTGCGAACGTCGCATCGAGCTGCTCGGCGGTCGTGGCCATGCATAACCTTTCAGTTCAAGAACCATTTAGTTATATACGGCCCAGCGTGTCGCGTCAAGGGGAGGATGAAGATGGTGGATGTCGTGCTCCGACCCGTGGAAGAACGAGACCTCGCCTCGCTCGAACGCCTCGACCTCGACCCCTCGGTCAGCGAGCCGTTCCAGTGGCGAGGCTTCCGGGATTGGCGGGCGCGCCGGCGCCGGTGGGAGCTCGACGGCTACCTCGGTGACGACGACGCGCTCCTCGTCGTGGCGCGAGGCGACGGCACCTTCGCCGGCATCGTGGTGTGGAGCTGGGTGAGCACCGCGGGACCGCGCGGATGCGTGCAGATCGGGATCCTGTTGCTCCCCGAGCACCGAGGCGGCGGCGTCGGCACCGCCGCGCAACGCTTGCTCGCCGAGTACCTGTTTGCGCACACCACCGCGAACCGCCTCGAAGCGACAACCGGAATCGACAACACCGCCGAACAGCGCGCACTCGAGAAGGCGGGCTTCACGCGCGAAGGAGTGCTCCGAGGGCGCGGTTGGGGCAATGGCGAGTGGCGCGACGGCTACATGTACTCACGACTCCGCGCCGACCCCCCGCCTTCGTGATTGGATGCAGTCAGCCGTCCTGAGACCAGGGCCCGACGCCGCCGATGCTCTCAGGGCTGAGGCGGAGGATGTAGCCGGGGGGCGGGTTGTCCATCGGCGGGAACCTCACGTCGGGGCCCAGGTAGACGTGCGCGAGTCGCTGCAGGAGGTCGGGCGCCCCACCCTCGGTGACGCGGGCCGTGCCACGCACGACGAGGTATTCGTCCAGGCCGATGGCGTTCCGGACGCCTGTCGCCATCGAGAGCGCGACCCTCGGGTCGCGGCGCACGTTGCGGATCTTCTGCTGCATCCGCAGATGGCCGCTCACGATCTCGTCGCCATCGAGCCCGACCCAGACCACGGCGATCTGCGGGCTGCCGTCGGGGTTGATCGTCACCATGTGCGCGAGATGACCGGCAGTGAGAGCGGCACGGACCGCGTCGGCGAGCACGTTCGTACGCTATGCCGCGATGAGCGCGTCGCCACCGTTCGAGTCGCTCGACTTCATCTACACGCCCACCGCGGACGTCGATGCGGCGGCGCGCTGGTACGTCGACGTGCTCGGCGCGCATCTCGACTTCAAGGTGCGCGCGATGGGGACGACGGTCGCCTCGATCACGCTCAGCGCAGCCGCTCCACGCATCCTGCTCGCAGAGCACTTGCGCACGCCCGGGCCGATCCTCGTCTACCGAGTCGGCGACTACTCGACTGCGCTCGAGAAGCTCGCCGCGGCGGACCTCCGGCCGACGGAGACCCTCGAGATCCCGCACGGGCCCTGCGCGGTGTTCGAAGGGCCGGACGGTCACGCCTTTGCTATCTATGAGCTCGTGCGACCGGACGCCACCTCCTTCTTCGACGGGCGCGTCGATCCGTGACGGCAACGTGGCGACACAGCACTTCATCCTTGCTCGCACCCATGTCGAGGTCCTCGGCCGGCTCATGGTCGGTCAGGAGGCCGGAGCCCCGATCGTGTGACCCTGTGAAATGATCGCCGCGTGGCTCCGCCCGGGGGTGACCCGCTCGCCGAGGGCCGGGCCGCGCTGCGAGCGGGCGATGCGGCCACGGCGCGACGCATGTTCGAAGCCGCGATCGCGGACGGTGAGTCCGCCGCGACGACCGAGGGGCTCGCGCAGACCGCATACCTCGAGCTGGACTACCCGACCGCGATCGATCGCTGGGAACGCGCCTACGCGGCGTACCGGGAGACAGGCGACAACGTCGGTGCGGTGCGGGCCGCGCGAACGCTCGCCTGCATGTACGGCACGTTCGTCGGAGACTGGGCGGTCGGGAGCGGCTGGCTGGCGCGGGCCCAGACGTTGGTCGCCGGCACCCCCGACTCCTCCGAGGCGGGTTGGGTCGCGCTCAACACGGGGATGTTCGAGGGTGATCGAGCACGCAAGGAAGGGCTGTTCCGAGACGCACTGAGCGAAGCCCGACGACACGGGGACACCGAGTTGGAGTTCTCGACGCTCGCCTATCTCGGTGCGAGCCTGGTCCACGCCGATCGTGCCGAGGAGGGGATGATGCTCCTCGACGAGGCACTCGCCGCCGTCGCCGGCGCCGACGTCGACGACTTCATCGTCGTCGAGGAGATCTTCTGCCAGCTCTTCTCGGCGTGCGAGCACGCTCACGACGTCACGCGTGCCGACCAGTGGATGCGGGTCGGCGAAGCCGTTGCCGAGCGCAGGAACCTTCCAATCGTCACCGCGTTCTGCCGCACCCACTACGGCGGGGTGCTCACCGCGGCCGGACGCTGGCCGGAAGCCGACGCGACCCTCACCGAAGCGGTGCGCCTGTGGAGCCTCGGTCGGCGTTCGGGGCTTCGCGAGGGTGCCCTGGTCCGTCTCGCGGACCTCCGCGTGCGCCAAGGCCGGCTCGAGGAGGCCGAACAGCTGCTGGACGGCATCGACGCCGACTCGAACAGCGACGCCGCGCGGCCGCTCGCGGCGATCCACCTCGCTCGAGGGGAGACGGCACTCGCACGTGACGTCCTCGAGCGAGCGCTGGCGCAGCTGGACACCACGAGCACGGCGGCCGCTCCCCTGCTCACACTTCTCGTCGATGTGCAGCTCGCGTCGGATGCGACCGCCGATGCCGGCGCCACAGCCGACACGCTCGCGAGGTGCGCCGAGGCCCATCGCAGCGACTATCTCCTGGCGGTGTCAGCGCTCGCCCGCGGCCGCGTGTGCTTGGCGACAGGCACCGGCGACCCGCAAGCCTGCCTGCGCGAGGCCCTCGCCGGCTTCTCGCGTGCCCAGACGCCGATGGAGCTCGCGCGCTGCCGGCTGGCACTCGCCGGTGCACTCGCAGCGGATCGGCCCGAGGTCGCCCTCGCCGAGGCCCGCGCCGCCTTCGACGCGTTCGAGCAGCTGCAGGCCGCCCGAGACGCCGATGCGGCAGCAGCGCTGCTGCGACGGCTCGGCGCCAAGCCGCCGAGCGCCCGTCCGGGCGGGGCGGTCCTCACGAAGCGAGAGGCTGAGGTGCTCGACCTGATCGGACACGGCCTCTCGAACCCCGAGATCTCGGATCGGCTCTACATCAGCCGAAAGACGGTCGAGCACCACGTCGGAAACATCCTGGCCAAGCTCGGCCTGCGCAGCCGGGCCGAGGCCGCCGCCTACGCCGCTCGGGCGAAATCAGGCGCCGAATAGGGGATCTCCCCGATCCCCGATGCTCCCGAGAGCGTCCATCATGCGGGACATGACACAGACCTACGACGCCATCGTGATCGGAGCCCGGTGCGCCGGCTCCCCGACGGCAATGCTGCTCGCCCGCAAGGGCTACAAGGTTCTCGTCGTCGATCGGGCGACGTTCCCGAGCGACACCCTTTCGACACACCTGATCCACGCGCCGGGCGTCGCCGCGCTGAAGCGGTGGGGCGTGCTCGACGAGGTCATCGCGACCGGTTGCCCGGCGGTCGACAGCTACAGCTTCGACTTCGGGCCGTTCACGATCGCCGGCACGGCTCGTCCGGCCGACGGCAACTCGATCGCCTACGCGCCGCGCCGCACCGTGCTCGACAAGATCCTCGTCGACGCCGCGGCGGCAGCAGGCGCCGAGGTGCGGGAGGGCTTCACGGTCGAAGACGTGATCGTCGAGGACGGCGCGGTCGTCGGGATCCGCGGTCACGACGCCGACGGCAAGTCCGTCGACGAGCGCGCTCGCATCGTGATCGGCGCCGACGGCCGCAACTCGCACGTCGCGAAGGTCGTCAACCCCGACCAGTACAACGAGAAGCCGAACCTCCAGTGGAGCTACTACACGTACTGGAGCGGGCTGCCCGTGGAGAAGTTCGAGACCTACATCCATCCCGATCGAGGATGGGCGATGCTGCCGACGAACGACGACCTCACCCTCGTCGTGGTCGGCTGGCCCTACGCGGAGTCGAACGCATACAAGGCCGACGTCGAGGCCAACTACCTGAAGACGCTCGAGCTGACGCCGCAGTTGCGGAGCGCGTGCGGGGCGCGAAGCGGGAGGAGCGGTTCCACGGTGGGTCGGTGCCGAACTTCTTCCGCAAGCCGTACGGGCCCGGCTGGGCGCTCGTCGGCGACGCCGGCTACAACAAGGACCCGATCACCGCGCAGGGCATCAGCGACGCCTTCCGCGATGCAGAGACCTTCACCACGGCCGTCGACGAGGTGTTCACCGGCGTGCGCTCGTTCGACGAGGCCATGGCCGAGTACCAGCAGACGCGAGACGCGCATGCGATGCCGATCTACGAGTTCACGACGCAGCTCGCCACCCTCGAGCTCCCGCCGCCGGATGTGCAGGAAGTGCTGTTCGCGGTCAGTCAGACCCCAACGGCACAGGACGACTTCGTGAGCATGGTCGCCGGCACGATGTCGCCGATCGAGTTCTTCGATCCGGCGCACCTCGGCCCCATCATGGGCGCGGCAGCTGCATCTCGATGAGGGTGTCGACGATCTTCGCCGTGATGCTGAAGTGGCCGAGCTCCGGTTCCATTCGGAGTGTTGCGCCAGGAACGATCTCCGCGGTGTGAGGCGGCCGGAGGAACGATCGTGTCGCTCGCGCCATGCAATACCACGCTCGCCATCGCGGCCACCCATTTTGTGGCCGTCGCGGTCGCGTGAAATCGTGATCGACGATGGCCTCGATCGACGACCTTCTCGAGAACAACATGCGCTTCGTCGAGACGTTCGGCGGCCCGTCGGCGAGCGTTGTCCCGGCGAAGAAGGTCATCGTCCTGACCTGCATGGACAGCCGTCTCGACCCGGTGAGCGTGCTCGGGCTCATGCCCGGCGACGCACACGTGCTCCGCAACGCGGGCGGCGTCGCTTCCGAGGATGCGATCCGCTCGATCATGCTCAGCCAACGGCGGCTCGGCACCGCGTCGATCATGGTCATCCACCACTCGGACTGCGGCATGCTCTCCCTGGACGAGCAGGCGGTCATCGAACAGATCGAAGTCGAGACCGGCATGCGACCTCCGTTCTCGCTCGGGGCGTTCAGCGACCTCGACGCCGACGTGAGGGCCACGATCGCCAGCATCCACGCGAGCCCGTTCGTCCTCTGCAAGGACGACATCAGAGGCTTCGTGTACGCGGTCGAGACCGGGCGGCTGCGCGAGGTGAGCTGACGGAAAGCGCCTCACGCAGTCCCGATGTCGCGGCGCTTGAACCCGACCAGGCCGAGAGCGATCAGCCCTCCGGCCGACAGCGTGAGCACGACGAGCGGCACGACGTCGAACGACTGGGCCGGCACCGCGGGCGTGTGTTCGAGCGGGGAGAGGTCACGCAACCACTGCGGCAGATCGAGCAGCACGCCGAGGAACCCGATCACGTAGCACCAGGCGACGAGCGCCCATGCCAGCATCGACCAGCGAGGGACGAGGCCGAACAGCGCAACCGCGACTCCCGCGACGACCCACACGGCGGGCGCGAACGCGAGTGCGGCTCCGAGCAAGCGGGGCACCTGCCCAGCGTCACCCGCGATGAGCGCGTACGTGATCCCGGTGCCCAGCCCCCCGGCGGCGAGCACGGCCAGCCCGCCGACCAACGCGACGAGGATGTGACTGCCCGCCCAGTGCGAGCGGGGAGTTCCGGCGGCGATGATCGCCTCTGCCCGCTGCGCAGTCTCCTCGGAGCGAAGTCGCAGTGCGACCTGAACGGCGCAAGGGATCGCGACGAGAGCGAGCACCAGCATCGTCGTCGCGAGATAGGAGTCGACGATGCTCGCTCCGCCTGCCCGGGCGAGAACGTCTGCAAGCGACTCGTTGTCCTCGATGAAGCTCTCGATGCTGTTCGCGACGGACCCGTACGCGATGCCGAGCGCGAGCACGGAGACGGCCCACCAGAACACGACGCCGCGCTGCAAGCGCACCGCGAACCCTTCTGGTGTGCCGAGGGATTCGGACGCGGTCGCACGGCCCGAGCGGGGCGGTACCAGCCCGCCACCGAAGTCGCGCCGCGATGCGAGCCCGGCCGCCCCCCAGGTGAGGAGCGCCGCCAGTGCGACGTTGAGGAGCACCGGCCACCAGCGATCACCCGCATACGGCTCGGACTTCTGTGCGATGCCGATCGGCGAGAGCCACGACAAGGTGCCACCGCCGATGTCGCCGACCGCACGGACGACGTACGAGGCACCGAGCACCGCGCCCGCGAGGCCAGCGACAACACGCGGGTTCTCGGTGATCTGCGCGGTGACCAGCGTGATGCCGATGAACACGAGTCCGAGCGAGGTGAACGACGCCCCGAACACCAGCGATCCCATGACGGGGAGGTCGAGGACCAGCATGCTGACAGCCAAGAGGACACCCACCACGACGCTCATCGCGGACACGATGACCACGGTGGAAGCCATCGGACCATGCCGGCCCACGGGCATCGACCGGACCAGCTCGAGCCGCCCACTGTCCTCTTCGCCCCGCGTCAGTCGGCCGGTCATGAGCACAGCCATCAGCCCGACGAGCGTCAGTCCGAACGCTCCGATCTGGAACGCGATCTGACCTCCCATCGTGTCAAGGGCGATCGGAGGGCCGTTGAACGCGATTGCCGCCGGGTTGTCGATCGAGACCGCCTTGGCGGCATCGAGGTCGGCCTGCGTCGGGAAGAGTCCCTTCGTGCTCGCCGCACTCAAGTACATCCCGATGACGATCGCCGCGATCCACACGAAGATCCGCACCCGGTCGCGTCGAAATGTGAACCACGTGAGCGGCTCGGTGGCCGCGAGCGTGCTCATTGCAGGTCGGCTGTGAGCTCGTCGCCGAACTGACGCAGGAAGAGCTCCTCGAGCGTCGGCGGGCTACTGGTGAGGCTCATGATCCCCGCCTGAGTGAGGTGCACGACGACCTCGTCGAGCCGGTTGGTGTCGACGTCGAAGGACACGCGGTGGCCGTTTGCCCGCAGATCGTGCACGGACTCGAGCCGATCGAGCCCCTCGACCGGTCGGACGGTCTCCGCCACCACCGAGGTACGGGTCATCGCTCGCAGCTCGTCGAGCACCCCCGACTGCACCGTGCGACCCGCACGGATGATGGTGACTCGGTCACAGAGTGCCTCGACCTCGGCGAGGATGTGGCTCGAGAGAAGCACCGTGCGACCCTCGATGGTCATCTCGCGAATGCAGCTCTGGAACACCGCCTCCATCAGGGGGTCGAGACCCGCAGTCGGTTCGTCGAGGACGAGCAGCTCCGCAGACGACGCGAGTCCGGCGATGAGCGCCACCTTCTGGCGGTTGCCTTTCGAGTACGTGCGCGTCTTCTTCGTCGGGTCGAGCTCGAAGCGCTCGACGAGCTGATCACGCCGCACGGGATCGAGGTCGCCCCGCAGGCGACCGAAGACGTCGATGATCTCGCCACCGGTGAGCTTCGGCCACAGGCTCACGTCACCCGGGACGTATGCGAGGCGTCGGTGCAGCTCGACCGCGTCACGCCATGGATCGCCGCCGAGAAGCCGCGCTGTCCCCGAGTCGGCCCGCAAGAGGCCCAACAGGACCCGAATCGTGGTCGTCTTGCCCGAACCGTTCGGACCGAGGAAGCCGTGCACCGACCCTCGCTGGACCACGAGCTCGAGGCCGTCGAGCGCCCGCGTCGAGCCGAAGGTCTTGACGAGCGCCGACACTTCGATCACTGGGTCCACCACCCTCATCGTGGCAGGACGCGCTCCCGAGCACCGCCCGCGCGAGAGGACCTTCGCCCCTACTGACCGAACCCACGGTGGCGGCACCCTGGCCACGTGGACCCATCCACCGCGCGTGAGCGCGCCCTGTGGCGTTCGGTAGCCGTGCCCTCGGAGCACGGCGGCTGGGGGCTCACGCTCGAACCCGTGCTCTTGGGGCTGCTCGTCGCGCCCTCGATCGCGGGCGTGCTGCTCGGCCTGGGTGCGCTCCTCGCCTTCCTGATCCGCACGCCGCTCAAGCTCGTCGCGGTCGACCTCCGCCGCGATCGGTGGCTACCGCGGACGCTCCTCGCCGCCCGGCTGGCAGCGGTCGAGCTCGTCGCACTCTTGGCCATTGCCGTGACGGTGACGGCGTGGACGGGATGGCAGTGGTGGATCCCAGTGCTGGTCGCAGTCCCGCTCGTCGCCGTGCAGCTCTGGTTCGACGTGCGCAGCCGGAGCCGGCGAGCGGCGCCCGAGCTGAGCGGAGCGATCGGAGTGTGCGCGGCCGTCGCGGCGATCGCCCTCGCCGGAGGCGAGCCCGGCCCGATGGCTGCCGCGCTGTGGATGGTCCTGGCTGCCCGAGCGGTCGGAGCGATCCCCTTCGTGCGCACCCAGATCGTGCGACTGCGTCTCGGTGCAGCCGACGTGCGGGGCGCCGACCTCGCACAAGGGACGGCAGCGACGTTCGGGGCGCTCGCCGTCACCGTCGAGCCAGCAGTGTGGCTCGGGTTCGCGGGCCTCGTCGGCCTCTCGGCACTTCAGTTCGTTTGGCTCAGACGCCCGCCGGTACCCGCGATGGTGCTCGGCATGCGTCAGATGATCCTCGGGCTCGCTCTCGTCGCGCTCACCGCGACGGGCGTTGCCCTGTCATAGAAGGAGAGACACGTGACGGTGATCGAGAAGACGATGACGCTCGGCGACTTGGTCAACGCGTACCCAGAGGTCGCGCGAGAACTCGAGCGCTGGGGCCTCGACTACTGCTGCCGAGGCGGCCGCACGCTTACCGACGCGTGCACGTCCGCCGGCCTCGACGAGGCCCTGGTCGTCGCCGAGCTCAGCGCGGCGACGAAACAGCGCACCGCGAACGAGGACTGGACGGCGATGGACGCGATGAGCCTCGTCGATCACATCATGGCGACGCATCACGTCTACCTCTGGCAGGAGCTACCGCGGCTCACCGCGCTCCTCGCCAAGGTCACGCTTGCGCACGGTCTCAAGCACCCGGAGCTGCGGGAGGTCAGTGCCATCTATGAGGAGCTGCGCGCGGACCTCGAACCCCACATGCTGAAGGAAGAGCGAGTGCTGTTCCCCATGGTGAAGGAGCTCGCGACCGCGACCGAGCCGCCGGCATTCCACTGCGGCAGCGTCCGCAACCCCATCTCGGTGATGCTCAGCGAGCACGATCGCGCGGGCGCGCTGCTCGCCCGACTGCGGGACGTCACTCAGGGGTTCGCTCCGCCCGACGACGGTTGCGCCTCGTATGAGGCGTCCTACCGCGGGTTGGCCGAACTGGAGGCTGATACGCACCTGCACATTCACAAGGAGAACAACCTGTTGTTCCCGATGGTGGTGCGGATGGAGGCCACCGTCGTGGGCGATGCCATCGGCTGAGCGGCTCGACCGCCGTGGGCTGGAGCAGTGACCGACCTTGACCTGAGCGACGAAGGCGGCGACCCGCCGTGCTGGGCATGCCTGTTCGAGGACGATGAGCCCGTCGAGAGTCAGATGACGAGGCCGAGCCCGCCGTCGACGAGGAGCGTGGATCCGGTCGCGTAGCGGCATGAGATCACCGCGAGCGTGGCGTCCGCGATGTCCTCAGGAGTCGCGACGCGATGCAACGGGGCGGCGGCAGTGACCGCGTCCTTCCGGTCCTGCCAGGTCGCGGTCCACGGCGTGGCCACGAGGCCCGGTGCGACACCGTTGACCCGCACATTGCCCCCGACGAACTTCGCGAGGAGCGTCGTCATGTGGTTCACGGCGGCTTTGGACACGGCGTAGGGAAGTGAGCTGCCACTCTGGCGCGTCCCCGCGAGTGACGTGATGTTCACGATCCATCCCTCCGGTGCGGCGCGCAGCAGGGGCAGACATGCCTGGCTCACGAGGAACGTGCCGATGACGTTCGTGCGCAGCACCTTCTCCCAGTGCTCGACCCTGACGTTGTCGAGGTCGGCCAGCGGCACCTCGACCGTGACCGCTGCGTTGTTGACGAGCCCGTCGAGTCGCCCCCACCGGTCGCTCGCGGCACGGGCGAGCGCTTCGCCGGTCGCGGGATCGCCGATGTCACCCTGCACGTAGACGGCGTCGCGCAGCTCGCCGGCGAGCTTCTCCCCTGCCTCCGCCGACTTCGCCGAGTTCACCACCACCGCGGCGCCGAGGCCGTCCAGGCGCCGGGCGACTTCCGCGCCGATCCCGCTCGAGGATCCCGTGACGATGACCGCGTGGCCCTTCATGTCCATAACGCGTCAGCGTCGCACAAGTGGCAACCTTCGCACTCAGTCGTCTCACGGTCAGGGGGTTCCGATGGGGAAGCTCGACGGCAAGGTCGCGATCGTCACGGGTGCCGGCTCGGGCATCGGCGCGGCCACCGCGGCGGTGATGGCGAGCCACGGAGCCTCGGTGGCGTGCGCAGACCTGGATCTCGCGAGGGCGGAGGCAACGGCGAAGGGCATTCGTGACGGTGGCTCGAATGCGATCGCCATTGAACTCGACGTCACCAAGCCCGAGTCGAACGATGCCGCGGCGAAGGCGGTCGTAGACGAGTTCGGAGCCCTGCACGTCGCGCACCTGAACGCGGGCGTGGCGTCGATGGGCTCGGTGCTCGAGATCGCACTCGAGGAATGGGACCGCACCATGGCCGTGAACTTGCGGGGCGTGCTCCTCGGGCTGCAGTCGTTCGGACGCGCGATCGCGGAATCGGGCGGAGGGTCGATCGTCATCACCTCGTCCGGCGCGGGCCTGATGGGAGGCCGGATGATGGGCACCTACTGCGCCACGAAGTTCGCGGTCATCGGGCTCATGAAGAGCGCAGCCGCGGACCTCGCTCCGCTCGGCATCCGGGTGAACGCGGTGTGCCCTGGCGTCATCGACACGCCGATCCTGGGTCCCGCTCACGGCAACACCGAGATCCTCGAGATGTTCGGCGCGGGACATCCGATCGGTCGCGTCGGTCGACCGTCGGAGGTCGGCGAGCTCGTCGCGTTCCTCGCGAGCGACGAAGCCAGCTTCATCACGGGCGGCGCCTACCCGGTCGACGGCGGCATCACGGCTGCGTTCCCGGGGAGTGTGGCAAGACAGGCCCTCGAGGACTGAAAGTCGCTCAGCGGACGGCGATGAAGGTCACCATTCTCGACGACTACCTCGACACGCTGCGCACGCTGGCGTGCTTCCACGAGCT
Source organism: uncultured Acidimicrobiales bacterium (assembly GCA_963708175.1). GTDB lineage: Bacteria > Actinomycetota > Acidimicrobiia > Acidimicrobiales > DATKAS01 > DATKAS01. The sequence goes on from CAVPSD010000006.1 coordinate 725,579, forward strand.
CGACGGACACGACGTGTCCGTCTGGACCGATCACACCTCCGACGTCGACGCGCTGGCCGAGCGCTTGCAGGACACCGAAGCGCTCGTGCTGATCCGGGAGCGCACCGCGATGCCGGCTGCGCTGCTCGAGCGTCTTCCGCGGCTGCGGCTCATCAGCCAACGCAGCGTGTACCCGCACATCGACATCGACGCGTGCACACGCCTCGGGATCCTGGTGTCGTCGGACATGGGCGGAGGCACTCCGTCCTACGCGACCGCGGAGCTGACGTGGGGTCTCGTGCTGGCGGCGATGCGCCAGATCCCCCAGCAGGTCGCGGCGGTGAAGCGAGGCGAGTGGCAGACCGGCATGGGCCGGTCGCTCCTGTTCAAGACGCTCGGTGTCTACGGCTACGGCCGCATCGGGAAGGTCGTCGCCGGCTACGGCAAGGCGTTCGGGATGGAGGTGCAGGTTTGGGGACGCGAAGGCTCACTCGAACGCGCCGAGGCGGACGGCCTCGCCGTCGCGCCCGGTCGCGAGGCGTTCTTCGAGACGAGCGATGTGCTGTCGCTCCATCTGCGCCTGATCGATGAGACCCGCGCCCTCGTGACTTCCGGTGATCTCGCCCGCATGAAGCCGACGGCACTGCTCGTCAACACGAGCCGAGCGGGCTTGATCGAACCGGGTGCGCTCGTCGCCGCGCTGCGGACAGGACGGCCCGGCATGGCGGCTGTCGACGTCTACGAGACCGAGCCGTTGTGCGACGCCGACGACCCCTTGGTGTCGATGGACAACGTCGTGTGCACGCCACATCTCGGCTACGTCACTCGTGACGAGTGGGAGATCGCGTTCCAGTCGGTGTTCCGCCAGGTCAACGCGTTCGCAGAGGGCCACCCCGATCAACGTCGTCAACCCGGCGGCGATTGGGCCTCAGGCCTAGCGTCGTGCGATGCGCCCGACGCGCGTTGCCAGCCGCCCCCGCAGTAGGGGTGCGCGGTCGACCTCGAGCTCTGACTGACTCGAGCCACCGCGACATCACGGTGACTTCCTCCGACTTGTATCCCAGGCGTTCGTAGAACTCGATCACTTCGCTGTTGGTCGCGCGCACCATCAGCTGCACCTTCACCGCACCGCGTTCGCGTAGCCAGTCCTCGGCCGCCCGCATGATCGCGCGGCCGAGATCGGGTCGCCGGACTTCGGGATCGACAGCGACGTAGTACACCCAGCCGCGGTGGCCGTCGTGACCGACCATGGCCGTCGCCACGAGCGCATCCCCGTCGAAGGTTTCCGAGCACCGCGGACGTCGGTCCGTCAGTTGCTCGATCGAAGTCGGCGCCAGGTGGGTTCCACGCACGGACGAGCCCGGCGGCCTCCCACAGGGCGATGGCGGCGCCTCGTTCGGGAGCGGTGAGCGCTCGGATCTCCAAGCGCCGATGATTGCAGAGACGAACGATTACCGTCCCGCAGATGACGGTTCGATGGGGCATTGCCGCGCCGGGAGGCATCGCAGCACAGTTCGCCGAGGGCATGGCCCTCGTCGCCGGCGGGGAGCTCGTCGCGGTCGGCTCACGGGCGAAGGAGCGCGCCGACGCGTTCGGCGACCGGTTCAACATCCCGAACCGCTACGGCTCGTACGACGAGCTGATGGCCGACCCGGACGTCGAGGCGGTGTACGTCGCAACCCCGCACTCGCACCATGAAGCGGTGACCCTCCTCGCGCTCGAGGCAGGCAAGCACGTGCTCTGCGAAAAGCCGTTCGCGTTGAATGCCGCTCAGGCGACGCGAATGGCCGACGCCGCTCGGTCCCGCGGCCTGTTCGCGATGGAGGCGCTCTGGAGCCGGTTCCTGCCGTCCTACCGGCTGGCCGCCGACCTGCTGCGCGACGGCAAGATCGGTGAGCCGCTCCTCGTCGAGGCCGACTTCGGCTTCCGGGTGCCGCTGATGCCCGAGCATCGCCTCTTCGACCTCGCACAGGGAGGAGGCGCTCTGCTGGACCTCGGGATCTACCCACTGCAGCTGTGCTCGATGGTCCTCGGCACGCCCGACCACGTCGTCGCCGAAGGCCACGTCGGCGAGACCGGAGTCGACGAGCAGGTCGCCGCGGTGCTCCACCATTCCGGCGGCCGCCTCGGTGTGATCAAGGCCGCGACGCGCATCCCCCTGTCGAACACGGCGCGCATCTCCGGCAGCGACGGCTGGATCGAATTCCCCGCGTGGATGCACCGTCCGACCAGAGTCGGCGTCGGGAGCGGGAACACGGTGGACTGGATCGATGCCGGCTACGAGGGCGAAGGCCTGCGCTTCCAAGTCGAGGAGGTGCACCGCTGCCTCGCCGCCGGGCGCACCGAGAGTGACATCGCGCCCCTCGACGAGACCATCGCGCTCGCTCACACGATGGACGACATCCGTCGCCAGATCGGCGTCGTCTACGGCGCCGACGCCCGCTGACCGCTCGCTGATTGGTAGTTCGGGGCACGTATGTGCACCCCCACCTACCAATCCCGGACCGCTCGCTGACCCGCCATGACCTCATGAAGCCGAGCGAGGCGGGACTTGTCGAGTTCCGTCATCGCGCCGACACTACGACCGGTGACGTACGACGCGATCGTCGTGGGCGCGGGCGTGTCGGGCCTCTATCAGCTCCACCGCCTGCGCGAGCTCGGGATGTCCGTGCACGCGTACGAAGGTGGCAGTGACGTCGGCGGCACCTGGTACTGGAACCGCTATCCGGGCGCGCGGTTCGACTCCGAGAGCTACTCCTACGGCTACTCGTTCTCACCCGACCTGCTCGCGGAGTGGGACTGGAGCGAGCACTTCGCGGCCCAGCCCGAGACGCTCCGGTACCTGCAGCACGTCGCCGATCATTTCGACCTCCGCCGCGACATCACGTTCGACACACGCGTCGTTCGGACGACGTGGGACGAGGATCGGCGCACATGGACCATCGAGCTCGACGACGGGACCACGGCGACGGCTCGGTTCGTCTTCCTCGCCATCGGCGTGCTGTCGGTTCCGCTCATGCCGGACATCCCGGGCGTCGAGCGCTTCCGCGGGCAGTCGTTCCACACCGCGACGTGGCCGCACGAGCCCGTCGACTTCTCCGGCCGGCGTGTCGCCGTCATCGGCACCGGAGCGACGGCGGTGCAGCTCATCACCGAGATCGCGAAGACGGTCGGCCACCTCACTGTCTTCCAGCGCACTCCGAACTGGTGCGCACCCCTCCGCAACGGACCGATCGACGACGACGAGCAAGCCTCGATCCACACGCGCTACGCGGAAATCTTCGATCGGTGCCGCAACACGTACGGCGGGTTCATCCACGACGCCGACCGTCGGAAGGCCCTCGAGGTGTCGGACGAAGAGCGCATCGCCTTCTACGAGGAGCTCTACGAACAACGCGGCTTCGGGATCTGGATGGGCAACTTCCGCGACGTCCTCGTGGACGAGGAAGCGAACGCGACGCTGAGCGAGTTCATGGCGCACAAGATCCACGAGCGCGTGAACGACCCAGCCCTCGCCGAGAAGCTGATCCCGACCGACCACGGCTTCGGAACGCGGAGAGTGCCCCTCGAGTCCGGCTACTACGAGGTGTTCAACCAGCCCAACGTCGAGCTCGTCGACGTCCGTGAAGCGCCGATCGTCGAGATCACCGAGGACGGTGTCACGACGACGACCGCGCACTACGCGTGTGACGTCATCATCTTCGCGACCGGCTTCGACGCCGTCACAGGCGCCTTCGACAGGATCGAGATCGTCGGCGCGGACGGCGTGCGGTTGGCGGACGCGTGGGCGGCCGGCCCGAAGACGTACCTCGGCCTCGCCGTCGCCGGGTTCCCGAACCTGTTCATGCTCGTCGGCCCGCACAGCGCGGCAAGCTTCTGCAACATGCCTCGGTGCATCGAGCACAACGTCGAGTGGCTCGCAACGCTCCTCGACGACATGCGGTCGGCGGGAAAGACGCGCGTGAGCCCGACGGCGGCGGCCGAAGCCGAATGGACCGACGAGGTGCTCGAAGCGGCCGAGCGCATGCTGTTCTCGAAGGTCGACTCCTGGTTCACCGGTGCGCGGTCGCAGAGCTACGCCGGCGCAGGCCGGACGGTGCTGCTCTACACCGGCGGCTTCCCCAAGTTCCAGGAGCGCTGCCGCACCGTCGCCGACGCCGGCTACGCGGGCTTCGACCTCGCGTAACAATGCTGGCGTGCGGTACCTGTTCGGGGACACGGTTCTCGACACGACCCGGTACTCCCTGGTCCGAAACGAGGACCCGCAGCACCTCGAGCCGCAGGTCTTCGACGTCCTTGCGCACTTGGTGGAGAACCGGCATCGGGTCGTGCCCAAGAGCGAGCTGCTGGACACCGTGTGGGGCCACCAGTTCGTGACCGAGTCCGCCCTCACGACTCGCATCAAACAGCTCCGCCAAGCGGTCGGCGACACCGGCAAGGAACAGAAGGTCGTCCAGACGATCCACGGGAGGGGTTACCGGTTCGTCGCCTCGGTGCAGGAGATGCCCGATGCCGTCGAGCGCCCGCGACTCGCCATGCCCGACGAGCTCCGCCAGGACATCAGCTTCTGCACCGCCCCCGACGGGACGCGGCTCGCGTTCGCGACGATCGGATCGGGGCCCCCACTGATGCGCGCCGCGCACTGGATGACCCACCTCGACTACGACTGGCAGAGCCCCGTATGGCGGCACTGGCTCGTGGGCATGGCGCGAGGGCGCACCCTGGTGCGGTACGACGAGCGCGGAAACGGGCTCTCCGACCATGACGTCACGGACTTCTCGTTCGAGACGATGGTCGACGACTTCGCGACCGTCGTGGACGAGATGGGGCTCGAGCGCTTCCCGATCCTCGGGCTGTCGCAGGGCGGCGCGGTTGCGGTCGTCTACGCGGCACGACATCCCGAGCGGGTGAGCCACCTCGTGCTGGTCGGGGCCTACTCCCAAGGGCGTCTCGCGAGAGCCAAGACGGAGGAGGAGATCCGCGAGGCGAACATGCAGTTCGAGATGGTGCGCCTCGGCTGGGGGAAGGACGATCCGGCCTTTCGCCGGTTCTTCGCGTCCCGGTTCATCCCCGACGCTCCCGCCGAGCTGTGGGAGTCGTTCGCCGAGCTGATGCGGCGCACGACCTCGCCCGCGAACGCGGCTCGGCTCCTCGAGGAGTGGGCCAACATCGACGTCGGGGAAATTGCTCGCGAGGTGCAGGCGCCGACGCTGGTGCTCCACGCTCGCGACGAGATCGCGATCCCGTGGGAGCAGGGACGCATGCTCGCGTCGCTGATCCCCGGAGCGCGTCTGGTTCCGCTTGCGAGCCGAAACCACCTGCTGCGTGCGGATGAGCCCGCGTGGGAGCACCTCCTGACCGAGATCGACGCGTTCCTGGAGGCGTGATGCGGTGGCCCGAAGGCTTCATCTGGGGTACTGCCGCGTCGTCGACGCAGTGCGAGGGTGCGGCGCCCGCGTCGGACTGGTGGGACTGGGAGCGCGCCGGTCACGCGCCGATCTCGGGCGACGGCAACGGGTTCGCGGCTCGCTACGCGGAGGACTTCCCGCTGCTCGCGTCGCTCGGGCTCACCCATCACCGGTTGTCGATCGAGTGGGCGAGGATCGAACCCGAGTCCGGTGTGCACGACGCCGCGGCCGTCGAGCATTACCGCGGGGTGCTCACCGCCGCCCGTGACGCGGGCGTGACGCCGTGGATCTGCCTGCACCACTTCACGCTCCCTCGATGGTTCGCCGCGGAGGGTGCGTTCCTCGAGCCGAGTGGCCGCACCGGAGCGTGGGCGCGTCACGTGGACTTCATGGCGGAGACGTTCGGCGATCTCGCTGGCGGTTGGCAGCCGGTCAACGAGACGAACTACTACGCGCACGCCGCGTACGGGGGCGGCGGTTGGCCGCCCGGTCGTCACGACCGTGACGAGGTCGCGGTGGTCGACGAGGCCATTCAGCTCGGGACCGCCGAAGCCGCAGTCCGGCTGCGCCAGACCGGCGCTCCCGTCGCGTCGATCTTCGGGCTCTCCGCGATCGTGATGCAGGACGACGAGCCCGACACGCGGGGCTACGCAGCCGCGCTCCACGAGCTGCTGTGGCGTCCGGGCCTCGGTCTGTACCGAGACGGCGTGTTGCGCGTCCGCCAGCGCGAACCCATCGAGCGGCCCGACCTCGCCGGCGCGTTCGACCTGATCGGCTTCTCGTACTACTCGGCGATGGGAGTGAGGAATGGGCGGATGGCGATCCATCCCCCCGACGCTCCGGTCTCGCCACTCGGCTATGGCATCTGGGCGGACGGGCTCGCCGTGGCCCTCGACCGTCTGCACGACGAGGTCCCGGACGCGCCGCTGCTCGTCGCCGAGTACGGCATCGGCACCGACGACGACGCACAACGAGTGGCCTACGTCGAGCGCGGTCTCGAGGTCGTCCACGAAGCGATCGAACGAGGGGATCGACATCCGCGGGTTCTTCCACTGGACAGCCGTCGACAACTACGAGTGGTTGCACGGCTACGACGTCTCCTTCGGCATCGTCGACCGCGACCGCAACGTGAAGCCCAGTGCGATGGTGCTCCGGCGCGAAGCGCTCGGCACGTGAGGGACCCCCTGCCCGCACTCCCCGACGGTCGCTGGTCGGACGCGGATCACTCCCTCGACGGGACCGACACGCTGTGGTGTAGGGGGAACGTCGGCGAGGTCTTCCCGAACGTCGTCACCCCGCTCGAGCGCGTCGCTCTACCGCGGTCCGATGGAGCGGGGACAGGCCCAGGCCGCCTACGAATGGGGCATGCTCACCGACAAGCAGCTGTCGACGTTCACTCTCGGGAACGGGTGGCTGACGGGAGTGTTCGGCGGCTACCTCTACGGCAACGTGACCATGGCACGGAGCGCCGTCGCCCGATCGCCGGGACTCACCGTCGAGCTCGTGGACGAGCAGATGTTCGGGTTGAGCGACGCGCCCCCACACCGATCAGCCAAGGGCGAGCGCGACCTGCGAGCCGCCCTCAAGACTGTGCGTCAGCTCGTGAGGTCGATGCGGCGCCCGAGCGACGCCCGTCTGCGAGACGACCAAGCCGCGATCGCCCAGTACATCCAGAGCCAGCCCAACGTGAGGACGGCCTCGAACGAGGAGCTGATCGCCGTTGCGCGCTCGCTCCCACCCTGGGCGGAGCGAATGATGCACCACTTGCTCTTCGTCAGCAGCGCCGCCGGCATCAGCCGTTCGATGCTCGAGCGCAGTGTCTCGTCACTCGGTGAGCCCGGCCTCGAGAACCGGCTCACCGCGGGCTTGGGAACGGTCGAGTCGGCAGAGCCCGCAGTGGACCTCTGGCACCTCGGTCGCCTCGTCGCCGACAACGCCGCGCTCACGGCGTCGTTCGACGCGGGCCTCGATGGGTTGAACGACCGGCTGCGGAGGTCGACCGACGCAGATGGCTTCCTCGCAGCGCTCGACACGTTTCGCTCGCGCCACGGCGCGCGGGGGCCGGACGAGTGGGAGCTTGCCTCGTCCACCTGGGAGAGCGATCCCCGGATGGCACTCGCCATGGTCGACCGCCTGCGCCACGCTCCCGCCGAGCGCGATCCGGTGGCGACGGGAGCGCGACTCGCCTCGGAGCGAGCGGCGACCCTCGACGAGATCCGGCGACGACTGCGGTTCCATCGCCGCGCGCTGTTCGACATCGCGGCACGGGCGACGATCGCCTACGCCGCCCAGCGAGAGGCGACGAAGGCGGCGTTCGTGCGCGCGCTCCATCCGACGCGACAGGCACTCGGAGAGCTCGCGCGGCGGTCCGGCATCGCCCGCGACGACTTCTTCCTGCTCGGGATCGACGAAGTGGCGGAGCTGATGACAGGCCGCGCCCTCGATCCAGGGATCATCGCGGAGCGGCGCGACCGGCGCGACTACCTGCAGGCGCGGATCCCACCGTTCTGGTTCCAGGGCGCGCTCCCGCCACCGTCGACGTGGGCCTTGCGGGTCGAGCAGCAACGTCCCGATGCAGCGGAGCGCACGATCGTCGGCATGGGTGTGTGCTCGGGGATCGCCACGGGCACGGCTCGCGTCGTCATGCGTCCCGACCAGCCCGGTGATCTGGGTCCGGGCGACATCCTGGTCGCGCCGATCACCGACCCGGCGTGGACGCCCCTGTTCCTCGCCGCCGCAGGCGTCGTCGTCGACGTCGGCGCCCAACAGAGCCACGCGGCAATCGTGTCGCGCGAGCTCGGCATCCCCGCCGTCGTCAGCGCGACCGGCGCGTCCGCGACGATCCCGAACGGCGCTCGCGTGACCGTCGACGGTTCGACAGGTGTCGTGACCGTCCACGGATAGCGAGACGCGCGCGAGAGTGGAACACGGCCGTACGGGAGACCTTCGACGTGATCGTGGTGGGCGGCGGATCCGCCGGCTGCGTCGCTGCCGCGCGACTCGCCGAGACAACGTCGAGGACGGTCTTGCTCCTCGAAGCCGGACCCGACCGCCGCGCGGCCGTCCCGCCTGGGCTGCGAGACGGCTGGGACATCGCTCGCACTGAATTCGACTGGGGCTTCACGTCGTCGCCGGACGAACGCGGCAAGATCGCGAACCTCTGGCGAAAGCGGCTCGTCGGCGGCACGTCGTGGCTGACCCGCTTCGGAGTCCGAGGCTCGCCGGCCGACTTCGACGAGTGGGCCTCGCTCGGAAACCCGGGGTGGAGCTTCGAGGAGGTGCTTCCGTACTTCACGCGTCTCGAGACCGACGTCGACTTCGGCACCGAACCGTGGCACGGAGACACAGGGCCGATTCCGATCGATCGGTACGGATCGCTTCCGCTCAGCGACGTGGCCGAAGCCGCTTTCGTGGCTTTCGATGGCGTCGGTGTCCCCCGGGTCGCCGATCACAATCGGCCCGGCGCCGTAGGCGCAGGCCGGATGCCAATGAGCACCCGTGAGGGCACCAGGGTCACGACGGCGGACGCATACCTGCCGCGGGGCGCGACGCCTCCCAACCTCACGATTCGCGCCGATGCTCACGTCGTCGACGTCCTTTTCGACTCGACACGTGCGATCGGTGTCCGGCTGTTGGACGGAACGCACATCGAGGCCGGATGGGTGGTCCTCTCGGCGGGCGTCTACGGGAGCCCCCTCGTCCTCATGCGTTCGGGCATCGGCCCGGCTGCACAGCTCCGCGCGCTCGACATCGCGATCCGCGGCGACCTCGGCGGCGTCGGCAGGAACCTGGCCGACCATCCCGCGGTGTCGATCGAGTGCCGATGCATCGGATCAGCCCGATCGACCCAGGTGCTCCACTCCATTGCGACGTTCCACAGCACGGGTGCACCCGTCGAGCGCGCTCCCGACCTCATGCTCTGGATCTCGGATCCGACTGGCACACCCGGGGAGCCGGCCGAGTTCGCGGTGGATGCCGTCCTCCTGAAGCCACACTCGCGGGGGTTCGTGACGCTCCGTTCGGCCAACCCGACCGACCCACCTCACGTCGAGCTTCCGCGATTGGATGCCGAAGGAGACGCACAACGTCTCGCGGAGGCCTATTTGCGCGCCTGGGACGTGCTGCAACACGACGTCCTCGCCGCGATGTGCCGTGACCTCCCGCCCACGTTCCGGGACCACGATGACGCATCGGAATGGATCGAGGCCGAGCGCTACTCGATTCCGCACACGGTGGGGACATGCGCGATGGGCCCGCGGCCAGAGTCGGGTGCAGTCGTCGACGCTCTGGGCTCCGTGCACGGCGTCGACCGGCTCAGCGTCGTGGACGCTTCGATCATGCCTGAGGCGACATCGGGGTTCCCCCACCTCGCGACGATCATGATCGCCGAGCGCCTCTCGGAAGTGATCGCCCGACGCCTCTGACGGGCGGCTGCGAGCTCGGGCTCAGGGTGTGAGAGGCTCGGTTCCAGCCGCGCCGGGGAACGCGGCGGAGGAGGCAGCCATGCCCAAGTACCTGTTCGAGGCGTCGTACACGGCAGCAGCCACCCAGGGGTTGAAGAAGTCCGGAGCCGCGAGCCGGCTCAAGGTCGTCAGCGACATGTGCGCCGAGCTGGGCGGTGCGCTGGAGTCGTTCCACTTTGCGTTCGGCGATGTCGACGCGTTCGTCATCTGCGATCTGCCCGACGACACGACCGCTGCCGCGGTGTCGTTCACAGTCAGCGGCGGGGGGACGGTCAGCGTGAGGACGGTCAAGCTCCTCACGGTCGAGGAGGCCGACGCCGCGCTGAAGCGTTCGGTCAGCTACCGGCCGCCGGGGGCCTAGCGCGCAACTGAGTAACGTGCGCCCAATCCGATCTTCGGGGGGTTGCACATGGCTACATCGGGATCGATCCTCGGCAACGCCGTTCGCCGGCTGGAGGATCCGACGCTGCTGACCGGCGGCGGCAAGTACGTCGACGACCTCGTCGAGCCCAACATGGCGCACGTTGCGTTCGTGCGTTCGCCGATCGCCCACGCCAACGTCTCGTCGGTCGATGTGAGCGCCGCGGAGTCGATGCCGGGCGTGCTCGGCGTGTACCACGCCGGCGGCAACGACCTCGGGCTGCCGAGCCTCCAGGGCTTCGCGATGATGCCCGACACATTGAACCGCCCGGTCTTCGCGGCGGACACGGTCCGGTTCGTCGGCGACATCGTCGCGGCAGTCGTGGCCGAGACCCGAGCACAGGCGATTGACGCGGCCGAGGCCGTCATCGTCGACTACGACCCGCTGCCCGCGGTCATGACCGCTGCGGCGGCACTCGCTCCGGACGCACCGCTGCTGTTCCCGGCGCACGGATCGAACGTCTGCTTCGGCACCCAGTTCCCCGAGGGCGATGACTCCGATCCGATCCAGGGTGCGGCGGCGGTGGGCGAGGTCACGATGGTGAGCCAGAGGCTCGCTGGAGTGCCCATGGAAACGAACGGCATCCTCGCCGTGCCGACGGACGGCGGGCTCACGCTGTGGATCTCGCATCAGGCGCCGCACGCCGCGCACGGCACCTATGCGCCGCTGCTCGGCCTCGAGCCGGAGAAGTTGCGAGTGGTGTGCCCGTGGGTCGGTGGAGGCTTCGGGCCGAAGGCCGCGACCTATGTCGAGCACCTCGTCGCGGGCGCGGCGGCGCTGAAGCTCGGGCGGCCGGTCAAGTGGATCGCGACGCGGTCGGAGGACATGGTGTCCCTCGTCCAGGGCCGCGACTACACGATGACCGCTCGGCTCGGTGTGGCGGCCGACGGCAAGATCGTCGGGCTCGACGTCTCGGTCGTCGCGTGTGCGGGCGCGTACCCGGCGATCGGCGCCATCCTCCCGATGCTCACGCAGATGATGGCGGTCGGCGTCTACGAGATCCCGAAGGTGCGGTCGAAGGCCGTGATGGCGTTGACGAACAACACGACCATCGGTGCCTACCGCGGCGCCGGGCGGCCCGAGGCCACCCAGCTGATCGAGCGTGTGCTCGACGTCGCGGCGAAGCAGATCGGGATGGATCCGGCGGAGATCCGCCGCAAGAATTACCTGGCACCGCAAAGCTTCCCGCTCACGACGCCAACGGGTGCGAACTACGACAGCGGCGAGTACGAGAAGGCGCTCGACGCCGCTCTCGCTGCGGCGGGGTACGCCCAGCTGCGCGACGAGCAGCAGCGCAGGCGCGGCAAGCGGCGACAGCAAGCTTCTCGGCGTCGGCCTCGCGTCATATGTCGAGGTGACGGCGCCCGTCGGCCTGCACGTCGAGTTCGGCGCAGTCGAGGTCCACGACGACGGTACGGCGAGCGTCTACGCGGGCACGAGCGTGCACGGTCAGGGCCACCACACCGCGTTCGCGATGTTGGCGAGTGACGTCCTCGGCATCCCGATGGAGAAGATCACGCTCGTCAACTCCGACACCGATCGGGTGCCACGCGGCGCAGGAACGATGGGCTCTCGCTCGCTCCAGACCGCGGGCAGCGCGATTCACGTGGCGTCGAACGAGGTGTTCGCTCGAGCACAGAAGATCGCCGCGCATCTGCTCGAAGCCAACCCGGACGACATCGTCGCGGGTGATGGCGGCGTGCACGTCGCCGGTGTGCCCGCGAACGCGCTCTCCTGGAGTGACCTCGCGGCGGCGTCCCGCGACGCCTCGAAGCTTCCGGCTGGCCTCGAGCCCGGGCCGCTGCGTCACGAGCTGGACTTCGACGGCAGCGACTCGACCTATCCGTTCGGCACCCACGTCTCGGTCGTCGAGGTCGACACCGAGACCGGCGACGTGCGCATGCTGCGTCACGTCGCCGTCGACGACTGCGGCCGCATCCTCAACCCGCTTCTGGTCAACGGCCAGCAGCACGGCGGCATCGCGCAGGGCGCGGCGCAGGCGCTCTACGAGTGGATGCAGTACGACGCCGACGGCAACCCACTCACCTCGACGCTCACCGACTACCTGATGCCGTCCGCCGCCGAGCTGCCGAGCTTCGAGGTCTCGAACACGCAGACCGACAGCCCGCGCAACCCCCTCGGGGCCAAGGGCATCGGCGAGTCAGGGACGATCGGCTCGACGCCCGCGATCCACAACGCCGTCGTCGACGCGGTCAGCCATCTGGGCGTGAGCCACATCGACATGCCCTGCACCGGTGAGCGCGTCTGGCGCGCGATCCAACAGGCAAAGGTCTAGGCGGCGGGGTCGGATTGGTAGCTCGGGGCACTCATGACGCTCCCGAACTACCAATCTCGCCTCTGTCCTATGCCGTCTGACCGTCGACGCCGACAGCGTCGAGCACCTCGCGCTCGTCGTTGTGGCTGTGGGTGAAGCCGAGCTCACGCTCGATCTTGACGGTGTCCTCGGCCCGGTAGGCCACGACATACGCTCGGCGATACCCGGCGGTGCAGTTGCCGCCTGAGCCGTGCATCACGCGCTCATTGTGCGCCGTGCAGTCACCTCGCGCGATCGGTTTGACGATGACCTGGTCCCCCTCGCGCAGCTCGGTGCCGAGCGCGTGTGACTCACCACGGCCACCGAAGATCGGCGCGTGTGGGCGCAGCGATGCCTCGTGGTTCGTCGAGGGCACGAAGCGCATGCATCCGTTCGCGATCGTCGAGTCGTCGACCGCAAGCCAGAACGTGGCCGTCCTCCGATCGGGGGTGTCCGGCCAGTACGCCATGTCTTGGTGCCACGCGAAGGTCGCATCGTCCTTGAACGGCTGCTTGGCGAGCAGCTGGTCATAGTCGATGGTCATGCCGTCGCCGCACAGCTGGGCCGCGATGCCCGCCGTGCGTCGCTCGTAGATGTTCCCCTGCCAGTCGGGGTAGTACCGACGCGGCAGCATCACGTTGACGATCGAGAAGTCCTCGGGCTTGCGGCCGTAGTCGCCCGCCATGTCGCAGTAGTCCTTGCCCGGCACGTCGATCTCACGGCGCAAGAAGCGGTCGTAGACGACCTCGATCTCGGCCACCTCGTCCTCGGTGAGGACACCGGGCAGATGCACGAAGCCGTCCTCGGCGAACCTCTTCCGATCGGCGTCGTCGATCTCGTAGTGGCCGTCAGCCCTCAGCGTGCCCATGGTGCGCGCTCATCCTCCCAGCACCATGCCCTCGGCGCCCGACGGCTCGGGATCGGGCTGGCGCATCATCCGGAACGAGACGCCGAGGCCGAGCAACCCAGCGATCAGCGGGACGAGGAGCGCCACCTGGAGGGCGATCGGCCGTGCGTCGGTGTTGATGCGGATGATCTCGTCCTGGATCTCGGGGGGCTCGTCGGCGAGCTGCTCTTCGAGCTGGGTGTTGCTCATCACCTCGGCGTCGTCTTCGAGGACCGTCGCGACCTGCTCTTTGTCTTCCGGCGGAAGCACCTCGCTGTTGTTCGCCATGGTCGTGAACGTGTAGGAGAGCGTTGCGAGCATGATCGCCCCGGCGAACGCCAACCCGAACGACAGCCCGAACGAGCCGCCTGCGGAGTTCACACCCGCGGCTTCGCTCACGCGCTCCTCTGAGATCGGGGACAACGTGTAGTTGTTCAGCTGTGAGACGAGCAGCCCGAGCCCGGACCCGGCGATGATGAGCGGGACGACCATCCACCAACCGGAGTCGGCACGCGGCACGATCGGCAGGAGGATCGCCAAGCCGGCAGTGACACCGACGAAACCCGCGCGGATGATGCTGCTCGGTCGTCTTTGGCCGGCCTTCTTCCCGGCGACGACGGCCACCGCGAACATGCTGAGCGACAGCGGCGCCAACGAGAGGCCAGCCTGCATGGCGTTGTACTCGAGCACCATCTGCAGATAGATGGGCAGGGCGATCATCATCCCGCCGAGTGCGATCTGCTGGAGCAGCTGACCGGAGATCCCGAGCCGGAAGAGCTTCGAGCTGAAGAGCCCGGGGTCGATCAACGTCGGCTTCGCCGCGCGCTTGCGGTGGACGAGCCACCACGCGAACGCGGCCATCGCCGCAGCGCCGAGTGCGATCAGGATCGCGACGGACTCGCCACCCTCCTGCCAGGTGAGGATGCCAAGCACGATCCCGCCCATTCCGACCACCGACAGCACGGCCCCGACGGGGTCGATCTCTCGTGAGCCGGTGTAGGGCACGTCGTGCACGAGCTTGATGCCCGAGAGCACGACCAGGATGACGACCGCTTCGAGGCCGAACGCGACCCGCCACGACAGATACGTGGTGATGAACCCGCCGAGCAGCGGCCCCACCGCCGCGGCGATCGCCGCCGACGCGCCGACCAGTGCGTAGACCTTCCGCTGGGCAGGCCCCTCGAAGTTCCCGTGGATGAGCGATTGCATCGAGGGAAGCAGCAGCGAGGCGCCGAGTCCTCCGATGATCGCCCAGAAGATGATGATCGTCGTGAGCCCTTGCGCCAGCATCATCGCGATCGCGCCGGTCATGTAGCCGAGCAAGCCGAGCACATACGCCTTCTTGCGCCCGAAGAGGTCGCCGACCTTGCTGCCGATGAGGATGAAGGCCGCCGAAACGAGCGCCTCGAGCGCGATCGCCGACTGCACACCGCTGACCGTCGTCCCGAGGTCGTCGACCACCGCGGCGATCGAGACGTTCATCAAGGACGTATCGACCACGAGGACGAACATCGCCATCGCGAGGAGGACGGCAAGCTTGGGGTTGTAGGCCCCTGCGGTTGTGTTCTCGTCCCCCACGATCCGCCGTCATAGCAGACACCGCCCTGAGCGCGGCGCGTACGGTGGCGGTCATGGCGATCGTGGGGCGCCGCCCGACGTGGGACAGGTTCGTGCCGGGTGTCGCCACAGCGCGCACCTACGAGCGGCGGTGGCTGCGCAGCGACCTCGTCGCCGGGGTCGTCCTCGCGGCGATCCTCGTCCCTCAGGGGATGGCGTACGCGCAGCTCGCCGGCCTACCTCCGGTCACCGGCCTGTACACGACGATCGGATGCCTCGTGGGGTACGCGGTGTTCGGCCCGTCGCGAGTGCTCGTGCTCGGCCCCGACTCGTCGATCTCGCCGATGATCCTCGCCGCGCTCACGCCGTTGCTGTTGGCCGGCGACGACCCGAAGAGGGCGATCGAGCTCGCGGGGATGCTCGCCCTCCTCGTCGGGTTCATCGAGATCGTCGCGGGCGTGGCGAAGCTCGGCTTCGTCGCCGACCTGCTGTCGAGCGAGGTGCAGGTGGGCTACATGAACGGGCTCGCCATCACCATCATCGTGGGCCAGCTCCCCAAGCTCTGCGGCTTCTCGACCGACGCCGACAACTTCTTCGAGGAGGTCGGACAGTTCGTCACCCACCTGGACGACACGGTGTGGAGAGCGCTCACGGTCGGGATCGCGGTGTTGCTCGTCCTTCTCATCCTCCCGAAGGTGACCAAGCGCGTGCCTGCGGTGCTCGTCGCGGTCGCCGGCGCGACCGCTCTCTCCGCACTGCTCGACCTCGCCTCGAAGGGCGTGAGCACGGTGGGCTCGCTGCCCAAGGGCTTCCCGACACCCGCGATCCCCTGGACGTCGATCGACGACGTCGCGCCGCTCTTCGTCGCGGCGATCGGCATCACCCTCGTGTCGCTCACCGACACGATGGCAACCGCGTCGAGCTTCGCGACGCGGCGAGGAGAGGAGGTGGAGCCGAACCAGGAGATGATCGGCATCGGCGCGGCCAACCTCGCTGCCGGGCTCGTGCAGGGGTTCGCGGTCTCCACCAGTGGATCGCGCACTGCAGTGGCCGAGCAGTCGGGAGCGAAGACCCAGCTCACCGGGCTCGTCGGAGCAGGTGTGGTCGCGATCCTCCTGCTGTTCCTGAACTCGTTGCTGGCCGACCTTCCCCAGTCGGCTCTGGCGGCGGTCGTCATCGCCGCCGCGCTCTCGTTGATGGACTTCTCCCTCCTCGCGAAGTACGCGCGGGTGCGCCCGAGTGCGGTGGTCCTGTCCCTGCTGACGAGTGCCGGGGTGATCGTGTTCGGCGTCCTCCCGGGGATCGTCATCGCGATCGTGCTGTCCGTGCTGCTCGTGTTCCACCGCAGCTGGTGGCCGCACGGCGTGGTGGTCGGGTCGATCGCGGGGGTCGGTGGCTGGCACAGCGTCGAGCACCATCCGGAGGCGCAAGAGCTCGACGACATCGTGATCTTCCGGTGGGAGGCACCGCTCTTCTTCGCGAACGCGGGCGCGTTCCGGCGTCAGATCCGACACCTCGTGCGCGAACGCAACCCCTCATGGGTCGTGTTGCAATGCGAAGCGATCACCGACATCGACGTCACGGCAGCCGAGATGCTCGAGCAGCTCGACAACGAGCTGAACGCCAACGGGATCCACGTGGCCTTCGCGGAGATGCGCGGCAGGCTGCAGAAGCTCACCTTCGAGTACGGCCTCTTCGAGACGCTCGACCGCGATCACTTCTATCCGACCGTGCGCGCCGCGATCGAAGCGATCCAGTCAGAGAACTCCTGAGGACGCCCGCGGCCTCACTTGAGCATCGGGTCGGTGAGATCGAGGAACTCGGTGTTCTGCATCAGGTCCCCGAACTCGGCCATCAACGGCTTCAGCTCCTCCGGCACTTCCTTGGCCTCGCCCTCCCGCGCCGCGGCCTGGGACGTGAAGTACGCGGCCTCGACGCAGCTGTCCGGACCGGTCCACACCCGGAACGTCCCGATGAGATCGGGTCGGGTGTTCGCGAACGCGTCGAACGCAGCGTCCAGCTTGGCCATGCGGGCTCGGTCCACGCCGGCGGACTTCATGATCTGGACGAAGCCAGCGTCGTTCGAACCTCCACCGAGGAACTGCTCCACGTCCGTCGACTCGGCGAAGGTGACCTCTCCGTCGTAGTACTTCGAGGTCTCCGCCCACCACGTGCTCTGTTCGGAAGCGCGGCGTTTGCCCTCGCTGCCTCCTCCGACTCGAAGCGGGCGATCGTGACCGCCCGGCCGTCTGCTGTCGCACCGGCCGTCACTCCCAGGAAACCCACAGCGACGGGGCCGACCTCGGTCTGCCAGCGCTCGCCCTGTCGCTTCAGGCCCGCAGCGTCGTTCGTCCTGCCTTCGATGATCTGCACGAACATGGAACCTCCTCGCACCGTTGATCTGCTCGATGATGCGCCTGGAGGGCCTGGCCCGCAATCGGTCGTCTAGGAGGAGAGCGAAGCCGTCGGACGGCGGCCGAGCGTCACCGCGGCCTCACGATGGAGCCGCCCGAAGTTGTAGTACGCCGCGCACGCCCCCTCTGAGGACACCATGCACGTGCCGATCGGCGTCTCCGGGGTGCACGCGGTGCCGAACACCTTGCACTCCCATGGCTTGATGACTCCCTTGAGCACCTCGCCGCACTGACACGCCTTCGGGTCGGCCACGCGCACGTTCGGGATGTCGAACCGCAGCTCGGCGTCGAACCGAGCGAACGCCTGGTTGAGCTTCAGCGCGCTCTGAGAGATGAAGCCGAGACCGCGCCACTCGAAGTGCGGTCGCAGCTCGAACACCTCCGCCATCACTCGGAGCGCCCGCGGGTTGCCTTCGTCGCGCACCACGCGCGTGTACTGGTTCTCGACCTCGCATCGCCCTTCGCTGATCTGCGTGAGCAGCATCACGATCGCCTGCAGGATGTCGAGCGGCTCGAATCCGGCGGTGACCAAGGGCTTGCCATACTGCGCCGGCACGAACCGGTACGGCCGGTTGCCGACCACTGTCGACACATGCCCGGGCCCGAGGAACCCATCGAGGCGGAGGTCGGGGGACTCGAGGATCGCCTTGATCGGGGGAACGATCGTGACGTGGTTGCAGAAGACCGTGAAGTTGGTGAGCCCCAAGTCGCGGGCGCGCAGCAACGTCACTGCCGTCGACGGTGCCGTGGTCTCGAACCCGACGGCGAAGAACACCACGTCGCGTTCGGGGTTCTCGGCGGCGAGCTTCAGGGCGTCGAGAGGTGAGTACACGAACCGCACGTCAGCACCACGGGCCTTCGCTTCGAGCAGATTTCCGTGGCCGCCGGGCACGCGCATCATGTCGCCGAACGACGTGAAGGTGACGCCCGGCGTCTCCGCTACGGCGATCGCATCGTCGACACGACCCATCGGGATGACACAGACCGGGCACCCGGGCCCGTGGACGAGCTCGACATTCGTCGGGAGCACGTGCTCGATGCCGTGGCGATAGATGGTGTGCGTGTGGCCGCCACACACCTCCATGAACTTGAAGTCATGGCTCGCGGCGAGCTCGCAGATGCGGTCGACCAGGGCTCGGGCAGCGAATGGGTCGCGGTACTCGTCGACGAACTTCATGTCAGTGACGAGTCGGACAGGGCCTGTAGCTCATCGGTGTACGCCTGACCCATGAGCTGCAGGCCTTCGAACGCGCGCTGCGCCTCCTCCTCGTCGATCTTCGACATCGCGAAGCCGACGTGGATCAGCACCCAGTCGCCGATCTGCAAGTTCTCGTCCTCGAGGAGGCCGATGTTGATGAGACGGCTCACGCCGTTGACGTCGACACGCGCGAGGTGCTCGTGGCTCTCGTGGAACTCGGTGAGTTGACCGGGGATCCCGAGACACATGGCTATTCCTCCTTCTCGGCAACGACTTCGATTCGCACCTTCACGTCCGGATGCACCCGCAACATGAAGATCCGCGGCGGCTCCATGCCGAAGTCGCGGATGTCGAACCCGGACTCTCCTTCGAGACGGAGTGTCCGGTCGTCGATCGGCGTGATCGTGACCTCGTCCTCACATCGTCGCGTGACGCCACGGAACGAAAGATCCCCGACCACGAGGTACCGACCGTCGGCGCCGGACGCCCTGAGCGCCGTCATTCGTCCGTCGATCGTCGGATAGCGCCTCGAGTCGATGCGTCGTTGCAGCTCTCTGTCTTCCAGTCGGTTCCCCGACGAGAGCCGCTCGACGCGTAGCGAGAGCTCGCCTTTCGGCTCGTTGGACACGTCGATCGCGCCCTCGTGGACGTCGACATCGAGAAAGCCCTGCAACCCCGCCGTCCGTGTGTGGATGGGGTGGAGGCTAGAGCTTGCTTCGATGAGGACCGTCGACTGCTCGGGCACGATGCGAAAGCGGGCCATGCCCTACATCTTGCGCAACCGGCGATCGCGCGACACGTCCGGAAGTGCCACGAGGAGGAACCCGATGGCGAGCAGCAGCATGAGCGCCACCAGTGCGATCGCGACGTAGCCGACGACTTCCACGATTCACATCTCCCTGATCCTGAAGTAACGGAGCACGTCGGGCAGCGCTCGAGCAGCCATGAAGGCGAGCCCGGCGAGCAACGACATGACGACTATCCGACGCACCATGGTCAGCTCTCCCTTCCTGCGACGACAAAGATCTCGTCGAGCACCTCGATCACAGTCGCGACGCCCACGTCGACCGCCGCGGCCACCCGAGGCGAGAGGCCGATCCCCTCCTCGACGACGGCGGGCTGGCAACCGACGATGACGACCCGCCCGACCGTCGCGCCGAGGCTCGCCACCATGCCGAGCACCACGGCGGGGCTCATGCTGTGCGCCTCGACCGGAGGCGCCGGCTCCTCGGGATCGCGCTCGCCGAGGTCGGGCTCGATCACCGCGATGGTGCCGGCGTCTTCTCCCATCGAGAGGGCGTCCACGAGGACGAGGACGTCGTACCCGTCGAGCAGCTCGTACGCCAAGTGGACGCCGCGGATGCCGAAGTCCTCCACCTTCACGCTGTCGGGCATCGGCTGCTTCGCGAGCCGCTGCGCGACCTCGACGCCGAACGCGTCGTCCCCAAAGAAGATGTTCCCGATGCCGGCCACGAGCACCCGAGGACCACTCACGACGGGGCCTCGGACGCGATCTCGTCGAGCAGCTCGAGCTCGTCGATCTGGAAGTACAGGTAGCGACCTTGCCACGCGAGCTCCGCCGCACCTGGATCGTCCTCGAGCGTGACGGCGACGTGCACGCCGCCGTCGACGTCGTTGAAGACGCCCGCGACGACGGCGGGGAGCCCCGCAAGGAACAGGTCGTGGGCATCCGCGCGGCGCGACGGCCTGAGGCGAACCCGGGCCCCGGCACCGATCTCGCTCCCGCCGATGAGCACCGTGTCAGCGGCCGGATCGAATGTCGAGTCGGAGCCCGGATCCCACCACGGGTCCGTCTCCCCACGCATCGGGTCGGCGAGGGGGCCGATCGAGCGCACGGCCCCGTGGAGTCGTTCCCAGACCTCGGGAGGGAGGTCGTCCACGCGATCGACAATCGCCGCGGCTCGCGGGTCGGTGCCGCGGGCTTCGGCCTTCTCGTCGTCGGTCAGCGTCAGCACCCGGAGAGCGAGGATCTCGTCGATCTCGGTGGCGTCGAACAGGTCACCGGGGCTCTCCGGCGCGATCGCCGGGTGGTCGTAGAGGATGATCGGAGAAGACAGCACGATGGTGTCGGCGTCGTCGATCAGGACGGGCCACGTGCCCTCGTTCTTGCACGACGCGAGCGCCTCGGCAGCGTCATCGGGAGGGTCCAGCGACGAGAGGAACGTGCCGTCGTCCACGGCAAGCAACGTGTGGACGGCGACGAGCGAGCGGCGCACCATCTCGTCTCGCGGTGCGCCTGCCTGTGACCAGTCGGTCGTGTTCTCGACAGTGACCGTCAACGCGATGAGAGCACCGGGGCCTGGAGCCCACTGCGCACTGACCTGCACGACGCCGCACACGGTCTCCCGATGCCGGACTGCCCGACCCACGACCCCCGTCGAGTCGCAGAGGTCTTCCACGTCGCTGCCGCCGGGGAGCACGAACGGGAACGACACCGGCTCGCCGAACGGGAGCAGCGCCACGGACGGCATGTCGATCTCGTGCTCGACGGCCTCGTCCCACGGCACCCACCGCGCATCGCCGACGAGGATCTCGTCGACGGGCTTCGACCACTCCCCCGAGTCGAGCGGCTGCTCCAGCCCGCGGTGCTGCACCTGGAGGCAGCGCACCCGCACGCGCAGGCGCGGCGCGTCCCCGGGGTCGACGATGCACTCGGTGCGGACCCACGATCGTTCCGATGGCTCGTGCTCCACCTGGCGAGGCGGAGCGAGCACGCCGAACTGCCAGCGGACCTGGTTCTTCCGCGCCGAGGCCCGGTAGGGATAGAGGACATAGCCCTCATAGAGCACCGCGTCAGCCACGGCTCGCGCTGCAGCGAAGCGATCGTCGGTCATTCCGCTTCCTTGAGCAGGTGCTCGATCGTGAGATCCCAGCTCGCGAGAGCCCGCGCCGCTTTGTACTGGGTCAGCTTGTCGAGGACCTCACGGCTGAGCATCACCCAACCGCTGTTGGGGAAGTACACCTCCATCATCTGCCGCCACACGGCGACGGGAAGCCGGAACGTCGTGTCGGCGTGCCACGCGACCGGCGCCACGTTCATCCCGGCCTCGCCGCGGAGGAACGCCGATCCGGCGAAGAGCAAGACAAGAGGGATCTCGCCGTCGTCGAGGCCGTGGAGGTACTTCGTCGACGCGATCTCGAAGTCGTAGGTGCACGTGACGGGCAGGTCGACCTCGGTCTCGCCGGTGAAGGTCGTGACCGTCGTTGCCACGTGGGTCCAAAGGAACGGCCGGAGCGAGTCACCCCAACGGCTCGGCTCGCCGAACAGCTCGACCAGTCGCCGCTCCTCCTCGGGCTCGTAGCGACGCCGCTGCGGCTCGATGCGGATCTGGCAGCGCAGCGCGAGCGCGTGCACGGTCGCTCCGGTGTGCTCGGTGATCCGCGTGCGCAGCATGATCGTGGGCACCGCGGCGTAGGGCTCAGCGCGGGCGTCCAGCACGTCGAACGTGAACGCGGACTCAGTCACAAGCCCGCCCGATCGCGCACGCCGAAGAAGAACAGCTCGAGCGCCTCGCGCGCCTCGCTCCCGCCGTCGAACCCTTGCCACAGCCGGCGCAGGTGACCGACGAGCTCGTAACACGCGTCGATCGGAACGAGGTACACCTCGGTCGACTCCGTCTCGCGGTCGGCGCGGACCAGGATCGCCTCGACGTCGGGCAGCAGCGTCGCGAGGTCCGGATTGTCGGCGACGATGTCGTCCCACACGTCGAGCGAGAGCAGCGACTCGGTCGCGCCGGCCGGGCTCGGGTAGAAGGCCGCGACTCGGCCCAGTGTGGAGTTCACGAAGAAGAAGGCCACCGAGACCGGGATCTGCAGAGACTCCCACTGCGTCGACGTGAGCTCGAGGTCGGGAAACGCGAGGTACCGATCGGGCACCGCCTTGAAGTGGTTGCCGCCCGCCCCTTCGGGGGTGAACAGCAAATAACAGCCGCGGCAGGCGCACATCAGCGAGCGCGCATGGAGATCGACGAGGTGTCCGTGCTCGCTGGGAATCGTCTCGCCGCAGAGCTCGCACCGCTCGCCGGGTTGCGGCTTCGGCGTGGTGAGTGGGCTCTCGCGGATGCGACGCAGCACGCGGAGCGGATCGTCGCTCATCCGGCGATCTCCGCCGGACATTCCGTGTACAGGGGTTCGGGGTAGACCGGCTTCGTGGTCAGCACGACTGGCGTGCTCACAGCGTGACTCGACGGCTGCTCGACGTCGATGATCGCGATCTCCGGGGCCGCATCGAGAATCGCCTTCTCGACCGCCATCTGCAGCGTGATCGTCGACGAGGGGCAACCGTCGCAGCTCCCGAGCAGTCGGAGCTTCACCGCGTTGGCAGCAGGATCGATGTCGACCAGCTCGACGTCGCCCTTGTGAGCCCCGAGGATCGGCCTCACCGCTTCGAGAGCACGCTCGACGCGCGTCTCGAGCGGTTCGGGGTGAAGCCCGTGCATCACGAGCAAGCTGCCGATCAGCTCGTCCCTCGCGAGACGGTCGGCGAACGAAGGCGCCTCGGCGCGCGCCATCTCGAGGACCCGCGCCAGCCCGGCGCCGTACAGCTCGGTGACCTGACGGATGAGCTCCTCGGCGATGGACTGCGGTTTGGGGTCGCCGCACGCGGCGAGCTCGTCGAGCAGGCGCTCTATGCGGTCGCCTACCGCTCGAAGGTTCTGCGGTGGTGGGGTGATGGACACAGTTTCCCTTCGAGCAGTAGGCGTCCGCTCACTCGAACTCAGCGGGGTCGGGGACCTGAGTGGGCGAGTGGATCTTGCGCAGGACCTTCCCCTTGCCGAGGTACATGTGCACGCCGCACGGCAAGCACGGATCGAAGCTGCGCACTGCGCGCATGATGTCGATCCCCTTGAACTTGTCGCGGGAGTTCTCCTCGAAGATCGGGGTGTTCTGCACTGCGTCCTCGTACGGACCGGGGGTGCCGTAGACGTCGCGGGGGTTCGCGTTCCACGGTGTCGGCGGGTACGGGTGGTAGTTGGCGATCTTGCCGCCCTTGATGACCAGGTGGTGCGAGAGCACGCCGCGCACGGCCTCGGTGAAGCCGCACCCGATCGCCTCGTCGGGCACCTTGAACGGCTCCCAGGTCTTCGTCTTCCCGGCGCGGACGTCGGCCAGCGCCTTCTCGATGAAGTCGAGCGCCGCGGCCGCGGCGTACGCCTGGAAATACGTGCGGGCGCGATCACGCTCGATCGCGTTCGACCACTGCGGGATCTTCCACTCGAAGGTGACCTCGGGCTTGAGGGCGGTGCGAGGCAGGTGGATCTGCACCGATGTGCCCGTGGCCTTGATGAAGTCGGTGTTCACGAGCCCCGAGAGCGCCGTCGACCACAGGCGGGCGATGGGACCGCCGCCCGTGTCGAGCGCAAGGTGGTCGTTCCCGTCGAACCAACGAGGCGCCATCACCCAGCTGTACTTCCCGTCGAAGTCGCGCTTCTGCGGCTGGGGGTTGGTGTGCTGGTTCCACGGGTGCCGGCGATCGACCGGGTTCCCCAGGGGGTCCTTCGTGACGAACATCTCCTGGTCTTCCCAGTCGTCGTAGAACGAATGGCCGAGGAGGATGCGGATCCCGAGGTTGATCTCGACGAGATCGTTGGTGACGAGCTTGCCGTCGACGACGACTCCCGGAGTGACGCCCATCGCGCGGCCCCACCGCGTCATGTCGCGGTAGTTGAAGTTGCACACATCGGGGTCTTGGAACGCTCCCCAGCAACCGAGCAGCACGCGACGCCGGCCGACTTCCTCGTAGCCGGGGAGCGCCTGGTAGAAGAAGTCGAACAGGTCGTCGTGCAGCGGGACGACCCGCTTCATGAACTCCACGTACCGCATGAGGCGCGTGTAGTAGTCGGTGAAGAGCTGGATGGTCGCCGTGGTGCCGACGCCGCCCGGATACAGCGTCGAAGGGTGCACGTGGCGCCCCTCCATGAGGCAGAACATCTCGCGGGTCCAGCGGCTGACCTGCAACGCCTCGCGGTAGAACTCGCCGGAGAACGGGTTCAGCGAACGCATGATGTCGCCGATGGTCTTGTAGCCGTGATCGGCGGCGTGGGGCGCGTCCGTGCGGTTGGCGAGCTCGAGCACACCGGGGTTCGTCTCAGCGACCATCTTCTCGCAGAAGTCCACGCCGACCAGGTTCTCTTGGAAGATGTTGTGGTCGAACATGTACTCAGCAGCTTCGCCGAGGTTGACGATCTGCTCACCGAGCGCAGGTGGATGCACCCCGTACGCCATGTTCTGCGCGTAGCACGAGCACGTCGCGTGGTTGTCGCCGCAGATGCCGCAGATGCGACTCGTGATGAAGTGCGCGTCGCGTGGGTCCTTGCCTTTCATGAAGATGCTGTACCCGCGGAAGATCGACGACGTGCTGTGGCACTCCTCTACTCGCCCAGTGCCGAAGTTGATCTTCGTGTAGATGCCGAGGCTGCCGACGATGCGGGTGATCGGATCCCACGCCATCTCGACGACGTCGCCGCTGACCTTCGTGGTGGTGGCCATGTCGTCTACCTCCAGTTGCTCTTGTAGCCGGTGGTGAGCGTGGTGCCCTTGCCTCGCCACTTCGGTTCTTCGTTCGCGGTGTGCTGGGTGATGCTGCGCAAGCGGCGGACCGCGGCGCCGAGCACGTTGCTCGCCATCGTCGAGACCCGGGCACCAGGAGGCTCGTCCATGAACGGCATGAACTTGTCCGGGAATCCGGGCATCGTGCAGCCGATGCAGATGCCGCCGACGTTCGGACAGCCGCCGACGCCGTTCACCCACCCTCGCTTCGGAACGTTGCAATTGACGACCGGTCCCCAGCAGCCGAGCTTGACGATGCACTTCGGCGACCCGTACTCGGTCGCGAAGTCGCCCTGCTCGTAGTACCCGGCCCGATCGCAGCCCTCGTGCACCGTGTTGCCGAAGAGCCACTGAGGCCGCAACGCTTCGTCGAGCGGGATCATCGGCGCTTGGCCGGTCGCCATGTAGAGGAGGTAGAGGATCGTCTCGGAGAGGTTGTCGGGGTGGATCGGGCAACCGGGCACGCACACGATCGGGATGCCCGCCTTCGACTTCCAACCCCAACCCAGGTAGTCGGGCACACCCATCGCGCCGGTCGGGTTGCCGGCCATCGCATGGATGCCGCCATAGGTCGCGCACGTGCCGACAGCGAGCACCGCAAGCGCTTTGGGCGTGAGCCGATCGAGCCACTCGCTCGTGGTCATGGGCTGATCGGTGTCGGGGTTGTTCCCGAACCCGCACCAGTAGCCCTCACTCTTGATCGCCTCGTTCGGGATCGAACCCTCCACGACGAGCACAAACGGCTCGAGCTCGCCACGATCGGCCTTGAAGAACCATTCGATGAAGTCGTCGGCGCCACCGACCGGTCCGCACTCGAAGTCGATGAGCGGCCAGTGCACCGCGATCTTCGGGAGCCCGGGCAATGCGCCGAGCGCGATCTCTTCGATGCTCGGCTGCGTGGCGGCGGTGAGGGCAACGGAGTCGCCGTCGCAGCTGAGTCCTGCGTTGATCCAGAGGACATGGATGACGGTGTCGTCTGCAGGCGCCTGAGTCGAAGCCATGCGCGTTCCTCCCCCGGGAGTCGTTCCCCCCTGTTGAGCGGGGTCTAACCCCGCTTCGCGATCCCCTCAATGGGTGTCTTTTGCACCGTCTCGATCTCCGCGGCATCTCGCGGTATGTGTGTGCCCGGTGAGTTGGACGTTCGTCCTCCGGCCTCGGGAGATGGATGCCTTCCACACGTGTCGTCGGGCCTGGGATCTCGGCGCACGGGTCAGGCGCGATCTCGTGCCCCGGGTGCCAGTCGCGTTCGACCTCGACCTGGCGATCCACGCGGGACTGGCCGTGTACTACTTCCCCGCGATGGACGACTGGAGTCGATCCATCGTGCGCCCCCTGGCGCTCGAGGGGTTCCACCGCGCGATGCGCGAGGCGCGCGTCGCGTACGAAGAGGTGGCGACCTTCGACGCCGCGACCTCCGAGGGGTGGTCACGAGCGTGGCGGCTGGGCGACCTCGTCCTCCACCGCTACTTCGGCTTCGCCGCCGCGTTCGATGACTTCGACTCGGTGCTGGCCGACGACGACTTGTGGACACCGCTGCCCGATCCCGAACGAGCGGGTGCCGAGCTCGGGACGCACGACGGACGACCCATCCGGTACCTGTGCCGTCTCGATCAGCTCATCGCCGATCCCGACGACGAGTGGTGGGTCGTCGAACACCGGCTGTCCTGGGGCGCGTGGGCGCGCGACGAGGAGCTGCTCGACGAGCAGGGCTCGATCCGAACGCTGTGGGCGCTCGAGACCGCGTACCCGCAGATCCATGTCGCCGGCACGGTTCACAACGAGCTGCTGATCACCGAGCGCGACGAGGCCGCCCCGGTCGCGGTCGACCCCGCATCACTCGACGTCGCGCCCGGCGGCGCCGAGCTCGACCGCCGCGACATGTCGGCCGGTGTGCGGCACACGAACCTTCGCCGCAGCCCCATCACTCCGGAGGAGCGCATCGTCGGCGCGGCCTTCGACCGGGACGACGAGATCGCTCATCGCGAGGAGGACCAGCAGATCCGTCGCACGTGGGTTCGTCGAGGCCACGGCGACCTCCACATGGTGGGCAACGACCTCGCGCGCGAGGCGCTGATGATGATCGATCCGGCGGTGGACGTCGGGTCGTCACCAGCGCCCGACACTTGCGGTCGCTGCGCGTTCCTCGAGCCCTGCCTTCTCATGGAGACCGGTGCCGATGCCGAGCCCGCATTGGCGAGCGGATTTCGACGGCGGCTCGCCGAGGAGTTCGACGAAGCCGGACTGCGCACCTCCGCACAGCGGGTACGGAACCGCGCCCACCTCGGCGGGGCGTCGCTGCGGTCAGCCTCGGAGCCGCCAGCCGCCGATCGCCGCCTGCCCGACGCTGATCCCTCCGTCGTTCGGGGGGATGACGGAGTGTTGGAGCACCCGAAGCCCGGCGGAGACGAGGGCTGACGCGACGACCTCGGTGAGGAGCGCGTTCTGGAACACGCCGCCCGTGAGCACGACTGTGTCGAGACCGGCATCGGAGGCAACGTGCTCCGCGAGCGCAGCTGTGGCCCTCCCGAAGGATGCGTGGAACGCAGCAGCGATCTCCGCCGGGTCAACGCCCGCAGCACGGTCGCGCACGAGCGCCGCCAGCATCGACGACGGGTCCAGCTCGGGCCCGCACTCGAGCTCATATCGCGGCGAACCGCAGCTACCCGCAGAGCGAGCAAGTGCTTCGAGCTCGATGGCGGCCTGCGCCTCGTACGTGACGCGACCACGGAGACCGAGCAACACCGCCACGGCATCGAAGAGGCGTCCCGCGCTCGTGGTCGTCACCACGTCGGGTCGCGACGCGAGCGCGAGCACTGCGTCGACCTTCGCACGATCGATTCCGGGGACCACCGCAGCGGGCTCGATCCCTGCGTGCAGTGCCCACACGGCCGCCATCCGCCACGGCTCGCGGATCGCGGCGACCCCACCCGGCATCGCGACCGGATGCAGGCGGCCAGCGCGCTCGCACCCTCCGAAGTCTGCGACCAACACCTCACCGCCCCACATCGTCCCGTCGGCGCCGTAGCCGAGCCCGTCGAACGCGACACCGACCACGGGCGCCAGGCGTGCGTGCTCGACCATGCACGCGGCGACGTGCGCGTGATGGTGTTGCACGCCGATCGTGGGCAGATCGAGGTCGGCGGCGAACTTCGACGAGAGGTACTCGGGGTGCAGGTCGTGCACGACGACCTCAGGCTCCACGCCGTACAGCGCAGGCAGGTGCTCGACGGCTTGAAGGAACGACGTGTAGGTGGCGAGGTGCTCGAGGTCGCCGAGATGATGGCTCGGCACCACCGACGCGCCCTTCGTGACCGCGATCGTCGACTTGAGCTCGGCGCCCAACGCGAGAATGGAACGACCGGGGTCGAACGGAAGCGCGAGCGGCTCGGGCGCGTGGCCGCGCGACCGGCGCAGCATCTGCGTCCGGGAACCGGTGACGCGGACGACCGAATCGTCACAGCGGATGTGGATCGGTCGGTCGTGGGAGAGCAGCCCGTCGACGAGAGGAGCAAGGCGGGTTCGGGCGTCATCGTCGTCGTGCGCGATCGGCTCGTCGCTGAGGTTGCCGCTCGTCATGACCAGCGGCCGTCCAACGTCAGCCAGCAGGTGGTGGAGCGGTGTGTACGGGAGCATCACGCCGAGCTCAGGCAAGCCCGGAGCAACCCCGTCGACCACCGGACCTTCGGCATGTCGCGGCACGAGCACGATCGGTCGACGCGGGGAGATCAGCTGGCGAGCGGCCTCGTCGGAGACGTCGGCGAGCTCGCGAGCGGCTTCCAGGTGGGCAACCATCACGGCGAACGGCTTCTCGTCTCGTGCCTTGCGGCGACGGAGCTCGCGCACCGCGGCCGCGTCGGTGGCGTCGACCGCCAGGTGGTACCCGCCGATCCCCTTGACGCCGACGATCGAGCCGGCGCGAAGCGCGCCGACCGCAGCACGCAGCGCCTCGTCGCGGGTCCGCGACTCGCGCCGTCCTGAGGTCGGTCCAGGTGAGCTGCGGTCCGCACACCGGGCAGGCGTTCGGCTGGGCGTGGAATCGACGATCGCGGGGGTCGTGGTACTCGGCGAGGCACTGGGGGCACATCGCGAACGTCGCCATGGTCGTCGCGGGCCGGTCGTACGGGACGCTGCGAACGATCGTGTAGCGCGGGCCGCAGTTGGTGCAGTTGGTGAATGGGTAGCGGTAGCGCCGGTCTGCGGGGTCGAGCACCTCGGCCAAGCATTCCGCGCACGTCGCCGAGTCGACGCTGACCGCAGCGGTCACGGGCCCCGCTGCGTCGGACTCCACGATCTCGAAGCCCGCGCGGCGCCGGGCGTCGGCCTGCTCCGCCACGACCTCGCTCGTGACACTTGTGACCCGTGCGAGCGGCGGCGCCTCGTCGACGAGCAGTCGTTGCAGTGTGTCGATGACGTCGGCCTCTCCCTCGACGTCGATGAGGACGCCGGCGCTGTCGTTGCGCACCCATCCGGTCAAGCCGAGGTCGACCGTGTGGCGGTACACGAACGGGCGGTACCCCACACCCTGCACTGTCCCCGTGACGCGCAGCCGGCGGCGAGTGGCGCTCATGCGGGGTTCACCGTTCAGCAGATCCGCGGGAGAGGATCCCCGACGAGCATGTCGACGATGCGCGTTCCGCCGAACGTCGTGCGCAACACCACGATGCGGGGAGGATCGGCGACGATCTCGCCGATGCGTGCGGCAGCGGCGCCGAGCGGATGAGCACGCAGCGCTTCGAGGGCGGCACCGGCCTCGGCCGGAGCGACAACCGCGATCAGCTTTCCCTCGTTCGCGACGTACAGCGGGTCGATGCCGAGAAGATCGCATGCTCCCGTGACCGCAGGGTTGACGGGAAGTGCGCTCTCGTCGAGCGCGACGCCGAGACCCGAGTCACGTGCGAGCTCGTTGCACACCGTGCCGACGCCACCGCGGGTCGGATCTCGCAGCCACCGTGTGGACGGCGCCGCCTCGAGCAGGTCGGCAACGAGATGGCCGAGAGGCGCGGTGTCCGAACGGATGTCGGCTTCGAGGGCGAGGTCGCCGCGGGCGAGCATCACGGCCATCCCGTGGTCGGCGATCGTGCCTGACACAAGGACGACATCGCCTGGGCGCACTCGCTCCGGGGTGAGCTCGCGACCGGTTGGGATGACACCGATCCCCGCGGTCGCGATGAACATCCCGTCCGCCGCTCCGCGACCCACCACTTTCGTGTCGCCCGTGACGATCGACACCCCAGCCTTTCGCGCCGCGTCCGCCATGTCGCCCGCGACGGCCCGCAGCTCGCTGACCGGGAAGCCCTCTTCGATCACGAAAGCCGCCGAGAGCCACCTTGGGACCGCGCCTTGCATCGCGAGGTCGTTCACGGTGCCGTGCACGGCGAGGTGCCCGATCGAGCCGCCTGGGAAGCGCAGCGGCTTGACCACAAACGAGTCGGTGCTGAACGCGATGCGCTCACCGTTGCCGAGGTCGAGCGTCGCCGCATCGGGAAGAGGACCGGGCGCAACATCGAACGCGGCGAGGAAGACATCGTTCACCAACGCGGCCGATGCCTTTCCCCCGGCGCCGTGCGCGAGCGTGACGACGTCATCCTTCAGCGTCGGCGGGCGACGGCGGAACGCCTCGATCCGGTCGAGGACGGCGGCCTCGCGGTCCGTCGGCGCGATGTCAGCCATGCGGTCCGTTCAACCGTTCGTGCACTCGCTCCCACAGGGCGCACGCGAGCGCCGCCTGCGTCTCCTGGATGCGATGCACGCTCGACGCGTCCACGACGAGGCAGTGATCGACCGCGGGCGATCGGACGAGCTCGCCACCGCTGTAGCCGGCCAGGCCCACTGTCAACATGCCCTTCGCGTGCGCCTCGGCGAGCGCGGCGAGGATGTTGCGCGAGCCGCCGCTCGTCGAGATCCCGAGCGCGATGTCGCCGGCACGCGCATGGGCGATGAGCTGTCTCGAGAAGATCAAGTCGAACCCGACGTCGTTTCCCAGCGCGGTGAGCACTGCGGGATCCTCGGCGAGGTTGCGAGCCGGGAGCGGGCGACCGATCGGAGGCGTCGCGAACAGCGCCGCGACGGAGGCGGCGTCGGTCGCACTGCCGCCGTTGCCGAGCGTGAACAGTCGTCCCCCCGCAGCGAACCTCGACGCCATCGCGTCGGCAGCCGCGGCGAGGGCGTCCGACTGCTTCGTCAGCGTCTCCTCACGCAATGTCGCGCTCTCATCGCACTTGGATTCCGCCGAACGCGCGAGGTCGGTGAGCAGCGCGCCCGCGTCACGTTCGTTGCCTTCGATGAACGGGTAGAGGAAGTCGGTGTGCTCCCGCGTCGCTCACGATTCCACCCGCGAGATGGCGACGCCGGCGTGGATCAACACGAGGGTGCCGGCCGGAGCGGGCTCGACGAGCGTGGTGTCGACCTGCTCGACGCCCTGCGCGGTGCGCACAGTGGCGAGGCTCGGCGCCAGCTCGGCCTCGACCTCGCCGAGCCGGCCTTCGTCGGAGCACGTGATGCAGATGCCCTCGGCGTCGCACGCATCCGCCGGCTCACGAAGCAGCCCCGGATGCTCGAAGCACACGTGCACCAGCTCCCACAGCACGTGGTAGGTGAGCACCATCGAGCCGTCATGACGCCCCAGCGCCGTCCCACGCTCGGCCCACAGCAGATGATCCGCGGATCGCGGCTCGGGTTTGCTCCCGGTGCCGATCCACAAGGTCAACAGTCCCCACGCAGGCGCGCGGCGCATCAGCTCGCGAACAGTGGGGTCCGTCGCGGGTGCGACCGCGAGGAGGACGTCGCCCGACTTCGCGCTCGTACGCAACCGCATGACTGCCTCGAGCCCCTCGACGGAGACCGACGGCAATGCGCGCTTGCCCATGATCACGGGGTGGACGAACTCAACCGCGACGTGGTGCGTGTGCTCGGGCCACCCCGGCGCGACGCACCACAGCGTGGCTCCCGACGCGAAACGTCGAGCCATGGCGAACGCGGCGCCCGCGAGATCGGCGTCGCGATCGAGGCGAAACACAGCAGTCAGCGCCACTGCGCGGAATGTACCCCGTTCACGTCTCGAAGTGCTCGGGTAGCGTTGTGCGCACGAGGGGGAAGCCGATCGACGAGCTCGAGGTCGCGACCCTTCGCGCCTTTGTCGAGACCTCGTCGGACGCGATGATCGGGCTCGACCTCACCGAGCACATCCTCTCGTGGAACCGCAGCGCGGAGCGGATCTTCGGGTACGCCGAGAGCGAAGTGGTCGGCCGTCAGGTCATCATCCTCTTCCCGGACCATCTGCGAGAACGCCTGGCGGGCGTGATCGACGCTGTGACCGCCGGCGACCGCGTCGACCACGTCGAGATCGAGATGCGGCGCAAGGACGGAATGCCGATCCCCGTGTCGCTCTCGGTCAGCCCCGTGCTCGGACCCGACGGCGAGGTGGAGGGCGTCACCTCGGTCGCCCGCGACATCACCGAGCAGCAGCTCGCCCAGGCCAACCTCGCCGAGATGGAGCGCCAGCTCAGCGAGGCCGAGGCCTACGCACACACCGGGCGCTGGCTGTGGGACGTCGCGACCGGCGCGGTGCAGTGGAGCGACGAGCTCCATCGCATCTTCGGAGTCGACCCCATGGACTTCGAGGGGACCATCGACGCGGACCTCGCCCGCGTCCACGCCGATGATCGGGCCGCCGTGCGGGCGGCCATCGACCGGTCAGTGCTCACGGCCCGGCCGTTCGACGCCGAGCACCGGATCGTGCGCGGGGATGGCCAAGTGCGCTGGGTGTGGGCGCGAGCAGAAGTGACGGTGGGCTCGACCGGATCGGTGATCGGGCTGCGAGGCGTCTGTCGCGACGTGACCGACGAGCTTCCCGCCGACGTGGTCAGCGAGCTCGGCGGCTCAGGAGATCGGTGACGCGAGTGATGAGGTCCTCCTCGACCACCGCCGGGGGCGGGGAGAGCGGTGCTGCCTCCAGGAGGTCCGCGACCTCTCTGAGCGTCTGGGTGGCATGCGCGCACACCGTGTGCACGACATCGCGGAGCTCATCGGACCGAGCGACGGCACGAAGGGCCCGTGTGACGTCGGTGTAGTCGCCGTCGAGCATCCTCGACCCGATCACGTAACCCATGAGGAGGCCGACCGCGAACTTCACGGCTGCGGGGCGACAGGCACCGCCTCGACTTGCAGCTTCACAGTGACGTCGGGGTAGATCCGCAACATGAGGACGGTGGGGGACGCGATGTCGAAGTCGCGGATGTCGAACGCTTGGCCGCCGGTCACGACGATCGAGCCGTCGGCTCGAGGGTCGATGGTCACCGTCCCTTCGAGCGATCGGACGACTCCGTGGAAGTCGAGCATGCCGGTCACTCGATAGCGGCCAGCGTTCCCGACGACGATGCAATCGGACAGCGCGAGCTTCGCGACCGGGAACCTCCGCGCCTCGATGCGGCGCAGCAGCTCGGCGTCGTACAGGCCGTTCCCGGAGCACAGTCCGGTCACTGGCACCTCGAGCTCGGCTCGCGTCGCCCGGTCCGGCCAGATCACCCCGCCGCGCAGCTCGGCGTCGAGGAAGCCGCTCAGTCCGACAGCTCCGAACGTGATGGGCCCGACAGTCGACCGCGCCTCGATCAACACCGCAGAGCGATCGGGAAGCACGTGATAGCGCTGCACGTGCACGTCGTCGGTGACGGGGCCGCGCGCCAAGGGTGCTCGTCCGGACGGTTGACGACGCTGAAGAGCCGACCGAGCTTCGTCATCGACGCGACGGGCGACAACGGGTCCGTTCCACCCAGCTCACCCTCGGCCACAGCGAGGACCGCGTCGGGTCTACCAGTCGCGGCGTAGCGCTTCAGCACTCGGTCGAGCGCGTCGCGCTCCTCCCTGATCACGCCCATCCAGGTGCGCAGGGCCCGCTCGCCCTTCGCCGTGAGGCCGTACACGCGGCGCTCTTGGCCGGCAGTCGGCGGGCCCGTCCACGACTCGACGAGCTCGTCCTTCTCCAGCTGGGCGAGGGTGCGGTACACGCTCGGTCGGTCGACCGCCCCGAAGCGCAACGCGGTGAGCGTCTTCACGAGGTTGTAGCCGTAGCTCGGCTCCTCGGAGAGCAACAACAGCACCGCAGGGAGAAGGAAGTGCCGCGGCGGCGCCAGCTCGAAGCGCGACAGCAGATCGTCGTGACGCGCGCCCACCTAGGGCACCCCCGCAACGTCGATCGAGACGAGCAACAGCTCCTCGCCGCTCTCGAGCTGGACCTCGCCGCTTCCACACGACGCGGACAGCAGCACCGGCAGGTCGAGGGTCGTCACCTCGCCGCACGCTCGACAGGCCACGACGGCCGGCACGTGCTCGATCTCGAGCTCGCATCCGGCCAAGTCGGAGCCATCGGTGAGGATCTCCCAGCAGAAGGACATCGACTCCGGCACCACCTGACGGAGGTAGCCGATCTGCACAGAAACACGCCGCACGGGGCGTCCGGACGCATGGCGCGCGACCGAGTCGGCGATGGCTTCGCAAAGCGAGAGCTCGTGCATCGCGTCCCCCTCGGCGATCGTAGACACGACCGCACGCGCACGATATCTGACAAGACGGCCACGAGCCCCGACGCCGCGTCGCCGCTAGGGTCCGGCGCCATGGGCATCCTCGCCGCGTTCTTCGCCGGCTGGATCGTCGGGGCTCGAACGGGTGAACATGGCTACCAAGATGTCGTGGCCGCACTCCGGAGGCTCCGAGACTCGGAGGAAGTGCGCGACCTAGGCACTGCGTTGCGGTCGCACCTCGGCTACACCCTCGAGGACTTGGCCCATCGCCTGCGGGGCGAAGGCGAGCCCGTGAACGTCAGCGACGTGGTGGAGACGGCTCGGCGCCTTCTTCGTGGCGAGGATCCGACAACGACCTCATCCTGAGGTAGCGACCGACGCTCGGCAGCGCGGTCACCGTCGCCCAGCCCGCCGCGACGAGCACGCACCATCGGACGAACCGGTACACGTCAGCCGCGGCCAACAAGTCCGACGAGCCAGTCGCACCACTCGTCCACGCCCTCACCCGTCCGGGCGCTCGCGTGGATGACCCGCGCGCCGGGGTTCACGTCCCCGAGGTTGGCGAGGAACGCGTCGAGATCGAAGTCGAGGTGCGGCAGCAGGTCGACCTTGTTGATGACGACGACATCGACAGCGCGGAACATGACGGGGTACTTGAGAGGCTTCTCTTCGCCCTCGGTCACCGAATAGACCATCGCCCGCGCGTCGGCGCCGACGTCGAACTCCGCCGGACACACGAGGTTGCCGACGTTCTCGATCACCAGCAGATCGATGTCGTCGAGCGGGAGTCGCTGCAGCCCCGACCGCACCATGACCGCGTCGAGGTGGCACTCCCCGCCGAAGCCCGCGCTCGTGTTGACGAGCGCGACTGCAGCTCCCAAGCCATCGAGCCGATCGGCGTCGAGGCTCGTGGCGATGTCGCCCTCGAGGATCCCGACACGCACACGACCGGCGAGCATGGCGAGCGACCGCTTCAGCAAGGACGTCTTGCCCGCGCCGGGCGACGACATCAGGTTGACCGAGCGCACACCCGCGGCAGGCGAGATCGTGGCGGTTCGCGTCGGCGACTCGGTCGTTCTCGGAGAGGATGTCTTCGAGCACAGCCACCCGCGAGCTGCCGGTCTCGGTGTAGCCGCTGTGATCACCGACATCGTGCTGATGGTCGTCGTCGTGATCGTGGTCGTGCTCGTGCACCGTGCCGTCATCGTGCCGGTGGAAACGGCCCATCGCCAGCGACCGTACCGCGGGATCGGCGCGAGCGCGTGCCGATTCGACGAGTGCGGCGTAGACGAGCTTGCGGAGCTCCGCGTGGATCGGCCACGTGCTCGACGGCAGCAGCTGGGTCAGGAAGACGGCAGTGATGCCCTCCTTGCGATCGACCCAGAACGCCGTGCTCGCCGCACCGCCCCACGCCATCTCGCCCTTCGAGCAGAGGGTCTTCGCCCTCAACGGGTCGATCACCACCGAGAACCCGAGCCCGAAGCCCGTGCCGTCGAACGTGGACTCGGAGAACAGCGGCCGGCCCACCTCAGTGAGATCTCCACCGCCGGGCAGATGGTTCTGCCCCATGTAGTCGACGGTGCGCGGGGACAAGATGCGCACGCCGTCGAGCACGCCCTCGTTGAGGATCATCTGCGAGAAGCGTTGGTAGTCGTGCGCGGTCCCGACGAGGCCACCGCCACCTTCGAGGAAGGCCGGCTGGGAGGAGCCCCTTGCGCCCATCGCGTCGAGGCGCACCGCCTTCTTCGTGCCCGGTGCCGGCATGTAGAGCGCGGCGAACCGATCGGCCTGCTCGTCGTTGCACCAGAACGAGGTGTCGGTCATCCCGAGCGGTTCACAGATCCGCTCTCGGATGAACACGTCGAGCGTCTGACCCGACACCACCTCGACGACCCGGCCGAGCACGTCCGTCGACACCGAGTAGTTCCACTCCGTGCCCGGCTGGAACACCAGTGGGATCGACGCCCACACGTCGCACGCCCCGGCAAGATCCATGCGGGCGGGCGTCCCCCACTCGAACCCAGCCTGCCGGTACAGGTGGTCGATGCCGTTGGCGTACATGAAGCCGTACGTCAGCCCGGATGTGTGCGTGAGGAGGTTGTGGATCGTCATGGGCTCGACCTGTGCGACCGTTGCCGGATTGGTCGCGGGCCCCTTCGAGTACACGCGTGTGTCGCCGAAGGACGGGATGTGCTTGGCAACCGGATCGGTCAGCTCGAGCTTGCCCTCCTCGAACAGGATCATCGCGGCGACCGACGTGATCGGCTTCGTCATCGAGTAGAAGCGGAAGACGGTGTCGAGCTCGACGGGCGCTCCCGACTCCATGTCGCGTTTGCCGTAGGTCTCGAGATAGGGCGTCTCGCCGTTGCGGTTCACCGCGATGAGCCATCCGGGCAGCCGTCCGTCGTCGACGTAGGGCTTGAAGTGCTCGGTGATGCGAGCGAGGCGAGCGGCGTCGAAGCCGACGTCCTTCGGTTCGGCGGTGATGGCAGGAACAGGCACCGGTGGCCCCCTTCGCGTGACGCGCCCGTGGAGTGTGCGCACAGGTTGCCACGAGCCGGAACAGGTCACGCGACCGTCATCAGGGGCACCCCGCCGCTTCCCAATCACGGTGCGTGGTGAGGAGGCGCTCCCAGAGCCGGTCGAGCGTCTCGTCGGGCACCGCTTCGAGGCGCAGGCCGAACACGTCCGCCAGCGCGCCGAACCAGTCGCCGCGGTCGGTGAGCGGATCGGAAGGGGCTGTGCCCTCGCCAACCCTCGTCAGGATCAGCCCGCGCATGATGTCGACGCCGGTCGCGTCGCGTCGCTGCACCGTGCAGATGCGCACAAAACCCGACTCCGGCGACGTCGACAGCACCCGGTTGCGCTCTGCGAAGTCGTCCATGGTCGCCGCCGCCGTCCGCCAGCTCATGCCGACGAACGTGCCACTCGGGTCATGGGTGAGGTGCCAGTCGCCGACGCCGTCGTCGGTCCGCTCCAACGAGAGCTCGAAGGGGCCTTGCCGAAGCTTGGCCGGAGCGAGCGGCACCGCTTCGTGGAGCGCGTCCCCGAGCCCCGCATCGACATACCACTCGCCACTGCGGTTGTCCTCTGTCGGCAGTCCCGACACCGTGAGGACCAGGTGGTTGGTGAGCGCGCTCTCGGTTGGGCCGTCCGGGCCGTGCACGCCGCCCACGTGTCGGGTCACGTGATATCCGAGTGATCCGAGCAGTTCGCTGAAGGCGCCGTTCAGATGGAAGCAGTAGCCGCCTCGACCTTCGAGAGCGACGCGAACGAGCGGACGCCACCGGATCGACGTCCCAGCCCTCACCGCCGTGGATCCACGTCGTCTCATAGGGGACCACCTCGACGTGTCGTCGCTGCAGCCGAAGGAGGGCTTCGGCCGAGGGCAGCTCCGACTCGAGCCCCAGGCGAGCCAGGTACGCGGCACGGACGTCCGCGTCGAGTCGTGCCCCCGGTTCGTCCATGATCGGCGAGTATGCCTCGCATGCAGGCTCTCCAATCCCCCATCGGATCTGGGTTCGGCCCGGCGTCGACGGCTGGCGAGGTCATCGCCGGCATCGACCTGACCGGCAAGACCGCGATCGTCACTGGCGGCGCGTCGGGCATCGGTGTGCCGACGGTGCAGGCCCTCCGGTCCGCAGGCGCCACAGTCGTGGTGCCGGCCCGCAACGTCGAGTCGGCACGTGAGGTCTTCGAGGGCCTGGACGTCGAAGTCGGCCCGATGGACCTGATGACGCCGAGGACGATCGACGTGTTCGCAGCCCGATTCCTGGCGTCGGGACGTCCGTTGCACCTGCTGGTGAACAACGCGGGGATCGGCGGCGCCCCGCTCAGTCGCGACGAGCGGGGCTACGAATCGGTGTTCACGACCAACCACCTCGGGCACTTCCAGCTGACGTGCCGGCTGTGGACCGCCTTGCGCGCCGCGGAAGGTGCGCGGGTGATCGCCGTGTCGTCGTGGGCGCACCGAGCGTCGCCCGTCGTCCTCGACGACCTCATGTTCGAGCACCGCGACTACAACCCGGTCCTGTCGTACGGGCAGTCAAAGACCGCAAACATCCTCCACGCCGTCGCACTCGACGAGCGCGGCCGAGCGGACGGCATCAGGGCCTTCTCCCTGCACCCGGGCACGATCGTCGACAGCAACTTCAAGCGCTACACGCCCCCCGAGGTGCTGACTTCGTTCGGGCTCGTCGACGAGAACGGCGACGCGGTCATCGACCCCGAGAAGTCGCGCAAGACCGTTGAACAGGGAGCGGCGACGACCGTGTGGTGTGCGACGAGCCCTCACCTCGAGGGCCTCGGAGGTCTCTACGCGCAGGACTGCGACATCGCGCCGCTCGTCGAGCCGAGCGACGCACTGAACATCGAATTCGGTTCGCCGCCGCTCGGCGTGATGACATACGCCGTGGATGTCGAGATCGCGGAGCATCTCTGGACCGCGAGCGAGAAGCTCACCCACGTGAGGTTGCCGTCATGAAGATCACTCCTCGCTACACCGACGAACCACTGGTGCGCATCGATCCGATGATCGGCGGGCTCGGCGCAACGGTCACGGGCCAACGCAACCGGCTGGCGACGAGGCTTGCCGAGCTCGACGACGACCAGTGGGCGGCGGCGAGCCGTTGTGAAGGTTGGACCGTGCAGGACGTCACGATCCACCTCTGCTCGACGAACCGGTTCTGGGCGTTCTCGATCACGTCGGGCTTGGCAGGCGAGCCGACGAGCTACCTCCAGGGCTTCGACCCGGTGGCGTCGCCGGCCGACCTGGTCGCCAGCTCGCGGGGCGTGCCGCCGACGGCGACGCTCGATGAGTTCGTCGATGGTAACCGAGCGCTCGCGGACGCGCTGTCAGAGGTCGAGGATTGGGAGGTCGTCGCCGAGGCTCCACCGGGCCACATCGCGATCGGTCTCGTCGCGATCCACGCGCTGTGGGACTCGTGGGTGCACGAGCGCGACGTCCTCATCCCACTCGGTCTCGATCCCATCGTCGACGCCGCCGAGATGGAGGCGTGCCTCGTCTACGCCGCTGCGCTGGGCCCGGCCTTCCAGGTGAGCACTGGTTCCTCACGGCGCGGCGCGATCGCCCTCGATGTCCGCGATCCCGATGTCCGGGCGGTGATCGAAGTCGGCAGTGAGGTGACCATCCACAGAGGCACGGCGCCGGCGGCCGCGGTCCGGCTCGAAGGCGACGCCGTGGATGTGCTCGAACGGCTCAGCATGCGCGCGCCGTTCACGCCGCCCGGAACCGAGGACGACCGCTGGCTGTTTCAGGGACTGGCCGAGGTGTTCGACACGACCGTGTAGCGCTCAGGCGTCGAGCCATGCGAGCACGGCCAGCACGCGGCGGTGCTCGTCAGGCGTCTGCAGCAGGTCGAGCTTCGTGAACACGCTCGCGATGTGCGACTCGACGGTCTTCTCGGAGAGCACGAGCTCGCGGGCGATCGCCGCGTTCGATCGACCCTCGGCGACGAGCGCGAGCACGTCACGCTCCCGCGGGGAGAGGCGCGCCAGCCGGTCTTGGGCCTGCTGCTTGCCGAGGAGGCCGCTCACGACATCTGGGTCGAGAACGGTGCGCCCTGCCGGCGACCGAAGCGAGTGCGTCGACGACGGTGGCGACGTCGAGCACACGATCCTTGAGCAAGTAGCCGAAGCCCTGAGGATGGGCGCGGGCGAGGGCAGCCGCGTGTCGAGCCTCGAGCGTCTGGGAGAGCAGAACGATGCCCATCGCGGGCCAGTCGTCGCGGAGCTGTGCCGCCACGACGGCCCCTTCATGCGTGAACGACGGTGGCATGCGGACGTCGATCACTGCGACATCGGGACGGTGCTCCGTCACCGCCTCCTTCAACGCGTCGCCGTCACCCACCAGTGCCGCCACGTCGACGCCGGCCTCAGTGAGCAGCCGAGCCAGCCCCTCGCGCCAGAGCACGGCATCGTCGGCGATCACGACCCGCACGGGAGCACCGCCTCGACCTGGGTGCCCGCAGCGGCGTCCGAGCGGACCAGCAAGCGACCGCCTGCCGCCTCGACGCGATCAGCCAGGCCGCGCAAGCCCGCCCCGGTCAGGTCCGCGCCTCCGCACCCGTCGTCGTCGACAACCAGGTGCAGCTCGTCGCCCTGATCGTCGAGGCGGACAACGATGTGCGTCGGCGCCGCGTGCTTGACCGCGTTGCTGATGGCCTCGCACGCGGCGAACCAGGCCGCAGCTTCGACGACCGGCGAATAGCGCCGATCCGGCTCGCTGACGACCACTGAGACCGGCAGGCGGGTCGCGAGCTCGTCGAGCGCAGCGCTCAGCCCGCCGTCTTGGAGCACCGTCGGGTGGAGGCCGTTCGCGAGAGCACGTAGCTCGACCACCGTCTGTCGCGCTTCGTCGACGCCGAGCTCGAGCGCGGCGCGGAGCCGGTCAGGGCTCCCATTGAGAAGCGCGGCTTGCATCTGCGCGGCGGTCCCAAGCAATCGTTGTTGCGCTCCATCGTGCAGGTCTCGTTCGATCCGGCGGCGCTCCTCGATCTGCGCCTCGGCGATGCGCTCGCGCGAGGCGCGCACCTCCTCGAGCTGCGCAGCAATGGCGGCGCGAAGCGCCGCGTTGTCGAGCTCGGGTGCCCCCTCGTCGATGACTGCTCGAACCAACGCTTCGTCGTCGCATGTGGTCGATACGGCCGCGACGGTCCGCCCTCGGCGCTCGACGGTGAACGCGGCAGGATCGACGTCAACAGGATGGCCATCCTCGGTCACCCACGAGCCGAGGTCTTCGTCCCAGTACGCGACGCGGAGAGACGGATCATCCAACGCTTCACGCAGCACACCTTCGAGATCACGTTGACGGCTGGGATTCGCGACGAACTCGCGGACCTGCCTGACCGCCTCATAGCGCCGGCGCTGGAAGCGATGGTCGATCGCGTCTCTCACCGCGGTGTAGATCGGGCGAGCGGCGGCGGCTGCCGCCAACGTCGCCAGCGTGATCGCAGTCGGAGAGCGGTCAACGGCTTGGCCGACGACACGCGAGCAGCACCACGACGGCGACGTAGGTGCCCGCCA
This sequence comes from uncultured Acidimicrobiales bacterium, assembly GCA_963708175.1. Taxonomy (GTDB): domain Bacteria; phylum Actinomycetota; class Acidimicrobiia; order Acidimicrobiales; family DATKAS01; genus DATKAS01. The sequence continues at coordinate 767,348 of CAVPSD010000006.1, forward strand.
CGAGCGCCGAAACAATGACGTAGATGACAGCCCGCGAGAGGATGCGGTCGACGTCGTAGAGGTGATACCGGCTGACCGCGAGGCCGGCACCGATGGGCAGCAGCACCACGAAGCCGATGAACGCCAGGTCAGTGAGCGGTTCGTTGCCCGTGACCGCGCCGACGAACGCGACGACGAGCAGCACCGAGAGCGGCACCGCCATCACCGCGATCCACAGCAGCTGCCGGCGGCTCTCGCCCTTGGAACGGATGAAGCGCACGCCCAGGGACAGGACGCCGGCCAGCACCAACGCGTTGTTGAGCGTCGCGGCCATCAAGCGCACGCCGCTGAGATCGACCGAAGTCAGCGCCCAAGGGTTCTCGAGCGACTCGAACGGCTCCTCGAGCGGGCCGGGCGAGATCAGCTTGAGCACGAACCAGAGGGCCCCCGCCGCGACCATCACGTGCGAGGCGATCCGCCAGCGGTTCGACAGGTAGTGGCCATCGGGCGTCAGGGAGCACACCAAGGCCACGAGCACGAGCAACCAGATGAAGAGAGCGTTCGCGAGCACCGCGACGCCCTCGTCGCCGGGTATTCCGCCGGGTCTCACGAACAGCCCGTACTCGGCATACGTGGTGGTCGCTCCGCTGAGGCCCACGATGATCGCGAGGCCCGCGAAGAGCCAGCCGACCGGATGGCTCGGGCGGCGGATCAGGAGGACCACCGCGACGCCTGCCGACGCGACGAGCCCGAGCACGTAGACCAGATCCGCACCGGTGAGGTCGCTCAGGTCGTCTCGACCCGCAGCTCGGATCCGCTGATCGATGACGAAGGCGATCGCGCTGGACGCGACGCACAAGACGACCGTCGCGATCGCGGCGGCGCGCGCCGTTGTCGCGAGCTTCGGACGCTCCCCCTGCGCCGCCATCTCCGGAGCATTGCACCTTCACCCTCTCGACGGCCTCGGGGGTAGCACTGAATCGAAGTCGGGAGACCGCCCCGATGCCTCGCCGCCGCGAGCAGCGCATCGTGAGGACACCCACGCGATGGACGCGCGGGAGAGGAGGCGAAGCGATGGCGACCACGGTGATCGACACAGGCATCGGTGAACGAGCACGGCCCCTGAGCCCCGGACTCAAGGTGGTGCTCGTCGGAGCACCGCTCGTCATGGCACTCGGACGGGCATTGCTCGTGCCGCTCGACGACCAGGACTGGGACAGCGTGATGACCTCCATGCAGGCCCATCAGGCGCGGTCCAACGCGGGGTGGCTGCTCGCGATGGCCGCCAGCGGACTGCTCGCGGCGACGGCCGTGATCCTCGCGCGACACCTCGCATCGACGGGCAGGGCACGCGCGGCGATGTTCGCACTCACGACGACGGTGATCGGGTGGGCGAGCTGCGCAGGCATCTGCTTCGGCGGCATCTATCTGTCGGTCGCTGCGACCGCGCCGGATCGGGCAGCACAGGTGCAGGTGGCGACGGACTTCAACGACGCGGCCGCGACCGGCGTCGTCTTCCTCATGGCCATACTCGCGGCCATCGGCTACATCGTCTTGGCGGTCGGTCTCGCCCGCGCGTCGGTCGTGTCGAAGGGAGCGGCCGTGCTGATCGGACTCGGCGGCGCCACGACGATGCTGACGATGGGTGGCCCCGTGACCGTGCTGCTCGTGCTCACCTCACTACTGCTCACTGCCGGCCACGCGTTCGCTTCCCGGATGGAGGCTTGAGCGCGATCTCCTCCTCGAGGGCATGGAGGACCGGGAGCGTGGCGTGATCCTTCGGGCGGCCCGCCGCTTCCTTCGAGCGAATGATGTCGGCCAACGCGGCGACCTTGATCCGCATGCCTGCGATCTCGAACACGACCGAGTGCGCGACCAGCGCGTCGTAGTCGTCGAGGGCTGCAGGCGAGAACGTGAGATCGAGGTCGCCGCATCGCGTCGTCAGGTTGAGGCTGGCCATCGACTGCAGCAATGCCGGGTGAGGATCGAACCGGATGCCATCGGGCGAGTCGAGAACCCGGAGACGGGCCTCGAGCGCCCGCAACGCCGCCGCGAGCCGCTCGAGGTTCGGCGCGTCCTTCAACGGGACGATGTCAGCGTCGTTGGTCAGCGCAGGCGAGCCGTGGAGCACCGCGGCCAGTCCGCCGATCAGCACGTACTCGACGTCGTGATCCTGGAGCACTCGGAAGATGCACTCCGGATCGAGCGGCGCGGGCATCAGGTGAGCCTTCGGGCCGACGCCAACATGCGGCTGACGTTGGTGACGGACTCGAGCCGTTCGGCCGGCGACATCGCGAGCTGCTGGCGAATCTGCGCGCGATCGACGTCGTCCGGCTCGCTCGACAGCACGAGCCGACGCCCGCAGGCCCGCAGGACCCGCGTGAGGGTCGAGAGCCGGGGCTCGTCGTCGCCTCGCTCCCACCGCGACACGACCGATTGCGTCGTACCCAGGCGCCGGGCAAGCTCGGCCTGCGACAGACCGGCCTCGGTCCGGGCGGTGTGGATGAGCACGGGGGCAGCGATCACGAGGGCGATTCTATCGCTTTTCCGCTATGATTGGCATAGCGTAAGAATGCTATATCAGCGTGAACCGCTCGGGGCGCGCCTCCGTGCCGCCGATCATCGTCACCTCGACATCGGCGTGGTCCGCGGCATCGAGCAGGCGGGCACGCACGTCCGCGGTCGCGGCGGGGTCGAGCACTCCGGTGACGACCGCGACGCCGACTTCGTCGAGGTCTCGGTCTGCCGCCTCGAGCTCGTCGACGCTCCGGGGAGGCGGCAGCGTCTGCGCGCTGGTCACGCGGGCTCCGCGGCCGCCGACTTCGCGACCTCACGCGCCCACGGGTAGTCGGCCTTGCCGTTGGGCGCGCGCTGCACACGATCGACGATGAGCACGCGCTTCGGCAGCTTGTAGCGAGCGATGTGATCCGCCGCTGTCTCGACGATCGATGCTTCATCGGCCGACGCCCCCGGCTGGAGCGAGGCCACCGCAACAACCCGTTCTCCGAAGCGCTCGTCGGGCACACCCACCACGAGGCAGTCGTACACGGCGGGATTGGCCTTGACCGCCTCCTCGACCTCCTCGGGGAAGACCTTCTCGCCTCCGGTGTTGATGCAGTTCGACCCGCGGCCGAGGAGGATCAGCGACCCGTCGGCGGCCACCTTGGCCCAGTCGCCGGGCAGCGAATGTGGCACCCCGTCGATCACCATGAACGTGCGCGCCGACTTCTCGGGATCCTTGAAGTAGCCGAGCGACGCGCTGATCGCCGCCACCATGCCGATCTCGTCGGACCCGGGCTCGACCTCTCGGCCGTCCTCGGTCACGACCTTGACCGCGGGGTTCGTCGTGAACTTCGCCGTCGTCCCGATGCCCGCTCGCGTGCTGATCGTGGTGCCCATCGCTCCCTCGGTGGATCCGAGGCCGTCGTAGAGAGTGACGTCGAGATGCTTCAGGAGACCTTCCTTCACCTCGGTCGACCACATGACACCCGACGACACGATCGTCTTCAGTGTCGGCGCCTCGTAGCCCTTCTCGTCGAGTGCTCGAAGCATCGGCTTGGCGAACGCGTCCCCCACGATGACGACGGCGCTGACGCCCTCGCGCTCGACCGCCTGCCAGAGCTCGTGCGCGTCGAACGACCGATTGGTGAGTGTGACGACCGATCCCTTCAGCAACAGCGGCGCCATCGTGCCGAGCCACATGCCAGTGCCGTGCATCTGCGGGCACGCCGCCAGCCACACCGGCGGGGGGTCGAGCTGCTCACCGAGCGCGAGCAGCTCGTCGATGTTCGTCGGTGGGGCGAGCCCGCTGATCGACGCACCGAAGCCTCCGATCGCGATGGGAAAGATGCCGTGCGTGTACATCACGCCCTTCGGCATGCCGGTCGTGCCGCCCGTATACAGCATGTAGATGTCCTCGGGCTGGCCTTCGACACGTGCCGCGGGCTCGTGCGATCCGATGACGTCGTCCCACCGCAGCGCGCCGTCGAGGTGGGGGCCGCCGTCGTCGATCTCGATGACCGCGCGGAGCTTGGTCGCCTTCGGGAGCACGCGCTCGACGCGGTCGCCGAGGCTCGAGTGGAAGAACAAGACCTCGCTGTCCGAGTTGTCGAGCAGATAGAGCAGCTCGTTGTCGGTGTAGCGGTAGTTCACGTTGATCGGGACACCGCGCACCTTGAATGCCGCGTACTGCGCGATCACATACTCGACGCCGTTGTACAGGTAGAGCGCCACCTTCGAGTCGGGCTGCAGCCCGAGCTCGACGAACGCCTGCGCAAGCCGTGCCGCCTGGTCGTCATACTCCCGCCACGACATCCGCTCATCGCCGTGGATGAGCGCCGTTCGATCCGGCACCTCGTCGGCGATCGCCTGCCAGATGTTCGCGAAGTGCACCTGCATCCAGACCCCCCGGCTCCGGTTTCCCCGGACCGTAACTCAGACGAAGCCCTGCACCGGTTGCGGTGTGTAGGGCGACTCGAGCGCGGAGATCTCGTCCGGCGTGAGCTCGATGTCGACCGACGCGATCGCGTCGTCGAGCTGCCCCATCTTGGTCGCGCCGAAGATGGGCGCCGTGACGGCCGGATGCTTCGACACCCACGCGAGGGCGATCTGCGCGCGCGACACCCCGCGCTCCGCGGCGACCTTCGCCACGGCTTCGATCACCCCGACGTCTGCGTCGCGGTAAAGGCTGCGGCCGAACTCGTCGGTCTCGCTGCGGTCGGTCGACGTGCCCGCGTCGCGGGTGAGCAGGCCGCGCGCGAGTGGGCTCCAGGGGATGGCACCGACACCCTGATCGACGCAGAGCGGGAGCATCTCCCGTTCCTCCTCCCGGTACACGAGGTTGTAGTGGTTCTGCATGGACACGAACTTGGTCCATCCATGGACCTCGGCGACGTGCTGCGCCTTCGCGAACTGCCATGCCCACATCGACGACGCCCCGATGTAGCGGGCCTTTCCCGCCTTCACGACGTCGTGCAGCGCTTCCATCGTCTCTTCGATCGGCGTTCGGGGATCCCATCGGTGGATCTGGTACAGATCGACGTAGTCGGTGCCGAGGCGGCGCAGGCTCGCGTCGATCTCGTGCATGACCTCCTTGCGCGACAACCCCCGACCGTTGGGACCCGGCCGCATGACGCCGCAGAGCTTGGTCGCGAGGACGATCTCCTCGCGCCGTGAGTACTCAGCGAGCAGCTTTCCGACGATCTGCTCGCTCGTGCCGTCCGAGTAGACGTTGGCCGTGTCGTAGAAGTTGATGCCCGCGTCGATCGCGCGCTCGATGAACGGGCGCGTCGCGTCCTCGTCGAGCGACCACGGATGGCCGCCGCGACTTGGGATGCCGTAGCTCATGCAGCCCAGGCAGATCGGGCTGACGTCCATCCCCGTCGTTCCGAGCTTCCGGTACTTCATCGTCCGGACCTCCCTCGGGGGCTGGGGCTGACGACCCGACCCGGTCGCGCATCGGCGGTGAGCTGCTGCCCATCGACACGCGTCTCGACGCCGTTCACCAGGACATGCCGAACGCCCGTGGGCTGATCCGCGGTCAGGCGTTCGGTGTCTGCCGGGAAGTCGCGCACCCTGCGCACGGGACCCGGCCCGACCTGCTCGGGGTCGAGGACCGTGATGTCGGCGAACGCGCCCGGTCGCAGCACGCCGCGATCCGCGAAGCCGAACAGCTCCGCCGGCTCCTGCGTCAGCTTGTGCACCGCGGCTTCGAGGGTGAGCACCTCACGCTCACGGACCCAGTTGCCGAGAAGATCGGTCGGCAGCGGCGCATCGCAGAGCTGGCCGACGTGCGCTCCCGCATCGGAGAGCCCGAGCGTGCATCCAGGTTCGTTGAGAAGCATCGCGATCCCTTCGGGATCGTCGTTGGCGAGGATCGTCTTGACTCGCAGCGCCTTGATGTCGCGTTCATCGGCGCTGAGGTCGAGCAGCGTGTCGAACGGGTCGGCTCCGCGCTCCTCTGCGACAACGGCGAGGCGCTCGCCCACGAGCTCGGGATGCGCGGTCGACTCCATGATCTCGTAGGTGTCCCACCGCGGCGGGATGCCCTTGCGCTCCGACCACGCGTCCCGGACGCGCTCCCGCCACGCCGGATCGGCGTACGCCGCTCTGCGTTCGTCGAGCGAACCTGGCATCAGCTCGGCGAACACAGGGTTCGTGTTCAGGTTGAACGGCTCGACGAGGTTCACCGAGAAGGACAGCGGGCGGCACGAGACCTGCGGCCACACGTCGGCCCCGCGAGCGCGGCCTTGGCGGTGTATCTCGGCGGCCTTCAAGTGTGCGCCGTTCGGGACCGTGAGCACTGCGGTGTACGTGATCGGCGCACCGAGGCTCGGCTGCATGTCGTAGCAGTCGGTGAACGACAAATTCTCGCCGCCGTTGACCCCGATGACGCCGCGGCCGCTGCGCCCGACTGCTTGGCAGAGGGCCTGGATCTCGTCGCGCTCAGCGACGCGGCTCGGGATCGGCCGACCATCCGCACCGACGTGGGTCACCGCCATGCTCGTTGCGAACCCCGCCGCGCCCGCCTCCATGGCCTCCTCGACGAGCGCCGCCATTGCGGCGATCTCATCGGAGGTCGCCGCGCGGTCGGCGGCGTCCGGGCCCATCACATAGAGGCGCAATGGCGTGTGGCCGATGTACGCCGAGAAGTTCAGCGCGGAACCCCGCCGGCGCACGGCGTCGAGGTACTCAGGGAACGACTCGAACTCGTCCCACGGAATCCCGAGCGCGAGGCACTCGGGATCCATGTCCTCGACCTTCTCCATCGTGCGACCCAGGAGGTCCCGGTCCTGCGGGCGCGTCGGAGCGATGCTGAACCCGCAATTGCCGGCGACGACGGTCGTGACGCCGTGGAAGCACGACGGTGTGAGCGCGGGATCCCAGAACACCTGCGCGTCGTAGTGCGTGTGGATGTCGACGAAGCCGGGTGTGACCACACACCCATCGGCGTCGACGCGCCGGTCACCGCGCAGGTTCGCTCCGATCTCGACGACACGGTCGCCCTCGACCGCGACATCAGCGGCGAAGGCCGGTGCGCCCGTCCCGTCGATGACCTTGCCTCCTGCAATCACGAGACGATCCATGCGAGGGCTCCCCTTCATCTTGGGTCGGGCGTCTTGCCCAGCATCTCACCCTGTGAGAGCGCCGAACGAGTCGATCTCCCGGGCGAGCAGGGCCGACCGATCGGCCATCGCCATGAACATCCGATCCCCACGCTCGGTGCGCCCGACGAGCATCGAGGCGGCGATTGCCATGATGAGGCTCGCGTACCCATGGAGTCGGTACTCGAGCCAGCACTGGTCGAACGTGTAGCCCTTGACGCCCCGCTCGAGCAGGCCATCGTGATACCGGCGGACCAGGCGCTCGTGGTGGTCGAGGCACTCGACGACGTCCGCGAACGAGTTGCCGATGAAGTACGCGACGTCCTGTGGCCCTGATCCGACGTGCACCGTCTGCCAGTCGACGACGGTCACGGGCCGCGTCCGGCTCGAGTCGTCGAACAGCATGTTGTCGAGTCGGAAGTCGCCGTGGATGGCCGTCGGGACGACAGGGGTCAGTCCCTGAAGCGCCGCGACCGCGGTCGAGAGCCGCTGCCCTTCCTCGATCGTCGCCGGCGCGAGGGTCTCGCTGTAGCGCGCGAGGAAGCCCTCCCAGAACAGGACCATCACCGTCCCCGCCGAGGGCGGACGGTTCAGCCACGCCATCTGCGCCAGGCGCGGATCGGCCCAACGCGGAGCGTGCAACTTCGCGGCTTCGTCCATCACCAGCTCGGCCTGCTCGACCGTGCCACCCGCGATCTGGTCGCCCTGCTCGGCGGGAGCGAGATCCTCGAGGACGATGACGACGTTGGCGGTTCCTGACTCGAGCGCGGCGAAGTAGCAGTGGGGCCGGCTGATCTCCACCGTGTGCGCGAGCTCGCGGTAGAAGGCGACCTCGGTCTCGTAGGTGAGCGTGCTGATCCCCGTGGCCGCACTGTCGGGGTCGGCGGACGCGAACTTGCAGACGACCGTCGATGGGCCGGGCTCGCCGTCGTAGGTGAGCGTGAACCGCACGTTCGCACCGACCTGTCCGGTACCGATCGACGTCGCGTCGAATCCGCCCACGCGCGAGTCGGCGCCGAGCGCGCCCGCGGCGCGGAGCACGTCGGTCAGCCACTCGGGCGTGACCAGCTCGGGCCGAGGGACGAGGGGAGGAGGCAGCGAGTGACCTCAGCTAGGTGAGCTCGTAGCGGATCGGAAGGTGCTTCGGCCCGCCCACGAACAGGGTCTGCATGTACGAGGGCTCTCCCGCGAGCTCGATCGCCTTCAGCCGCGGGATGAGCTCGCTGTAGAGCGCGCGTCCCTCCATGCGTGCGAGCTGAGCACCGAGGCAGAAGTGAGCGCCGAAGCCGAACGCGACGTGCTTGTTCGGGTTTCGAGCGACGTCGAACCGGTCCGGGTTCTCGAACACGTGCTCGTCCCGGTTCGCCGACGGGTAGGAGAGCAACACCGCCTCCCCCGCCTTCATCGGCACACCGCGCAACACGTAGTCCTGGTTTGCGGTGCGCATGAACTGCTTCACCGGTGTCACCCAGCGGATCATCTCCTCGACGCCGGTGCTGACGAGCGAGGGATCGTCGCGGAGCCGCTGCAGCTGGTCAGGATGTTCGAGCAGCGCGTGCAGTCCACCGGCGATCGAGGACGAGGTCGTGTCGTGACCGGCGGTCGCGACGATGACGTAGTAGCTCACCGCCTCGAAGATGCCGATCGGCGCCCCGTTCACCTCGGCGTTCGCGATGACGGAGGCGAGGTCCTCGGTCGGGTGTGACTTGCGATCCTCTATCAGTGCGACGAAGTACTGGAAGAAGTCCTGGATCGTCTCCATGAGCTCTTCAGGCGTGGTGCCGCGTGCCATCTCGGGGTCCGCCGCGCCGAACAGCTCTTGGGTCAGCTTCAGCAGCCGCGGGAAGTCCGACTCGGGCAGGCCGAGGATCGACAGGATCACGTAGAGCGGGTAGTGGACAGCGACGTCGGTGACGAAGTCGCACTCACCCCCGAGATCGGCCATGCGATCGACGTAGCGCTTCGCCAGCTCGGCGATCCGGTCGTCGAGGCGCGACAGCGACTTCGGGAGGAACCAGTCCGCCGCGATCTGCCGGTAGACGGGGTGATCGGGTGCGTCCATGTGGATCAGCGTGCGCAGCACGTCGCCGGTGACCGCACGTTGGTCGTCGGCCTCCTTGGCGCCGAGCAGAGGGCGGGGCGCGTTGAGCCACTTGTCGTGCTGCCGCTCGATCTCCATCACGTCGGCGTGCTTCGTCACCGCGTAGAAGGGGTTGAAACCTTCGGCCTCGACCCGGTGCACCGGAGCGTCGCGCCGCAGGAGCGCGCATGCGGCGTAGAAGCGGCGCTCGTCGGCGTACGCAGTCGGGTCGGTGAAGACCCGACCAGCCTCCTCGATCGTCATCTCGCTGATCACCGCCGCACCGTAGTTAAGATGGTCGCTTCTCACGAACGAGGAGGTGCACGCGTGACAACGAAGCCCCGCGCCCACCGCCTCGCTGCCGCGACTGAGCATCCCCCTCGCGTCACGCGGCGCACCCGGTCGGGCTGACCCTCCACATCGAGCCCTGGAGTGCCCAATGCCCCGACCCGTCCCCGCCTGGGTGATGCTCGACGACTTCGTCGACGCCGACCTCGGGACCCTGAAGACCGGCAAGGAAGCCGAGATACGCGTCATCGAACGCTTCGCATCGGATGGCAGTGGCCGCCACCTTCTCGCCGAGAAGAGGTACCGACCGAAGACTGTCGCCGCCAAGGGTGAGCTCGAGGCCCTCGGCTTCACCAGGTCGGCGACCTTTCGGAACGACATCGGCTACCGCGAAGCGCGGGCGATCCGCAACAGCCGCGACCGCAGAGCCGTGGCGAAGATGACGCGTCGCGGTCGCGAGGTCGCGCGACAAGACTGGGTGACCCACGAGTTCGACGTGCTCACGTCGCTCTGGCACGCAGGCGCGCCGGTCCCCTACCCCGTGGCGACCGACCACACGACGTCGGTGCTGCTCGAGTACCTCGGTGACGACCGGGGTGCGGCGCCCAGGCTCGCCGAAGCGCGCCTCGACAGCGCGGCGCTCGCGTCAGCATGGTCCCAGCTGGTCGACGCGTTGCAGATCGTCGTCGACGCCGGATGGGTGCACGCCGACCTTTCCGCCTACAACGTCCTGTGGTGGCGAGACCAGGTCTGGCTGATCGATGTGCCGCAGGCCGTCGACTTGCACCGCTCGACGATCGGCTACGAGCTCCTGCACCGCGATCTGACGAATGTGACCCGTTGGTTCAGGTCGCGGGGTGTGCCGGTCGACCCCGACATGACCCTCGCGGGGCTGCTGGATTAGCGGTCACGCGACGATGTAGCGGTTGCGCAAGGCCGCGGTCGTGCGTGCCGGGAGAGCGCCCGTCCCGAGCAGATGCTCGAGCGTCACGGAGTCGAACGTCTTGTCGTCCGTGAGCAACGACCGATAGCGCTCGCAGATCTCCGCGTAGTCGGTGTTCCCCTCGGGATGCACGACCACGTACCGACCCCACGTCCACTCTCGGCTCGGGTGCTGGAGCATCGACAACACGAGCAGATGCTCGAGCCACGTCACCGACAGGACGGACCGATTGACGGCCTCGAGCGCATCGGGGGCGAAGACGCCCGACCGTTCGACGACCTCCAGGTAGCGGTGCAGGTTCTCAGGGCGTCGGGATCTCGCGCTTCGCCGCCTCGTGGTACTTGATGTCGACTCCGATGATCCCGTGCGTCCCGTCGGGCAGGTCGAGCACGAACGCGGCGTCGACTTCGCGCAGGCTGTTGAGGTACGCCGGATCGAGCCAACCCGGTGAGTGCGTGAACCGCACGTCGCTGACCACGCCCGGCGTGTCGGGCCACCACGTGCGCACCGCGCGATCGGCCAGCGCTCGGTGTCGGCCGCGAGGTCGCCGAAGAGGTTGAACGCGAGCGATGGCGACCACAGCAGGTCGGCCCACAGACGCTGATGGTCGAAGCTCTGATGTGGCTCGATGAACGACGTGCGCGCCTTCACCGCGTCGAGGACGTGCTTTGTCAGGAAGTTCGCGCCCGTCTCCTTCGCGTACCCGAGCGGGAGACGACTACCGAGAAGACGAGACGGCTTGCCCGGCAGCGGAGCGATCGGCTGCGTCCCGATCGGATGACCCTCCGCCTCCCTCCACCTCGCCTGCCGGTAGCGAGCCGCGCGCCGGAACGCGGTCATCTCGGGACGACTGGCGATCTGGTCGTCGCGCTCCCAGCAGTGCGCAGCGCGCAACTCCTCGTCCGACGGATCCGCGGCGGTCACCCCGCGCCGAGGCAACGGCGCACCGCGGCCGCCAGCTCGACGGCGCGGGTATCCATCCCACCGGGGAGCGGCAGCCGCTGCACCGTGTAGCCGAACGCGACATCGTGGGTCGGATCACAGAACGCGAGCGACCCGCCCGCGCCGTCGTGGCCGAACGCGCGCACGCTGCCGAACGGCCAGCGCGGCGTGCACGGCACTTGGAAGATCACGCCGAAGCGGGCCTCCAGGCCGGTCCCGAGCTCGACGCCGGCGGCCTGGATCTGCGACATCTGGGCGATCGTCTCGTCATCGAGCACGCGGCGGCTCTCCGTTCACCTCGTGTCGAAGCGAGGCGTAGAGGGCGGCGAGGCCACGAGCGCTCGAGAGCACCCCCGCGGCGGGCGGGGCGATGCGACGGAAGTCCTCGTCGTTGACGCGCCGGAGCAGCTCGAGCAGATCCCCGCGTGGAAGGGCCAACGTCGTCACCGGATCACCGCCGCCCAACGCATCGGGGTTCGCCTCGAGGAACGAGGTGAGCTCCTCGGCAGTTGGCGGCAACGCAGCGACGACCCGGTGGTCCTCCGAGACCGGGGTCCCCATCCAGAGGTCGATGCCGCGTGACGTCGTCACGTCGGCGCGCAAGACCTCCGCGACTGATCGCCCCTCGACGCGGCGGACCAGCTCGTCGGCCAGAGTCCCGATGGTGAGGCCGTGGTAGAGGAACGCCTGGCCCGGCTGCCAGAACGGACGTTGCGCCGCGAGCCGCTCGGCGAGCGGCTCGTGCGCGAGCAGCTCCTCCCAGGTGAAGCCGCCGTCGACACCTGGCAGGCCCGCCTGGTGCGACAGCAGCTGCCGCACGATGACCATGTCTTTGCCGCGCTGCGCGAACTCGGGCCAATACTTCGTGACGCACGCGTCGAGGTCGAGCTTCCCGCGCTGCACGAGCAGTGCGATCACGACCGCCGTCGCGCCCTTGCTGCTCGAGTACACGGGCAGCAGCGAATCGGGCTGCATCTCGCCGGCCGTGAGGTCGATGACGTGCTCACCGCGGACGTGCACTGCGAGCTGGGCGCTGAACGTGGGATCAACCTCGACGAAGCCCTCGAACGTCTCGCGCACCGGCTCGAACGAGGTCATCGGATCGAGCGTACGCGCAGCCGCCGAGGTCCTCCGACGCGTCCTCAGACTTCGGCAAAGGTCAGCCCTTGCGGCGAACCTGCGTCTTGGCATCGGCCAACGCACCCGCCAAGACCCAGTGGCAGGTCTGCAGCATGACCTTCTTCGCCTGCTCGACATCGAGGTGCGAGACGTCGATGAGCGAGATCGCGGCTTCGGTGCCCCACGCGACGTTGAGCGCGGCGACGAGGCGGTCGCACTCTGCGCGGGTGAGCGTCGCCCGGAGCGGCTGGACGACCATTTCGTTGAAGCGATTGCGCCGACCCTCGCGGATCGGTGCGCCGACCTCGCCGGAGGCCTGCTGCTGCACGAACCACCGATCGGACGCGAGCTTGGCCATGGTTCGGTACGGCATGGGATTGTCGAGCATGCGCCAACCGATCTCTCTCACCACGACGTCGAGCCGCGCTGCTGGATCGTCGCCCGCGGCGAGCACGAGCTCGGCCACCTCCGCGCTGCGGGCGACGAACTCGATCGTCTCGTAGGAGGCTTCGGCCCACAGGTCGTCAGCCGTCGGGAAGTACCGGTAGGCGGTGGCCACCGACACGAGGGCCCGCTCCGCCGCGTCAGCGACCGATGGTGGATGACCTTCACGCAGGAGCTCGACCGCGGCGGCGAGCAGCGCGGCGCGGGTCCGCGCCTTCTGATTCACGCGCCCCGAGATTTTCGTGACACTTTCCTCTTGACGTGAGAGTGTCATCTCATGATGATAGCACCATCACACGATGAGAGGAAGGCCGAACAATGGAGCGGTCCGAGATGAAGGCGCTGGTCGAGCGTCACTTGAAGGCGGAGGGCGCGGGCGACGTCGAAGGTGCCGTCTCCGTGTACACCGACGACATCGAGCACGACCCGGTCGGGTTCCCTGGCGCGCCCTACAAGGGCAAGGACGCCGCGAGGGCCTTCTACAACGAGCTGACCAAGAACTTCCGCACCGAGGAGGAGCAGCCGACACACGAGTACGCGACCGACAGCTCGTTGGTCCTCGAACAGCTCATGACCGGCACCGTGATCGGCTCGATGCTCGGCCTCCCGGGGAACAACCGCCGCATCACCTTCCGGATCCTCCACGTGTTCGAATTCCGCGACGGGCTGATCAGCCGCGAGAACGTCTGGCTCGACACCGCGGCGATCATCGGCCAGCTGAGCTGACGGCCTCGGGAGTGTCTCGGTAGAGCGCGAGCAGCACGACGTCGTAGGTGAACTTGGTGACGCCCGCGATGAGAAGCGGCCAGCCGAAGGTGGTGTGAGCCAAGAGCGCGCCCGCCAGCAATGGCGTTGCCGCGGACGCGAGGCTGCGGGGGACGTTCGTGATGCTCGATGCGGCGGCGCGGTCGTGGGGCGGCACGACCGACATCACGAAGGCCTGGCGAGCGGGCACGTCCATCTGCGCGAACAGTGCCCGCACGAGCAACAACGCGATCCGCGACCTCTCCGTTCGGCGCGAACGCCGCCACGGCGAGGAGCAGGTTCGCCGGCATGTGGGTGTACGCCATGGTGCGCACCATCCCGATGCGCCTCGCGAGGACCGGAGCGAGCAGCTGTGAGCCCGCGCCCAGCAATCCGGCGGCGAAGAACACCCCCGCCGTCACACTCGCGCTGAGGTCGAAGCGCAGGTGCAGCCACAGCACGAGCATCGAGGTGACGACGAAGCCGCTCGCCGCGGAGTCCACGCTGAAGAGCGCGGCGAGCTCGTAGACAATGCGACGTGAGCTCTTCGAGACCTCGGGCCCGGGGTCATCCGTGACGGTGTCGACGGCCGCGAGCGCGGGATCCTGCGCCTCACGCCGCGGGATCGAGCGATAGAGACCGAGGATCACGAGCGCAGCAACGATGTAGAGGACGAAGCTCGCCCGCTGCACGTCCACGACATCCCAGTCCGCGGCGTCGGCGATCCGCTGGGGTATCCCCGACACGAGCGCGCCGACCGCGCCCGCCATCACGGCGCACAAGTTGTAGATGGCGTACAGCCGTGTGCGCGCATCGCCGTCGACCCGGTGAGCGAGGAACGCCTGCTCGGTCGGGAGGAACACACTCACGTCGCCGGACGAGGGATTCAACGTGCCAACGACGGCGACCACGAGCAAAGGCCAGAACGCGGTGATCGTCGCGAAGCCAGCACCAGTCGCAGCCATGAGCAGACAGGCCCAGACGAGCAAGCGGCCGAGCGTCACGCCGCGTGCCCCGAGGCCGAACGTGAGCGTGAGTGCGGCGGAGCCGAGCAACGTTCCGGTCACGATGGCACCGACGCGGAGGGGCGAGAAGCCGAGGTTCGTGAGGTACTGCGCGAGGAGCACGCTCACGAAGCCATCGGCAAACCCGCGGATCGTGCGACCGGCAACCACCCGACGGACGTCGTTCACCGACTGGGACCATAAGACCTCCCGCGCCGACCCTCCCCCGAGCACTTGGGCATGGCGCGGATGCAGGATGAAAGGAGGAGCGACACGAAGGAGCCGCCATGGAGCTGAGGGCAAAGCAACCGTCGACACGAGGGCCGGCGGAGTGGTTCACGGGCGAGGTCTGGATCGATGCCATCGCCCGAGGCGAGGAGCCATCGAGGGTTCGGGTGAACGCCGTCCACTTCGCGCCCGGAGCGCACACGGCCTGGCACTCACACGCGCTCGGCCAAACGCTGTATGTCACCGAGGGTGAGGGACGCATCCAGTCGCGGGGTGAAGAGATCGTCACGATCCGATCGGGCGACGTCATCCACACTCCGGGCGACGAGTGGCATTGGCACGGCGCCGCCCCGGATCACCTCATGACGCACCTCTCGATCACCGAGGGCGTCGGGCAGTCGGGCAAGCCCGAGACGGACTGGGGCGCGCACGTGACCGAGGCCGAGTACCTAGGTGGGACCGACGTGTGAAGTCAACCCTCCATCACGGTGGACAGGGTCGTCGCGAACGCGTCGGGCTGTTCGATATGGGGCGCGTGCGCGGCGTCGTCGATGACGAAGAGCGGCCAGCCGTGCCGTGACGCCGCTGCCTCACCGATCTTCAGCGGAGCCATGCGGTCGTGCCGCCCCCACAACAGTGTGGTGGGGACTGGCATGAGGGCGAGCTCGCTGTCCGGGATCGGCTTCGTCCCGCTCGAGATCAACTGCCGCATCGTCCGCTTCACGTGCGGTTGGCGCGCACGCTCCCGTGTGTAGGCGTCGAACGCGTCGTACCAATCCGGGTCGCGCCCTCGTGTGCCATCTCGATCGAGCAGGGCGAAGCACTGGAAGCGCTCCGCGTTCCGCTGGGTTGGGCGCACTGCGAACCGAACCGCGACGTAGCGCAGGCCCATCGGGATGCGGTACGGACCGACGGCCGGGGCGGCGTAGACGACGAGCCGGTCGATCGGCACAGAGCCGCGGATGGCAACCCGGGCAGCGAGACTCCCGATCAGCGAGTGGGCGACGACGGTCGGGCGTTCGAGCCCCGTCTGCTCCACGATGCCGGTGAGCCAACGATCGAAGGCGTCGACGTCGAGGCGCGGGACCGGCGCAGACTCGCCGAGCCCTGGGATGTCGGGCGCAACGACACGGTGGCGTTCGGCCAGCCGTGCGAACACGGGGGCCCACATCGCGGCACCGCATTCAATTCCGCCGTGCAGCACCAGCAGCGGCGGACCTTCGCCCGACTCGATCACAGCCGTTTGCACTCCGCCGACGTCGAGGGTGCGAGTCGTGACCCGTAGTCCGGCGAGCATCTGCTCGCGAGCAGTGACCGTCGCCATCGGTGCAGGTCAGGGTCGGATGAGCGTGGTCTCGGCGGCGTGACGTGCGCGCAGCTCGTCGTCCCAATCGCCGCTGCAGAAGACGGTGAGCTCGGCGATGCGACCGCCACGCACCTCGCAGAGCACGATCTTGCGATCGGTCATCTCCTGACCGTCCTCGTCGTGACGACCGACGAGCTCGGTCACGAAACCAGACACCGTCGGAATCGTGCGGACGACTGCGATCTCGGCACCGTTCGGGCTGTAGCCCCTGAGCCAGTCCGCGAAGCTGTCGCGTCCCTCGATCTGGAATCGCCAGAGCGGCGGATGCCCGTCGAGGAACACGTCCTCGGTGAGCACGTCACCGACGTCCGCTGTGCGGAAGACGTCGGCAAGGCGTTCGCTCAGCTCCTGTGCGGTGGCGTCGTCGAGAGCAGTGGTTGTGGTTTGAGTCATGTGTAGGACCGTACGAAGCGAGTGGCGAGCAGCGCATCGGGAGAATCGCCGAATCTGAAGAGGGCCCGGGTCGGTAGAACGACTGAGTCGCCCACATCGAAAGTTCGTCACTTCGTCCGATGCGCCGCTGGCATTCGGCTTCGTACGGTCGTCGGGTCCACCACACCGCAGCTTGGAGGAACGATGAACGAACACCCGAACGTCAGCACTGTGAACGACATGACCAAGGCGATCTTCGACCAGGACCACAACGCGCTCGCCAAGATCTTCGCCGACGACCTCGTCTTCCACCTCCGGGGACCGCACCCGATGGCCGGTGATCACTCGGGGCTCGGCGGCTTCCTCGAGTTCCTCGGGTCGGTCTTCGAAGCGACGAACGGCCAGATCGAGCTCGACCAGCAGTTCTGCTTCGGCGCCGACGGGTGGGCGGCCGAGTGGGAGCACGCAACTCTGGGCAGGAACGGCAAGACCATCGAGTCGGAGAACGCATTTGTGTACCGGTTCGACCGCGGCCGCATCGCCGAGATGTGGATGTTCCTCGGGATGCTGCCCGAGCCGGCCGCTGCGTTCTTCGGTGACCTCGGCTCGGTCTGAGCGAGACTGAGCATCGTGGCACCCCTCGAGGAGGCCCGGGACGCGTACGACAGCCACCGTTGGGGCGACGCCTGGCGGCTGCTCTCGCCGATCGCGATCACGCTGGACGTCGACGATCTCGACCGGCTCGCCACCGCCGCGTACCTCACCGGCCACGACGAGGAGGGCTTCGAGCATTGGGCGCGGGCTCACCAGGTGTGCGCCAGCTCCGGCGAGGTGCACCGCGCGGCGAACTTCGGGGCGAAGATCGCGCAGGGCCTCGGCTTCAAGGGGGACCTCGGCCGCTGCCGCGGCTGGGTCGACCGCACGGCCCGGCTCCTGGACGACACGAGCATCGACTGCGTCGAGCAGGGCTACCTCGAGCTCGGCCTGGCCATGCTGTGCATCTTCGAGGCGGGCGACCTCCCTGCGGCACACTCGCACTTCGTTCGGGCGGGAAAGATCGGCGCGCGCTTCGCCCACCGCGAGCTCGTCACGCTTGCTCGCATCGGCGAGGGTCGCATGCGCATCTACCTCGGCGAGATCATCCAGGGGACGGCGTTGCTCGATGAGGCGGTCGTGTCCATCGAAGCCGGTGAGCTCTCACCCCTTGCCGCGGGTGACGCGTACTGCATGGTGATCGACGCGTGCGCGGAGCTGTTCGACTTCGGTCGATGCCGGCGCTGGACCGAATCGTTCGTCCGCTGGTGCGACGCCCAGCAGGAGCTGGTCCTCTACCGCGGACACTGCTTCCTCCATCGAGCCGAGGTCCTGTGCCTGCTCGGATCCTGGACCGACGCCCTCGTCGAGGCGCGGCACGCGTGCGATCGGCTGGCCGCTCCGGTCAACCCGGCCGCACTCGCCGGCGCCTGCACGATCGAAGGTGATCTGCTTCGCCTCACGGGCGACCACCGAGGCGCGGAAGCGTCCTACCAACGGGCAAGTGAGATCGGTTGCGACCCCCAGCCGGGGCTCGCCCTCCTACGGTTGGCCCAAGGCCGCGTCGATGCAGCGGATCCGATGATCCGCCGAGCGCTCGGCGAGGCGGAAGATCCCATCTCCCGGGCCCGCCTGCTCGGTGCCTACGTCGAGATCGTGCTGGCGGCGGGCGACACTCCTGCCGCCCGCACGGCCGCCGAGGAGCTGCGGGGCGTCGCCGGCGAGATCCGGACACCGCTCCTGCGCGCACACGCAGCACGCGCGGTCGGCGCCGTGCTGCTGGCGGAGGGCGACGGGGGCGCCGCGCTCCTCGAGCTTCGCCGAGCCTTCATCGACTTCAACACTCTGGACATCCCGTACGAAGCCGCGCGGACCCGGCTCCTCATCGCGCAGGCGTGCCGCGAGCTCGGTGATCGCGAGGCTGCCGAGATGGAGGTGACGGCTGCCCACTCGGTGCTCGACTCGCTGAGTCGCGCGGTTGGTGCCTCATCACGCGACCCTGTCCCCTGCGCACCTGGCGGCCTCACCCATCGTGAGCTCGACGTGCTTCGCCTCCTGGCCCAGGGCAAGACGAATCGCGTGATCGCGCAAGAGCTCGTGGTGAGCGAGAAGACGGTCGCCAGTCACGTGAGCCACATCTTCACGAAGATCGGCGTCACCTCACGCTCGGCCGCGACCGCCTACGCATACGACCACGAGCTCACCTGAGCACCACCCCCACGGGATTGGTAGTCCGGGGTGCGCATGAGTGCCCCGAGCTACCAATCTCGAGCGGCGCGGGGCTGAGCGGGGTCAGCCGTTCTTGGGAAGCTCGTTCCACGGCAGGCGGGACAGGTCGCCGGGCTCCTTGGGGAGGCCGAGCACGCGCTCGCTGATGATGTTGCGCTGGATCTGATCGGTGCCGCCGAAGATCGGCAGCGCCTGCGCTTGCAGCGCTTGAGCAGTGATCAGGTGCGCGGTCGTGCCGCCGGGCACGTCGGCCAAGCTCATCCGCTGGCCGTCGTCGTAGCCGTGCAACAGGCCCCGCGCGCCGAGCAGCTGCATGCCGAGGTCGCGGTTGTGGCGAAGGATGTTCGCGGTCAGCAGCTTCCCCAAGTTGGGAAGCCCGGGGATGTCGGTGCCCGCCGCACGCGCCGCCTTCTGGCGTTCGGTGTTGAACCGCTGCAGCTCGCTGAGGATGTAGGACCACGCGAGCTCTTGGCGGACCGCAGGATCGCGGTCCTTCCCGAACCTCCGCCGCGAGGTCGATGTAGATCTTCGCCCCCGACGCGATGGGCTGAGGAAGATCGGTCGCCACTCGGCCCTTCGGCGGCCTCGCAAGATCGCCCGCCCGCTTGTCGAGGTCGTTCGCGACCGTGCCCGGACCGCGCGAGCGGGAGGCCCGCGCCACGCTCACCCGCACCCATGCCCGCACGCTCGTGGAAGAGCGTCGTGTTCGCGACCTGCCAGCCGTTGTTGACGTCACCGATCCGTGCGTCGTCCCTCACGACGGCGTCGGTGAAGAAGACCTCGCAGAACATCGCACCACCGGTCATCTCGCGGAGCGTGCGGACCTCCACCCCCGGTTGATGCATGTCGAGGGCGAACCACGTGATGCCCTGGTGCTTCGGCGCCGCAGGCTCTGTCCGGGCAAGCAACATGCCGAGATCGGCCCAGTGACCGCCGGACGTCCACACCTTCTGGCCGTTCACCACCCACACGTCTCCGTCGCGGACCGCGCGCGTGCCGAGGCCCGCCAAATCGGAGCCTGCGCCGGGCTCGCTGAAGAGCTGGCACCACCACCTGCGGCCGGTGACGATGTCGGGCAGGTAGCGATCCAGCTGCTCGCGCGTGGCGTGCGTGAGGAGCGTGGGCGCGACGAGCCCGATCCCCATGCCCATCGGCGCGCCGAGTGCGCCGAAGTCGGCGATGGTGCGAGCCACACACATCGCGTCGGCACGGTTGAGGCCGCGCCCGTAGCAATCGACGGGGAGCAGCGGTGCCGCCCAACCCGACATGCCGAGGCGCTCCCACCACTCCCCCACGGTCAGGTCAGGGTCCCAGCTGCCCTCGAGCCAGTCGCGCAGCTCGTCGGTCACCGTCATCGTCATCGCGCCGCTCCCGCTTCTGCTTCCGATGCGTGCGTCGTCACGAGGTCGACCCACTCGTCCCAGTACGCCTCGGGATAGTCGTGGCCCATCCCGTCGATGAGGACAAACCGCGCTCCGGGAATGAGCTCCGCAGTGCGGCGGCCCCCGCTCGGATCGACGAGCGTGTCGGCACTGCCGTGCAGCACCAACGTCGGAACCCCGACGTGGCGCAGTGCGTCGGCACGAGAGCCGCTCGCCACGGCCGCGGCGATCTGTCGCGCCACACCGGGTGGGTCGAAGGCACGATCGAACGCCTCACCCGCGTACCTCGCCTGGGCTTCCTCGTCGACCTTGCCCGGGCTCCCCCAGATGCGCAGCCCTTCGAGATGGTTGGCAATCGCCGATGTTCGGTCGGTCGCCGGTGGACCGAACAGCTGCGCCTGCGCCTCGGGAGTGCTCTCGCCGATGCCAGGTTCGCCGGTCGTCGACATCACCGACGTCATCGAGCAGAGACGGTCGGGATGCTCGATCGCGAGGGTCTGCACGATCATCCCGCCCATCGACAGGCCCATGACGTGCGCCCGGTCGACGCCGAGGGCGTCGAGCACGGCGATGACGTCGGCGGCCATGTCGGAGAGCGAGTACGGGATCTCGCCCGACGGCACGTCGGAGAAGTGAGTCGAGAGCCCGACGTCGCGGTTGTCCATGCGGACGACGTGGAAGCCCTTCGCGGCGAAGCGCTCGCACCACTCGGTGCGGTAGTTGATGCACTGGCTTCCCAGGCCGTTCACCAGGACCAGCGTGGGATCGCTCGGGTCGCCGAACGTCTCGTAGAAGATCTGCACCGGGCCGTTCGTCGCGAATGCCATGGCCGCGATCTCAGCGGTGATGGAAGCCCAGGTCAAACCGCTGTACGGCTCCGGCGAAGAGGTTCCGCTCGATCACCGGCTCGCTGATCACGTGCAGGTCGGTGAACCGACGGGCCATCTCGGCGAAGAGCACCTGCAGCTCGAGGCGAGCGAGCGACTGACCGATGCACACGTGAGGACCGAACCCGAACGCGATGTGAGGGTTCGGCGTTCGCGTGATGTCGAAGCGGAACGGCTCCTCGAACACCGCTTCATCCCGGTTCGCAGACGGATACAGCAGACGCGATCCGGTCGCCCGCGTGCACCGGTGAGTCGCCGATCCGGTCGTCGGCCGCCGCAGTGCGAAACATCTGGTTGAGCGGTGACACCCATCGCAGCACTTCCTCGACCGCGCTCGGTAGGACCGAAGGGTCCGAGGCGAGGCGCTCCCACTGATCGGGATGGTCGCAGAAGATGCGGAGTCCACGGGCGATCGCCGTCCGCGTCGTCTCTGCTCCCCCGGAGATGAACAGTCCGGTCTCGTTCATGATCGTGTGGTCGCTCATCGGGCAGCCCTTCACCATTGCGTTTGCCCACACCGAGATGAACGACCTGTCCGGCTCGGAGCGGAATCGCGGCACCGCTTCGTGCAAGTAGGTCTGGAACTCGCCGATCGCCATCATCACGTCCTGCAGCACCTGGCCGCTCGGGTCGCGTGAGATCGAGTCGATCCGCATCATGCGCTCCGACCACGACTTGAGGTCACGCCAGCGATCCTGCGGGAAGCCGAGCAGCTCGCACGTGAGCCGGCTCGGGTAACGAGCGGCAAGCGCGTCGACCACCTCGATCTCGGTGCGGTCGGCGATGTCGTCGAGCAGCTCGTTGGCGACGCCGCGAACGAGCGGCTCCTCGCGCGCCGCACCCCGCGGCGTGAGCCGCCGGGCGACGAGGGCTCGCTGCTCTGCGTGCCCGGGATCGTCCTGGGCGATCATGTTGTCTTCCTGCGGCGACCACATCGAGCGGTAGCCGCGGCTGCTCACGAAGACCGTCGCTCGCCGCTCGACGTCGACCACGTCGGCGTGTCGGGCGACGCCGATCATCCCGGTCTTGGGGTCGCGGTAGACAGGGTCGTTCGCCCGCAGGTACGCGAAGGACTCGTGCATGCCGTCGAGGTCGGCGTAGAACCCCTCGTCGAGGAGGTCAGGCGTCGGCGTCACGCTCATGGGGCTACCGTACAGCTGTACAGGGAACTGCGCAGACGTACGCGGACTTGAATCGCATCGAGATCGAGAGATCGAGATGCATCGCAGTCGAGCCGACGCGCTCGAGTGCAGTGGCGTGCTGTCAGTCCACGCGGCGCACCATCGCATGCACCGCCATTGGTCCGAGGAGGGCACGCCCGCTCACTGACCGAGGCGCCCCACTGCGGCCCACTTGGCCGTGCGGACCGCGTCACGAGTCGCCGTCGGCTCGAGCGCGGCCGTGGTCGTGATCCCCCACAGCAGCATCGTCACGAAGCTCACCAGCCGGACGCGGTCGCGCTTCGCGATCTCCCCGCGTCGCACGGCTCGGTCGGCGAGGTCCGAGAAGAACTCGAGGTAAGGCTGCGTCAGCAGAGGGAGTCCCTCGAGGTCCTCGTGCTGCCGATCGACGGCGACCCGCATCGTGAAGTGCAAGAGGTCGGGATCGCGCTCCAGCAGCTCGCCACCCCGGTCGAGGATCGCTTCGACCTCGTCGATCAGCGAACGCTTGCCCGCGACAACCTCGCTGTACTCGGCGTAGATGCGCGCGATGCCGTCCTCGTACACGAGCTGGAACAGCGCCGCCTTCGACGGGGCGTAGGTGTAGAGCGCCATCGCGGTGAGGTCGGCATCGGCCGCGATCTTCCTCATCGACGCGCCCGTGTACCCCTGCGATGCGAACGCCGCCCGCGCCGCCCGTACCACGCGTGTCCGCGTGTCCTCGATCGTCTGCACCGCAGCCATCCTGTACGAGCGTACAGTGGGCCATGCACTTCGACGTGATGGTCGGATCGACCTCATGGGCCGACGCGGCTGACCTCGCCCGCCGCGTCGAGCAGGCAGGGTTCTCGGGGATGGCCTTCACCGAGACCGGACAGACCCCGTGGATGAGCGTCGCCGCCGCGGCGAGCGTGGCCCCGTCGCTCATGTTCTCCACCGGGATCGCGGTCGCGTTCCCAGTCAGCCCGATGATCGCGGCGAGCATCGCGTGGGAGCTGGCGGGCAACACCGGCGGCCGGTTCCGGCTCGGCTTGGGCAGCCAAGTGCGGGCGCACATCGAGAGGCGCTACGGCGTGGCATTCGATCCGCCCGGGCCGCGCATGCGTGACTACGTCCTCGCGGTGCAAGACACGCTGGCAGCGTTCCGCGGTGAGCGGAAGCTGGCGCACGATGGGCCGTACTACAAGTTGTCGCTGCTTCCGGATCAGTGGCGGCCGCCGATGCACGAGCACGGCGACATCAAGGTCGACATCTCCGCCGTCGGTCCGTGGATGACGACGATGGCCGGCGAGGTCGCCGACGGCGTGCACGTCCATCCGCTGCACTCGGTGCACTACCTCGAGCAGCGCTTGCTCCCCGCCGTGCGCACAGGAGCCGAGCGAGCCGGACGCACACTCGACGACATCGACCTGCTCGTCCCCGTGTTCATCGTGCCGGGCGACACGCCCGAAGCGCGCGAGGCCCTCGTCCGGCGGACACGCACGCAGATCGCGTTCTACGGCTCGACGAAGAACTACGCGTTCCAGTTCGACGACCTCGGCTTCGAGGGAACATCCGCGACGCTCAACGAGCGCCTCAAAGCCGGCGACGTCGACGGGCTCGCGGCGACGATCACCGACGAGATGCTCGACGCCTTCGCCATCGTCGGGCCATGGGATGAGATCGCCGACAGGGTCGTCGATCGGTACGCCGGGATGGCAGAGCGCGTCATCTCCTATCTGACGGTCGACGACGCCACGCGCAATCCCGACCGCCTCGACCGCTGGGGCGAGATCGCCCGCACGGTGCGCGGCGCCGCGTGAGGTAGGAAGGCTGCATGCGCTCGATCGTCTGCACCGCCTACGGCACCGAGGACAACTTCGTCGTCGAGGACGCGGATACACCCGATCCCGCCGCCGGCCAGCTGCGTGTCGCGGTCAAGGCGGCTGGCGCTTCGTTCGTCGACGCGCTCCAGGCCGCGGGCAAGTACCAGTTCGCCGCTCAGCCTCCCTACGTGCCCGGCGGTGAGGCTGCAGGCGTCGTCGAGGCGATCGGTGAGGGAGTCGAGGGCTGGCACGTCGGCGACCGGGTGTTCGCTTCGGTCGGGAAGGGCGCGTTCGCCGACCACGTCTTCGCCTTCCCACAACAGCTCACCCGCCTGCCAGACGAGATCGACTTGGCGGTCGGCGCATCGTTCATGCAGGTGTACGGCACCGCGTGGTTCGCCCTCAAGAAGCGCACAGTCGTGCGACCCGACGAGGTGGTGCTCGTCACGGGCGCCGGTGGCGGAGTCGGTCTCGCCGCGATCGACGTCGCCCGAGCACTAGGAGCGCGGGTGATCGCCGTGGCGTCATCCGAGGAGAAGCGTGCACTGGCGCTGTCGATGGGCGCGGAGGCCACGATCGATCCGCTGACCGAGGACGTCAAGACGCGAGCTCGCGAGCTGACCGACGGCGCCGGCGTGGATCTCGTCTACGACGTCGCCGGCGGTGACGTGTCAGAACCGGCGTTGCGCGCGCTCCGCTTCGACGGCCGCTTCCTTGTGATCGGCTTCCCCGGCGGCATCGCGAAGGTGCCGCTCAACCTCGTGCTGCTCAACAATCGCACCGTCATCGGCGTCGAATGGGGAGGCTGGATCCCCCGCAACATGGAGGAGAACCGGACGATGGTCGCCGAGATCGTCGACGCGATCGCGAACGGCGAGCTGCACCCGGTCACCCCGACCGAACGACCGCTCACCGACGCGCGGGCCGTGCTCTCCGAGCTGCTCAACCGCGAGGCGGCGGGCAAGATCGTGCTCGTGCCCTGACCGTCAGCTCATCCCGCCGCGAGTGCCGCCGTTGACCGCGATGGTCTGACCGGTCACGTAGTCGGAGAGCGGCGAGCACAGCCAGAAGATCGCATCGGCGGCGTCTCGAATCGTGCCCGAACGTCCGAGTGCGACCATCTGCGTCGGCATCGGCCGTGCCGCGTACATCGCCTCGTCGGTGACGCCGTCGGGATCGACCTGGACGCCGAGCCGCTCGGCCTGCTTCGCCGGCATGCCGACGTGGATGGTGTGACCGCCGGTCTCGATGACTTCGCGCTCCGATTGCGGCAGCCCGAAGCGCGTCTGGATCACACCGAACGCGACCGGCTGGTCTCGGTCGTTCAGTCGAAGTCGAAACGCGTGGCGAGCCTCGGAAACTTGCTGAGCGACCAGGTGTACACACGACGAGGGCGCAAGCACCAGAAGGGGTGGAACTCCATCGCGTCGTCGTCACCGAAGTACTGCGGATACTTCGCGCGGTTCGCGCTCGTCATCGCGCTCGACAGAGGAAGGTCGGGATCGGTCACGAGCTCGACGCGGCCCTCGAGGATGATCGCGTGATCGGCGTCGGGGAGGCTGGCGGAGACATCCGGCCGAACCTGGAGGTGCCGGACCCACCGCGTCTCGGGCGAGCCGCCGAAGCAGAGGACGGAGTCGACGAACACGCCGTCCACTGGTCGCAGATACGGCCGGCCAGACTCCGTCGTGGTCGCGAGGTGGTAGTTCGGAGCGGCTGCGATCCGTTCGGCGACGTCCTCCCAAGGCTGGAGCTCGGCGAGCGTCTCGGGCGTCTGTCCGTAGTCGGCGGGGAATCGGGCCGCCCTCGTTCTCGGTGCCGTCATCATGTGCTCCTCACGTCGTCGTCCCTCATCTGATGTCTCGTACTCGGCCGAGACCCAGTCTCGTCTGCACGCGACTTCGGCCCCAAGGTGTCCCGACGCGCGGCTGCGTCCGCCGCTCCCTCGAAGCGCTCGTGGATCGGCTCGGGGATAGCGTCACTGGTCGTGGACTACGAGCAGATCCTCCAGGAGCAGCGCGACGACATCGTGCTCCTCACGCTGAACCGTCCCGACAAGTTGAATGCCTGGACGCCGCGCATGAGCGCCGAGCTCGTCGACGCGATCGAAGCGGCTGACGCCGACGCATCCGTGGGCGCGGTGGTCGTCACGGGCGCAGGTCGTGGCTTCTGCGCCGGCGCAGACATCTCCGCGGTGTTCGACGCGCAGCTGTCCGGGGAGGCGTCCTCCGAGTCGCCGCCTGCCCGCACCCGCGATTGGGTCGAGCTCGTGCGGTCGACCAAGCCGATCGTCGCGGCGGTGAACGGCCCCGCGATCGGTGTCGGGCTCACGATGATCCTCCCGTTCGACCGGATCGTGGTTGCCGAGAACGCCAAGCTCAGCGTGCGCTTCGTGAAGATGGGGCTCGTGCCCGAGCTGGCCTCCTCGTCGATCCTCCCCCAGCGCTGCGGCTTCGGTCCGGCATCCGACCTCATGCTCTCGGGTCGCACCGTGCTCGGGAAGGAGGCGGTGGCGCTCGGACTCGCCGATGAGTGCGTCGCCGACGACGCCGTCGTCGACTCGGCGATCGAGCGCGCCCGGTCCTACGCCGAGAACCCGACCCCGCAGCTGCGGTGGATCAAGCAGCTCATCTCTCAGAACGCCAACGAGGTCGACACCCGTGCGGTCCAGCAGCGCGAGATCGAGGCACTCCAGCAGGCGTACGCCACGCCCGAGCACAAGGAAGCCGTCGCCGCGTTCTTGGAGAAGCGCAAGCCGAACTTCCGCTAGGCCCGAAGGTCAGGCACGTGGCGAACGGCAGCGTCGACCAGACGAGGTTCGCGAGCGAGGACGTCCTGCGGGCATGGCTCGATCGGATCTGCGGCGCCGGCTATCGGGGGCCGGGCACGGCCACGCACGAACAGCTGATCGACTGGGTCGTCGAGCAGGTCCGAGCGATCGACGGCTTCTCCGTCCGAACGGACGAGTACGAGCTGCTGAGCTGGCTGCCGGTGCCCGAGGGCGACCTCGAGCACGCGGGCGCGTTGCGAGCTGATGGCGACGAGATCCCGGTGGCAGGTGCGGTGCCGTACTCGGCGCCCGCCACTCGCACGGGCGCACTCGTGCACGTGCCACGAACCTCGCCGATCTCCGCTGAGGACGTCGGGGGGAACGTCGTGCTGCGCGACTTCCCGGCGTTCGCGCTCCCCTACGACTTGCTCTTCGCGCAGCGCCTCCACCTCACGACCGACACCGAGCAGCTGCTCGGCCAGGTGTGGGACCGACCTGGTCTCGCGAACACCGTGCTCCACGAGGACCTCCTCGCCGCGGGCAGCGCGGGCGCGGCGGGCGTCGTGTTCGCGTTCGACCTTCCTCGGGAGCAGATCGCCGGCTACTTCGAGCCGCACATGGGGACGCACTACCGCGTGCCGGCGGTCTTCGTCGGAGTCGACGAGCGAGACCGACTTCGTCAGCTCGCAGATCGAGGAGCGAGCATCGAGATCAACGTGTCGGCCGACGTGAGACCTGCGGTCACCCGGAACGTGCACGCGACACTGCCCGGGCAAAGCGAGGAGCGGATCGTCCTCGTCACGCATACGGACGGCAACACGTGGGTGCAGGAGAACGGCGTCGCCGCGCTGCTGGCGATCGGTCAGCAGCTCGCGGCTCGCCCCTTCGGGCAGCGAAACCGGACGATCGAGCTCACGTTCACGTCCGCGCACCTCCACATCTCGCGCGAGGGGTCACACCGCTACTCCGCCGAGCTCGATCGTGAGTACGAGGACGGCACGGTGGCGTTCGCGTTCGCCATCGAGCACCTCGGCGCGAGAGACCTCAACCCGGAGCCGCGACCCGACGGGCCCGGCCGGAGGCTGGCGTTCACCGACGCCGGAGAGGTGTTGCTGTGGTGCGTCGGCCCGAGTGATGCGATGCGCAGAGCGGTGATCGACGCCATCACCGGCCGCGGTCTCGAGCGTGTGCTCGTGGCTCCCGGCTTCGGCGCGCCTGTCGAAGGACAGGTCCCCCAGATCGTGTCATTCGGCGGCCTCGGCACTCCGTACAACGCGCACCTCGTCCCGACGATGTCGATCATCACGGGCCCGTGGTCACTGTGGGCGCCGGCGTTCGGAGCCGGCGCGATCGACACCGGGCGGTTCCGGCGGCAGGCACTCGCCGCTGCCGACGTCGTGCTCGCCCTTGACGACGTCCCTCACGACGAGATCGCCGGCGGCTACCTCACCGACCGCGCCGCCCGCGCCGCCGGTGCAACTCCCGGCCGAGACGTCGAGCCGCCCGAGCTCGCGCCATGAGATCTCGCGACACTGGACGACGATGAGCGACACGTGCACGCATCTCGATCAGGTCAAAGAGGTCACTCCGAGCAGCACTGGTTGTGAGGACTGCCTCCGCATGGGCGGCCAATGGGTGCACCTGCGCATGTGCATGTCGTGCGGTCACATCGGCTGCTGCGACAACTCCCCGAACCGCCATGCCACCGGCCACTTCCATGCGACCGAGCATCCGATCATCCAGTCCTACGAGCCAGGCGAGGACTGGTGGTGGTGCTACGTCGACGAGCTCGCCTTGGAGGTCGCCGGCGCTCCGTCCTTCAGCCATCCGTGAGCACAAGTGGGCCCAATCTCTTGGCGGACTGGGGCCCAGCGGCCAGCCGATCCGCCAAGAGAACCAGTAAGCCGATCAGCGCAGGTCGAACCGATCGAGGTTCATCACCTTGTCCCACGCGGCCACGAAGTCACGCACGAACTTCTCCTTCGAGTCGTCCTGCGCGTAGACCTCCGCGAGGGCGCGGAGCTGTGAGTGGGAACCGAAGACGAGGTCGACGGCGGTGGCCGTGCGCTTGACCTCACCGCTCTTGCGATCGTGGCCCTCGTACACGTTCTCCTGTGCAGCCGACGCCTTCCACTCCAGGCTCATGTCGAGGAGGTTCACGAAGAAGTCGTTGGTGAGCTGGCCGGGACGGTCGGTGAAAATGCCGTACTTCGACTGCCCGTGGTTGGTGTTGAGGGCGCGCATGCCGCCGACGAGCGCCGTCATCTCCGGGGCGCTCAACCTCAGAAGGTTGGCTCGATCGAGCAGCCGCTGCTCCGGCGGCAGCTTGTCGCCGTCACGCGAGTAGTTGCGGAACCCATCGGCGATCGGTTCGAGCACCGCGAACGAGTCCACGTCGGTCTGCTCCTGCGACGCGTCGGTGCGCCCCGGAGCGAACGGCACGGTGACGTCGAAGCCGGCGTCCTTCGCTGCCTTCTCGACGGCCGCGCAGCCACCGAGGACGATGACGTCCGCGAGCGAGACGGTCTTTCCGCCGGCATTGAAGTCCTGCTGAGCTTTCTCGAGGGTCTGCAGCACCTTGGCGATCTCGGCCGGCTCGTTGACGTCCCAGTCCTTCTGGGGCGCGAGGCGCACCCGTGCGCCGTTCGCACCGCCGCGCTTGTCCGTGCCGCGGAAGCTCGCCGCCGAGGCCCACGCGGTGGAGACCAGCTGGGAGATCGACAGGCCCGAGTCGAGGATCTTGCCCTTGAGCGCGGCGATGTCGGCGTCGCCGATCAGCTCATGGTCGACCGCGGGGACCGGGTCCTGCCACAGCTGCGGCTCGGCAACCCACGGGCCGAGATAGCGCGCGAGCGGGCCCATGTCGCGGTGGAGCAGCTTGTACCAAGCGCGGCCGAACGCGTCGGCGAGCTGGTCCGGGTTCTCGTGGAAGCGCTTTGCGATCGGCCCGTAGATCGGATCCATCCGCAGCGCGAGATCCGTCGTGAGCATGATCGGCGCGTGGCGCTTCGACGGATCGTGCGCGTCGGGCACGGCGTCCTTCGCTGTGGGATCGGTGGGGGTCCATTGGAACGCACCGGCAGGGCTCTTCACCAGATCCCACTCGTAGTTGAACAGGTTGTCGAGGTAGCCGTTGTCCCACTTGATCGGGTCGTTGGTCCATGCGCCCTCGAGGCCGCTGGTGAGCGTGTCGGCGCCCTTGCCGGTGCCCGAGGTGTTGTGCCAACCGATGCCCTGTGCTTCGACAGGGCACCCCTCGGGTTCGGGACCGGCGTACTCGGGAGCGACTGCGCCGTGGCACTTGCCGAACGTGTGGCCGCCGACGATGAGCGCCACCGTCTCCTCGTCGTTCATCGCCATGCGGGCGAAGGTCTCGCGGATGTCCTTCGCAGCGGCGAGGGCGCTGGGGTTGCCGTTCGGGCCTTCCGGGTTCACGTAGATGAGGCCCATCTGCACCGCACCGAACGGGTTCGCGAGGTCACGCTCGCCGCTGTAGCGCTCGTCGCCGAGCCACGTGTCCTCGGGGCCCCAGAAGATCTCCTCCGGCTCCCAGACGTCGGGGCGTCCGAATCCGAAGCCGAACGTCTTGAAGCCCATCGACTCCATCGCGACGTTGCCGGCCAAGACGAGCAGGTCCGCCCATGAGACCTTGTTGCCGTGCTTCTGCTTGATCGGCCAGAGCAAACGGCGCGCCTTGTCGAGGTTTGCGTTGTCGGGCCAGCTGTTGAGCGGGGCAAAGCGCTGCGCGCCTTCGCCTCCACCTCCGCGACCGTCGTGGATGCGGTACGTGCCTGCGGCGTGCCACGTCATCCGGATGAAGAGAGGGCCGTAGTGGCCGTAGTCGGCAGGCCACCACTCCTGCGACGTCGTCATCATGCTGATGAGGTCCTTCTTCAGCGCGTCGACGTCGAGCTTCTTGAACTGCTCCTTGTAGCTGAAGTCCGCGTCCATCGGGTTGGATCGAGGCGAGTGCTGGTGGAGCACCGAAAGGTCCAGCTGGTTCGGCCACCAGTCCCGGTTCGACAGGGGCCGATGCGCCTTGGGGGTGGGCGAAGGGATTGCTGGGTTTTCGCTTTCAGACACGTCGGTCCTCCTGTTGTTCGGTTGCACTGATGCACTGGGGACACAGTCCCCAGTAGACGACCTCTGCTTCGTCGAGCTTGAAGCCGTGATCGTCCGATGGCTCGAGGCATGGTGTGTCGCCGACTGCGCAGTCGACGTCGTGCACTACTCCGCATTGGCGGCAGACCATGTGGTGGTGGTTGTCGCCCACGCGCAGCTCATGGAGCGCGGGCGCACCGGCGGGCTCGATGCGTCGCACGATGCCGGCGTCGCAGCAGACCCGCAGCACGTCGTAGACGGCCTGCGTGGAGACCGTGCCGAGCTCGGCGCGCACGGCGTTGACGACGACGTCGGCGGACGCGTGCGGGTGCTCGGCGAGCACGTGCAGCACCGTCACGCGCGGCACGGTGACCCTCAGGCCGGCCGCCCTCAGCAGCTCGGTCGGCGCCTCCGCATGCGTCACGGGGCCATGCCATCACGTTTTCTGGAATGAGTCAAGAAAACAGTTCGTGTTCGCAAAGCGGCCACTTCCTGTCCTGTTTTCGCTCCTAACGTCATCAGCGATGGCAGCACCCGAGGGCTACGGAACGGTCACGCCGTGGATGATCACGAGGGACGCGGACAGCCTCATCGCCTTCTTGGTCGAGGCGTTCGGGGCGGTCGAGCTCGCCCGGGTCGTCAACCCCGACGGAGCGATCGGACACGCCGAAGTCCGCATCGGTGACTCAGTCGTGATGATGTTCGACGGCCGTCCCGAGTGGCAGAGCACGCCCGCGTTCTTCCGTCTCTTCGTCGAGGATGCCGACGGGGTCGTCGCGAACGCCGTCGCTGCGGGAGCAAGCGTCGTCTCCGAGGTGACCGAGATGTTCTGGGGCGATCGCGTCGGGCGGGTCCGCGATCCGAGCGGCAACGTGTGGTGGATCCAGGATCACCTCGCCGACTTGTCACCCCCGGAGATCGAACAGAGGGCCGCGGAGCCGCGGTTTGCGGAGGCGATGGAGTACCTCCAGAGCGCGCAGCTCGTGCCGCCGGCCTGAGCCGCGCTCAGCTCTCGCGGATCTTCCAGAAGCTGTCCTTGAGGATGATGCGACCATCGTCGTCGAACGTCCACAGGTCGCAGCCGCGGACCTCGATGCGCTCACCATCGACCGTCGTGCCGCTGATCGTCCACTGGGACACGCCGCGCGATCCGGAGACGAAATGACCACCGCTCTCGTAGTGGACGTCGGGGATCCCTTCGAAACGCGCTTGGAGCCCATTTCGCACCTCGTCCTTGCCGACGAAACGCCGCCCCCATGGGTCCGGGCCGCGGGGTGACTCGAGGACGCAGTCGTCGGCGAAGAACGACATGATCGCATCGAGGTCGTGACGGTTGAACGCGTCGAGCACCTGATCGAGCACGTCGAGATGCGGCTGGGCGGACATGGGTCCTCCTTCGGGTCGAGACTCATGCATAGCGGGCGATGGCATCGGCCGCCGCGCCGCGGTACCCACCGCCGAACTTGATGGCATGCACGACGAGCGGCGCGATCTGGTGCAGTGCCACGCGCTCGTCCCAGCCGTCGGCGAGCGTGTGCACGTCCGCGTAGGCGGCGAAGCAGTCAGCGCCGAACCCGCCGAAGAGCCGCATCATCGCGAGATCGAACTCGCGATGGCCGCCGTGGCTGGCGGGGTCGATAAGCCAGCTGCGACCCGATGTGTCGACGAGTCGGTTGCCCGCCCACAAGTCACCGTGGAGGCGCGCCGGTGGCTCGATCGGCCCGCCGATCTCGCGGAGCCGGGAAGGGTCGAGTCGTTCGAGGCCGGAGATCGCGGAGTCGGCCAGGGCGTTGCCGTCGCGAGCGAGCCGGGCGAGCGGCGTCAACCGTTGCGTCGCGTAGAACGTCGCCCAGTCCGCGCACGGCTCGTTCGGCAGACCGCGGCTTCCGGTGGAACGTCGATCCTCGCGACCGAACGACGCCGCGCCTGTGCGGTGCAGCGCCGCGAGCGCGCGGCCGAGGTCGCTCTCGGTGGTGGCTGTCGGTCGTCCCTCGTCGATCCACTCGAGCACGAGCAACGGCGGGTCGTCCGAGACTGCGAGGACCTCCGGCACGAGCACCACTCCCGCGTCGCGCAGCCAGCTCAAGCCGGCGGCTTCGGTGGTGAAGAAGCCCGGAGGCGCTGTCGGATGCGTCTTCGCGAAGACTCGGTGCCCGTCCACGAGATCGATAGCGAAGGAGGCGGCGACGTCACCGCCATGCACTCGGGTCGCTCCGATGACCTCGACGCCGAGCGCTTCCTCGACGTGCTCCCGAAGCTCCGCTGGTCCGGCGGTCAGCCGGCACTCCCCGCGGCGACCGGGTCGACGGCCCAGCCACCCTCGCCGTCGGCGACGATGCGGCCGGCGCCTGGCCCTCCCCAGTGCGTCCCGATCACGAGCGCGTCGTCGGCGTACCGCTCGAGGAAGCTCGCACGGGTCTCGGCCGCGGCGTGCTGATCGAAGTCGAACGCCGAAGACCTGGCGACGTCGGCGATCTGGACGGGCGTGTGGATCATGTCGCCCGTGATCACGGCTCGCTCGCCGCCGGACTCGACGACGACCGACACGTGGCCGGGAGTGTGACCCGGCGTCGAGTCGAAGCGAATGCTGCCGTCGACGGCGTGGTCGACCGGCACGAGGTCGACGAGCCCGGCATCGTGCACCGGCGCGACGGAGTCCTTGAAGTAGTCATCTCGGTCGGGAAGCGCAGTCGCCCGCCAGTACTCGAACTCGGGTTGGGAGAGCAGGTAGCGCGCGGTCGGGAACGTCGGCACCCACTGTCCGTCGACGAGCATCGTGTTCCAACCCACGTGATCGACATGGAGGTGCGTGCACACGACGGCGTTGATGGTGTCGGGAGGAAAGCCAGCGGCCTCGAGGTCGGCGAGAAACGGGAGATGCTGATCGTTCCAGTCCGGGTTCGCGCGGCCCTTGTCGTTGCCCACGCACGTGTCGACCGCGATGCGCACACCGTCGAGCTCGATCACGAGGCACTGGATCCGTTGGAGGAGGTAGCCGGCGTCGTCGACGAACGCGTCCTGCAACCACGGCGCTCGGCGTGCCAGCTCGAGGACGCCGGCCTTGTCGAGCCCCGTGAAGAGGAAACGGGGCGACGTGACCGACTCGACTTCGACGATCGGCGTGATCGTGGCTCGACCCACCTGCCATGCAGTCATCGGCACATCCTTCCCCAAACGGGGCGGGGTGCTACTGGCGGGTGTGGAGCCAACGAACCACAGCCGCGACGCGGCGGTGGTCCGCGGCGTCCGCGGGAAGGTCGAGCTTGGTGAAGATCGAGCGGATGTGTGTCTCGAGCGTCTTCGTCGAGCAATGGATCTCTTCGGCGATGGCCGCGTTCGATCGCCCCTGGGCCATGTAGTCGAGCACCTCTCGCTCGCGGTCGGTCAGGCGAGCGATCACCTCGTCTTCGTGGCCACCGCGGACGAGCTGCTCGGTGACGAGGGGGTCGATGACCACGCCGCCGTCTGCGACGGTCCGGCACGCGTTGACGAACTCGTCGAGGTGGCTCACGCGTTCCTTCAGCAGGTACCCGACTGCGGTCGGACTGTGACTGAGCAACAGCGCGGCCGCCGGCGGCGCTTCGGGATCTCGATGCTGACGTCCTTGAGGTTGTTCACCGCGCGCCGTGCACGCGGATCAGATCGTGACTGTCGGCAAGAGACTTCGTCATCGTGATCTCCCTCTCAGGGCTCGGCGCGCCACCGTCGTCGCTCGGGGAGGGTGACGTCCCCGTAGCCGTTGCAGCGCACCTCGCTCGGCCGCAGCTCGAACAGCACATAGCGGTCGGCAGGGTCGTAGCTCGCGGCCTCGACGACCGTTGCTCGTACGTCCGTGTCGTCGACGAAGTGCGCCGTGCCGCTCATTGCGGCCTCACCGCCCGTGCCGGCGTTGTCCGGGACGCCGTTGTGGAGGGCGAACCACTCGCGTTCCCGGAGGTCGGCGCCTTTCGGTGACGTCGGCTCCATGAACAGGTAGAGCCCGTCGGCGGTGAAGATCGGCGTGACGGGGTGGACCCGCGGCGCGCCGTCCGCCCGCACGGTTGCCAGGTAGGAGGGCGCCGCCCGGAGCCGCTCCGCTACGAACGCAGCGAGCTCCGGTTCGACACTGGCAAAGGCCCCCCAGGTCGTCATCGCCCCGGTTGATTCAGGCTTGCGCGATGCGGACCATGTTGCCCGAGGGGTCGCGAAACGCGCAGTCTCGCGCTCCCCAAGGTTGCGACGCCGGCTCCTGAAGCACTTCGGCGCCTGACGCCCGAACTTTCTCGAACGTGGTGTCGAGGTCGTCGGAGCGGAAGATCGCGACCTGCAGCGATCCCTTCGTCACGAGTGACAGGAGCGCGTCGCCCTCCGTCTCGGAGAGACCGCCGTGCGGCTGGAACAGGACGATGTCGACGTCCTGCCCCGGGCCGCCGACGGTGACCCAACGGAACCCGCCGTTGGACACGTCGTTGCGGACCTCGAGGCCGAGGGCATCGCGGTAGAAGCCGAGTGCTTCGTCAGGATCGTGGACGGGGATGAACGTGGTTGAGATGTTGACTGCCATACGACGACGGTACGAGCACCGCCCCGTCGAATGCTTCTCCGATCCTGCTCAGTGCAAGCTGGTCATGCCGTCACCCGTAAACGCCGCGGTCGCGTCGCGACCTTGCTCACACACGGCGGCACGACCTCGAGGTCGCTGTGATCGCGCGCCCGGTACTGCGACGGCGTCTCACCGACGATCTCGGTGAAGCGCGAGCTGAACGAGCCGAGCGACGTGCAACCGACGGCGAAGCAGGTGTCGGTGACCGACATCCCCTGCCGGAGAAGAGCCTTCGCCCGCTCGATGCGTCGCGTCATCAGATACGAATACGGCGTCTCGCCGTAGGCCGCGCGGAACTTGCGCGAGAAGTGCGCGGGTGACATCAGCGCGGCACGCGCCATGGCCGGGACATCGAGGGGCTGCGCGTACTCGCGGTCCATGAGGTCGCGCGCCCGGCGCAGATGCGCAAGGTCAGCGAGCTCCTCAGGCGTCATGGCTACGAGGGTAACCAGACGCTCGGCGGGCGCCTACTTCATGAGGCCTTGGCGGAACGCCCCATCGGCGGAAGTCCCGATTCGAGACACGAAGCAGCCAGGTGCGCGAGCCTCGTCGGCATGGCCCCGCCGGTGAGGTTTGGCGTCGCGCACGACTTCCGCTGCCCTCCCGGCAGCGACTACACGCTGCACGACGTGTACGCCCAGACGATCGAGCAGATCGCTCGGCTCGACGAGCTCGGCTTGGACGAGGTGTGGTTCAGCGAGCACCACTTCGTCGACGACGGCTACCTCCCGTCATTCGCGCCTGTGGCGGGCGCCGCGGCCGCGGTGACGAAGCGGATGCGGATCTCGACGAACATCTCGATCGTCCCGTTCTCGCATCCGCTTCGGCTTGCCGAGGACCTCGCCGTGCTCGATCAGCTGTCGGGCGGCCGCATCGAGTTCGGCATCGGCCTGGGCTACGCGCCACACGAGTTTCGCGGGTTCGGCTTCCCGCTCTCGCGCCGCGTGTCGCTCACCGAGGAGTGCGTCGACATCCTGCGCCTGGCGTGGTCGGGCGAGCGCTTCAGCTACGCCGGGAAGCGCTACCGGTTCGATGACGTGCGCGTGACGCCCGACCCGGTCCAGTCCGGCGGCCCGCCACTGTGGATGGCGGTGTCGAGCGCTCCCGGAGTGGAACGGGCCGTCCGCTACGGAACCCACGTGTTGCCCCAGGGGCCGGTGTCGCTGCTCGACGGATGGCGCGAGGGCAGTCTCGCCGCCGGCGCTGACCCGAGCGCGAGGCGCATCGGGATCATCCGCTCGTTCCTCGTGACCGAAGATCGCGACCGCGACTGGCCGCCGCTGCGCGCTGCGGAGCGGTATCGAATGGCGGTCTACGGACGCTTCGCTGAGGAGGCGGGCACCGGAGATGCACAGACGTTCAACGATCCCGACCGGATCACGCAGCGGGTCTTCGTGGGCAACGTGGACGAGTGCGTCGACGAGCTCACCACGTTCGTCCAGCGGTACGGGTTGACCGATGTCGTGACGTGGGGTTCGGCGCCAGGGCTCCAGCCGGCGGCGCTCACTCCGTCGATGGAGCGCTTCACAGCCGAGGTCGTTCCGCAGGTGCGCTCGCGCCTCGCGTCGACAACAGACCCGACACCGATGCAGTAGAACCCCGGTCATCCCATGGACGGTCACGTGATCCGCACGCCTGATCAGCGACTGCGCGTCTTCATCTCATCGACCCTCGGAGAGCTCGCCGAGGAGCGCCAAGCCGCGCGTGCCGCGGTCGAGCAGCTGCGGCTCGCCACGGTCATGTTCGAGCTCGGCGCCCGCCCCCACCCCCCGCGGGCCCTCTACCGCTCGTACCTCGAGCAGTCCGACGTGTTCGTGGGCATCTACTGGCAACGGTACGGGTGGGTCGCCCCCGACATGGAGATCTCCGGCCTCGAGGACGAATACGTGCTCTCTGCCGGCATGCCTCGTCTCGTCTACGTCAAGCGGCCTGCGCCCGACCTCGAGCCGCGCCTCGCCGACCTTCTCGGCCGCCTGCAGGCCGAGGACACAACGTCCTACAAGCCGTTCCAGGATTCGGCCGAGCTCCAGCGCCTCATCCTCGACGACCTCGCGATCCTGCTCACGGAGCGGTTCGACTCGACGCGGGTGACGACGACGCCCTCGGGCCTTGCGGCGGCGAGCAACCTGCCGACCCAGACATCGAGCTTCGTCGGCCGTGAGACCGTGATGGCACAGCTCGACGAGCTGTTGGATGCCGGGGTCCGCCTGCTGACGCTCACCGGTGCCGGAGGCACCGGGAAGACGCGAGTGGCGCTGCAGCTCGCGGCCGACCGCGTGCGGCGCTTCGACGACGGTGTCTTCTTCGTCGACCTCAGCGCGGAGCGCGAATCCGAGGGCATGTTCGCGGCGATCGCGCGGACGCTCGCTGTCGGACCGATCGGCGACGCTCCCGCAGTCGAGGTCCTCGGCCGAGCGCTGCGCGGCGCGCGCCTGTTGCTTGTCCTCGACAACTGTGAGCACGTGCTCGACGCGGCGAGTGGCCTCGACTCCCTGCTCCAGCAGTGCCCCGACCTCACGATCCTCGCGACGAGCCAAGTTGCGTTGAAAGTGCGGGGCGAGCAGCTGTTCCCGGTCCCGCCGCTGTCGCTTCCTCACGGTGGCGAGCGCGTGGCCTCGGTGCCCGCCGCGCTCGAGTCCGAAGCCGTCCGCCTCTTCGTCGAACGCGCCCGCGCCGTGCGGCCCGGGTTCGAGGTCACGGAGGCCGACGTCGCCGATCTCGTGGCGATCTGCAGGCGACTCGACGGACTGCCCCTCGCGATCGAGCTGGCCGCGGCTCGAGTCAATGTGTTCTCCGTCGACGAGCTCCGCGCCCGACTCGACGAGCGGCTGGACATCCTGCAGAGCAAGGCGCACGACCTGCCTGAACGCCAGCGGACGTTGCGCAGCGCGATCGAGTGGAGCAAAGAGCTGCTCACGCCTTCGGAGAGCCGCATGCTGGCGGTGTTCTCTGTGTTCAGCGGCGCGCGCCTCGCCGACGTCGAGGGCTCGGCGACGCGGATCCCGGAGCTCCACGACCTCGACGTCATCGAGGAGCTCGGCTCGCTCGTCGACAAGAGCCTCGTTCGCAGCATCCATGGCTCCGGTGGGCGGCCGCGGTTCTCGATGCTGCGGACGATTCGCACGTACGCGAGGGAGCAGCTGGACGACGAGCCTGAGCTCGCGGAAGCTGCTCGGCGCGGCCACGCCGGGCAGTACACGGAGCGAGCGGTGGAGGTATGGGGTTCGCGCAGCGTCGACGATCGCGCCGCGGTTCTCTCGCAACTCGACGACGAGCTCAGCAACCTTCGTTCCGCGTGGTCGTACTGGGTGCACCAGCGCGATGTCGGGAGGCTCGACGACCTCCTCGAGCCACTCTGGGGCTACTACGACTCGCGGGGCAACTACCGAGCGATCACCGAGTTGGGGACCGACCTTCTCGAAGTCCTGGCCACTCAGCCAGAGTCGCCGGAACGCATCCGCGATCGGGTCGCCCTCCAAGTGAGCCTTGCTCGCGCGTTGATCGCGATCCAAGGCTTCACTGCTGACTCGGAACAGCGCATCCGCGCCGCGCTCGCCCAGGCCGGTGAGGCGGGCAACGAGGAGCAGCGGTTCCCCGCGCTCCGGTGCCTCGCTTCACTCCACGTGATGCGGACCGACTTCGAGAGCCTCGCCGTCGTCGCCGACGAACTGCTCGCCGTCGCCGAGCGCCAACGCGATCCCTCGATGCTGTCAGAGGCGCACTTGCTCGCCGGTGTGAAGAGCCTCGGGGCTGGGCTCGACGATGCCCTCGCGCATGTGTGCAAGTCGGTCGAGTACGAGGACGCATCGACATCGGGGTTCGTGCGGTTCCGCATCGGACCACACCCGAAGGTCGTCTCGAACACCGTGAAGGCGCTGCTGCTCTGGATGACCGGCAACCCCGACAGCGCGCTCACCCAGATACGAAGGGCGCTCGAGGTCGCGACGGAGCTCGACCACCCGTACTCGACCTGCTACGGCCTCTTCCACGCCGGCCTGCTCGACCTCTGGCGGGAGGATTTCGGCACTCTCGCGATCCGCGCCGACGAGCTGCTCGCAGTTGCCGACGCGGACGACTACCCGATCTGGGAGGCGCTGGGATTGGTGCTTCGGGGCACGGTGAAGGTCGGAGCCGGAGCGACCGACGAGGGCGTGGCCGATGTCGACCGCGGGTTCGCGCTCTATGAGGAACTGTCCGCTCCACCGGTGTTCTGGCCTTTGCTGCTCATGATCCGCGCCGGGGCCTCCGCGCGGGCCGGTCGGCTCGACGACGCACGCTCCTTCAGCGAGGCCGCCGAAGATGCGACACCCGAAACCGACCCCCTCGCACCCGACGTCACGATCGCGAGGGGCGACCTCCTTCTCGCTCTCGAGCCGCCCGACAGAGCAGGCGCCGAGCTGCTCTTCGAGCGAGCTGGCGCGCTGGCGCACGAACGCGGCGGCCGCATGGTCGAGCTCCGAGCGGCAACGAGGCTCGCAGAGCTTCGCCGCCATACGGCGAGCGGCGCCGAAGCGCGCGAACGGCTCCGCCAGCTGCTCGACACGTTCACGGAAGGCTTCACGACCCCGCAAGTGGTCGCTGCAAGAGCCGCCCTCGAGCGCTGACGCGTCGAGACTGGACGAGGACTGCATCGTCTCGATCGCCGTCGCGGGCGCGATGGAGCCTCGACTCGACATCACGCCTCACCGGCTCAGTTGACCGACTCGGGTCGAGAGACGACGCGTCACTCCTCCCAGCGAAGGCTGATCTCCCCTTCCACTCCGGGAAGAGGGAACGACTGCGCCTCGACCTCGACCGAGTCGCGCGCCGCCCGCGACAGAGGCCGCCACGGCTGGATCGAGACGACCGCTCCCGCGCGCCGCCACGTCCCTGCGACCTCTCCGTCGACGACGAGGGCACCGGGCCAGACCCGCGGTGTCCAGAGCTCCGGCCGGCGGCGGGAGTCAGGGACGAGCAGCTCCCGGTCGGCTCCCCAGAGAAG
This sequence comes from uncultured Acidimicrobiales bacterium, assembly GCA_963708175.1. Classification (GTDB taxonomy): domain Bacteria; phylum Actinomycetota; class Acidimicrobiia; order Acidimicrobiales; family DATKAS01; genus DATKAS01. Next base: position 807,890 of record CAVPSD010000006.1, read on the forward strand.
GAAGTAGGTGTCGCCGCTCGGAAGCAGCCGCGTGGACGCGACGTCACTACCGGCCGCGGTGCGAAGCGCCTTCTCGTCCTCGGTCAGGATCCATGCGTCGCCGATGGGCGTGCCGACCGGCGTCAGCCTTCCCGCGAGCGCCTCGAACGCGGCACGAGCGTGTGCGGGCCTGATCCCGGCCCACTCTGAGAACGCCTCGACCGTCGCTGGTCCGAAGACATGGAGGTAGCGGCGCGCGAGCTCGAGTCGGGCGTCGACCGGATCGATGGTCGGTCGGGGCATCGTCCACACCGTCGGCTGACGCGCGCCATCCCATCGGATGACGACTCGGCCGGTGAGCCCTGCATAGCGCAGCGAGCCAGGACCCCTTCCGAGTCCGCGGGCGAGCGCGCGACAGTCCATCCGGCGGCCGTCGAGGAACGCTTCGATGCGATTCGCCAGGAGCTCGAGCTCTTCGCGCGTTGCCGGGTCGTCCGGGAGCCGCGGAACGGTGAACAGAGCGCGGTCGCGTTCCGGGACGACGAACGCGCTGAACCGTGGGCCCCAGATCTGCACCAGCGACGGGTCCTCCCAAGTGCCAGCCCTCGCCCCCGAGACACGCGCGTGGATCGACAGGAGCGCGGCTCGCGGCATGCTGTCTTGCAAGCCCGCCCACGCGGCCGCCCTCAGCGACTTCGCACCCCGCGGGAGCCGCGCATCGAGGCCAGTCGAATGGCGTCGAAACGCAAGGATCTGCGCACGGGTGAGCTCGAGCCGACGCTTCGCCACAACGCTCGCAGGTTGTACCAGCGATTCGTGCTCGACGCGATCGCACAGCGTGGTGAAGCTGACGGGCTGTCTCAGTCGACCTTGACGAGAGTGACCTTCATCGACGGCTTGTAGGTCGTTCCGTCGTCGGTGCGCTCGTGCAGAACCGTCTGCACGTGATTGTCATCACTGAACTCCACGGTGGAACGAGTGGTGTCGCTCTGGTAGGTCCAGATGTGGCCGCTCGCGACGAGGCTGCTGACGACCACGTTCTTCGGCGCTCCCATCGTCGTTGATCGCGTGGCCCTCGTTGATCCAGCGACCCACCCAGGCGTCGAGCGCCTCGTGCTGTGGTCCTCGGCGGCGTCCTCGACGCCGTGGTTGATCTGGACGACTCGGGGTGTGGGATGGTCGGTCATGGGTGGTCCATTCGCGACAGCCATGGATGGTCGGGATACATCGAGGTCACCCTCGCATGAAGCCAGGCCTTCGCGCTGTCGTCCAGGAGGGGCCAGGCGGCGTCGAAGTCGAGGTCGTCGTGGTGCTGTCGCCACTTCGCCTTGTGAGCAAGCACAACCTCTGGCCGGGCGAACCGCACCCCGGCCTCGTCCATCCACGTCAGGTCGGCGAGCGTCATCGTCACCGTCGGATCGTGTCGCCACACCCAGTTCCCGTCGCGCTCCTCCGAGATGACGAAGTCGACCTCCCACGGCGACAGCGCACTGCGGCGTATCCAGATCTGACCCGCATCCGACGGCAGCTCGTCCCGTCCGCCGAGCATCGGCGTGAGCGACCCGGAGGAGTTCGCCCAGGCTTGGAAGTCAGCGGCCAGGAAACGCAGAAGCTGGCCGGCGTCGGGGCGGAGCACCGCGATGTCGATGTCTTCGTGGCGTCGCGTCACGCCGGTGAACCGCTCGATCGCGTACCCACCGACGACCCACCACGGCGCGTCGAAGCCGTCCAGCAGCCTCTCGACACCACCAACATCCCGAGGTGACCATGGGCCGTACCACCGCACGAACTCTTCGTCATCCACCGCGTCAGCCTCACACCCGAGAACCAGCCGCCGCGAACTGAGAGGAGCGAACGGGCAATACCCCTCGAAGGCCTGCCCGCGACCCGCACGAGGAGATGGCATGGCGACGACACACGACATCGAACCCGGTCGACGCATCGACCTGAGCTGCGAGGTGGTCGGCCTCGACCGCGCCGACCGGCGTGCCCGGCTCGTGGAGCAGACGCCGGGCCGGGGGCCGCAGCGCATCGATGGAGTCACCATCGGGGCACCCATGCTCACCGGCGATCCGCCACACGACGGTGAGATGCATCCCGACGGCGACGAGCTGCTGTACATGGTGTCTGGCGCGGTCACGGTCCGCCTCGAGCTCGCTGAGGGCGAGCGAACCATCGACCTCGGCGCAGGTGACGCAATCGTCGTCCCCCAGGGCGTCTGGCACAAAGTCACCCTGCGAGAGCCGGGGCGGCTGATCCACATCACGCCGGGACCGAGCGGCGAGGCTCGACACCTCGACCGCCGCTAGGGCGACCCGCCCAAGTCGTCGAGCCAGGCGAGGAACAGGTCGGTCCACTCCGCACCGTCGCCGCATCCGTTACGTCGGCGGGGTGTGGTCCCAGGCTTGGAGGCGGCGGAGGAGGCTGCGCTTCTTGTGCTGGTGGTGTTGCATCCGAGTCAGGATCGAGTCAAGGGTGTCGATGGCGTCGGTGATGTGTGGGCCTTTGTTGAGCATCACGCACTCGGCGCGTTCGGACATCGCGGCGTCGGTGATCTCGGCGCGTGATGGTTGGCCGGTTCGGGCGAGCGTGTCGAGGACCTGGGTGGCCCAGATGACCGGAACGTGGGCGGCTTCGCAGGCCCACAGGATCTCTTCTTGCACCTCGGCGAGTCGTTCGAACCCGACCTCGACTGCGAGGTCACCGCGGGCGATCATGACGCCGACCTTGCGGCTGCGCATCGCGGTGAGGAGCAGCTCGGGGAGGTGCTCGAACGCGGCGACGTTCTCGATCTTGAGCACAATGCCGACGTCGGCGGCGTCACGTCGCTCGAGCTCTTCGTGGAGCTGCTCGATGTCGGCGGGCTGGCGCACGAAGGAGAGGTTGACGATGTCGGCGTGGCGGGCGACGAAGTCGAGGTCGGCGAGGTCTTTGTCGGTGAGGGCGTGGACTCGCAGGTCGGTGTCCGGGAAGTTGATCCCCTTGCCGGCTTTGAGGTTTGCTCCTCCGGGACGGACGTCGGTGACGCGCAGATCGATCTCGTCGGACGTCACCCGCAGCAGGATCCCGCCGATCTTGCCGTCGTCGAGCCAGACGTGCTCGCCCGGCTTGGCTTGCCCGAAGACCTCGGGGAGAGTGCAGCCGATGCGGTGGTCGCTGCCGGCGGGGGTGGGTGTGGCGGGTTCGAGGGTGCGGGTGAGGGTCAGATGGTCGCCGCGGTCGACGCGGTGGGCCAGCTCGACCTCGGGCAGCTGGCCGATCGCGACGACATCGTCGTCGACGCCCGTCGAGCAGACGAGCTTGAGGCCGGTGCACACGTATGCGGTCTGCGTCGCCGTCACCAAGCAACCATCGGCTCGAGCTTCGACGACGACCCAGTGCCGGATGGCGTCGCGACTGTCGACGAGTTCGAGTCGGTCGCCCGGACGCCGACGCGCGAGCCAGCTCGCGTCGTCGACTGACACGACCGTCGCTCGTGGCGGCACGGCAGCACGTCCACTGTCGGCGGTGAGCCATACGAGCGCCGGCACGGTCACGACGCCGAGACGGTCGCGTCGGGGCGAGATGCGCACGACACGCGGACCCGGCTGCAGCGGGCCGGTGCGCAGCTTTGGGCCGCCGAGGTCCATCGCGATGCGGGGCCGGTGGCCGTTCGGTCGTTTGGTTGCCCGCACGTTGTCGATCATTCGCTCCCAGAGCTCGGGGGCGTCGTGTGCGCAGTTGACACGGGCTATGTCCATTCCGCTCTCGGTCATCCGCGACACGAGATCCGGCTGCTCGGCGGCCTCGGTCGGGAGGGTGACCATGATCCGCGTCCCACGCGTCCGTGCCGGCGCGCCCAACAGCTCTTTCGCGTTCGCGGCGAGGAATTGGCGTCCCTCGGTCAGCGCCACTCCGGCGGCACGCGATGGTGGTTCGCGACCGTTCAGCCGGGCGAGCACGGACAGGACTTCCTCGGTCGTTGCGAGGACGTGCGCTTCCGACCGGCCGAGCGACGACAGTCCGATAGCGGCGAGACGCGCCTGGAGATCACGGACGTCGTGGTGACGGAGCTCGAGGTAGTGGACGAGGTTTGCGGCCGAGCGACGGTGCGCTGGGTGGGTGGAGGCGATGTCGGCGGCTCGTGCCGTCTCGGCGGCCAGCATCGCGTCCCGAACGACGCGAAGGTCGGCCTCCAGGGTCTCGAGTGCGTCACCCTCGCTCGCAGCGGCCTTCACCGGGTCAAGGCTACGGAGCCTGAGTGAACGCGGGTTGAACGAGTCTGAACCTGCGCCCGTCGTGCTTTCACCGGGTGGCTTGCTCTGCGACGACCAGGTCCGCGAGACGGCAAAGCGCCTCGAGCTGGCCATCGTCGAGCAGGCGGGGGCGGTGGTCGGCAACGCACAGGGTCCCGACCCGGCTTCCGTCGGCGAGGGCCAGCGGCACCCCGGCGTAGAACCGAACTCGGATCGGGCCGGCCACGGCAGGGTTGTCGGCGAACCTCGGATCCTCCAAGGCGTCCGGGACCTGGAGGACATCAGGGCCGAGGATCGCGTGTGCGCAGAGCGACTGGTCTCGATGGCTCTCCGTGGCATCGAAACCGGCCGTGGCCTTGAACCACTGCCGCTGAGAGTCGACCAGTGACACCAATGCGATCGGCGTCGCGGCGATCTCGCGGGCCTGCTCGACGAGGCGGTCGAAGCGCGCCTCACGCGGCGTGTCGAGCATGCCGAGGCCGTGCAGGGCGGCGAGTCGATGCCCTTCGTCGGGCGCGGCGGGCGCCGCCAGCCATCGGCATGCTTTCCGGAGCACTGCGGCACGGAGCTTGGTTCGGATGTGGGCGATCGACGCGGGAAGCACGATCCAGTCAGTGATGCCGGCGGTGGGAAACGATGGGATGGCCTGCCGGGTGACACCGAGCATGCCGGCGCTGCGGTCGACCGAACGTGATGCACCGCCGTCGTCGTCGACATCGACCACGACCACCGCGTCCGAGAGGTCGCCCGCGAGCGTCCGCACCGTGAGCCCCTCGGCGATCGCGGCGGCCTCGACCGCTGCCTCGAGCTCGGGGTCGCTCGTCGCGATGGCAACTCCGACCGCGAGGTCGCTCGTCGCTGGTACCACCGTCGCCGGTGCGCCGGCCGGGCGCCCGCGAGTCCGACCCGCGCCCCAAACCTCGAAAGCGGATCCTTCGGCGGCGGCATCGACTTCGAGACCCAACCCGTCGACGGCCGCCAATGCACGAGCGCGGCCGAGCAGGTCGTCGACGCCTTGGTCGTCACGCTGCGGGTCGTGGTGGTAGAGCACGAGCCGCCGCACGCGGGCTGCTCGGGCGAGCGCGACTGCGTACTCCATAGTGCTGTGGCCCCAGCCGACCTTGGCGGCGTAGCCGGCAGCGTCGTACTGCGTGTCGTGCACCACTACGTCGGCATCCGCGAGGAAGTCCGCGTGGCGTGCGTCGGCACTGCCCAGCCGCGGCAGGCCGCCACCGGCAAGAGCCGCGTCATAGGGCTCGTGGTCGGAGGCGTACACGACGGTGGCGCCGTCGGCCTCGATGCGGAAACCGAGTGTGAGGGCGGGGTGGTTGAGATATTGCGTTCGGATGGTGGCGTCACCGACTTCGAACACCCCTTCGACGAGGTCGTGGTAGCGCACTTCGGCGTTCACCTCGTCCAGGCCGATCGGGAAGTATTGGTACTCCATCTGCCCGGCGAGCACGCTGTCGAGGGTTCGCATCAGCCCGCGCGGGCCGAACACATCCCACCGGCTGCCGGCGACGAAGAGCGGTGCGAAGAACGGAAGCCCGTGGATGTGATCCCAGTGTGTGTGGCCGATGAGGATCGCGCCCGCCGGCGGTGGTCCGCCCACGTTCGCGGCGTCCTCGAGCAAGCGCAAGCCGAGCGCCCGAACCCCAGTGCCGCAATCGAGGACGAGCAGGGTGCCGCCGTCGGTGCGCACCTCGACGCACGACGTGTTTCCCCCATATCGCACTGTGCCTGGTCCAGGCGTCGGCACCGACCCGCGCGTGCCCCAGAACCGGATGCGCACGGGCGCAGTCTGCCGCTACGCGGCGGGAAGGACCTGCGTCTTCACGCCGTCGCCGCGCTCGAACGACGCGAGCGCATCGGCATATTCGGCGAGCGGCCGCTGACTGGTCACGAACGCCCGCCAGTCCACGATGCCCGCAGCGAACAGATCAGCAGCGCGCTCGAAGCTGTGCAGCACGGCCATCGAGCCGGTGATCGTGATCTCGTGGCGGTAGATCGCGTACGGAGAGATCGACACGCGGGCCTCGGGTGAGGCCACCCCGAACTGCAGGAACGTGCCGCCGCGTGTCACTTGTCCGATGCCGTCCTGGATCGCAGCAGAGTTGCCGCTTGCGTCGATCACGACGTCCCACTTCTCACCGATGTCGAGGGCGGCGACCGACGGCCCCGCCGCGCTGCACCCGAGCGCGGCCGCACGCGTCGCTCGCTCGGTGTTCGGGTCGACGACATGCACCGATCGCGGTCCGGTGCGCTTCGCCACTTCGAGCAGCAGAAGGCCCATCGTCCCGGCGCCGTAGATGAGCACCGAAGCACCCAGCGCGGTGCGCAGTACGTCGTGTGCGCGCAGCACGCACGACAGCGGCTCGATCAACGTCGCGCCGTGCAGATCGACGTGATCGGGCAGCACGATGCACCGGCTCGCATGGGCGCGCATGTACTCGGCGGCGCCGCCGGCCGTCGTCACGCCGAGCGCGCCGAGCGTGAGGCAGAGGTTCTCGCGTCCGCGGCGGCAGAACCGGCAGGCGCGGCACGGTAGCGACGGGTCGACGGCGACCCGGTCACCGACGCGCAGCTCGCCGGACTCCGCCCCGGCAGCGACGACGGTGCCGGTCACCTCGTGACCCGGCACAACGGGAAGCACGCCATGCTCGCCAGCAAGGATGTGCAGGTCGGTGCCGCAGAGCCCGACAGCGGCGACCTCGATGATCACCTCGTCGGGCGCGGGCGTGGGTTCGTCGACCGTCGTGACTTCGATCGCGCCCGGCGCAGTCATCACCACAGCTCTCACGCTGACATCGCTCCGACTGGGTCACAGGACCGCGACACCGACGCAGTCTCGCCGAGTTCCAGGGGACACGAGAGGCCCTCCCCGAAGCATCGGAATGGGCACTCGGACCTGAGCCGCAGGGAGAGCGATCCTCACCGGCAACATCGCCAGAGACGCCTCGATTACGAGGGCGGCAAGATGGCGAGCCCCTCGTCTTCGAGGTTCTTCAGGTCGGCGACGATCCGGCTGATCTCGTTCTCTGCGTCCGGGACCGGACGCCCAGTGCGCTCTGCGTACAGCAGCCGTCCGAGGTCATCGAGCATGTCGTCGGCCTTCCGCTTGGCTTGGGCGTCGTCGACCTTTTCCTCGACCTTGCCCTTGAGGTCCATCGCCTGACTCTTGACCTTGTCGAACAGCCCCATTGATCAACCTCCGATGCGCGGCGAACGTGCTTGACCGACGCTATCCCTCGGTGGTCGCCTCGATTCGGGCCGCAGTCACCGTTGCGCGCCGAGGTCGGGACTGCTCGAGCGTGGTGATGGTGAGGAGCGCGTCGAGCAGCCGGCGAGGTCGAAGTGGAGGCCGCCGGCCCGGATGAGCAGCAGCGCAAACTTCGCGGGGTGTCGCCGGACGGCACTGCGCGAAGCAGAGGTCCCCCCTCGCTCGGCGAGAAGGGACCTCTGATCGCGTACGAAAGCGTTAGATGACTCTCCGATGCAGGGTCTGCGTGCTGACCCCGGCCAGGTACGCCTTGCTCGCTTCCTTGTCGAGGAGCTCGGCGAATCCCTTGTCGGCGGCGAGGGCCGCTTCGGCCTTCTGCACCTGATCCACTGAGTCGTACAACGCGATCCACCCGACCGCCCCGTAGACGCCCGTCTGCGACGCGCCGAACGAGGTCGGGCGGCCCGTGATCTTCTTGGCTCGCTGCGCGATCTCGACACCGAGCTCGATGCCCTTTGCCGCATGGCCTGGCGCGAGCACCGCGTCGACGACGCCCGCGTACTGCCGGTCGCCTGTCGCCGCGTCGGGGTCGGCGTGGATGAGGTTGACGAGGGCGTCGTCGATCCCGGCATCAGAGGCGTAGCGAGCGCCTTCGTCGGCCAGCGCGGTGTAGCCGCTGTCGGCCAGCAGCTTCGCGTCCAACGCTTCGAGCTGGCTGAGGTCCTCCACGACGACTGTCCATGAGAGCGTGCCGAGCTTTGGCGAGAACACCGTGGTCCACAGCGACACCGGCACTTCGCTGATCGCGTTGACCTTCTCGGTGATCTTTGCGGACCACGCCATCGAGTCGAGGAGGTTCCCTGGGGCCAACCTCAGCCGGCGGGTGAACAGGTAGGACATGTGCATCTCCTTGCTGGGACCGGGCGATTTCCGGTGTCAGGGCGAGCATGCGCCGCACTTGTTACACGCGCGGATCACCAGCACGGGCGGCGGGTTCCGTGCCGAACCCGTACCCTCTGCCCGGGGAGGGCCGGCGGTCATGGAGTTCCGAGTCCTGGGCCCCCTCGAGGTGTGGGGGTCCGGCGATACAAAGATCAACCTGGCTAGCGAGGCACAGCGCCGCCTCACGAGCTTCCTGGTCCAGCGGGCGAACACGATCGTTCCGGCAGAAGCACTCGAGGAGCATCTCGGACTCACGCCCGGCGCACTCCGAACATCGGTCAGTCGGCTGCGACGGCTCGTGGGCTTCGACACGCTCATCACCGCGCCGCCGGGCTACACGTTGCGAACGGACCGAATTGATGCGACCCAGTTCGACGCGCTTGTCGCCTTGGCGCGCTCGTCCAACGACAGGACGGCACGCGATGCCCTCGCAGCGGCGGGCACGCTCTGGCGCGGTGACGCCTACGGGGAGTTCGCGCACGAGGAATGGGCAGCGGCCGAGGTCGCTCGTCTCACAGACCTTCGGGCCTGTGCCGTCGAAGACCTGGCCCAGATGACTCTCGAGGCCGGTGAGGCGACTCCCGCGATCACGATGCTCGAGCCGCTCATCGCGACGTATCCGTTTCGCGACCGCCCACGGGGTCTGCTGATGCGAGCATTCGCTGACGCCGGCCGGCGTACCGACGCGCTCCGCGAGTTCCAGGCCTACCGTCAGCTCCTCGCGGACGAGATCGGCACGGAGCCGTCGCCGTTCCTCGTCGCGCTGGATCGGGCAATCGCGGCCCAGACCGACGATCCCGACAGCACGCTGCCGCCGCTTCCGGAACACCCTGCATGGGGCCGCGAGCGCCGCCTCCTCGTTTCGCCGCTTCGCTTCTCGCCCAAGCACAACCTCCCATCGGCGGTGGGCTCGTTCATCGGGCGTGACGACGAGCGGGCGACGGTCGAGAAGCTGATCGGCGAGCACCGGATCGTGACGTTGACCGGCCCGGGCGGCTGCGGCAAGACGCGTCTCGCACTGTGCGCGGCGTCGGACCTGGTCCCTGCCTACGAGGGCGGCGTGTGGTGGGTCGAGCTCGGACCGGTGACGAGGCCGAACGAGGTGGAAGAACGTCTGGCAGCTTCGACCGGATTCGTCGCGATGGGCAACACCGATGTGACCACCCAGATGATCGGGTGCCTCCGCGACGCCGGCCCGGTGCTGATCGCGTTGGACAACGCCGAGCATGTGATCGACGGTGTCGCGGGTCTGGTCGACAGAGTCCTGACGGAGTGCCCAAGCGTCACGGTCCTGGTCACGAGCCGTGAGCAGCTCGGGCTGCCCGGCGAGATGGTCTGGGTCGTCCCTCCACTGTCAGCGCCCGATCCGGGCGCGCCGATCGGCCTCGCCGACCTTGACCGCTTCGACGCGACGCGGCTGTTCCTCGAGCGCGCGCTCTGCGCGAGAAGCGACCTGGTCGTCGACGAGGCCGCCGCGCCGCAGATCGCCTCGATCTGCGCCCGGCTCGATGGGCTTCCTCTGGCGCTCGAGCTCGCCGCCGCTCGCACGAGATCGATGCCAATCGAGCGAATTGCCGCGGGTCTCGACGATGCATTGCGGTTGCTGAGCCAGGGATCGAGAACGACCCTCGCTCACCATCAGACGCTCCACGCGTCGATCGCGTGGAGCGTCGATCTGCTCGACGACATCGAGACGACGGTGCTGTCGTCCCTCACCGTGTTCCGGTCGCCGTTCCTGCTCGACGGGGCCGTGGAGGTCGCCACTGACGGGGCCAACGTCGAGGCGCTCTCGGTGATCCGAGCGTTGGGCCGGCTCGTCGACAAGAGCCTCCTTCAGTTCGACGCCTCGATCGGTCGGTACCGGATGCTCGAGACCATCCGGCAGTTCTGCGATCAGCGAGCGCACGGCACCCCGGAGCTCGATCGAGCCAGGGCGCGGCACGCGGATTACAGAGCCGCGTGGTGCACCGCAGTAGGCGAAGGCCGCTACGGCGTGGAGCGTGAGCAGTTCGTACGGGAGATGCCCGACGTGATCGCTGCCATGAAGTGGGCGCGGCAAAACGCACCTATCGAAGCCTTGCGCATGTGCTCCGGTCTCGGGGCCGTCCGGACAGTGCTCGGTTACGGCGTCGACATGGCGGAGACGTGGGATTGGCTCATGGCGTTCGATCGCGACGGGGAGCTCGCGAGCGAATGGGCGGCTGCGGTCGCCGCACGTATGTCGACCGCGACCGGTCTGGGGGTCGACGTGTCGATCGTCGGTGCGGAGGCTGCGCGTCGTCTCCCGGAGCAGAACCGACGGGCGGCTCGTTGGCTCGCTCGCGGCAACGCGATGGTGCCCGCATACCGCGGGGACCTCGGGCCGATCGTCGAGTATGCGCAATCTGTCGTGGCCGACCGCGAGGACCTGGAGATCTCGATCGACGTCGGCTTTGCCGTGTACATGCTGTCGGTGGCCGGACGGTTGGACGAGGCGACGCACTGGATCGGTGAGCAGCGACGCATGACCAGGCGCCAACACACGACCTTCTCGGTCGATTCGGTCGGCAACGGCTACGCGGCAGCGATCTTGGTCGCCGCCGCCCGTGGCGATCTGACCGCCGCAGCCGACCATGCGTCGGTCGCGGTGCCAAGCGATCCCGCGTTTTCGATGACGGCAGCAGACGCGCTCGCGGCAGGTGGCACTGATGACCGACGACCTTGCCACGCTGAGGATCGCGATCGAGTGGTCGAGGCGGGGAACCATCCCGATGCTGCGCTCTCTGGCGATCTGGATCGAATGTACGCGCGCGACGTTTGACGGCGATTTGGAGCTCGCGGCGGACGCGGCCGAACGGTATTGGGAGGAAGCCACGCCCATCCCGCTCAACAGAGTGCACCGCCGGGCGTTCCTGAACATCCCTCTCCTCGAGACCGGCCGTCTGGCGGCGGTCGAGGCCGCGAATGTCGAGGCGGATGCGGCGGTTGCCGAGATGGTCTGCGCGCCGCTCTGCGAAGCAGTCCTCCAACAGAGCCGTGCCCAGCTCGCGCTGTGCCGAGGTGACCTCTCGCTGTTGCTGGAGAGTGCCGGCGCGATGCTCGAGATCGCGCTGGGGCACCGGTTCGTGCCGATGATGATCGACGCCCTGGAGCTGGTCGCCGTCGGAACCGCCCGGGTGGGGTCACCGGACGCGGCGTGCATCCTGGACGGTGCGCTCGCCGAACGTGATCGGATCGGCTACCGACTCGTGATGATCGCCCCAAGGGCCGAGTACCTCGAGCTCCTCGCTGCGACGCCCCGCTCACGCAGACCGCCGAGCCTCGACGACGCGGTGGAAATCGCGCAACACCCGACATCGCCTCCGTCGTGATGCCGGCGACACATGGCCTCACCGAGCGGTGGGGGGCGATGAGCGGCTAGGGCTCACCGCTGAGTGACAGCAGACAGGCGATCCTGTCATCGTCGTTGCCGAGAAACGACGCCAGCACGCCGGCGATCGTGGGAACGTCGAGGGTGCCGGCGTCTCGCATCGCCTCGAGGTCGGCCCAGTCCCTGGTGCGGTTGAAGAAGACCTTGAAGACGGCCAAGTCCTCACACGCGAGAAAGGCAGATCGACCCCAGCGAAGTCAGCGACGCAGCAACTTCCGCAACAGGTGAGATGCTGCGGCCTGCCGAACACGACCCACTCGGAGGCACGTTGAAGGATCTTGCGGGAAAGACCGCCGTCATCACCGGCGCGGCGAGCGGCATGGGGCGCGCCTTCGCCGAGCGCTTCGCAGACGAAGGGATGAACATCGTTCTCGCGGACGTAGAAGTCCCGCGGCTCGACGAGGCGACCGAGAGCGTGAAGAGCCGCGGCGTCGACGTCATTGCGGTGCCCACCGACGTGTCCGACGCCCAAGCCGTCGACAGGTTGCGCGACGCCGCTCTCGAGCGCTTCGGTCGGGTGAACCTCATGTGCAACAACGCCGGAGTCGCCGGTGCCATGAGCCGCGGGAGCGTGGACCTCAACGACTGGCGATGGGTCATCGGCGTGAACCTGTGGGGCGTGATCCACGGGCACCGATCGTTCCTCCCGCACCTCCTCGAGCACGGCGACGGTCACATCGTCAACACGGCTTCCATGGCCGGCCACTTCCCCGGCCACAGCGCCTACTCGGCCAGCAAGTGGGGCGTGGTCGCGATCACCGAGGGGCTCTATCAACAGCTGAGGATGGAAGGCTCGACGCTGGGAGTGTCGTGCTTGTGCCCCGGGTGGGTCGCCACCAACATCGGATCCGCCGACCGGAACCGCCCGGAGTGGGCCGCGCCCCGGGCGCTCGAGGAGCAGCCGGATGACCCGAGGGACGAGCTCATCCGCGAGTTCGTGCTCGACCAGCTGAGGAGCGGCATGGAACCCGCCAAGGTCGCGGACCTCGTCCACGACGCAGTCGTGAACGAGCGCTTCTGGGTCTTCACCGACATGGAGATGGTGAAGGGCTTGGAGCCCCGCTACCGAGCGATCCTCGCGGCGGAGAACCCGCCGGCTCCGACCCTCGGTCCCGGCTGAGCGCGGTCAGTCGAGTCGTTCGAAGTCGCCGGGCCTCCACGACCCGTCGAACGCCGCTGACTCGGGACCACAGATGCGGAAGAAGACGAATCAGCCCGAATCCGGGATGGGGCGGTCCTACAGCCAGTGGACTCTGTCCGCGAACGCATCGATTGCCGGGTGAGCGCGGAGAATGCCGTCGAGTGCAGTGACGTAGCTCCCAATCGCGCGTCGCCCCCTAGGCATGCTCACGTCCGAAGTGAAGACGAGGCCCGAATGTGGACGGGCCTCCACTGCCCAACGTCTCACGATGATCGTGAAGTCCGCGACGTTGTTGGTGACAAGGGCACGCAGCTCCTGCCGACAGAGTGTGAGAAGCGCCGTGTCGTCCTCGGTCTCCCACCCCCGCTCCGCGACCGCAATCACGTCGTGGCCACGGCCCCGCAGCTCGGTCGCGATTGCCGGCGAATAGTGATGGTCGAGCGCAAGCCTCACGCGAGGGCGCGTTGCTGTCGCTCCCATCGAGCGCGCTCGTCACGTTCGATCCTGGCCGCGACATCCGCATCCTCATCCACCTCTTCGGCGAACTCGGCGTAGTAGTCGACAGCGGCGCGAACGAGTCGAAGTGGGATCTGGAGGTACGTGGCTGTCTCATCCACATCACCGGCGTTCGCTCGCACCGTAGACATCACTTGGTGCACGCAGAGCCTCGTTCCGACGACCAAAGGCTGGCGCCGACCGGATGCACCTTCGTGGAACCGGATGAGCGGGTGGCGCTCGAGACGGACCGCCTCGCCGAGCAGCCGGTCGACGAGCGCGTTTCGTGACTCGCGGCCAGCCGCGGCCGCGGCATCCAGAAGCTCGACGGTTCGCTTGGAGAGACGGAACGACCGCTGGATCGAGCCCGATTCATCCCGCATGTGTTTCACTGTATCACACGTGGTTCCGCAGCACGCGTCGAAGCAGGTGTGCGCCGCGCCGACTCAGCATGTCGAGCTCGTCGATCCTCGCTCGCGCCTCGTCAACCGTGAAGAGTCGACGGTCGAGGCAGTCCTGCACCATCCGCTCGAGCTCGTCAGCCTCGAGGTCGGGCGCGATGTCGATCACGGTACGGAGCCGTCGTCACGCGTGCCGCCTTCTCGTCCTGAGCCGCTCACCACTGGTCGCTCTCTTCCTCGTCGACGGGGTCGTCGTCGAAGCGACAGCCGCACGACATCATCTGTCCGCCACAGACAGCGCAACGCTGCATGTCGCAGCCCGGATGGTGGAATCCCCCTGGCTTCACTCCGCAATCGCCACAGCGCTTCCCTGCGGGCCATCCGGGCTCGTCGCCCCACGCGATCATCGCCACGGGCGCGCCTGCTCGGTGCATGACCTCGATCGTGCAGGAGTCGGCGGTCGTCATCTCACGTTCACACCACGCGCAGAGGGCCATCAGCGATCGACCTCCGACTCCGGGCGGTCGGGTTGCTCGCGCGAACGCGGGTTGGTCACATCGTGCATGTCGCCTCCATCTCGTCTGAACGGGAACGGCCTCCCGGTGAGGGAAGGCCGTTGGAAGCGCACGCTTCGATTGATGGCGGGTGGCAGATCTGGACAGCGACCCTCGAGTCGGGAGCCGACAGATCGGCCGCTCAACCCGTGCCAAACGCGCACCGCATCATGTCACAGTGCGGTGGTCGGCTTCGCGGGTTCCGTTGGCGTCGTTCAGCTGAGCTGTTCGGCTAGTCCGACGATGATGCCAACGAAGCCGATGCTGACTAGTGAGCGAGGTCGGTGATCACCGCTCGTCCGAGGAACTTGCCGGTCTCGAGCTCCTCGAAGATCGCGTCGAGGTCGGACAGCGGGCCGGTGCGGTCGACGTGCGTCCGAATCTTGCCGCGGGCAGCGAGATCGACGAGCTCGCGCATGTCCTGCACGTTCCCGACCGCGGAGAAGATGATCGTCGGCTCGATCGCGAACAGGCGGAACACGTCGATCGAGAATCCACCCTCGCTCGTCGGCGGCAGGCCGACGCCGACGAACAGGCCGGCCTTGCGCAGGAGCTGCAGACCGAGGTCGTAGCCGGCCATCCGGGCCGAGAACACGAGCGCGGCGTCGACGCCTCCGATGTCGCGCTGCACCACCTCGACGGCGCTGTCGGGATCGACCGCGAGCTCGGCGCCGAGCGAGCGCACGAAGTCGAGGCGTGCCTCGCCGATGTCGACCCCGACGACGCGGATATCCGAACCCGGTCAGCGAGCTGCACGGCGTAGTGGCCGAGGCCGCCGGCCGCGCCGATGACGGCGACCGGTCGTCCCGGCAGCACGCCGTGCTTCAGCACCTTCTTCACCGCGCCGTACGCGGTGAGGCCGCCGCAGGCGAGCGGCGCCTCGGTGTCGGGGATGCTGTCGGGCAGGACCACGAGGCCCGGCGCGTACACGGCGAACTGCTCGGCGAACGTGCCCATCACGTTCTGCGTCTGCGCGCAGAGGCGAGGCTGGCCGCGGAGGCAGAACTCGCACGCGCCGCACCAGAACCCACCGCCGCTCCCGCCGAGCCCGACGATCACACGATCGCCGACCTTCACGAACCGGTCGGCGCCGGGACCGAGGTCCTCGACGATGCCGATCGCCTCGTGCCCGAGGCTCGGCGGCTGCATGCCGTACCAGTCCCCGCGGGCGAGGTGCAGGTCGGAGTGGCAGACACCGGAGGCGGTGATGCGGAGCAGCGCCTGATCGACGCCCGGTGTCGGGGCATCGACGTCGTGGATCCCGAGCTCACCGTTGAGAACACGTGCAGCCTTCATGCCGTCATCAAAGCACCTTGCGCATGTGCACGTCCTCGGGCTCGAGCTCGAACAGCTCGGCCAGCGGTTCCGCCATGGGCTGGAAGCCGCGACCGAGGTAGAACCGCACGGTGTTCTCCGTTGGCGTCGCCGTGACGACCATGTCGGAGTCGCCGGCGGTGCGGGCGATCTCGTCGAGCTGCTCGCACAGACGGCTGCCGATGCCCGTCGCGCGGAACGGTGCGCTGACCATGAGGTACGCCAGCTGCGCGATCCCGGGTCGAAGGTGTGGCACGACGGCACCGATGCCCACCAGCTGGTCGCCGGCGAACGCACCGAGCGCGATCCCGCCGGCGTCGACGTAGTGCTCGAGCATGTGGATCTGGGCCTCGACGGAGTGTTCGCCGTGACCGTCCGGGTCCCAGGCCAACGAGCTCCAGTTGCCGTGCCGCGCGACGAGCTCGGTGCCGTGCTGGACGTACTGCACGTCGATGCGTTCCCTACGGTCGATCTCCGCGACGCGCGACAGCTCGGTCCGGCTCCAACCTTCGGAGCTCGACTGCGGGTTCCACCGCCTCACGTTCGCACACGGACGCTTCATGTCGAGCGGCCATATGGCGTCGTGACAGGCTTGCCGGATGAGCACGCCGCTGACACTGATGGCCGTGCACGCGCACCCCGACGACGAGTCGTCGAGCACGGGCGGCGTCTTGGCCCGGTACGCGGACGAGGGCGTGCGCACCGTCGTCGTCACGTGCACGAACGGCGAGCTCGGCGACGCACCGGGCGGGATCAAGCCCGGAGATGAGGGCCACGACGAGGCCGAGGTCGCCCGCATCCGTCTCGGCGAGCTCGAGCGAGCGTGCGAGACGCTTGGTGTCGCGCACCTCGAGCTGCTCGGGTACCACGATTCGGGCATGGTCGACTGGGAGCACAAGGACCGGCCCGACGTGTTCTGCAACGTCGCCGTCGACGACGCCGCCGAACGCCTCTCGGGCCTGTTCGAGCGGTACCGACCCGACGTCGTCGTGACCTACGACGAGCTCGGCGGCTACGACCACCCCGATCACGTCCACGCCAGCCGCGTCGCCATGGCCGCCGTCGCACAAACGGGAATTCCCCGCAAGGCCTACTTCACCGCGTTCCGGCGCAGCATGTTCGAGCGGTTCCGAGCCGTCCTCGAGGAGCAAGGAGCCGACCTCTCGCAGATCCCACAGCCCGATCCCGAGCAGCTGCACATGATGGACGCGGTCGAAGCGCGCATCACGACCGTGGTCGACGTCAGTGGGTTCGTCGAACGAAAGCGCACCGCGCTCGCGACGCACGCCAGCCAGATCGAGGAGTCGTTCTGGGCCCCGCTTCCCTACCGAGGCGTTCGGCGTGCTCTTTGGTGAGGAGGCCTTCATCAGAGCGCACGACACCACCGGCGCGCCGCTCCCGGAGGCCGACCTCTTCGCCGGGTTGCGCTAGGACGCATGGAGACGCCGCACGCTCACGACAGTCGTGCGTCGTTGAGGTAGGCGAGCACGGCGAGGACTCGGCGGTGGCCGTCTTCGTTCTCGGTGATGTCGAGCTTGGTGAGGATGTGGCGAACATGGGCCTCCACCGTGCGCTCGCTCACGACGAGCCGGGTGGCGATGCCGCCGTTGGTGAGTCCTTGGGCCATGAGCTCGAGCACATGCCGTTCGCGCTCGGAGAGCCGGGCGGTCGGTCCGTGGTCGATCGGTGAGACGAGGTCGGCGACGACCATGGGGTCGAGGGCGGAGCCGCCGGCTGCGACTCGCTCGGCGGTCGCGAGGAACTCGCCGACTTCGAGCACCCGATCTTTGAGGAGATAGCCGAACCCGCCGAGCGTGAAGAGGCTGACGGCGTGGGTCGTCTCGATGTGTTGCGAGAGCAGGAGCACGCCAACATCGGGGCGGCACTCCTTGATCACTTGCGCGGCCCGCGCGCCCTCGTCGGTGAAGGTGGGCGGCATGCGGATGTCGACCACCGCGAGGTCAGGCCGTTCCCGCTCGACGGCGGCGAGGAGGTCGCCGGCGTTGCCAACGGTGGCGACCACCTCGTGACCGCCATCCCGGAACAGCCGGGCGAGGCCTTCGCGCAGCAGCGCCTGGTCTTCGGCGATCACGAGACGCACGGGAACTCCATGGTCAGGCTGGTGCCGCGACCGTTCTGACTGTCGATCGTGAGCGCGCCACCGTGGGCGGCAACCCGGTCGGCGAGGCCGGTGAGACCTGACCCGTTGCGCGCAGCAGCGCCGCCGATGCCGTCGTCGGTGACGGAGACGACGAGGCAGCCGCCGGTGCCACGCGCACTGAGGCGGACTCTCGTGGCGTGGGCGTGCTTGACGGCGTTGGTGACTCCTTCGCAGGCGCAGAAGTAGGCGGCGGTCTCGAGGTCGGGAGGAAAGCGGCGGGCCGGGACGTCGACCTCGACGGGCAACGGGGCTCGGCGAGCGAGCTCGCGCAGCGCGGGACCGAGTCCGGCGTCGAGCTGCGCAGGTCGAAGGCCGCCGGCGAGCTGTCGGAGCTCGTCGATGGCGACGGTGATCTCGGCGACGGCGGAGTCCAGGGTGCGGCCGACGTCCGGATCGACTGCCGACCCGAGCGCGTGCTGGGCGTGGCGCAGGGCGAGACCGATCGACACCAGACGTTGTTGCGCGCCGTCGTGCAGGTCGCGTTCGATGCGGCGCCGCTCTTCGTCGGCGGCGGCGACGATCCGGGTGCGTGATGCCTCGACCTCCTCGAGCTGGCGGCGCAGCTCGACGCGTAGCCGAGCCACCTCCACCGCGAGCGCGCCGGCGTCGAGGAGCTCGGCGAGCAACGACGCACGGGGGATGTCGGCAGGGGCGACGACGCTTCCGAGGGTCGTGCCGGCATGGCGGATGGGCCACCGTCGCCGTCCTTCGCCGGGGTCGTCCGGGACCGGCGTGCCGCGAAGATCGACCTCGACATCGCTGTTCGGGAGCAACAGGCGGACCTCGAGGTCGTGGACTCCGAGCGCCTCGCGCAGGACACGCTCGACATCTTCGGGAGCAGCCCGGCCGGCGCGAAGGTCGTCGAGGAAGGACGCCATCTGCTGGCGCGCGTCGAAGCGCGAGCGGGCGAAGCGACGGTCGACCGCGTCTTGGATTCGCACCCGGATCGGGCGGAACAAGGCCGCGACCGCCAGCGTCGCCCCCGCCGTCGTCCACGACGACCCGAGGCCCATCGCGGAACCGAGCACTATCACCACGGCGGCGTACACCGCCGCCAGCACGACGGTGATCGCGCTGTACGCGACGGTGCGGCTGATCACGAGGTCGATGTCGTAGAGCCGGTAGCGAAGGATGGCGACGCAGGTCGCGATCGGCAGCGCAGTCAGCGCGACGGCCACCAGCGGTCGCACGATCGGGGTGACGTTCCACAGGCCGACGCCGACCGACAGAACGACGACGGCACAGACGCCCGCGAAGGCGAACCACTCCAGCTGCTGCCGTTCGACGCCGGTCGATCGTCGCAGGCGCAGCCAGAGAGGCACGACCGACACGACGAACGAGCCGAGGAACAGCGCGGTGCCGACCAGGCGGAGCACATCGATGACCGCGCCGTCGACGGCATACGGGTTCCGCCCCGCCACGAAGTCGGGCCCGATCGCGTCGCTCAGCGCCCAACCCGGCACAGCCATCAGCACGGCGACCCCGTTGACCCAGGCGACGACCCGCCACCCCGGGCGCAACGTGCGCCCGACCGGGAACAGCAGGAACACCAGCACGATCGCCAGGCCCGTCGGGATCCAGCTCCACAGCGCGACCCACTCGCCGGCGGGCCGAACGGCCACCCCGTCTCGGCAGCCCGTCGACCCCACCCTTGGGCGACATCCCCGAGTAACGCGGTCCACACCGCGGTCGCGGAGAACAGCCACCCGATTGGGTTCGCCGGGTGACGAGAGGCGATCAACGCGCCGGCCCCGGCAAGCGTCACCGCGTAGACGGCGTACAGCGCGGTGTCGAACGTGGGCCTCACGCCCCACGAGAGCGCGACCGCGGCGAGCTCGAACAGCAACGTCGCGACCAACAACGACGTCGGCAACCGTCGCAGCTGGACGCGGCCCACTACGTGGATTCTCCCAACCCGTGGGGACATCGGCAATCGTGCTACCGCGCAACGGCTGTCAGTGCTGGCGCGTACCTCAGGTTGCGCACCACCGCCGATGACCGCAGTTGTCCGTTCCCGTACAACCGAATCGGCCGCCCAACCGACCAGAGGAGATCATCATGGGTCGATCCGAACGCGACGTGATCCGACAGCGTGCCGCGTTGTTCATGATCGCCGGTGCCGCCACTGCGGTTGCCGGCGCCGTGCTCTTCTTGGGCATGCAGCCCTCCACCGACATCTCCGACGAGATGTGGCGCTATCCCTGGGAGAGCAGCGGCGCCTTCGCGGCGTTCTCGGTGTTCAGCGCAGCCCTCCACGCCGTCGTCCTCGTCGGCATCCTGGCACTCGGCCGCAGCGGGGTCGCCGGACGATCGCGCGCCGCCACGCGCGGCGTCGCGCTTGCCGCCGCCGGTACCGGACTGCTGCTGGTCGGCGAGCTCCTCTCGATCCCGATCCGCGACGCCGACATCCACGACACGGCCGCGAACGTCGTCGGCGCCGTCTTCGGCGTCGCCAGCGTGCTGTCGACCATCGGGTTCCTCGTCCTCGGCCGGGCAACACTGCGCGCCCACGTGTGGCACGGCTGGCGACGCTTCACCCCGCTCGCCACCGGCATCTGGCTGACCGTCATCACGCTTGTCGGTCTCGCGCTGCCCACGATGCTTCACGGCATGGTCGGCGTCTACGGGCTCTGCCTGCTTGCCATGGCGGTCGCGCTGTACACCGAACCCGTCCCCGCCGCGCCCGCTGCGCTCGGCGAGCCCGAGCTCGAGCCAGCTCGCGTGTGACCGAGGCGGCGGTCGAGCTGCGCGGCATCACCAAGCTCTTCGGCAACGTGCGCGCCGTCGACGACATCAGCGCAACGATCGCAGCAGGACAGGTGACGGCGTTCCTCGGGCCCAACGGTGCCGGAAAGACGACGACGCTGCGCATGCTGCTCGGGCTCATCGTCCCGACCCGCGGGACGGCGACGTTCGGCAACGGCAGGCGGTATGACGAGCTTCCTCACCCCGTTCGTCACGTCGGTGCCGTGCTCGAGGCCTCCGGCTTCCACCCCGGGCGCACCGCGCTCGACCACCTCCGCGCGCTGGCGACGGCGGCGAAGCTGAGCAACGAGGCGCCCCTGCGCGTGCTCGAGGAGACCGGCCTGGCGGCGGATGCGCGGCGCAGGGTCGGCGAGTTCTCCCTCGGGATGCGTCAGCGCCTCGGGCTGGCCGCGGCGATGCTCGGCGACCCGGCAGTCCTCGTGCTGGACGAACCGACGAACGGTCTCGACCCGCAGGGCGTCCGGTGGTTGCGCGAGTACGTGCGCCGTCTCGCCGACGAGGGCCGCACCGTGCTGGTCTCCAGCCACGCACTGAGCGAGGTCGAGCTGACCGCCGACCACGTGCTGCTGATCGCGCGCGGCCGTCTCGTACGGTCCTCGACCCTGACCGCCCTGCGCGCCGAGGCCGGCGTCGGCTGTCGTGTCCGCACCCCGCAGCCGGAGCGGCTGTGTGCCGCACTCGGCGCCGCCGGGCACGGCTGTCGCCGAGTCGACGACGAGCTCGAGGTCGACGCCGCGCCCGAAGAGGTCGGCGAGCTCGCCGCCGCGGACGGGATCGTCCTCCACCGCCTCGCCGCGGCGGCCGGGTTGGAAGCGGCGTTCTTCCGCCTCACCGAGACGGCACCGGCCGGTGATGTCGAGTCGCGTGTCGAGTCGCCGTGTCGAGGCGACGGCGTGAGCGCGCTCGTCCGCGCCGAGCTGCTCAAGGTGCACCGTGGCCGGATGTTCGCGGCGATGCTGCGTCGCGACCCTCGCGATGGTGGTGGTGACGGCTGCGGTGAGCGTTCCGTCGGTCACGGCCCCGAACGGCGGGCTCTCCCTCGACGACCCTGCGCTGCTCGCCCGCGTCGTCGGCATCGCCTTCGAGGTGCCCGAGGTGACCATGGTGCTGCTCGGCGTCCTCGCGTTCACCCAGGAGGTCCGCTACGGCACCATCACCTCGACCTTCCTCGTCGAGCCGCGCCGATCGCGAGTGCTCGTCGCGAAGGGCGGCGCACTCGTCCTCGCCAGCGTCGCCATCACCGCAGTCACACTCGTCGTCTCGTCGTCGACCACCGTCGCGTTCATTCGCCGCGCGCCACGTCGACGTGACCGGCGGCGTCGATCTCGCCCAAGTCGTCGCCGCGGTCTTCGTCGTGATGGCGCTGTACGGCCTCATCGGTCTCGCCGTTCGGCGCCGTCGTCGAGAACCAGATCATCGCCGTGGTCGCCGCGCTCGTCTGGATGCTCGCCGTCGAGCATCTGCTCTTCGATGCACTCCCGTCCGTCGGGCGCTGGACACCGCTGGGCGCCAGCTACGGGTTCTTGCAGCTCGGGCGGCGGCCACCACCAGCGGGACGCTGCTCGACGCACCCGTCGCCGGACTGCTCCTCGCCGGGTACACGGGCGCGGCCATTGCCCTCGCGCTCCTCGTCGCACCACGAAGGGATGTCCTCTGACCTCCGCACCGCGAGGCACTTAACTTGTGGCGGCGATGAGGGTGCCTGACCGTTGTGTGGCCGACCTGCGGGAGTCGGGCTACCTGGTGTTCGAGGGCTTCCTCGACGCTGACGAGCTGGCGGCGGCCCAGGAAGCTCTGTGGCTGCACTACCCGCGGCCCGAGGAGTACTTCGCCGACCCGGCCGCTCATGCCTGGCTGGCAACCGACCAGTGGGCCGGCATCGTCGGCGGACCGTGGCGATCGTGGAGCCTGAACCGACTGGCCTTCCACCCCGACCTGCTCGACCTGGCGGAGCGCTTCCTTGGTTCGGCCGACCTGCGGCTCTATGAGGCGGAGCTGTGGGCCAAGTACGCCGGGGCCGTCGACTACGACCAGCGCCACCACCGCGATTTCGTCAACCACAGCCTCGTCGTGCCCAAGCGCTCCCAGCCGGCCACGCAGATGGCGAGCTGGATCCTCCTGTCAGACGTAGGCGACGAGGACGGCCCTACCAAGATCGTTCCGCTGTCTGTCGGGCAGAGCGTCCCGTACTGGCCGGTCCCTGGGCATCACGACATCACGAACTACCTCCCCGCGGGGATGTTCGCCGAGGAGGAGGTCTCGATGACAGGTCCCGCAGGAACCCTGTTCGCTTTTCGGACCGACGTACTTCACCGTGGGTCGCGGATGACCGGCGAACGATCAACCCGCTTTGCGCTCCTCGCCGACTACGACGTGTGGGCACCGCGCTGGACCGGCAGAGTCGCCTGGGCCGAGCGCCGCGACGTGTCCAGACTGGTTCGAGATCGTCGAGCGGGCGTCTCCCCGGGAGCGGTCGGTGTTCGGCTTCCCCGCTCCGGGCGACCCGTACTGGGACGAGCAGACCTTGGCCGACACCCAAACGCGCTACCCCCGAGCCGATCTGACGCCCTACCGCTGAGGAGACTCGCAGCCGCAAGGGTCGCGAATCGCCGTCAAGGAGACGATTCAGGAACCGCCCCACCACTTGGTCTCGCGAGCGTCGTTCGTGCCACCTGTCCGATCGAGCGGCGTCGAGCTCTGCCATGTCTTGGTCCGAGAGTGAGAAGTCGAAGACTGGCGGCGTTCTCGGCGATGCGCTCACGATGGGTCGACTTCGGGATGACGAGATGTCGTGCTCGATGCACCAGCGCAGCAGGACCTGCGCCGGAGTTCGCCCGTCGCTCCGAGCGATCCGCACGATGGTGTCACCCGTCAGGTGGCGTCCCGTACCGAGTGTGCTGTAGGCCTCCATCGCCACGATCGCCTTCGCCGTCACACCAGGAGAGCAGACCCGGCGATACTCGTACGGGCTGAACTGAACCTGGTTGACGACCGGCGGGGTCATCGCCGTTGCCAGCAGCTGTTGCAGCTCGTCGACGGAGAAGTTCGAGACGCCGATCGAGCGTGCGTGGCCGGCGCTCCGCGCCCGCTCCATGCCCGGCCACGCCCACATCGGACCGCCTGCCGGGCCAGTGGACGAGGTACAGATCGACGTAGTCCACACCCAGCCGCTTCAGGCTCCTCTCGAGCCTCGGCGACGGGGTCCTGTGCCGCGGGGTAGAACTTCGTTGTGACGAAGACCTCGTCGCGCGGGACGCCGCTGTCGCGCAGCGCCCTTCCGACACTCTGCTCGTTGCCGTAGGCCTGCGCCGTGTCGATGTGCCGGTAGCCGAGCTCGAGCGCCCACCGGACGGCGTTTACGCACTCACGACCCTTGCCCACTTGCCACACACCCAGGCCCAGCAGCGGAAGCTCGCGTCCATCTGACAGCGCACGGACTGTTCCGGATCCGGTCACGTCATCGCTCGCCATCGGTCCGCTCCTCTTCGACCGGCGTTC
>CAVPSD010000007.1:0-263724 GCA_963708175.1 uncultured Acidimicrobiales bacterium
CCGAGCGGGGCGGTCGCCTCCTTCGTCAGCGACGTCATCGGCACCTCGTAGACGGTGTAGCCCTTGAGGCTGCCGTCCGTGAGCGGGTTGTCGGCGTAGCCCGCCTTCGCGAGGTTGCGCTCGTCGAACGTGTCGATGTTGACGATGAGCGTGCCGCCGGGCTCGAGACGATCGAGGTCGGCCTTGAGCGCTGCTGGGTTCATCGCGACGAGCACGCTCGGTGCGTCGCCCGGCGTCGTGATCTCGTGGTCGGAGATGTGCACCTGGAACGACGAGACGCCCGCGAGGGTGCCGGCAGGAGCGTCGGATCTCGGCGGGGAACTCGGGCAACGTCGACAGGTCGTTGCCGAAGAGGGCGCTGGCGCTCGTGAAGCGATCGCCGGTGAGCTGCATGCCGTCGCCGGAGTCGCCGGCGAAGCGGATGACGACCCGATGCAGCTCCTCGGGCGCCTCCGGACGTGCGGTGTCGGTCACGGATCCCCCCTGGGACGCGCGGTTACATCAATGTGAAGTCGAGACTACCTGCACCTCAACGGCACTCAACGCATGCCGCTTGATCTCATTCAGGCGATCGTGACCGCTCCGTCCAGGTAGACGTCCTGGATCGCGTTGAGGAGCGCGACCCCGTCGGCCATCGGACGCTGGAACGACTTCCGGCCGCAGATCAGGCCCATGCCGCCAGCCCGCTTGTTGATGACCGCGGTGCGCACGGCCTGGGCCATGTCGGCCGCGCCCTTCGACTCGCCGCCGGAGTTGATGAGCCCGACGCGGCCCATGTAGCAGTTCGCCACCTGCCAGCGGCAGAGGTCGATCGGATGGTCGGTCGTGAGCTCGTCGTAGACGAGCGGCGACGTCTTGCCGAAGTTGAGTGCGTTGAAGCCGCCGTTGTTCTCGGGAGCCTTCTGCTTGATGATGTCGGCCTCGATCGTGACGCCGAGATGGTTGGCCTGGCCCGTGAGGTCGGCCGACACCGCGTAGTCGACGCCGTCCTTCTTGAACGCGTTGTTGCGCAGGTAGCACCACAGCACGGTGAACATGCCGAGCTGGTGCGCTTCGGCAAACGCCTCGCTCACCTCTTGCAGCTGGCGCGTCGACTCCTCGGAGCCGAAGTAGATGGTGGCGCCGACGCCGGCGGCCCCGAGGTCCCACGCCTGCTGGACGTTGCCGAACATGACCTGGTCGAACTTGTTCGGGTAGGTCAGGAGCTCGTTGTGGTTGAGCTTCACGATGAAGGGGATCTTATGCGCGTACCGACGCGACGCCTGTGCCAGCACGCCGAACGTGCTCGCGACGCCGTTGCAGCCGCCCTCGATCGCGAGCTTCACGATGTTGATCGGGTCGAAGTACGCGGGGTTGGGCGCGAACGACGCCGCGGCCGAGTGCTCGATGCCCTGGTCGACCGGCAGGATCGACACGTAGCCCGTGCCGGCGAGCCGACCGTGGTCGAGGAGCGACGCGAGGTTGCGCACGACCATCGGGTTGCGGTCGGTGTCGAGGAAGACCCGGTCGATGTAGTCGGGCCCCGGCAGGGACGAGCTCCTCGCGCGGGATCGCCTTGGCGGTGTGGCCGAGCAGCGACTCGGCCTCGTCGCCGAGCAGAGCGGCGATGTCGGCCATGGCGCGCGCCTACCCGCTGGGCACTGCGGGTCACCCGACGAGCCACTCGTCGCCGGTCGCCAGGGCCGCCTCGATCGCCTTCGTGCGACCCCTGCGGACTGGCGAGTCGGCACGACCGCCGTCGGCCACGACCTCGGTGCGGCTCTGGGTGGCGCCGCCGGCACGGAAGAAGCGGCGCCGCACCCGGCCGGTGACGATCACGTCGGCCCCGGCTCGAGCTTGTCGAGCGCGGTGACGCGGCGCGTCGTGCCACGAGATCGGCACGACGTCGGTGTCGTAGCCGTCGTCGCGCACCGTGAGGTCGAACGAGGCGACGTGGTCGCCGGACGGCAGCTCGCGGACCTCGGGCTCACGAGTGAGCACGCCGTGGAGCAGGACGATGTTCATGGGACTTCCCTTCGGACGTTGGATGCGAGATAGGAGGGAAGTCGTCGTGACCGTACAAGAGGGGGTGTGACATTCAGCCGAGGGCTCGCAGCCGCTGCGTCACGTCGGCGAAGGTCGGATCGGCCTGGCGGATGCGGGTGAACAGCGTGCGGGCGCGCGGCACGTCCCCGGCCCGGTCGTAGAGGTCGGCGAGCGCGTACCACTGCTTGAGGTGGTGCAGCTGGGCGCTTCCGCGGCTGGTCGGTTCCGCGCGCTCGAGCAGAGTCGATCGCCGCGGGGAGCTTTCCCTGATCGGCGAGCGCGCCCGCCATCACGATGCGCCCGTCGGCGACGACGACCGGGTCGGGCGAGGCGGCCCTCAGCTCGTCCCACAGCTCGGTGACCGCGCGTCCACCGATGCAGGGCGCGGTAGCAGTCGGCGAGCACCGCGTTGAGGTCCGGCGATCCGCGTGAGGGTTCGGAACTGCCTCGAGCTCCTTGCGCGGCCTTGCGGTACTCGCCCAGCCGGTAGAGCGTCAGGCCGTAGAGCTCGCGCACGCCCGCCGCCCGGGGGCATCGCGAGCCAACGGCTCGAGGAGCCGGCGGGCCTCGCCGAAGCGGTCGCGCTCGTAGGCTCGGCCGAGCATTCGCGAATCGCTGCTGCAGCTTCGGGCCCTCTTTCGGCCCCGCTGCGTCCTCGAAGTCGCTCGACGACGTCGGCCGGAAGGTTCGTCACCGGGGCGCTGCTGTCGGTGTCGCGGTTGACCGTCCTCGCCGGGCGCTTGGTGCTGCCGCGCTCGACCGCGCCCCGCGCCTGTTCCCGGACGTCGCCCTCGTCGGTCCACTCGTCGCCGGCCCACTTCGTGGCGGCGGGGTGCGCTCGGGTGCGTGCGCCCTTCCGCGGCGACATGACCTCGCTCGCGCCCTTGCGGGCGACGCCGCCGAGGCCCGCTCGCCGGGCCGCGTTCGACGCGTCGATCGCGGCCTGCGGGACGCCGGGCTTCGGCTTCGGCTTCGGCGTGGACGCGCTCGTGCCCTTCGGCGCGCCTGCCCTTGCCCTTGGGCAGCGCCGCGGGGGGGTGGACGCTTGCCAGGCATGGCGCGCAGCCTACGAGATGGCCGGCATCACGAGGCAGGTGGTGGTGCCGTGCGCGAGCAGCTTGCCGTCGGCGTCGACGAGGCGACCCTCCGCCGGTCGCGATGCGACTGCCTCGATGGACGACATCGCCGGTCGCGACGATGTGGCCGTGGTCGGGTCGGATCGGTCGGGTGTAGTGGATGTGGAGTCGACGGTCGTGTAGCGCTCGCCTACGAGCAAGGTCGAGTGCACCGCACAGGACATCGCGCTGTCGAGCATCGTCGCGGCGATGCCGCCGTGCACCGTGCCCGGCGGGGTTGCACATCTCTGGCCGCGTCGTCGAGTGCCGAACGCCGACGTGACCGTCCTCGAGCGCGTCGGTCGTGATGCCGAGCAGGCGCGTGATGCCCGACGCCGGGACCGCCCTCGCCGAACAGCTGACGTGCAGCTGCTCGAGCCCGTTGACCGGGGTCATCGCCGGGCAACGACGGGATCGACGACTCGCTCACTTCGGCGCCTTCCACATCGCCCAGAGCTCGGGGCCGCCCGGCTCGAGGCGGATCTCGTGCGAGACCTCGAAGCCGAGCGAGCGGTAGAAGGCGAGGTTCGCCGGGTTCGTCGTCTCGAGGTGGACGCCGACGCCCTCGGCGTCGGCGGCGGCCATCCCCGGCATGATCAGGCGACGCCCCATCCCGTGACCTTGGTGCTCGGGGCTCACCGCGAGGAACTGCAGATACGAGTGGCGACGCGTCGGGCGGCACCGAGCCGATCGCACGCAGCGCGTCGCCGAGCTCCGCGGTTCGCTCCGGTCCGAGCAGCGGCGCCGAGCAGCCCGCCGATCGTCGGTGGCCCGATGCGACGGGCATCGCGGTCTCTCCCGGCGGTTGCCAGACCGCGACGGCCTGCCACCTGTCGCCGGCGATCACGTGGATCGGACCGCGGCTGACGTAGCGCTCGACGAAGAGGCCGAGCCATGCGGCGGTGGCGTCGACTCGGGTCGCACGTCGGGGAACAGCCATCGGAAGAGGGGGTCGGGGGCGAACGCCTCGCCGAGCACCTTTCGGATGCGCCGGCGACGTCCGAGCTCGTCGTCAACCGCACGGGCGGACGATAAGACGATGACGCAATCGCTGCACCCGGACCGTATCGTCAGCCGACAGACCGTCATACGCGATGGAGGAGAACGCTGTGATCGCTGCTGGAGACGCAATCCCCGATGTCGAGATCCGCAACATCGGCGAGAACGGATGCCGCGAGCCGGTGAAGACCGGCGAGCTGTTCGCCAAGGGACGCACGGTGCTGTTCGGCGTGCCCGGGCGCCTTCACGCCGGGATGTGACCGCATCCACCTGCCCGGCTTCGTCGAGCAGGCCGACGAGCTGTTCGCCAAGGGCGTCGAACCAGGTGGCCTGCGTCGCCGTGAACGACGCGTTCGTGATGGACGCGTGGGGCAAGGCCCACGACGTCGGCGACAAGATCGTGATGCTCGCCGACGGCAACGGCGACTTCACGAAGGCGATGGGCCTCGAGCTCGACGGCTCGGCGTTCGGCCTCGGCACCCGCTCGAAGCGCTACGCGGCGATCATCGACGACGGCAAGCTCACCCGCATCGACGTCGACGAGACCGGCGGCGTCGACCAGAGCTCGTGCGGCGCGGTGCTCGGCCGGCTCTGACAGGATCTGGCGATGATCAGAGTCAGCGTGTTCTATCCGAAGACCGAGGGTGCGTCCTTCGACCACGACTACTACCGCGAGAAGCACGTGCCGCTGTGCGTGAAGACCTGGGGCTCTCGAGGGCGCCGAGATCGACAAGGGCCTCGACGGCCCGTACGAGGCCGCGGTGCACTTCAAGTTCGACTCGATGGAGGCCCTCGGCGCGGCGATGGGCACGCCCGGCATGGCCGACATCATGGGCGACATCGCCAACTACACGACGATCCAGCCCGTCCTGCAGACGAGCGAGATCGTCGAGTAGCGAGCTCGCCCTCGAGCCCTCGTGGCGCAACCCAGGACGACGAGGAGCCCCCCAGCGGGGGGCTCCTCGAGTGAGAAATCCGGCGGCGACCTACTCTCCCAGGGGGTCTACCCCCAAGTACCATCGGCGCGGGCGGGCTTAACTGCCGTGTTCGGAATGGGAACGGGTGTGACCCCGCCGCCATAGCCACCGGAAACCTGTTGTCAATGGCGCCAGCGAAAACGCCGGCAGCCCCTTGAGCACTTCAGAGCGAGCACGAGCACGAGTTCATCCAAGCCCTCGGCCGATTAGTACCGGTCGGCTGAACAGGTTGCCCTGCGTACACCTCCGGCCTATCAACGTGGTGGTCTGCCACGGGCCTTACCTGGTTAACCCAGTGGGAGATCTCATCTCGGAACAGGTTTCGCACTTAGATGCTTTCAGCGCTTATCCCTTCCGCAGGTGGCCAACCAGCAGTGCCCTTGGCAGGACAACTGGCACACCAGAGCTGCGTCCGTCCCGGTCCTCTCGTACTAGGGACAGCCTTCCTCAGATCTCCTACGGCTGCAGAGGATAGGGACCGAACTGTCTCACGACGTTCTAAACCCAGCTCGCGTACCGCTTTAATGGGCGAACAGCCCAACCCTTGGGACCTGCTTCAGCCCCAGGATGCGATGAGCCGACATCGAGGTGCCAAACCTTCCCGTCGATATGGACTCTTGGGGAAGATTAGCCTGTTATCCCCGGGGTACCTTTTATCCGTTGAGCAACGACGCTTCCACAAGCAATCGCTGGGTCACTATGCCCTGCTTTCGCATCTGCTTGACGAGTTTGTCTCGCAGTCAAGCTCCCTTGTGCCATTGCACTCGACGGCTGATTGC
Organism: uncultured Acidimicrobiales bacterium; assembly: GCA_963708175.1. Classification (GTDB taxonomy): domain Bacteria; phylum Actinomycetota; class Acidimicrobiia; order Acidimicrobiales; family DATKAS01; genus DATKAS01. Next base: position 5,896 of record CAVPSD010000007.1, read on the forward strand.
CAACCAGCCTGAGGGAACCTTTGGGCGCCTCCGTTACATTTTAGGAGGCGACCGCCCCAGTCAAACTACCCGCCTGACGCTGTTCCCGACCCGGATCACGGGCCTAGGTTAGAGTCCCGGCATTAGCAGGGTGGTATTTCAACGGCGACTCCACCATGGCTGGCGCCACAGCTTCCAAGTCTCCCACCTATCCTACACAACCAAGACCAAGACCCAACATCAAGTTATAGTAAAGGTCCACGGGGTCTTTCCGTCCTTCTGCAGCTAACGAGCATCTTTACTCGTACTTCAATTTCGCCGGGTCTGTGGTTGAGACAGTAGGAAAGTCGTTACGCCATTCGTGCAGGTCGGAACTTACCCGACAAGGAATTTCGCTACCTTAGGACGGTTATAGTTACCGCCGCCGTTTACCGGGGCTTAGGTTCAGAGCTTCGCCTTACGGCTAACCCTTCCCCGTAACCTTCCGGCACCGGGCAGGCGTCACAGCGTATACATCGTCTTGCGACTTCGCACGCTGCTGTGTTTTTAGTAAACAGTCGCTTTCCCCTGGTTTGTGTCACCCTTTCGAGGCTCGAGGCGCGAAGCCTTTCACCCTAACGGGGTCCTCCTTCTCCCGAAGTTACGGAGGTATTTTGCCGAGTTCCTTAACCACAGTTCTCCCGATCGCCTTGGTATTCTCTACCTGCCCACCTGTGTCGGTTTGGGGTACGGGCAGCGTGCGAACTAGCTAGAGGCTTTTCTCGGCAGCATGGGATCAGTCACTTCGTCTGGATCGACTCGGCATCGCGTCTCAGGCTTTGTGAGGTCCGGATTTGCCTAGACCTCGCCCTACACGCTTACCCCAGGACAACCATCGCCTGGGTTGACCTACCCTCCTGCGTCCCCTCATTGCTTGCCTCCTCGTCGTGGGTCGGTTCGTCCGAAGACAGCCCCTTAGCAACAACGACTCAGCATGGGCGCGCACACGCTGGTACCGGAATATCAACCGGTTGTGCATCGACTACGCCTTGCGGCCTCGCCTTAGCTCCCGACTCACCCTGGGCGGATTAGCCTTCCCCAGGAACCCTTGGGCTTTCGGCGGAGGGGTTTCTCACCCCTCTCTCGCTACTCATGCCTGCATTCTCACTCGACCACGCTCCACGACGGTTCACACCGCCGCTTCGCTGCAAGGTCGACGCTCTCCTACCACTCCTGCTTACGCAGAAGTCCGCGGCTTCGGCTCTGGACTTGAGCCCCGTTACATTGTCCGCGCAGGACCACTCGACCAGTGAGCTATTACGCACTCTTTCAAGGATGGCTGCTTCTGAGCCAACCTCCTGGCTGTCTGTGCAGTCCCACATCGTTTTCCACTTAGTCCAGAATTAGGGGCCTTAGCCGGCGGTCTGGGCTGTTTCCCTTTCGACCAACGAAGCTCATCCCCCGTGGTCTCACTGCTGCGCTCTGGAGTCATGGCATTCGGAGTTTGGCTGGGGTCGGTAAGCTTGTGGGCCCCCTAACCCATCCAGTGCTCTACCTCCATGACTGAACACGCAACGCTGCACCTAAATGCATTTCGGAGAGAACCAGCTATCACCGAGTTTGCTTGGCCTTTCACCCCTATCCACAGGTCATCCCCCCAGTTTTCAACCTAGGTGGGTTCGGCCCTCCACGGGGTCTTACCCCCGCTTCAGCCTGCCCATGGATAGATCACTCGGCTTCGGGTCTACAGCATGCGACTGGACGCCCTATTCAGACTCGCTTTCGCTCCGGCTCCCCCTCGCGGGTTAACCTCGCCACACACCGTAACTCGCAGGCTCATTCTTCAAAAGGCACGCCATCGCGGCCATGGCAAAGCCATGACGACGCTTTGACTGTTTGTGAACCAACGGTTTCAGGTACTATTTCACTCCCCTCCCGGGGTGCTTTTCACCTTTCCCTCACGGTACTAGTTCGCTATCGGTCGTCTACGTATGCTTAGCCTTACGAGGTGGTCCTCGCAGATTCACGCCAGCTTGCACGGTTCCGGCGCTACTCGGGAACACTGAACAAAGTCTGAGTGCCTTTCGTGTACGGGGCCATTACCCACTACGGCGCGCCGTTCCAGAACGCTTCCACTAGGCATCAGATTGGTAACTTTGTGACGGGTCTGGTGCCCCGTCGATCAGGTCCCACGACCCCAAACTGGCAACGCCACCAGGCTATGACACCAGTTCGGTTTAGGCTGTTCCCGTTTCGCTCGCCGCTACTCAGGGAGTCGCTGTTGCTTTCCTTTCCTCGGGGTACTGAGATGTTTCAATTCCCCCGGTTCCCTCTACCGGCCCTATGTGTTCAGACCGGAGTGACACTCCATGACGAGTGCCGGGTTTCCCCATTCGGACATCTACGGATCAACGCTTGGTCAGCAGCTCCCCGTGGCTTTTCGCAGCTACCCACGTCCTTCATCGGTAGTAGACGCCAAGGCATCCACCGTTGGCTCTTTGTAGCTTGGAAGAACAAAGATGCTCGTGCTCGCTCTGCAGTTCTCAAAGGGCGGGGCGGATCGCCGGCAACGCCTCGAGGGCAGCACGGCTGATCGGCCGACACGAAGAAGGCGCACCTCCCGTCGAGGCGAGGGTGCGACTCCTTCAAAACGGAAGAGAGGATTGCGTCCGGCGCCAGCACCAGACCTCGGGAGGAGAACCTACGACCGAGGGTGGGTCTGACGAAGACGGCCAGTGCATCAACTGGGTGTTGTCTCCTACCGTCTGAGCGAACGCTCAGCTGGAGGAGAATCAACTCCTTAGAAAGGAGGTGATCCAGCCGCACCTTCCGGTACGGCTACCTTGTTACGACTTCACCCCAATCACCGACCCCACCTTCGACGGCTCCCTCCACAAGGGTTGGGCCACCGGCTTCGGGTGTTGCCGACTTTCGTGGTGTGACGGGCGGTGTGTACAAGGCCCGGGAACGTATTCACCCCGGCAATGCTGATCCGGGATTACTAGCGACTCCGACTTCATGGAGTCGAGTTGCAGACTCCAATCCGAACTGAGACCGGCTTTTTGGGATTCGCTCACCCTCGCGGGATCGCAGCCCTTTGTACCGGCCATTGTAGCATGTTTGCAGCCCTGGACATAAGGGGCATGATGACTTGACCTCATCCCCACCTTCCTCCGAGTTGACCCCGGCAGTCTCCTACGAGTCCCCGGCATTACCCGCTGGCAACATAGGATAAGGGTTGCGCTCGTTGCGGGACTTAACCCAACATCTCACGACACGAGCTGACGACAGCCATGCACCACCTGTGTAGGGCCCCGAAGGACACCGTATCTCTACGGCTTTTCCCTACATGTCAAGCCCAGGTAAGGTTCTTCGCGTTGCCTCGAATTAAGCAACATGCTCCGCCGCTTGTGCGGGCCCCCGTCAATTCCTTTGAGTTTTAGCCTTGCGGCCGTACTCCCCAGGCGGGGCACTTAATGCGTTAGCTACGGCACGGATCGCGTTGATAACGACCCACACCTAGTGCCCAACGTTTACGGCGTGGACTACCAGGGTATCTAATCCTGTTTGCTACCCACGCTTTCGCTCCTCAGCGTCAGTACCGGCCCAGAGTGGCGCCTTCGCCACCGGTGTTCCTCCTGATATCTGCGCATTTCACCGCTACACCAGGAATTCCCCACTCCCCTACCGGACTCTAGTCACGACAGTATCGGGTGGCGTCTCCGGGTTGAGCCCGGAGTTTTCACACCCGACTTGTCGAACCGCCTACGAGCTCTTTACGCCCAATAAATCCGGACAACGCTTGGCCCCTACGTGTTACCGCGGCTGCTGGCACGTAGTTGGCCGGACCTTCTTCTGCAGGTACCGTCAGATTCGTTCCTGCTGAAAGGGGTTTACAACCCGAGGGCCTTCATCCCCCACGCGGCGTTGCTGCGTCAGGCTTTCGCCCATTGCGCAAGATTCCCTACTGCTGCCTCCCGTAGGAGTCTGGGCCGTGTCTCAGTCCCAGTGTGGCTGGTCGTCCTCTCAGACCAGCTACCCGTCGACGCCTTGGTAGGCCGTTACCCCACCAACTAGCTGATAGGCCGCGAGGCCCTCCCGGTCCGCAAAAGCTTTCCTCGGTCGACGATGTCGTCTTCCGAGCCCATCCGGTATTAGCAGCGGTTTCCCACTGTTATCCCAGAGATCGGGGCAGGTTCCTCACGTGTTACTCACCCGTTCGCCACTAGGTCTTCACGAGTGTTGCCACTCGATGGACCTCGTTCGACTTGCATGTATGAAGCACGCCGCCAGCGTTCGTCCTGAGCCAGGATCAAACTCTCCATTGAGATCCCTGCCGTGACGTCGAGCGTCTTGCGACGCTGTCGGCGGGCAGAAACCGAAGAGCCAGTCAAGAGCTGCTGAGCCCCTGACCAACTGGCGCTCGAGCAGGTTGGGACCCACTCGAGCATTGTGATGAATTGACAAAGAACGACCCCACGGACACCACGAAGGCACCCGCGCGGTCGCCCGCACTGGCTTTCTTCATCCTCTCTTCCGTTTTCAAGGAGCCACAGGTGCTCAGCGGCACGCGCCTCCCGTGGGAGGTGGTGGTGCCGGTTGGCTCGGGAGTCGACCGCCGGCGGACCGGCTAGACCGGGATGTCGCTCGCAGCGGCCTCCCGAGGCGGATTGCCAACCTACAGACGCGCTGAGGAACTGTCAACCCAGTCGGCCCTTTTCGGCCTCGGTTTTCAAGGTTTTTCGGGTCTCGACCATCCCCTGGCAGCCGAGCCGGCCCCCTCAGACGCCAGGACGAGGACGATCGCGGGCGTGACTGGCAGCCGTTTGGCCCGGGCGGAGGACAACCGTGCGTCAGCCGCGGCAACGAGGTGGTAGGTGCTCTTGCCCTTCCGCAGGAGCACGACCTGGCCGTGGAGGAGGTCGGCGACGCCGAGCTCTCCGTCGCCCGACACCTTCCTGCCGTTGACCGACACGCCGCCCTGAGACAGCAAGCGTCGGGCCTCGCCGTTCGAGCTCGCCAGCCCGGTGCGGACGAGCACGCTGACCAGGTCGAGCACCGCTGTCGAGCTCGGACCTCGGCGACCTCGGTCGTCGGCACCTCGCGGGCCACGACTTCGAGCGCCTCGAGCGGAGCTGACGTCGGGTCACCTCCGAAGAGCACCTCGGCAGCGGCGTCGGCGGCCCGGGCGGCGTCGTCGCCGTGGACCATCGCTGTCACCGTCGACGCCAGGACTCGCTGGGCCCGGCGCTGCTCGGGCGTCTCGCGGTGGGCGACCATGAGCTCCTCGACCTCCTCGACCGGGCAGCAGCGTGAACTGCAGGAGCTGGCGCTCGACGTCGGCGTCGTCGACCTGCACGAAGAACTGGCGGAACTGGTACGGGCTCGTGCGGTCCGGGTCGAGCCACACCGCTCCGCCCGGCTGACTTCCCGAACTTCGTGCCGTCGGCCTTCAGCAGGAGCGGCCACGTGAGGCCGTAGGCCGTGCGCACCGAGGCGCTTTCGGATGAGGTCGATGCCAGTGACGATGTTGCCCCACTGGTCGGAGCCGCCCATCTGCATCTCGCAGTGCTCGTGCTCGTAGAGCCAGCAGAAGTCGGCCGCCTGCAGCAGCTGGTAGGTGAACTCGGTGTACGAGATGCCCGCTGTCGGTGTCCATGCGGGCCGCGCACCGACTCGCGGGCGACCATCTGGTTCACCGTCACGTACTTGCCGGTGTCGCGGAGGAAGTCGAGCAGCCCGACCTGCGAGGTCCAGGTGTAGTTGTTGACCAGCCGCGCCTGGTGCGGGCCGGGCGAGAAGTCGAGGAGCTTCTCGAGCTGCACGGTGATGCCCTCGAGGTTCTTCGCCAGCGTCTCGGGATCGAGGAGGTTGCGCTCCTCCGACACACCGCTCGGGTCGCCGATCATCCCCGTCGCACCTCCCGCGAGCACGATCGGGTTGTGGCCGGCGAGCTGGAAGCGGCGCAGCGTCACCTGGCCGAGGAGGTTGCCCGCGTGGAGCGAGTCGCCCGACGGGATCGAAGCCGACGTAGACGCCGATGGGGACCGTCCGCGAGCCGCTTGGCCAGGGCGTCGCGATCGGTCGAGTCGTGGATGAGGCCGCGTGCGTCGAGGTCGGCGAGCAGGTCCATCGGTTCAATGCTGACAGAAGGCTCAGCCGCGTCTCGAAAGATTCGGATCGCCCGAGACGTACCACCGCCACGGATGATCGACCGCGACCGAGATGCCGATGCGCTTCGAGCGTGCCGGGCGCGGCGGGCGGAGGCGTGCCGTCGTCGCCGATCCACGGAGCGGTCTTCGCCGCCACCGTGAGGTCGGTGCCGTCGTACCGGCGGTCGATGCCGAAGCGCCTGGCAGAGCTTGGCCGGACCGCTGCAGAGCGCAGCTGTCGCGGCGTGATGCCGCCGCGCGCGGTGCGCATCGCGGCGACGCCCGCGATCGGCGCGAGCGCGCGCAGCAGCACCGCGGTGCCTTCGCCCTCATCGCCGCAGACCGCGTTCGCGCACCAGTGCATGCCGTAGGTGAAGTACACGTACAGATGGCCGGGCGGACCGAACATCGTGGCGTTGCGGGCGGTCGGGCCCCGGTAGGCGTGGCTCGCCGGGTCGTGGGGCCCGAGGTACGCCTCGACCTCGACGATGCGCCCGCGGCGGGAGCCGCGTACGAGGACCTTGTTGAGCAGATCGGGCGCGACCTCGCGAGCGTCACGCCGGTAGAAGTCACGGTCGAGCGGCTTCAGCGCGACAGCGCCTCACGTACCTCGGCCGGCACAGGGGTCGGCGTGTTCTTCTTCGGCACGACGCTGACGTAGATGACCGTCGAGGTGAACACCTCTTTGCCCGCCGCTGTGCCATCGACGAAGACGTCGAAGCTCGTGTTCCCCCACCGGCTGACCGCGAGGTCGAGATCGAGGATGTCGCCGAACGTGGCCGGGCCCTGCCACTCGAAGATCGCCTCTTCAACATGAAGTCGAACCCGAGCTCCTCGAAGGTACCGAGACGCTCGCGCACCCACGTGTCGACCGCGTCGTCGACGTAGGCCATGTAGTTCGCGTTGAACACGACGCCTTGCATGTCGCACTCGCCGTAGCGGATGCGCAGCGAGTGCCGATAGCGGTCAGCCATGCGGGCGGGAGGTTAGGCGAGCTCGAGGGCAACCTCGTTCCGGTGGGACGAGCACGCGCTGGTCGGTCGGACCGATGAGGATGCGCACCGGCTCGGACTCGAGGCCTTCGATCGTGAGGGCATAGGTGCCCTCGCCCGGATCGGTGTGGGCGAACCGGAACGAGCCGTTGCCGTCGACGACCCACGACCCGAGCTCGGTCACGTCACCGGTCTCACACTCCACCACAGTGAGCGTCGCCGATTGGCGTGGCAACCAGCCTCGCCCCTCGACGACGAACAACGCCGCGCCATCGCCGTCGGCGGTCGCCGCGAGCAGCGTGATCTCGTTGACCCGCATCCACGAAGAATCAGTCCGTCGACCCACTGTGTACACCTCACCGACGCCGACGGTGTCCGCGCTGCGGAGTCGATCGGAGGCTGCGTGCGCGACGACGCGATCACGACGAGCCCGAGCAGCAGCGCAGCGCCCGCTGCGAACGCCGCCCATCGCTGCCACCGGGGTCGGGACGGCGGCAGCACCGTCTCGACGCGCTCCTCCTCCGGCGGCTCCACCTCGTCCTCGATGTACGAGATGTCGATCACTGCGCGAACGCTACGCGAGTCGAACCTCCTCGGCACCCAGGTGCGCCCGGAACCGCTCGACCTGAGCGGCCACCGGCCGGGGCCCGCCCCCGCCCGCGGTCGTCCGGCGAGTGACGGCGACGCCCGGCTCGAGGAGGGCGGCAGCTTCCGGGCCGAGGCGCTCGTCCGCCCGCACGAGGTCGGCGAGCGGCGTGCCCGAGTCGATCGATTCGCCGCACGAGCGCAGCCGACGACCGCGTGCGCCTCGCGGAACGGCATCCCGCTCGACGACGAGGAGCTCGGCGAGATCGGTCGCCGCCAGCATCGGGTCGTCCGCCGCCGCCGCCATCCGAGCGGAGTCGAATGTCGCGCCCTCGATCATGCCCGTCAGCGCACCGAGCGCGAGCGCCGTCTGGTCGACCGCGTCGAACAGCGGCTCCTTGTCCTCCTGCAGGTCGCGGTTGTACGAGAGCGGCAGGCCCTTCAGCGTGGTGAGGAAGCCGCCCACGTGCCCGACCAGCCGACCCGCCTTGCCCCGTGCGAGCTCGGCGATGTCGGCGTTCTTCTTCTGCGGCATCATCGAGCTGCCGGTCGCGTGGGCGTCGTCGAGCACGGCGAACCCGAACTCGGACGACGTCCAAAGCACCCACTCCTCGCCGATGCGCGAGAGGTGCACGCCCGAGCAGGGCGAGGTCGAACAGCGCCTCGGCGACGAAGTCGCGGTCGCTCACGGCATCGAGCGAGTTCTCGAACGCGGCGGCGAAGCCGAGGTCCGACGGCGGTCCCGTGCGGATCGAGCGGCAGCGACGAGCCGGCAAGGGCACCCGCGCCGAGCGGCGAGACGTCGAGTCGATGCGATCGTCGCCAGCAGCCGATCGACGTCACGAGCGAGCGCCCAGCCGTGGGCGAGCAGGTGATGCGCGAGGAGCACGGGTTGGGCGCGCTGCACGTGCGTGTACCCCGGCAGGTACGCGTCGCCGACGTCGACTCGCGCCGATCGAGCAGGACCTGCTGCAGCACGAACGACCCGCGCTGCGACGACACGCGCAGCTCGCGCTTGCACCACAGCCGCAGAGCAGTCGCGACCTGGTCGTTGCGGCTGCGCCCTGTGTGCAGCTTGCCGCCGACGGTCCCGGCGAGCTCGGTGACCCGCCGCTCGATCGCGGTGTGGATGTCCTCGTCGGCGGGCAGCGAAGTCGAAGGTGCCCGTCCGCGAGCTCATCGGCGACCGCGTCGAGCGCGGACAGGATCGCTGCGGCCTCGTCCCCGTCGAGCAGGCCCGGCCCGCACCAGACCCGCGCACGTGTGCGCGCGAGCCGGCGATGTCGTCGACCGCGAGACGCTGATCGAACGTCAGCGACGCGGTGAACGCGAGCAGCTCGTCGGCCGGGCCTGACCCGAAGCGGCCGTGCCAGAGCGTCACGGCCCACACGAGGCCACCCTGACTGGCGCTGCGCCCACGTCTGCACGCCGAGACCCCAGATCCGGACGAACCCCTCGGAGTCGCTGTGCCGGAACGTGTCCGCCGCGTCGTAGGTCGCGAGGCCGTAGTCGTACAGCGAGTGTGGGCTGCGACGCCCGTTCACGAAGCACCGTCCGGGTTCGAGGCGCAGGCGCACCTCACCGGTGACGAACCGCTGCGTCTCGTCGACGAACGCGTCGAACGCCCGCTTCAGCGGCGAGTACCACAGCCCGTCGTACACGAGCTCGGCGTACCGAGGCTCGAGGCGCGCCTTCTCGTGATGGACGTCGCGCTCGAGCGTGATGTCCTCGAGGTCGGAGTGGGCGAGCAGCAACGCCAACGCGGCGGGGCACTCGTAGGTCTCGCGGCTCTTGATGCCGACCCGTCGGTTCTCGACCATGTCGAGCCGGCCCCAGCCGTACGCGCCCACGATGCCGTTCATCTGGTGGACGAGCTCGTGCAAGGGCATCGCGGCCCCGTCGAGAGCCACGGGCTTGCCCTGCTCGAACGCGATGACGACCTCACGAGGCTCGGTCGCGGTCTGCACGGTCATCGCCCACACACCAGGAGGCGGCGCGGCCCACGGGTCCTCCATCTCGCCGCACTCGATCGCGCGTCCCCAGAGGTTGTCGTCGATCGAGTACAGCTTCTCCTTCGTCGCGGTGATCGGGATGTTGTGCCGGTATGCGTAGAGGATCGAGTCCTCACGGGTGAAGCCCCAATGGCGGACCGGCGCGAGCACCTCGAGATCAGGGGCGAGCGTGCGCGCGCTGACCTCGAAGCGCACCTGGTCGTTGCCCTTGCCCGTGCAGCCGTGCGCCACCGCGTCGGCGCCCCACTGGCGAGCCGCGAGCACGAGGTGCTTGGCGATGATCGGCCGGGATAGCGCTGACACGAGCGGGTACTTGCCCTCGTACTTCGCGTTCGCCTTCAGCGCCGGGGCGAGGATCTCGTCGGCGAACTCCTTTCGCAGATCGCGCACCTCGATGTCGGCAGCGCCCGCGGCGAACGCCCGCTCGCGGACGGCGTCCCAATCGCCCGTCGTCTCCTGTCCGACGTCCGCGCAGAGGCAGAACACCTCCTCGACGCCCATCTCTTCCTGCATCCAGCGCACGAGCACCGAGGTGTCGAGACCTCCGCTGTACGCGAGCACCACACGCTTTGCCACTGCTGCTCCTGATCGTCAGTCGTTGGCGAGGCCGGCGAGGCCCCGCAAGATCGTCGCCATCGTCCCGCCGCCCGTCTTCTCGGCGGCGACGCACAGCAACGTGTCGTCGCCCGCCACCGTGCCGAGCAGGCCTTCGAGCCCACTGCGGTCGAGCGCCGAGGCGACGACATGGGCGCATCCGGGCGGCGTGCGCAACACCACGAGGTTGGCGGAATGCGCTGCCTCGACGACCCATTCGGAGAGCACGCGCCGCAGGTGATCATGCGGCGCGAGCCGATCGGGCTCGTACTCCGGGATCGCGTACACCGTCTCGCCGCCGGGCACCCGGACCTTCACCGCGCCGAGATCCTCGAGGTCGCGCGAGACGGTCGTCTGCGTCGCCACGATCCCCTCGTCAGCGAGCAGGTCGACGAGCTGCGGCTGGCTGGTCACGGACCGCTTGCCGAGCAGCTGCGCGATGCGGTGTTGGCGTTGCGCCTTCGTCGGCTTGGAGTTCGACGCGGTCATGTCGCGGGGTGAGCGTCGGCCAAGACCTGGTGGAGGATCCCCACCGCCTCGTCGATCTCTGCGTCGCTGACGGTGAGCGGCGGTGCAAGGCGGAGCGCGCTCGCGGTGACCGCGTTGACGACGAGCCCCGCATCGAGGGCCCGGTCGGCCGCATCCTTCGCGTCGATCCCGTCGAGTTCCACGGCGATGAGCAACCCGAGCCCGCGGACCTCCTTGACGCCGCTCATCGCGCTGAGCTTCTCCGTGAGCGTCGCCCCTGCGGCACGGGCGAGCGCGGGCGCGTCGATCCGCTGCATCTCGGTGAGGACCGCTCGCGCTGCGGAGGTGGCGAGCGGGGTCCCGCCGAACGTCGTCGCATGGTCCCCGGGTTGAAACGCCGCGGCGACATCGCGCCGGGCCCAGCACGCGCCGATGGGAACGCCGTTGCCGAGCGCCTTCGCCATCGTCACCACGTCGGGCTGCACTCCCATGTGCTGGAAGCCGAACCACTCGCCGGTGCGAGCGAAGCCGGTCTGCACCTCGTCGACCATGAACAGCAACCCGCGCTCGTCGCAGATGCGCCGCACTGCGGCGAAGTACTCGGTGGTGGCGGGATTCACCCCGCCCTCGCCCTGCACCGGCTCGAGCAGGACGGCGGAGACCGACGGGTCGAGCGCAGCTTCGAGGGCGTCCGGGTCGCACCAGGCGACATGGCGGAAGCCTTCGGGCAGCGGCCAGAAGACCTCGTGCTTCGCGGGTTGGCCCGTCGCGTGCAACGTCGCGAGCGTGCGTCCGTGGAACGATCCGTACGCGCTGACCACCACATGCCGGCCGCGACCACCCCACTTCCGCGGCGAGCTTGATCGCACACTCGTTGGCCTCTGCGCCGGAGTTGCAGAAGAACACCTGGCCAGCGGTCTCGTCGCCGTGCTCACCGGTGATCAGCGCGTCGATCGTGCGAGCGACTTCCGGCCCGATCGCCGTGCCGAACAGGTTCGACGTGTGCAGCAGCGTCTTCGCCTGGGCGTAGAGCGCCTCCGCAACCGCGGGATGGCTGTGGCCGAGGGAGGTCACCGCCAACCCGGAGAGGAAGTCGAGGTAGCGCTTGCCGTCGGCGTCCCACAGCACGGTTCCCTCGCCGCGGACGAACGTCACCCGCGGCGGTGCGTACGTGGGCATCAGCGGCGAGCTCATGCCCGAACCTCCGGAAGCACAGTCTCGGGGAACCCTGCTTCTGGGAAAACCATGGTGCCGATCCCTTCGTCGGTGAAGATCTCGAGGAGGAGAACGTGCGGGACACGCCCGTCGAGGATGTGCGCGCGACCGACGCCGTTGCGCACGGCGTGCACGCAGGAAGCGACCTTCGGGATCATCCCTCCCGTCAGCGAGCCGTCGGCGATGAGCGCGTCCAGCTCGCGAGCGGTGATCTGGCGGATCAGCGTGGCCGCGTCGTTCGCGTCGCGGCGGATCCCCTCGATGTCGGTGAGGTACACGAGCTTCTCGGCATGCAGCGCTTCGGCCACCGCGCCGGCGACGACGTCAGCGTTGATGTTGTACGCCTGGCCGTCCGCACCCGATCCGATCGTGGCAATGACCGGGATGAGATCCTGAGCGAGCAGTCGCTCGAGGATCACCGGGTTCACGCGCGCGACCTCGCCGACGAACCCCAGGGCCGGATCCTGCGGGCTCGCTTCGATCAGGCCGGCCGACTCCCCGCTCACGCCGACCGCGAGCGCGCCGTGCACGTTGATCGCGGACACGATCTCCGGGTTCACCTTGCCGACGAGCACCATGCGAGCGATGTCGACTGTCTCGGCGTCGGTCACGCGCAGCCCGTCACGGAACTCGGGGACCTTGCCGAGCCGGCCCATGAGCTCGCTGATCTGCGGACCACCGCCGTGGACGACGACGGGACGCATGCCCACCGAGCGCATCAGCACGATGTCCTCGGCGAACAGGCTCAGCGCTGCCGACTCGCCCGACTCGGCATCCGTCGCGCCAGCGAGGGCGTTGCCGCCGTACTTCACGACGACGGTCTTGCCCCAGAACCGGCGGATGTACGGGAAGCGCCTCGACGAGCGTCGAGGCCTTCACGCCCGGGCTCGTGGTCACGGGTGGAGCCCGACGGTCGGCAGCCCCGTGGCCTCGGGGAGCCCGAGCACGAGGTTCGCGCACTGCACCGCGCCGCCCGACGCACCCTTCACGAGGTTGTCGATCGCGGCGATGACCATCACCCAACCCGTGCGGACGTCGAACCGCGCGGTGAGGTGCACGCAGTTGCTGCCGAGCGTCGCCTTCGTCGACGGCGACGCGGGCCGCACGACGACGAACGGCTCGTCGGCGTAGGCGCGGCCCAGGACCGCGAGCAGCGACTCCGTCGTCGGCGCCGTGCCGGAAGCGGGACGCGCGTAGCACGTCGCCAAGATGCCCCGGTTCATCGGCGCGAGGTGCGGCGTGAAGAGCACGCTTGCTCCGATCACCTGCTCCATCTCCGGCGTGTGCCGATGATCGAGCAGCCCGTACGCCACGAAGTCCTCGTCGACGGTGCAGAACGCGGTGTTCTCCTTCAGACCGACGCCCGCGCCGGACACGCCGCTCGCGGCATCGACGATGATCGCCGGACGGATCGACGATCGCCCTCGCGCACGAGGGGCGCGAGCGCGAGCGACGCCGCGGTCGGATAGCAGCCCGGGCACTGCCACCGCGGTCGAGCCGATGATCGCGTCGCGGTACAGCTCAGGGAGGCCGTACGCGAACTCTGAGAGCAGCTCAGGGCACTGGTGCGGCTCGTGGTACCACTGCGGGTAGAGCGTCGGGGTCGGTGAGGCGGAAGTCGGCGGACAGGTCGACGATCGCGCCCACCTTCTTGCGGAGGTCGGGGACGATGCCCTGCGCGGCGCCGTGCGGCAGCGCGAGGAAGACGAGATCGAGGCCTTCGCAGGCGTCGGGCTCGTACTCGGTGAAGACGAGGTTCGGGTACGCGGCGGCCAGGCTCGGGTAGCGCGACGCGGCGAGCTTCCCCGCCTGGGTCTCACCGGTTGCGAGCGCCACCTCGAATCCGCCGTGGAGCGCGCTCAGCCGGAGCAGCTCGGCGCCCGTGTAGCCGGAGGCCCCGACGATCCCGATCCGCTTGTCGACCATGACGCATGATCATACGGCCTTCCGCATGATCATGCAATCGTGGACGAGCCTACGAGACGGTGAAGGACTGGATCATGCCCAACGCGATGTGGGGCTGCCCCGAATCCTTGTCGGGCACGAAGCAGACCATCACGTAGTTCCCGGCGTCGAGGTCGAGCGGGACGACGATGCTGGTGCCCGGGGACGCCGCGGCGCTGCCGCCAGCGGAAGAGATCGGCGGCGGTCCCGCCGGCGGTTCGGTCGACGTGAAGAACGCCTGCACGTCGGCGAGCGTCTTGCCCTCGGCCACCTTGTACAGGGTCATCTCGTGAGCCTGCTGCGCAGCATTGAACACCTCGAAGGTGCCCTTGCCGTTGAAGCTCGGCGGGACCGTGTACTTGAAGTCGTCGGTGATGATCTGGCCATCCGTCGCCGGGGTCGCGGCGGCCTCACCGGTCGCTTCGGTCACGGTGAAAGGCTGCAGCATGCCCTTCGCCGCATGCGGGATGCCGTCGGACGGCGATGGGATGAAGCAGGCAAAGAAGTAGTTGCCCGGCTCGAGCTGCTGGGTGGTCGCCTGGCTTCCGCCGGGACCGATGCCGTTCGGCCCACCGTGCACCGTGATGAGCTTGAAGCCCTCGACCTCATTCTGAGCAAAGGTGCTTAGCGCCTGATCCATCGTGACGCCGTCGTTCAAACGGACGATCGTCGCCTGGTGCTCCTCGGCGGTGCTGGTGTTCTTCGCCGAGATCGTGACGAGCCCCGCGGGCACGCTCTCGGCGGCACCGGCGTAGGAGAAGTCGGCGAGGGTCAGATCGACCTCGGTGGCCTCTGGTTCTGGAGCGGCCTCGGTCGTGGCCGCCGCAGCCGCGGTGCTGGCGGGCGCCGCGGCCGTGGTCGCCGCTGCTCCGGCGGTCGTCGCGGACGAGCTGTCCGAGTCGTCACCGCACGCGGCCGCCACAAGCACCAACGCGACCGCGCCCGCCACCAACATCATTCGACGCATCAACATCTCCCTCGGACGAGAAGGCGCAATTGCTAGCAGATCTCAATCGCGCAATCGCGCGTCGTGCGCTGCCTCCACCGCATTGATGCACCGCGCCCGGACTTCGCCCACTTCGACGTCGGTGAGCGTGTGGTCAGGAGCCTGCAACCGAAGCGCGTACGCAAGGCTGCGTGCGCCCTCACCGACTGACGGTCCGCGATACACGTCGAAGAGACGAAGGTCGGTGAGCAGCGGGCCCGCGGCATCGCGCAACGTTCGCTCCACGTCGCCTGCCGGGATCACATCGGGCGACGACGAACGCAAGGTCGATGTCAGACGACGGGAACCGGCTCACCGGGCGATACCGACGCTCGACGCGCGGCCTCGCGAACAGTCGGTCGAGCTCGAGCTGCACCCACGCGACACGCTCACCGATGCCGTTGGCCTCGAGCACGCCCGGGTCGACCTCTCCGACTGCGCCGAGGGCTCCGTCCTCGCCGAGCAGCAACGTCCGCGTCGGGTGCATGCCAGGCCGCTCCCCCGCCGCGACGGGCACGTCGTCCCAGCGCAGCGCCTGCGCGATCTCGTCCCAGACCGCGCGAGCGGCGCCGCGCATCGCGGCCGGCGAGGGCGACGGCGAGGATCTCGCGCTCGTCGGGGAGCAGCTCACCCGGAAGCGGAAGTCCGTAGACGTGGCCGATCTCGAACAGCGACACGCCGCTCGTTGCGATGCGACTCGTTGTAGGCGACGGCCTTCAGGAGGCCGGGCAGCAGCGACGTCCGGAGCACGGACTCCTCGGTCGCGAGCGGGTTCGTGATCGTGATGCCCTTCGGCTCGAGGCCGGCCCGCCCGAGATCGCCGGGCGCGAGGAACGGGTTCGGCATCGCCTCGGACGCGCCCAGACCGACCATGACCTGCTCGCAGCAGCCGCCGGTCCTGCTGGACCGCGCTCAGATCCACCGGGGTGCGGAGACTTCGGCACGGTCTGCGCGATGCGCGAGTAGCCGTACATGCGGGCGACCTCTTCGATGAGGTCGACCTCGACCGTGCAGTCGTAGCGCCAGGTGGGGATCGTCACGTGCACGATGTCGTCGGAGGGCCCGGGCTCGACCTCGAAGCCGATCGACCGGAGCAGTGACGTGATGTCGTCGATCGTGAGCTCGGTGCCGAGCAGCGCGTTCACCCGCGCCCGTCGGAGAGGCACCGGAGCTCGCGACGGCAGCACACCGCGCGCGTCGATCTCGCTGTAGAGCTGCGCGTCAGGGCAGGTGAGACGGAGCAGCTCGACGAACCGGCGACGCGGCGCGGTCCGCGATCTCGGGGTCGGCGCCCCGCTCGAAGCGCGCCGACGCCTCGGAGCGCAAGCCCGAGGCGGCCGGCAGTCGCGGCGATGCGTGGGCGGGTCGAACCACGCCATCTCGAGCGCGACCGACGTCGTGTGCTCGTCGATCTCGGTCGACGGCGCCACCCATCACGCCACCGATGCCGATCGCCACGTCGTTGCCGTCGCAGATCAGCACGTCGACCGACCGTGAGCTCGCGCTCGACCCCGTCGAGCGTGACGATCTTCTCGCCATCGCGCGCCTTGCGGATGCGGAAGCCGCCGCCCTCGAGCTTTGCGAGGTCGTAGGTGTGGTTCGGCTGGCCGAGCTCGAGCATCACGTAGTTCGACACGTCGACGACGTTGTTGATCGGTCGCATCCCCGCCCGGGTCAGCCGCTCGGCCATCCATGCCGGCGACTCGGTCGACGTGCACGCCGGTGATCACCCGCGCTGTGAACCGACCACAGCCCTTCTCGTCGACGATCGTCACGTCCACGCCGGTCGACGGTCCCGGCGATCTCGACTGTGGAGTCGGGCATGGTCAAGGGCACGCCGAGCCGCGCCGCCAAGATCGCGCGCCACGCCGGCGTGGGAGTACGCGTCGGGACGGTTCCGGGTGAGATCGAGGTCGAACACCACGTCGGAGTCGACGCCGAGGGCGTCCCAGAGCGGCGCGCCGAGCGGACAGGTCGGGCGGGAGGATGAAGATGCCGCCGGCCTCCGTCGCCGAACCCGATCTCGACCGGCGAGCACAGCATCCCGTTCGACGGCTCGCCGAGGATCTTGCGCCGGCCGATCTGCATGCCGTTCGGCATCGTCGTGCCGACCGTCGCGAGCGGCACGAGATCGCCGACCTTCATGTTGAAGGCGCCGCACCACACCTGCAGCGGCTTCACCGTCGCCCGCGTCGACGTCGACGCGTTGCACCTGCTTCGCGTCCGGGTGCGGGCGCAGCGCCAGCACCTTTGCGACGACCACTCCTTCGACGCGGCTCACCGACCCGTTCGACGTCGTCGACGGCGAGACCGAGGTCGTTCATCAGCTCGGCGAGCGCGTCGGCATCGTCGCCGACGGCTGCGAGCTCGTTGAGCCACGAGAGCACGATCGTTCATCAGAACTGCTCCAGGAAGCGGATGTCGTTCGTGAACATCTCGCGGAGGTCGTCGATGCCGTGGCGTGCAAGGGGCAAGCGATCGGTACCGAAGCCGAAAGCGAAGCCGCTCCAGTCCTCGGGGTCGAGGCCACAGTTGCGCAAGCACGTTCGGGTGCACCATGCCGCACCCGCCGAGCTCGAGCCACGATCCGTCGGGACGTTGGATGTCGTACTCCGCCGATGGCTCGGTGAACGGGAAGTACGACGGCCGCAGCCGCGAGCGGAACTCCCGCCCGAAGTACGCCTTGGTGAACTCGTCGATCGTGCCCGCGAGGTCGCCGAACGTGATGCCGCGGTCGACGACGAGCCCTTCGATCTGGTGGAACACCGGCATGTGGGTGGCATCGGCCGTGTCGCGCCGGAACACGGTGCCCGGCATGATCGTGTAGATCGGCGGTGGCTGCGACTGCATCACGCGGATCTGCACGGGCGACGTGTGCGTGCGCAGCACGACGCTGCCTGGCTCGCCGAGGTCGACGAACAACGTGTCCCACATGCTCCGCGCGGGATGCTCCGGCGGCATGTTGAGCGCGGTGAAGTTGTTCCAGTCGCTTTCGACCTCGGGACCTTCGCTGACGGTGAAGCCGAGGCCGACGAACACGTCCTCGAGGTGGTTGTGCGTTTGGGTGACGAGGTGCAGGTGGCCACGCTCGGGTCGCGTGAGCACTTCGGTCAGATCGAGTCGCTCGCTCGCGATCCGCTCGTTGCGGGCCAGCATCTCGATCGCAGCGCGGCGCTGCGCGAGCGCCTCGGAGACTCGGGCCGTGGCGTCGTTGAGCGCCTGCCCGGCCGTCTTGCGTTCGTCGGGCCCGAGCGCCGCCCAGGCGGCTCTTGAGCGAGCCGAGCTGCGAGCGCTTGCCGACCAGGTCGTTCTCGATCCCGGCGAGCTCGTCGACCGTCGAGATCTGCCCGACGCGCGCGAGCGCCTGCTCGGTGGCCTCCTCGATCTCGGCGATCATCGGGCGAAAGTAAAGCAAAGGGGCCTGCGGCGACGAACTGGTTTCACGACGACCGCGCCGCTGCCGGGCCACCTCGAAGCACAGCGACCGCGGCGGCGCCGGCGACGTTCAGCGACTCCGTCTGCCCCACGATCGGGATCGACACCACATGGTCGACCACTCGCTCGACCTCGGCGGCGAGGCCGTGCGCCTCGCTCCCGAACACCAGCCCCACTGGCCCACGCAGATCGATGGCGTCGTAGCTCTGGGTCGCGGCGGCACTGGTGCCTATCCTGCACATCCCCCAGGAAGCCATCGTCTCGAGGCCCCGTACAGCGTCTGGCTCTCGCGCGATCGGAAGGAAGAAGAGCGAGCCCGCGGACGCCCGCACGCACTTTGGATTGAAGACGTCCACGCCGCCGCACACGACGACGCCGTCGGCTCCCGCGGCTTCAGCACTGCGCAGGATGGTGCCGGCGTTGCCCGGGTCGGCGACGTCGACCAGCACGACCACGAATGAGGCGCTGCGAAGGTCATCGATCGCGACCACCCGTTGACGACCGACCGCGACGACGGGTCGGGGGGTGACGGTCGTTGCGACCCGCTCGAGGACGCCGGGCGCGACCGGGGTCATCTCGAGCCCACCGAAGTCGAGGTCGGCGCGATCATCGATGAACACCGCTTCGAGCGGCCACTGCGCACGCACGGCGTCGCGCAAGAGCGTCGGCCCTTCGATCAGGAACGCGTGCTCTTCCTCGCGCGCGGCGCGATCACGAGCCAGGCGCCGCAGACGCTGGATCTGCGGATGACGCGGCCCGAGTGGCGTCAGGACGCCTGCTGCGCGTTCGCCGCCTTCTCGTCGACCGCAGCCTTCGCGCGCTCGACGAGCGCACCGAACGCCGCCGGATCGCTCACGGCGAGATCGGCGAGCACCTTGCGATCGACCTCGATGCCTGCGGTGTGCAAGCCGTCGATGAAGCGGTTGTAGCTGAGACCGTGCTGACGGCATCCAGCGTTGATGCGCTGGATCCAGAGGCGCCGGAAGTCACCCTTGCGGGCACGACGGTCGCGGTACGCGTACTGCAGGCTGTGCATGACCTGCTCGTTGGCGGCGCGGTATGAGCGGCTCTTGTTGCCGTAGTAGCCCTTGGCCCGCTCGAGGACGGTACGACGATGCTTCTTGCTGGCGACGGCGCGCTTGACCCTGGCCATTGATCGCTCCTTTGCGTGCGGGGAGGAAGACGGACGGGAACTAGCGGTCGCCGAGCAGGCGCTTGATGCGTGGCGCGTCGCTCGAGTTGACCTCGATCTCGCCCTTGAGCCGACGGGTGCGCGTCGAGGGCTTCGCCTCGAACAGGTGCTGTCGGTTCGCCCGCTGTCGCAGCAGCTTGCCGCTGCCCGTCTTCTTGAAGCGCTTCGCCGCGCCCCGGTGGGTCTTCATCTTCGGCATCGTCGTCTCCTGGTCGGCGGCTACGCGGGGGTGTCCTGCGCTGCCGTCTCGTCGGCCGGTGGAGCCGGCCGCTCTTCCCTCTCGGTCGCGGTGTCTTCGGTCGCGGTGTCTTGTGCCGCGGTGTCTTTCGGTGCTTCCTTCTTTGCCGCCTGCGCCTTTCGGTCTGGCGCGAGCACCATCGTCATGTTTCGGCCGTCGAGCTTCGGCGAGGCCTCGATCTTGGCGACGCCGGCAACTTGGTCGGCGACTTGCTCCAGGATCTTCATGCCGAGCTCGGGGTGGTACACCTCCCGACCTCGGAACATGATCGTCACCTTCACCTTGTGCCCCTCGCCGAGGAACTCAGCGATCTTGCGGGTCTTGGTGTCGAAGTCGCCTTGGCCGATCTTCGGTCGGTACTTCATCTCCTTGATCGAGATGCTGCTGCTCTTGCGCCGTGACTCCTTGGCCCGCTGCGCTTCCTCGTACTTGAACTTGCCGTAGTCGAGGACCTTGCAGACAGGCGGGTTGGCGTCGGGCGCAACCTCGACGAGGTCGAGATCGAGCTCGCGGGCGATGTGGAGTGCCTCGGGCAGCGGCTTGATGCCGAGCTGCGCGCCGTCCGGTCCGATGAGTCGAACCTCGCGGGCTCGGATGCGGTCGTTGATCCGAGGCTCGTTGGTCGCCGGCGTGACTATTGGTGCTCACTCCGTGGCAAGGGATGTCCTCCCGGTCGCGAATGGGGCTATCGGGAAGCCCGACGCCCACGCACCAGGAGCCCTCCCATCGCGCCCAATGGGACGCGAGGGGGTGCCGGGAGCACTTCGGTCGACCACGGCGCGCCGTTTGATCGCATGCGATCTGGCGGCCGGGTGGGGCCCGCTCCGGACGGCCCGCTTTCCGAGTTCAGTTGTCCCGTTAGGGTAACGCAGGTGAGCAGCCTTTGGACACCCGGGGGCGAACACCCGGTCGATCCCGAGACCGAGACGCGCCGCGACCGCGCTCCGCCGGGCCCGAGGCCGAGATGCCGCCGCCCAGGCGAGGCCGAGGCGGCGATGCGGGCCGAGATCGACGAGGTCCGCCGCCAGCTGGCCCAGGTGCCGCCCGAGGTCGTCGTGGCCAACCACGCGATGGGCCTTTACGAGCTCGCCGCGATCCACCTCAGCCAGGAGCCGCCGAACGCTCCCGGCCGCCGCCCTCGCGATCGACGCGATGGGGGCGCTCGTCGACGGCCTCGCCGGGCGACTCGGCGACGCCGAGCCCACGTTGCGCGACGCCCTGTCCCAGCTGCGGCTCGTGTTCGTGCAGGTCACCGCTTCGCGCGGCTGAGCACCACCTTCCCGCCCTCGACCTCGACCCCCTCGGCTCGGAGTCGCCGCGCGTGCTCGGCCTCGTGCCCCGGAACGAGACGACCGGTCGAGGTCACGACCCGCCACCACGGCCAGTCGGCGTCCACGGTGGCGAGCAGGCGGCCCACCGCCCGGGCCGCCACCGGGGTTGCCCGCTTCCTCCGCGACCTCGCCGTAGGTCACGACGTCGCCCGGGCGCAGCCGCCGCAGGACTGCGTCGACCCGATCCTCGAACGATGCCGTCACTCGGACAGCGGCTCGGCGGCCCCAGCGACCGGTGCGTCCTCGGCCGGCAAGAGCGCCCGAACCTGCTGAAGGTGGGCCGCGTCGTGGTTCGCGAACCAGGTGCCGAGCTCGATGATCGTGGCCCGGCCGTTGAGCACCTTCACCCGTTCGCCCCACGCGCCCTCGCTGTCGAGGCCGCCGAGCAGATCGAGCGCCCGCGTGACCTCGTGACGGAACGTCGAGACGATCTCGTCGATCGAGTGTTCGCGCCAGCTGCGCTCGCGGGTGAGGAGCCACGGGATCTTGTCGGCGACAGCGGGATCAGCGGGCCCGAGGTTCAGGTGCACGCGCAGCCGATCGTTGAAGATCGTCGCGACGTCGACCATGTGGCCCGCGATCTCGACGATGCACCACTCCCCCGCGCCCGGGCTCGCGGAGCAACAGGTCCTCGTCGAGGTCTCGCACCGCCTCGGCCAGTCGATCGGGATCGCCGCGCAGCATCTCGACGATCTCCGCTCGGGCGGCGGCGGCCGAGGTTCTCGTCGGACTTCATGAAGAAGGGGAAGTAGCCCGCGAACTCGGGCGGCAGCGCGCCGCACAGCGGACATGCCTCGCCGGTTGCCGCCTCCGCGATGCGGCCGCAACCCGTGCACACGAACAGGTACTGGGCAACGTCTGACTCGAGGATGTCGCGGTTGCGCATGAGGCTCGTCGCGCCCGCGTCGAGCACCCGCGCCGTCTCGTGAGTGGCGTGCAGCAGTCGCGTCAGCCGTTCGGCGAGCGCCCGGTCACCAGCCCGCTCGGCCTCGTGCACGAGCTCGCCGAGCACAGCCGCCGCTTGGTGCTGGTGCTCGCGCTCGGCCCGCAGCCGATCGGCGGACGGCATGCCCGACGCCGCGAGCCGCTCGAGCTCGAGCGCACGGACGCGATTCGAGTGGGCGGCAGCACGGAGGAGCTTCGCGACGTTGAATCGCCCCTCCTCGATCGCGCGCTCGGCCGCGGCGAGGCTCGCGACTGCAGCCCGCTGGTCGAGCGCGGCCTGGTCACCGAGCAGCGCGGCGAGGCGGCGCCCTTCGAGCGTCAACGTCCGGCATCCAGTCGTCGCTCATGGCCGCAGCGCCGTCGCTTCCCACCGACCCTGACGGCCGGCGACGACCTCGAACTCGACCACCGCTCCCGACGCGATCGACCGAGTGCCGTCGGCGATCTGGGTGCAGTGGAAGAAGTACCGCGCGCCGGTCTCGGCGATCCTCGACGGCGCCATAGCCCTTGGCCTCGTCGAACTCCACGACCGCGCCCCTCGGCATCGCCAGCTCCGGCCTCAGTGGACGATCTTGGAGATCGGCAGCTCGATGAGGTCGGTTGCTCCCGCGTCCTTCAGCATCGGGATCAGGACGTTGATCTGCGCCTTCGGCACGACGGTCTCGATCGCGTAGCCCCGTCGTCGCCGAACAGCTTCGAGATCGTCGGCGACTTCATCGAAGGGAGGATCTCGATCACCCGCTCGAACGCCTCCTCGCTGACGTTGAGCTTGAGGAGCACGCGGCCCCGGGCCTCGAGCGCGCCGGCGAGCAGCGTGTGCACTTGGCCCATCGCGTGACGCTTCGCGGGATCGTCGTAGCCGCCGGGTTCGCGATCAGCTCGGTGTGTGAAGTGAGGATCGTGTCGATCACCTTGAGGCCGGCGGCCCTCAACGCCCGGCCGGTCTCGGTGAGGTCGACGATGCAGTCGGCGATCTCGGGCACCTTCGCCTCGGTGGCGCCGTACGACAGGCGGATGTCGGCGTCGATGCCCTTCTTCTCGAAGAAGCGCCGCGTGAGCCCCGGGTACTCGGTCGCGACCCGCACCCCTGGGGCAGGTCCTCGACGCGCTCGACCCCCGAGTCCACGGCGACCGCGACGACGATCCTCACTGGCAGCGCGCTGGCCTTCGAGTACCGGAGCTCGCCGAGCGACGACGACCTCGGCGGCGGTCTCCTCGATCCAGTCGCGACCGGTGACGCCGAGGTCGAACATCCCCTCGGCCACGTACAGCGGGATCTCCTGCGGCCGGAGGATGCGCACCTCGTCGATGCGGGGATCGTCGATCGAGCCCCGGTAGTCGACGTCAGACGAGCGCGTGACGCCCAGGTCGGCCGCGTCGAACAGATCGAGGGTGGCTGCCTCGAGCGAGCCCTTCGGCAAGACGATCCGGAGCATGTGGGTACTTCACTCGGCCTTCGGGAGCTGCCGGAGAAGGTCGGCGAGCTCGATCGCGGTCGACGCCGCCTCGAACCCCTTGTTGCCCGCCTTCGTGCCGGCGCGCTCGATCGCCTGCTCGATCGTGTCGGTGGTGAGCACGCCGAAGACGACCGGTACGCCGGTGTCGAGCGACGCCCGCGCGATGCCGGCCGCCGCCTGACCAGCGACGTGCTCGTAGTGGCCGGTTGCACCGCGGATCACCGCGCCGAGGGTGATCACGGCGTCGTACTCGCCCGACCCGGCCAGCCGCTTCGCCACGAGCGGGAGCTCGAACGCGCCCGGCACCCACACGACGGTGATCGAGGCCTCGTCGACACCGTGGCGGACCAGGCCGTCGCGCGGCGCCGGCGAGCAGCCGATCGGTGATGAAGTCGTTGAAGCGAGCACAGGCGATCGCGACCCGCAGGCCGTCTCCTCGGAGCTTGCCCTCGTAGGTGGTCATCGGTTTCCTTCCGAGCCGAGGGCGCCGTCGCCCAGGTCGCCCAACAGGTGGCCCATCCGCTCCCGCTTCGTGCGCAGGTAGTGGATGTTCTCGGGGTTCGGGCGCACGCTGAGCGGCACCCGATCGACGATCTCGAGTCCGAAGCCTTCGAGACCACCGTACTTCGCGGGGTTGTTCGTCATCAGCCGCATTCCGGTGACACCGAGGTCGACGAGGATGTGCGCGCCGATGCCGTACTCGCGGCTGTCGACCGGGAGCCCGAGCTCGGTGTTCGCGTCGACGGTGTCGCGGCCGCGGTCCTGCAGGCTGTACGCGCGGATCTTGTGCCCGATGCCGATGCCTCGGCCCTCGTGGCCGCGGAGGTACACGACGACGCCCTGATCGTCCTCGGCGATCTTCTCCATCGCCGCTTCGAGCTGCGGGCCGCAGTCGCACTTCAGCGAGCCGAAGACGTCGCCGGTGAGGCACTCGCTGTGCACGCGGACGAGCACGTCGTCCGTGCCCTGCACGTCTGCCGCGCACGAAGGCGAGGTGCGTCTCGCCGTCGAGGATCGACTCGTACGCGACGCAGGTGAAGTCACCCCACTCCGTCGGGATGCGGGCCTCGGCCACGCGGCGCACGAGCTTCTCGGTGCGGCGGCGATAGCGGATGAGGTCGGCGATCGAGATCATCAGCAGGCCGTGCTCGGCGCAGAAGCGTTCGAGGTCGGGCACCCGCGCCATCGATCCGTCGTCGTTCACGATCTCGCACAGCACGCCCGCCGGGTAGAGGCCGGCGAGGCGGGCGAGGTCGACCGACGCCTCGGTGTGACCGGCGCGCTTCAGCACGCCACCCGGGCGGTAGCGCAGCGGGAAGATGTGACCGGGGCGAGCCAGGTCGCCGGGACGGGTCGCCGGGTCGATCAGCGCACGGATCGTGAGCGCGCGGTCCGTGGCGGAGATGCCCGTCGTGGTGCCGTGGCGGTAGTCGACGGTGTCGGTGAACGCGGTGCGGTGCGACTCGGTGTTGTGCTCGACCATGAGCGGCAAGCCCGAGCTCGTCGCAGCGCTCTCCGGTCAGCGGCACGCAGATGACGCCCGACGTGTGGCGCACGAAGAACGCGATGCGCTCGGGCGTGGCGAACTCGGCCGCCATGATGAGGTCGCCTTCGTTCTCCCGGTCCTCGTCGTCGACGACGACGACGACCTCGCCGCGACCGATGGCCGCGACCGCGTCCTCGATCGAAGCGAACAACGCGCTGCGCTGTGTCATGACTGTGTCCTCGTCATGGCTCTGTCTCTATGTCGGTCCTGGCACGAGCGTCGAGCAGTCGCTCGACGTACTTCGCGATCACGTCGACCTCGAGGTTCACGCGGGCACCGACGCCCTTGTGGCCGAGCGTCGTGACCGCGGCGGTGTGGGGGATGACGGCCACGGTGAAGCCGTCCGCGGTCGGCTCGACGACGGTGAGGCTGATGCCGTCGACGGTGATCGAGCCCTTCTCGACGAGTAGCGGAAGCAGGGCTGCGGGCGCCGTGACCCGCAGGTCGGGCGCGGGCTCGACGATCGTGCCGACGCCGTCGACGTGGCCCTGCACGAGATGGCCACCGAGCCGGTCCTCGAGCCGCACCGGCCGCTCGAGGTTCACCGGGTCGCCGGGCTGCAGGTCGCCGAGGTTCGTGCGGTCGAAGGTCTCGTCGGTGACGTCGGCTTCCCACCAGCCGTCGCCGAGAGCCACGACCGTGAGGCAGCATCCGTTCACCGACGGTGGAGTCGCCGATGCGCGCGCCCTCGAGCACGGTGCGGGCGCCGATGCGGAGACGGCCCGCCCTCACGACTGATGACGTGGCCGAGCTCTTCGACGATGCCGGTGAACATCAGGCTGGCTCCATCTCTCGGGGTTCGAGCTGTCTGGGTTCGAGCTCGAGTCGCAGGTCGTCGCCGACGCGGTCGACGGAGACGAGCCGTCCCCGCCACACGTCGTCGATGCGTCTGGCGCGCCCGGCCCGCTGAACAGGGCGCGGGCGTCGTCTCCTCCGAACAGCGCGGGCGCGAGGTACAGCACGTAGCGATCGACGAGGCCCGCGCGGTGGAACGCAGCGGCGACGGTGGCACCGCCCTCGACCATCGCCTGCACGACTCCCTGCCGCCGAGCTCGTCGAGCACATCGTCGAGATCGCCCTGCAGCTCGAGCGCGGGATGCACCTTCGCGCTGCTCGGGCGCGCGGCCGAGGACGACCCGCAGCGGGTCGCGGCCCTCGACGTGGCGGACCGTGAGCGACGGGTCGTCGGCCCGCACCGTGCCCGCGCCGACGATCACCGCGTCGCTCTCGGCCCGCAGGCGGTGCGCGTCGCGCGCGCGCCGGCTCGCCCGTGATCCACTGGCTCGTGCCGTCGGGCGCCGCCGTGCGGCCGTCGAGCGTCGCCGCGAGCTTGAGCACGACGTAGGGACGACCGGTGCGCCGGTGCTTGAGGTAGGGCGCGAGCTGCGGTCGTGACCTGGTCGGCGCAGACCCCGGTGCGACCTCGATGCCGCGCCGCGCAGCTGCGCGATGCCGCGCCCGTCGCACGTTCGGGTCGGGGTCCTCGATGCCGACGACGACGCGCGCGACACCCGGCTTCGACGATCGCATCGACGCACGGCGGGGTGCGCCCGTGATGCGAACACGGCTCGAGCGTGGAGACGAGGGTGGCGCCCCGGGCTGCGGTCGCCGGCGGCGCGCAGGGCGACGACCTCGGCGTGGGGACCGCCGGGCGGCTCGGTCGCGCCCTCGAACGTCGTGCCGTCCGCCGCTTCGACGACGCAGCCGACCCACGGATTCGGTGAGGTGCGGGTCCGGGCGCTCGCGGCGAGGACGATGGCTCGCTCCATCAGCTGCTCGTCGCTCGATCTCGCGCCCACGGCGTCGCCTCGTTTGATCGTGTTCGAATCGGTGTTCGTCGAATCGGTTCACGAGGACGCGGACACGACGGCCGGCGCGCGCCGGTCGGCGCGCCGCTCCCTCGCTCCCATCCGGACTCACCGGCCTGCGTGCCCGAGCAACTGCACGAGTACGCCGGACGGAACACCGTCGGCCCTGGGATTCCACCAGGTCGGCCTGAGGCCCGAAGGCCAGAGGTTCGCGGGCTCTCACCGCCGGTCGGGACTCACACCCATACCCCGCGAGGGGTGGCATTCGTTCGGTTGTGACGTGCTCTTCCTGATGGGAGTGTACGCACGGGCTGGTCGCGCTGGCAACGCTCGGAGACAAAACGACCGTTCCTGGGGCTGGCGGCGGGCCACCTCAACCGCTCCCGGGCTCAGTGGCTCGTGGGCTCTCCGATCAGCAGCTTCAACGCGTGGGGAAGCACGTCGAGCACGGCTTCGAGGCACTCGACGGCGCCCGAAGGTGAGCCGGGGGTGTTGAGGATGAGCGTCTGGCCGCGCGTGCCCGCGAGCGCTCTCGAAAGCCGGCCGAGCGGGCTCACGAGCCGCATCGCCTCGGCCAGGCCGGGAGCCTCTCGGTCGAGGACGTCCTTCGTGCCTTCAGGAGTCTCGTCCCGCGAGGTGAAGCCGGTGCCGCCGGTCGTCACGACCAGCCCGGGGAACCGGGTCGCCATCAGCTCGCAACGTCGCCGCGACTGCAACACGGCCGTCCTCGCACACCCGATGATCGACGACCGAGTATCCCTCGGCAGTGAGGCGTTCGACGAGGGCCTGTCCGGAACGGTCCTCCCTCGTGCCCGCGATCACCCCGTCGGACACGGTGAGCACCTTCGCGTGGAGACCTTCACCGGAGCTCGGCACAGCACGAGTGTGTCAGGGTCGGCGTAGGCGCAGCACGAACATGCCGTCGGTGCCCGCGTCCTGGGGCAGCACGAGGCCGCCGCGCCCGTGAAGGCGCCACGGCGGGCCGGGCGGGTCGAGCGGATCGAGCTCGGGACGGACGTGCGCGAGATGCTCGTCGATGCCGAGCGTCTCGGCCACCGTGAGCGTGCACACGCCGTAGACGAGGACGCCTCCCGGTGCGACGAGCGTCACCGCGGCATCGACGAGCCGAGCCTGGAGCGCGGCGAGGCGTTCGACATCCTCGGGCTGCGCGCGCCAGCGCGCGTCGGGGCGCCGGCGCAGCACGCCCAAGCCCGAACACGGCGCGTCCACGAGCACTCGATCGAACGTCTCGTCGCGGTACGGCGGCCTCCGCGCATCGGCGACGAGGAGGCGCGCGTCGGATTCGAGCCCGGCGACGTTCGCGGCCATCGTGCGCACCCGTGCCTCGCGTAGGTCCGACGCCGCGACGAACGCGCCCGTCGCCGCCATGCGCGTCGCCTTGCCGCCGGGCGCCGCGCAGACGTCGGCGACGCGCATCCCCGGCGTGCGCGTCGACGAGGTCGGCGATCCACTCGGATGCCTCGTCCTGGATGTAGCCGTCGTCACGCGTCCGGACGCGGGGCGCACGGTTCATGTGCTCGAGCGCGGCAAGGCCGTCGTCGCGACCGAGGTCAGTGATGAGCCGCTCGACGATCCAGTCCGGATAGCTCAGTCGGGTCGCATCGTCGGGAAGGTCGAACGGTGCTGACGCGACCTTCCGCAGGACTGCGTTGACGAAGGCCCGCGCGTACGCCGGAGCGACACGGACGGTCGCGTCGACCGCCGCGTGCGGCGGCGTGCCCATGAAGGCGAGCTGGTAGGCGCCGAGACGCAGGGCAGTGCGCACCGGCAGGTCGGGGGGCTTCGAGACGAATCGATCGACCAGCCAGTCGCACGCGCGCCGCATCCGCAACGTGCCGTAGACGAGCTCGGTGGCGAAGGCGCGGTCGCGGTCCGAGAGGTCGCTCGCGACTCAGCAGCCGCGGGAAGCGCGAGGTTCGCGTAGGCACCGTCGCGCTCGATGTGCACGAGGGCATCGAGCGCGACAGCCCAGTCGGCGAGCGTCGGTCACGAACCGAGGCGCTCGCCGGGCTCGACGCGCGCGCCGTTCCTCCACGCAGCGTGCGTCCGACGGCCTTGCGTCCCTCGGGTTGCACGGCGCCGAGCGCGAAGCCGCCCGGCGCCCGTGCCGACATCGACGCCCGGCGAGCAGCGTGCCGGGCGCGCCCGGCGTGCCGGCGATCGGGCGGCCGTCGAGCACCAGCAGCCGGTTGCCCCGGAACGTCGTCCACGCGCGACCCGACGCGCACGACCCGGTCGATCTCGACCGCGGGCCGGCTCCAGTCGATCTCGAGGTCGGCTGGGCTCGATCTTCGCGGCGTACGTCGGCTCACCCTCCTGCGGCGTCGGCAGCGCCGAGCCCGCTCGTGAGCTGGTCGACGAGCAGGCGGGTGCCCGACCGGCGCCGAGCTCGGCACCGCAGCTCGTCGGCAGTCGCTCGCGCATCGCGATCGGGACGCCGCTCACACGCGAACACCGGGCCGGTGTCGAGCCCCTCCTCGAGCTGCATGAGGCAGACGCCGGTCTCGCGTGTCGCCGGCGAGGATCGCCCGCTCGACCGGCGCGGCGCCGCGCCACCGCGGCAGCAGCGAGAAGTGCACGTTGACCATCGGCACCGCGTCGAGCACGTGGGGCTTGATGAGCTGACCGAACGCGACGACCACTCCGAGGTCGACGCGGCGTCGAGCACGTCGTCGACCTTGCTGGTGACCGGCAGCCCGAGCTCGAGCGCCGCGACCTTCACCGGGCTCGGGTCGGCACCGCCGCCGCGCGACCGGCGCTTGTCGGCCCGGGTGACGACGATGGGCACCTCGAAGCCGGCATCGACCAGCGCTCGCAACGTGCCTGCGGCGACCGCGGGCGTGCCGAGGAAGGCCAGGCGGCGGGGAAACGACCGGGGACGTCGGGCACAGGCCGGGCCCGGCGGCTAGAGGCCGGGCCGGTGCTCCGGCGGCGTGTCGAGGTCCTGGACGGAGCGACGCCGCAGCTCCTTCAGCGCCGCCTTGCGCTGGTCCTCGTCGAGGTGCTCGAGGAGCAGCACGCCGTCGAGGTGGTCGAGCTCGTGCTGGAAGAGGCGGGCGAGCAGCTCGTCGGCTTCGAACGACACGTCGTTGCCGTCGAGGTCGACGCCGACGAGGTGGATCTCCTTCGGGCGGATGATCTCGAACGACAGGCCCGGCACCGAGAGGCAGCCCTCGTCGTAGCACCCACTCGCCGCGCGACTCCTTGATGACCGGGTTGATGAGCGTGCGGGGACCCTCGCCGATGTCGTAGACGAAGAAGCGCTTCTGCACGCCGACCTGCGGCGCGGCCAGCCCGAGGCCGGGCGCGTCGTACATCGTGGTCAGCATGTCCTCGGCGAGGCGAGCGAGCCGGCCGTCGATCTCGGTGACCTCGGCAGCACGCTGCTTCAGCACCGGGTCGCCGAAGATCCGGATCGCGTACGGAGCCATGGCCCCAGGCTAACGGCCGCAGCTTCCGCTAGCACCCGCAGCGGGTCGACCTCGATGCGCACGCGCGCCGGTCGGACGAGGCGTGCGCGCGAGCGCGTCGGCCAGCGCGTCGTGCGATCGCGGCTCGGACGAGCCACGTGCCCTTTGCGGGACCCATCACCTCGACGCCGAGCGGCGAGCCCAGCGCGGCGATCGAGCTCGGCCGCGCCCGGACCGGAGACCGCGGCCATCGCGGCGACCGGCGGGAACCGCAGGTCGGCGCGGCGCTGCGCCTCCGCGGCGGTGACCCGAGCCGGGATCGGCGTGGAGCGCCGCATCGATCACCTCGTGGTTCGGGCACGCGGGTCTGCACGAGGACCCGCGATCCCGGCGCGGCGGCCACCGACCAGCCGGGCAGCCGCGCGAGCCAGCAGGGCGAACGCCTCCTCGGCCGCGCGGTAGCGCGGCGCCAGCAGCTCCTGGTCGAAGTCGAGGAACGCGACCGCGTCGGCCTCGTCGACGCGGTGCAGCGCCGCCTCGGTCCCGACGTAGACACGAGTGCGGGAGCAGCTCGTCGCCGTGCGTCCGCCGTCACGTCGACGACCGCCTCGCCCGCGAGCGCCTCCAGCTCCTCACGCACCCGGGTCACGCCGGCACGAAGGTTCTTGAACCGAGTCGAGTGGCAGCGCAGGCACACCGGCGGACGCACGGTGCCGCACCGCGGGCACTCGAGTTCGGCCGTGGGCTGCACGACCGCGGCACCGCACCGCTCGCACGTCGGCGAGCTCACCACACGCCGCGCAGGCGAGCAGTCGAGCCCGGCCCGTGCGGTTGAGCACGCACACCACGCGAGCGTCGCGAACGCGAACAGCCGCACGAGCGCGTCCGAGTAGAGCCCGGTGCGCACGGGGTCGCGCGCCTTGCGCATGTCGACGACCTCGAGCGCGGGCCAGCCCTTGGCGCTCTGCGTTGCGACTGGGGGCGACCAGCGGCCCCCACGCGAGCGCCTCGAGGCTCGGGCACGGCGAGACGAGCACGACCGGCACGCCGGCTCGACGTCCACGCTCGATCGCGACGTCGCGTGCATGCCACGTCGGGCACGCGCTCCTCCTTGCAGGCCCTCGTCGTGCTCGTCGATCACGACGATCACCGCGAGGTCGCGGACCGGCGCCCACGCCGCGCTCCGCGCTCCGATCGTCACGCCCGCGCCCGCCATCGCTTGCGCCCAGTCGCGAGGCATCAGCGCCGACGCCGACGCCCGCCCGCCGGACCCGGCCGGCGAGGCCGCGGGCCATCCCGACGGACGGAGTGACGACGAGGGCGGGACCGAGACGGGCTGCGGCGAGCACGAGCGGAAGGTGGTCGGTCGGCGGTGGCAGGCGCACGACCGCACCCGGCACGTTCCAGCGCTTCGGGCGGGAGGTCGGCAACTCCGCCACCCACGGGCACCGTGCCCATCAACGCGGGCGGGAGCCGCGACACGAGCGACGGGAGGCGACGCCGCGGTGAGCAGCGACGCCATGCGACCGGCCCATCGATGCGCGGCCCACGACGCGAGCGCGACGACGTCCGGCAGGCGGACCCGATGCCGCGCACCGCGATCACCTCGGCGAGCGTTGACGCCCGCGCGGCGGCGCGACGTCGACCTCGACGATCCAGCCGCTCACCCGGCGACCGTGCAACGGGCACGCGCACCTGCGCGCCGACGACGGCGAGCGCGCGCAGCCGCTCGGGCACGAGGTAGTCGAACGCCTTGTCGATGGGGCCGTCCGGCAGGACCCGGACGATGAGTCCGCGTCGGGCTCGCGCGCTACAAGCCAAGCGCGCTGCGCATGTCGTCCAGCCGGGTCGGGTGCTCCCAGGTGAACTCCTTCTCGGCCCGACCGAAGTGGCCGTACGCGGCCGTGCGTCGGTAGATCGGGCGACGCAGGTCGAGGTCGCGGATGATCGCCGCGGGACGCAGGTCGAAGACCTCGTCGACCGCGGTCGCTGATGCTGCGCCGGATCGACCTGCTCGGTGCCGAACGTCTCGACCATGATCGACACGGGACGGGCGACGCCGATCGCGTACGCGACCTGGATCTCACAGCGCTTCGCGGCGCCCGCGGCGACGACGTGCTTCGCGACCCAGCGGGCCGCGTACGCGGCCGAGCGGTCGACCTTCGACGGGTCCTTGCCGGAGAACGCACCGCCACCATGACGAGCCATGCCGCCGTACGTGTCGACGATGATCTTGCGCCCGGTGAGCCCGGTGTCGGCGTGCGGGCCGCCGAGCTCGAACGTGCCAGTCGGGTTCACGAGCACGTCGAAGCCGTCGTCGGCGAACTGCGGCGGCAGCAGCGGGTGGATCACGTGCTCCTTGAGGTCCGGCTTGATGAGCGTCTCGGGATCGAGGTTCGGCGCGTGCTGCGTCGAGATCAGCACGGTCTTCAGCGTGACGGGCCTGCCGTCTTCGTAGTCGAACGTGACCTGCGTCTTCCCGTCCGGGCGGAGGTACGGGAGGATGCCGGCCTTGCGCACCTCGGAGAGGCGATGCGCCAGGCGGTGCGCGAGCCAGATCGGCAGCGGCATGAGATCGTCGGTCTCGTCGCACGCGTAGCCGAACATCATCCCCTGGTCGCCGGCGCCCTGGCTGTTGAGGATGTCCTCGCCGCTCTTGCCCGTCCGCGCTCTCGGCCGACGCGTCGACGCCCTGTGCGATGTTCGGCGACTGCGGGTCGATCGACACCATGACGCCGCACGTGTTGCCGTCGAAGCCGAACGACTCGCGGTCGTAGCCGATGCCGCGGATCGTGTCGCGCACCAGGTTCGGGATGTCGACGTAGGCCTCGGTGGTGATCTCACCGGCGACGATGCACAGGCCCGTCGTGAGCAACGTCTCGCACGCGACTCGCCCCATGGGGTCCTCGGCGAGGATCGAGTCGAGGACGGCGTCCGAGATCTGGTCGGCCATCTTGTCGGGATGGCCCTCCGTCACGGACTCGGAGGTGAAGGTCCAGCGGCTCACGGCGTTGCTCTCCTGGGTCTCTACGGACGTGCTCGCAGGGCGACGACCGCGTCGAACACCGCCGCCGCCACGGCACGTTTGTCAGTCAGGCTGACATTCTGCTCGATCCCCTCGCCGAGGATCACGACCTCGTTGGTGTCGTGCTCGAACCCGGCCCCGGGAGCGGAGACGTCGTTGGCGACGATGAGATCGAGGTGCTTGCGGCGGAGCTTGCCTCTCGGCGTTCTCCCGGAGGGCCTCGGTCTCGGCCGCGAAGCCGACGAGGGTCTGCCCGGACGTTTCGCGGCGCCGAGGCGCGGCGAGGATGTCGGGCGTCGGCTCGAGGATGATCTCGGGCGGCCCGCCGTCCTTCTTGATCTTGTGGTCGACCGCGGCCTTCGGCCGGAAGTCGGCGACCGCGGCGGCCATGACGACGACGTCGGCCGTCGCCGCCCGCGCCATCACCGCGGCTTCCATCTCGGCCGCCGTCTCGACCGACGACGACCTCGGCACCCGCGGGCACTGCCCGCGGCACCGTCGTCACGACGGTCACCGACGCCCCTCGTGCCGCGGCCTCGAACGCGAGCGCGTGACCCTGCTTGCCCGACGACCGGTTCGCGATGACCCGCACCGCGTCGATCGGCTCGCGCGTGCCGCCGGCGGTGACGAGCACCCGCAGCCCGGCCATGTCCTGCGGCGCGAGCACGCGCTGCGACGCACTCGACGATCGATCTCGGGGCTCGCGAGCCGGCCCGAGCCGATGTCGCCTCCGGCGAGCCGGCCGCGACTCGGGCTCGACGACGTGCACGCCGCGGCGGCGCAGCGTCGCGAGGTTCTCCTGCACCGACGCGTGCTCCCACATCTCGGTGTGCATCGCCGGGCAGACGACCACCGGCGCGCGCGTCGCGATCACGACCGCGGTGAGCAGGTCGCCGGAGAGGCCGGCCGCGTACGCGGCGAGGAAGCGCGCGGTGGCGGGCGCGACGACGACGAGGTCGGCGGCCTGTCCGAGGCGCGTGTGCGGGATCGGATCGCCGTCGTCCCAGAGCGACGTGTGCACGGGCTCGGACGCGAGCGCGGAGAAGGTGGTCTCGCCCACGAACCGGTGCGCGTCGCGCGTCATGATCGGCACGACGTGCGCACCGAGATCGACGAGCCGGCGGCACACCTCGACGGCCTTGTAGGCGGCGATGCCGCCGGTGACTCCGAGGACGATGCGGCGCCCGGTCAGGCCCGCCATGGGTCTACTCGGTTGCTTCCTCGTCGGCCGCGCCTCGGCGATCGGCTCGGGACAGCGGCCAGGTCGGCGTCTTCGCCCTCTTCGCCGTCTTCGCCGGGCTCGGGACGCACGTAGGTGATCTTGTCGGCCGAGATCTCCTCGAAGGCGATCGAGAGCGGCTTGCGCGACACCGACGCGACCTGCGGCGGGCACGATCGCGCCGAGGCCGTCGCCGAGCTGGTTGAAGTAGGAGTTGATCTGCCGTGCCCGCTTGGCCGCCAGCGTCACGAGGGTGAACTTGGAGTCGGAGCGGTCGAGCAGTGACTCGATCGCCGGGTTCATCATCGTGTCGTGGGGACGCGCCATTCCGAGCTCCTGAGCAGCCGATTCGGAACTTCAGGGTAGCAGCCGAGGCTAGGTCTCGGACGTCTCAGCGGTCGGGGACCAGGCCGTCCGCGCCGAGGTCAGCCCAGAGCGCATCGGGGATCGGGCTGCGAGCGAGCTCGACGTCGTCGGCGATCTCGCTGGCGTTGCGCGCGCCGATCAGCACCGTGCGCGATCCGCGGGCTGGTCGAGCGACGAACTGCAGCGCCGCCGCCGGGAGCGACGTGCCATGCCGCTCGCAGACGTCGTGCGATCGCGCGCCGCCTGCTGCGAGCCGGTCGTGCGCGACCGGCAGGTAGTCGAACGTCGACTCCGGGTTCGGCGCCGCGAGCACACCGCTGTTGAACACGCCGCCCGGCCATGACGTCGACCCCGCGCTCGGCGCACCGCGTCGAGCAGGCCGGAGTCGAGCGCGGACTGGTCGAGCAGCGTGTATCGGCCCGCGACGAGGATCACGTCGAGGTCGCAGCGCTCGACGGCCTCGCAGCAGCGGCGCGACGTAGTTCATGCCGAAGCCGATCGCGCGGACCACGCCCTCGTCGCGGAGCGCTGTCGAGCGCGGGCGCGGCCTCGGTGATCGCCTGCTCGAGGTGGGCGTCGGGATCGTGGATGAGCACGACGTCGACACGGTCGACGCCCAGCCGCTCGAGGCTCTCGTCGAGCGACCGGCGCACTCCGTCGGCCGAGAAGTCGAACCGCGGCACCTCGTCGGCACGGTGACGAACGAAGCCGTCGGGACCGTCGGGCGCGCCCGGCCGCAGCAGCCGGCCGACCTTCGTCGACAGCACGTACTCGTCGCGCGGGTGCACGGCGAGAGCGCGGCGCCCGAGCCGGCGCTCGGCGAGGCCGTGCCCGTAGAGCGGCGCGGTGTCGAAGACGCGGATGCCCGCGGCCCACGCCGCGTCGACGGTCGCCGCCGCGTCCTCGTCGCTGACCTCGGCGTACAGGTTGCCGAGCGGCGCGGTGCCGAGGCCGAGGCGGCTCGGCGGCGACGTAGGTCACGGCGTGCGCGGGTGCGACGCGATCACGGCCTGCATCTCCGTGACCGCGCGGTCGATCTCGTCGTTCACGATGACGTGGTCGGCGAGCGCGAGCCCGATCGGCTCCTCCTCCTCGGCCTTCTTGAGCCGCTTCGCGACCTTGTCCTCCGGATCGCCCCGCGCGCGCAGTCGCCGCTGCTGCTCCTCACGCGACGGCGGCATCACGAAGATGACGATCGCGTCGGGATGCTTGCGCGCGCACCTGCTGCGCGCCGTGCAGCTCGATCTCGAGCACGACGTCGCGCGCCGGTCGGCGCCTCCGGGGTCGGCGTGCCGTAGTAGTTGCCGAGGAAGTCGGTCCACTCGAGGAAGCCGCCGGCCTCGATGCGCTGCTTCGAACGCGGCGCGATCGACGAAGACGTACGCGTCGGCGACTCACCCGGACGGCGCGGCCGCGTCGTCCACGAGCGGCTGAGCCAGAGATCCGGCTCGCGCCGCAGGAGCTCTGCGACCAGCGTCCCCTTGCCGACGCCACCCGGGCCGGAGACGACGAAGATCAGGTCAGGACTCGATCAGATCAAGACTCAGAGGGCTGCAGCTTCGGATGCGCGAGCAACGCCTCTCGCTGCTGGGCGCCGAGACCGGCGACCCGGCGGGACTCGCTGATCCCGATCTCTTCCATGATCCGCCGGGCCTGCACCTTGCCCACGCCTGGCAGCGACTCGAGCAGCGCGAGGACCTTCAGCTTGCCCACGACGTCGTCGCCCTTGGCCTGTGCGAGCACCTCGGGAAGGGTGACCGAGCCCATCTTGAGCTTCTCCTTGAGCTCGGCCCGCAGGGTGCGGACCTCGGCCGCCTTCTTCAGGGCGGCCGCTCGCTGATCGGCAGAGAGGGGGGGAGGATTCGGCATGGGCGGCACCCTAGCGCGGGGCTTTCTGGGCCGGACCCGAGCTGGTTCTCTTGGCGCTGACGGCGTCAGAGGCCCGAATTCGCCGAAGAAATCCAGCGTTCAGGCGATGGAGCGACCAGGGCTCTCCGCCGCGGCAGCACGGATCTGACGCTTCCGTCACCGCGCGTCCGATGACGAGCAGATCGGCGCCCGCATCGAGCGCTTCGCGGGGCGTCGCGGCCCGAGCCTGATCGTGGTGGGCGACGCCCTCCGGACGGATGCCCGGCACGACGATGGTGAGCCGCGGCGCGAACAGGGCGGCGTCACGCACGTCGCTCGCCGCGCACACGATGCCGCCGCAACCGCTCTCGACTGCCGCGCCGACGCGCTTCGGGAGGATGTGCTCGGGCGCGCCATCGTCGCTCGTGAGGATCGTGACCGCGAGCGCGGTCGGCGTGGCCGGAGACCGGCGCCGTTCGGCGCCCTCGGCGAGCCCTTCGACTCCAGCGCGCAGCATCGCGACACCCCCTTGCGCGTGCAACGTGAGGTAGTCGACGCCGAACGCACCGACGACTCGCGCGGCGCGGTGCACGGTCGTCGGGATGTCGTGCATCTTCAGGTCGAGGAACACGCGGTAGCCGAGGCTCGGCGAACGCGCCGATCGCCTCGGGACCGGAGGCGCTGAAGAGCTCGAGTCCGACCTTCGCCGTGCCGAACCACGGCCGCAGCATCCGCGCGAGGCGGATCGCCTCGACGAGGTCGTCGACGTCGAGCGCGAGCGCGAGCCGGTCGCGCGTCGCGACCTGCTGCGGTCGCGATGCTCATCGGTCTTCATGCGCAGCTCCCACGATGTCGGCGACGGCACCGATCGCGTGCCGTTCGCACCAGTCTCTCAGCCCTTGCAGCACAGAACGCGGAGCCTTCGGGTCGGCGAACGTCGCCGTGCCCACCTGCACCGCCGACGCGCCCGCCATCATCAGCTCGACCGCGTCGGCTCCGCGGTGGCGACGCCCCCGACCCCGACGATCGGGAGGTCGGGCAGCGCGGCGTGGACGTCGAACACCGCCCGCACGGCCACCGGATGGATGGCGCGGCCGGACAGCCCGCCCCCGCCGCCGCCGAGCGCCGGCTCGGCGCCGCTCGACGTCGATCGACCATCCCCATGACCGTGTTGATCAGGGTGACCGCGTCGGCGCCGGCGTCGTCGTGCGGCACGGGCGACCGCGACCAGCTGGTCGGTGTTCGGGCTCAGCTTCGCCCAGACGGGCCGCTCGCAGGCGAGCGGCCGCGGCGAGCGCGTCGGCGGTCGCCTGCGGCGAGTGCGCGAAGAGATGCGCGCCCCCGTCGAGGTTCGGACAGCTCAGGTTCACCTCGACGGCGACGACCGACGTCAGGCGCGTCGGCGAGCATGCTTCGCCGCCGTGCGCGTAGTCGTCGACGTGCGGCCCCAGATGCTCGCGACGACGCGTGCTCCTGTGCGCTCGAGCTTCGGAAGGTCGTCGCGCAGCCACGCCGCGACGCCCGGACCCTGCAGGCCGACGCTGTTGAGCATCCCGCCCGTCACCGGGTGCAGCCGCGGCGCTGGGTTGCCCGTCCACTCGAATGCGGCGAGCGACTTCACGACGACCGCACCGAGCTCGGAGAGCGGCGAAGTAGCGGCCGAGCTCGTCGCCGTGGCCCGACGTGCCCGACGCGGTCATCACGGGGTTCGGCAGCTCGACCGACCCGATCCGCCGTGGTCAGATCGACCGCGTCATCAGATCGGCAAGCGCCAGCTGGTCGCCGCTGCCCTCGTGGTGCTCTTGCAGCGACCTGACCCGGAGGTCGGTCGCGACCCACTCGGTCATCCCGTTCGCGGCGGCGAGCGCGGCCGCCACCGTCGTGAGACACGGGACGCGGTGCACGTTCGCCGCCGCGCGGATGTGCGAGCCGTCGGCCCGGGCACCGCGACCCCGCGGCGAGTTGACGACGAGGTCGACCTTGCCCGACGAGATCAGGTCGACCGCGTCTTGACCGGTGCCCTCGCCCACCTTCGCGACGACCGTGGTGACCGGCACACGGTTCGCCTCGAGATGCGCGGCCGTTCCCGACGTCGCGACGATCGAGAAGCCCGAGCTCGACGAAGCGGCGGGCGGCTTCGAGTCCCGCGGCCTTGTCGCGGTCGGCGAGCGACATGAAGATCGTTCCCGACGACGGCAACGGGTTGCCCGCGCTGATCTGGCTCTTCGCGAACGCGAGGCCGAACGAGCGGTCGATGCCCATGACCTCGCCGGTCGAGCGCATCTCCGGGCCGAGCACGGTGTCGACGCCCGGGAAGCGGTTGAACGGAAGCACGGCCTCCTTCACGCTCGTGTGGCCCGACGCGGTCGGCGGCCGCAAGCAGACCCTCTTCGCGCAGCTCGGCGAGCGTCGCGCCGACCATCACCCGGGTCGCGACCTTCGCGAGCGGCACGCCGGTCGCCTTGGCGACGAACGGCACCGTGCGGCTCGCCCGCGGGTTCGCCTCGAGCACGAACACCTGCCCGGCCTTCACCGCGTACTGGACGTTGATGAGGCCCCGGACGTCGAGCGCGCTCGCGATCGCCCGCGTGTAGCTGCTCGATCACCTCGATCACGCTCGCGCTCAGCGAAGGCGGCGGCAGCGCGCACGCGGAGTCGCCGGAGTGGACGCCGGCCTCCTCGACGTGCTCCATCACGCCGCCGATCAGCACCTCGCCGGTCGCGTCGCGGATCGCGTCGACATCGACCTCGACGGCGTCCTCGAGGAACCGGTCGATGAGCACGGGTCGCTCGGCCGAGAGGCCTCCCTCGCGCCCGAGGCTCCCTTCGTCGGCCAGCTCGGCCATCGCGCCGTGCGAGCTCGTCGTCGTCGTAGACGATCTGCATCGCCCGGCCGCCCAGCACATAGGACGGGCGGACGAGCACGGGATAGCCGACCCGCGCCGCGACGGCGAGCGCGGCGTCGATCGAGGTCGCCGTGCCGCCCGCAGGCTGCGGGATCTCGAGGTGCGCGCACAGCGCGTTCCACTGCTCGCGGTCCTCGGCGCGGTCGATCGACTCGGGGCTCGTCCCCATCACGAGGCCACGGCGGCAGCACGCCCGCGAGCTTCAACGGCGTCTGCCCGCCGAGCGCCACGATCACGCCGATCGGCTGCTCGGCCTCGATGACGTTGAGCACGTCCTCGCGGGTGAGCGGCTCGAAGTAGAGGCGGTCGCTCGTGTCGTAGTCGGTCGACACCGTCTCGGGGTTGCAGTTGACCATCACGGTCTCGTAGCCGGCGTCCCGCAGCACGAACGACGCGTGCACGCAGCAGTAGTCGAACTCGATGCCCTGACCGATGCGGTTCGGCCCCGATCCGAGGATCAGGATGCGCGGCGCGCTCGGCGGCGCGCACCTCGTCCTCGTCCTCGTAGGTGCCGTAGTGGTACGGCGTGCTCGCCTCGAACTCGGCGCCGCACGTGTCGACGGTCTTGAACGTGACTGCGACGCCCGTGGTCGAGGCGGGCGGCGCGCACCTCGCCCTCGTCGACGCCGAACAGGTAGCCGAGCTGGCCGTCGGAGAAGCCGAGGCGCTTCGCTCGCCGCCACGCCCGGCGATCCATTCCCGCGAGGCCGAGTCGCTTCGAGGCGAGCCCGCTCGTCGGTGATGCGGGCGATCTGGTCGAGGAACCACGGATCGATGCCGGTCGCCTCGGCGAGCCGCTCGACCGACGCGCCTCGGCGCAGGGCCGCCTCGAGCGTGGAACGGGCCGGTCGGGCGTCGGCACCGCGCTCCGCGCGACGAGGTCGTCGAGGTCCATCGCGTCGTACGCGGTCTCGCCGGGATCGGCGTTGAGTCCGAGCCGGCCGGTCTCGAGTGAGCGGAAGCCCTTCTGCAGCGACTCGGCGAACGTGCGGCCGATCGCCATCGCCTCGCCGACCGACTGCATCTGCGTGCCGAGCACGCCGCTCGTGCCCGGCAGCTTCTCGAACGCCCACCGCGGCACCTTCGTCACGACGTAGTCGATCGTCGGCTCGAAGCTCGCCGGCGTCTTGCGGGTGATGTCGTTCGGGATCTCGTCGAGCGTGTAGCCGACCGCGAGACGAGCCGCGATCTTCGCGATCGGGAAGCCCGTGGCCTTCGACGCGAGCGCAGACGAGCGGCTCACGCGCGGGTTCATCTCGATGACGACCATGTCGCCGTTCGTCGGCTCGACCGCGAACTGGATGTTGCTGCCGCCGGTCTCGACGCCCACGCGGCGGATGCACGCGAACGCGGCGTCGCGCATCGTGCTGGTACTCGACGTCGGACAGCGTCTGTGCGGGCGCAACCGTGATCGAGTCGCCGGTGTGCACGCCCATGGGGTCGAAGTTCTCGATCGAGCACACGACGACGCAGTTGTCGGCGCGGTCGCGCATGACCTCGAGCTCGAACTCCTTCCAACCGACGATCGAGCGCTCGATGAGGATCTCGCTGATCGGGCTCGCGTCGAGACCGGCGGCCGCGATCGCGGCGAACTCCGTCGGCGTCGCCGCGATCCCGGTGCCGCGGCCACCGAGGATGTACGCGGGCCGCACGATGACCGGCAAGCCCGATGCGCTCGACGACGCTCAGCGCCTCGTCGAGGGAGCGCGCCGTCCCCGACGCCGGGACCGACAGGCCGATCTCGATCATCGCCTGCTTGAACCGCTCGCGGTCCTCTGCCGTCGCGATCGCCTCGGCGTTCGCACCGATGAGCTCGACCCCGCCGTCGCCGACGACGCCCCGCTCGGCGAGCGCCATCGCGAGGTTCAGCGCGGTCTGGCCGCCGAGCGTCGGCAGCACCGCGTCGGGCCGCTCGCGCTCGATGATCTTCGTCAGCACCTCGGGCGTGAGCGGCTCGATGTAGGTGCGGTCGGCGAACTCCGGGTCGGTCATGATCGTCGCCGGGTTCGAGTTCGCCAGCACGATGCGGTAGCCCTCGGACCGCAGCACGCGGCACGCCTGCGTGCCCGAGTAGTCGAACTCGCAGGCCTGACCGATGACGATCGGCCCGCTGCCGATGATCAGGATCGTCTCGAGGTCGGTGCGCCGCGGCATCAGCGCGCCTCGACCATGAGCCGGCGGAACTCCTCGAACAGATAGCGAGCGTCGTGCGGGCCAGGACCGGCTTCGGGGTGGTACTGCACGCTGAACGCAGGCACGTCCGGCAGCGGATGCCCTCGACGACGCCGTCGTTCAGGTTCACGTGCGTGACGTCCGCGACGTCGAGACCGTCGGTGTCGACGGCGAAGTTGTGGTTCTGGCTCGTGATCTCGACCTGCCCGGTCGCGAGGTGGCGCACCGGATGGTTGCCGCCGTGATGGCCGAACGGGCAGCTTGAACGTGCGGGCGCCGAGCGCCGCGCCGAGCAGCTGGTGGCCGAGGCAGATGCCGAAGACCGGCACCTCGCCGAGCAACGCTTCGATGTTGCGCACCGCGTACCCGAGCGTGGCCGGGTCGCCGGGGCCGTTCGAGAGGAAGACGCCGTCGGGGTTGCGTCGCGAGCACGTCGGCCGCGGGCGTCGACGCGGGCACGACCTCGATCGTCGCGAGCTCGCCGAGCTGGCGCAGCATCGTCGCCTTGATGCCGTAGTCGTACGCGACCACGCGGAACGGTCCGTCGCCGACGGTGTACGGCTCGTCGCACGTCACGGTCGCGACGAGGTCGACGCCGTCGGTGCCCGCCTCGGCCTTCGCGGCGGCGAGCAGCTCGGCCTCGGAGGCGGTGCCGAACGCGCCCGGCATCGCGCCCGCCTCGCGGATGTGGCGCGTCAGCCGCCGGGTGTCGACGCCCGAGATGCCCGGCGACGCCCGTGCGCACGAGGAACGTCGTCGAGGCTCTCGCTCGACCGCCAGCTGCTCGGCCGGTCGTTGAAGTCGCGGACGACGACACCGCGACAGAACGGCCGCCGGCTCTCCTCGTCGAGGCGGGTCGCGCCGTAGTTCCCGATGTGCGGATACGTGAAGCTGATGATCTGGCCTGCATACGAGGGGTCGGTGATGACCTCCTGGTAGCCGGACAGCACCGTGTTGAACACGACCTCGCCGCTCGACACCGCGCCGCGGCGCGCCGATCGCCTCGCCCTCGAACACCGTGCCGTCCGCGAGGACGAGCAGCGCGTCGGGTCTCAGCCGTCGCTCATCGTTGCGCCTCGCCGTCGACGACGACCGCTTCACCAGCCAGGATCGTGTGGCGCACGCGGCCGCGCGACCTTGCGCCCTGCGTAGGGCGTGTTGCGGCTGCGGCTCGCCAGGAGCGCCGGA
Organism: uncultured Acidimicrobiales bacterium; assembly: GCA_963708175.1. Taxonomy (GTDB): domain Bacteria; phylum Actinomycetota; class Acidimicrobiia; order Acidimicrobiales; family DATKAS01; genus DATKAS01. The sequence continues at coordinate 48,908 of CAVPSD010000007.1, forward strand.
TCGACAGTCCACTCCGCCGTCGGATCGATGACGCAGAGGTTCGCGAGATAGCCCGTCGGCGATCGGACCGCCGTGCGTGCCGCTCGAGCCCGCGCGATCGCCGCCGGCTGCCACGACATGAGCGCAAGCACGGCTTCGATCGAGAGGTCGAGCTCGGTGAGCGCGAGCGCTAGGGCAGTCTCGAGCCCGAGCATGCCCGGCGGCGCCTGGTCGAACGGCTGCTCCTTCGGCCTCCTGCGTGTGCGGGTGCGTGGTCGGTCGCGATCGCGTCGAGCACGCCGTCCGCGAAGCCCGGCCTTCACCGCGGCGACGTCCGCGTCGGTGCGCAGCGGCGGGTTGACCTTGAACACGGGATCGAACGACGCGCACGCGGCGTGCGTGAGCGTGAAGTGATGTGTCGTCGCCTCGGCGGTCACGGGCAGGCCGTTCGCCCGCGCCGCCCGCACCATCGCGATCGACCCCGCCGACGACAGGTGCTGGAAGTGGACCGAGACGCCGGTGAGCCGGGCGAGCGCGATGTCACGCATCACCATGAGCTCTTCGGCCTCGGCCGGCTGCCCCGCGATGCCGAGACGGCTCGACCACTCACCCTCGTGCATGTGCCCGCCGGCGGCGAGGATCTCGTCCTCGCAGTGCTGCGCGAGCGTCACACCGAGGTCCGCGGCGTACTCGAGCGCGCGACGCATGAGCGACGCGTCCTGCACGCCCCGACCGTCGTCGGTGAACAGGCGCACGCCGAGCTCGGCCATCTCGGCCATCGGGCGCCAGACGCTCACCCGCCCGGCCGACGGTGATCGCGCCGGCGACACGCACGTCGCACAGGCCCGCCTTCGCGCCGAGGTCGAGCACCTCGTGGACGACGGCGGCGCAGTCGATCGCCGGCTCGGTGTTCGGCATCGCGACGACCGCGGTGTATCCGCCGAGCGCCGCGGCGCGCGACCCGCTCTCGACGGTCTCGGCCTCTTCCCGACCGGGCTGGCGCAGGTGCGTGTGGATGTCGACGAGGCCGGGCGCGACCACGCAGCCGGACGCGTCGAGCACGTGACCACCATCGAGATCCGCACCGACGGCAGCGATGCGGCCATCGTCGCCGATGGCGACGTCCGCGACGCGACTCCCGGTCGCGTCGACGACGCGGCCGCCCTTCAGCACGAGCTCAGCCAAGGTCAGCTCCCGAGGCCAGCAGCCGGAACAGGACCGCCATCCGCACGGCCACGCCGTTGCGCACCTGCTGCGTGATCACCGCGCGCGGAAGGTCGGCGACGTCGGCCGCGATCTCGACGCCCCGGTTCATCGGCCCGGGATGCATCACGAGCGCGTGCTCGGGCAGCCGAGCGAATCGGCTGCGGTCGAGCCCGAACCGAGTGCTGTACTCCCGGAGCGACGGCACCAGCGACTCCTCTGGCGCTCGAGCTGCATCCGCAGGAGGTAGACGACGTCGCACTTCGGCAGCAGGTCGTCGAGGTCGCACGTGACCTCGACGTCCCAGCCCGCGACGGCACGGCGGCAGCAATGTGCGCGGGCCTACGAGCGTGACCCGCGCGCCGAGGGCGGTGAGCGCGAGCACGTTGGACCGCGCCACTCGTGAGTGCTTGATGTCGCCGACGATCGCAACGTGCAGTCCCTCGATCGGCCGATCGAGCTCGGCTCGGATCGTGTAGCAGTCGAGCAGCGCCTGTGTCGGGTGTTCGTGCCATCCGTCGCCCGCCGTTCACGACCGACGCGTCGACCCAGCTCGCGATCTGCCACGGCACGCCCGACGACTTGTGGCGCACCACGATCGCGTCGACGCCCATCGCCTCGATCGTCTCGACGGTGTCGCGCAGCGACTCGCCCTTGTTCACCGACGACGATCCGACGCTGAACGTCATCGTGTCCGCCGAGAGCCGCTTGGCCGCGGTCTCGAACGAGAGACGGGTGCGGGTGGAGTCCTCGTAGAACAGCGATACGACCGTGCGCCCGCGCAGTGCCGGCACCTTCGGGATGGGGCGCTCGCTCACCTCGACGAACGAGTCGGTCAGCCGCAGCAGGTCCTCGATGCCGTCGCGTCCGAGATCGGCGATCGAAAGGAGATGCTTCACTTCCGCATCTCCCCGAGGTGCACGCCGTCCTCGCTCACGTCGACCATCTCGTCGCGCCGTGTCGGCAGGTTCTTCCCGACGAAGTCCGGACGGATGGGCAGCTCACGATGCCCACGGTCGACCATGACAGCGAGCTGGATCGAGCGGGGCCGGCCGTAGTCGTTGAGCGCGTTGAGCGCGGCCCGGATGGTGCGCCCGGTGAAGAGCACGTCGTCGACGAGCACGACCGTCGCGCCGTCGATGGAGAACTGGATGTCGGTGACGGCCTCGGGCAGCACCGGCCGGATGCCGATGTCGTCGCGGTAGAAGGCGACGTCGAGGGTGCCGATCGGGAGATTGACGCTCTCGATGCGGTCGATGGCCTCGACGAGACGTTCAGCGAGCGGGACCCCGCCCGTCTGCAAGCCGATCACGACGACCTGCTCGAGCCCGTGGTTGCGCTCGATGACCTCGTGGGCGATGCGCACGGTGGCTCGGGCCACGTCGTCCGCGTCCATGACCCGCTTGTGAGGAACAAAAACGCCCCCGAACGGGGGCGTGATCCGGCGTTCCCTTTCAGCCACTCGCGGTCTCCTGCCGTTCGGGCCTCACAGGACCCGCTTCACGGTCAGGACACGACGATACCAGCCGATCTCGCCGTGCCGAACGCTTCATGCTGCGGCTCGCACCGGCGGCCCAGTGCACATGCGAGTGCCGTCGGGCAGGGTCACGATCAGCGTGCGGCCGGCCGCGAGCTCGACCACCCAGCCTCGGTGGTGAATGGCTTGATGGTGCCTGAAGCACACCGGCAGCAGGTTGTCGAGATCGGTGCGGCCATCATGACGCCACCAGACGACATGGTGGATCTTGCAGTGATCGAACCGCACCGGGCATTCCGGGATCGCGCACCGCGGGTACAGACCTCGCAGGACCCGTCGCTGGGCGCCGTTCGCCAGCCGTGTGGTGCGGCCGAGATCCAGGACTCCAGGGGCGTGGACCACGACCCCGTTCCGCACGAGCACCGCGGCCACGTCGCCCGTCTGCGCCATCTCGAGCAGCACCTCGATCGGCAGCTCGACAGGCAGACCCCAGTCGACGACTGGCCCTCCAGCGCCATCGGGCACACGCGTGTCGATCACCACCGTGATCTCGGGACGACTCGAGCCTCGTGCGTTCTCGCCGCCGCCCGCTCCCCGCTCGACCAATCCGAACAGGGCCAACGCCACCAGGAACGCGTTCCTCTCCACCGGATCGGACGGCGCGCCCTCGGGAGTCGCCTCTGCGAACCGCGCTGCGACCTCCGCGGCGAGCCAGTTCGAGAGCTTGAGGCCCGACAGCGGATCGAGCTGGCCCCAGAACTTGTACATGCCCGAGACTGGGTCGATCTTCGAGCGGAACCTGCTGTCACGTCGTTGCCGTTCGAGCCGATCGGTTCCGGACTCGTCGTCGAGGCGGCGCTGCTCGTCGCGAAGCCGCCGGGCGAGCTCTTCGGGCGAGCAGTGCTTCGCGGACTCAACGAGCGCTCCGGCCCGCTCGGCCAGCGCGTCTGCGAGCGCCCCACTGACGCCAGCGAGGGCGTCGGTAACTGCGTCGACGTGTTCGCCGTTCACCTCGCCCGTCGCCAGCGCCTGGCCGAACGCCGGAACCTTCTCGACCGTCGACTTCCGCGACAGGTCGCGTTTGGCCTTGCGCCGCGACGATCTTGTGGAGCGGGCGATGTCGTGCTCGGGCTCCGGCGACTGCTTCTCGATGAGCGCGGCGATCTTCACGTCGGCCGCGTCGCACCACGCGCGCACCTTCGCGACCTGTTTCGCCGCGGACCGCACTTCGGTCAAGAGCGATGTTTCCGTGAGAGCGGCCACGGCGTCGAACGCCGACACCAGGTCCTCGGGCCGCACCACACACCTCCCCGACGCGCATCACTCTCAGCATCAAGGGGAAGGTAACCGAACACTAGTTCGTTGAGCTCGGGATTGCAACCCATCTGCCAGGAATTTCTCTCGTCACCGCCACAATCGCAGCGGCGTGCTCCTCCACCCAGGCGATCTCGAGATCCATCTCGTCGAGCACACCGCGACGGGCGGACTCCATCTCCCACTCGGAACCCGCCGCGGCCGCCGTCCGAATGTGTTCGAGGAAGACGACGGTCGAACCGGCCCGCTTCGGCCGGAACGACTTCCGAGTGAGAGCCGCCGTCGAGGGGAATCTCCCGCTCAATCATGAATCCGCCTGACTACTCGATCGCCTGGTCGTTCGGGAACGTCAGGGGCCCCGCAGGTCAGCCGCGAGCTTCGAGAGGACTCCGTTCACGAAGCGGCCCGAGTCGTCGGTCGAGAACCGGCCGGCCAGCTCGACGGCCTCGTTGATGATCACAGCGGTCGGCGTGTCCGGTTCGTACAGCAGCTCGTAGCAGCCCACTCGCAGCAGAGCGCGATCGAGGGCCGGCATGCGCGCCACGGTCCAGCCGCGCGACACGGCGCCGATGTGCTCGTCGAGTGTCGTCGAGGTCTCACCGACTCCGCGCACGAGCTCGGCCGCGAACGGATCGGGCGGCACGGGCAACGCATCCAGGACCGCGCTGGGCGGCATCCCCTTCGTTTCGGCTTCGTACAGCAGGGCCAGCGCTCGCTCGCGCGCCTCGCGGCGTCGCTCGACCGAGATCGCCGGCTCGCTCACACGCGGGTGAGGTACTCGCCGCTGCGGGTGTCGACCTTGACGCGATCGCCGATGTTCACGAAAAGCGGCACCTGGACGGTGATCCCCGTCTCGAGCGTCGCAGGCTTGCGCGCGCCCGACACACGGTCGCCCTGGATGCCGGGCTCGGTCTCGGTGACGGCGAGCTCGACCGACGCGGGGATGTCGACGCCGATGATCTCCCCGTCGTACATGGCGAGCACTGCGTTCGCCGACTCGACGAGGTAGCCGGCGGCGTTGCCCGAGTGCGCCCGGCTGCGACGTGCAGCTGCTCGTAGCTCTCGGTGTCCATGAACACGTACTCGTCGACCTCGCGGTACAGGAACTGCATCTCGCGCTTGTCGACGATCGCCTGTTCGACGCGCTCAGCGGCACGGAACGTGCGCTCGAGCACGGCACCGGTGCGAGCGTTCTTCAACGTGGTGCGCACGAACGCGCCGCCCTTGCCCGGCTTCACGTGCTGGAAGTCGACGACCGTGAACAGCCCGTTGTCGAGCTGCAGCGTGATGCCGTTCTTGAGGTCGTTCGTGGTGATGGCTGGCATGGCGTTCTCTTCAGATCACGGTGAGCTTCGGTGCGTGCGTCAAGGGCTGGCATCCATCCGACGTCACCAGCACGGTGTCCTCGATGCGCACACCACCGTGCTCGGGAAGGTACACGCCCGGCTCGACGGTCACCACGTTGCCCACGACGAGCGTGTGGTCGACTGTCGATGACACCCTCGGGTGCTCGTGGATCTCGAGGCCGAGCGCGTGGCCGGTCGGGTGAGTGAAGGCCTCGCCCCACCCCGCGTCAGTGATCACGCCTCTCGCGGCGGCGTCCACGGCCCGCACCTCCACGCCGGCAGCCACCGCGGCAACCCCCGCCCGCTGCGCCGCCCCGACCACGTCGAGCATCCGCGCGTGGGTCGGCGAGGGCTCGCCGACCGAGAACGTGCGGGTCATGTCCGAGCAGTAGCCGTCGACCTTCGCCCCGAAGTCGATCACCACGAGGTCGCCCGCATCGATGATCCGCGTGCTCCGGGCGCGCGTGGGGCTTCGCTCCGTTCGGCCCCGACCCGACAATCGTCTCGAACGAGGTGCCCTCGGCTCCGCGTCGGCGGATCTCGGTGTCGAGCTCGAGTGCGAACACCTGCTCGGTGGGCCGCTCGCGTAACATCGGAAGGACCGCGGCCAGTGACTCGTCCGCGATCGAAGCTGCGAGTGCGATGCGCGCGACCTCGCCGTCGTCCTTCACCTGACGTTCCCGATCGACGATTCCCTCCGTCGGCACGAGCTCGGCATCGGGGAACCACTCTGCCGCGAACGCTCGCTGCTGCGCCCACGTCACGCCGTCCGCCTCGAGGCCGAGCCGACCGATCCCCTTCGCAGCCTTCGCGAGCACATCGCGCTGCGCGGCCATCGAGAGCTCGATGTCGATCGTCGCCTCGACGCCGGCAGCGCCGAGCTGGTCCCGGGCTTGCTCGCCGTACCGACCATCGGACACGAAGGTCATGTCGTCGGGGGTCACGAGCAGCAGCGCGGCTGATCCTGTGAAGCCAGTGAGCCAGCGGATGTTCACCAGGCGTGTGACGAGCAGAGCGTCACATCCCGATTCGGCCATCACGCGGCGCGACCCGCGCCGGCTCGCGCTCCGCGATCCATCCTCGGGAGCGCGCTCACGGCTTCGCGACGCCCGAACAGCTCCGCGGCGGCCAGCGCTGCAAGGCGATACCCGCTGCCCCGGAACCCGACGATCGACCCGTTGACGACCGGCGCGAGCACCGAGAGGTGACGCCACTCCTCACGCGCGTGGGGGTTCGACAGATGGAGCTCGACCTTCACGCCCTCGAACGTCACGAGCGCGTCGTGGATCGCCCACGAGTAGTGGCTGAACGCTCCCGCGTTGATGATGATCGCCGCGACTCGGCCGCGCGCGCCGTGGATCGCGTCGATCAGCTCGCCCTCGTGGTTCGACTGCAGGTGCTCGAGGGTGAGCCCGTGCTTCTCGGCCTCGGCGCGGCATGTCGCGACGTGGTCGTCGAGCGTCTCCTTGCCGTAGATCTGCGGCTCCCGCTGCCCGAGGAGGTTGAGGTTCGGCCCCGAGAGCAAGAGCACGATCGAGGACTTCTTCCGACCGGTCATCTGAGTGCCTCCAATGCCGCGACGAGCTCGCCGCGATCGATCGCCTCGCACGATCTCGAGCCCTCGCGGGCCGTCGAGGACGAATGTCACCGCGCCGAGCGCCTTCTTGTCCCGCTCCATCAGCGTGATCAGCTCGTCCGGATCCGCGTCGGCTGGAAGCGACTCGGGCAGCTCGTACGAGCCGACGACCGCGCGGTGCTCCTCGACACGCGCCGCGTCGACCCGGCCGAGTCGGTGCGCGACCTCAGCGGCGTACACCAGGCCGATGCCGACCGCTTCGCCGTGTCGCAGGTCGTAGCGACCAGCGGTCTCCAGCGCGTGAGCGAGCGTGTGGCCATAGTTGAGGAGGGCACGGCCCTCGGACTCGCGCTCGTCGTCGGCGACGACCGCCGCCTTGATCTCGACGCACCGCGCGATGCGCTCGTCGATCGGCAGCGCCATGAGGTCGTCGCCGGTGAGGAAGTGGTACTTCGCCATCTCCCCGCATCCGCTGCTTCCACTCGCGCGGCGGCAACGAATCGAGCAGCTCGGTGTCGCACAACACCGCCGGCGGGCTGCCAGTAGGCGCCGACGAGGTTCTTCCCCTCGGGGAGGTTCACGCCGGTCTTGCCGCCGATCGCGGCGTCGACCATCCCGAGCAGAGTGGTGGCGACGTGCACGACCGGGAGCCCGCGGTGGTACACGGCGGCTGCAAACCCACCGACGTCGGTGACGAGGCCTCCGCCCACGGCGACGACGCAGTCGGCGCGGTTCAGGCCCCACTGCGTGAACTCGCGGCAGAGACGCTCGATCGTGCCGAGCGACTTCGCGTCCTCGCCCGAACCGATCGTGAAGACCTTGTGCTCGACACCCGGGTCGACGTCGACCCCGATCGCGGGCTGCGTGACGACCGCGACCTTGCGCACGCCACCCGGAAGCACCGCTGCGAGCTCATGGCGCGCGCCCGGTCCGACGAGGACGTCGTACGACCGTTGCTCGAGCGCGACCCGCACGGTCAGCACGACGGCACCGCCGCGAGCACGACCTCGGCGACCTGATCGGACGAGAGGCCCTCGACGTCGACGCACGACGTCCGCGACCTCGTCGGTACAGCGGCTCGCGATCGACCGCCATCTGGGCGAGCACGCCCGCGGGATCGTTCGCGAGCAGTGGCCGGTGATCTCCGGTCGCCGCGCCGTCCGACGAGGATCGACGGATCGGCCCGCAGCCACACGACCTCGACGTTCGGTCGTTCGAGCAGCCGCCGGTTCGCCTCGGCGAGCACGACACCGCCCGCGGCTGCGACGATCGTCGGGCCGTGGCGCGTCGAGCGCGTCGCGCAGCGCCTCGGTCTCGAGCACTCGGAACGCGGGCTCGCCGTCGTGCTCGAAGATCTCGCGCACGGTGCGTCCGACGCGGGCTTCGACCTGCTCGTCGCTGTCGACGAGCGGCCATCCGAGGATCTCGGCGAGGCGCCGCCCGACGGTGGTCTTGCCCACTCCCATCAGGCCGACGAGCACGAGATGGTCACAGGTCGGCGACATACCCGTCGCGGTTGCGGATGACCTCGGCCATCGAGTCGCCACCGAACTTCCGCAGGGCCTCGTTCGCGAGCACGAGCGACACCATCGTCTCGGCGACGACACCCATCGCGGGCACCGCGGTGACGTCCGTGCGCTCCTTGAACGAGACGGTCTCTTCCTTCGTGACCACGTCGACGGTCTTGAGCACGGGACGGTTCAACGTCGCGAGCGGCTTCATGTACGCGCGCACGACGATGACCTCACCGGTCGACATGCCGCCTTCGATGCCTCCGGCCTGCGTCGACTCGCGGCGGTATGAGCCCGACGTCGGCGTCCCACGTGATCGGGTCGTGCGCGACGGACCCACGACGGCCGGCGACCTCGAACCCGTCGCCGATCACGACACCCTTCACCGCCTGGATGCTCATGATCGCCTGCGCGATGAGCGAGTCGAGCTTGCGATCCCAGTGCACGTGGCTGCCGAGGCCGACGGGGACGCCGTAGGCGAGCACCTCGACGACGCCGCCGAGGGAGTCGCCCTCCTTCGCCGCGGCCTCGATCTCGGCGATCATCGCCTCTTCGGCCGGCGGGATCGAAGCAGCGCACCGACGACTCGTCGACACGCTCGAGGTCGCCGGGCCCGGACGCTCGGTCGCCTTCGACTCCGCGGGCCCGATCTGCACGACGTGCGAGAGCACCTCGACGCCGAGCTCGGCGAGCAGCCGCTTGGCGACGCGCGCCGGCCGCCGAGCGGGCCGCGGTCTCGCGGGCCGACGCTCGTTCGAGCACGTCACGGGCGTCGTCGAAGCCGTACTTCTGCATGCCCGCGAGATCGGCGTGACCCGGGCGCGGCTGGGTGAGCGGCTTCTTCGTGGCGCCGGGCGCGGGCGACATCTCCTCGACCCACTTCGGCCACTCGGTGTTCCCGATCTCGATCGCGACCGGCGAGCCGAGCGTGCGGCCGTGACGGACGCCAGCGAGCAGGCGCACCTCGTCCTGCTCGAACCGCATGCGGGGGCCTCGGCCGTAGCCGAGTCGGCGGCGGGCGAGCTCGGCGCTGATGTCCTCGACCGTCACCTGCAACCCGGCGGGCAAGCCCTCGACGATGACGACGAGCGCTTGGCCGTGGGACTCACCGGCGGTCAGGAAGCGCAGCACCCATCAATCGTACCGGCGGGCCCTCGCTGGCCCGGGAGGGTTGTTCAGCCGACGATCTGGTTGGACAGCAGCACCACGAGGTACGCGCCCGCGCACAGCGCCGGGCCGAAGGGGAACGCGGCCTTGCGACCTCGGCTCAGCGCGACGACGAATCCCATGACCACGCCGATGAGGCCCGCCGAAGAACATCGCGATCACTGCGAGGTAGGGCGCTTCGACCAGCTGCGTCGGCGCGAGCCATCCGGTGAAGAGGCCGAGCACCAGGCCGAGCTTCACGTCGCCGAAGCCCATGCCCCGTGGGGAGATCAGGTGGAAGATCAGGAGGACCCCGAAGAAGGTGGCCGCGCCGAGCAACGCCCGCGGGATCGCCTCGGGCACGTCCTTCTGGAGCGAGATGAGCGACGACGCCGGGCACCGCGATCGCGAGAGCGGGGAACACGAGGCGGTCGGGGATGCGGTAGTGCTCGAGGTCGATCGCTGACGACCGCGACGATGAACGCGCAGAAGAAGCAGTACGCAATCGTGACGAGCGGATCGTCGAAGCGCATCGACATCGTGACGAACAGCGCAGCGGTGACGAGCTCGACGACGAGCTCACGACGTCTGCGGCCGCTCGTCGCACTCGGGGCACGGCTTCACTGCGCCGAGGATGCGGGATCCACCCGTTCGCGCCGCGGCTCTCGCCGCACCACGTGCACTCCGGCGGCAGGCGGAGCGGGACGCGGTCCGTCGGGATCCTTGATCGGGATGCGCTCGATCAGCACGTTCAGGAAGGTGCCGACGATCAGGCCCGCGAGCGCGCAGACGACGGCGCGATCACTGGAAAAGGCTATCGACGAGGCTGCGCGGGGCCGGGGATGGGCCGAGCGGGATCAGCGCTTGACGGAGGAGAGGAACCGCAGGAGCAGGTCGCGGTCGAGCGGCTCGTCGTTGGGTCCGGTCGCCATCGCGAGGGCAGCGTCGCGCTCGGCCTCGGTGTGCGCCTGCGCCGCGGCGGCGATCGCCCGGGCGGCCTGCGGCGTCAGGTTCGGCAGCTCGAGCATCGGGTCGCCGTCGTCGTCGGACGAACTGCTCGTCACTCGAGTCCTGCTGCGCGGCGTCCTCGGCGCGGACACGCGCGGCCCACGTGCCGTTCTGCGCACGAGTCGAGGTCACGACGGCGGCTCGGGCTTCCTTCTCGACCTGGACCGAGGGAGCGAGATTCGAGAAGCCGGGGATGTCGATGCCGAGCGAGCCGCTCGATGGACGCGAGGGCCGCGCGGATCTTCGACGACCTCGGGCTCGACCTGGTCGGGCTCGAGCTGGGGCTCGGGTTCGGGGCACGAGATCGATGATCGGCTCCGGTTCGGGCTCGTAGGCCGGCTCGGGCTGCAGGCTCGTAGGCGGGCTCGGAGGGCTCGTCGATGAGCACCGTCCTCGACTCTGGCGCGAGCTGAGGCTCGACCGCGCGCCGCGTCAGGACGCAGTGTTCGGTGATCGTGAGGAGGCCGATCTCGATGACTTCCTTCACGGCCTTGCTGACTGCGATCTCGCCGAGGCCGAGGACGTCACCGACGTCGGCGACGGTCGCGCCGGCTCCGGTCGCGACGATGACCTTCCAGCGCTCGCCGTCGACCACGACCTCGGGACGCGGCAGCTCGGGCGAGAGGCTCACCCACAGGTCGATCGACGCGACGACGGCCTCGATCTCCTGCCACTCGATGAGCAGGTGCTCGGCGTCGCGGATGAGAGTCTCGACGTCGCTCGGTGCGCCGGCCTCCGGGGTGGTGACGTCGGCTTCGAAGACGAACGATCCCTCGTGCTGGCGGAGCAGCTCGAAGATCACGCTGACCGGGGCGTCACTCGGCTTGGTGTTGTGCGCGGCCGCGAGCACGATGCCGCCGCCGTCGAACCAGACGCTGCCGTTGCCGCGATCACCAGTGACGCGCAGACGGCCGGTCTTGTTCGTCGACGCCAGCAAGCGAAAGACGTCGATCAGCGCAAACGTGTCGAGCGTGCCCTGTAGGGCCACAGCGGCCTCCGAAACCCCTGGCGTCCCACCCCTCCGGTGCGACTCAGTCCGTATCGGCATCGCCGGGACGGCGAACTGAACCGTTCCGTGGTGATTTCGACCCATTGCGCCGCGACCACGGAGCGTGTTACCGCGCGTCACCTCACCGCCGGCCGGCTCCGGGCGGCGAGAGCGGTGCGGGCGGCGGCGTTCATCGCGTCGACGGGCGCATCGACTCCCGTCCAGAGCCGTGAATGCGAGCGCCGCCTGGTGGACCAGCATCCCGACACCGTCGATCGCGCGGGCGCCGCGTCGACGGGCGGCCCTCAGCAGCGGCGTGTCGATCGGGTGGTACACGAGGTCGACCACGATCTGTGACGGCCCGAGGATCTCGACCGGCACCGGCACGCCCTCGCCGCCCATCCCGACCGACGTCGCGTTCACCACGATCGTGACGCCTTCTCGACGTCGTCGAGCCCGCCGACCGAGCAGCGCGCGCCGCCGAGCGCGGCTGCGGCCGCCGCCTTGTCGGCCGATCGGTTCACGACGACGACCTCCGCGCCGGCCCGACCGAGCGCGGCGATGACGCTCCGCGCCGCGCCACCCGCGCCGAGCACGCCGACCCGCTCCCCCGCGACCCTGACTCCGTCGGCTGCAGAGCGCGGCGATGAGGCCGTCCCCGTCCGTGTTGTGCCCGACGAGCGATGCCGTCGCGATTCTCGACGCAGTTGACCGCGCCGAGCACCTTCGCTTCGGGAGTGACCTCGTCCGACGAGCTCGAACGCCGCGTCCTTGTGAGGCATCGTCACCGACAGCCCCCGGATCCCCATGGCACGCGCACCGTCGAACGCCCGTCCGGTGTCACCGCGCGCGACCTGGAAAGCGACGAACACCCAGTCGAGCTCTGTCGCGTCGAACGCCGCGTTGAAGATCACCGGCGAGAGCGAATGGGCGATCGGGTCACCGATGACGGCAGCGACCTTCGTCGAGCCAACCGGCGCCGCCACGGTCAGCGGACGCCGTTCTGCTCAGCGATCTTGATGTTCTTCTCGTGCTCGCGCAGCGTCTTCGCGAAGGCATGGTTCCCGTCTGCGTCGACCACGACATAGAACAGCCATGGCCCGTCAGCCGGGTTCATCGCCGCGTGGATCGACGCGCGGCCGGGCATCGCGATCGGGCCCGGGCGGCAGCCCGGGGTTCTTGTACGTGTTGTACGGCGAGTTCGTGTTGTTGATGTCGTCGAACGTCAGCCGCTCGACGTTCCCGCCCATGGCATAGATCACGGTGGCGTCGATCTCGAGGTTCATCCCCTGGGCGAGCCGGTTGTAGATGACGCGGGCGATCTTCGCACGGTCCGCGTCGGTCTTCGCCTCCTTCTCGATGATCGACGCGATCGTGAGCACCTGGTACGGCGAGAGGTTGAACTTGAACGGCGCGTACGCGACGCCTTCCTCGTTCGCCACCTTCTCCATCTGGGCGATGAGGCGAGCGATGACCTTGGCTTCGTCCTCGTTCGATGCCACCTGATACGTGTCGGGGAACAGCAGACCCTCGAGGTTGTTCACGTCCGCCGGCTCGTACTCGGAGCGCAGCTGGCCAGAATTCGCGGCCGCGAGGAACTTGTCGGTGGAGAACCGATCGACCTTCTCCTGCAATCGCTCAGCGAACCGGTTCAGTGTGAAGCCCTCGGGGAACGTGACGTTCGTGAAGGTGATCGGCGGCGGCGTCTCGAGCACCTTGATCACGTCGCCCATCGACGAGCGCTCGCGCAGCTCGTAGTAGCCGGGCGAGAACGGCCCGCCCTTCTTGTAGCTGACGTACCAGCGGAAGACCGTGGCGTTGGTGATCACGCCTCGCTGCTCGAGCAGATCCGCGATCTCGGAGGTCGTCGCGCCCTTGTCGATCGTGACGGTGAGCTTGGCGCCCGGGTCGCCCGGCGGGTTGATCTGACGCACGACCCAGAGGCCGATGCCTCCGACGACGAGGATCCCGACGAGCACCAGACCGAACAAGACGGTGATCGCAAGCTTGAACCGTGACCGGCGCACCTGGCGGACGTACTCGTAGTCGCCATCCCATTCGGCCCATCCCTCGTCGACCTCGTTGACCCATTCCGCGTCGTAGTCGTCGTCGGTCGTCCACTCGCCCGGGGGGTCGAGTGGGGTGGTCTCGCTGCCGTCGGTCGTCGTGTCAGCCATCGCGTGTCATCTCGTCTCGGTCGTCCCGTCGCGACGACGGGCGGACCGCTCGTCGAGCCAGGACTGCAACAGCACCGCAGCCGCCACCTTGTCGACGACCCGACGCCGCGCGTCAGCCGTCATCTTTGCCTCCGCGAGGGTGCGCGATGCAGTCACGGTGGTGAGACGCTCGTCGTGGACGACCACGGGGACCGTCAACACCTCCTCCAGTTCAGCCGCTTCTGCCCTGGCCGCACGGGCTGCGGGGCCCTCTGCACCGCTCAGGGAGAGGGGCAGGCCGACCACGACGAGCTCGGCCTCCCAGTCGGCGACCGCGGCCGCGATCGCCTTGTGGTCGCCCTTCTTCGAGCCGGTGCGCTCGATCACCCGATCGGGCATCGCGATCGCCTCGGACGGGTCCGAGACCGCGACACCGATGCGCTTCGACCCGAGGTCGAGCGCCAGCACTCTCACGCTGTGCTCACGCTCACGCGATGCCGGCCGCCGCTCGAGCCTGCGCGAGCGCCTCGTCGAGCTTCGACGGGTCCTTGCCACCGGCGACCGCGACGTCCACGCTCTTGCCCGCGCCTCCCTGAACGGTCTTCGCCGCGTCTGAGATCAGCCCGCTCGCGTTGAGGCCACTGCCGTTCGCGACCGCCGAGACGAGAGCCGCGCCGCCGCCTTCGGGCGCTCCACCGAGAACGACCGCGCGGATGCCTGGCTGCTGGCGGACGGCGAGGGCGAGGTCGCGCAGCTCGTCCCGCGAAGTGCCGTCGCGGCGCGCGACCACGATGCCGTCGACCGCCTCCTGCGCGAGGTCTGCCGCGTCGCTGCCCGCCGCCTGCTGACGGAGAGACTTGAGCTCATCGCGCAGCGCCTTGACCTCGTCGAGACGACGCGTGACGCCCTCGACGAGCTGATCGGGCTTCACACCGAGGAGGCCAGCCGCCTCGGACAGCACCTCTTCGTCGTGGCGTAGTCGATCGATCGTCGCAGTGCCCGTGATCGCCTCGATGCGGCGCAGGTTCGACCCGATCGATCCCTCGGACACGACCTTGATCGGCCCGATGTCGCCCAGAGCCTTCACGTGGGTCCCCCCGCACAGCTCGAGTGAGTGCGGGCCGGCTTCGAGCACGCGCACGATGTCGCCGTACTTGTCGCCGAAGAACGCGATCGCCCCGGCCGCCTCGGCCTCGGACTTCGTCGTCTCGTAGGCACGGACCCTCGGGTTCGCGAGCACTTCACGATTCGCGAGGTCCTCGATCTCCGCGATCTCCTCGGAAGTCACCGGCGAGTAGTGGCTGAAGTCGAAGCGCAGCCGGTCGGGAGCGACGAGCGAGCCCGCCTGCTTCACGTGCGGGCCGAGCACCTCGCGCAGTGCCCAGTGGAGGAGGTGGGTGCCGGTGTGGTTGCGGCGGATCGCGTCGCGCCGCTCGACGTCGATGCTCGCGACCGCCTCCTGACCAGGGGTGATCTCACCCTCGATCACGCGCGCGATGTGGCGGCGCAGACCCGGCAGTGCGTAGGTCGTGTCGGTGATCTCCGCGACGCCTGTGTCCGTGCGGATCGTGCCGGTGTCGCCGATCTGGCCACCGGACTCTGCGTAGAAGGGCGTGCGATCGAGGAAGATCTCGACGATGCCCGCCTCGTCCGTCGGCAGCACCGCGAGCACGCGGCCCTTCGACTCGCCCTCGATGTATCCGGTGAAGTCGGTCTGCCCGAACTGCTCGACGAGCTCGCGGTACGCGTCCGCGTCGGCGTGCTGGTTGCCCGCCTTCCGAGCGTCCTTGCCGCGGCGGCGCTGCTCGGCCATCGCCGCGTCGAACCCCGCGGTGTCGACGCCGATGCCGCGTTCCGCTGCGATCTCGCTCGTGAGCTCGAGCGGGAAGCCGAACGTGTCGTGCAGACGAAACGCGACGTCGCCCGAGAGCACCTTCGGCTCGGACAGCTGCTCGACCTCCTCGTCGAAGATCGAGAGGCCGTGGCGCATCGTCTGACGAAACCGATCTTCTTCGCGGCCGATCACGCTC
Source organism: uncultured Acidimicrobiales bacterium (assembly GCA_963708175.1). GTDB lineage: Bacteria > Actinomycetota > Acidimicrobiia > Acidimicrobiales > DATKAS01 > DATKAS01. The sequence continues at coordinate 64,642 of CAVPSD010000007.1, forward strand.
ATGATGAAGTCGCGGTTGCGCTCGAGGTCGGGATACGCGTCGCCCATGACCTCGATCGCGCGATCGATCATCGTCGGCATCACGAGCTGCTCGCTGCCGAGCAGGAACGCGTGGCGCACCGCGCGCCGGATGATGCGACGCAGCACGTATCCGCGATCCTCATTCGAAGGGAACACACCGTCGTTGACGAGGACCGCGCTCGATCGCGCGTGCTCCGCCATGATGCGCAGGCTCACGTCACTGCTCTCGCCGTTGCCGAGGCGCGTGCCGGTGGAGCGCTGCGCCTCCTCGAGGAGCGGCACCATGAGATCGGTCTCCCAGACCGAGTCGACGCCCTGCAGCACGACGAGGTTGCGCTCGAGGCCCGCGCCCGTGTCGATGCTCGGCTTCGGCAGCGGCACCATCTGGCCGTCCGCCTGCTGGTTGTACTGCATGAAGACGAGGTTCCAGATCTCGACGTAGCGCGCCTCGCCGCCGAACGCCGGGCCACCGGGCTCGCCGAAGGAATCGCCCATGTCCCAGAAGATCTCGGAGCACGGACCGCACGGGCCCGTCTCCCCCATCCGCCAGAAGTTGTCCTCGTCGAGGCGTTGGATGCGGTCCATCGGAACGCCGACCGCTTCGTGCCAGATCTGCTCGGCTTCGTCGTCGGTCGTGTGCACCGTGATCCACATGCGGTCGGGGTCGAGACCGAGCACCTCGGTGTACAGCTCCCAGGCGAACGGGATCGCGTCCGCCTTGAAGTAGTCGCCGAAGCTGAAGTTGCCCATCATCTCGAAGAAGACCAGGTGGCGGGCGGTGCGGCCGACGTCATCGAGGTCGTTGTGCTTGCCCCCCGCCCGGATGCACTTCTGGATCGACGTCGCCCGCTTGTACGGAGGCACCTCGTCGCCGGTGAAGTACGGCTTGAACGGCACCATGCCCGCGACGGTGAACAACACGGTGGGGTCGTGCGGGATCACGCTCGCCGACGGGACGATCGTGTGGTCGCGGTCCGCGAAGAAGCCGGTGAACGTCCGGCGCAACTCGTTCGCGGTCAACTTCTTCGGCATGGTCTGACCAGCCTACCGGCGCGCCTCGCGCCCTCCCGGGGCGTTTGCGCCCTGCACGTTCGGACCAGTGTGTGCGCTCGGGGCACTATGCCGCGCCCGAATGCACACACCTCGGCGGGGGACGTCAGCGGGCGGGGGACGTCAGCGGGCGGGGGACGTCAGCGTGCGGGGGCGCGTCAGCGTGCGCGGCGCGTCAGCGGCGAGGGATGCGGACGCGGACGGTGCGGCGCGTGCGGCGAGTCGGGGTCGCTTGCACCTCGACGATCTCGGTGAACTCCGCACTCCCGTCCAGCTGCGCGCGCAGCTCGGCTTCCTTCAGTCGCATCCCGAGTCGCCCCTCGCGAACGGCATCACGGACAGCCTCGGCCGCCCGATGCGCGACCACCCGCGGCTTCGCGGCCGCGGCCGCGTGCTTCAGCTTGCGTTGCGTCCAAGTCGTCCCGGCGACGCCGGCCGCCGCGCCCGCCGTGAACCACACCAGTCGCTTCATCGGCGTCGGAACCTCCTCGCTGCGCGCGACGTGCCCGACGCGATCGCCACTGTCTTGATCACCGGCGTCGCGAACGCCACCCTCGCAACGCGCGACGCCCCCTCGACCGACGACGAGATCGCCTCGGCGGACCCCAGCACCCTGTTGAACCTGTCGAGGTCGCCCCGAGCCTCCTCGAGCGAGCGCCGCATCTCGGCGAGCAACGGCTCGGTCTCGGCGGCCAGACGGTCGACCGCGCCTCGCAACTCGGTCAACGACCGGAACACGAAGATGAGCGCGACCACCAACGCGGTGAACCCGAGCGCGCACAGCACGGTCGCCAGGACCAGTGCCAGATCTCCTGCGCTCATCGATCCTCCCTTCCGTGTTCAGGCCGAGCCTCCATCCGACGCCGTACCTCGTGCTCGAAGCCATGGTCGGAGGGCTCGTAGTACAGACGGCCGCCGAAGTCGTCGGGGCCGTACTGCTGGTCGACCCACCCCCTCGGGTCGTCGTGAGGGTACACGTACCCCTCGCCGTGGCCCAGGGTCGCCGCGCCTCGGTAGCCGGTGCCACGCAGGTGCGGCGGCACCTCACCACCCACACCGTTGCGGACGTCCTCACGCGCGTGCCAGATGCCCAATGCCGCGCGGTTCGACTTCGGCGCGGTCGCGAGGTGCACGACCGCTTGCGCGAGGTTCAGCTGCGCCTCGGGCAGCCCGGCGTACTCGACCGCGTGCGCCGCGGCGTTGGCGATCAGCAACGCCATCGGATCTGCCATCCCGACATCCTCGGACGCGAAGATCACCATCCGCCTCGCGATGAACCGGGCGTCCTCTCCTGCCTCGAGCATCCGCGCGAGCCAGTGCAGCGCGGCATCGACGTCCGACCCACGCAGCGACTTGATGAACGCGCTGATCACGTCGTAGTGGTCGTCGATGCCGTAGCGGATGGCCTTCGTGCCGAGCGCGGCGACCACGTCGTCCTCGGTGACGTGCTTGCCGCCGAGCGCGACGGCGACCTCTAGCGCGGTGAGGATCTGCCGGCCATCCCCGCTCGCTCGCGAGACGAGGTAGTTGACCGCCTCGTCGTCGGCGGTGACTCCTTCCATCTCCAGTCCGCGGTGCACGAGCGTCGTCAGCGCGTCCTCCGACAACGGCTCGAGGCGGAACAACGTCGAACGCGACAGCAGCGGAGGGTTCACCTCGAAGTACGGGTTCTCCGTGGTGGCGCCGATGAGGATGATGAGCCCGTCCTCGACCGACGGCAGCAGCGCGTCCTGCTGCGCCTTGTTGAACCGGTGGATCTCGTCGAGAAAGAGGATCGTCCGCTGGCCGTGCTGCCCGAGCCGCTGCTGGGCACCCGCGATCACCTCGCGCACATCCTTCACCGAGGCATTCACCGCGGACATCGGCACAAACGTGCTGGTCGTTGCATCAGCAATCAACCGCGCCAACGTCGTCTTACCGGTGCCCGGCGGTCCCCAGAAGATGACCGACGAAAGCCGGTCGGCCTCGATCAAACGCCGGAGCGGCCTGCCCTCCCCGAGGAGGTGCTCCTGACCGACCACCTCGTCGAGGCGCGCCGGCCGCAGACGCGCCGCGAGCGGGGCCTGTCGCGCCAAGCGCTCGGCCGCGGCCGCGGAGAAGAGGTCACTTGACGAGAGGAAGCACCTCTTCGGCCAAGCGCGTCATCTGCTCGTCCGTCTTCTCGTAGGTGTCGCCGGAGAAGTTCGGGAACAGCACGAGATCCTGCAGCGAGAGCGTGTCCTTGTAGAACTGGATGCCCGCGGCGACCTGCTCGGGAGTGCCGACAACCCAGGTCTTCTGACCAAGCGAGTTCTCGAGCGTCGGGATGAGGCCGGGGGCGACGGGCTTGCCATCGTCGCCCATGTACCCACGACTCCACCCGTACGGACCGAGGAACTTCCAGAACTCGTCGTGACCGGGACGGGCCGAGTCGAGCGCCTCCTCATACGTGTCCTCGACCCGCACGTTGAGGACAAGCAGCCGCTTCTCGCCCGGCGGGAGCTCTTCCCCGTCATGCGATGCGGACCACACCTCGCCGTACCGATCGAAGAACCGCTTGATGAACGCGTGGTTCTGGTTCCAGAAGACGCCGCCGTGACCCAGCACCGGCGCGTGCTCGAGCGTCGGAGGCGAGGTGATCGCCTGCCAGATCTCGAACGGGTACTTGGGCCGCGGGATCAACGTGAGCGTCTCGACGAAGCCACCCCGGTCGGGGATGCCCGCAGGCGGCAGCTCGAAGTACTTCCCCTTGAAGGAGAACGACTCGTTCTCGTAGGCGAGCTTGATGACCTCGAGCGCCTCGTCCGTGATCTCGCGGTTGATGCGGTCGGCGTCGGCCATGTCCGGGTTGTCGAACGAGCCGATCGACACACGGTTGCCCGACAAGGACTGGATCTCGCGCGGCACCGTGCCGCGACCAACACCGAGGATGCCGCGGCCGCCCGACAGGTTGTGCAAGGTCGCGAAGTCCTCTGCGAGACGCAGCGGGTGCCACTGCCCGATGATGTTGAACATCGTCCCGATGCGCAGGCGGCTCGTGCGCTCGGCGAGGAACGCACCGAACAAGATGCCATTCGGGATGACCTCGTAGCCCTCGTGCTGGAAGTGGTGCTCGGTGAGCCAGTAGCTGTCGTACCCGAGCTCTTCGGCGCGCACGCCCATGTCGAGCAGCCGCTCCTGCGCGTACCAGAAGTCCTTCTGCTCGTAACGCCGACTCATCGGCGCCGGGGGACCAGCCCCGGCATCGTCGATCTCGACGCCACCGAAGAAGAAGACCCCTACGCGCATGTCCCCATCATGACCCAGCGAGCCAGCTCACGATGACGTTGGCGAGCTCCTCCCCCTTGTCCTCCTGGAGGAAGTGGCCGCCCCCCTCGATCGTCGTGTGCGGCTGGCCCTGTGTGCCGGGCACGCGGGACTGGAACGCGCGGTCGGCACCACGCGTGATGGGATCCTGATCGCTGAACGCTGTGAGCGTGGGTTTCTCCCACTTCTCGAGCACGCTCCAGGCAGCCTTGTTCGGCCCCGCCGCCGGGTCGTCGGGCGAGATCGGTACCAGGACGGGGAACTTGCGCGCACCTGCCTTGTAGCTGTCGTCGGGGAACGGCGCGTCGTAGGCAGCGATGACCTCGTCGGAGAGCTCGGTCCGGCAGCCGCCCTTGATGATGCCGCCCACGTGGAAGTTCGGCGTCGTCTGCGAGTACTCCCGCCAGTTGAGAAACGCCTGCCCCGGGGGCGAGTCGCCGGTCGGCAGGAAGCCGTTGGCGACCACGATGCGGTCGAAGCGATCGGGGTTCTCGGCGACGAGCCGGAGCCCGATGAGCGCGCCCCAGTCCTGACCGACGAACGTCGCATGCTGCAGATCGACCTGGGTGAGCCACGCGGTCATCCAGTCGACGTGCCGCTGATACGTGTAGTCGTCGAGCTCGGTTGGCTTGTCGCTGCGTCCGAAGCCAACGAGGTCGGGCACGACCACCCGGTGCCCGGCCGCTGTGAACACCGGGATCATCTTGCGGTACAGGTACGCCCACGACGGCTCGCCGTGCATGCACAGGATCGGCGCGGCGTCGGCCGGCCCCTCGTCGACGTAGTGGACGCGCAACGCGCCGCCCGCACCGTCGGGCACCTCCGTGTACTTCGGGGCGAACGTCCACCCCGGAAGGTTCTCGAACCGGTCGTCAGGCGTCCTCAGCGCGCGCATGGCTCGGACCCTACCCACCCCCGACCGTGTCAGGACGAAGGCGGCAAAGGGCGCAGACCGAGGGTGGCGAGCTGCTTCGGATCGACGGGCGTCGGCGAACCCGTCATCGGGTCGGCGCCTGACTGGGTCTTCGGGAAGGCGATGACCTCGCGGATGTTCTCCTCGCCGGCCAGGATCGCGACGAGACGATCGAGACCGATCGCGAACCCGCCGTGCGGCGGCGCGCCATAGCGGAACGGCGTGAGGAAAAAGCCGAACCGCGCGTTGGCTTCCTCCTCACCGATGCCGAGGAGGTCGAAGATGCGCTGCTGCAGGTCGGGCTCGTGGATCCGGATCGAGCCCGAGCCGAGCTCCCATCCGTTGAGCACGAGGTCGTACGCGCGGCTGCGCACTTCCATCGGATCCGACTCGAGACGATCGACGTCATCGGGATGAGGCCGCGTGAAGGGGTGGTGCGCGGGCTTCGGGTGGCCATCGTCGCTCATGCCGACGAACATCGGGAAGTCGATGATCCAGACATAGCGGTACGGACCTTCGTAGACAGGCGGCCGGCCGAGGTCGTTGCGGAGCTGGCCGAGCACCTCGCACGTCGTCATCCACTCGTCGGCGACGACGAGGACGAGATCACCGGCCTTCACGCCGAGCGCGGAGACCACCGCGGCCTTCTCGGTGTCGGACAAGAATTTCGCTACCGGTGAGTCGAGCGTGTCGCCCTCGCCTACGCGCATCCACACGAGCCCCTTCGCCCCAAGCGACTTCGCGCGGTCGGTCAAAGCGTCGAGCTGGTTGCGGGTCGTGTCGCCGCGGCCGGGTACCCCGATCCCCTTGATTGACGCCGCGCCCGCGAACGCCTTGAACTCGGTGCCGGCGAACACTGACGTGAGATCGACGAGCTGCATCCCGAACCGAAGGTCGGGCTTGTCGACTCCGTAGCGGTTCATGGCTTCGTGCCATGTCATCTGCTCGATGGGAGGTGGTCGCTCCCCCAGCACGGCTTCGGCCGAGTCGAGCACCGCTTCGTTGACGAATGCCATCACGTCGTCCTGATCGACGAAGCTCGCCTCGAGGTCGAACTGCATGAACTCGTACTGCCGGTCGGCGCGTAGGTCCTCGTCCCGTAGGCAACGGGCGATCTGGTAGTAGCGGTCGATGCCGCCCACCATCAGCAGCTGCTTGAACAGCTGCGGGCTCTGGGGCAGCGCATAGAACGAGCCGGGCTGCTGGCGCGACGGCACGAGGAACTCGCGGGCACCTTCGGGCGTCGACGCCATGAGCATGGGAGTCTCGACTTCGACGAAACCTTGGCGCTCCATCGCGGCGCGCACCGAGCTGTTGACCTGGCTACGGATGCGCAGGTTCCGCTGCATGCGCTCGCGACGGACATCGAGGTAGCGGTAGCGCAGGCGCACGTTCTCGTCGACCTGGTCGGCGCGCTCGTCGATCGGGAACGGAGGCGGCTCGGCGACCGAGAGCACCTCGACCGTGCAGTCGCCGATCTCGATGTCACCGGTTGGCAGATTCGGGTTCACTGTTCCCTCGGGCCGCGGTCGCACGGTGCCCGCCACGCGCACGACGTACTCGGAGCGCAGATCGTGCGCGCCGTCGACGACGCACTGCACGAGACCCGTATGGTCGCGCACGTCGACGAACGCGAGGTGCTCGCCGTGCTCGCGGCGACGCGCGACCCATCCGCAGACCGAGACGGTGCGCCCGGCGTCGCCCGCGCGCAGCTCGCCGCAATAGTCGGTTCTGGCGGTCACAGCTGCTTCCTCACGTAATCGATGATCTCTGGTCTCGGGATGCCCTGCTGGCCCGGTTCTCCCTCGCGCTCGGTGTGCCGAAGATCGCGTACGGTCACGGTCGACGACGCGAGCTCGTCGGAGCCCACGATGAGCGCGAGCCGCGCGCCGGAGCGATCGGCCGCCTTCATCTGCGACTTCATCGATCGCCCGTCGAACGACCGGTCCGCGGACACGCCTGCCGCGCGCAGCTCGTGCGTGAGCTCGAGCGCCTGCTCGCCACCCGTGGTGTCGATCACCCACACGTCGACCGTGGACTCTGGCGCGTCGAAGACGCCCTCGGCGTCGCATGCGAGCAGGATCCGTTCGATGCCGGCACCGAAGCCGATGCCCGGCGTGGGCTGCCCGCCGAGCTGCTCGGCGAGCCCGTCGTAGCGGCCGCCACCACCGATGGCGTTCTGGGCCGAGTCAAGCGCGTCGCTCGCGAACTCGAACGTGGTCCTCGCGTAGTAGTCGAGTCCGCGGACGAGCAGCGGGTCGATCACGAAAGGGACTCCGACCGTGCGCAGACCGCTCTGCACCCGCTCGAAGTGGGCGGCGGCGGCGGTGGTCAAGTAGTCGATCATGCGCGGTGCGCTCGCTATCACGGCGATGTCCTGCTCACGCTTCGAGTCGAGCACCCGCAACGGGTTGGCCTGCAGGGTCGCCTTGCTCTGTTCGGAGAGCGCGTCGGCGTTCGCAGTCAGGTGGGCTCGCAGCGCCTCGAGGTAGCGCGGGCGCGACGTCGCATCGCCGATCGAGTTGAGCCGCAGCGTGCGTCGCTCGAGACCCACGGCGCGGTAGACGCTCTCGAGCAGAGCGATGATCTCGACGTCGACGTCTGGATCATCCGTACCGATCGCCTCGGCACCGAGCTGATGGTGCTGTCGATAGCGCCCCGCCTGCGGCCGCTCGTAGCGGAAGTTCGGGGCGACGTAGTACGTCTTCCAGGGCGTCGCCGGATGGTGCTCGATGAACGCGCGTACGACCGACGCCGTTCCTTCGGGCCGCAACGCGAGGTGGCGATCGTTCTTGTCGCGGAAGTCGTACATCTCCTTGCGGACGATGTCGGTCGACTCTCCGACTCGTTCGAAGACCCCGATGTCCTCGAACATCGGTGACACCGCGAGCCCGTAGCCGGCGCGCTCGGCGAGGCCCGCGAACTGCGCGATGAGCCGCGCCCATCGGGCCGACTCCGGGGGCAGCACATCACGCGTGCCCACAGGGGCGCGGAACTCGGGCATCTGGTCAGGCTAGCGAAGGGGTCTCGCGGACCTGCCCGCATTGCTCCACGTCGATTCTCCTAATGTGCGCCGGATGCGAGGACGGACGGCGGCCCTTCTCTGCGTCGTCGTCCTCTCACTTGCAGCGTGCACGTCCGACGACAGCACGACGACTGCCACGACAGCCGCGGTGGCGTCGACGACCGCGGCGGCTCCTCTGACGGTGAGCGCGGTCACGGTGACGCCCAACCTGAACAGCACGCTCAGCGCCTCGCTGTCGTTCACGACGTCGACGCCGGCCACGATCGAGCTCCAGATCACCGGCCCCGGGTCGGATCGCACCGAGACGCTGCACGCCGAGCCGTCGACGGACCATGACGTCCCCGCGGTCGGCATGCGCGCCGGCTCGACCTACACCTTGACTGTGACGGCAACCGACGCCGGGGGGCAGACCGCCACTGCGGATCCGGTGACATTCACGACGGGGGCGCTGCCGGCAGACATCCCCCCGCTCACCGTGACGAGCGACCCCACGAAGGTGGCGCCCGGAATCACGCTCTTCCCGATCACGAAGCGGGCCACCCCGGCGGCCGTCGCCGGACAACCTCTCCCGAACCTCGGCCTCCTGGTGGGCGTCGACACCGAGGGGAACATCGTCTGGTACCACCACGCGCCGAGCCCGATCGGCGACGCCCGCATGCTCGCCAACGGACACATCCTCTACGAGTACAACGACATGGGCGCGCGGGAGATCGACCTCCTCGGGAACGTCGTGCGTGAGTGGGCCGGCCGCCTCGAGCTCGGCCGCCTCGCGACCGATCAGTACGGACGCACGATCGCAGGTCCGGACGCGATCCCCGTCGACATCGACTCGATGCACCACGAGATCAATCAGCTGCCGAACGGCAACTTCTTGACGCTCAGCACCGAGCTCAACTCGGTGAGCGGGTTCACGCAGCCGATGTGCGGCGAGCCGCCTGAGCAGTTCACCGGGACGTACCAGCTGATCTCCGATGTGGTCGTCGAGTTCGAGCCCGAGACGGGCAACGTGGTGCACGAGTGGCACCTCGATGACTACTTCCACCCTCAGGCAACTCCTGCGGATTCGAACATCTGCCCGTTCGCACCTGCGTTCGCGGTGCCGGTGTTCCTCTACACCGCGATGGGCGACGTGAAGGACTGGACGCACGCGAACGCCGCTGTCCTCGACGAAGGACGCAACGCGATACTCGTCTCCGTCCGCCACCTCGACGCCCTGCTCGCAATCCGGTATGCGGACGACGCCGACGGCAAGTCGGGCGACCTCTTGTGGCGACTCGGGCCAGGCGGCGACTTCACGCTCGAGGGTCAGGGCGAGCTCCAATACCACCAACACGCCGTTGAGGTGCAGGACGACGGATCACTCCTGCTCTACGACAACGGCAACGATCGTCCCGGCACCGATGGGACTTCCCCGGACGTCAACCAGCACCCCTACAGCCGCGCGGTGCGCTTCGCTCTCGACGAGGCGAGCAAGACCGTGACACAGGAGTGGGAGATGCGCTCGACGATCGACGGTCGCCCTCTGTACGCCTTCTTCGTCGGCGATGCTGACCACCTGGCGAACGGGAACATCCTGATCGACAACGGCGGCATCACGGATCCCGCGGGCCGGAGCGCGCTGGTCACCGAGGTCACGCCGACTGGGACGGAGAGCGGCACGGTCGTGTTCACGATTCTCGTCGACGACGGGGGCGGGTCATTCGTCTATCGAGCGCGTCGGCTCCCGAGTCTCTATGGCGGCGGATAGCCTCGCCGCCGTGGCTGACGAACACGTCACGATCTTCCACAACCCGCAGTGCTCGACGTCGACGAAGGTCGTGGGGATCGCCGAAGAGCTGGGCGCCGACACCGATCTCGTGCTGTACCTCAAAGAGCCGCCTACGCGCGAGAAGCTGACGTGGCTGGTCAAGCACCTGGTCGGGTCGAAGCCCGCGGACTTCGTCCGGAAGGACCCCTTCTTCGAGTCGCTCGGGCTCGACGCGGATGACTACACGACGCAGAAGGCCGTCGTCGATCTGCTGCTCGAGCACCCGCGCCTCATGCAGCGTCCGGTCCTGGTGAAGGGCGACCGCGTGGTGATCGGCCGTCCCATCGACCGAGCGCGCGAGCTGCTCGAGAGCTAGACGCACTCCTGACGACGATGCACGAGGCAGGCTTCTTCGAGCCGGACGGCGACGCGCTCATGCCCGTCCCCGAAGCGCGCGGGCCGTGGGCCGACGACATGATGCACGGACGTCTGCTCGCCGGGCTCGCGGCATGGGCGATCGACCGCGACCACGGAGATCCGGCGTTCGTCCCGGCGCGCTTGACGGTCGACCTCTTCAAGAGCCCGGCCCTGAAGGAGACACGGGTGACGACGGCGCTCGTCCGCGCCGGCGGACGGGTGCGCATCGTCGACGCGTTCATCGAGGTCGGCGGTGTCGCCGTCGCGCGAGGCACGGCGCTCTATCTGCGGAGGAGCGAAGGTCCCGTCGACGACGCACCGCACACCGCAGCATGGGACTCGACGATCCCCGACCACGCCGACAACCCGTTCGACATGCCCTTCGAGGTGCGCCCCGTGGACGGGATGGGCTTCGGCGCCGTCGGGCCCCGGCGCACCTGGCTACGCGAGCTCCGTCCGCTCGTCACCGGCGAGGCCCTTACTCCGTTCATCCGAGCCGCCGTCGTCGCTGACTTCGCGAGCCCGCTCGCCAACTCCGCGAGCGAAGGCCTCGAGTACATCAACGCGGACCTCGCGCTCTACATCGCGCGGCTTCCCGAGGGTGAGTGGATCGGCGTGGAGTACGCCGATCGCGTCGCCGCTGACGGTGTGTCGGTTGCGCATTGCCGCCTGCACGACGAACACGGGCCGATCGGCTCGAGCGAGGTCTGCGCGGTGTTGACCCCGCGCATGCCGCGCCCCGAGGAGCCGCAGAACCCCTAAAGCCAGCGTGGGGCTTCGGGCGGTGCGTCGGCCGCGCAATCGACGCCCTCGCCGTGGGTGCGGCCGATGAGCCAGCCAAGCAACGTTGCTTGCGTGCCGCGCAGCTCCACCGCGTCGTCAGCCCCGAACGCCCACTCGCGGGACGAGTCCGTGGCGAACAGCCGGTAGCCCGGGCAGTCGTCGCGAGAGCCGATCGTGAGCGTCACCTCGTCGAGGAGCGCAACCACCACCGGCTCGGGAAGCTCCTCGACGCTCGCTCCAGCGTCGAGGTCGAGGGCGTGGACCCAGCTCTCCCTCACCCGCATCCACGGCACCTCCGCGCCGGTGGTCGTGCGACCGAGCGCCGTCTTGATCTCGCCATCCCACGCATCGGCCGGCATCGCGGCGACCTGCTCTTGCAGGTTCTTCGACGCCGCAACCGCCTCGGCGCGGAGCTCAGATGCAGATTGGTGCGAACCCTCCTCGATGCCTTCCGCTCGGGCTTCGACCGACGGATACATCGGTGTCGGGACGCCAGTACGAGCCCAGTCGAGGAGGTTGATCAAGGCGCGGGCGTTTCGCGAGAAGTGCGAGACAACGTGGGCACGACTCCATCCGGGGAGGCCGGACGGATCGCGCAACGCCTCGTCGGAGAGCGAGTCGAGCCGGTCGAGGAAGAACACCTCGCCGCCGCGCATCCACTCGATCCGGTCCCGCGGGACCGTCATCAGCGCGACTCGCGCCGACAGACGTTGCGGCACTCCCCCACACCGGCGATGCGCGTGATCAACACGCTGCCGTCGTGGAGGAACTCTTTCGGGCTGCGGGCGTTCCCTACTCCGCCGGGGGTGCCGGTCGCGATCACGTCGCCCGGTGCGAGCGTGATGATCGTCGAGATGTACTCGACCAGCGTGAACGGGTCGAACACGAGGTCGGCCGTGTCCGCCTTCTGCTTCACCTCGCCGTCGACTTCACACGAGATCTCGCGGCTCGGGCCGGGACTCTCGTCGGAGGTGACGAGATAGGGCCCGACCGGCGTCGTTGACTCGAACGTCTTGCCCTGCAACCACTCGATCGTGCGGTTTTGGTAGTCACGGACCGACACGTCGTTGAGCACGGCGTAGCCGGCGATGACGTCGGAGGCGGCGGCGGCGCTGACGTGACGAGCCCGCTTGCCGATGATCACCGCGAGCTCTGCCTCCCAGTCGACCGCGTCGGACACGAACGGCAAGATCACGTCGTCGTTCGCGCCGATGAGCGCCGGTGTGAACTTTGCGAAGAGTGTCGGGAACTCGGGGATCTCACGGCCGGTCTCGAGGATGTGATTGCGATAGTTCAGGCCGACGCAGATGATCTTCTCTGGTCGCGGGATCAGCGGCGCGAAGTCGAGCCCCTCGACCGGCCGGGACGCGCCCCTCGCTCGCTCGGCGCGCTGTCGCCAGTCGTCGTTGCGCAGGAGCTCACCCACGTCGGCAAGCCCGATGTCGACGGCAGTGTCGCCGTCCACTCGCACCGCACGCATGCGGTCGCCATCTCGGATCGTCGCCAGCTTCACGCGGCGAGTATGTCACTCCGACGCGATGACAAGCAGACTTGACATCTCCCGCGATGACAAGCACACTTGACACCGTGAAGAACCGGGTGCGCGAGCTGCGCGGGACTGCCTCTCTGTCCCAAGGCGAGCTCGCCAATGCGCTCGGAGTGTCGCGTCAGACGATCAACTCGATCGAGACCGGTCGCTACCTGCCCTCGCTGCCGTTGGCGATGGCGATCGCACGGTTCTTCCGGGCGTCTGTCGAGGACGTGTTCGACGGCGAGGAGGGCGTGTGATGGAGAAGGCTCTGTCCCGAGGAAGGCGTGGAGCGACCGCTGCCGTACTGCTGGTCGGAGGCGGCGCCATCGCAGCCGCGACCTGGATCAGTGGTGATCACGGGTTCGCGATCGGGGTGATGGTCTTCTATGTGGTCGCCGCGGTGATCGCGTGGCTGTGGTCTGGAGGCCAGGGCGACATAGCGGCGATCATGCGAGTCGGCGGCGACGAGCGCCAACGCAGCCTCGATCGCGATGCGACGACGATCGCGGGGTACGCGATGGTGTTCGCTGCAATCACGGGCGCCGTCGTGCAGATCGCGCGAGGGCGAAGGCCCCGGTGCCTATGGCGTGATGTGCGTCGTCGGCGGCGTGAGCTACGTGTTGGCTCTACTCGTCCTCGCTCACCGGCGATGACCGAACCACGCCGCCGCTAGGAGCCGAGGCGGCGACGCAGCTCGACGTACACAGGCCTGCCGACGATCTCGACGATCTCGTCCCCGAGCGTGTCGATCACCGGTCGATCCCCGACGTACGCCCGATCACCCTCGGTGCAACACCAGGCCATCGTCTCTCCCTCGTCCCCCCAGTCGGCTCGCGTCCAGCGACGAACAGTCGCGACCTCGCCGCCGTCAGCTCGGGGCTCCCAATCGACCTTGATCGGCAGCTGCCAGCACACCGAGGGCTTCCATTCGGAGGGGGGCTCATCCGCATCAAGCGCAGCGAGATGCAGCGCGCACCCGGCGCCACCCTCGAAGCCGGGACCGTTCAGGAAGATGCACCCGCTCTCGAGCACACGAGTATGGAGTCGCGTCTCGTCGCGGAAGATGCCCTCACGCTCGCGCTTCGGCGTGATGCTCGAACCGCTCAGGTGCGCAGCGTCGCCGCGAGAGCGGAGATCAGCATCGCTTCGTCGATGTCGCCGAGCTCGGCCCCGATCGAGCAGCAGCCCTGCCCGAGGTGCTCGGCGGGCTCGTCCAGGATGCCGAGGCAGCCGCGGCCCCAGATGCACGTCCAGCGCGACTCGAGGAAGTCGCGGTCGAACCGCCACACGACATCACCGGCGTCGATCTCCTCGAACGCCCCGCTCACGCGCGCGCCCCCGCCAGGCTGAACACGGCCAAGTATTGGGCGAACGCGGCGACCACGACGAGCGCGTGGAAGATCTCGTGGTAGCCGAACGTCGAGGGCCAGGGGTTCGGCTTGTGGAGCGCGTACACGACGGCACCCGCTGTGTAGAGCAGCCCCCCGATCACGACGAGCGCCAACTCGCCATTCGTGAGCGCATCGAGGTACGCGGGAAGGTCGACGAGGGCCATCCATCCGACGACCACGTAGACGGTCGCGACCACCGGGTATGGCGCGTGCAGCCAGAACAACCGGATCGAGATGCCGATCGCGGCGGCGACCCAAGTCACTACCAGGAGCACGGTCTGCGTGGTCCCGGTGAGCGCCAGTGTGATCACGGCCGTGTACGACCCCGCGATCGCCAGAAGGATCGTCGAATGGTCGACGCGCTTGAGCTTCGCCATCGCGGGCGGGGACAGCCGACCGCTGTGGTACACCGCGCTCACCGCGAGCATCGCCGTGACGCAGGCGCCGTAGACGAGGACTGCCACCAGGTTGCCTCTGCCCGTGACGCGGACGGCGAGGATCGCGAACAGCACGATCGCAACTGGCACTGACCACCGGTGGATGACACCCCGCAGCTGCGGCCGATCGAGTGAGGGGGCAGACACAGTCACCGCTACGCCGCAGCGAGCTCCCTGAGGAGAGCGCGGGTGCGATGGCGCGAAGCCGATCGATCACCTGTGAATTCGATTCGCATGGCGAGACCCTAGAGAGCGCGGAGTGCGCCTCACGACACCGCGGCAATGACGCTCGACGACCGTTCTGGGCAGGCACCGAGGGTGGCGAAGCACTGGTCCATCCCTTCGACGAACACATCCACATCGGGGCACGTCTCACGGTCAGACGTGATGCCCACCGTCAACGCTCCGTCGTAGGAGAGGATCGCGATCTCGAGGGACATGTTCCCGCCCAATGGCGCCAGTGGGTACGCCTCGAGCATGCGGGCTCCGACGGCATAGAGGGGCGACGGTGGCCCGGGAATGTTGGTCACCACCAAGTTCACGAGCGGCTGGCGGTGCACCGTGCGCTGGACGAACGCCACCACGCACGGTGGGAGCAGGTCACTGGCTCGCAGCAGCACATCAGTCGTCTCGGCCTCGGTGCTCGCCTTCAACGACTTCGTCGTCGCCGAGACCCGCGAGAGCCTTGCGACCGGGTCGCCGATGCCGACCGGGATGGGCGTCAACAAGGCGCCGACCCGATTGCCGAGCGCGATCGCCTCGGCGGGGTCGCGGAGCGACACCGGGACGAGAGCTCGCACCGATTGCGTACTCCCCAGAGTCTCGCCACGCGCCAGGAAGAGGGCCCGCAACCCGCCGGCAACCGCGGTGAGCACGACGTCGTTGACCGTCGCGCCCGCCGAGGTCCCGACTCCCTTCACGTCGGCGAGCCGATACCGAAGCAGCGACAGGCGACGCCGCGACCCGATCGGCACGTTGAGGGACGTGCGGGGCGCCAAGATGCCGCCGTCGGCGGCCGTGCGCAGCGCCGAGACGATGCCGGCCGTGTGCCGGGCAACGTCGCCAGGGCGCAACAGTGAGTCGGCGGCCTGCGCGGCGACGGCAAGCGGCGCCATCATGAGGTCCCGCAGCGCGTCGCTCACCAGCGACACCGCCGATGGCGGTGCCACCGGTGTCCACACCTCGGGCTCCGATGGGGGCGTGTCGGCTGCGGAGTCGAGCAAGACGAGCGACACGTCGACACCGGAGACGCCGTCGACCATCGCGTGGTGCGCACGTTCGATGAGCGCCACGCGTCCATCTCGCAAGCCGGTGACGAACCGGAAGTGCCAGAGCGGCACCGACCGATCGAGGGGCTCCATGAACACCTCCTCGGCGAGCCGGAGCAGAGCCTCCTGATCACCGGGCGCGACGAGCGCGACGACGTCCACGTGGTTCGCGATGTCGAAGTGTTCGTCGTCCACCCAGACGGGCCGCCCGATCCCGAACGGGACTGTCGCGATGCGCTGACGCAACCGCGGCAGCAGCCCGAGCCGCGCCTCGATGCGCGCCCTGACCTCACGCAGACGGAAGGTTCCGTCTTCGTCGAGCAGTGGCCCGCCTTCGAAGATCGCAATTGACGCCCCATGCAGAGGCGTGCGGGGCGCCTCGATGGCGAGGTAGGTCTCGTCGACGAGTCCGAGGCGCTGGCCGGTCATGACGCTGTCCAAGCCGACGATGCCGTGCCCTTCGTTCCGATCGCAGTCACCTCGTCGAAGCTGTCCCGGAAGCACGAGACCAACAAGTCAGGATCGGGAACCGCGGCAAGGTCCGACGCAACACCGATGCAGCAGGTGTCGACGTGGGACAGGAGCGTGATGGACAAGGCCGCCCCGGTCGGCGGGGCGAACCCCCAGATCCGCTCGACGCGCGCGCCGCCGAGGTACGCGGGGTCCCGGAACCCTGGGACGTCAACCGCTCCGATGTCGACGTTCTTCAACATGGCTCCGAAGACCCGCGCGAGCACGGGCGGGGGAAGACGGTCCAGAAGGTCCGCGAGCACAGACGTGAAGCCGATTGCCGGCTCGGCGCGCCACTTGCGTGAGATGGCACCGGCGATCCGAGCACGGAACGCGGGATCGGGGTCGTCGATCGGCAGGATGAATCGTGCCGGCGTGAAACGATTTCCCCCCGGCGGGTCACCCTCGCGGCGCAAGTTGATCGGCATCGTCACCCGCACGGCCGGCAACGCGTGGCCGAGCCGCCGGTGGAACTCGTGGAGGCCACCGCCGACACCGGCGAGGAAGACGTCGTTGATCGTCCCCTTCACCGCCCGAGCCGAATCTCGCATGCTCGCCAACGGCACCTCGAGTACGTCGAAGCGGCGATCGAGGCTCCGGCCGCGCAGCACGGGCGACAGCGGTTCGGATGCGGGAGCGAGCATCCGGGCGACCGACCGGCCGAAGCGCGCGGCGTCGGTCGCGACGCGCCCTGGCTGCGACATCGCCCGTATCCCAGCGAGGCCCGACTGGACGAGCTGCTCGAAGGCGCCAGCTGTACGCGCGACCTCCGGAGCGGGAGCCATGGGCGCGTCCACCCGCGGTCCGCCGTGGCGGGCGCAGTCGAATACGTCGCCGGCAAGCTCCATCCCGCCGACCCCGTCGGTCATCGTGTGGTGGAACTTCCACACGAACGCCCCACGCCCACCCTCGAGGCCGTCGACGACCGTGCACTCCCACAGCGGGCGGGCCGGATCGAGCGCGCACGACGCGACCGGGGCGACGAGGTCCAACAGCGCGCGGAGGTCGCCGGGAGAAGGCGCCGCCACCCTGCGGATGTGGTAGTCGAGCGAGAAGCCGGGGTCATCCGCCCAGTGCGGCACACCACCGGGCCCGCCTGAGACGATGCGTTGGCGGAGCCGCGGCAGCTGCTCAGTGGCCTGTTCGAACGTGGCTCGCGCCCCCTTCCAGTCGGGTTCCTGGTCGAGCAATCCGACCGCGACCACCACCGACCTCAGCAACGGGTCTCGCTCGATGCGCCACATCACACGATCGGACGCCGAGAGGCGGGAGGGAAACGACGTGATCTGAGGCATGGCACACCTCCACGGGTCGATCTCTTCTCAGCGTCCTGCCAGAGGGGTGCGCACACCAGGGCCAAAGGTCTTCGCGTGGGCAAGTGGGGACTTAGGGCTCTGGGCCGCGTCGGAGCTCGCTTCGTACGGTGCTCGGAGAGTGCGAATTGAACGGGGGTCGTGATGAATCGACTGGCAGCGTTGCTGGTCCGCCGACCCGTCTTGGTGCTCGCCCTTTCCTTGATCGCTCTGGTCGGGCTGGCATTCGGGCTGTCGAAGATCGAATTCCGGACGAGTCAGGACACACTCGTCTCACCGAGCACCCAGGTGTTCAAGGACAACGTCCGGTACGAGGACGAGTTCGGCGGCGAGACGATGCTCGTCCTGTTCAGCGGCGACCCAGTCGGGTTGTTCTCGGGCGAGAACATCGGCGCGCTCCAGGACCTCGAAGCCGAGCTCCGGGCGACGGATGGCGTCGCGACAGTGGTCGGGCCTCACACAGCCGTGCGCTACGCCGCCGACCAGCTCGCCGCCGCACCGGGTCTGCTCACCGACGCCATCGCCCGCGCTGATGACCCCGCCGCAGCGCAGGCCCGCGTCGCGGCTGAGGCCGAACGATTGGCGGCCGCCGGCGAGCAGTCGCTCGCCAATCCCGAGTTCGTCCGCTTCTTGATCTTCACGGGCGACGGCGCGGTGCGTCCGGCCCAGCTGAACGCATTCCCCGACCGCGACCATGCGCTGATCGTGGTGCGACTCGAGGGGAACGCGTCCATCGACGAGTCGGCGCGGTCCGCTCAGGCAGTGAAGGACGTCGTCGCCCGGTACCAGTTCACGGACCAACAGCTCCTCGCGACCGGCACCCCTGTGCTCCTCGGCGAGATCAACTCTTACCTGCAGGGCGGCATGTTGACGCTCGGCCTGATCGCGCTGCTGGTCATGGTCGTCGTCCTCGCGCTCGCGTTTCGGGTCCGCTTGCGCCTGCTCCCCCTCGCCGTCATGGCACTCGGGACCGCGGCGGCTCTGGGAGCAGCCGGATACGTCGGCGTCCCTCTCTCCCTCGTCACGATTTCCGGCCTTCCGATCTTCATCGGTCTCGGAGTCGACTTCGCCGTCCAGATGCACAACCGGTATGTGGAGCAGAGAAGCGAGGGGGACACGCCGGATCGGGCCGCGGACGTCGCGGTGGCCCGGATGGGACCACCACTGCTCGTCGCGATGGCTGCAGGCGCGTTCGGGTTCCTTGCCCTGCGCCTGTCTCCGGTTCCGATGATCCGCGACTTCGGCCTGCTGTTGGGCATCGGGGTCGTGGTGCTCGTGGTCGCGGCTGTGGTGCTGCCGGCGACGATCCTGCTGTTGATGGACCGACGGCGGCATCGGGCACCGGCATCGACTCAGGGGCGCACCGGATCCATCGAGCGTGGTGTGCGGCGGCTCACGACGCTGGGTGTCGTGCCCGTGGTCGC
Source organism: uncultured Acidimicrobiales bacterium (assembly GCA_963708175.1). Taxonomy (GTDB): domain Bacteria; phylum Actinomycetota; class Acidimicrobiia; order Acidimicrobiales; family DATKAS01; genus DATKAS01. Next base: position 83,756 of record CAVPSD010000007.1, read on the forward strand.
GGTGCTGGCGGTAGGAGTCGTGGTCGCCGTGGTGGGGTTCGCGGTCGAGGGTCGCATGCCGATCGAGACCCAGCCCGAGCGATGGGTGTCACCGACAAGCACGGCCGTGCGACAGCTCACCGCGCTACGGAACGACATCGGCTTCTCCGATGAGCTCGGGATCCTGATCAGAGCGGACGACGTCACTTCGGACGACGTCGTCGAATGGATGTACCGGCTCCAGACCGAGGAGCTGAAGCGGCATCCCGGTCAGCTCCTGCAGGCGGCGAGCATGCCCGGCATCGCGGCCGATGTCGTCGGCATGACTCCCACTGGAAACGACGTGCGCACGCTGCTCGACATCGCTCCTCGTGACATCGAAGCCTCCCTCGTGAGCGCAGACCGGCACGCTGCGAACCTCGTCTTCCCGGTCGGCAAGATCTCACTCACCGAACGCAACCGCCTGATCGAGTCGATCAGAGCTGACCTCCGCGATGATCTGACCCCACCCGCGGGCGTCACCGCCACGCCGTCGGGCTTGGCCGTGATCGGCATCGAGCTGGTGCATGGGATGGAGGCCAACCGAAGCCGGCTCACGCTGGCAGCTCTGGTGACCGTTGCCTTGTGGCTCGTCGCGCGCGGCAAGCTCCGTCCGCGAGCGATCCTCCCGCTGGTTCCGATCGCGATCGCAGTCGGCATCTCGACCTTCATCGTCTGGGCACTGGGGATCGAGCTCACGCCGCTGACGACCGTCGCGGCGCCGCTGGTCATCGCCGTTGCGACAGAGTTCACGATCCTGCTCGAAGCCCGTTACTCCGAGGAACGTCGCGGTGGGCGAAGCCCCGAAGAGACCGTGCGTGTGGGGCTGCCCCGCATCGGTCGCGCGTTCGTGGCGTCCGGCCTGACGCTGATCGGCGGGTTCGGAGTGATGGCCCTGTCGCCGATGCCGCTGCTGCGCGACTTCGGCATCGTCGTGGCCATCGACGTCGTGATCGCCCTCGCCTGCGCGCTCGTGATCATGCCCCCACTCCTGCGGTGGACCGATCGGTCCGACCGACCTCCGACGCTCGAACCGGGGACGGCTCGCGACGACGAACCCCACCAGGCGGTCGCGGCCACCCCCGACTCGTCAGAGCTCACTCGCCTCTGAGGACGCGAGTCGCAGTCGATCCGCGGCGACAGGCGCTCAGCGGCCCTTGCCCGGCAAGATGCGATAGGCGTCGTAGACGCTGTCGATTTGGCGGATCGTGCTGATCACGGAGTCGAGGTGCCCGGGGTCGGCCAGCTCGAACTCGAACCGCATGCGGGAGATGCGGTCGTTCCCGGTCTGGGTCGAGCAGGCGATGATGTTCACATGCTGGTCTGACAGCGCGTTCGACACGTCACGCAGCAGGCGTGACCGGTCCAGCGCCTTGACCTCGATCGCCGCGACGAAGACGGTGTCGGCTTCGCCGTCCCACTCGACATCGATGACTCGATCGCTCTGGCCCGTCGACAGAGACACGGCGTTCGCGCAGTCGGCGCGGTGCACCGACACTCCCCTGCCCCGAGTGACGAAACCGACGATCTCGTCGCCGGGAACGGGCGTGCAACAGCGGGAGAGCCGCACCATCAGGTCGTCGAGGCCTTCGACGTGAATGCCCGTGCTGTCGGTGCGCTTGCTCTTCCGTGGGGTGCGCACCGAGATGGGCAGACGGTCCTCGGTCTCCTCCTCACCCTCGCGGAGGATGCGAGCGACGCGCTGAGCGATTGCGGAGCCAGACACCCGGTTGTCGCCGATGGCGACGTAGAGACCCTCGAGGTTCTGGTAGCTCATCGCGATCGCGGTGTTCTCGAGGACATCACTGCCCACGAGCTTCTGCACCGGCAGCCCCTCGCGCCGCATCGCCTTGACGAGCTCTTCGCGCCCGGTCTCGATCGCGTCCTCACGACGCTCCCGTGAGAACCACTGGCGGATCTTGTTCCGCGCCCTCGGCGAGACCACGAGCTTCAACCAGTCGCGCGACGGCCCCGCCCCCTCGACCTTCGACGTGAAGATCTCGCAGGTGTCGCCGGACAGCAGCGTCGAGTCGAGCGGCACGAGCCGCCCGTTCACGCGAGCACCGATGCACGAGTGCCCGACCTCGGTGTGCACGGAGTAGGCGAAGTCGATGGGCGTGGCGCCCCGCGGCAGCGTCACCACTCGGCCCTTCGGCGTGAAGACGAAGACCTCGTCCTGCTCGAGGTCGGTCTTCAGGTTCTCCATGAACTGCGCCGGGTCGCTCGTCTCCTGCTGCCAGTCGACGATGCGGTTGAGCCAAGCGATGTCCGACGCGGGAGTGTTCTCCTTGTAGCTCCAGTGCGCGGCAACGCCGAACTCGGAGCGCTGGTGCATCTCTCGCGTGCGGATCTGCACTTCGAGCGGCTTGCCACCGGGGCCCACCACCGTCGTGTGCAACGACTGGTAGAGGTTGAACTTCGGCATCGCGATGTAGTCCTTGAACCGGCCCTGCACCGGCTTCCAGGTCGCGTGGATCGAACCGAGCGCGGCGTAGCAGTCCTTCACCGTCTCGACGATCACGCGGATGCCGACGAGGTCGAAGATCTCGTCGAACTCACGGCCCTTCACGACCATCTTCTCGTAGATGCTCCACAGGTGCTTCGGCCGGCCGGTCACCTCCGCGGTGATCCGCAGCTCCGCGAGCCGGGTGCGCACGTGCTCGAGGACATCCTCGAGGTATTCGTCGCGCTCGGGGCTCCGCGTCGACACCATGTGGTCGATCTCGGCGTACCGCTTCGGGTGGAGGGAGGCGAACGCGAGATCCTCGAGCTGCTGCTTCATCTCCTGCATGCCGAGGCGATGGGCCAGCGGCGCGTAGATGTCGAGTGTCTCCTGCGCGGTCCGTCGCTGCTTCTGCTCGGGAAACGCCGCGATCGTGCGCATGTTGTGGAGACGGTCGGACAGCTTGATGATCAGGACGCGCAGGTCCTTGGCCATCGCCACGAGCATCTTGCGCATCGTGGCCGCCTGCTGCTCTTCCTTGGAATCGAACCGGATGCGCTCGAGCTTGGTGACGCCATCGACGATCGAGGCCACCTCGGGGCCGAACTCGCGCTGCACGTCGTCGAGCGTCACCGCGGTGTCCTCGACGGCGTCGTGGAGGAGCGCTGCGGACACCGTCGTCTCGTCGAGTCCGAGCTCGGCGACGATCCGAGCGACCGCGACCGGGTGGTTGATGTACCGCTCGCCCGACTTGCGGAATTGCTCGGCGTGGGCAGTGGCGGCGACCTCGTAGGCCCGCGTGATCGTGGCAGTGTTCGACTTCGGATGACGGGCGCGGTACGCGGCGACGACCGGGGCGACCTCGTCCGCGGGCGCGGCCGGCTGTCGCCGCCACGGGAGCACCCGATCGACCGTTGCCACCGCTACTCCCCTTCCCCATACGTGATCAGCGACACCGCTTCGTAGCCCGCCAAGCGGTCGCGACCGTGCAAGAACTCGAGCTCTATGAGGAACCCGAGCCCGACGACCTGACCGCCGAGCGCCTCGACCAAGCGGATCGTCGCGGCCGCGGTACCACCGGTCGCGAGCACGTCGTCGACCACCAGGACACGATGATCGGCGAGCACTCCGTCGCGATGGATCTCGAGCCTGTCGGTGCCGTACTCGAGCTCGTAGGCCTCGCTGGCGATCTCAGCAGGGAGCTTGCCGGGCTTACGCACCGGCACGAAGCCCGCTCCGAAGCGGTACGCGACCGGTGCGGCGAGGATGAACCCGCGGGCCTCGATCCCGACCACACGATCGATGTCGACACCGGCGAAGTGGTCAGCGATCGCGTCGATCGAGAACCGGAACGCGCTCGACGTCGGCCCACAGAGGGGTGAGGTCCTTGAAGACGATCCCCGGTTTCGGGTAGTCGGGGACGTCACGGACGAGCCCCTCGAGCCACGTCGCGTCGACCGTCATCTTTCGAGGCTACCGCCGCCGCTCGATCGCTCCGTGGTCTGCGCGCCGCCGGCGCCGCCGGCCGCGCTCAGCGCTTCTTCTTCTTCCGCGGCCGCGGGGGATGCCCGAGGGCCGTGCCCGTGGACGGACCGACGGTCATCGGTGTGCTCGAAGGTCCGGCGGTGGGCTTCGCGGTCCCGGTCTTGGTCGGCGACGACGCCGTGCCGAGGGTGGCCACCGCCATCGCCGCGGGGATCGTCGACAGCGCCGTCGTGCTGCCGAACCTCGCCTTCAGCGCCCGGTACGCGCGGCTCGCGCTCCTTCAGCACGGCGAGGATCGGGGTGGCGATGAAGATCGACGAGTACGAGCCGGTGATGAGGCCGACGAGCAGCGCGAGAGCGAAGTCCTCGAGCGCCGTGGCACCCATCAGGATCGAGCCCACGATGAGCAGCGACAGGACCGGGAGCACCGCACACAGCGTCGTGTTCAGCGACCGGGCGAGCACCTGGTTCATGCTCAAGTTCACGACGTCGCCGTAGGTCGCCCGGCCGCTGGCCAGCACTCGGCGGGTGTTCTCGTGGACCTTGTCGAACACGACGATCGTGTCGTAGAGCGAGAAGCCCAGGATCGTGAGGAACGCGATCACCGTGGCCGGGGTCACCTCGAACCCGAAGACGGAGTACACGCCGACGCTGATGAGCACGTCGTGGACGACCGCGGCGAGGGCAGCGATGGCCATGCGCCACTCGAATCGGAACGTGATGTACAGCGCGAGCACGATGAAGAAGATCACCAACGCCCGGAGGGCCTTCCGGGTGATCTCCTCGCCCCACGTCGGGCCGATGGACGTGAAGCTGACCTCGCCCACGTCGACCTGCGCGTTCTCGGCGAGCGTCTGGCGCACGCCACTCGACGTCGCGCCGGTCTGCGGTCCGGACTGCGCGCGGATGCGCTCACCGTCGCTGCCCCGGAGGGTCTGGATCTTCGCGTTGCTCACCCCGAAGCTGTCGAGTGTGCTCCGCGTCTCGCTGATGCTCGTGTTCGCGGCGGGGAACTCCCACGCGACGCCGCCATCGAACTCGATGCCGAGGTTGAGCCCGCGGGTGAACAACGACAGCAAGCTGATCAGGATCAGCACGCCGGAGATGATGTAGCCGATCCGGCGCTTGCCGACGAAGTCGAAATGCGTCTCGCCGTGGTAGAGGCGATGGAGCGGCCCGCCGCGCGATGGCTGCGGCTCGGGGCCTCGCTCGTCCTCGGGGCGGGTGTCCAGGTCGGTCATCTCGATGCCCCTACGAGCGACTTGTCGTCAGTGCCGGCCATCGCTTCGCCCCGGTGCACACCGAGGACGTCAGGACCCGCGAATGCCTTGCTGCGGCTGAGCAAGATGACCGCGGGCCGCGTGAAGAAGAACGACACCACCATGTCGAGCACCGTCGAGAGGCCGAGGAAGAAGGCGAAGCCCCGCACGGAGCCGACGGTGAAGTACCAGAGGATGGCGGCGCCGATCAGCGACGCGGTGTCCGCGGCGAGGATCGTGCGATACGCGCCCGAGAACCCTCGCTCGGCCGATGAGCGCAACGTGCGCCCGAGCCGCACCTCGTCCTTCAGGCGTTCGAAGTACACGACATAGGAGTCGACGGTGACACCGATCGACACGATGATGCCGGTGACGCCCGCGAGGGTCAGCGCCAACCCCGCGACGCTCCGAGGTAGGAGACGATCGCCCAGAGCAGCGCGCCGGAGATGCAGAGGCCCGCCGGGACGACGAGGCCGAGGCGTCGGTAATAGATGAGCATGAACAGCACGACGAGCAGCAGACCGATGATGCCGGAGACCACGCCGGCATGCAGCGAGTCCTGGCCGAGGCTCGCCGAGACGGTCTGCACCGCCTGCGGCTCGAGCTGCACCGGCAGCGCGCCGTATCGCAGCACGAGCGCGAGGTTCTTCGCCTCACGTTCGGTGAAGTTGCCGGTGATCTGGATCTGATCACGCGTGAACTCCGGTGTCTGCACGACTGGCGCGGACTTCACGACGCTGTCGAGCACGATCGCGATCTGTCCCGTTGGGCAGGTCTGATCGCGGTTGAAGCAGCGCGTCGCGAGCTGGTTCCAGCCGTCGATGCCGCTCTGCCCCGACTTCATCGTGAGGTGGACGCTCCACTGGCCGCTGCTCGGGTCGAGCCGTGCCTCGGCCGTCTCGACCGCGGCACCCGTGAGGGCGACCGGGCCGAGTCGGTAGCGAGCGGTGACCACGCCGCCGCGATCCCGCTCCTCGAGCACCACCTCTTTGCTGGGGTCGTCCTGATCCGCGGGCGTCGTCGGCACCACCTCGGTCGGGATCGTCACGACCGTGCTCGTGGGGCTCGCGGCCGAGGTCGATGCGGCTGACGTGTCACCGGCCGCGGCTGCCGTGGTCGCGGAACCGGCGGCGGTCGTGTCGGTCGGCGCGACGGAGGTCGTCGGCGACGTCACCGGCTGGGACGCGTCGGGCGGGAGGTTCTGCAGCGTGGGGCGGAACCGGAGCTCGGCGGTCTGCCCGACGATCTCGAGCGCACGGTCCTGATCCTTCACTCCGGGCAGCTCGACCAGGATCGAATCGCCCTGCCGAGTGATCTCGGGTTCAGCGACGCCGAGCGCGTCGACGCGGTTGCGGATGATCTCGATCGTCTGGTCGAGGACACCGCTGTCGACGGACTCCTTCGGTTGGAGCACCACGGACGCCCCGCCCTGGAGGTCGAGACCGAGCTGGGGCTTGTTGCCAACCGCGATCGTGAGTCCGAGCGCGAGCGCCGCGACCGCGACCGTGATCACGAGCGACAGGACGAGGTTGCGTCGCATCGTCAGCTGTTGTCGCGCGCGTCGTCGTCGGACGACTCGGACGGCCCGTCTTCGGCGTCGTCCGGGGCAGCCGGGGCGGCAGGTGCGTCGCCGGCGCCCTTCGTGAGGATGCGAGCGATCGCTCCTCGCGCCATCCGCATCTCGATGCCCTCGGCGATCTCGATGAGGAAGGTGTCGTCCTCGAGCTCGGTGACGATGCCGTAGATGCCGGACGACGTCATGACCTCGTCGCCGACCTGGGTGTCGCGGACGAGCGCCTGCTGCTCGCGCAGCCGCTTCTGCTGCGGCCGAATGAGCAGGGCGTACATGAGGCCAAAGGTGATGGCGAGGAGGAGGATGACGCCCACGGGAGGTCCAGAGTTCGGCGATGGAGCGTTGAGCAGGCTAGCCCGGGGCTAGGCCCCGATCACATCACCTGGCCGGCGCTCAGGCTCCCCCATGTGCGGTGGACGTCCGCTCGAAACGCCTCGAACGTGCCCGTCCCGATGGACTCCCGCATGCGATCGACGAACCGCAGCAGCCAGCCGACGTTGTGGAGCGTCAGCAACCGGCGCCCGGTGGGCTCGGCGGTCGTGAGCAGGTGACGAGCGTAGCCACGTGAGTACCGACCCGACACCGGGCTCGGTGACGACTCGTCGATCGGGGTGTCGTCGAGGGCGTACCGGGCGTTGCGCAGGTTGATGCGACCGCCGTCAGTGAGGACCGTCCCGTGGCGGCCGAGCCGCGTCGGGAGCACGCAGTCGAACAGGTCGACGCCGAGCGCCACCGCATCGACGAGCGACAGTGGGTCACCGACACCCATCAGGTACCGGAGCCGGTCGCTCGGCAGCTCGTCGGCCGCGGCCGCGAGCGCGGGCAGCATCTCCTCGCGGGTCTCGCCGACAGACAGCCCACCGATGCCGTACCCCGCGAAGCCGATCTCGGCCGAGCGCCGAGCGCTCTCACGCCGAAGCGCGATGTCGACGCCGCCTTGGACGATGCCGAACAGCGCCTGTCCCTCGCGTCGATGCGCTGCCGCCGCGCGCTCCGCCCAGCTCGCGGTGCGTTCCATCGCGAGGCGCACGACCTCGGGAGGCGACGGCAGCGGGGGGCACACGTCGAGGGCCATCTGGATGTCGGCCCCGAGCGCGGCCTGCACCTCGACCGCCCGCTCGGGAGTGAGCCGGTGGATGCTTCCGTCGTAGACGGAGCGAAAGGTGACGCCGTCGTCGTCGACCTTGGGCGACAGCGAGAACACCTGGAAGCCACCCGAGTCCGTGAGCACGTGTCCGTCGAAGCCCATGAACCGATGGAGTCCACCGAGCGCGGCGACGACGTCGGCCCCGGGACGCAACATCAGGTGGTAGGTGTTTGCGAGCACGACCTGCACCCGGAGCTCACGCAGATCGTCCGCGGTGAGGTGCTTCACCGCTGCGCGGGTGCCGACTGGCATGAAGCACGGCGTGCGGATCTCGCCTCGCGGCGTTCGCGCGATCGTCGCCCGCGCGCCACCATCGCGTGCGGTGACCGTGAGCGCGATCGTCGGCTCGGTCATCCGCGCGGTGCGTGCCGGTCGAGGAGCATCGCGTCTCCGAACGACAGGAACCGGTAGCCCTCGCCGATCGCCGCCTCGTAGAGCGCCTTCCACCGCGGCCCCACGAACGCATCGACGAGAAGCAGCAGCGACGATCGGGGCAGATGGAAGTTCGTCATCAGCAGGTCGACGACTTGCCACTCGAAACCACCGTGGATGAACAGCGAGGTGTCCCCGGAGAGAGGGCCGCGCGCGGCGGACTCGAGGGCGCGCACTGTGGTCGTGCCCACCGCGACCACACGGCGAGCGGTGCTACAGGCGTCCAACGTGTCCTGCGGGACTCGGTACTCCTCGCGGTGGATCACGTGATCCTCGGGCCGGTCCGCGATCACCGGGCGGAAGGTGTCGAGACCGACGACGAGCTCGACCGTCCGTACATCGACCTGCTTCGCGCGGCATCGCTGGAGCAGCGTGGGTGTGAGATGCAGTCCCGCGGTCGGCGCGGCGACGGACCCGGGCCGCGATGCGTAGACGGTCTGGTAGCGATCGGGGTCGTGCAGAGGTGTGTGGATGTACGGCGGCAGCGGCATGGTGCCGAAGCGGTCGAGCGCGCCCAGCGGATCGTCGGTGAGAAGGCGCACCCTCCGGCCGCCGGTGTCGTCGAGCCGCTCGCCGACCTCCACGGCGAACTCATCGCCGGCGGGATGCACCGATCTCAGCACCTCGCCCACTCCCAGGCGGCGAGCGGGCCTCACGAGCGCGTGCCATCCGCCCCCTTCGAGAGGACGCACGAGGAACACCTCGACGTTGCCGCCTGTCTCGCGTCGAACGCGCAGCCGCGCGGGGATGACTCGGGTGTCGTTCACGACCAGCAGGTCGCCGGGTTCGAGCAACGCGGGCAGGTCCGCGACGACCCGGTGGTCCGGAGGGGCCGACGCCCCTCGGTCGACGAGGAGGCGGGCCGAGTCGCGTGGCTCTGCCGGGACCTGCGCGATGCACGACGCGGGCAGGTCGTATTCGAACACCTGCATGGGCGCCGTCCCGTCCGTGACCACCGCGGCGGATCGTACTTGCGAGGTCTATGGTCCCCGACATGGCCATCACGACGCGCACCGATCAGATCACGGCTCACGACGGCGGCCAGTTCGACGGCCACGTCTGGCTCCCCGATTCCGGCTCGGGGGCCGGCCTCCTCCTGCTGCAGGAGATCTTCGGGGTGGGCCCCTACGTGCGATCCGTTGCGGAGCGGCTCGCCGGTCAGGGGTATGTGGTGCTCGCGCCCGACGTCTTCTGGCGCGTCCAGCGGAACTGGGAAGCCGACCACGACGAGAAGGGCCTGACCGACTCGATCGGGATGATGGGGAAGTTCGACTTCGTGCAGGGCGTCGACGACTGCGTGGCCGCGTTCGAGCAGCTCGACGAGATGAGTGAGGTCACGGGCGGCACGGGCGTGATCGGCTTCTGCATGGGCGGGCTGCTGACCTACCACGTCGCCGCCGCCACCGAGCCGCAGGTCGCGATCTCGTACTACGGCTCGAACATCGCGTCGTCGCTCGACCTGTCCGGGAAGATCACCTGCCCGATCATCTTTCACTTCGGTGAGCGCGACGCGTACATCCCTCTCGAGCAGGTGGATCAGATCCGAGTGGCGTTCGCCGGACGCGACGACGCGCCCGTGCATGTGCACGACGCGGGGCACGCGTTCGACAATCACGAGGCGCCGATGTTCTTCGATCCCGAGGCCGCGAAGGCAGCGTGGGCACTCACCTCAGACTTCCTCGCGACGCACCTTCCCACCTGAGCGCTCGCTCAGCCGTCGAAGAGACCCCGCGCAGGTGCGCGCTCCGCGACCGGAGGCGGGAGCCCGAGGTGCGCGAACGCCGACGCTGACGCGACGCGCCCGTGTGGCGTCCGTTGCACCATGCCTTGTTGCATGAGGAACGGCTCGTAGACGTCCTCGACCGTCTCGGGCTGCTCGCCGACGCTGATCGCCAACGTCGACAGACCGACCGGACCGCCGCCGAAGCGCTCGCAGATCGTGCGGAGGATCGAGCGGTCCACCTTGTCGAGACCGAGCTCGTCGACGCCGAACAGCGCGAGGCCATCGGACGCGACGGTCTGGTCGATGGTGCCGTCGCCGCGGACCTCGGCGAAGTCGCGGACGCGGCGGAGCAAGCGGTTCGCGATGCGCGGAGTGCCACGGGCGCGCCCTGCGATCTCCGCCGCGCCGCGACCGTCGATCGGCACACCGAGGATCGACGCTGCCCGCACGACGATCGCTTCGAGCTCGTCGCATGCGTAGTAGTCGAGACGGGCGACGAACCCGAACCGGTCACGGAGCGGGCCGGTGATGAGACCCGTCCGCGTCGTCGCGCCGACCATCGTGAAACGCGGGAGCGGGAGCCGGATCGAGCTCGCCGCAGGCCCCTTGCCCACGACGATGTCGAGCTGGAAGTCCTCCATCGCCGGATACAGGATCTCCTCCACCGGTCGACCGAGCCGGTGGATCTCGTCGATGAACAGCACGTCGCCCTCGTCGAGCTTGGTGAGGATCGCGGCGAGGTCACCCGCCCGCTCGAGCGCGGGGCCGGACGTGACGTGGAGGTGCACGCCGAGCTCGTTGGCGACCACCCCCGCGAGCGTCGTCTTGCCGAGCCCCGGCGGGCCGGCGAACAGCAGATGATCCGAGGCCTGGCCACGCCGGCGCGCGGCCTCGAGGATGATCCCGAGGTGGTCCTTCAGCTCGCTCTGACCGACGAACTCACCGAGGGAGCGAGGACGCAGGCTGACCTCGAGCGCGAGCTCCGCGGGATCGGATGCGGGCTCGAGCAGCTCTTCACGCATGGCTTCGGACCGTCGCGAGACGCTGCAGTGCCTCGCGGAGCAGGGCAGCCGAATCGTCGCTCTCGTCGAGGTCGCGGCATCGCGTGTCGCACTTCCTCGGCGGAGTAGCCGAGGCCGCCGAGGGCGTCGCGGACGTCGGCGAGCACCGACGAACCTGCGCTGCGATCGCGCGCCGCTGCAGTCACCGCGGTGAGGTCGATGTCGGGCACGGCGAGACGGGTCTTGAGATCGATGAGCAACCGCGCTGCGGTCTTCTTGCCCACCCCGGGGACCAGACAAAGGGCGTCGGCGTCGTCGGCGGCCACCGCGCGCCGGAGCTCGAGCGGCGCATGCACCGCGATGATCGCCAGCGCAAGCGCTGGCCCGACGCCGTGCGCGCCGAGGAGGGCTTCGAAGCACGACCGCTCGTCGCGGCTCGAGAAGCCGAACAGCGTCTGTGCGTCCTCGCGCACGTGATGGTGGATGTAGAGGAAGACCTCACCGCCGACATCTCCGAGGAGGGCGACGGTCGTCGCCGTGACCGCGACGCGGTACCCGACACCGGCCACCTCGACGAGGACTTCGCCGTCCGTCGAACGTTCGAGGAGCGTGCCCCGCAGCGAGCCGATCACGTGCGCTCCAGCCGCGCGCGCCAGGGCGCCCAGGCGAGGTGGCACAGCGCGAGCGCCGCGGCGTCTGCCGCGTCCGGTGGGCTCGGCGGTGCCGCGAGGGCGAGGCGCGCTTGCACGAGCTTCTGCACTTGCGCCTTTGTGGCCGCCCCGTAGCCGACCACTGCTTCCTTCACCTGGTTCGGCGTGTACTGCACCACCTCGCAGCCGGCGGCGGCGGCCTCGGCCAGCGCGAGGCCGCTCGCCTGGCCGACCGACATGGCGGTGCGCACGTTCACCTGGAAGAAGACGTGCTCGACGACCACGACGTCCGGCTCGATCTCCGCGATCAGCCTGTGCAGCTCGGCCCGGAGCTCGGCGAGCCGTTGTGGCAACGGGTCGCCGGGGCGGGTCGTGAGCACGCCGAGTGCCGTGCACGTCGGTGTCGTCGTCGATGCGTCGACACACGCGTAGCCACAACGGGACAACCCGGGGTCGATGCCCAGCACGAACATAGGTTCGAACCTAGTGCGGGGACGCTCCTTCTCCGGGGATGCCCAGCGCGCCGCGTAGACGAGCCCGGACCGCAGGCCAATCGTCGGCGAGGATGCTGTAGAACGCGGAATCCCGGGGCCAATCGCCGTCGTATGCGGGCATGTGGGCGCGGAGCACCCCGTCGAAGTGCGCACCGAGGCGAAGGATCGCGTTGCGCGAGCGTTCGTTGCGCGCGTCGGTCTTGAGCGTGACCCGAAGAACCCCCCAGACGTCGAACGCGTGGCTCAGCATCAGCAACTTCGCCTCGGTGTTGATCGGCGTGCGCTGCGCGCTCGGCGCCAACCACGTCGAGCCGATCTCGACCGCATTCGGGTTCGGCTCGGACCGCTCCTGTGCACCCTTCCATGTCCAACGCTCGATGTTCATGAAGCGCGTGGATCCAACGACCTCGCCGTCGCTCGCGCGCATGGTCGCGAACGGCACCGCCGTCCCGTCCTCCTGGTCCGCGAGCGCCTTCTCGACGTAGCGCTCGGCATCCGCTTCCCCGTCGGGCACCCAGGTGAGCCCGAAGGTCGATCGGTCGCCGTTCGCCGCACGTGCGAGCGCTCCGACGTGCTCCATCGAGAGCGGAACCAATCGCACGTGGGTCCCCAACAGGGTCAACGGTTCCACTCGTCCAGCCTGCCCTGAAGTCGGGGCGGCGACATGCCGATAGGCGAACATGGCCCTCGTGACCTCCGAGCCGGCCGCGGCCGGCCCGAGCCCCGCGGCCACTCCCCCAACCGAGCTCGCAGTCCAGCTCGACCACGTCCGTCGGGGCTTCGGGGCCAAGCCCGCGCTCGTCGACCTATCGATCTGCGTGCCGACCGGATCGATCACCGTGCTGCTCGGACCGAACGGCGCAGGGAAGACGACGGCAGTCCGCATGATCACGGGAGCGCTGTCGCCCGAATCGGGATCGGTGACGGTGTTCGGCCTCGATCCGGTCGAGAGCGGTGAAGAGGTGCGGCGGCGGTGCGGTGTGGTGTCGGCGAAGCCGGCGCTCTACGACCGACTGAGCGGCCGCGACAACCTCGCGTACTCGGCCGCGCTTTACGGCGTCGGCCGCGCGGGCATCGTTCCGGCGGCCGAGCGCTTCGGCATCGCGCAAGCGCTCGACCTGCAGGTGGGCGGCTACTCGACCGGGATGAAGACGCGCCTCGCGCTGGCCCGTTCCGTGCTGCACGATCCCGACCTCCTCTTGTACGACGAGCCCACGTCGGGGCTCGACCCCGAGTCGTCAGTCGCGGTGCTCGAGCTGATCCACGAGATGGCAGGCGAAGGACGCACGGTGATCATGTGCACGCACCTCCTCCTCGAAGCCGAGGGCCTCGCGGATCAGGTCGTGGTGCTCGAAGCGGGCAGCGACGTCATCTCGGGCCCGCCCGAGGAGCTCACTCGTCGCTACTGGCCCGACACCGTCGTGCGCATCGCGGCGAGCGACCCGTCCGCGCTCGTCTCGCTGGCACAGCACCCGGGCGTGCTCGGCGTCGAGACCGAGGGCGAGGGGCCCGCCGCGGTACGCCTCGACCACATCAGCCGCGTGCCGGAGCTCGTCGATGCGCTCGTCGCCGCTGGCGCGAGGGTCACGCGCGTCGAGCCCTTCACGCCGACGCTGGAAGACCTGTACTTCGCAGTGCGGGGACTGCGGCGATGAGCTGGTTCCGGATCAAGACGATCGCCCGCACCGACCTCCGTCAGCTCGCCCAGGCCCGCGACTTCTGGGGACCGATGGTGATCCTCGGCAGCGTGTTCTTCATCTTCGTGCCGCTCGTGCTGCTGCTCGCGATCACCCGCGTCGGCGACATCCACGCGGTCCAGCAGGTGAGCCAGGCGCTCGACCTACTGCCCCCGAAGGCGCAGGCGGCGATCCGCGGCACCTCGGACTCGGCTCGCACGTCGTACGCGCTTGCGGTGTACCTGTTCGCCCCCGTCGCGGTCGTGGTGCCGCTGACGATCGCGACCGCAGTCGGCGCTACCACGATCGTCGGTGAGCGCGAGCGCGGCACCGGCGAGTTCCTCGCCCACTCCCCCGCCGCGCTCGAGGACATCTATCTCGGCAAGCTGATTGCGAGCCTCCTGCCCGGCTACGCGACGACGATCGTCGGGTTCGGCGCGTATTCGCTGATCGTCAACCTCATCGTCGGGCCGAAGGTCGGAGGCTGGTTCTTCCCGACGCCGGCATGGTGGGTGCTCATGATCTGGGTCGTCCCCCCGTTCCTGGCGCTCACACTCGCGATCGTCGTGCGCTTCTCCGCACGCGTGAAGTCGAGCGCTGCTGCACAGCAGGTCGCCGGGCTCGTGAGCCTCCCGATGATCATCATCGCCTACAGCCAGTCGACCGGCGCCCTGTTCGGTGCGACGAACACCGGATACGTGATCGGCGCGCTCGCGTGGATCGCCGCGATCTTCGGTCTCACACGCGGGATGCGCTCGATGACCCGCGCCCGCCTCCTCGGCGTCGCCGACGAAGCCTGACCAAGACCGCACAACCCGCGTTCTCAGGTGAGAGCTGGCGTCAGGCCAGCGGCTGGGCGGCCTTCACGGCGTTGACGAGCTCGACGGTCGGCCGGAACGTGAGCCCCGCAACCGCGCGGTGCGCGTAGGTGATCTTGCCCTCGGCGTCGACTACGAACACCGAGCGGCGGTAGAAGCCGAGCGGGCCGAGGATGCCGTAGGCCTCGCCGACCTTCTTCTCCGTGTCGGCGAGCAGCGGGAACGCGAAGCCGCCCTGCTTGGACGAGAAGCCCTCGTGGCTCTCCACGTTCTGCGGGCTGATCGCGAGGATCTGCGCGCCGACCTCGGTGAACTCGCCGATGTCGCTCGTGTACGCGTTCAGCTGCTTCGTGCAGACGGGCGTGTTGTCACCGGGGTAGAAGACGAGGACGACGACCTGCCCTCGATAGTCGGCGAGCGAGTAGTCACTCTGACCCGAGCTCGGACCGCCCGTGCCGGGGAGCATGAAATCGGGGGCCTTCTCGCCGACGCTGATGGTCACGGGCCGCAGTCTAGGAATCCTCGGTGTACGGAAGCTCAATCGTGCTGGTGTTGCCGTTCCACTCCAAGGTGAACCGCCAGCACCCCGCAGCCGGAACGTTCACGATCGACGGGTAGATCTCGCCGGGACCGGAGTCGGCAGGCTGGCTCTGCGAGACGCCCGGTGCGTCGACGTCGGCGTCGACGGGACGGCCCGTGATCGTGAGATCCGAACCGTTCCGCGGCTCCTTCACGACCCACAGGATCTTGTTCGCGGGGTTCTCGGGCTCGCCGGCCCGAAGCGGGTCGCCGAAGAGGAACGCGACCGCATTGCCCTCGTGAGCGGAGGCTTGCACCAGATCCTTCGGGCCGGTGGTCGCCCAGCTCTCGGTCGCGCCGGTGTACAGCGTTGTGGTGCCACAGCCCCCGTCGACTTCACGAGCGCCGTCCGGGATGGAGGCGCCGCCGCTCGTGTCCCCCGATCCGCACGCCACCAGGACGAACAAGACGAGCAGGACCGCGAGCGCGGCCGCACGGCGCACTGCCGATCAGGCCTCGACTGTCTCGAGGATGGCATCGGGGATGTCGAAGTTCGAGTACACGCTCTGTACGTCGTCGTGGTCCTCGAGTGCGTCGATGACCCGGAGCACCTTCTTCGCGTCCTCGGCGCTCGACAGCGGCACCTCCGTGGAGGAGATCATGGTGGACTCCGCCGACTCGACCGCGATCCCCGCGGCTTCGAGCGCAGCCTTCAGAGTGTCGACATCGTGGGGCTCGCACGTCACCCGCCAGGAGTCACCGTCGTCGACGATGTCGTCGGCGCCGGCATCGAGCGCGGCCGCCATCACGTCGTCTTCGCTCGCGGATCCTGCGGCGACGACGACGCCTTTGCGGGCGAACTGCCACGACACCGCCCCCGGCTCGGCCATCGAGCCGCCGTTCTTGGTGAAGATGTTGCGGACGTCGGACGCAGTGCGGTTGCGGTTGTCGGTGAGCACCTCGACGAGCACCGCGACACCGGCGGGCGCGTAGCCCTCGTAGCTCACCGACTCGTAGACGACCCCTTCGAGCTCACCGGTGCCGCGCTTGATCGCGCGCTCGATCGTGTCCATCGGCACCGACGCGCCGCGCGCCTTGTTGTACATGGTGCGCAGTGTCGGGTTGGCGTCGAGATCACCACCGCCCTCGCGCGCCGCGACCTCGAGCTGGCGGATGAGCTTCGCGAAGAGCTTGCCCCTCGCAGCGTCCTTCGCTCCCTTCTGGTGCTTGATAGTGGCCCACTTCGAATGCCCGGACATGGCTCAGACCTCCTGGAGGAAGCGCTCGTGGATGCGGCTGTCGCCCGACAGCTCGGGATGGAACGCGGCGACGGTGATGGCGCCCTTGCCGGCAAGCACGGGGTGGCCGTCGACGGTGGCGTCGACCTCGACCGCGTCGCCCGCGCGCTCGACGACCGGCGCGCGGATGAAGACAGCGTGGAACGGCGACTTCGAGCCCCGCGACGTCGATGTCGGTCTCGAACGAGTCGCGCTGGCGGCCGTAGCCGTTGCGGCGCACGGTGATGTCGATCGCGCCGAACGTGCGCTGATCGGGGCGGCCGTCGAGCGCATCGCGGGCGAGCAGGATCATCCCTGCGCACGTGCCGAGCATCGGCATGCCTTCGCGCAGCCGCGCTGCCAACGGCTCGAAGAGGCCCGACGTCTCGAGCAGCAGCGACATCGTGGTCGACTCGCCGCCGGGCATCACGAGCGCGTCGACATCCGCGAGGTCCGCGGGATCGCGGATCTCGATCGGTTGCGCGCCGAGCTCAGCCAGTACGTGGCTGTGGGCGGCGAACGCACCTTGCAGTGCGAGCACGCCCACCTTCACCTGGTGGCCTCCATGTCGTCGACATCACGGAGACCTACCAGCCGCGCTCGGCGAGCTTGACGTCGAGCTTGTCGATCTCCTGGCCGGGCATCGCCTCGCCGAGCCCACGGCTCACCTTCGCGAGGATGTCGGGATCGCGGAAGTGCGTCGTCGCCTCGACGATCGCCTTCGCCCGCACCGGCGGGTTCGAGCTCTTGAAGATGCCCGAGCCGACGAACACCGCTTGCGCACCGAGCTGCATCACGAGCGAGGCGTCAGCCGGCGTCGCGATGCCCCCGGCGCAGAACAGCGGCACGGGCAGCTCGCCCGTCTCGGCGATCTCCTGCACGAGGCCGATCGGCGCTCGCAGCTGCTTGGCCCAGTCGTAGAGCTCGGCCGAGTCGGCCTGGGTGATCTTGCGGATGTCGCCGAGGATCGAGCGCAGGTGCCGCACCGCCTCGACGATGTTGCCCGTGCCTGCCTCGCCCTTCGAGCGGATCAGCGCCGCGCCCTCGGAGATGCGCCGCAGCGCCTCGCCCAGGTTCGTCGCGCCGCACACGAACGGCACCGTGAACGCCCACTTGTCGATGTGGTGCGCCTCGTCGGCCGGCGTGAGCACCTCGCTCTCGTCGACGTAGTCGACGCCGAGCGACTCGAGGATCTGCGCTTCGGCGAAGTGGCCGATGCGGGCCTTTGCCATCACCGGGATCGTGACCGCGGCCTTGATGCCCTCGATCATCTCCGGGTCGCTCATGCGGGCCACACCGCCGTCGCGGCGGATGTCGGCCGGCACTCGCTCGAGCGCCATCACTGCGCAGGCACCGGCGTCTTCGGCGATCTTGGCCTGGTCGGCGGTGACGACGTCCATGATGACGCCGCCCTTCAACATCTCGGCCAACCCGCGCTTGACCGCGAACGTGCCCGTCGAACGAGTCATGCCCTCATTCTAGGTGGCGACCCTCGCGCACTCCCCCGCCGTTTCGGTCGGTGCGGCGTCAGGCGTGGAAGGTGAGCGGGTCTTGGCCGGGGGGCACCGGCACCGTGGCGCTGCCGGACTCGCGGAAGCGCGACCCAGGTGTGGCCGGGCGTCAGCAGGATCGGCTGGCCGTTGCCGTCGGTGAGCGTCGCCGGCTTCGTCGGGTCCGGACGGTTCCACGTGCCGGGGATGATCGCCCCCTTGGTGAAGACCCACGCCTCACCGCTGCCGACGGTCTGCGCCTCGGGCGAGTCGGGGTCGGCCGGGCTCTTCGTGTACTTCGTGAAGAGCACGACGAGGTTCGCCGGCGCGATCTGATGGCCGTCGACGTCGACGTGCGGGCGTGCCCGCCTGGAAGCGCGCCCAGCCCGGCGAGCGTGTCGTTCCACTCGTAGTCGACCTTCTCGCCGCCGCTGAAGACGATCTTCACGCCACCGGATGGGCTGCGCCGTCGGCGGCAGCGGCTGTCCTCGGCCGCGGTACTGGAACAGCGACTGCGGGACTGGCGTCGCGTCGGTCGCGAGCGAGAACAAGGTCGACGTGTTGGAGAAGTAGTTGTGGGGTCGAGCCCGATCCCGGCGTGCGGAAGTACGCCGACTCGTAGCGATCGGGCGTCAGGTTGTCGATGTTCGCGTTCTGGATCGCCCGGGTCACGAACGGGTTGCCGCCCGACCAGGCGAGGAGCGGACGACCGAGCTGGGCGAGGATGTTGATGTCGCTCGTGCGCGCCGAGCGGATCGGGCCGACGGGGTCGGCATCCTCGGACTGGAAGACCGCGGCGAAGCGCGTGATTCCCTCGACGATCTCCTCGAACACGATGTCGGCCTGGTTGATGCCGACCTGCGGCCGCGCGATCGTCGGGAAGTTGTCGATCTTCACGACGAGCGCGGGGCGTGCCGCGGTGGCGGGATCGATCGGCAGGCCGGTGAGCGGCGCGACAGCACGACGGGGACGGTGGTCGTCGTCGACGGCGGAATCGTCGAGGTCGTTGCGCGTGACGTCGAGCTCGATCGCCGAGGTGTCGGATGACGCCCCCGCGCCGCTGCTGCATGCAGAGAGGGCAAGTCCGCCGGCGGCGGCGAGACGAGAAGCGGGCGCCAAGGCTGGGCGCGCACGTGATCAGAGCTCCTTCAGCGCAGCGATGCGCTCTTCCAGTGGCGGGTGCGTGTCGAATAGGCGGTTGATACGAGACAGGCGACCCTCTTCGGGCGTGCGCGCGGTCGGTTGCTCGATCCAGAGGTGTGCCGTCGCACGCGATGCGGACCCGACCACGGTCTGGTCGTCACGGAGCTTCTCGAGTGCCGAGATCAGGCCTGGCGGGTAGCGCGTCATCGCCACCCCGCTGACGTCGGCGAGCGACTCACGGCGGCGGCTGACCGCGAACTGCATCACTCGGGCGATGATCGGCGCGAACGCCAGCAGCACCAACCCGATCACGAGGAAGATCGCGCCCACCGCGTTGCCGTCACGATTGTCACCTCGTCTCCCTCCTCCAAACCACATCATGCGGATTGCGATGTCCGAAATCACGGCAATCGCGCCCACCATGGTCACCGCCAGGGTCGAGACGAGGATGTCGTAGTTCTTGATGTGGCTGAGCTCGTGGGCCAGGACCCCTTCGAGCTCGACTCGGTTCATCTTCTCCAGCAACCCTGTCGTTACAGCGATGGCGGCGTGCTTTGGGTTCCTGCCGGTCGCGAACGCGTTGGGCGCCCGGTCTTCCACGACGTAGATACGGGGCATCGGCAGTCCGCCCGCGATCGTCAGCCCCTCGACGAGGTTGTAGAGGCGCTTGTACTCCTGCGGGTCAGCGGGCTTTGCCCGGCTCACGGCGAGCGCCACCGCGTCGGACTTCCAGTACGAGCCGGCCGTGAGCGCGGCGATGAGCGTCAGCGCGATGACGACGCCGAACCACCCGAACCCGATGAGCGCGTCGAAGGCCCAGCCAACGAGGACCAGGAGGACGACGAAACCGATGATCAAGGCCGCGGAACGGCGCTTGTTGGAGGTGATCTGCTCGTACAGGGGACGGGTACCAGGGACGCGCGGCGGCTGCTGCCAGCGCCGCAACAAGTGGATGGGGCTAGAACTCGACCTTCGGCGTCTCGCGCGCGGCGTCTTCGGCCTCGAAGTACTCGCGCTCGGTGAAGCGGAGCATCCCGGCGAAGATCACCGTCGGGAACGTCGCGATCTTGGTGTTGTACTTCTGAACTGCGTCGTTGTAGAACTGCCGCGCGTAGGCCACGCGGCCCTCGGTCGCGGTGAGCTCTTCCTGAAGGGCGAGGAAGTTCTGGTTCGCCTTCAGGTCGGGATATGCCTCTTGCAGCGCGAAGAGCTTGTTCAACGCGCCGGTGATCATGTTGTCGGCCGCCGCCTGATCTGCGACCGAGCTCGCGGTCATCGCCTTGTTGCGCGCGCTGATGACGGCTTCGAGGGTCTCACGCTCGTGGGCCGCATACCCCTTGACGGTCTCGACGAGGTTCGGGATGAGGTCGAGGCGGCGCTTCAGCTGAACGTCGATCTGCGACCAGGAGCTCTCGACCTGGTTCTTGCTCCTGACCAGGCCGTTGTACGTGCTGATGAGGTAGATCACCAGGACGACGACGAGCACGAGCACGACGATCAAGACCCACATGTCCGGTCATCATACGACGTGCCACCCCAGGTGCCGGGGTCGCCCAGACAATCAGGCCAGACAATCAGAAGGTCAGCGAGGTCGGGCGGCGCAGGCGGCGATGGCGTCGGCGTAGACCTGCAGGTACGCCTCGGCGAGGGAGTCCATTGAGAACGCCGCCCGCCCGTACGTCACCCGCCTCGGCCAGGCGGGTCGCGAGCGCCGGGTCGCCGAGCACGCGTTGCAGCGCGGAGGCGAGCGCCGCCGGATCGCCGGGTGGCACCAGGAGCGCGTCGCGGTCCGCAATCGCGACGTTGCGGTACCCCGGCAGGTCGCTCGCGACAACCGGTGTGCAGGCGGCCATCGCCTCGAGGAGGACGACACCGAACGACTCACCCCGCAGTGACGGCGCACAGAAGACGTCAGCGCCCTTCATGCGCGCCGCCTTCTCCGCGTCGGTGATGCGTCCGAGCCACTCGATGCGCGTGTCGCCGGCGTGCTGCGCCTTGAGGGCAGCCGTGTCGGGGCCATCGCTCGCGACCCAGAGACGGACGTCGGCGGGAAGCTTCCCCATCGCGTCGAGCAGCACGTCGAGTCCCTTGCGCGGCTCGTGGCGCCCGATGAAGAAGATCGTCGGCCGATCGGTCGGCGCCGGCGACGCCTTTGCGTAGAGATCGGTCTCGATCCCGTTGTAGAGGAGTCGGTACTCGCCGCCGAGCGATTCTTGCGCGAGCTTCCGCGGCGTCCTCCGACACTGCACATCGCTCGGTGAGGCGCTTGGCGACCCAACGAGTCAGCGGCACGAGCCATCGGTACGCAGCGCTGTCGCCGGCCGCGTGGAACGTGCCCACCATCGGACTGGTCGAGAAGAGAGCGGCGGTGACGGTGGCGCCGGGTGCCAGGGGCTCGTGAAGGTGGAGCACATCGAAGTCCTCGTCGCGGAGCGCGCGGATCGTGCGCAGGGCCGCGGCGGGATCGGGTGCAAGCGGCGCGATCGAGCCGTTCGCGGACGTCCCGATGCTGTTCCCGAGCGGCGTCACCGCCGCGTCGGGCGGCGGGCCGTCGCAGGGAGCGAGCAGGCGCGCTTCGTGGCCCATCTGGCGGAGCGAGCGCAGCAGGCCGAGCGCCTGCGTCTGGACGCCACCGGGCACGGTCAGGCTGTACGGACAGACGAGACCGATGCGCACCGCCAAAAGGTAGTGCCGCGTTACCGGGGCACGCGCGAGTGGTGTGCGCCGACGATGAACACGGCGAGCCGAGCGGGCACGGATCCGTGATTGCGCCACGCATGGCGGGTGCCGTTCTGCACGACGCAGTCACCGGTGCGCAGATGCACCTCCTGACCGTCGTCGAGCTCGAGCCAC
This sequence comes from uncultured Acidimicrobiales bacterium, assembly GCA_963708175.1. Classification (GTDB taxonomy): domain Bacteria; phylum Actinomycetota; class Acidimicrobiia; order Acidimicrobiales; family DATKAS01; genus DATKAS01. The sequence goes on from CAVPSD010000007.1 coordinate 105,757, forward strand.
ACCTCACCTTCGAGCACGACCTCGAAGTCGATCGTCGCGGTGGTGTGCATCCCGGGAGCGTCCGGCTCCATGTGGGCTCCGAGGCCAGGCAGCTTCGCCTCCATGTCCGCGAGCGCGGCGGCGATATCGACGTCGGCGGGCAGTGCCGCCTGCGACTCGGGGGTGACGGTGAACATCCCGAACCGGAAGCCACCAACCGGCGGGAAGTAGGGCTCTCTCTCGCCCTCGGCTCCCGAGTCGGGGAACGACGGTGGCCCGTTGCCTCCCCACAGCCGATGGAACTCGGCTCCGGGGACGAGAGAGAGCGTGAGCGGATCGACGATCTCGTCGCTCGCCACCACCGCCTTGCCGTCGGCGTCATGTCCAGTGACGACTCTGCGTACCTGCATCTCCTCCACCATAGGGATCGTTTGGCGGACGGACGGGCTGGGTAGGGTCGCCGCGACACCGTCGCTCGGAGGACGGTGACGTCGGCGCCCGGAGGACACTGTGCACACCGAAGAACCCCGACCGGCCGAGGAGCGCGCGCGGCCTGCTCGGCCCCGTGGTGCTGACCGTTCCGCCCGACAGCCGCATGGCTCGCGTCGCACGCCTTGCCGCGACCGCGCTCGGCAGCGTGGCCGGCTTCAGCGTCGACGACAACGATGACCTCCGCATCGCGGTGGACGAGCTCGTCGTCATGTCGATCGAGGGCGGCGCCGGCGACGTGACGATGCGGTTCTCGGTCTCCGAGCAGGAGGTGCGCGTCGACACCGAGACGCCCGCAGCCGGGGACCTCGAGGTGAATCCCGAGCGGTTCGTGCTCTCGGAGCAGATCTTGGGTGTGGTGACCGACTACTACGAGGTGCAGACCGCAAACGGCACGCTCACTGCCTCCTTCACGAAGCCGCGAGCTGAGCCTTGACCGAAGACCGACCACTCGACGACCGGTTCGCGGAGTACGCCGCGACCCGCGACGTGCGACTACGCGACCAGTTGATCGAGGATCATTTCTGGATCGCGAGCCACGTCGCGCGCCGCTTCATGGACCGAGGCGAGCCGCTCGACGATCTCGTGCAGGTCGCGCGTCTCGGCCTCGTGAAGGCGCTCGAGCGCTTCGACCCGGAGCACGGCTCCAGCTTCCCCGCGTACGCGATGCCGAGCGTCCTCGGTGAGGTGCGCCGCCACTTCCCGCGACGCGACGTGGTCGCTGAAGGTCACCCGTCGGGCGAAGGAGCTGAGCCTCGAGGTCACGAAGGTGACCAACGAGCTCAGCCACGAGCTCGGACGGTCCCCGCGGATCGACGAGATCGCCACGCGCCTCGAAGTCTCCGAGGACCTCGTGCTCGACGCGCTCGACGCGTCGGCCGCATACCGGGCGCTCCCCCTCACCGGCTCCGGCGGGAGCGGCGACGGCGATGACGATGGACCGTCTCCCGACGACGGGCCCATGCTCGGGTACGAGGACGAGCAGCTCGTGTCGACACCCGAGCGGGTCGCGCTGCGCGACGCGCTCGCCGGCCTTCCCGAACGCGAGCGGCGCATCGTGGAGCTCCGCTTCTACGAGGGGCTCACACAGAGCGAGATCGCGGCGAAGGTGGGAACGAGTCAGGTGCACGTGTCGCGCCTGCTCCGGGCGAGCTTGGCCCGGTTGCAGGAAACGCTGAGCGCATAGCGGTCGCGGCGCCGGGGTACGGCCTCCGTAGTCCACAAGGAGGACCGACACATGGAATCGCGACGAACCTTGACCGACGAACCTGTCGTCGTGAGGGACGCAATTGCCGCCGCCGGTCACCGAAGACCGCCTCCGGCCGCCCTCTGCGTACGACCCGACCCTTCCGTACGAGCACGTCGAGCGGACCACGACCCACACGCGGGCCGCGTTCTCGTTCGCCCAGCTCGTGCACGCTGCGTGCGGTGTCGCGCTGACTGCGTTCGGCGCGGTGACGATGGCGAAGGCGGGATTCGACCGACCCATCGGCGAACAGACGGCCGAAGTCTTGAACATCACGCAGACGACCGTGATCGGCATTGCCGAGGCCGGAGCCGGTGTGCTGCTCATCCTCGCTGCGCTGAGCCCCCGGGGCCGCATCTTCGGTGGCTTCATCGGGGCTCTCGTCGGCGTCGCGGGCATCGTCGTGCTCGCGGGTTCGGACGATCTGATTGCCGACCTGCACACCGAGCGTCCGCTCGGCTGGGTGCTGCTCGCCATCGGTGCCGTCTCGCTGCTCGCAGCATTCCTGCCGACCCATCACATCGAGTCGACGCACTCGAACGTGCGTCCCGAAGTCCGGGTCTGAGGCCCCTCACCACGTGCCCGGTGAGCCCTCCTGCCCTCCTAGGGGGCTCCCGGGCGCGTGGACCTGTCCGAGCTGAGCAGCAGATCGAGCAAGTCCGACACCTTCGCAGTCGCCAAGGCGACGCAGGTGTCTGCGGCCCCGTAGTACAGCCGCAACCTGCCATCGACGACGTTGCCGCCGCAGGGGAACACCACGTTCGGCACGTCGCCCGATCGCTCGTACGGTGCCAGCGGGCTGAGCAGCCAGTTGTCCGATCGGGCACGCAGGTGCACGGGGTCCGCGAAGATCGAGGAGCGCGACGCCGATTCGGTAGAGCGCAGCCGCTCATCGTCTGGCGCACGCCGTGGTACACGAGGAGCCATCCCTCGGGTGTCTCGATGGGCGGAGGCCCGATCCCGATGCGGGCGTGGTCCCACCACCCGCCAGGCCGGCAGGTCATCACACGCTCCGGTGAGCGCCAGGATTCGAGATCCTCTGACGCGAGAGCCAGATCTCTGCCGATCCACTCGCCATGACCACCGGGCGATGGAGCAAGCACCAGTACCCGTCGATGCGGTGCGGGAAGACCGCGGCGTTCTTGTCCTCGGGTGGCATCACGACGCTCTGCCGGTCGAGGGACTCGAAGTCACTCGTCGTCGCGAGGTACACGCACGGTCCACCAGGCCCGAACGCGGTGCACGTGATGACCCATCCACCGAGCTCGGCGCAGTGGACGAGACGTGGATCCTCGTAGCCCCACACGCTCGCGACACTGCCCGGTTCGGGGGAGAGCAGCGGCCGCTCCTCGACGCGCCACCCACTCACGCCGTCATCAGAACGGGCGACGTGGAGGTGCGACAGCCCCCGCCGGTCTTCGACTCGGAGGAGCAACAGCGACTGGCCGCCGTCTACGAGGGTGGCCCCGGGGTTGAACACCACGTTCGCTTCGAACGGCAGATCAGCGGCCGTGATGATGGGGTTCGACGGATGCCGTTCGAAGATCTCCTCGGCCACGCTGATCGGTCCGGTGCGATGCCCGTCGGTCTCGGGCGCGACGATCTCCGGTCGCACGACGGGATGACCACGAGACCCGGGGCCGCCTCATGCGGTGACGGAAGTCAAGGCTCGAACAGGTCGTGAGACGAGCCTCTGGTGCACCAGCACCGCGCGGTGGAACGCGAGCGTGGACTCGGCCCCGCAGTTCAGGTTCGGGACCGCGGCCAATCCGTCGCGGCAGGCACCGGTCTCGCAATCGCCGAGCGTCGCTGCGAGGACGTTCGCGCCCAAGAACCACGAGAGACAGCGCGTCGCCGCCTCGGCATGGTTGCTGTCGCCAGTGAGATCGAGCGCGGCAACGTGCGCCTCCATCAGCCCAACGGCTTCGAGCGGTTGCTCGTCGCCTGAGTCCGCGATACGGGCGCCATGGGACACCCACACGTTGCCTGGGAATCGGTACACACCCGACGGGTCAGAGCACCTCTCGTCGAGCCACTCCAACGCTGAGAGCCCGATGCTCGTGGCGTGATGGTCAGCGATCTGCGCGCCGCCTCGCATCAACGCTTCGCAAAGTCACGCGTTGTCGTACGTGAGGTGGGATTCGAACCATGGCCACGCGGGAACGCCGCCCCGCCACGACCCGGCAAGCGCGCGAACGAGCCGCTGCAGGAGCGCCGTGGCCGACGCCGACCGCGCCGGACCCCAGGCCGCGAGGCCGAGGATCGCGTAGGTGCTCGTACGGAGCGTGGGCTCGGACGCCTCGAGCCCCACGGTCAGCCGCCGCAGCAGCGCTTCGGCGGGGGCACGGAGCCCATGGCCCGTCGTCGCGGCTGAGGAATTCACCGAGTGCCCAGATCGTGCGGCCGACGTGATCGCCGTGGTGGGGCTCGTCGAGCCACCTGCGATCCCAGCTCAGGAAGTTCCGCATGGCGGATGTCTCGCCATCGCTCGCTTCGCGGAGGAACGCGATCGCACGCGCGACGTCGGGCATCCACGACGCGTCCGTTCTCGACAGCTCGTGTGCGACCGGCAGAAAGCGGGCCACGTCGTCGACGCAGTACCCGTGCTCGAGCGCCGGCACCGCGCCTTCGGCGTGCTGGAAGATGCCGGTGTCGTCGACCATGGCGCGCAAATGCGCCGTCGACGTGCGAACGGCGCCTTCGGGTCGGCGTGCGGCCGCTCGCGGGATGCGGCGGTTACCGATTGAGCGCTGTTGTGCGTCGATCGCGTCGCGCAGCACGGCAGCAGTCTGCCGCCCGACCTCCGGCCAGGAGAGGGATGCTCCGGCTCGCTCGCGCGGCCTCCCGAGCCTCCTCGAGCGCCTCTGGCTTGACCAGCAGCTCGGTGAGCGCGTCGGCGAGCGGCTCTGCGGCGCCGAAGGGAACGAGCCGGCCGGCGCCGTCGCTCAACAGGTCCTGGGCGTACCGGTATGGGGTCGACACCGCAGGCTTTCCCGCGGCGACCGCGAACGTGAGTGCGCCCGACACGATCTGATCACCGTGGCGGTACGGAGTGCAGAAGACGTCGGTCGCGGCGAGCAGACGAGCCAGGTCTGGGAGGTCGAGGAAACGGTCGAGGAAGATCACGTTGTCGTCGAGCTCGAGGTCGCGGACGACCGCCTTCAGGCCATCTCGGTACTGCTCGCCCTCCACGCGGACGATCTCGGGATGCGTGCGGCCGGCGATCACGTAGGCGACGTCGGGCACCGAATCACGGACGGACGTCATCGCGTCGAGGGCGACCTCGATGCCCTTGCCCGAGGAAAGAAGCCCGAACGTTGCGACGACGGGACGGCCAGGAACGCCCAGCCACGCCTTCGCGTCCTCGGCGGACAGCGGCTCGTACAGCTCGGCGGGTGCTCCGTGAGGGACGACGCGCAGCTTGCTCGCGCGCACCAGATGCTGTTCGAGGAGCATGCGTCGCGCGGTCGCGGTGAACACCATCACCGACGCGGCGCGGTCGCACAGACGACGCACGATCCGGGCTTGGTTCTCTGATGGGCGCGGCAACACCGTGTGCAACGCGACGACGAGAGGCACCTCGAGCGTGTCGACCATGTCGAGGATCAACTCGCCATCCGGGCCTCCGAAGATGCCGAACTCGTGCTCAAGCAGGACCGCGTCGAAGTCATTGGCGATGACAGCCGCCGCTCTGTACGAAGCGGCGTCGTCGTGTCCGATGGCTGCGACGACGTCCGGCCCGAGGTCTTGGGTGTCGGTCACTACGGCGGCGACGCCTGGGCGATCGAAGCCCGCCTTGCCCTCCAACGACTCGACGACGTCAGCAGTGAAAGTCGCGATGCCGCAGACCCGGGGCGGGTGAGTACCAACGACGAGAGGGCGCATGGGGCGTTCCTACCCTACCGACCCTGCCACGAGACCCCCACGGGAAGCAGGGCCGCCGCTCTACGCGGCGAGCCTGTGACCTGGACCGATCCAGAAATCTCCACCGATCGATCTTTTCTTTCACGGCGTCCACCGCGTCGTCGACCTTCTCCGCGATCTTCTCCGTTGTCTTCTCCGCCGTCTCCTTCACCGCCGCGCCGGCTTGATCCATTTGCCCTCACGCTCGAGGTCCTTGTCACCGGTGACGAACTCTGGTGACGAACTCTGGTCTCCGTCGCGTACGCGAGCACCGTGCGTTCAAACAGCGGGTCTCACACCGCCCGCGCGGTCCCGGTGCCGATATCGTCATCGACCGTGTCGTTGCGTTGGCGGCTCGGGCTGATCGCCGCCGCCTACGTCCTCGTGACGTTGGTCGGTGGTTACGCGACCGTCCGCGCCGCGCAGGGATGGGCCGAGGCAGTCGACGATCGTCGAGACTGGCTCGTCGCGTCCGAGCAGGCCGCTCGCCTGCGCGCGAGCTACGTCGATCAGGAGACCGGCCAGCGCGGGTACGTGATCACTGCGCGGGAGGACTTCTTCGAGCCGTACGAGCGCGGACAAGCCGATGCGCAGAGCCTCGTCGTGGCGCTCGAGCAGCTCGATGCTCGCGATTCCTTCGATCTGCCGATCGGTGGCGTCGAGCGAGCGGTCGACGAGTGGCGCATCGAGGCGGTCAAGGAGATCGATGCCGTCCGTGCCGGCAACCAGCAGCTCGCGGAGTCGCTGGTCGCGGGAGGCGTGGCCAAAGCGAGGTTCGACATCGTCCGCGACCGCCTCGATCAGCTCGACGCAGCAGTTGCCGCGCGACTCGACGCCATCGTGGACGCAGTCAACGACGCACGGGTCAGGACAGCGCAGGTGTTCGTGCTCACGGTGGCGATGGCGCTCGTCGTCACCGCTGTCGCCGCGTTCCTGGTGCGGCGCTGGCTGCTGGTCCCGCTGTCCTCGATCACCGCCGCGGTGCGCCACATCCGGTCCGGAGAGGTGGGGTCGCTCACCCTCGAGGGGCCGCCCGAGCTCAGGCAGGTCGCCACCGCCGTGGACGAGATGCAGCGGACGATCAGTCAGCAGCGCGACGACGCGGTGCGGGCCCGCGAGGCCATCGAGCAGAGCGCGATCCTCGCAGTGCAGGTCCGCTCCGAGCTCACGAGCGACCTCGGCGACTATCCCGAAGGCTGGACGATGGCGGCCGGTCTCCGAGCGGCCGAGGGCGTCGTGGCCGGAGACTGCTACGACGTCTCGCTGATCTCGCCGACGACCATCGCGATCGTCGTCCTCGACATCGCCGGCCACGGCGCCCAGAGCGCGGTCGCCGCGCTGAAGTGCAAGGAGCTCCTGAAGGCAGCGTTGCGCTCGGGCCTGGAACCGGGGCCCTCGGTCTCGTGGCTGAGCGAGCAGGAGCACGGGCTCGGCGAGCTGTTCCTCACGGCGTTCGTCGCGGTTGTCGACACCGACAGCGGCCGCGGCACCTACGCGAACGCCGGGCATCCGCACGCGATCATCTCCACCGGGACCTCACTCGAGCGCCTCGGCCCGACCGGACCGATCGTCGGCCCATTCGTCACGACCTGGGAGAGCGGTTCGATGGTGGTGGCGCCCGGCGGAAAGCTGATCATCTACACCGATGGGTTGGTCGAAGCCCGGGACCAGGCGCGGAGCTTCTACGGCGAGGAACGGCTGATCGACCTGCTGACCAGCCTCGACTGCCCCGAAGCCCAGCCCGTGGTGGACCGCATCCTCGGCGACCTCGACGACTTCCACCCCGGACGTCTCGCCGACGACGTGACGATCGTCGTCGCGTGCCGTGCGGGCGGCGGCGACGAGAGCTCGAGCAACGTCGCGCCCGCGGCAGATGCCGCCGCGAACCCGTCCGACGCTGATGCCGTCGAATCCGGGTCCGGCGTGTCTGAACCGGCAGTCAGCGGGGGTACAGCGTCTGCAAGAGCGGGATCCCCCGTTCTGACTTCGCGGATGGACGACGATGTGCACGCCCGACAACCCGTGCCATGAGTGAAGACGAATCAGCGATGAGCCGTGCCTCGATCGTCCGCGCCCAAGCGAACATGCGACTCCCGCACAGTGATCGAGCTCCTCGAATGGCTCGTGCATTCGTCGCTCAGAGCCTCATGGGGTGGCACCTCGACGGGATGATCGAGACGGCGTCACTGGTCGTGAGCGAGGTCGTGACGAACGCGGTGATCCACGCTCGGTCGGAGGCCGACCTGGTCCTGGAGCGCACACCTACCGCGTTGCGCATCTCCGTGACCGACCGCGGCAGCGGGCTCAGACGCGCGAAGCCGGCGGCCGGTTCGGATGGAGGCCGCGGCCTGCTCATCGTGGAAGAGCTGTCGACCAGCTGGGGTGTCGAGCCGACGGGTTCCGGCAACCGCGTCTGGGCCGAGCTGCCGATCGAGTCCTTTTGACCACACTCGTCTCTGGGAGGGCATTGTGGAAGCGAATCCGGAAGAACTGACGATCCGCCATCACGTCAACGACAAGCTGTTGGTCGTCGAGGTCAGCGGAGAGATCGATCTGCACACCGCCTCGGAGCTGCAGCGCACAGTCGACCGCCTGAGCCCGTTTCCCCTCCCGGTGGTGCTCGATCTCGGAGGCGTGGGGTTCATCGACTCGACCGGTATCCGGGCGCTTCTGGCGATCAACAACCGCGCGACGGAGACCACGGGCGAGCCGGTGACGATCACGAACGCGAACGACAGCACGCGCCGCCTCCTCGAGCTCACCGGGATCGACAAGATCATGAACCTCGCAGCACCCGACGCCTGACCCGAGATCTGCGCTACGCGTACGTCCAGTCGGGCTGCTTGCGCGCGTGACGTTCGTCGTAACGAACTGTGCCGTCATCGGTGATGTCTTCGATGAGCGGCACCGAGCGCGGGACGTAACGGCCCCGCGGTGCCCTCCATGCGCGACGCGAACGCCTCGGGGAACGCGCGCAGAATGCTCGACACGACGTTCTGCTCCTCAGTGCCGAGATAGCAGCGATTCGCGTCTGTGACCGTTCGCAGCCGCGCGTGGATGGTCGCGAGGTCGTCGTCACTCGCGGCACCCTCCTCGATCCGAAGCAGCCGATCGGTGATCTCCATGCAGCCGGTCTTGCACGGGGGGCACTGCCCGCATGACTCGACGGCGAGGAAGCGGCTGAGCTCGCGGGCGACGCTCGCCATGTCGGTCTCGTCGTCGTACACGACGAAACCCGCGGCGCCGAGGCCCGAGCCGAGCTGTGCCATGTCCTCGTAGGTGAGCGGCGTGTCGAACCGATCGGCCTTGACGACTGCATTGGAGACACCGGAAAGCGCTGCGATGAAGCGCCGCCCCGGCCGAGGCCCACCGCACACGTCGAGCACGTCGCTGAGCCGCGTGCCGAGCTCGACTTCCAGGACGCGGGCGTGCACGACGTCGCCGACGATGGTCACGATGATCGTGCCCGGCGACTCTGCGGTCCCCATCGAGCGGAACCACGTCGCCCCTCTCGCCAGGATGTGCGCTGCGCTCGCGAGCGTCTCGACGTTGTTGACCAGCGTGGGGTTGCTCTGCGCGACCGGGCGACCCGCGGCGGCATCGGCCTCCCACCCGAGCTGGACCGTCGCAAACAGCCCGCGCTGCCAGGGCGGCAGCAAGGTCGGCAGTGGGTCGCGGCCTTCGATGACCTCGAGCAGGGCTTTCTCCTCGCCGAAGAGGTACTCGTCAGGACCTTCGACGATCGAGACGTTCAGGTCGCCGAGCATGCCCACCGCGCTCATCTCGAGCGCTGCCCGGCGCAGGGCGGCGACCTCCTCTGTGAACTTGCGCTTGGTGGCGCAGTACGCGTCTGACGCTCCGACCGCGAACGCCGCGATCGCGAGCCCTTCGAGGACGCGGTACGGGTCGCGGCGCATCAGTGTGCGGTCCTTGAAGGTCGCTGGCTCGCCCTCGGCGCCGTTCGCGACGGCGAAGTGCTGTCCGCTACCGGCCGTCTGGACAGACCGCCACTTGGCGCCGGTGGGAAACCCAGCGCCGCCGCGCCCACGCAGGCCCGACGCCAAGAGCTCGTCCACGACACCCTGTGGGCCCAGGCGCCGCGCGGCCTCGAGCCCCAGTCCGCCGCCGCCGGCGATGTATTCCTCGACGGTCACGATCGGCCGGTCCGGCAACACGTAGGTGTTGCCGAGGCCGCCCACTGCCTACGCCTCGCTGGGGACGGCGGCGGGCGGAGCTCCGTCGTCGAACCGTCGGTCCTCGGCCTCCTGCAGCAAGCGCACCTGTCCCTCGGTCATCTCGGGACCGAAGTTGACCACGACCACGCCTCTCCCGCCACAGCTCGGACAACGAACCGCGAGCACCGCGAGCATGTCTGCCGGATCCGACGCTCCTTCGAGGCGCCGCAGCGCCTGGATGACGACCGCGTTCGGAGGCGTCACGACCTGGCACGTGCCACAGCGGACCGACCCGTCTTCGAGGACTTCGAAGTCGGTCGTCCAGCCCGCGTCCTCGTACCCGTGGAGCACTTCCACGAGGGTCGTGTTGTCACCTGGGCTGCCGGCAGGGGACGCGTCAGCCACGATCCAAGACTCGCTCGAGCTGCGCCTTGCTCATCTTGGAGCGTCCGTCGATGCCACGGCGCTTCGCTTCGGCGTAGAGCTGACGGTAGGTGCGGCCCCCGGGTCCCCGGTGCGAGCGCAGCCCGCCGCGACGACCCGACGAGATGTCGTCGGTCGAGGTGGGGCTCGGCTCCATGGCCTCGCCGTTGCGAGCGCGCTCCTTGTTGACGGTCCGCGCCGCGATCTCCTCCGCAGTGTCTTCGTCCTCACCGCGGTCGAGAAGACCGTCCTTGATGTGCTCGTACTGTCGCTCTCGCTTGTCGGACCAAGTGGGGTTCGCGGATTCGCGCATGAGGGCACCTCCTGTGCACCTACACGCGTTCCCGGTTTGCCGCCTTGCGAGACCCGAGGCGCGAAACGGCCCTGGCACCAAGGGGGTGACAGGGCCGCTCGGGAGTCGGTGACTTAGGTGACCGGCTTCAGCTCGTCTCCATGGACGGTCAGCGCGTAGATGACCAGGACGCAGATGACGATGATCGTCATGCTCCAGATCGGGTAGACGCGCATCGTGGAGATCTGCGCGATGGCGCTCAGTCCGGCCGCGAGCACACCGATCACGCGGCCGTAGAGCGAACCCTTGAGGATGCTGAACCCGGCCAGCACCAGCAAGACACCGATGATCAGCACGGTGAACCCCCAGCCGGTTGCATCGAAGACGAACAACCCGCCTCTGCCGGCGGTGGCCACATAGCCGTCGTCGAAGAGCGCGATGAACCCGGCGATGATGTCCATTGCTCCGACGAGGATGAGGACGACGGCGGCGAAGAAGGACCAGCCGACCCACCCCGTCATCTCTTTCTCTGCACGTTCCTGCACAGGTCTCCCCTTCTCGTGATGCTGCGGTGACACGACCGCAGCAGGGTCAGGGTATGACAGCGACCGTGGGGAAACGGGGGATCCGCACGCGGAGCGTGGTCAGGACCCGATGACCCGCGCGGTCAGCGGCGCGACTTCGACCGCCGACTCCGTTGCCAGATCGCCGTGATGATCACTGCGCCGACGAACGAGCCGATGATGCCGCTCGGCCGGATGTTCAGGCCGTCGCCAGCGAGAAGGCTGAACAGCAGTCCTCCCAAGAACGACCCAGCGAGTCCGGCGACCAGCGCCATCGCCCAGTCGGTCTGGCGGCCGCCCCCGCCAAGGACCAGCTGAGCGAGCCAGCCGATGACCATGCCGAACGCGAGGATCGCGAGGATCAACATGGCGGCGAACGCTACCCGCCGGGCTCGATGGCCGTACTACTGCGCTCTGTACTTCTCGGCGTGGTGCGCGTCGGCGTCCGCGGTGCTGAGGCCTTCGGGCACCGGAGCCTGCAGGCTGACCGGCCGCCCGTCAGGGTCGAGGACCGTCGCCTCGACCACACCCCAGTGCTCCGGAGTGAACGGCTTCGCGTAGTCGGGAGGGCGCGAGGGAGCGAACGCGGTCGAGTCAGCCACCCACAGAATCGGGTGGGTCTCGAGCGGTCCGTCGGCGTGCTCGGCGATGAACAGGTAGGGGCCGCCGTTCGGATGCCTCCATTGACCGCTCCCGTGGTCGGTCTCGAAGACGCTCTCGTAGCCGAGCGACTTCCAGAACGCGGCGGTCGCGCCGTAGTTGCGCGTCTCGAGGTACAGGCCCACGACGCCTTCAGTTGCCACGTGCTCCCCTCCTTTGATCGCGGCCGCGCCCTTCGCGGGCCAGGTGCTCGGTGAGCGCGGCGCTGACGATCGCCGACAACGACTGCTCGGTGTCGACAGCGTGGTGCTTCACCGCGCGGATGAGGTCGACCGGGAGGTAGACGTTGAACTGCTTGACGGTCGGCCGGTCCTCAGCCATGCGAGGATACTAGCACGCTAGCAGAGGTTTGGTGCGCGACGACTTCGGGCAATCATGGCGACATGCGCACCGACACGATCCTCGATGAGATCGAGCAGACGACTCAGCTCGACGGCGCGGCGGACTTCCTCCTCGACAGGGTGGGCAAGACCCTTGCGAGCGGTCCGGTCGGAGATGTGCTGAAGGGCAAGTGGCTCGGCCATCCGCTCCATCCGGCGCTCACGGACATCCCGATCGGGTTCTGGACGTCAGCTATGGTCCTCGACTTCCTCGCGCCGAAATCAGGACAGAAGGCGGCCACGCGGCTCATCGGTCTGGGCATCATCGAGCGCGATCCCGACCGCCATGGCCGGGCTCACCGATGCATCCGAGATCACGGATCCCGCGGAGCGGAGGGTCGCAGCAACGCACGCGATCGGCAACGTCACCGCGACCGCGCTGTTTGCACTCTCGTGGCGAGCGCGGCACAAGGGCCATCACGCACGTGGCGTCTTCTGGACGCTCACCGCGAGCGCGGTCGCGACGGGTGCCGGCCTCCTCGGAGGGAACCTCGCCTTCGGCCGCTCGAAGACACCCGCCGGTTAGCCACGCGCGCTTCCGCCCGCGATTCATGAGCCGTGAAGTGGGCAGAAACACGGCAGAAACCGTGATTACGGACTCGTCAAGATCGGATCGCGACGCGCTTAACTCGCGTTAAGAGGCCTTCTCGATCCTGACACCCTCGTGTTACCCCTCCGGAGGCGAGCAGCGAAATCGCTGCCACGTGCAGACCAGGAGGGGCAGTGGCCGACATCATCTTCCTCGCCACGATCGTGGCGTTCTTCTTGTTGTGCGTCGGATACGTGTCGCTGTGCGGCCGGATCATCGGCACAGACGACGCCTTGATCGTCGACGACGGGGAGAACGACGCGGCGGACGAAGTACGCCTCGAGCGTGCGGCATGAGCGTGACCCTTGCCGACATCGGCGCATCGCTCACCGACAACCTCGTCGCGCTCGGATTGACAGTCGCGGTCCTCGCGTACCTCGTGCTCGTCCTCGTCTTCCCCGAGAGGTTCTGACGCCATGTCCGCCGCGAACTTCTTCCAGCTCGTCGCCCTGATCGCCGTCATCGGGGTCACGATCTTCCCTCTCGGCCGCTACATCGCCAAGGTGTACGGCTCGGAGAGCGACGGCAAGGCACCGGGCGACCGCGTCTTCGGCCCGGTCGAGCGCGGGGCGTATCGCCTGCTGCGAGTCGACCCCGAGGCCGAGCAGACGTGGAAGATGTACACGCTGAGCCTCATCGCGTTCAGCCTTGTCTCGTGCGTCGTGCTCTACGGGATCCAGCGGCTGCAGGCGCACCTGCCCTTCAACCCCACCCACGTCGGCGCGGTCAGCCCCCACCTCTCGTTCGACACGGCCACCAGCTTCGTCACCAACACCAACTGGCAGAGCTACGGCGGCGAGAACACGATGAGCCACCTGACCCAGATCGGCGGGCTGCTGGTGCAGCACTTCGCCTCCGCTGCGGTCGGCATGGCGGTCGTCGTGGCGTTCATCCGTGGCATCGCCCGCAGCCGGACCAGGTACCTCGGCAACTTCTGGGTGGACCTGGTGCGCGGCACCGTCCGCATCCTCCTCCCGATGGCGATCCTCTTCGCCGTGATCCTCGGCAGCCAGGGGGTCATCGCGAACTTCCACGGCTTCCGGTCGTTCACGACGCTCGAAGGCGTCAAGCAGCTGATCCCCGGCGGTCCGGTCGCAGGCTTCCTCGCGATCAAGCAGATCGGCAGCAACGGCGGCGGCTTCTTCAACGTCAACTCGGCCCATCCGTTCGAGAACCCGACGCAGCTCGCCAACTTCGTCGAGCTCTACCTGACCGTCGCGTTGGCGTTCGCGCTCGCGGTCGCCTACGGCGTGCTGGTGAAGGACAAGCGCCAGGGCCGCATGGTGCTCGGCGTCATGTTCGCGCTTGTGGCTCGCCGGCTGCCTGCTCGCCAACTTCGCCGAGACGAACGGCAACCCTCGACTCACGGCCGTCGGCGCCGACCAGTCGATCACCGCGGACTCGAGCGGCGGGAACATGGAAGGCAAGGAGGTTCGCAACGGCGCGTCCTCGTCGGCGATCTGGGGCGCCTCGGTGACGCTCACGTCCAACGGGTCCGTCAACTCCATGCACGACAGCTGGACCCCGCTCGGGTCGGTCGTGCCCTTCTTCGGCATGCTCACCGGTGAAGTGACCCCGGGCGGTGTCGGCGTCGGGTTGATGGGGATGCTCGTGAACGTCCTGTTCGCCGTCTTCATCGCCGGGTTGATGATCGGGCGAACACCCGAGTACTTGGGCAAGAAGCTCCAAGCGCAGGAGACGAAGCTGATCGTCCTCTACCTGCTCGCGGTGCCCACGGTGCTGCTCGGCTTCGCCGGGGCCTCGATGTTCGTGAGCTCGGTGCTGCACACCACCATCTGGAACGCGGGGACCCACGGGTTCAGCGAGATCTTCTATGCGTTCAGCTCCGCAGCCAACAACAACGGGTCGGCCTTCGCCGGCATCACGGCGGCGACGCACGTGGATGGACACGACACTCGGGCTGGCGATGCTCGTCGGCCGCTTCTTCCTGATCATCCCCGTGCTCGCCATCGCGGGCTCGCTGGTGCGCAAGCCGACGGTGCCCACCACGTCGGGCACCCTCGCAACTCACACGGGTGTCTTCGGCGGGCTCGTGGTCGCGGTGATCGTCATCATCGCCGGCCTCACCTACTTCCCGGCGATGGCCCTCGGCCCCCTCTTCGAGCACCTCTCACTGTGAGCGAGGCATCTGTGACCACAACTCTTCAAGCGCCCGGCCCCGTCACAGCCCCGCCTCCGAGCCGTCCTCCCCGGCTCGGAGGCGCGGCGTCTTCGACCGAGCGATCGTCTGGCCCGCGATCGGAGACAGCTTCCGCAAGCTCGATCCTCGGGTGATGCTCAGCCACCCGGTGATGTTCGTGGTCGAGATCGGCAGCGTGTACACGACGATCCTCTTCATCCGTGACTTCGGGAAGTCGTCGGCGAGCGAGAACGTCTTCGCCTTCCTGGTGACGCTGTTCCTGTGGGCCACGGTGCTGTTCGCGAACTTCGCCGAGGCGATGGCCGAGGGCCGCGGCAAGGCCCAGGCCGCGTCGTTGCGCAAGACCCGCAGCGAGACGATCGCCAACCGGCGCCTCGCCGATGGCGGCATCGAGCAGGTGCCGTCGAGCCTTCTCGACGTCGGAGACGAGTGCGTCGTGGACGCGGGCGAGGTGATCCCGTCCGACGGTGATGTCGATCGAAGGCATCGCGTCCGTCGACGAGTCGGCCATCACCGGAGAGTCGGCGCCGGTCATCCGCGAGTCGGGCGGCGACCGCTCCGCTGTCACCGGCGGCACCAAGGTGCTTTCGGACCGGATCGTCGTGCGCATCACCGCCCGGCCGGGCGAGACGTTCCTCGACAGGATGATCGCCCTCGTCGAGGGCGCCAACCGGCAGAAGACGCCGAACGAGATCGCGTTGTCGATCCTCCTCGCTGGCCTCACGATCATCTTCTTCCTCGCCGTCGCCAGCCTGCAGCCGTTCGCCATCTACGCCAATGCGGGTCAGGACGTGATCGTCCTCGTCGCGTTGCTCGTGTGCCTCATCCCGACCACGATCGGCGGTCTCTTGTCGGCGATCGGGATCGCCGGCATGGACCGGCTCGTGCAGCGCAACGTGCTGGCGATGTCGGGTCGTGCCGTAGAGGCGGCCGGCGACGTGTCGACTCTGTTGCTCGACAAGACCGGCACCATCACGGTCGGCAACCGCCACGCCACCGAGCTGCTCTCGGTGCACGGTGTCACCGAACGGCGAGCTGGCCGAGGCGGCGCTGCTCGCGAGCCTCGCCGACGAGACCCCGGAGGGCCGCTCGATCGTCGACCTGTGCGTCACGGAGTATGGCGTCGCGCCGACGGCGCCGCCCGATGCCGCGCTCGTGCCCTTCTCCGCCGAGACCCGCATGTCCGGCGTGGACCTCGTGGACTCGGGTCGCGCGATCCGCAAGGGCGCGGCCGACGCGATGCGGCGCTACGTCGCCGAGCAGGACGGCTCCGTGCCGCCCGAGCTCACCGAGTTCGTCGAGTCGATCTCGAGAGATGGCGCGACCCCCCTCGTGGTCGCGGACGGCGCTCGCATCCTCGGCGTGATCCGGCTCAAGGACGTCGTCAAGCCCGGTCTCCGTGAGCGATTCGACGAGCTGCGGCGCCTCGGCATCCGCACCGTGATGATCACGGGCGACAACCCGCTCACGGCCGCTGCCATCGCCGACGAGGCGGGGCTCGACGGATTCCTCGCCGAGGCGACGCCCGAGCAGAAGCTCGCGCTCATCAAGCACGAGCAGCGCGGCGGCAACCTCGTCGCCATGACCGGCGACGGCACCAACGACGCGCCCGCCCTCGCGCAAGCCGACGTCGGCGTTGCGATGAACACCGGAACCCAAGCCGCCCGTGAGGCGGGCAACATGGTCGACCTCGACTCCGACCCGACCAAGCTCATCGAGGTCGTCGAGATCGGCAAGCAGCTCCTCATCACCCGTGGGTCGCTCACGACCTTCTCGATCGCGAACGACGTGGCCAAGTACTTCGCAATCATCCCGGCGATGTTCTCCGGCGTGCTGCCCGCGCTCGACCGACTCAACGTCATGTCGCTCGAGACGCCGCGGTCGGCGATCCTCTCGGCGGTCATCTTCAACGCCGATCATCATCGTGCTGTTGATCCCGCTGGCGTTGCGGGGCGTCAAGTTCGTCGCGCTCACCGCCACCGAGATCCTGCGGCGGAACCTCTTCGTCTACGGCGTCGGCGGTCTGATCGCCCCGTTCGTCGGCATCAAGCTCATCGACATGGTCATCTCGGCTCTGGGAGTGAAGTGATGCGCCGTCAGCTGATTCCCGCCATTGTCGCCATCGTGCTGTTCACCGTGATGACGCTCGCCTACAGCGTGGGCACGACTCTCGTCGACGAGGTCCTGTTCTCGCACAAGGCCGACGGATCGCTCGTGAAGGACGCCGAGCGGTCAGATCGTCGGCTCCTCTCTGATCGGTCAGAGCTTCGCCACGCCCGACGTACTTCCACCCCCGCCCCGCCGCTGACGGGTACGCCTCTGGCCCCGACTACAGCTACGGCTCGAACTACGGGCCGACGAATCCGGTGTTCCTCTACGGCGAGGACGACCCCGAGACCACCGACGTCGACGAGTCACAGACCACTGGAGTCGACGACCTGGTGCGTGCGTACCGCGACGAGAACGGTCTGTCCGCAGCCGTCCCGGTGCCCGTCGATGCGGTGACCGCGTCGGGGAGCGGGCTCGACCCGCACATCTCGGTCGCGAACGCCAAGCTCCAGGCGGCCCGAGTGGCCACCGCACGCGGCCTCGACGTCGATCAGGTGCTCGACCTCATCCACACGAACACCGACGAGCGCGCCTTCGGGTTCCTCGGCGAGCCCGGAGTCAACGTGCTCGAGCTGAACCTCGCGCTCGATCGGGCGGGCGGCTGACCGCGTCGGCTCCGAGGCATGAGCGCGTGCAGCGCCTGAGGCAGCGAGCGCGATCGCGACGAGCGTGTCGTAGCGGCGCCGGACGTCAGCCCGGTCGCTCGGCTCGGGAACAGACGTCTCGCAGGAGCGCCAGATCATGTCGCCCTGCTCGAGCAGCGCGGATCGCTGGTCGGCTGTCGTGGTGTACGCCATCACTCTCGTGAGTGCGTCGAGCTGTCTGATCATCACCGCGGGCATGCCCTTCGACGACTGCCGGATCTTGTCGAAGGCGCGCTCGACGAACCGGTTGTAGGTGACCGCCGCCGCCAGCACCCTCACGTTTCCGTGCCGGTCACGGTGCACGAGCTTCGGATCCCAGCCGGCGGCGACCTTGCAGAGACCGTCGGTGAGCCAGTCGATGCACGTCAGCGCCGTGAACGTGTCGTTGACCGCAGGGGAAAGGGCTCGGATCGCGATCTCCACGAGCTGATCGATCGCGAACGCGAAGTCCTGCACGAGGGTGCGATGAGGGCCGGTGAAGTGGCCGCGCTCGAGGCTGCGGACGATCTCGTCGGCGGCTTCTGCCGGCCAGACGTTCGCGAGCGGGAGGCCCTCGCACGACGAAGTGTCCAGGCCGGTAGTAGAGCCGTATCACCGCACCCGCCTCGGCCGCGATCTGCACGAGGTGGTCGTAGGCGACGAACTGGAGGTAGCCGCTCCTCGGAGCCGGTACGACCGCGCCCGACTCGTCGAGGCGTCGTTCGAGCTCCGCGACGGAGGGTCCCGCCTCGGGCCCGCCGTTGGTACCCGACACGATCGCTTCCGCCTCGATCGCGGCTGAGAGGTCACCAGCGATCGAGGCGATCACCTCCGGCAGCTGGATCGACTTCGCAACGTGGTGGATGAAGTAGATGAGGACCGCGAGGGACGCGAGCACCAAGGCCGAGCGCGATGGTGATCGACAGGTGGGGCACGAAGTCGCCGTTCTCGCCGTGCGAGATCGAACCGAGAGTGAGGATCGCGTACACGAAGGTGGCGACGAAGGTCCCGAGGGTGATCTGCGTTCCCCGGTCACGGATGAAGTTCCGCAGGATGCGGGGCCCGAACTGAGTCGACGCGAGGGTGAGCGCGACGATCGTGATCGAGAAGACCAGACCGACCACGGTGATCACCGCGGCGGCGATCCCGATGAGGATCTGCCGGGCCGCGTCGGCGGACCCGTTGTTGACCCAGCTCGGCAACGTGATCTCGCCCTTGTACGCCGCCTGGTCGATGCGGTACGTCACGACGAACATCCCGACGGCGAGCACGACCTCGATGGTCGGGATGAGCCAGAGGTTCGTCCGCAACGCGTCGCGTCGCCACGCCGACGGGCGGGGCAGCCATCCGCTCACGGCGCCTGTCCATGGAGGATGGTTTCCGGCACTGAGCAACCTCGAGTCGGACGGCGCGAAGCAAGCGCCGACCAGGCTTCCCGGCTCACCGGCCCCCATCGTAAGCCGCTACAGAACCGTCAAGATCCGAGCACGTCCGGTTCGACTTCCGTTAAGCCGTCTTCTCGGCGCCGGGGCGTCGTGTTACCTCTGAGCGAAGCAGCGATTGCTGCCGTCCGAGCCGGAGGGAGGTCCCGCCATCCTCGAGCAGCTGCTCATCGCGGTCCTCGTTGTCCTCGGCAGCGTGGGCGGCAGCCTCGTGGTGCTGAGGGTCGCGGCGACGCCCCGCCCTCCCCGACCGGGCCGAGCACCATCGCCGGGAAGTAGGTCTTCTGGAGGTCACTTGCCGTAGCCGGGGTCGCTCGGCCAGTTGGGCTGCAGCAGGTGCCACTGCTCGGGCGCGAGGCGGATGAGCTCCTCGAGACGGTGCGCCAGCTGTTGGGTGATGTCCGCGATGTCCTCGCCCATCGACCCGTGTCGGGTCATGTCGAGCGGCGCGCCGACCCTCCCGAGATGACCGCCGTTCGGCTTGAAGTAGACCGCGGTGGGCAGCACCGGCGCACCGGTGCGCAGACCGAGGGTCGCCGGGCCCGCGGGCAGCGTCGTGCGCTCACCGAAGAACTCGACCTCGATGCCACCGCCACCGAGGTCGCGATCGCAGAGCAGGCACAGCACCTCGTTGCGCTTCAGCGCCTTCACCGCCGCTGACGCCGCGCCCGGACCGAGGGGAACCACGTTCATCCCGAGCGAGCGGCGGAAGTCGGCGAACCACTCGAACAGCTCGGGGGCTCGAGCGGCTCGACGATCACTGTGATCGGCCAACCGCAGTCGGCGATCCATCGCCCAGCCCACTCCCATCCACCGAGATGCGGCAACGCGAGGATCACGCCGGTGCCGTCGGCGATCCCCTTGCGGAGCCCTCCGAGCCCCTCATGGGTGAAGTGCGCGGCGATCTCCACATTCGAGAGGCTCGGGATGCGGAACGACTCGACCCAGTAGCGGGCGTACGAGTCGAACGCGCGGTCGACGGCTCGCCGAAGCGCGAGCCCTTGGAGTGACGGTCCGTGCACTCGTCGAAGATGGCGGGCCACGATGTCGCGCCGGCCGCGCATCGCCTGGCCGAACCCGAGCCCAGCCACCCGCGACACGGGCCCGACGAGCGAGTCAGGCAGGACCTGGGACAGCTTCGCCCCGCTCGGTACGCGGCGACGACCGCGGATCCGTCCGCCAACAGGGATCAGGGCTTGGCGTTGTGGCGGCGTTCGGCGCGCTTGCGGGCGCGAGGGGTGGGCCGGGCCACCCGCCGGGCCTGCCAGCGAGAGGGCTCGCGAGCCGGGCGCTCGGCGCTGGCCTGCCGCCACACCTTCACGAACCGTTGGACGGCGGTGAGGGTGGTGAGCGCCAGCATGATCCAGAGGATCGGCACCAGCAGCGAGTCGAACAGCAGGCCGAAGCAGAGGAGGATGATCCGCTCGGCGCGCTCCATGACCCCGCCGCGCGCGTCGAAGCCGAGCGACTCGGCCTTGGCTCGCTCGTAGGAGATCAGGAACGACATCGCCAGCACGGCGAGCGGCAGGATCGCCGCGTGGCCGCCGTCGACGGTGGCCAGGTACCACGCGACGCCGCCGAGCAGGAGGGCGTCGGTGCAGCGGTCGCTGACCGAGTCGAAGAACGCGCCCCGGCGCGATGCGGTGCCCGAGGCCTTCGCGACCGCGCCGTCGAGGAGGTCGGGGATCGCCGCGAGGATGACGAGCAGCAGGCCGCCGCGAAGAGCGCCGGCGCCGATCGCGATGGACGCGCCGACTGCGGTGAGGAGGCCGAAGGCTGTGAGATGGTCGGCTGTGATGCCGGTGCGGCGGAGGTTTGCACCAATCGGTTGCAATCCACGCTCGAAGCTGGTCCGCCACCGTCCGTCGAACATGTGCGCTCCAGGGAAGGGGACGCGATCAGGGTACCAACTGGCTCCCCGGATCGGGCGGACGCGAACGGCCACTACGCTGCGCCCCATCGGCTCGGGGGAGCCCGGGCAGCCAGCGCGCGAGGGGGTTCGTTGAAGACCTATCCGACGCCCAAGATCCGCAACGTGGCGCTCGTAGGCCACTCCGGGGCCGGGAAGACCACGTTGGCCGAAGCCCTGCTGTTGCGGGCCGGGGCGATCAACCGCGCCGGACGCGTCGAGGACGGCACGACCGTCACCGACTTCGACCCCGAGGAGCAGAAGCGCAGCCTGAGCCTGTCGCTTGCCCTCGCTCCGTTCGAGTGGGAAGGCCACAAGATCAACCTGATCGACACGCCGGGTTACGCCGACTTCATCGGCGACGTGGTGGCCTCGCTCCGCGTGGCCGACCTGGCGGTGTTCGTGGTCAGCGCGGTCGACGGCGTCGAGGTCCAGACACAGGTGATCTGGAAGCTCGCCGCGGACCTCGGGCTTCCCCGCATGATCTTCGTCAACAAGCTCGACCGCGAACGCGCCAACTTCCAGCGGACTCTCGAAGAGCTGCGCACCAAGTTCGGCGCTGGCATCGCGCCACTCGAGCTCCCGATCGGCGAGGAGACGAGCTTCCGGGGCGTCGCAGACCTTCTCACCGACAAGGCCTTCTTCTACGAGGGCGGCACGCACACCGAGGGCGAGATCCCCGATGAGCTGACCGCGCTCGAGCACGAGGTTCACGACAACCTCGTCGAGGGCATCGTCGTCGCCGACGACGCGATGCTCGAGCGGTTCCTCGAGGGCGACATCCCGTCAGCCAGCGAGCTCGAGCACACCCTCGCCGTCGGCGTCGCGGCCGCGTCCGTGTTCCCGGTCGTGTGTGGCTCGGCGGCGACGGCGGTCGCGATCGATCGTCTCGCCGACTTCATCTGCGAGATCGGCCCCTCCCCCGCCGACCGCCCCGGTGTCGAGGTCACGGCGGCCGGTGCCGAGCAGCAGATCCCCGCCGACGCGAGCGGACAGCCGCTCGCGTTCGTGTTCAAGACGATTGCCGACCCCTATGTCGGCCAGCTCTCGCTCTTCAAGGTGCTGTCGGGCACCGTCAAGCCGGACGACCATCTGGTGAACCCGCGGACGGGCTCGGACGAGCGGCTGCACGCGCTGTTCGCGATGCGCGGCAAGGAGCAAGACCCCGTCTCGAGCGTGCCCGCCGGTGACATCGCCGCGGTGGCGAAGCTCTCGGCGACTGCGACCGGCGACACGCTCGCGCCGAAGGGCACGCCCGTCCGCGTGCCGCCAATCGACCCGCCATCGCCGGTGCTCGCTCTCGCGATCAAAGCGCGCACCCAGGCGGACGAGGACAAGCTCGGTTCGGCGCTCGCCCGTCTCCAGGAAGAAGATCCGGCGTTGGTGCTCGAACGCAGTGACGAGACGAAGCAGACACTTCTGCCGCGGCACCGGCGAGACGCACCTCACGATCGCGCTCGAGCGGCTGCACCGGAAGTTCGGCGTCGACGTCGACACCGACGAGGTGAAGGTGCCGTACCGCGAGACGATCACGCAACAGGCCGAGGCCGAGGGCAAGTACAAGAAGCAGTCCGGTGGGCACGGGCAGTTCGGTGTCGCCTGGCTTCGCGTCGAGCCCCTGCCTCGCGGTGAAGGCTTCGAGTATGTCGACGCGATCGTGGGCGGTGCGATCCCTCGCCAGTTCATCCCCGCGGTGCAGAAGGGCATCGAGGAGACGATGGCGTCAGGCGGCATCTACGGATTCCCCGTGGTCGACGTGAAGGTGACCTGCTTCGACGGCAAGTACCACTCCGTCGACTCGTCCGAGATGAGCTTCAAGATGGCGGGCTCGCTCGGGTTCAAAGACGCGATGGCCAAGGCGGGAGCGGTCGTGCTCGAGCCGATCTCGCTGCTGAAGGTGACCGTGCCGGCCGAGTACCAGGGCGACGTGATGGGCGACATCAACGCGCGACGTGGCCGCGTGCAGGGCACCGACGCGGTGGGCGGCGGGGAGCAAGAGGTCACCGCGCTCGTGCCGACGTCCGAGATCATGCGGTACGCGATCGATCTGCGGTCGATGACCGGCGGGCGCGGCCGGTTCACGGCCACGCACAGCCACTACGACCCGATGCCGACGCATCTCGTCGACAAGCTCGCGAAGCCGAAGGCCGAAGCGCACTGAGCGACCTCTCCCCCGCCGACGCCGTCGTCGCAGCGCGCTCGTTCACGCGCCGACTGCGCGAAGCACTGGCGGCATCGCAGAACGACTCTGCGGCGCCTTCGGCCGTGCGCAGCCTCGCCACAAGCGTTGCGCAGGTACTCGACGACACGACACGACGCCTGGGCGGCGCGCCGCCGCTGGCCGGCGCCGCTGATCCGGTCGACGGCGTCGAGGCCTCGGCGAACGCGCTGGTGAGCACGATCGGCACCTTCGGATCGGGCGACTGGACCGAAGACCGCGGCGGCCAGCCGGCCATCGACGTGCTCCGCGCCGGCATCGCCGACGCGGGCACGCTCGTCCGTCAATGCGAGGCGTTGTCGGGCAGCTAGTCGTCGAGGAAAAGCTCACGGCACGCTGTCGAAACCGGGCACTCAGCGCCGTCGTACGGTTCGAGCCGCCACCCGGCGACACAGAGGAGGAGCCGTGAAGTACATGCTGCTGATCTACAGCGCACCCGACGCCGGACCGCAGTGGGGAACCCCCGAGCGTGATCTCCAGATGAAGCGCTACTTCGAGTTCTCGACCGAAGTCGTGGACAAGGGCCTGTTCGTCGCGGGCGATCCGCTGGAGGACACGAACGCAGCGACGACGGTGCGCGTCCGCGACGGCAAGACGCTCACGACCGACGGGCCGTTCGCCGAGACGAAGGAAGTGCTCGGCGGCTACTACATCCTCGACTGCGAGAACCTCGACCAAGCGCTCGAGTACGCCGCCAAGATCCCGAGCGCCGAGTTCGGCTCGATCGAGGTGCGCCCGTTGATGTCGGTCCCGGGCATGTGAGGTGACTCCCGCCGGGACGGCCTCGACCACCGACGTCGGCGTTGCGGTCGAGGCCGTCTATCGGCAGGAGTGGAGCCGCATCATCGGCGCCCTCGTACGGGTGACGCACAGCCTCGAGGTCGCGGAGGACGCGGTGCAGGAGGCGTTCGCGATCGCCGTGAGTGCGTGGCCGTCGACCGGGATCCCGAGCAATCCGGCGGCCTGGATCACCACCGCGGCGCGCCGTCGTGCGATCGACCGGCTCCGCAGCGCGTCGGTCGCTCAGACCACTGCACTGCGGGCCGCGGCTCTCCAAAGGCTCGAAGCCTTCGACGACGAGACCGGCGACCTCGGGGCGGTGGCGGACGATCAGCTGCCCCTGGTCTTCCTGTGCTGCCACCCGGCCCTGGCGCCCGAAGCGCAGATCGCCCTCACGCTTCGCGCGGTAGCCGGCCTCTCGACCGAATCGATCGCCCGAGCCTTCCTGGTGCCGGTGTCGACCATGGCGCAACGCATCGTCCGCGCCAAGCGCAAGGTCGAGGCCGCGGGTATCCCGTTCTCACTGCCGCCAGCGGCGCGACTGCCGGAGCGCCTCGATGCGGTCCTCACCGTGGTGTACCTCGTGTTCAACGAGGGCTACAGCCGCGACGGCAGGCGATGCCCTCGTGCGCCGCGAGCTGTGCGCGGAGGCCATCAGACTTGCTCGCCTCCTCCTTGGGCTCCTGCCGGAGGAGCCCGAAGTCGAGGGACTGCTCGCGCTCATGCTGCTGCACCACTCTCGACGCGACACCCGCATCGATGCGCAAGGCGCCCTCGCCCCGCTCGAGGAGCAGGATCGATCGAGGTGGGATCGGGCCGCGATCGACGAGGGTTCAGCCCTCGTCGATCGAGCCCTGCAGCGCGGCGCGCTCGGCTCCCTGCAGGTGCAAGCCGCGATCGCGGCGTTGCACGCGCAAGCGCCGACGATGGCCGACACCGACTGGGCACAGATCGCGGCTCTCTACGACATCCTGCTGAACCGCTGGCCGTCCCCGGTCGTCGGGCTCAACCGGGGGGTCGCGATCGGCATGGCCGACGGCGCCGATGCCGGCCTGGCGATCATCGACGCACTCGGCCCCGCGCTCGACGGCTACCACCTGCGACACGCGGCTCGCGCCGACCTCCTGCGCCGCGCTGGCCGGTACGACGAAGCGATCAGCGAGTACGAAGCCGCGACCGCCCTCGCCGGGACCGCACCCGAACGCGCCTACCTCGAACGACGCCTGCGCGAGGTACGCGGATCGGGGTAAGAAACATCGGTGGCGCTGCGATGGATGGGTGTGTGCTTGGACTGCGCTGACGCTCAGGAGCTGGCCGACTTCTACGCCCGCCTCCTCGACTGGCAGATCACCGCCCGCGACGGCGAGGGCTGGATCCAGCTACGTGACCCGAGCGGCGGCGTCGGTCTGAACATCCAGGCGGAGGAGTGGTACGCGGCACCGGTGTGGCCGGAGCAGCCAGGCGAGCAGACGAAGATGATGCACTTCGAGGTCCTGGTCGACGACATGGAGGCCGCAGTCGCTCACGCCGTCGCCGCGGGCGGTCGGGTCGCGGATCCGCAGCCGGCGGGTCGTGACCCCGGGAGGCTTCGGGTGATGCTCGATCCGGCCGGGCATCCGTTCTGCCTCTGCGACGACTAGCTCGCCTCGGTCCAGTCCTCGGGGTTGTCCTCCGTGAAGTGGTCGACGATGTGGCCGTCGACCGCGTCGACGAGCACGAAGCCGCGCCGCTTCGGCGGCTCCTCGGCGGAGTAGAGGAGGATGCGCCACGTCGGCCGGCTGCGCAGGCCCCGCCAGCCCAGCTGCGCCGAGGCGTGACCAACGGGGAAGCCGACGGCCTTCGATGCGGCCACCAACGCGCCCTTCTCGTCGATGCCGAGGTGCCACCCTGAGGTGATGCAGTAGATGCCGACGAGCGCGAGGAAGATGGCGACATACAGAAAGCCGTCGTTCACGAGCACGCCGCCACCGTGATAGGCGAGCCAGAGCAGGAAGCACACCACCGCGACGCCGAGATAGAGGAACCCCGGGATGCGGCGACGGCTGTTGTCAGGGAATTGGTACGGACCGACGAACGACGAGACATCGAGCTCGTCGGGGAGCTCGTCCCGATGCTCGACGTGATCCTCCGCAGCCATCACGACGACGCTACCGGCCAGGCGGTGCGGAGCTTCAGCCAGCTGTCGTCGAGGCTCTCGGGCAGAACCCTCGTCTCGGCAACCGACGTCATGAAGTTCGTGTCGCCCCGCCATCGCGGCAGGCAATGCACGTGGAGATGGCCGGGGACGCCCGCACCCGCCGACTGCCCGAGGTTCATCCCGATGTTCACGCCGTCCGGCTGATACGCGGCCTTGATCGCCACCACGGCGTCACGAACGCCATCCCAGAGCTCATCGTGTTCGGCGCGCTCGAGGTCTTCGATCGCCGCGACCTCCCGATACGGCATCACGAGCAGGTGGCCACTGCCGTACGGATACGCGTTCAGGATCGCGAAGCAGCACTTCCCCCGCCAGAGCACATGGGTCAGCTCGTCGGGTGCGCCGCTCGCGAGGATGCGCGTGAACACCGAG
Organism: uncultured Acidimicrobiales bacterium; assembly: GCA_963708175.1. Classification (GTDB taxonomy): domain Bacteria; phylum Actinomycetota; class Acidimicrobiia; order Acidimicrobiales; family DATKAS01; genus DATKAS01. The sequence continues at coordinate 132,267 of CAVPSD010000007.1, forward strand.
CCGTTCACGGGCGCATCGGCCGGGATCGCCGACACGTAGCGTCGATCGCCATTCGGCCCAGAGCCGATCGAGCGTCACGACAGATGGGCGATGGCTTCGCCGTTCAGGCGATCGACGAAGTCGTCGACCCGGACGCCGCGCTCGACCTCGCCGCCACGCGGGTTCACGCCCACCGTGCCGTCCTGCATGTCGTGGTCGCCGACCACGAGCACGTACGGGATCTTCTCGAGCTTCGCCTTGCGGATGCGCGCGCCGAGCGGCTCGTCGGCCTCGACCCAGTCCGCCGCGGTATCCCTCCGCACGCAGCCGGTCTGCGATGCGGTCGGCGTACGCGTCGTGGTCAGCGCGAACCCCGAGCAGGCGCACCTGCACCGGCGCCAGCCACAGCGGCAGCGCGCCGGCGTAGTGCTCGAGGAGGATCGCGAAGAACCGCTCGACCGAGCCGAACAGCGCGCGGTGGATCACCCGCGGGGGATGCCGTTGGTTGTCGGCCCCGATGTACTCGAGGTCGAAGCGGGTGGGGAGCTGGAAGTCGACCTGCAAGGTCGACATCTGCCAGCGCCGTCCGATCGCGTCGCGGACATGCACGTCGATCTTCGGTGCGTAGAACGCGCCTTCGCCCTCCGCGACGACATACGGAAGGCCGGCGGTCTCCAGCGCCTCCCGCAGCGCTTCGGTGGCCTCCTCCCACTCCTCGGGCTCGCCGACGTACTTCTCGGGACGAGTCGAGAGCTCAGCTTCGAAGTCGGTGAGACCGAAGGTGCGAAGGAGACGGAGCACGAACGCGAGCAGCGACGCGAGCTCGTCGGCGAGCTGATCGGGAGTGCAGAAGATGTGCGAGTCGTCCTGGGTGATGCCGCGCACGCGGGTGAGCCCGTGCAGCACGCCGGTGCGCTCGAAGCGGTACACGGTGCCGAACTCGAACAGCCGCAGCGGAAGGTCGCGGTAGGAGCGCTGCTGCGACCGGTAGATGAGCATGTGCCCGGGGCAGTTCATCGGCTTCGGGTAGTAGGTCGCACCCTCCATCTCCATCGGGGGGTACATGCCCTCGGCGTACCAGCTGAGGTGACCGGAGATCTCGAAGAGCGTCGACTTCGCGATGTGCGGTGTCCAGACGAACGAGTAGCCCGCGCGCTCGTGCTCGGCCCGCGAGTAGTCCTCCATCAGCTTGCGGATGAGGCCGCCCTTCGGATGGAAGACCGGGAGCCCGCCGCCGATCTCGGGCGGGAAGTGGAACAGGTCGAGCTCGACGCCGAGGCGACGGTGGTCGCGCTTCTCGGCTTCCTCGAGGCGATGCAAATGATCCTTCAGCGCCTGCTCGGACTCCCAGGCGGTCCCGTAGATCCGCTGGAGCATCGGGTTGCGCTCGTCGCCGCGCCAGTACGCGCCGGCGACGCGGGTCAGCCTGAAGTGACCGAGTCGCCCGGTGTGCGGGACATGCGGGCCGCGGCACACGTCGCAGAACCGGGGCGGGTTGTCGTAGACGCGCACGACGCCCGCATCGGTGCCCGAGGTCGGGTCGTCGGCCTTGCCGCTGATGATCTCCAGCTTGTACTTGTGCGCGGCGAAGCGCTTGGCCGCCTCGCCCTCGCTGATCTCGTCGCGGATGAACGGCTGCTTCTCGGCGATGATCTCGCGCATCCGCGCCTCGATGCGTTCGAGGTCGTCGGGGGTGAACGTGCGCCCCTCCGGAAGGTCGAAGTCGTAGTAGAAGCCGTCCTCGATCGGCGGTCCGATGCCGAAGGTCGCTCCGGGGAACAGGTCGAGCACGGCCTGCGCGAGCACGTGCGCGGTCGAGTGGCGCAGCGTGTACCGACCCCGGTCGGATCCGGGCACGACGATCTCGACCGTGTTGCCGGTGGCGAGCACCCAGTCGAGGTCGCGCTCGACGCCGTCGACCACCGCGATGACCGCGTCCCGAGCGAGCCGAGGGCCGATGGCCTCGGCAAGCCCTCCCGCCGTCGTGCCCGGGGCGACCTGTCGGGTCGATCCGTCGGGGAGCACGATGTCGATGAGGTCAGCCATAGGGACCGTGAGCCTACCGGCGCCCTCCGCGGCCCCGGCAGGGATTGTCAGCCCGCGCGCGAGCTCGGGCTCGAGGTCCGAGCGCTCCCCGAGGCGCACCTTCGCCACGTCGGTCGGAAGCATCTCTGCCTTCTTCGTCGCATACCGGTCGATGTACTGCTGGCCCGTGAGCTCACGGATCTCGTACATGAGCTCGTCGGTGAGCTCGCGGTACACGAGGTGATCGCTCTCGCGGGCCTTGTAGTGCGCGACGTTGATCGGCTGGCCGACGCGGATGGTCGCGGCCTTGAACACCTTCGGGAGCTTCGCGTCCGGCGGCTGGATGTCGGCGGTGCCGATGACGCCCACCGGGAAGATCGGGTAACCGGTGCTCAGCGCGAGCCGGGCTGCACCCGTGTGACCCTTGTGCAGCAACCCATCGCGCGAGCGGGTGCCCTCGGGGAAGATGCCGAAAAGGTGGCCGCGGTCGAGCGCGTCAGCGGCCGCGGTGAGTGCGGCTTCGCTCGAGCGACCCCCGGAACGATCGATCGGGATCATCCCCATCGCTGGGAACAAGAACTTCGTCTTCCACGAGTCCATGTACTCGGCCTTGCCGACGAAGCTGATGCGCCGCGGCACCGCCATCATCAAGAACGCGGAGTCGAGGAACGAGATGTGGTTTGGGCAGAGGATCGCACCGCCCTCGGGCGGCAGCCGATGCAGACCTTCGAGCTCGACCTTCCACAACGCACGCTGGATCGGCCCGCCGAAGGCGCGGACGACGTCTTGCACCCTTCCGGCGCCGGGCTCAGCCATGCGCGCAGCCTAAGCCATCAGTCCGCCGATTTCGCCCAGTTCATTGGCTCTTCACAGGGCTTTCATCCGGCGCTGCAAGGTCGACTCCGAGCAGCAACGCGGCGGCGGAAACAGGCTGGCCTGCAGCTGCGGCGGCATCGATCGCGGCAAGCGCGCGGGATGTGTCCAGGTCATCATCGAGCGCGTCGCGCACTTGGTCCTCGAGCCAGTGGTCCCCACTGGCTGCGGCGACGGCCGCGTCACCGGGACCCGCGGCATCGAGCCAAGCATTGAGGCGTGCCGTCGCGCGTGGCATCAACGCTTCCTCCCACTCCCACGAGTCGCGGTAGTGGTGCTCGATGATGCCCAGCCGGATCGCCCGAGGATCGAACGTCTTCAACAGATCGCTGACGAACACGAGGTTGCCGAGGGACTTCGACATCTTCTCGCCGTCCATTCGGACCATCCCGACGTGCATCCAGTGGCGCACGAACGGCTCGCCCGTGGCGGCTTCGCTCTGCGCCCGCTCGCACTCGTGGTGCGGGAAGATCAGATCGGCACCGCCCCCGTGGAGGTCGATCGTCGTCCCCAGCTCGCGCAGCGCGAGGGCGGAGCACTCGATGTGCCACCCGGGCCTCCCCGGACCCCACATGGTCTCCCAAGTCGGCTCGCCGTCCGCCGACGGCTGCCAAAGGACGAAGTCGAGCGGATTGCGCTTGTGCGGATCGTCGACGTTGCCACCGCGCTCACGCGCGAACTCCACCATCTCGTCGTGCGAGTAGTGGCTGATCTCGCCGAACCCTGGGAACGACATGACGTCGAAGTACACGGCGCCGCCGGCTTGATAGGCATGGCCGCGATCGAGCACCATCCCGATGAACCCGCGGATGTCGGGGATCGCGGACGTCGCCCGCGGCTCGCTGAAGCAAGGCAACACGTTCAGCGCCTTCATGTCGCTGTCGAACCGCGCGACCTCGCCCGCGGCCAGGTCGAGGTAGTGCACGCCGAGCTGCCGCGCCTTCGCGAGCAACGGATCGTCCACGTCGGTGATGTTGCGGACGCACCGCGTGTCGTGGCCCAGGTCGCGGAGCCGCCGCTGCAACACGTCGTAGACCACGTACACGGTCGCGTGACCCAGATGCGTCGCGTCGTACGGCGTGATGCCGCACGTGTACATGGTGACGAGCGGACCGGGTTCGAACGCCACGACTCGCTGCCGAGCCGTGTCGTACAGGCGCATGACCACTAGATCTTGATGCCGGTGAGCCTGGGCGCCACCCGCGTCTTGTAGCGCACGTTGAGCTGGAGGAGCACTGCAGTGAACGCCTCGATCGCGGTGGCGTTCGACAGCTCTCCGGCGTCCAGAGGACGGCAACCCGGGATGCGGGCCGCGATCTCACTGACGATGACGATGGCTTCCGGGTAGTCCGAGCAGATCAGCACGTCGCTCTCGATCGGCGAACCGAGGTGACCGAGCTCGCGCGCAGGCAGATGGTGGAACGCCGCCGCGACGTGACACCCGGGCACCGCGGCCTGGACACTCGCCGCGACGGAGCCGCGGGGCGGGACAAGCGGCTGGAATTCGTGGCCGACCTTCACGAGGGCGTTGGCCATCGACACGACGACCTTGCCGCCCAGCTGCTTCTCGAACGCACGCGCGGTCGTGGCCGCACTGTCCCACGGGGTCGCGAGCACCACGACGTCCGCGCTCGCCGCACCCTCGTTCTCGGAGGCATCGATGCTCAGGTCGTATTCGGGCCACTGAGCGAGGATGCCGTCGACGGCCTCCATCGCTCGGTACTTCGACCGCGACCCGAGCGTCACGTCATAACCAACCGACGCGAGTCGAGCACCGAGCGCTGTGCCTGCGGGGCCCGTGCCGCCGAGGATGCCGATCCGCATCACGTCAGCCTTGCACACCGGGCTCGGCGGTAACGTCGCCGCCGCACCGACGGTCGGAGGCACCATGGGTCTTCTCGAAGGAAAGCGCATCGTCGTCACTGGCGTGCTCACTGATGCGTCGCTCGCGTTCGGTGTCGCCGCGCTCGCGGAGCACGAGGGCGCAGAAGTCGTGCTCACGGGCGCGGGCCGCGGCCTGTCCTTGACCGAGCGCACAGCCCGCAAGCTCCCGTCGCCTGCGTCTGTGCTCGAGCTCGATGTCACCGTCCCCGATCATCTCGACGCGGTGCGCGCCGATCTCGATGCGCGGTGGGGTCGGGTCGACGGCGTGCTGCACGCGATCGGCTTCGCTCCCGCGGCGTGCCTCGGCGGCAACTTCATGCAAGCGCAGTGGGAAGACGTTGCGGTCGCGCTGCAGGTGTCGTCGTACTCGTTGAAGGCGTTGGCGGATTGCTTCGTGCCGTTGATGACCGACGGCGGCTCGTTGGTCGGGCTCGACTTCGACGCGACGGTGGCGTGGCCGGCGTACGACTGGATGGGAGTCGCGAAGGCCGCGCTCGAATCCACGTCGCGGTACCTGGCGCGCGAGCTCGGGCCGAAGAACATCCGTGTGAACCTGATCGCTGCGGGCCCGATCCGCACCATGGCGGCGAAGTCGATCCCCGGCTTCTCCCGGTTCGAAGACGTCTGGGCCGAACGGGCGCCGCTCGGCTGGGACATCAACGACTCGACGGCTGTCGCGAAGGCCTGCGTCGCGCTCCTCTCGGACTGGTTCCCCGCGACGACCGGCGAGATGCTCCACGTCGACGGTGGCTACCACGCGATAGGTGCCTGACCTAGGTTTGTCCGCCATGTCCCCGCTGCGTCCTCGGTTCGCTCTTGCCGCCGTGCTCGTCTTGGGTATGGTCGGCGTCGCCGCATGCTCGAGTGACGATTCGGGCTCGTCGTCCGGGACGACGGCGGCGAGTGAGAGCTCCGGATCCGCCGCGTCGTCGGACGCGCCCGCCTCGAGCGGGGAGATCCCGGCCGATGGCGTCGAGGTCGAGGCGTGGGCCGGCAGCGTGTGCGGAGCGGTGGGCACCTGGCTCGACGGCATCAACGCGAAGGGCGATCAGCTGAGCACCGACGTGCAGGGCGTGACCGAGCTCACCGCGGGCCGCGACCTGCTCGTGCAATTCATGGAGGACGCCGTGAGCCTCACCGACGCGATGCTCTCGAGCGTGCAGTCCGCCGGCGCTCCGGCCGTCGAGAACGGGGAGCAGCTCTCTGCGGACCTCGTCGCGGCCCTCAACCCCGTGAAGACGACGTTCGAGTCGGCACTCGAGCAGGCCAAGACGCTCCCCACCGACGATCCTGAGGCGTTCGGCACCGCGGCGGACCAGCTCGGTCAGGAGATCACCAATTCACAAAGCGGGTTCGCGGCGAGCTTCGACGCGCTGCAGCAGAAGTACGACGATCCCGCGCTGAACCAGGCGTTCGCGGACGTGCCGGCGTGCTCGGCCTTGCGAGGCGGCTGAACCGCGTCAGCAGTGCGCCGCGCAAGGTCGGGTAGGGGTTCGTGCTGCCTCGCCCGCCCGGGTGGATCTCGAAGTGCAGATGCGGCGTGCCCCGCGCGTTGCCGTCGTCGCCGACATACGCGATGACCTCACCGGCTCCCACGCTGCGAGCGCTCCCTGCGTAGCCGGACAGGTGGGTGCCGAAGTACTCGTTGCCGTCGACCCCCGAGAGGAAGAATGATCGCCCGCCGGTTGACACACTGCGGAACGTGACCGTGCCCGCGACCGGGGCGACGACGGGCGTGCCCCGCGCGGCGAGGATGTCGTTCCCCGCATGACGGCGGCCTCCCCCACGAGCGTCGCCGTAGTCGTTGCCGAACGCGTGCGCTCCCGCGACGGGGCAGAGCCAGCTGCCGCCCATGATCTGGGGTGCAGCCGCGCTGCGCGATCCCGTCGCCGCGCGACGCGAGGCGGCGGCGGCGGCCGCGGCTGCGCGCGCCCGCCTCGCGGCTTCGGCTTGCTCTCGCTTCCGCTGCAGCTCTTGCACGCGCGCCAGCTCCTTCAGCGCAGCCGCGCGCTTCGCGGTCAGCTGTTCGACGGCCGCCGCCTGTGCCTGCTTGCGGCCCTCGAGCAACGCCGCACCCGATTCGAGGTCGGCCTCGAGGGAGCGGTATCGGTCGATCTCGTCGAGCGAGCCCATCGTCACGAAGCGAGCCAGGGCGTTCGCACGGGCCTCAGCGTTCAGATCGCCGCCGAGCAGGAACGGCACATCGGCCCCACCGGCGTGCACGTAGCTGCGCACCACGGTCTCCTGCACCGACGTCCGAAGCCCCGCGAGCTCGGCTTGCGTCGCCTGCTGATCGGCTTCGACTCGGACGATGTCGTCCTCGATCACGGCGAGCTCGGTGTTCGCCTTGGCCAGCTCGTCGGCCGCGGCGTTCGCCCGGCGCTGGGCGCTGGCCACGTCGTCGGCACTTGCCGGGCTCGCCGAGAGCCCGAAGACCGACCCGATCAGGATCGAGGCGAGGAGGAGCCAGGCGGCTCGACGGCTCACGATGGGCGGCAAGGGTAGCGAAGGGTCAGCGGTGTCCGCCTCCGCAACCGGTTTTGTAACCTAATGATGTGAACATCGAACGAGCTCGGTTGACCCCTCTGAACTGGGAGAACGCGGCGCACGCCGCCGCCCGGCTCGCCAAGCAGGTCGAGCTGGCGCTCGACGCTGTCGACCTGAGCCTCCCCCAGTACCGGGTCATGGTCTTCCTGTCCGACGGCGCCGCCGGCGCGTCGACCCTCGCCGGCACCCTGGCCGTGAGCCGGCCGACGATCACGGTGGTCGTCGACGGGCTCGTGGCCAAGGGCTTCGTCGAGCGGCAAGGCGACGACACCGACCGGCGCAAGGTCCACCACCGGCTCACTGCTGCCGGGAGGCGCACCCTCGATCGCGCCGACGCCGCCGTCGCGGAACGGCTCGGTGAGCTCGCGACACACCTCGAAGACAGCGAGGTCCGGACGGCCGTCCGCGGGCTGGAGCTCTGGGGCGACGCGCTGTTGGCGGCCCGGAACGCCGCCCAAAGCCGCGCGTGACCACTCCGTTCGACGACTGGTCGCCGTACGAGCCCCTCGGGGTCATCGCCCGATCGGGCCCACCCAGCGCGCAACCCAGCCGCGAGCCGAACAAGACGTGGTGGCGGCGAATGCTGCCCCTGCTGCTGTCCAGGAAGAGCGCCTTCTACGGATCGCTGGCGGCCGCGTTCTTCGCGCTCGTCGCCGCGATCCTCATCCCGAGAGTGACGATGGGTGCGATCGACAAGGCGCTGATCGATCGCACGTCGCCGCTCGGTCCGTTCATCTGGGTGCTTGTCGGCTTGGCGGTGTTCCGCGCGGTGCTCACGTACCTGTACCGATCCTCGCTCTATCGCATCGCGTATCGCCTCGAGTACGACCTGCGGGTCATCGTGTTCGAGCACCTCACGCGCATGTCGTTCTCGTTCTACGACCGAGTGCAGTCCGGACAGCTGATCTCACGCGCGAACTCCGACATCCGGTCGGTGCAGATGTTCCTCACGTTCGCGCCGCTCATCGCGTTGAACCTCGTCACCTTCGTCGTCGCCGTCGCCTTCATGTTCACGATCCACATCGGGCTCACGGTGGTCGCGCTCGCGACGATCCCGTTCGTCTACGCCGCCGGCGTGAAGATGCGCAACCAGACGTTCCCACTGTCGTGGATCGTGCAATCCCGCATGGCCGACGTCGCCACCATCGTCGACGAGAACGTGAACGGGGTACGGGTCGTGAAGTCGTTCGCCGCCGAACAGCAGCAGGTGGACGAGCTCGCCGGCGCCGCGCAACGGCTGCGCTGGGCGTCGGTGCGCACAGCCCTCACTCGGGCGAAGTACGCGCCCCTGATGGAGAACCTCCCGCGCCTCGGCCTGGCGGCCGTCCTGCTCTACGGCGGCTGGCTGGCGATCGACGGGGCCATCACCATCGGCGCGATCGTCGCGTTCAACAGCTACGTCGTGATGCTGCAAGCGCCGTTCCGCATCCTCGGAATGATCACGATGCTCGGCCAGCGAGCCGCAGCGTCCGCTGCCCGGATCTACGAGATCCTCGACGAGCCTGCAGACATCGTTGACCGACCCGGCGCCGTGGACCTCGTCGACCCGAAGGGCGACGTCGAGCTCCGCGACGTGACCTTCGCCTACCGCCACGGGCGCGGAGGCAGACGAGCCGGTGCTCTCCCACCTCGATCTCCGAATCCACTCCGGTGAGACCGTCGCGATCGTCGGGCGCACCGGGAGCGGCAAGTCGACGATCGCGAGGCTGCTCCCCCGCTTCTACGACGTCGACGGCGGGGCCGTGCTGATCGATGGCATCGATGTGCGCGATCTCACCGTGCACAGCTTGCGGGCACACGTCGCCGTTGTCCTCGACGAGCCGTTCCTGTTCTCGGTCTCGATCCGGGACAACATCGCGTACGCGCGTCCCGACGCATCGCTCGAAGAGGTGCAGGAGGCCGCTCGCGCTGCGCACGCGGACGAGTTCATCGACGATCTGCCCGATGGCTACGACACCGTCATCGGCGAGCGGGGCTACGACCTGTCGGGTGGGCAGCGTCAGCGGATCGCCATCGCCCGAACGCTGCTCGCGAACCCGCCGGTCCTCGTGCTCGACGACGCCACGAGCGCCGTGGACGTGCAAGTCGAAGAGCACATCCACGATGCGCTACGGGCGCTGCTGTCTGGGCGGACGACACTTGTGATCGCGCATCGCCTGTCGACGATCAGCCTCGCGGACCGTGTCGTGCTGATCGAAGGCGGTCGCGTCGTCGCGGAGGGGACCCACGCGGAGCTGATGGCCATCGAACCCCGCTACGTCGAGGTGCTCGCGCGAGCCGAGCACGACGTGAGCGAGCTCGCCGCGACGGGGAGCGACTGATGTCCTGGGGAGGGCCCGCGGGAGGAGGCTTCGGAGGGCCGAGCGCGGTGCGTCGAGCGCGGCCGCAGGGTTGCCGTTCGCCGGGGTCCCGACCGAGCTCGCCGAGCGGGTCGAGGCGATCCTCGAGACCGAGCCGCAGCACGAGGCTCCCCATGTCTCGTTCACCCAGATCGAGGAGCGTGGCGCGCCGTTCACGCTGCGACGCTTCCTCGCAACCCGAAGGGCCGCGATGGTCGGCGCGTTCGCGCTGGTGCTCGTCGAGACGCTCTCGATGCAGGCCGGGCCGTTGCTCACGCAGCGCGCGATCGACAAGGGGATCCTGGAACAGTCGATGCGCGTCCTCGTCGTGACGTCGGTGGCCTACGCGATCGCCGTGGTCATCAGCATGATCGCGAGCGGCTTGCGGGTGGCATGGACGGGCAAGGTCGGCGAATCGCTGCTGTACGACCTCCGTGTCCGTGTCTTCTCCCACCTGCAACGCCTGTCAATCGACTTCTTCACCGGCGAGAAGGCGGGCCGCGTCATGACGCGGATGACGAGCGACATCGAGGCACTGAGCCAGCTGTTCCAGGACGGCATCGTCAACCTCGCCGTCCAGGCGTTGACGATGTTGATCGTGACCGCGATCCTCTTCATGCTGAACCCCACGCTCGCGGCGATCACCGTGCTGATCGTCGTGCCGGCGATGACGATCGCCACGATCTGGTACCGCAACGCGTCGGATCGCGGTTACGCGCAGGTGCGAGAGCGCATCGCCGAGGTGCTCGCCGATCTCCAAGAGAGCCTCTCTGGGATCCGGATCATCTCCGCGCACAACCGTCGTCGCCACAACGTGCAGCAGCACCGCAACATCGTCGGCGAGTACCAAAGCGCGAACGAGTACACCGCGAGGGTCGGCGCTCTCTACGGGCCGCTCACCGACTTCATCGGGGCGTGCGGCCAGGCCGTCGTGCTGCTCGTCGGCGGGACGATGGTGCTGCACGGCACGCTCACCATCGGAGAGCTCACGGCGTTCGTGCTGTACCTCGCGGCGTTCTTCGCTCCGATCCAGCAGCTCGTGCAGCTCTACACCACCTACCAATCGGGCCAGGCCGCGGTCGTGAAGCTGCGAGAGCTGCTGGCGACCCAGCCGAGCGTGCTGGAACGGTCGGACGCGGTCGACCTCCCGCCGATCGCCGGACACGTCGAGCTCGACCACGTGTCGTTCGGGTACACGAAAGGGCAGGAAGTGCTCGACGACGTCACGCTCGACATCGCACCCGGCGAGACGTTTGCGCTCGTAGGTGCGACCGGCGCCGGCAAGTCGACCATCGCGAAGCTCGTGACTCGGTTCTACGACCCGACCCAGGGGACGGTGTCGATCGACGGGCACGATCTGCGTCACGTCACGCTCGCGTCACTGCGTCGGCAGCTGGGTGTGGTCCCTCAAGAGGCGTTCCTGTTCGCGGGCTCGGTGCGTTCGAACGTGACCTTCGCGCGACCCGAGGCCACCGACGACGAGGTCGAGGAGGCGTGCCGGGCGGTCGGGCTCGACGAGCTCGTCGATCGTCTTCCCCACGGGCTCGACACGCCCGTCCACGAACGCGGCGCGACTTTGTCCTCGGGGGAGCGCCAACTGCTCGCGCTTCGCGCGCGCGTTCCTCGCTCGACCTCGCGTGCTCGTGCTCGACGAGGCCACTGCCAACCTCGACCTCCGCAGCGAGGCCCAGGTCGAGCACGGCCTCGACGTGCTGCTCGAAGGGCGCACCGCGATCCTGATCGCCCACCGTCTGGCCACCGCCATGCGGGCCGACCGCATCGCGGTCGTCGACGACGGCCGCATCATCGAGCTCGGGTCGCACGCGGAGCTGCTCGCCCTCCGCGGCCAGTACGCGGCGATGTTCGAGACGTGGCAGCGCCACATGAGCGGTCCCAACGAAGACGACGTCGAACCGACTCGCTGAGCGACGGTTACGGTGGCGCCCGTGGCTACGCGGGCTCGAGACGGACGTGACGTGTTGCTCGAGGTGCTTCGCACCGAAGGGGTGCGTCACCTGTTCGGCAATCCGGGCAGCACCGAGCTTCCCCTGATCGACGCGCTCGCCGGCCCCGGCGGCGAGGGACTCGACTACGTCCTCGCGTTGCAGGAGGCAACTGCGGTCGCGATGGCCGACGGGTACGCGCAGGCGACCGGCCGGCCCGCGTTCCTCAACCTCCACACCTCCGCCGGGTTGGGCAACGCGATCGGCAACCTCACGAACGCGGTCGCAAACGGCTCGCCGCTCGTCGTCACTGCCGGCCAGCAGGACTGGCGGCACATCGTGACCGACCCGCTGCTGTCAGGAGATCTCGTCGGGTTGGCCCGCCCGGTCGCGAAGTGGGTGCACGAAGTGCGCACGGTGGACGAGCTCGGCACGATCATGCGGCGCGCGTTCCACGACGCGGCCTCTCCCCCAGTCGGTCCGGTGTTCGTGTCGCTGCCGATGTCGATGCTCGACGCCGAGGGCGAGGGCGACCTGACCGTGCCGCCGCGTTCCGAGCTCGATCGTCGCGTCGTCCCCGCCGCGCTGAACGAGCTCGCCGCGCTTCTGACGGAGGGCGACATCGGCTCGGTGGCGATCGTCGCGGGCGACGAGGTGTCGGCGTCGGGCGCCGTCGCCGCGCTCGTCGAGCTCGCCGAGGCCCTCGGCGCACCCGTGTTCGGCGCACCGCTGCACTCGACCGGAGTCTTCCCGCCGGCGCATCCCCTCTACGCCGGGATGCTCGCACCGGCCGCAGGCGCGATCAACGCCACACTCTCGCCGTTCCGGAGAGTGTTCGCGATCGGCGGTCACACCTTCATGGTGTACCCGTACTCCCCCGGCTCCGCCGTCCCTGACACGGTCGAGCTGCTCCACCTGTCGCCGGACCCGGCCCGGCTCGGCCGCACCTACTCCACGCGGCTCGGGCTCGTCGGCGACCCGAAGGCCACGATTGCGGCGTTGCTCCCTCTCGTCCGGGCGCGCACCGATGCGGCCGCGGCGGCGAACGCCGTCATCGCGAGCGGTGGCCGCCGGCAGAAGGACATCGAGGGACTGGAGGAGACCGCCGTTGCGCGGTATGCCACCGCCCCGATGGACCCGATGGCCGCGGGTCACGCCCTCGTGCGTGCGCTGCCAGCGAACACGACCGTCGTCGATGAGGCGATCACCACTGGGTTCTACGTGCGGGGCTTCCATCACTGGACCGAGCCCGGCCACTACTTCTTCTGCAAGGGCGGTGGCCTCGGCTGGGGCATGCCCGCATCGCTCGGTGTGTCGCTCGCACGCGACCGAGAGCCCGTGCTCTGCGTGGTGGGCGACGGCTCTGCGATGTACTCGCCGCAGGCACTGTGGACGGCCGCGCACGAGCAGCTCCCCATCGTGTTCGCGGTCGTGAACAACCGTCAATACCTCATCCTCAAGGGCTACCTGCGCGGCATGGGACGCGACAGCGTGCAAGCCGGGCGAATGGTTGCGATGGACATCGACGACCCGCCCGTGGACTTTGTGGGGCTCGCGCGTTCGATGGGCGTCGACGCGACGCTCGTGGAGAAGGCGGGCGATGTCGGAGACGCGGTCTCCGCTGCGCTCGAGGCGGGGCGGCCCCACCTCCTCGAGCTGCCCATCGCGGCCCCGTGACCGCGGCGGGAGGCGCCGCAGTCGAGCTGCGAGACATCAGCGTCGTCTACGACGGGAAGCTCGCGCTCGACCGGCTCGATTGGCGCGTGAGACCCGGCGAGCGGTGGGTGGTGCTCGGACCGAACGGATCAGGCAAGACCACGCTCGTTCGCATCGTCTCGCTGTACCTCCATCCGTCACGCGGTGACGTGTGCGTGCTCGGTGCCGTGCTCGGACGCGTCGACATCCGGAAGGTACGACCGCGCATCGGCGTCGCCAGCGCGTCCATGGCGGCGATGCTGCGCCGCGAGCTCGAGGTGATCGACGTCGTCATGACGGCGCGTAACGCCGCCCTCGAGCCGTGGTGGCACACGTACACGGACGAGGATCGTGCGCGTGCTCTCGGGATGCTGGATCGGTTCGGCATGGCCGGGTTCGCGCATCGCATGTTCGGCACGCTCTCGAGCGGTGAGCAGCAGAAGGTGCAGCTGGCGCGCACGCTGATGGCCGATCCTGAGCTGCTCATCCTCGACGAGCCCGCCGCGGGGCTCGACCTCGGGGCTCGCGAAGACCTCGTGTCGCGGCTCGGCGACCTCGCGCGGGATCCGACGAGCCCGCCGCTGATCCTCGTGACGCACCACGTCGACGAGATCCCCCACGCATTCACGCACGCGCTGCTGCTGCGGGGCGGGCGCGCGGTCGCGTGCGGCCCGATCGCGGACGCCCTCACGGCCACGACGCTCTCGGAGTGTTTCGACCTGCCGCTGACTCTCGACGAGCAGGGTGGCCGCTGGGTCGCGCGCGCGCCCGCTGACGAAGGCTCAACGAGCGAGGCAGGCGAGCAGCCGGGGGCGGCTGTTCTCGATCTCGTCGCCGAGCATCCGCTCGAGCACTGGCCCCCACAGCGCCCCCCCGTAGTGAAGGTGCATCACGAGGCGGCTGCCGCCGTCGGCGGGCGCGACCGTCGCCTCGAGCACCCACGGTGCGTGCGATCGACCATCGGCCTCGCGGCGGTGGAAGGCCACCCGGTTCGCCGTGCGCTCGATGCGGACCATTCGCAGGCGCTTCGAGCGGGCGAGGGGGCCGAGGCGGCCGCGCAGGTCGACGAGCCAGGCGGGGCCCGGGTCTCCCTCCACGGGCGCCGCGAGCGAGGCCGAGGAGACGATGTCGAGCCAGTGCGGATAGCGGTTGAGGTCGTCCACCCATGCCATGAGCTCGTCGGGCGCGCAGGGAGCGGTGAGATCTGCGCTGACGTCCACCCGTCCAGCATCGCAGCCCGCGCGGGCAACACCGCGCTGGCAACACCGCGCTGGCAACACCCTCACGCAGGCATCACAATTTGCTCACAGGCGGTGGCGATCATGGGAGACCGTCGACTTCGACCCCCAACCTTGAATCAGGAGACACCATGATCCGCAAGCTCATCGCCGGCCTCGCCCTCGTCGGCGTCCTCGCCGTCGGCGGCGCGAGCGCCGTCTCGGCGGAGACGAGCGACCCGTCCACCGGCTCTGCTCCGGCCCAGACCGACCAGCAACGCCCCGCGCAGGAGCGCCGATGCGCCCGCGCCACCCGGCTCGTGTCGTTCCTCGAGAAGTGGCAGAACCAGCTCGACGCCCGGATCCAGAAGCTCCAGGCGAAGCAGACCGAGCTCGCGCAGACCGACCCTGACAAGGCCGCGCGGCTCGGCGAGGCGATCGCCAAGCTGCAGCACCGCTCGAGCGAGCTGAAGGAGTACACCGAGAAGATCGCGGCGGGCGTCGCCGAGAAGTGCCCGGCTACGTCCTAGACATCACCCCGCGTCCCGCTCCCGACGCGTCGTCTCGTCGCGAACGTGCGCCAACAATGGCGTGGTTCGCGGACACAGAGCCGACCGGGGCGGGGCGGGGCGAGGGACTTACTCGTCGGGCGATGGTGCGGGGGGCCACGAGCGCCGCGACTCGTCGAGCGGGCTCATGATGCCGACGTCCAGGCCGTTCGGGTCGGCGACGATCGCATAGCGAGCACCCCAGAACGTGTCGTACGGGACCTGCTGTCCGTCGTATCCCGCGTCAGTGAGCTTGCGGTACAGATGGTCGACCTCGTCACGGGTCGCCACGGAGAAGCCCACGACGACGCTGCTGCTCTCTCCCCCGCGCCAGGCCCGTGTTGTAGGTGGCCGCGAGCGGGATGTTGTCGATGTGCAGCGACGCGCCATTCGGGAACTTCACGTCGGCGTGCCAGATCTCGTGCTCGCCTCCCCCGCTCGCTTCGACCTCGACGCCGAGCGCTTGGTAGAAGGCGACCGTGGACTCGAAGTCCCCGGTCACGATGTCGACGAGGTCGAGGATGGGCTTCGGGTCCATGGCCGTCATTCTGATCTCGGTGTCAACGCCTCGAGCCGCCGGATCCGCTGCCGCAGGATCTTGCGCGAGCCGAAGAAGGCCGTCGACATCCTCGTGTGCGGGTACTGCAGCCAGAGATGCGCGTCGTCGAGCGATGCAGCTCGGACGGTACGAGGGTCTCCGTCGATGCGGCGAAGCGCGGGAGAGCAGCGCCGCGGGATTTCGGCAGTAGCGCACCGCAAGGCCGTCGCTGAGCCTGGCACGGCTCCGAAGCACGTGCCGTCGGAGCAGCACACCGCCGAAGGCGAGTGGGGCGGTGATGATGGTGAACGGGAGCAACAGGAAGCTGTCGTGGCCGAAGTCCGCGAACGGTGCGGCCCAGAGCTCGAACACGCGCGCCGTGCACGCGTACACGGCGGTGTCGAGCGACACCTCGAGGACCGCGATGCGTCCGATCTCGTAGGCGAGCACGGCTTCGAGCTCGTCGCGAGTCAGGGTCTCGACGAGCCCGGTTGACACGACCACCCACGCGGTCTCGGGCTTGCGTCCGATCGTGAGACAGTTCGGCGCGGGGTCGCGGAGCACAGCGCACGACGGCGGGAGGACGCCGGCGGCGATGCTGAGGCCGTCGAGCAGCTCCCGCACCCGTTTGAACTCACCGACGGGTGCGCCGGGGGGAGGCAAGGCTGTGACCTGACCCGAGAACGGCCGAGGGAACGCGTGCATCGGAGAGAGCAGCTCGCGCTCGGCGTGCCGAAACACCCACGCGAAGCCCGCACCCACAATGGCCAGCGCGAAGAGGAAGGCCATTACGAAGCTGAGTCCGAGGAGCTTCCAGCCATAGCCCAACGATCCGCCGAGCAGCGTGCTCAGCGCGCCCACGCCCACCGCGAACGGGAAGAAGACGAGCGCCAGCATCACTGCGAGCATCACGATCCCGAGCGCAGCCACGATGATCAGCCGGCGCCGCCCCGACTCGATCAGATCATCGTGCACGCCCCAATTGTGATGGCGCACGCGCTGCCTCCGCGGCATTCTCAGGTCGTCTGCGCGTCATCCGTGACGCGTCACCTTCCTGAGAACAAGGAGGGGGTGGGCGTAACAGGGGTGGGCGTAACAGGACTCGAACCTGTGACCTCGCGCGTGTGAAGCGCGCGCTCTAACCAACTGAGCTATACGCCCTCGGGGTCTCACACCATACCGCAGGCTCCGGAGCCCTCAGCGGGGCGACGAGCGACTTCAGCAAGCCGAGCGGAGCGCGGGCAGGGTGCACCGTGGCCCGCAGACCCGACACCATCACACCGGGGTGTCGCCCCGAGACTGCATCGAGCTCGTCGTCGGGCTTCGCCTCGACGACGACCCGCGCGAACCGGGCTCGGCCGCGCTGATGGCCGGGGACGATCATGCAGCCGTCGCTGCGACGCTGCAGCGCCGCGGACCGGCACGAGCCACGGCAGCGGCATCCCCCGCGGCGTACCCCGCATCGCGAAGCCTCGCGAGGACCACACGAGCGCGCGCTCGCGGCCGTCGACCTCCCAGCGCAGGTCGGCGCGCTCGGACGGGAAACCCCAGTTGAGTCGTCCGCCGATGCGCGCGTCCTCCTCGGTGACCACGGCTTCGCTCACCATCCACCCGACGCGCAGCCCGAGCCGCGCGGGATGGCCGACGATGAGCTCGACGTAGGGACCAACGGGCGAGTCCGTGTAGCGGGTTGCGGCGACCATCGACGGGCCCGGCAACGCGGACAAGCCCACCGGGAACACCGGGGGGACGCCGCGCCAGCGCGCGAGCGCGACGATCGACTCGCCTGCGAGCGCCCACGGTGCGAGCGGCGGCGAGATCGCGTTCACGTCGCGCCCTTCAACAGGTCGCGCGCTCGCCCGAACAGAAACGGCACAGACAGCGCGATGCGCTCCCATTCGGGATCATGGCGCTTGCCGGTGCGGTGCAGCATCACGTTCAGCCCGCTGATCACTCCGAAGCGATACCCCGACAGGGCTCGGTACCAAGCGATGTCACCCACATTCGTGCCGATCCCGTCCTCGTAGCGCGCCTCGAGCGCGGCGAGATCCGGACCGCCGGCGAAGCTGCCGGCATCTGACCAGCTCGGCGGGTCGTTCATCATCAGCAGCCACCCGATGTCGAGCCGCTGCCCGCCGATCCCGGAGATCTCCCAGTCGAGCACGGCTTCGAGCACCCCGTCGTTGAACAGCAGGTTCGACGTCTGGAAGTCACCGTGGAAGAGCCCGATGGGCGCGTCGACCGGCATCTGCGCGAGCAACAGGTCGCGGACTTCCTCCCCCATCGCGACCCATTCAGGCTCCGCGGCCTTCGGCAGGATCGGGTCCCAATACGCGATCTCGTCCGCGAGTGGCCGCGGCTGCTCCCAGTCGGCAAGCCGGGAGCGCCAGTCGAACTTGTGGATCGTGACGAGCGCGTCGACAGCTTGCTCGAACACCGAGCGCACGAGGTCGGGCGACGGTTGCACTGCGGGATCGCGGAACGCGAAGGTCGTCCCGGGCAAGCGGTCGACCATGAAGTAGGGGACGTCGAACCACTGCTCATCCTCGCTCCACCAGCGCACGGGCGGCACACGGACCCCGTCGGCGTGAAGGGCTTGCAGCAACGGCACCTGACGGATGACATCGGTGTTTCCCTTGCGCCGCACGCCCTTCGGAGGGATCCGCATGACCAGGTCATCGCGACCTTCGCCGTGCTCGATCGTGAAGCCGAAGCTCAGACCGGCGTGACCCGGCATCGTCTCGAGGCCGGTGGCATGGGCGTGCTCGCCGTAGTGCGCCTCGGCCCACGCCTGGACGCGTTCGGCCAACCAGGCCAGGTCGACGGCCATCGATCAGCCGACCGGTGCGAGGCGGTCGTCCGCCAGGCGATCTTCGAGGAACGCCAGCAACCGCAGGACGCCGACGTCGGCATGCTGCGGGCCGACCACCTGCAGACCGATCGGCAGGCCAGTCTCGGAGTACCCGGCGTTCACGACTCCGGCGGGCGAGCGGGTCAGGTTGAAGGGATAGGTGAACCGCACCCAGTTCGGATCGGGGTTCCCGTTGATCACACCGACCTCGCCCTGCAACGGCGTGACCGCGGCTGTCGCAGGCGTGATGAGGAAGTTCACTCCGCGCAACGCGTCGACGAGCCGCAGGTTGAGAAGGTGGCACGCGTCCTGTGCCTGCTTCAGCGACACGGCAGTGACGTTGGCCTCCGCCCACTCGAACGTCTGCAACAGCCCGGGATCCATCTTCGCGAAGGCGGGCGAGTCGCGATGCGGCGCGACGGTCACCAGGGTTCCGACGCCGGCGATGGTGAGGAAGCTGCGGATCGGATCCTCGTCGAAGACGACAGGGATCTCGACGATCTCGGTTCCCATCCCTTCGAGCGCCCGGACGGCGCGCTCGCAGACCTCGAGCACCTGGGTGTCGACGGGTGCGTAGCCGAGCGTCGGCGACCAACCCACCTTGAGCGGCGCGCCAATGTCGTTCAGCGCGCGAGACCAAGGCACGTCGGGCATCGGCAGTGAGGAGATGTCGGTCGGATCGGGCCCGACCACGCACTCGAGCGCATACGCGACGTCACGGATACGCCGTGCCATCGGCCCCCGCGTCGACAGACCTGCCCAGCTCGGTGGGGCTGCGCCGCCCGTGGGGACACGACCGAGCGATGGCTTCAGTCCGGACAGCCCGTTGATGGCCGAGGGGATGCGGATCGACCCTCCGCCATCCGAGCCGGTCGCGAGCGGCACCATGCCGGCGGCCAGCGCCGCGCCGGTTCCTCCCGATGAGCCGCCCGCCGAACGCGCGAGATCCCATGGGTTCCGCGTCGCGCCGAACACCTCGTTCTGAGTGTCCCCCTTCCAGCCGAACTCGGGCGTGTTCGTCTTGCCGACGATCACGCAACCCTTCGCTCTGAGGCGCGCCACGAGGATGCTGTCCGCCTCCGCCGGCGGATCGTCGGCGTGCAGATGCGATCCGTACGTCGTGACGAAGCCCGCCGCGTCCTCGAGATCCTTCACGCCGATGGGGATGCCGGCGAGCGGGCCCGGATTCTCGCCGCGGGCGACGCGCTCGTCGATCGCGGCGGCCTCGGCCAAAGCGCGGTCGCCGTCGACCGCCACGAACGCGTTCACCTGGCCGTTGAGCACTTCGATGCGCGCGAGCGCGTGGCCGGTCAGCTCACGCGACGACACGTCCTTCGAACGAACTCGAGCGGCGAGATCGGCGAGCGACTCGGTGCGGAAGTCCATCGCGGCCGACCCTAGTAGTGGCGCAGCTCGAGGACGTTCCCGTCGGGATCGCGCACGTACAGCCCTTGCCCGAACCCCTTCGCGCCCCACAACCTGCTCGGTCCACCGACCACATCGAACTCGCCTGACTCCGCCACCGCGGTGAGATCGTCGGTGTCCACGACAAGGCAGATGTGGTCGACGTTCTCTCCCGCTCGCGGGCCATGGATCACGTCGAGGACGAGCGAGTCATTCACGCGAAGCGACGGAAACGGCACTTCGCCACGCCGCCACTCATCGACACGCAACGGCTCGAGCCCGAGACGATCGACGTACCAGTCGAGGGTGCGATCGACATCGCTGACGACCAGCACGACGTGATCCAGCCCGACAGCCCTCACGGCGCATCACCCATCGCGACACACACCCGGGACGACCCTCCGGGCGCGACGTAGTACTCGGTGTCCGCGGGGCACGCGAGATCGAGCGGGATGACCGCCGCGGCGCGGCCGTCATGTGGTTCGCTGCACGGCACCTCCACCACCGGTTGTCCCGTCGCGACGGCAACACATGAACCCACCTGCACGAAGCCGTCAGCCGCACCCACGTTTCGCGGCGTGCGCCGCGCTGTGCGTCGCGAGGGCGCTGACCACGAAGATCACCAGCAGGACGAGCAACATCGCGAGGAGCGGGGCGCCGTGCACGACGCGGGTGACGGTGTCTTCGGACTGATGGTCGCCCACCGGCTCGCGGTCGTCTGCCAGCGGTCGGCCGGACGAGGGCGGTGTGGGGGACGCGGTCGAGGCGGCCTGAGCGCGGTCGTACTGGGTGCGCCGGAGCGGGTCGCCGAGCACCCGCCAGGCCTCGTTGACCGCGGCCATGTCCGCCCCCGCCTTGCGCTGCTCGGCCGCGCTGCGCTCCGCGTGCCGATCCGGATGCAATGCTCGGGCGCGCCGGCGGTAGGCCTGACGGATCTCGCCTTCCGACGCAGTCGGGGCCACACCGAGTCGCTCGTAGTGAGTCAGACCAACAACGGTACCGCCGCCGTCGCGCCGTGCTTTCGCCTACCTCGACCCTCACTACTTCGCCAGGAAGAGCTGGAACTCCAACGTCGCGTCTGACTCGACGCTCACGATCCCGGCGACGTTCGGCGGCTCGATCTGGAAGTCGGACATCGGGAACGTGAGGGAGCCCACCATCTCGATCTGGCTCCCGTTGAGCTGCGTCTGCAGCGGGATCGTCACGGACTTCGTCACCCCGTGGATCGTCATGTCCCCGGTCGCCTGCACTGTCACCGCGGTGCCATCGAGGGCCTCCGCCGGGATCGAGATCGGCTGCGTGAGGGTGAAGCTCGCCGATGGGTAGGTGTCGGTCTGGAGGCCGCGGCCCTTGATCTGGCGATCTCGTCGGTCGCTGTCGCTCAGCAGGGTCGTCACGTCGACGGTCACGTCTGCCGACGTCGCCGTGAACGAATCGCCCGAGCCGTCGATAATGATCGTCGCGGTCACGTCCTGGGTGCGCCCGACGGCATCGCTCTGTGCGGGGAGCTGGGCGAGCTTCTCGCGCACCCGGTACCCCGCGATCGACCCGTCCGTCGCCGTCCACGTGCCGGCCAGGCTGTCTCCAGTCACCGGCGCCGCGGTCGTCGCTG
This sequence comes from uncultured Acidimicrobiales bacterium, assembly GCA_963708175.1. Taxonomy (GTDB): domain Bacteria; phylum Actinomycetota; class Acidimicrobiia; order Acidimicrobiales; family DATKAS01; genus DATKAS01. The sequence continues at coordinate 153,722 of CAVPSD010000007.1, forward strand.
ATGAGCTCCCGGCGTCGTCGGACGCCGTAGACGTCACGGCGCCTTCGACGGTTGTCCCGCTGCTCAGGCTGAGCGGCGGCGGTGAGTCATCCGCGAATGCGATGAAGTAGACGGCCGCGCCAGCACCCACGATCACGGCGACGACAGCGATGAGTGCGATCCAAAGCTTGCGCATGCTCCAACCTACGAAGTCGGGGCCGCGGGCGTTCACGGCCGGTGTCGGGGGGACCGAACGATTCTCATGGCGTTCCACCAGAAACGTCTGCGTCCCACCTGGGAGTTCCCTGTGACTCGAGTGGGTGGTCCGGGTGAATCAGATGGGAACGCTGCCTCCCCGTCGCCAGTACTCTCCCGCCTCGCGGTCGAGGAACCCGTCGTCCACCAGGTACCGGCGCAGAGCCGCGGTGTCCGAGTGCCACCTGGCGAGAATCAGGTTCACCATCGATTCGCTGTAGCGCCGCCCCGGCTCGAACTCCTGAGCGAGCAGGTCGAGCACGACCAACCGCTTCGCATGGGCGGTCGGAATGCCGGTGAGCCGGCCGTCTCGGACGAAAGCGCGCAACACCTTCGCGGTCTCGGGGTCCGCGTCTGCGTCGCTCTCGGCATGCGCAGCGGGCGCAGCGGCTCGCGCCGCGAGTGAGAACGCCTCGGCAAGCAGGTAGAGCGAACCGTCGTCACCGCGCTCGACGAGCCCCGCTTCGACGAGGCGGGTCAGTGCGCGACCCGCGCTCTTTGCATCGAGCGCGGCGGCGCGCAAGACCTCGTCGAAGGTCGCCGCGCCGAGCGCGAGCGCCGCGAACACCTTCCGCCGGTCTGGGTCGGCCAGCAGGCCAGTGAGCGTGCCTGCGTCGAGCATCGGCTCAGTAGCCGAGCGCTCGATCCACGGGCCCGATCAGCGGCTCGCCGTTCGCCCACCTGCGCACGTTGGCCCTGATGCGCTCGGCGAGGAGCGGCTTGGCCATGTCCGGAGTGTTCCCCACGTGCGGGGTGATGATGCAGTTCGGCAACGACCACAGCGCATGACCGTCAGGCAGTGGCTCGGGCTCGGTGACGTCCAGGGCTGCGCCTCCGATCTCACCGGCCCGCAGAGCGGCGACGAGGTCGTCGGTCACGACGTGACGGCCGCGCGCGACGTTGACGAGCCAGGCGTGCGGCTCCATGAGGCGCAGCTCGTCGGCCCCGATGATTCCCTCGGTGTCCGGAGTGAGGGCGAGGGCGAGGACCACGAGGTCCGCGCCGGGGAGCGTGTCGTGCAGATGCTCGCTCTCCACGACGACGTCAGCGCCGTCCATCGGTTGCACCCGGTTGCGCACCACCGTGACGTGGGCGTCGAAGGGCGTCAGCAACGAGAGCAGCACCTCGGTGATGCCGCCGCCGCCAATGATCGTGACCTGGCCGCCCTGCAGGTTCGTGCCTCCGGGGCCGGACCATGCCGTCTGCCGCGCATATCCGGCGACGCCGCGCAGACCGCAGAGGCCCAGCGCCAGCGCGAGCTCGGCGACGGGCTCCGCGTACACGCCCTTCGCGCACGTCCAGACCCGCTCGTCGTCGATCACCTCGATGTACGGCTCGATGCCCGCCCACGGGAGCTGGATCCACTCGAGGTGGGAGGCCTGCTCGATCACCTCGACGAGAGCCTGGGGCTTCGCGGGTGCACCCCAGATGAGCGCCTCGGCTTCGGCAAGCGGGCTGACCAGACCGCCACCCTCGACGATCGCCTCCGCCATCCACGCCGGGGCAGAGTCCGGAGCGAGAGCAATGCGCGGAGCGCTGCTACTTGGCATGGTGGCGCCAGGCTAGTGCTCGGCTCAGTTGCCCGTGAGCGTCGCCGCGACGTCGCCGGCGGAGTCGCCGCCTCGTCTGAGCACCAGTGCAAGGACAGCGAGCGCGAGCAGCGTGAGGCCGAGCATGAGGGTTGCGGCGGCGCCGACGTCGGGCTTGATCACCGACCGCACCGCCGAGAACACGTACACCGGCAACGTCGTCGAGCCCGCCGTGGTCACGAACGTCGACACAATCGTGTTGTCGAGGCTGAACGTGAACGCGAGGAGCGCGCCCGCGAGGACCGCGGGGAACATCAGCGGCAGCGTGATCTGACGAAAGGCACGCGCAGGCGTCGCGCCGAGGTCCGCCGCTGCCTCCTCGAGGGACTCGTCGAGACCCTGCAGCCGCGCGCGCACGATCAACGTCACAACCGCGGAGCTGAACAGCGAGTGGCCGACGAAGAGCCGAACCTCTCCGGAGCTCAGAGGGCCGAGCCCGCTCTCGAACGGGCCACCGATGCGCACGAACCAGATGAGGTACGCGATCGCGTCGACGATCTCCGGCGTCACGAGGATGAGGAACACGATCCCCATGAAGCCCGTCCCCCACTTCCCGCCCCGCCGAGCGAGCGCGATTCCCGCGGTCGCGCCGAGCACGACGGCGATGAGAGTGCTGCCGACAGCGACCTTGAGCGAGTTGCGGATCGACTGGACGAGCGCGTCGTTCTGGAACAGCTCGTGGTACCACTTCGTGCTGAACCCCTGCCACGCGAGCAGCGCCTTCCCGCTGTTGAACGAGTGGGCGACGATGAACCCGATCGGCAGGAACAAGAAGATGAAGACCAGCACGGTCCACACGCCGAGGCCGATCGAGATGAAGTCGATGCGGCGACGGCGGGGCGGCGGGACCGCGACGGCGCTCACGTCGCCGCCACCGCGGCGGGTGCAGGCGGCACTGACGCAGGCGTGAGGTCCACCGACCGCATCCGACGCAGAACGGCTCGGATCGCGAGCGCGATCACCGCGGCGAACCCGATCGTGGCGAGGATCACGAAGATGAGGAGGATCGCCATCGCGGAGCCGAGTGCCCAGTTCTGTGCCGCGAGGAACTGGGTCGCGACGAGCGCGCCCACCATGTTGCCCTTGGCCCCGCCGAGCACGCTCGCGGTGATGTAGTCCCCGGCGAGGGGGATGAACACGAGCAGCAAGCCGGCCACCATCCCCGGCATCGCGAGCGGCAACGTCACTTGCACGAACGTCTTCACTCGACTGGCGCCCAAGTCCTTGCTCGCCTCTCGTAGCGCTGGGTCGAGACGATCGAGTGCAACGAACAGCGGGAAGATCATGAGGGGCAGGTAGTTGTAGACGACGCCGAGCTGGACGGCCTCGCGTGTGTCGAGGAAGCGGATCGGTGAGTCCCGGAACCCCATCGTCTGCATCCAGTGCGAGAAGAAGCCCTCGGGAGCGAGCACGATGCGCCAGGCGATCGTGCGGATGAGGAAGCTCGTCCAGAACGGGATGATGACGATCCCGAGCATGAGGCCCCGCCACTTCGCCGGCACCTTCACCGCGATGAAGTACGCAACCGGGAACCCGATGAAGAGGCACAGCGCGGTGCCGATCACCGCGACTCGCAACGTGTTCTGGAACGTCCGGAAGAACGTGTCGGACAGCGCGTCGCGGTAGTTCTGGAGCGACAGGTGGTCGGTGCCAATCGGGCCTTGGCCGGCGTTCACCGGCGGCTTGTAACCGAAGCTGTACCAAACGATGACCATCACCGGCACGATGAAGAAGCCGACGTACCAGACCCACGAAGGGATCGCGAGGCCGAACTTCGGCATCCTCAGGAGGCGACGGCTCGGCGGCGGCGCGCCACGCGAAGGGAGCGACTCCACATCGGTCGGCGTCGCCGTGGCGGTCATCTAGGCGCCGGCCTTCGCCTTCGCTTTGTTGTAGATGTCGACGAGGCGGTCTTGGGCTTCGTTCACCGCGCCGGCATCCATCGTCGCCACTTGCTCCGGCGTGAAGAAGATCATGTCCTTGAACTGGAGGTCCGCGGGGAGCAGCCCCTCGATGTCTCTGAGCGCGGTGTTGTAGCCATGGAACTCGAGGTCGATGATCGAGTTCGCCGGATCGAGCATGAAGTCGATGAACGCGTACGCAGAGTCCTCGTTCTCGGCCCCGGTAACGAGCACGTAGTTGTCCATCCAGAGCTCGGTCGCCGGCGTACCGAGCCCCCACGTGTACCGATCAGGGTCGTCGACCGAGAGCAATCCCTGGCGAGCGTCGCCGTTCCAGACGTTCGAGAGCACGTAGTTGCCCTGGGTGAGGTTGATGCCGGGATACGAGTCGAACGCCTTCAGATGCCCAGCAAGCGTGTTGACGATGTAGTCCTCGCAGGCGTCGAGCTCCTTCGGATCCGTCGTCGTCCAATCGATCCCGTTCGCCCAGAAGTAGAGACCGGTCAGGTTGCCTGGCGTGTCAAGCACGGAGGTCTGCCCACTCGCCGGCCCTTCAGCCGCTGCAAGGAAGTCGTTCCAGGTCTCCATCGGGGTCGTGAGCGCGGTGTTGTCGTAGATCCACCCTGTGGAGCCCCAGTCCTTCGGCACGGAGTAGGTGTTGTCCGGATCCCAGTCCTGCCCGAGGTAGATCGGGTCGATGCTGCCGAAGTTCTGCAGGCGATCCTTGTCGAGCTCTTGGATGAGCCCGTCGGCCGACATCTGCGGGATGTAGACGCCGGTCGGGATGATGAGGTCGAACCCGCTCGTGCCGCCCGACGCCTGCAGCTTCGCGATCGCCTCTTCATTCGAGTTGTAGACAGTCACCGTCACGTTGCCGAACTTGTCGAGCAGCTCTTGCGAGTGGTACTCGGCCCAGGTGAAGAGGTTGAGGTTCCCGTTGCCTCCCCCACCAGAGGTGCCTCCTCCACCTGTGGCACCGGCGCTGCCGCTGTCGTCGCCGCCGCACGCCGCGAGCAAGCCGGGGCCGACGACGAGGCCAGCGAGGCCGGCCGCGCCCATCCCGATCAGCCGCCGTCGGGTCAGGTCGGTGCCCAATCGCTGAGCACTGGCAGGCGGGGCCAGGATGCGGATCCGGTCATCGGCCACGAGGGTCTCCTTTTGAGGTTCCGGGTGAGCTGGCGGGCATGTCAGACCGCAGGGTCGGCGATCACGAGCGTGGACTGATCTCCCCCGAACACCTGAACGCGGTCGGTGGCCCAACGGCACCACACGTCGGCGCCCAGATCCAGGCGGACCGCCTCGTGCCGAGGCTGGCGGCTGAGCATCTCGCGACCTCCGGTGGTGATCACGACGTACTGGATCAGATCGCCCAGGTGCGAGACACCGGCGAGCTTGCCGTGCACCGCGTTGATCGCCTGGTCGGGCACCTCGAGCGCGAGGCTCACCGCCTCTGGCCGGACCGCGGCGAGCCCCGGGCTGCCCGGCACGGCGTCGGGCGCGGCCCGTCCCGCGATCACTGTGAAGCCCTCGCCCGCGAGCTCATGCCCGTCGCCCTTCACCGTGCCGGGGAGGAAGTTCTGCTGCCCGATGAAACCGGCGACGAACGCGGACGCGGGCTGGTCGTAGATCGTGTCGGGATCCGCGACCTGCTCCACGTGCCCGTCGAGCATCACGACGATGCGGTCGGACATCGACAGCGCCTCCTCCTGATCGTGCGTGACGAAGATGAACGTGATGCCGACCTGGGTCTGCAGCAGCTTCAGCTCGATCTGCATCTCCTGGCGGAGCTTGCGGTCGAGCGCGCCGAGAGGCTCGTCGAGGAGGAGCACCGAAGGCTTGTTGACCAGCGCCCGTGCGAGCGCGACGCGCTGCTGCTGGCCGCCCGACAGCTGGCGAGGCTTGCGCCGCGCGAGCGGCGTCATCTTCACCATCTCGAGCGCTTCGCCCACTCGGCGCTTCGTCTCGCCCTTGTCGACGCCCTTCTGGCGGAGGCCATACGCCACGTTCTCGGCGACGGTCATGTGGGGGAAGAGGGCGTAGTTCTGGAACACGGTGTTCACGTCGCGCTTGTGCGGCGCGACACCCTGCACGTACTGACCGGAGATGCGGATGTAACCGTCGTCCGGCTGCTCGAAGCCGGCGAGCATCCGCAACGTGGTCGTCTTCCCGCACCCGCTCGGTCCGAGCAGCGCGAGGAACTCACCCGCCTGCACTTCGATGTTCAACGTGTCGACCGCGACCGTTGGTCCGAACCGCTTCGTGACGTCGGTGAGCTCCACCGACCCACGCTCGCCCGTCACGCTGCGTACACCTCTCGGCCGCCGGTCCAGGTGCCCACGACGGCAACGTCCGCGACTTCGCGGCCCTCGATCGCGCCGATGTCAGCAGACAGTGCGCACAGATCCGCACGCCTCCCCACGACGATCGCTCCCCCCGTGTCGTCCTCGAAGCCCTGATAGGCGGTCCCGGCAGTGTAGGCAGCGAGTGCCTGCTCGATCGGGAGCCGCTCCTCGGGCAGCCAGCCCGCGGCGGGCTCTCCGTCCCGGTTCTGCCGTGTGACCGCGACCGCGAGGCCGTGCAAGGGGTGCATCGACGACACCGGCCAATCGCTGCCGAAGCTGATGCGGGCGCCGGTGCCCGCGATGCTGGCGATCGGGTACTGGAGCCCTGACCGGTGGGGCCCGAGTCGCGGGATCGTGAGCTCTTCCATGGTCGGATCGAGGCACGCCCACAGCGGCTCGAAGTTCGCGATCACCCCGAGAGATGCGAAGCGGTCTCGGTCGTCCGGCTGGACCACCTGGGTGTGCGCGATCACCGGGCGTCGATCGCGGCGCGCCGTTTCGCCTTGTGGCGTCTTCGATCGCGTCGAGCGCCATACGAACGCCGCCGTCGCCGATCGCATGGATGTGGATCTGGAAGCCATCGGTGTCGAACCTCGCGACCGCCTCGGCGAGCTCTGCCGCCGACCAGTTCGGCAGGCCGCACGTGTGCGGAGCATCCGTGTACGGCTCGACGAGGAAGCCGGTGCCCATCTCGATCACGCCGTCCGCGAAGAACTTCACCGTGCCGGCACGGAGCACGTCACCGCGTCGCGTCGTCCCCGTCGAGGTCGGCGCGGCAGTCGACGTAGCGCTGGCGGTCCCGCGTCCACCGGCCGGGCTCGGCTCGGAAGGCGAGGTTGGCACACGTCGTCAGCTCGCCCCGCCGCGCGAGAGCGGCGTAGACCTGCGCTTCGCCGGGGCTCGTCGCCGCCTCTTGCACCCACGTCACGCCGCACCGGGCAAGAGCAGCCATCGCGCGCCGCAACCCCTCCTCCTGCTCGGCGGGACCCGGGACGGGCATCAGCTCGCGCACCATGGCGATCGCGCCCCACTCGACGAGCGTCCCGACCGGCGTGCCGTCCCCATGCCGGAGGATCCGGCCGAGCGGCGGGTCGGGCGTCGACGCGTCGATGCCGGCACGGCGAAGCGCCTCGGAGTTCACCCACATCGTGTGGTGGTCGCTCGCCTCGAGCACGACCGGCCGATCGCCGACTGCCGCGTCGAGCACAGTGGCGTCGCCGACCCCTCGCGGCAGGAGCCACGGGTCGTAGCCGCCGCCTTCGATCCAGTCCAGCTCGGGATGCTCCGCGGCGTACCACGCGGACACGCTGCACGAGCTCGTCGATCGAGCGCGCGCCGACGAGCGGGACCTGCCCGAGCTCGATGCCGCCCCACAGCGGATGGGCGTGGCCGTCACGGAACCCGGCGACCAGGCACCCGCCCGCCAGATCGAACTCGGTGGCACGGCGTGAGCGGTAGTCCAGCGCGTCGTCGTCGAGCGCGACGATGAACCCGTCGTCGACCGCGACCGCGCGGGCAATCGGCCGCGCGGGGTCTGCAGTGAGGACCGTCCCGTTGCGGAACAGCAGCGCTCGGCCCATGCACCGTCGAACCTACGCAGCGACCCCAAACGGGGCAAGGGATTCCGTGTTGAGACTGTGTGAAGTCGACGGAATCCCTTGCGCATCGCACGCCCGCAACCCAAGATCGCGCCATGACGAGCGCACCGGCAGAACTTCATCGGCGGCGGGTGGCAGGACGCGCGCAGCGATCGGACCGACCCGGTGATCGACCCGGCGACCGGCGAGGTCATCGCCGAGGTCGCGTCGTCGAACGGAGCCGACGTCGACGCCGCGGTCGAGTCCGCGGCCGCCGCCTTCGCCGAGTGGGCCGACACCGCACCCGGCGAGCGCGCCACGGCGCTCAACAGCTCGGCGGACCGCCTCGAGGAGCGTGCGGACGAGCTCGTCGAGATCGAGAGCCGCAACGTCGGCAAGCCGATCGCCGCCGTCCCCGACGAGATCGGCTTCCTGGCGGACAACCTCCGGTACTTCGGCGCCGGCGCGCGCAACCTCACGACGCAGGCGCCGGGCGAGTACCTCGCGGGCTACACGTCGATGCTCCGGCGCGAGCCGCTCGGCGTCGTCGCCTCGATCGCGCCGTGGAACTACCCGCTGATGATGGCGGCGTGGAAGATCGGGCCTGCGCTCGCGGCGGGCAACACCGTCGTGCTCAAGCCGTCCGAGCTCACGCCGCTCACCGCGCTCGAGCTGGCCGACATCGCGGCCGACCTCTTCCCGCCGGGTGTGCTGCAACGTCATCACCGGTGACGGGCGAGCACTGCGGCGCGGCGCTGGTGACCCACCCCAAGGTCGCGCATCGTGTCGCTGACCGGTGAGGTCGACGACCGGCAAGGCGATCATGCGCGCCGCCGCCGACACGCTGAAGCGCGTCCACCTCGAGCTCGGTGGCAAGGCGCCGGTCGTCGTGTTCGACGACGCCGACCTCGAGGCCGTGGTCGCCGGCGTGCGGCTCTTCGGGTACTTCAACGCGGGACAGGACTGCACCGCGGCGACGCGGGTGATCACCGGACCCGGCATCTACGACGACTTCGTGAGCGAGCTCGCCGGCCGCCGCGAAGAGCCTCAGCGTCGGCAGCCCCGACCGACCCGGACACCGAGCTCGGCCCGGTCATCTCGCCGAGCAGCGGGACCGCGTCGCCGGCTTCGTCGATCGCGCCAAGGCGGCAGGGGCGACGGTCGTCGACTGGTGGCGCCGCGTCGCAGGCGCCGGCTTCTTCTACGAGCCGAGCGTCGTCGACCGACGTCGCGCAGGACGCCGAGATCATCCAGCGAGAGGTGTTCGGCCCGGTCGTCACCGTGCAGCGCTTCGCGGACGAGGAGCAGGCGATCGCGTGGGCCAACGGCGTCGACTACGGGCTCGCCGCCAGCGTCTGGACCGCGGACGTCGGCCGCGCCATGCGCGTGAGCCGGGCGCTGCAGCTTCGGCACGGTGTGGGTCAACGACCACGGCCCTCTCGTCGTCGGAGATGCCCCACGGCGGCTTCAAGCAGTCCGGCGTCGGCAAGGACATGTCGGTGTACGCGATCGAGGCCTACACCGAGCTCAAGCACGTGATGATCAAGATGTCCTGAGCGAAGCGTCCTGTTGGTGCCGAACACCCGCGACCGAAGCCCGGGCTCGACCCGATCGATCGCGCCATCATCGAGCACCTGCAAGCGGACGGCCGCGCGCCCTACACGAAGCTGAGCTCGGTGGTCGGCTTGTCGGAGGCAGCGGTGCGCCAACGCGTCCAACGACTGCTCGAGGCGGGCGTGATGCAGGTCGTCGCGGTCACGGACCCGCTGCAGCTCGGATATCGCAGGATGGCGATGATCGGCGTCGCGCACGGAGGGCGACCTGACCACGCTCGCGGAGAAGATCTCCGCGATCAGCGAGGCCTCTTACGTCGTCGTCACCGCCGGCTCGTTCGACCTCCTCGTGGAGGCGGTGGTCGAAGACGACGAACGTCTCCTCGACCTCGTGAACGACCGTCTGCGGGCTTTGCCCGGCGTGCGCAGCACCGAGACGTTCATCTACATGCGCATCCAGAAGCAGACTTACGCCTGGGGAGCATCGTGACATGGCATTGACCGTCGGAGTGCCGAAGGAGATCAAGACCGCCGAGCACCGAGTCGCGATGACACCCGACGGCGTGCGCGAGCTCGAGAACCAAGGTGTCTCCGTGTTCATCGAGGCCGGCGCAGGCAGCGACTCCGCGATCGGAGACGCCGACTACCGCGCCGCGGGAGCGACGATCGTGCCGACCGCCGAGGATGCCTGGTCGCAGCAGATGGTCGTGAAGGTGAAGGAGCCTCAGGACTCCGAGTTCGCACTCCTCCGCGACGACCTGATCCTCGTCACCTACCTTCACCTCGCGGCCTATCCCGACGTCGCGAAGGCCCTGCTGTCCGCGGGGACGATCCCGATCGCGTACGAGACCGTGCAGCTGGCGGGGGGAGCCCTCCCCCTACTCGCACCGATGAGCGAGGTCGCAGGACGGCTCGCGACCCAGGCCGGCGCCCACTACCTCGAGCGTCAGAACGGCGGCCGGGGGGTGTTGCTCGGAGGCGCTCCGGGAGTGCGGCCCGCTCGCGTCGTTGTCCTCGGCGCCGGGAACGTCGGCTGGAACTCGGCGTGGATCGCAGCGGGCATGGAGGCCGAGGTCATGCTCCTCGACAAGAACCTCGACCGGCTGCGCTTCGTCGACCAGATCCACCGCGGCCGCATCATCACGCTCGCGTCGAACCGAGGGGCGGTCGAGCGCGCGGTGGCTGAGGCCGACCTGGTGATCGGGGCGGTGCTCGTCGCCGGTCTGCGAGCCCCGGTCGTGGTGAGTGAGGCGATGGTCCGTGGGATGCGCCCGGGTGCGGTGATCGTCGACGTCGCCGTCGACCAAGGTGGGTGCATCGAGACCACCCATGAGACCACGCACAACGACCCGGTGTACGAGAAGCACGGCGTCATCCACTACGCGGTGGGCAACATGCCCGGTGCCGTGCCATACACGTCGACCTACGCGCTGACGAACGCCACGCTGCCGTATGTGCTCGAGATCGCGCTCGACGGCGCGCTCGCCGCGATCGCCGACCCGGCGCTCGCGCATGGGCTGAACACCGCGCGACGGCCACGTGACCAACGTCGCGGTGGCAGAGTCACTGTCGTTGCCGTTCGTCGAGCCGGGAGATGCGCTCGAGGGGAGGACCGGATCATGAAGCTCGGTTACAGCGCGGGATACTGGAGCTCGGGCCCGCCCACGGGCGCGCTCGACGCGATCAAGGAAGCCGAACGGCTCGGCTTCGACTCGGTCTGGACGGCCGAGGCCTACGGATCGGATGCGTTGACGCCGCTCGCGTGGTGGGGCGCGCACACCACCCGGTTGAAGCTCGGGACGAGCATCGTGCAGATGTCGGCGCGCACGCCGGCTGCGACAGCGATGGCGGCGATGACACTCGACCATCTGTCGGGAGGGACGAGTCATCCTCGGACTCGGCGCGTCCGGCCCGCAGGTCGTCGAAGGATGGTACGGGCAGCCCTACCCGCGGCCGCTCGCCCGTACCCGGGAGTACGTGTCGATCGTCCGCTCGATCATCGCTCGCGAGAAGCCGGTCGAGTTCGCCGGCGAGCAGTACGAGATGCCGCTGCAGGGCGGCACCGGGCTCGGCAAGCCGCTCAAGTCGACGATCCATCCGTTTCGCACCGACATCCCGATCTACCTCGGCGCCGAAGGACCGAAGAACGTCGCGATCGCGGCGGAGATCTGCGACGGCTGGCTGCCGTTCTTCTTCTCGCCGAAGGCGGACGACTTCTACCGCGCGTCGCTCGCCGAGGGCTTCGCACGTCCGGGCGCGCGCCGCACGGCGGAGGACTTCGAGGTCGCCGTCGACGATGCTCATCATCCCGGGCGACGACGTCGAGGCTGCGCCGACATGATCAGGCCGATGCTCGCGCTGTACGCGGGCGGTATGGGCGCGCGCGGCACGAACTTCCACTTCGACGTATTCGCGCGGCTCGGCTACGAGGCCGAGTGCCTGCGCATCCAGGAGCTCTACCTCGCCGGCAACAAGGCCGACACGATCGCGGCGGTGCCGCTCGCGATGGTGGAGGACGTCGCACTCATCGGACCATTCGACAAGATCCGCGACGAGCTGCCGCGCTGGAAGGAGACGTGCCTCACCACGATGCTCGTGTCCGCGCCGGCTCCGATGCTCGGCTCGATGGCGGACCTCCTCATGAGCTGAGTCGACATGAGCTGACCTGGCGTCCCGCTCGCGTAGCGTGCCCCGCGTGCTGCGGGCCTTCGCGGACGGGACGATCTTCGGGGACGCCTACGGCCACCGAACCCCCTCAGGTCCTCGCGCTGCACGGCTGGCGGCGAGATCGATCCGACTTCCGCGAGGTGCTCCGCGGGCTCGACGCGCTCGCGATCGACCTCCCTGGGTTCGGCGCGTCGCCGCCGCCGCCAGAGCGTCTGGGGCGCAGCCGAGTACGCCACGGCACTCGCGCCGGTCCTGGCCGAGATGGAAGCGCCGGTCGTCGTGGCTGGGCACTCCTTCGGCGGCCGGGTCGCCGTCCATCTCGCGGTCGCGTTCCCCGAGCGTGTCGTCGGGTTGATGCTCGCGGGCGTGCCGTTGCTGCGGGTCTCGGCTCCCCCGGCCCCGGCGCTCTCGTTTCGGATCGCCAAGATGCTGCACCGCGTCGGCATCCTCAGCGACGAACGGATGGAGGCGCGCCACCGGCGCGCCGGGTCGAGGACTACCGCGCCGCGACGGGTGTCATGCGCGACGTCTTCGTCCACGCGGTGCACGAGACCTACGAGGCGCAGCTGACGCAGATCACGGTCCCCGTCGAGCTCGTATGGGGCGACAACGACACCGCGGCGCCAGTCGCCCTCGCGCGAACGCGCCGCCGAGCTGCTCGCGCACCCGTCGATCACCGTGATCCCGGGCGCCGGTCACCTGACACCGCTCACCGCGCCCGATCAGCTGCGCGCCGCGATCATCCGACTCCAGCGTGCAGCGTGAACGCGCTCGACATCCTCGCGACCGTGGCTGGCTCGATCGGGTTCCTGTTCGCGTTGTTGCGATGGCTTCGGGTCGCGCAGCGTGAGCACTACCTGGCTGGATCGGCGACGAAGTTCGCGCGGCGCTGGTGGCGTGTGTCCAACGCGAACGTCGCGCTGATCTCGGTCGCTGCGTTCACAGCCGTCATCTCGTTCGTGTGGGCGCTTGCGGGTGTCGTGACCGCCGCGATCGCTGTCGTCGGCCCGCTCGGGCTCGCCGTCCGCGGTCGGACGAGCCGGCTCGCGTGGACCCGCCGGCTGCGCACCGCGGCAGCGGTGACGGTCGTGCTGACGGTGGTGATCGTGGTGGTGCTCGGTCTCCTGCTCGACCGGGTCGCCGCACTCGCCACCCTCTCCGGCATCGTCGCGCCACTGCTCCTCGACGACGCACTGTGGCTCGTCGCCCCGCTCGAGCGGACGCTCGGCCGTCGGCACACCCGCCGTGCCGCGGCAATCCTCCAGCGCGTTCGGCCGACGGTCGTTGCGATCACCGGCTCGTTCGGCAAGACGACGACCAAGCAGTACGCCCGGCACTTGTTGAGCGGCAGCCGCCGTGTCGTCGCGAGCCCGGCGAGCTTCAACAACGCCGCCGGGCTCTCCCGGGCCGTCACCGAGCAGCTCACACCGGGAACCGAGGTGTTCATCGCGGAGATGGGCACGTACGGGCGCGGGCGAGATCGCCGCGCTCTGCGAATGGGTCAAGCCGAACATCGGGGTGATCACGGCCATCGGTCCCGTCCACCTCGAGCGCATGAGGTCACTCGACGGAATCGTCGACGCGAAGTCCGAGATCCTCGAGTGCGTCGACACCGCTGTCGTGAACGTCGACGCGTACGGCCTCCAGTCGGTCGCCGATGCGAAGCGGCTCGCGGGAGGGAAGGTCGTCGAGTGCAGTGCGCTGCCCGACACCGACGCGGACGTTCGAGCCGTGAGGGAGGACGGGCCGCGTCGTCGTGGTTGCCGGAGGTGAACGGAACGCGTCGATAGAGACGACCGCGCAGCCGACGAACCTGGCGTGCGCGGTCGGGATCGCGCTCGCTCTCGACGTGCCTTGGGACGAAATCGCCGCTCGGCTGGCTGACCTGCCCCAGCCCGAGCATCGCCACGCGGTCGCGGTCGCTGCCTCGGGGGTGCACGTGATCGACAACACGTTCAGCTCGAACCCCGCGAGCGCGGAGTCCTCCCTCTCGCTTCTCGCCTTCACCGGGGATGTCGACGCGCGCCGCGTCGTCGTCACGCCCGGGATGGTCGAGCTCGGGAAGCAGCAGTTCCACGAGAACGAGCGCCTCGGCAGCGGCGCCTCGCTCGTGGCGAACGACCTCGTGATCGTCGGGGAGACCAATCGCAGAGCACTGGCGCAGGGGGCGGCCGGCGGCCTCGCGGCCATCCACGAAGTGGCGACTCGCGAAGAGGCGGTCGCGTGGGTGCGGTCCGAGCTCACCGCCGGCGACGTCGTCCTCTACGAGAACGACCTGCCCGACCACTATCCCTGATCGTCGTGATCGGCGGGTTCCCTCTGCCAGCATGTCCGGGTGACTCGACCCGGGGTGCTGTTCGGGGGCCCGTCCCCCGAACACGACATCAGCGTGCTCACTGGCCTGCAGGCCATCGGTGCGCTCGCGAAGGACGGGGTCGAGACCACCGCGCTGTACTGGGCCCGGTCGGGCGACTTCTTCGAGGTCGATCCTTCTCTGGACCCGCCCGCGTTCGTCGAAGGCGTGCCGCGCGGCGCGCAGCGACTCGAGCTCGTCGCGCGCCCGGGCGGCGGGTTCGTCCGCGAGGGCGGCCGGCTCGCGAAGCGCGCGCTGATCCCGATGACCGCGATCGTGAACTGCTGCCACGGAGGTCCCGGCGAGGACGGAACGCTGCAGGCAACGCTCGACCTCGCCGGTGTTCGCTACACCGGCCCCTCGGTCGCCGGGGCCACGCTCGGGATGGACAAGCTCGCGTTCGGCGGGGTCATGCTCGCCGCGGGTCTGTCCACCTTGCCCCGAGTCGGGTTCGACGAGACCCGCGAGCCCGACTTCGCGGGGCCGTACATCGTCAAGCCTCGCTTCGGCGGCTCGAGCATCGGGATCGAGATCACCGACGACCTCGCCGCCGTCGCCGCCCTCGTCCGCTCGTCCTCCCACTACCGATCCGGAGCCGTGATCGAGCCCTACCTCGCCGGCGCGGTCGACCTCAACATCGCCGTGTTGACGCATCCTGACCTGCGCCTGTCCGCGATCGAACGGCCCTTGCGCGGCGGGGGCGGAGCTGCGATCTACACCTACGCCGACAAGTACCTCGGCGGCGAGGGAATGGCGAGCGCCAAGCGCGAGCTGCCGGCCGCCATCCCCGACCCGGTCGCCGACCAGATCCGGACCGCGGCGCGACGGGTCGTCGAGGTCGCCCTCGTCCGATCCGTCGCCCGGCTCGACTTCCTCTGGACGGGCGACCAGCTCTACGTCAACGAGATCAACACGATCCCGGGCTCGCTGGCCTGGTACTTCTGGGCGCCGGAGGGTCTCGCATTCGGTGCGCTCCTCAGCGGACTCCTGGCCGAGGCCGAGCGCAGCCCCACGGTCCAGTACTCGACCGACGGCGCCGACGGCACCGCTCTGAGGGCAGCTGGGTCGATCGCATCGAAGCTTGCCTGACCGGACCTAGGTCGATCGCCTCAAAGCTCGCCCGAGGTCGCTGACCAGCCTCAATTCCGTCGCGCCCCGTGCCGATAGGCGCAGCGGTGAACGGCGCGGACGGACGGCGGGGCCCTCGTTCTACGAGCGCGCGCGCCGCCAGCGTGGCAGCGCTCATGGGAGTGGGAGTGGTGGGCATCTGCATCGCGTGGCTGGCCATGCCATCCACGTCACCTCGCGACCGAGTCACGAACGTGCGGCTCGACGCGCCCGTGCCGGCGGTGGCATCGACCACGACCCTGCTGCCTCCCGCGGCCGACGAGCTCGCGGTCACCCTGACCGATCCCGCAGCGCCACCTTCCAGCGCATCCGGCCCTCGCAACCAGGGCTACCTCCGCGCGATCTCGCCACCGCCTCCGGTCGTCGCTCCGTCGTCGGTGGTGCCGCTCGGACCTCCGCCATCGAGCTCGGGTTCCTCAGGCCCGGTCACCACCATGCCGAGCGCGGTCGACCCGGGAGACGCCCCCAGGACGACGACGCCCGCGGCCACGACGACCGCGCAGCCCACCACGACCACGGCCAAGCCGACGACCACGACCGCGAAGCCCACGACAACGACCGCCGCCACGACAACGACCGCCGCCACGACGACGACGACCGCGGCCACGACGAGCACGACCCGCCACCACTGGCACCCGACGACCACCGCGCCGCCGACGACGCTCCCCACGACCACGGTGGCGACGACTGCTCCGACCACCGCACCGACGGTGACCCTGCCCCCGATCACGGTCGTTGACACCGTGGTTCCGAACCCGGACGGTCCGCCGTCTCAGGAGAGCACGCAATGAACGCGAAGGACTGGCTCACCCACCCCGGGACCTTGCTCGGCCTGAGCACGGTGGCGTTCCTGTCGATGACCGGCGTCGTGTTGGCGGACACGGGTGAGTCCGGCGGCGAGACGCAGGTCATCACGGAGTCGCCGACCACGGACGCATCGTCGACCACGGACGAGGCGACGACCACGGTCGTCACGACACCGCCCGACACGACTCCGCCCTCTCTGTCGCTCGACGCGAGCCTCTACGACGGCATCGAGGTGGGCGTGGACCATCTGCTCGTGAGCGGTCTCACGGAGGCAGAAGCGCGCATGGTGATCGCCGGCGTCGAGTCCACGGCCGATGCCAGCGGCGTGTGGGGACGCGAGATCACCTTGCAGCTCGGACCGAACCTCATCGAGGTCACGGCCGCCGACGAAGCCGGCAACGCGAGCGGCTTCGCCATCACGATCGTCTACAAGGTCAGTGCGCCTGCGCCTCCGCCGCCATCGAAGAAGCCGCCCAAGGCGATCGTGACGACCACTTCGACCGTCAAACCGACGACGACCACTACGCGCGCGTCCACCACGACCAGGCCCGGCTCCCCGACGACCGCAACGACGTTGGCGCCGACGACGAGCAGCAGGAGCTCGACGACCACCCTGCCCGGCCAGGAGATCCCCGGCGGCGGCGGCGGGACGACGACCACGGCCCACGGGGCGACGACCACGCACGGCGCCACGACCACGGTGGGGACGACGACGAGCCTCGCGACGACCACCAGCCAGGTAACCACGACGACGGATCCGCCGACGACGACCACCGACCCGCCCACCACGACCACGGATCCGCCCACCACGACCACGGATCCGCCCACCACGACCGATCCGCCTCCGACGAGCGATCCCGGTCCGCCGCCGTCGACGTGATCAGGATCAGCGGATCAGGATGAGCGGATCAGGATCAGCGGGCCCGCGTCCCGGGTAGGGACAGGTGACCGCTACAGTCGACATCCGGCTCTGAGCCGGTCAGCCTTCAGCGAGCGGGCAGGGCTTCCGGTAGGGACAGGTCAATGGCGCGATACAGGACGAGACACCGACTGGACGGCCTCCGGGCCTTCCTGTCAGCGCTCGGCCAAGCGGTCGAGCGCCGATGGACGCGGGTGCGTCTGTGGTTCAAGCGGCACGCCCGCGACAACTTCGTCTTGGCCGTCCTCGCGACAATCGGCGCGTTCATCGCTCGCCCGTTCAAGCGATTCCGCCGGCGCACTCGCGACAACGTCATCTTCGGCGTGTTGGCAATCGGTGTCGCTTCGTTGCTCGCGGTCGCGTTCCTCTCCGATCGCGGCGGACCGGGCACACAGCAGGTGCGGGCCGCGGAGCTGCCCACCACGGCCGCGGTCGAGAGCACCACGGAGACGATCGACGCGGCCACACGCGGAGGGACGCCGGCTCCGCCGCCCGACACCATCCCGCCGCCGTTGTTGCTCGACCCCACGCTGACCGACGGACTCGCGATCGGCGCGAACCACATCGTCGTGAGTGGCGTCACGGATCCGGGCGCAACAGTCGTCGTGGCTGGCATCGAGCTCACCGCGGACGAGTCCGGAGCGTGGGCGGCAGACGTGCCTCTCGCGCTCGGCTCGAACCGCATCGAGATCGTCGCAATCGACGAGGCCGGCAACGCGACCGGTGCGGTGTTCACGATCGTCTACAAGGTGGACGCCCCGCCGCCTCCGCCTCCGAAGAAGCCGAAGCCGGTCGTGGTCACCACCACGTCGACCGTGCCGCGCACGACAACGACGACTCGAGGCACGGCTACCACGGGGAGGGCCACCACGACGGCCACGACGCTCGCGACGACCACGACGAAGCAGGGCACCACGACGACGACGCTGGACATCCCGAATGGTGCGGGCGTTCTCTATCCTCCGCCGCCCACGACGGCCGGCAGCGCGACGACAACGCACGGAGCAACCACCACCCAGGCCACGACGACACAAGCGACGACCACGACGGTCGCAACCACCGTTGCGACGACAGTCGCGACCACTGTGGCGACGACGATCCCGACCACCGACACGACCGCCGCGCCCACCACCACCGCGACGACGATCCCGACCACCGACACGACCGCCGTGCCCACCACGGACACAACCGCCGCGCCCACCACCGAGACTACGACGGTGGTGTGCGTCACTCTTCCCTTCGCGCCGGGGGTCTGCATCTAGGCGTCGACGAGCAGCGCTGATCGCAAGAACGCGAGCAGCTCGCGACGTCGCACCGCGAGCGAGCGCATCGTCGGATCGATGCCGACTGCGCGCAGCACCTCCACCTCGGTCGCGACCCCGATCACCGCGGAGTAGGCGGACAGCAGCACGAGGCGCGCGTCCTGGCGCCGCATCGTCCCCGCGTCCATCTCGGCCTCGAGGAACAGCCTCGCCCGCTGCACGAGCGGGTCGAGCGCCTCGGTGAGGCGTGTCGCCGCGGGTGGCCCGAGCCGGCTGACCTCGCGGAGGAGACCCAACAGCTCGGGTCGACGCAGCGCGAGCCGAAAGACCGAGCGCACCACCGCCTCGACCCGGTCCCATCCCTCGCCCGCTCTGAGCAGCGCATCCTCGAGCGCCGCCGAGAGCTCCGCCGCGCTGCGGTCGATCACCGCTTCGAGAAGCGCCTCTTTGCTCGGGAAGTAGTAGAGGATGGTCTGCTTGCGCACCCCGAGCTCCGCCGCGATCGCATCGAGCGAGCTCGCCTCGTATCCCCGAGTGCCGAACGAGGCCAGGGCAACGTCGAGGACGCGGTCGCTCGTGGCCACGCCTCGGACAGTACGGCCGGAGGCCTCGCCGCGTCTACCAGTTGGTAGACTGTGCCCTCTCGTCTACCAATTGGTAGACCGTGCCGCTCTCGTCTACCAGTTGGTAGACTTACCTACCAATTGGTAGGTAAGGTACGGGGATGATCCGCGAGGCCCTCGCCGGTCGCCGCATCGCCGTCACCGGGTCAACCGGCTTCCTCGGCACCGCCATCGTCGAGCGATTGCTCCGAGCGGTGCCCGACTGCTCGCTCGTCCTGCTCGTCCGATCCGGCCGCCGCACCTCGGCCGAGCAGCGAGTGCAGCGGGAGATCCTCCGCAACGACGCGTTCGAAAACCTGCGATCCCTGCTCGGCGACCGCTTCGACGAGGACATGGCCAAGCGGCTGACGGTGATCGCCGGCGACGTCAGCACCGACGGCCTCGGCCTCGACGACGCCGGCCGTGCGGCCCTGGCCGCCTGCGACATCGTGATCCACTCGGCGGCGACCGTGTCGTTCGACTCTGCGATCGACGACGCGATCGAGGTCAATCTGCTCGGTCCAGTGCGCATCGTCGAGACGCTGCACTCGCTCGGTGTGCGTCCTCACCTCGTTGCCGTCTCGACGTGCTACGTCGCCGGCAACCGGCGCGGCGACGCGCCGGAGCAGCTCGTCAGCGACGGACCGTTCGACCTCGGCATCGAATGGCGCGGCGAGGTGTCGGCGGCCCGTCGGGCGCGAGCCGACGCTGACGCCGCCAGCCGCGACCCCGCCCGGCTCGCGCGGTTTCGCGCCGACGCACGCTCCGAGCTCGGTGCGGCGGGCACGCCCACGCTCGCGGCGAAGACCGAGCAGCTGAGACAGCGGTGGGTCACTGATCAGCTGATCCAGGCCGGACGTTCGCGCGCCGCAAGCCTCGGATGGCCCGACGCGTACGCGTACACGAAGGCACTCGGCGAAGGCGCACTCACCGAGACGAAGGGCGATGTCCCGGTGAGCATCGTGCGACCTTCGATCATCGAGTCCACGTTGGTCGAACCCCGTCCCGGGTGGATTCGCGGGTTCCGCATGGCCGAGCCCGTCATCATCTCGTACGCGCGCGGGCTGCTGAAGGAATTCCCAGGGCGTCCCCGAGGGCACCGTCGACGTGATCCCGGTCGACCTCGTGGTCGGCGCGATCTGCGCGGTCGCGGCACTGGGCCCCGAGCAGGCGCCACCGATCGTGCAGGTCGCCTCGGGCTCGACGAACCCTCTGCGCTACCGCGGGCTGGTCAACCTGGTCCACGACTGGTTCAGCGAGCATCCGCTGTACGACAGCGCCGGACAGCCGATCGTCGTGGCGCCCTGGTCGTTCCCGGGTCGCGGCAAGGTCGAGGGCCAGCTGACGCGCGCGAAGAAGCTGCTCGAGCGAGCCGAGAAGGCGTTCACCGTGCTCCCGGTGCGAGGCCCCTCGGCCGAGCTCCCGGCCCGTCTCGAGGAACGACGGTCGGACATCGAGCGCGCGCTCAGCTACGTCGAGCTCTACGGCGCGTATGCGGAGTGCGAGGCCATCTATCGCGTCGACCGGCTGATGGGGGTGTGGGAGCGGCTCGACGATACGGACCGCGCCGCGTTCGCGTTCGATCCCCGGGCCATCGACTGGACGCACTACGTCACCGAGGTGCATCTCCCCTCCGTCGTGCAGCAGGCACGCGTGCGGACCACACCAGGGGGGCGAACCGGCCCGACCCGTGAGCAGCGGCTGCGGTCGTCCATCCTCTCCCCCGGCCGGCATCTCGCGGCGTTCGACCTCGAGAACACGTTGATCGCGTCGAACGTGGTCGAGTCCTACGCGTGGCTTGCGAGCCGGCGCCTCGACCGCGACGACCGGTTGAAGCTCATCGTCAAGACCGTCCGCGAGGCGCCGACTCTGCTCGCGCTCGACAAGAAGGACCGCGGGGACTTCCTTCGCTACTTCTACCGGCGCTACGAGGGAGCCTCGGTCGCACAGCTCGACGAGGACGCGACGGAGCTCATGAGCGCGCTGATCCTCACCAAGTCGTTCCCCGCCGCGATCCGCCGGGTGCGCGAGCACCGCGCGCTCGGGCATCGCACCGTCCTGATCACCGGTGCCCTCGATCTCGTCGTGAAGCCGCTTCTTCCTCTGTTCGACGACGTCGTGAGCGCGCACCTCGGCGTGACCGCGGACGGGAAGTACACCGGTGAGCTCTCAGAGGTGCCACCGACCGGCGAGGCTCGCGCCCAGGTCATGGCGGACTACGCCACCGCTGAGGGTCTGGAGCTGAGCGAGTCGGTCGCGTACGCCGACTCCTCGTCGGACCTGCCAATGCTCGAGGCCGTGGGCTTCCCGGTCGCCGTGAACCCCGAGGTGCGTCTCGCGACGATCGCGCGCAAGCGTGGATGGCTCGTCGAACAGTGGTCGAAGTCCGCGGGCTCGTCGCATCCTTTGCTGCCCATGGGCCCGCCCCACG
The DNA here is from genome assembly GCA_963708175.1 of uncultured Acidimicrobiales bacterium. Classification (GTDB taxonomy): domain Bacteria; phylum Actinomycetota; class Acidimicrobiia; order Acidimicrobiales; family DATKAS01; genus DATKAS01. Next base: position 175,087 of record CAVPSD010000007.1, read on the forward strand.
CGACGGTGAAGAAGCTGCGCCGTCCTCGGCCTCTTCGAGAGGCGCGGACGTGAAGGCGCTGCTCTTCGAGCGCAAGATCGCGCGGTACGCGGCGGCTCGAGTCGCGAGCGAGGTGCTGCCGGGCGGCGGAGCGCGGGTCGGCCCGCTGCGCCTCGTCGACATCGACCCGCCCGACCTTCCCGGTGACCGGGTGGGTGCGTATCCGCCCGCGGCTGTCGGGGATCTGCGGCAGCGACCTCGCGACGGTGGATGGGCGGTCGACGCGCTACTTCGACCCGATCGTGTCGTTCCCGTTCGTGCCCGGACACGAGGTGGTTGCGGACAAGGACGACGACTCACGTGTCGTGATCGAGCCGGTCCTGGGCTGCGTGGCGCGTGGCATCTCACCGTTGTGCGCCGCATGTCGCCGCGGTGACCTCGGGAACTGCGAGCGGGTCGCGTTCGGCCACATCGAACCCGGCCTGCAGTCCGGGTTCTGCTGCGACACCGGCGGTGGGTGGTCGACGTCTCGATGGTTGCCCACGAGTCGCAGCTGCACTCGGTGCCGGATGACATGTCGGACGATGCGGCGGTCATGGTCGAGCCGACCGCGTGCGCGATCCACGCGGTGATGGCGAACGTCCCCCCGGCTGCGGTCGTCGCCGTGCTGGGTGCCGGGACGCTCGGTCTCGGGGTCATCGCGGCGACTCGGCGGCTCGCCGCGCCGACAGACGTTCATCGTCGGCGCGAAGCACTCCCAGCAGCGCTCGCTCGCGACCGACCTCGGGGCGGATCTCGTCGTCGAGCCCGACGAGCTTTCGCGCGGCCGTGCGCCGTGCTCACCGGCTCGCTCCGGCCGCCGGATCACAGCTCACGGGCGGCGCCGATGTGGTGCTCGACTGCGTCGGATCGGACGCCTCGATCGCGTGACGCGCTCGTCGATGGTCCGGCCCAGGGGCACGGTCGTGCTCGTCGGGATGCCGGGATCGGTGAAAGTCGACCTGACCCCGCTCTGGCATCGGGAGACGAAGCTCGTGGGCGCGTACGCCTATGGCACCGAGACGACTGGCCGAGCGGCGTCGCATCGCCGCACGTTCGACCTCGCGTTCGATCTCGTGTAGGCCGGGCTCGAACGCCTCGTGTCGGCCACCTACCCCCTGTGCGCGCTATCGCGACGCGATCGAACACGCCGCGACTCCGCCGGACGGCGCGGCGCCGTGAAGATCGCCTTCGACATGCGCAACGAACGCGAGAGGAACCGCTGATGCCTCGCCCCGGGTTCGTCCTCGACGTCGACCGCTCCACTCCTCCGCTGCTGTTCCATCACGGCGAGGGCTTGCGGCTGCACAAGCTGCCGTCGGGCGTCGCGGGCGATCTACCCGCCCGAGCCGCTCGACGGACTCGACGACGTCGATGGTTCGATCCGCGATGCGCTGCTGAACCCCCTCGACGCCGAGCCGCTCCCCGCGCTCGCTCCGGCCGGGCATGAAGCTCACGATCGCGTTCGACGACATCTCGCTTCCGCTTGCCGCAGATGAAGCGGCCCGACATCCGCCAGCGAGTGATCGAAGCGGTGCTCGACATGGCCGCAGACGCCGGCGTCGACGACGTCGAGCTGATCGCCGCGCTCGCCCTTCATCGGCGGATGACCGAGGCCGAGCTGCGCCACGCCGTCGGTGATCGCGTCTACGACGTGTTCGCCCCCCAGGGCCGCCTCTACAACCTTGACGCCGAGGACCCCAACGCGATGGCGTTCCTCGGCACCACCGACAAGGGCGAAGAGGTCGAGATCAGCAGGCGGGCGGCTGAAAGCGACCTGCTCGTCTACGTGAACATCAACCTCGTCGCGATGGACGGCGGCCACAAGTCCGTGGCAACCGGGCTCGCCTCGTATCGCAGCCTGCGCCATCACCACAACGTCGACACCATGCGTCAGAGCCGCTCGTTCATGGATCAGCACCGCAGCGAGCTGCACTCCTCGAACTGGCGCATGGGTCGACTCATCGCGGCGAGCGGCGTGAAGGTCTTCCAGATCGAGACCACGCTCAACACGGACACGTTCCCGCCGCCGTTCGACTTCCTCCAGAAGCGCGAGTGGGAGTGGTCGGCCCGCGATCGCATGACGTTCGTCGGAGCGTCGAAGTCGCTCGAGCACACGCCGCGCAAGGTCGCCCGACAGATCTTCCAGTCGCTCCGTGCGCCGTACGCGCTCACGTCGGTTCAGGCGGGTGACGTCGAGGCGGTGCACAAGCGCACCACCGAGTTCGTCCACAAGCAGCAGCTGGTCGTCGTCGAAGGCCAGAGCGACGTGCTGCTCATGGGACTGCCGTTCCTCTGCCCGTACAACGTCAACTCGGTGATGAACCCGATCCTCGTCGCCTGCCTCGGGCTCGGGTACTTCTTCAACCTCTACCGCGGCAAGCCGCTGGTACGCGAAGGCGGCGTCGTGATCATGGGACACCCCACTCCGTGGGAGTTCCACCCCGTCCACCACCCGAGCTACATCGACTTCTTCGAGCAGGTCCTCGCGGACACGACCGACCTCGACGAGATCCAGGCGAAGTACGAGAAGAGCTTCGCCGAGGACGAGTGGTACCGGCACCTCTACCGCACGTCGTACGCCTACCACGGCGTCCATCCGTTCTACATGTGGTACTGGTGCGCGCACGCGTTGCAGCACCTCGGCGACGTGATCGTGATGGGCGGCGATCCGCGAGCCGTGCGCCGGCTCGGCTTCCGTCCCGCGTCGACGCTCGACGACGCGCTCGAGATGGCGAGCGATGTCGTCGGCCGCCATCCCTCGATCACCTACATCCACAACCCGCCGATGTTCCTCTCGGACGTCACATGAAACGCACCACCGAATTCCTTGGTGAAGTCCGTGCTCTGGTCGCCAAATCCACCAAGAGAACGAGCGTGGGGTTCCCGTACCGCGCGGCGGCGGTGCCGAAGGGCGTCGAGCCGCTGCCGGAAAAGGGGAAGACCGGCGGCGACTACGAGACGGAGTGGGCGCGCCGCCTGCCCGCGCGGCATGGCGCGAGTGTTGATCGTCGAGGGGCCGATGCGCGGCCTCGTCCGCGGAGTGGCGAACCCCGAGCGCACCGGGTTCGACCGGCTGTCGGATCTCGACGAGGCCCGCCCGGTCATCTTCGCCGCGAACCATCACAGCCACGTCGACGCTCCCTTGCTGATCACGTCGATCCCCGAACCCTGGCGCCACAAGCTCGTCGTCGGGGCGGCGGCCGACTACTTCTTCGCGACGCGCCTAACCGGCACGTTGTCAGCGCTCGCGATGGGCGCGATCCCGATCGACCGCACACGGGTCAACCGCAAGTCGGCCGACCTCGCGGCCGAGCTCATCGAGGACGGCTGGAGCATCTTGATCTTCCCCGAAGGTGGGCGAAGCCCCGACGGATGGGGCCAGCCGTTCCGCGGAGGCGCGGCCTACCTCTCGGTGCGCACCCAGGCGCCGATCGTGCCGATCCACCTCGAGGGCACCGGCCGCGTCATGGGCAAGGGGATGAACCGGCCGCGGCCGGGCCGCACGGTCGTCAGCTTCGGCAAGCCGATGCGGCCGTTGCCCGACGACGACGCGCGGTCGCTCGGCACTCGCATCGAGACCGCGGTGTACCAGCTGGCTGACGAATCGGCGACCGACTGGTGGTCGGCGCGACGGCGCGCCGCTCGCGACGCGACACCCGTGTTGACCGGTCCCGAAGGGCCGTCGTGGCGGCGCGCGTGGGCGCTCGGCGACCGCAAGGGCCGCGCCCGAAAGCCCAGCCGCACCTGGCCCGACCTCGACTGACGCGCGGGACGCGCCGCCGCGTACGTTGGCGGCATGACCATCCGCCTGCGCCAAGTCGCGCTCGTCGCCCACGACCTCGAACCCACCGTCGACGAGCTGAGGACGCTGCTCGGCGTCGACGTCTGCTACCGGGACCCGGGAGTCGCGGAGTTCGGCCTCGTGAACGCGTTGTTCGCGATCGGCGATGGGTTCCTCGACGTCGTGTCGCCGAAGCAGGAAGGCACGACCGCCGGCCGGCTCCTCGACAAGCACGGAGGCGACTACGGCTACATGGTGATCATGCAGCTGTCCGACCTCGCCGAGGCTCGGGCACGCCTCGACGGGTTAGGCGTCCGCGTCGTGTGGAAGGCCGACCTGCGTGACGCGGCAGGGACGCATCTGCACCCGAAGGACGTCGGTGGCGCGATCCTCTCGCTCGACTGGATGGACCCGCCCGAGAGCTGGAAGTGGGCGGGCCCGGAGTGGCAACAGCACGTGAACACCGACACCGTCACGGCGCTGACCGGGGTCACGGTTGCGGTACCCGACCCGGAGGCGACGGCGAAGAAGTGGGCCGACATCTTCGGCGTCGCCTCGTCGGGCACGCGCATCGCACTCGACAACGACACCTCGATCTCGTTCGAGAAGAGTGAACGCGCCGAGGATCAGGGTGTGTCCGGCATCGAGGTGAAGGCCGCCGATCGGGGGTGCGCTGGTGAGACCGCGAGCGTGTGCGGAATCACCGTGAAGATCGTCTGATGCGGTACGGCGTCGCAATCCCTCACGCGAACCGCTTCGCCTCCGCCCCCGCGCTGGATCGCATGGCCGCAGTGGTCGAGGACCTCGGGTTCGACTCGCTCTGGACGAGCGACCACATCATCGTCCCCGAGGGCTCGGGATACATCCCCGAGAACATGCTCGAACCACTGGCCGCTCTCAGCCATCTCGCGGCGCGCACCACGCACGTGACCCTGGGCGTCAGCGTGCTCGTCGTGCCCTACCGCGACCCGGTGTTCACCGCGAAGTACCTGTCGAGCCTGGACGTCCTCAGCGGCGGGCGGCTCGTGCTCGGAGTCGGCATCGGCTGGCTCGAGCAGGAGTTCGACGCGCTCGGCGCGCCGTTCGAGGAGCGCGCCGCGCAGACCGACGAGTACCTCGCGGTGATCCGCAACCTCTGGGAGACGGAGACGTCGTCGTTCGACGGCAAGTGGAAGCACTACGAGAGCATGCGCATGTACCCGAAGGCCGCGAGCGAGCGCCGCGGCACCATCCCGATCTGGGTCGGTGGGAACACCGGTCCTGCGCATCGCCGAGCGGCAAGGCTGGGCGACGGCTGGCATCCGATCAACCTCAGCCCCGCACAGGTCGCCGATGGCGTCGTCGCCTACAAGGCGGCCTGCGGAGCCGCTGGGCGGCCGCCAGGTCCCGTGTGCCTCCGCCACATGCCCATTTCGCCGGCCAGTGACACGCGCAGCGTGCTGACCGGCAGCCCGGACGAGCAGGCGAGCGACATCCGCACGTACGCAGACGCGGGCCTCGACGAGCTGATGCTGTCGATGCCGTGGCGCTCACTCGACGAGCTGGCGTCGAGCCTGCGGGCGTTCATGCGCGACGTCGTCCCGCGCGTCTGACACGGCCCCAACCCGCGGGTGGAGAACTCAGCCCGGCCGCATCGTGATGCTGATCCGCGGCCCGACCAACGACGCGGGCGAGACCTTCGGCACGCAATGGCGCCACTGTCGCTGACAGTCGCCGCCCATCACGAACAGGTCGCCGCGACCGAGCTCGAACGTGTGTGAGGGGCCACCCGCCGCCGGCTTGATGAGGAACCGTCGTCGGTGACCGACCGACACGATGACGACCAAGCCATCGGATCGATCGCGCAGCACACGATCGCCGTGCCAGGCGACGCTGTCGTCGCCGTCGCAATAGAGGTTGCACCACACCGAGCCGAACCGGACGCGGTAGTGCTCGCCGAGCGCGGCTGCCATCGAGTCGATGTAGGTGAAGTCGAAGCGCTCGCCGAGCGCGAAGCCCGCCGTGCTGCGCGGCTGGTCGACCTTCCGGTCGTACATCCGCACCTCGGGACGGCTCCACGTCAGCCGTGCGAGCAGCTCGTCGAAGACGACGTCTGAGCCCGCGAGCCAGCCGGGCTGATGGTCGAGCCAGCACCGCTCGTCGAGCTCGATGCGGACCAGCTCACCGAACGTCCGGTCGAACACCGGCGCGCCCGCGTCGAGGAGGGAAGGCTGAACGAACACGTGTTCGAGGATATCAGGAGTGCCGCCGGTAGGGTCCGGAAATATGGAGTCCTGGGGGTCGCCCCGCGCTCGGTGGACTCTCGCCGCCGCAGTGCTGGGTTCGGGGATGGCCTTCCTCGACGCAACCGTGGTGAACGTCGCGCTCCCGGCGATGGCCGAGGACCTGCACGCCGACCTTGCTGACCTGCAGTGGGTGCTCGACGCGTACCTCGTCACCCTCACGGCCCTCCTCCTGCTGGGCGGCGCGCTCGGCGACCGGTACGGGCGGCGCCGGGTCTTCACGGTGGGGGTCGGCGCTTTCGCGATTGCGTCCGCGCTGTGCGGTGTCGCGCCGACGACTGGCGCCCTGATCGTCGCCCGAGCCCTCCAAGGCGTCGGCGCGGCGATGCTCGTGCCCGGCAGCCTCGCGTTGCTCTCCGCGACGATCCGCGAGCACGACCGCGCCCGCGCGATCGGCGCGTGGTCCGGGCTCACCGGCGTCGCGAGCGCAGCCGGGCCGTTCCTCGGCGGCTGGCTCGTCGACGCGGCCTCGTGGCGATGGGCGTTCCTCATCAACGTGCCGCTCGCAGTCGCGGTGCTCTACGCAGCTCGGCGCGTTCCGGAGAGCAGCGACCCTGACGCGCCGCGACATCTGGATCTGCTCGGCGCGGCGCTCGTCGCGCTCGGGCTCGCGTCGCTGACTGCTGGCCTCATCGAAGCCGGCGACGGATGGACGGCGTCGACCGGGGGCGCAGTCGTCGTGGGCGTCGTCCTGCTCGCCGGCTTCGTCAGGACGGAGCGCCGCAGCGCCGCGCCGATGCTCCCGCCGTCGCTCTTCCGTTCGACGCAGTTCACTGGCGCGAACCTCGTGACGCTGGCGGTCTATGCGGGGCTCGGCGGCGCGTTCTTCTTCGTGGTCGTGAACCTGCAGAGCGCGCTCGGGTACTCGGCGCTCGAGTCCGGCGCCGCGATGACGCCGGTGACCCTCCTCATGCTCCTCCTGTCGTCGCGCATGGGCGCGCTGTCGCAGAGGACCGGCCCGCGACTGCCCATGACCGTCGGCCCGGCGATCGTCGCGATCGGGCTGGTGCTGTTGGGCGAGATCGAGGTCGGCGATCGCTACGTCACGACCGTGCTGCCTGCCGCGCTCGTGTTCGGCCTCGGCCTGTCGATCACCGTCGCACCCCTCACCGCGGCCGTGCTCGCCGCGGTCGATGAGCAGCACCTCGGTGTCGGCTCCGGGACGAACAACGCGGTCGCCCGGCTCGCGAGCCTGTTGGCCGTCGCGGTGGTGCCGTCGCTCGCGGGGTTCGAGCTCACCGGAGGGGGGAATTCACTTCCCGGCTACGCGTCGGCAATGCGCATCTCCGCAGGCCTCGCGGTTGCGGGCTCGGTGATCGCCTTCATCACGATCGGCCGAGGCCGGCGGGTCGCGCCGGTCACGCATCCGATCCTGCAGCCCTGCCAGGACCCGGCACTGATCGAAGCGGGCCGCCGATAGCCTCCGCCGGGTGAGCGGCGAGACGAGCGACGAGATCCCGACCCAGAGCCCGAGCAGCCACCCGCCGAAAGGTCGGCTCCCCGCGGTGTTCGACCTGGCCTTTCTCACGGACGTCGAAGACGTCACCGAGCTGATCCTCGTCCGTCACGGCGAGCAGGACATCGCCGGGTTCCCGAACGCACCCGTCGGTGACGCGATCGATCCCCCGCTCTCGGCGCGCGGCAACAAGCAGGCCGAAGCCGTGGGCTTGCGGTTCAGCACGCAGCAAGTCGACGTCGTGTACTCGAGCAACCTCCAACGGGCGCGGGAGACCGGGTATCAGATCGCTCGGCATCACAACCTCGAGCCGATCGTGCTCGAGGACCTCCGCGAGGTGGAGGTGTTCCGCGACATCCCCCCCGATCAGCTGGCGGTCGACTTCGTCGGTCTCCAGCTGCTGCTCGGCATCCGCCAGCGCATGATGAACGAGAAGAGCTGGGACGTGTACCCGTACTCCGAGTCCAGCTTCGACTTCCGCAAGCGTACGGTCAACGCGATCGAGGGGATCCTCGCGACGCATCCCGGCGAGCGCGTCGTGGTCGCGTGCCACGGAGGGGTCATCAACGCCTACATCGGGCACATCATCGGCGTCGACTACGACATGTTCTTTCGACCCGCGCACGCGTCGGTCAGCATCGTGGTCGCCGGCCACGGCGTGCGCGCGCTGCGCTCACTGAACGATGTGCACCACCTCGAGGCCGACGCCCTGATCTCGCACTGAGAGTTTGGTTCAGGTGAGGGGGCGGGTGGTCGGGAGGATCGGCGCCGGGAGCGTGGTGTCGCCCATCAACCAGTGGTCGACTGCGGCGGCGCACGAACGGCCCTCGGCGATCGCCCACACGATGAGGCTCTGGCCACGACCCATGTCGCCGCAGGCGAACACCCCCTCGACCGAGGTCTGGAAGCCTGCGTCCCGGTCGACGTTGCCCCGCGCATCGAGCTCGACGCCGAGCTGATCCAACATCGGGCCGCGCTCCGGCCCGACGAAGCCCATCGCGAGGAGCACGAGCTCGCACGGAAGCTCGAAGTCCGTGCCATCGATCTTCTCGAAGCGTCCGTCGCGCATCTGGACTTCGTGCGCGACCAACCCCCGAACGTTGCCGCTCTCGTCGCCGAGGAAGCACTCGGTGTTCACGCTGAACACACGCTCGCCGCCCTCCTCGTGGGCAGACGAGGTGCGGTAGATCATCGACCACTGCGGCCAAGGATTGTCCGGCGCTCGGGAGTCGGGCGACCGCGGGAGGATCTCGAACTGGTGCACCGCGGCCGCGCCCTGCCGGTGCACAGTGCCGAGGCAGTCCGCGCCGGTGTCACCGCCACCAATGATGACGACGTGCTTGCCGGCCGCTGTGATCGGCGGTTCCGCGAGGTCGCCCTCCTGCACGCGGTTCGCGAGCGGGAGGAACTCCATCGCCTGGTGGATGCCCCCGAAGTCGCGGCCGGGGATCGGCAGATCGCGCCACGCCGTCGCACCCGCGGCGAGGACGATCGCATCGAACTCCTCGTCGAGCTCGTCGATCGTGACGTCGGTGCCGACCGCGACGCCGGAGCGGAACTCGGTGCCTTCGTCGCGGATCTGATCGAGGCGCCGCTCGAGGAAGCGCTTCTCCATCTTGAACTCGGGGATGCCGTAGCGAAGAAGGCCGCCGATGCGGTCAGCGCGCTCGAACACGACGACGCGATGACCGGCGCGAGTGAGCTGCTGCGCGGCGGCGAGACCTGCGGGACCCGAACCGACGACGGCGACGCTCTTGCCGGTCAGCGTCGCGGGGGGCTGCGCCACCACCCACCCTTCGGCCCATGCGCGCTCGATGATCTCGACCTCGACCTGCTTGATCGCGACCGGATCGCTGTTGATGCCGAGCACGCAGGATGCCTCGCACGGCGCGGGGCACAGCCGCCCGGTGAACTCGGGGAAGTTGTTCGTCGCGTGCAGCCGCTCGATCGCCTCGCGCCAGCTGTCCCGGTACACGAGGTCGTTCCAGTCGGGGATCAGGTTGCCCAGCGGGCAGCCGTTGTTGCAGAACGGGATGCCGCAGTCCATGCAGCGGCCGGCCTGATGGCGCAGCTCGTCCTCGGGGAACGGGTTGTACACCTCGTGCCAGTCGCGCAGGCGGACGGCGACTGGACGGCGCGTCGGGCCGACGCGCGACCACTTGAGGAAGCCGGTGACCTCACCCATGGGACGCCGCCATGACCCGGGCCAGGGTCTCCGACTCGGAGATGTCGAGCTCTTCGGCTTCACGCATGACCTCGAGGACGCGCTTGAAGTCTTTCGGCATGACCTTGTGGAAGTGGGTCAGCGTGTCATCCCACTCGTCGAGCAGCCGTTTGGCGACTGCGGAGTCCGTCTCGGTGGCGTGCTTGGTCACGATGTCGAGCAAGAACGCCGCATCGGCACCGTCGAGGTGCTCGAGGTCCACCATCTCGTAGTTGACGAGGGACGGGAACACACCCATCGGATCGTGCACGTACGCGATGCCGCCCGACATCCCCGCGCCGAAGTTGCGACCCGTGCTGCCGAGCACCACGACCCGACCACCGGTCATGTACTCACAGCCATGATCCCCGACGCCCTCGACGACCGCGACGGCGCCGGAGTTGCGCACGCAGAAGCGCTCGCCGACGACTCCTCGGATGAGCGCCTCGCCGCTGGTCGCTCCGTAGAGGGCGACGTTCCCGGCGATGATGTTCTCCTCCGCCACGAACGTCGAGTGTCGGTTGGGGAAGAGGACGAGGCGGCCACCCGACAGCCCCTTGCCGAAGTAGTCGTTCGCGTCGCCTTCGAGCCGCAAGGTGATGCCTCGGGGCACGAACGCTCCGAAGCTCTGCCCGGCGGATCCGGTGAAGTCCACGGTGATCGTGTCGTCGGCGAGGCCCTCGCCTCCGTAGCGCCGCGTGAGCTCGGAGCCGAGCATCGTGCCCACCGTGCGGTTGACGTTGCGGATGGGCAGCTCGAGGTGCACGGGCCGTGCGTCCTCGAGGGCACCCTCGCAGAGCGCGATGAGGGTCTGGTCGAGCGCACGATCGAGCCCGTGATCCTGGGCGGCGACGCAGAGCATCGCGTCGCCCTCGGCGACCACCGGCATCTCGAGGATCGGTGACAGGTCGAGGCTCGACGCCTTCCAATGCTCGACCGCCGCCGCGGTGTCCAGGATCTCCGCGTGCCCGACGGCTTCCGCGATCGAACGGAATCCGAGCGCGGCCAGGTGCTCGCGCACCTCTTCCGCGATGTACTCGAAGAACGTCACCACGAATTCGGGCTTGCCGCTGAACCGCTTGCGGAGCTCGGGGTTCTGCGTCGCCACGCCGACCGGGCACGTGTCGAGATGGCAGACGCGCATCATCACGCAGCCCGACACCACGAGCGGCGCAGTCGCGAAGCCGAACTCCTCGGCGCCGAGCAGCGCCGCGATCACCACATCGCGTCCCGTCTTCAGCTGTCCGTCGACCTGCACGACGATGCGGTCGCGGAGGCGGTTGACGAGCAGCGTCTGCTGGGTCTCGGCAAGGCCGAGCTCCCACGGCGCGCCCGCATGCTTCAGCGAGGTGAGCGGGCTCGCACCCGTCCCGCCGTCGTGGCCAGAGATGAGCACGACGTCCGCATGCGCCTTCGACACGCCTGCCGCGACCGTGCCGACGCCGATCTCGGCGACGAGCTTCACGTGCACGCGCGCCTTCGGATTCGCATTCTTCAGATCGTGGATCAGCTGCTTCAGGTCCTCGATCGAGTAGATGTCGTGGTGGGGAGGCGGCGAGATGAGGCCGACGCCGGGCGTCGAGTGCCGCGTCCTCGCGATCCACGGGTACACCTTGTGGCCCGGAAGTTGGCCGCCCTCCCCCGGCTTGGCCCCCTGCGCCATCTTGATCTGGAGGTCGTCCGCGTTGACGAGGTACTCGCTCGTCACGCCGAAGCGCGCCGAAGCGACCTGCTTGATCGCGGAGCGCCGGAGATCGCCGTTCTCGTCGGGTGTGTAGCGGTCGGCGTCCTCGCCACCCTCGCCGGTGTTCGACTTGCCGCCGATGCGGTTCATCGCGATCGCGAGCGTCTCGTGGGCTTCCTTCGAGATCGAGCCATACGACATCGCGCCCGTGGCGAAGCGCTTCACGATCTCCCCGACCGGTTCGACCTCCTCGATCGGCACCGGCGGGCGCGCGCCCTCCCTGAAGCGGAACAGCCCGCGCAGGGTCGCCAGTCGTGCGGCTTGGTCGTCGACGAGCTTCGTGTACTCCTTGAAGATCTCGTAGCGGCGCGCGCGGGTTGCGTGCTGCAGCTTGAACACGGTCTCGGGATTGAAGAGGTGGTATTCGCCCTCGCGCCGCCACTGGTACTCGCCGCCGAGGTCGAGCGTGCGATGAGCACGCAGCGCAGGGTTCGCGGGGTACGCGGTCGCGTGGCGGGCTGCGACCTCTCGTGCGAGCACGTCGAGGCCGACGCCACCGAGACGGCTCACAGTGCCGGTGAAGTATTCGTCCACCAGCTCACGCCCGAGGCCGATCGCCTCGAACACCTGCGCCCCGGTGTACGACGCGACGGTGGAGATGCCCATCTTGGACATCACCTTCAGCACGCCCTTGCCCGCCGCCTTGATGTAGTTCTTCACGGCCTTGTGGGCGTCGATCCCGGCGAGGCGGCCCTCGATGATCATGTCCTCGATCGCCTCGAACGCCAGGTACGGGTTGATGGCGCCGGCCCCGTACCCGACGAGCAGCGCCATGTGGTGCACCTCGCGCGCGTCGCCCGCCTCGACGACGAGCCCGACCTGCGTGCGCGTCTTCTCGCGGATCAGGTGGTGATGCACCGCGGCCGTCATGAGCAGCGACGGGATCGGCGCGAGCTCCTCGGTCGAGTCGCGGTCCGAAAGCACGATGATGCGCACGCCCTCGTCGATCGCCTGGCTGACCTGCTGGCGGAGGTCGTCGAGCGCTTCGGCGAGCGCGGCACCTCCACCCGCGACCGGGTACAGGCCGTGCAGCACCCGCGAAGCGAAGCCCGGCATGTCGCCGTCCTCGTTGATGTGGATGAGCTTTGCGAGGTCGTCGTTGTCGATGACCGGGAACGGGAGGGCAACCTGTCGGCACGACGCCGGTGTCGGCGCGAGCAGGTTGCCCTCCGGCCCGATCGTGGCCCCGAGCGACGTCACCAGCTCTTCGCGGATCGCGTCGAGCGGCGGGTTGGTCACCTGGGCGAAGAGCTGCTGGAAGTAGTCGAAGAGCAGGCGCGGACGATCGGACAGCGCGGCGACCGGCGTGTCCGTACCCATCGACCCGATCGGCTCGGCCCCGTTCTGCGCCATCGGCGCGAGCAGGATCTTCAGCTCCTCGTGCGTGTAGCCGAAGGTCTGCGTCCGGCGCATGACCGAGTCGTGGCCGTACACGACATGCTCGCGATCGGGGAGATCCGCGAGGTGGACGAGCCCGGCGTGCAGCCAGTCGCCGTAGGGCAGCTCACCCGCGAGGTTCGCCTTGATCTCGTCGTCACCGACGATGCGACCGAGGCTCGTGTCGACCAGGAACATCTTCCCCGGCTGCAGCCGTCCCTTCTTCACGACGCGTGCCGGGTCGATGTCGATCACGCCGACTTCGCTCGCCATGATCACGCGGTCGTCGTCGGTGACCCAGTAGCGGCTCGGGCGAAGGCCGTTCCGGTCGAGCACGGCGCCGGCGACCGTTCCGTCGGTGAAGGCGATCGACGCGGGGCCGTCCCACGGCTCCATGAGCGCCGCATGGAACTGGTAGAACGCGCGCTTCTCGTCGCTCATCGACGCGTGGTTCTCCCACGCCTCGGGGATCATCATCAGCACCGCATGCGGCAGGGTGCGACCACCCATGTGAAGCAGCTCGAGCACCTCGTCGAAGCTCGCAGTGTCACTGCCGCCGAGCGTGACGATCGGGAAGATGCGACCGAGATCGCCGGGGATGCGGTCGCTCTCGAGCAATGCCTCGCGCGCCCGCATCCAGTTGCGGTTGCCCTGGACCGTGTTGATCTCGCCGTTGTGCGCGATGTATCGGTACGGGTGCGCCAGCGGCCAAGACGGGAACGTGTTGGTGCTGTACCTCGAATGCACGAGCGCGATGGCCGACTCGACACGCTCGTCTGTGATGTCCGGGAAGAACTGCGAAAGCTGCGGCGCGGTCAGCATTCCCTTGTAGATCAGCGTGCGCGACGAGAGGCTCGGGAAGTACACCGACTTGCCGATCTCGTGTTCGATGCGCTTGCGCACGACGAACGCGAGCCGCTCGAGCGTCATCCGGTCGATCGGCCCGTTCGCGCTGCCGATGAACAGGTGGCGGAACAGCGGCATGACGTCACGGGCTGACGCGCCGATCATCGAGTCGTCGATCGGGACATCCCGCCATCCGAGGACGCGCAACCCCTCGCTCCCGACGATCTTCTCGATCAGCGAGACGACCTGCAGGGTGTCGGCCTCGGCCCTCGGCAGGAACGCCGTCCCGACCGCGTATTGCCCGATGGGGGGCAGGTCGAACTCGACGACGGCGCGCAGGAACTTGTCGGGGATCTGGATCGTGATGCCCGCGCCGTCGCCCGTGTTGGCCTCGGCACCCTGAGCGCCCCGATGTTCGAGGTTGCAGAGTGCTCCGATGCCCAACGCGACGATCTCGTGGCTCGCCCGGCCCTTGATGTCCACGACGAACGACACGCCGCACGCGTCGTGCTCGTTCGCTGGGTCGTAAAGGCCGAACGCGGCTGGGAGGTCGACAGACCAGGGGGTGTTCAGCTCAGGTCGCTCGTCGCGCATCACTGTCCATCCACATCACTCGTCGGGGTGATGCAGCGGTGGGACAGCGCTGGCCCGGCTGCAGTGGCTTCCAGGATAGTCGAGCTCGGTGGCACAGCGGCCGAATTGGGACCCCAGCGGCCCGATGCGGGCCGTTCACGCGCCAGTTCCGCGGTCAGTCTTCGAAGACCGGGTCGCGCTTCTCGAAGTAGGCCTTCACGGCCTCGACCTGATTCGGCGAGCCGATCAGCGAGCGGATCGTGCGCTCTTCGGCCTTGAACCCGTCGGCGAGGCTGACCGTGCCGGCCATGTTGAGCAGCGCCTTCGCTCCTCGGACCGCGTGCGGGCTCTTCGACGCGATCTCGCGCGCGAGCGCCAGCGCGTCGACGAGCGGCGTCTCGCTGACCCGCGTCGCGACGCCCAGCCGCACTGCCTCGTGGCCGTCGATCATCCGCCCGGTGAAGGTGAGCTCCTTCGCGACGTCGAGGCCGACGACCTTCGGCAGCAGCTGGGTGCCGGTCATGTCGGGGATGAGGCCCCATCGCACCTCGAGCACCGACATCTTCACGTCGGGGGCGACGATGCGGATGTCGGCGCCGAGCGCGATCTGGAACCCGCCGCCAAGCGCCACACCGTGCACGGCCGCGATCACCGGCGCGGGGATCTCCTGCCACACGAAAGCGGCCTGCTGGCCGGGATTCGTGATCTCACCGCCGCGACGCGGCGTGACGTCCTCGAGGTTCGTCTCGTTGTCGCCGGCCATCGCTTGGAACGAGCCGAAGTCGAGCCCGGCACAGAAGGCGCGGCCCTCGCCCGACAGCACGACCGCCCGCACGGAAGGATCGACCTTCAGGGTCTCCCCCGTTTCGACCAGTGCCGAGAACAGCGCCCCGTCGAGCGCGTTCATCTTCTCGGGCCGGTTCATCCGCACGTCAGCGACGCCGTTTTCGATGGTGCAGGTCACTCGGTCAGACATGACACGAGTCTGGCATGCTCCCGTCCCATGAGCCTCCACCTCAACCTCACCGCAGACGAGGTGCTCACCACGACACGGTCGGTGCGCAAGCGACTCGACTTCGACCGCCCCGTCGAGCGCGCGGTCTTGGAGGAGTGCCTCGAGATCGCGATGCAAGCGCCCACCGGATCGAACAGCCAGGGATGGGCGTGGGTCGTCGTCGAGGATGCCGACAAGAAGAAGGCGATCGCCGACTACTACGGCAAGAACTTCGACCTGTACGCGAACAGCCCGGCGCGGGCGCAGTTCCGAGAGGGCGACCTTCGGACGACGCAGGCCGACGCGGTCAGATCGTCGGCGACCTATCTCCGGGAGAACTTCCACCGCGTGCCCTACATGGTCATCCCGGTCATCCGCGGTCGGGTCGACAACATGCCGGGAGCGGTGTCCGCGGGCTTCTGGGGATCGATCCTCCCGGCGGCGTGGTCGCTGATGTTGGCGGCGCGCGAACGCGGGCTCGGCTCCGCGTGGACGACGCTGCACCTCCCGAACGAGAAGGAGGTCGCGGAGCTGCTCGGCATCCCCTACGACAAGTGGAGCCAGGCCGGGCTGTTCCCGATCGCCTACACGGTCGGCACCGACTTCAAGCCCGCGAAGCGCCTCCCCCTCGACACGTTCCTCCACTGGGACACCTGGTGAGCCCCACCGGCGCGTCTCTGTTGCAAAGTGCGCCAGATCTGGCGCAGTTCGCGACAGAGACCCGCGCGTCTGGAGGAGAGCGGCTACAGCGGGTAGATGAGGCTCGTCGGGATCAGTGCCGTGTCGTAGACGACAACGAGCTCGGCGAAGCGGACCGCACCGTCGTCGAGCGCGAGGCGACCGAGATAGCGGCCGGTCGAAAACACCCGCGTGTCGCCCTCGGGGGGTGTCTCGAACACCGCGTAGCTCGCGGTCACAACGTCGGGCTCGGGCTCCCGCACCGCGCTCACGACGTGCCGCAGGACCCGCGGCGCGTACATCGAGAGCTCTTGAATCGCGCGGACTCGGTCTTCCATCATCGCCCGGCTCTCGCAGAGCATCAGCGCGAGCGGCAGGCCGCGTGCGAAGTTCTCGCGGGCGACGATCTTGTAAGTCGCGTCCTCGGTGAAGTGCGAGGGCCAGTCCTCCAAGGGCCCTTCATCGAGCACATCCGCGTATGCCGCGAAGAGGTCCCCCGGGGTCACAGCCCCATGACCTCGCGGTAGTACGCGTAGAAGGCTCGGATCGCCGACTCGGTGACGATGTGGTCGGCGCGCTCGGTGTCGCGGCCACCCATCTCGACGAACGCAGCTGCGTCGGGGTCGACCTCTGCGCCGAGCTGTGCGAGGCGCATGACCTCGCTGTCGTCGATCGACACGAGACCTGACGGCCCCATCAGGTTCGCCTGGCGCAGCCGCCGTGTGCGCATCTCGGCGTCCTCTCCCGCGTATCCGAAGAACGTCCACATCAAGTCGAACTGCCGCGGCCCACGTGGCACGAGCTGGCGCATCGCCAAGGTGTTCGACTGCTGCTGGACGATGAGGTTCGGCCAAAGCGTCTGCATCACGACGGTCGCCGAGCCGGGGAACTCGCGCACCGGGTCGAGCAGGCGCGGGTCGCGGAGCTTCACATCGCGGAACGAGCGCATCTCCCCCGTCGCCTCGCTCGCCGCCGCGCCCCGCTCGGAGACCAGCACGCTGTGCCGACCGGTCTCGTCCATCTCTGTGACCGAGGGGTTGTCCGCGCGAAACAGCCCGAATGTCACGAGGAACACGTGCAGCAGCGACGCGTGGTACGGGTCCTTGATGTTCTCGAACATCAGCTTCCAGTTCGCGGGCACGCGCTGGCGCATGTAGCCGAGCAGCTCGAGCTCACGTCCGTCGAAGACCCGGTCGAACCATCCGAGCATCGTCGAGCCGAGGTAGCCGTCCAACGGCGGCGGCGAGCCCAACGACGCGAACACCACACCCTGACGCTGCGCGACGGGCAACGACGTCAACCCGTGATCGGTCAACGCGAAGTCCTCCGGCATGCCGCCGTGCCTGTGCCCATCGGAGCCGGTCACGCCCTTGCGAAACGGCGCTGCGAGCAGGTTTCCGGCGACGTCGTACACCCACTGGTGGTACGGGCACATGAGCTCGTCCGCGTGACCGCTCGCCTCGCGGCAGAACGCGACTCCCCGATGCGCGCAGCGGTTCAGGAACGCGCACACCGACCCATCGGCCTGCCGGACGACCACGACCGGCTGCTCGCCGATCCACGTCGACACGAAGTCGCCCGTGTTCGGGATCTCACACGCCAACGCGACGTAGCTCCAGAACGGGCCACCGAACACGCGCTGCTGCTCGAGCGCGTAGACGTCAGGGTCGGAGTACACCCAGTAGGGGATGCGAGTCACGCCCTCTGAGGGCCACGTGCGCACGCAGGAAGTCTGTCACTCGACCAGGCCGAGACCCGTGGGCGAGGGAAGGTCGACGACGAACTCCGTGAGGTGAGCCGGGAACACGTGGACGCTCAGCAGCACCGGGTTGCCATCCACGTCGCGCGTGACCCGCTCGCAGCGCAGCACAGGGGACCCGACGGGAACCTCGAGCAGCTTGGCGTCGGCAGCTTCGGCGAGCGCCGCGGCGATCGTCTGCGTCGCGCCGCCGATCGTCACCGGCAACAGCTCGTAGAAGGGGTGCGCCGCGACCTGTGCCCGCGAGAGCGACCCGCCGAGATCGGCGGGGCACCACACCGTCACACGCGCGAAGGGCGCGCCATCCGCGAGGTTGAGCCGGCGAACCCGCAAGACCTGCTCGACGCCGAGCACCTCGCGGACGTGGGCGTTCGCAGACACGAAGCCGAAGTCGAGGATCTGGCGCTCAGCGACGACGCCCCGCTCGGCGAGCTCACGCTCGATCGTCGACAGCTGCGCGAGATTCTGCCGCACTCGGTCGACGGCGACGAACCAACCGAACCCCTGGCGCGAGTCGACGAGGCCCTCCGCTCTGAGCAGCTCGAGCGCTCGGCGGATCGTCACCCGCGACGCGTCGTAGGTCCGCGTCAGGTCGGCCTCGCTCGGCAGCACTCCGCCGGCCGCGAACTCCCCGGACTCGACCCGGGCCTTCACGTCTGCGGCAATCTCGCGGTAGCGGATCTCGCGGACTTGTACTATACTTGTCTACATACGGATACCGGTCAAGAACGGGGGCCAGCCATGGCTGTGACTGCACAGACGCCGATCGAGCTCGTGAAGGGCGTCTACGCCACGCTCCCCGACCGGGCTGCCCTCGGCCGGCGTCGACTCGGCCGGCCACTCACTCTCACGGAGAAGATCCTCGTCAACCATCTCCGTGATCCTGAGGACCAAGAGGTCCAGCGCGGACACTCCTACGCCGACTTCCGTCCGGATCGAGTCGCCATGCAGGACGCCACCGCGCAGATGGCGTTGCTGCAGTTCATGACCGCGGGGCTCGACGAGGTCGCGGCGCCCACGACGGTGCACTGCGATCACCTGATCCAGGCCAAAGAGGGCGCGGGCATCGACCTCAAGATGGCGATCACCATGAACGACGAGGTCTATGACTTCCTTCGCACCGTCTCGGCGCGCTACGGGATCGGATTCTGGAAGCCGGGCTCGGGGATCATCCATCAGGTCGTGCTCGAGAACTACGCGTTCCCCGGCGGGATGATGATCGGCACCGACAGCCACACCCCGAACGCCGGTGGGCTCGGGATGGTCGCGATCGGCGTCGGTGGTGCGGATGCCGTCGACGTGATGACTGGCTTCCCGTTCAACGTGCGTTGGCCGAGGCTGATCGGCGTCCACCTCACCGGCGAGCTCTCGGGATGGTCATCGCCGAAAGACGTCATCCTGAAGGTCGCCGAGGTGCTCACCGTCGAGGGCGGTACCGGCGCGATCGTCGAGTACTTCGGCCCTGGCGCCGACACGATCTCCGCGACCGGGAAGGGCACGATCTGCAACATGGGCGCCGAGATCGGCGCTACCACTTCGCTGTTCGCGTACGACGCGAACATGGCCGCCTACCTGAAGGCGACCGGGCGAGAGGCGATCGCGGACGCGGCGAACGCGGTTGCGAGCGATCTGCGCCCTGATCCCGAAGTCGAGGCCGACCCCACCCGGTTCTTCGATCGCGTCATCGAGATCGACCTCACGACGCTCGAGCCGCTCATCAACGGCCCACACACCCCCGACCTGGCCCACAAGGTGAGCGAGATCGGTGCAGCCGCGAAGGCGAACGACTGGCCTCTGCAGATCTCGTCGGCCCTCGTCGGCTCCTGCACGAACTCGTCGTACGAAGACATCACTCGGGCCGCGTCGATCGCGCGGCAAGCCTCGGCCAAGGGCCTGTCGGCCAAGACACAGCTGCTCGTCACACCCGGTTCCGAGCAGGTGCGGGCGACGATCGAGCGCGACGGGCTGCTCGCCGACCTCGAGGCCATCGGCGCGACTGTCCTCGCGAACGTGTGCGGCCCGTGCATCGGGCAGTGGGAGCGCACGGACATGGACCCGAACACGCGCGAACACGATCGTCAACTCGTACAACCGCAACTTCCCGAAGCGCAACGACGGCAGCGCGAACACGCTGGCGTTCGTCACGTCACCCGACACTGTCATCGCGTACGCGCTCGCGGGCACGCTCGACTTCAACCCACTCACCGACGCCATCACCAACGACGAGGGCGTCGCGGTCAAGCTCGATCCGCCCGTCGGCGAGGTGCTCCCGGCGAAGGGCTACGACCCTGGCGAGAGCGGGTTCCTCGCACCGCCCGACGACGGCTCATCGGTCGACGTCGTCGTCCGCCCGGACTCGACCCGCCTCCAGCTGCTCGAGCCGTTCCCGGTCTGGGACGGCAAAGACCTCACCGACATGCCCGTGCTCATGAAGGCCAAGGGCAAGTGCACCACCGACCACATCTCGGCCGCAGGCAAGTGGCTCACGTATCGAGGCCACCTCGAGAACATCAGCGGCAACCTCTTCCTCGGCGTCGTCAACGCGTTCACCGGCACGACCGGTGAGGGCAAGGACCAGCTGGACGGCACGACGCGTGCGTTCCCCGACATCGCCAAGCACTACGGCGAGGCGGGCGTCGCGTGGTGTGCAGTCGGCGATCAGAACTACGGCGAGGGCTCGTCACGCGAGCACGCCGCCATGGAGCCGAGGTTCCGCAACGGCCGGGCGATCTTCGCTCGCAGCTTCGCCCGCATCCACGACACGAACCTCAAGAAGCAGGGCCTCCTGCCGCTGACGTTCGCGGATCCCGCGACCTACGACCAGATCGGTGAGGACGATCGCATCTCGGTGCGCGACCTCACGTCGCTCGCGCCCGACACGCCGGTGCGGTGCACGATCACGAAGCCGGACGGCACGACGATCGAGTTCTTCTGCAACCACACGTTCTCCGATGAGCAGATCGAGTGGTTCAAGGCCGGCAGCGCGCTCAACATCATCCGCGCGTGGAGAGGCTGACCCGATGCGTCGCGAACCAAGCGTTGCTCGGCGAGCAGCGCCGGGTGCATCTCGCATTGGCTCCCGTGGCCATCGAGCCGTGGCCCTACTTCGAGTTCGATCGCCCCGTCACCAAACTGACTTCGACATCCTCGGACAGACCCCGCCGGACGCGACCGTCAGTCCGTGCCCGGACGCCTCGTCGTCTCGTTCGTCGGATCGCCCTTGTAGCCCGACGGATAGGTGAGGCGCAGCTCCTCGGCGGTCGGCTCGTGCTGCTCACGCGCTTCGGCGGGCAGCAACGCCATGATCGCCTCCATGATGCGTTCGGTGTCCTTGTCGACGTTCTTGTACTTGAGCTCGACCGGCGGGCCGATGCGCACACGGATCGTCGGCGGATTCGTCACGTTCAACATGTTGGGCAGCCGCGCGTTCCGCGGCCACACCTTCTCCGTTCCCCACATCCCGACCGGGATCACAGGAACGCGCGTCATGTGCGCGAGCCGAGCCGCGCCCCACCGACCCTTCAGCACCGGGTCGAAGAAGGCGGGACCGCGCGGGATGGTGCCCTGGGGCATGATCCCAACGAGGTCGCCGGCATCGAGCGCGGCGACCGCCGCCTTCAGCGGCTCGTCCGATCCCGTGCCCCGGTCGACGCGGATGCCACCGAACACCGTGGCCAGCTGTCCGACGATCGGCACGTCGAACACTTCCTTCTTGCCGAGGAAACGCACGGTACGCCCGCTCTTCGCGACGAGCATCGCCATCGCGACGCCGTCGAAGTAGCTGCGGTGATTGGCGACGATGATCGCCGGACCACGCTTCGGGATGCGCTCGACTCCCGCGATGTCGAACCGCGCGTAAAGGATGAACTCTGGCCGCGTGAACGCCATCGCGACCTGTTGCGGCTCGATGCCGAGGAATTTCGGGGACACCGTCAGGCACGTCGAGGTGCAGCGTAGGCCACCTTCGGGCGGAGGCCACGAGACGCAGCCGTGGGTCGGGGTTGACCACGACGGGGTGACCGACCGCCGAAAGCAGGGGCGTGTCGTACACGCTGTCCGAGTAGAAGTAGCTGTTCGCGAGGTCGACCCCGCGTTCGTCCGCCCATCTACGGACGGCGGCGAGCTTGCCGTTCGCCCACACGAAGTTGCCGACGATCGTGCCGTTGTACGTGCCGTCGTCGGCGACGCCGTACCGCGTCGCGACCACGTCGTCGAACCCGAGGAGGTCGGCGAGCGGCTTCACGAGGTCGTACGGCGTCGTCGTCGCGAGCACCAGGAGACGTCCTTCACGCCGGTGCTGGTCGATGATCGCCCGTGCCCTCGGCTGCACCCTGTCCAGGAGCAGCTCCGCGGCCTGCTTCGCGGCCTCGTCGACGACCGACTGGCGCCAGCCGCGCGCGACAGTCGCGGCCTGCCGGGCGAGGGCCATGCTCGGCAGGGTCTCCCCGATCCGGTTGAACAGGCCGTAGAGCAGGTTCTCGCCGGGGATCGACCGGTTCGAGATCACGCCGGCATCCCGCAGCGCGCTCGCTGATGATCGGACCGCTCGCGCCGGCCAGCAACGTCCGGTCCAAGTCGAAGATCGCTGCTACCTCAGCCACGACGCCAACCTATGAGACACGAGCAAAACGGGAAAGGGCCGGCCCTTGGGGGGTTGGCCGGCCCTCTCAACCTGGAGCCCTGCGGTGGGGGGACCGCTTCGGTGGGCTCACATCGAGGTGGATCCAAGGGGGGACTTGGTCCACTTCGATCTTGTGACGGTCAGTATGCCGTTTGATGGCACAATCTGTCCAATAGTTATCTCTGGAGTTCCCCATCGCTTTTGGCGATGGGGCCGTGACACAATGGCTCTGTGGACGTGCGCCAGCTCCAGGCACTCGTGGCCGTGGGCGAGCACGGGACGTTCTCGAGCGCGGCGAAGGCCCTCCACACCGTGCAGTCCAACGTGTCGGCCCACGTCGCCCGGCTCGAGCGGGAGCTCGGCGCGACCCTGGTGGACCGGCACAACGGACGGCTCACGGTCGAGGGGGCCGCGGTGGTCGGGCGCGCCCGACGGGTGCTCGCCGAGCTCGAGGCGATCCGCTCGGACGTCGCCAAGCTCGGCACCGAGCTCAGCGGCGACGTGCGGTTCGGAGTCATCGGGACGACCGCCCGCTGGCTGGTCGCGGGTCTGCTCGACGGCCTCCGGGAGCAACATCCCCGGATCCACACGGTGGTCGTCGAGGCGAGCACGACCTCCCTGTCGCTCCAGCTGCTCTCGGGCCACCTCGACCTCGCCGTGGTGAACCTCCCCGTAGACGACGTCGACCTCGCCACCGAGCTGCTCTTCGAGGAGGACCTCGTCCTCGTCGCCCCGGCCGACCACCCCCTCGCCAAGCGCGAGCGGGTCTCGCTGGCGCAGCTCGGCGACTACCCCCTCCTCCTCAGCGCCCCGGGGACGGCCCTCCGCGACGAGCTGGAGGTGCAGGCGGCCAGGGCAGGCGTCCGGCTGCAACCGCAAGCCGAGCTCGACGGCGTGCGACTCGCGGCCTCGCTCGCGTTCCAGGGTTTCGGCGCCGCGGTGCTGCCGGCGACCGCGGTCCCCGGCATGACGAGCGGCACCTGGAAGCGGATGGCGGTGCGCGGGCTCGCCCGCCGCAGCGTCGGCCTCGCGTACCGCCGCCGGGGGATGCTCTCGCCCCAAGCGGAAGGCGTCGCCGGCATCGTGAGGTCCGTGGTGCGGGCCCAGGCGACCGATCAGCCCGGCTTGCACCTCGCGATCCCCTCGCCGACGTAACTTCGCGCTCGTGCGCGTTGCGATGAGGGCCGGCACGAAGGGCTGCGTGACCGCGCGAGTCGACGACATCGGCGGCCGTCCGGCGGTCGTGCTCGAGATCGACCCCTCCGATCGCCGGGGCGCGCTCAGCCCGGACGACGGAGAGTCCATCGCGATCGCCGCGCACACCGCGCTCGCCGAGCGCATCCCCCTCGTCGGCTACATCGCGTCGAGCGGGGCCGACATCGTCGAGGGCATGGCCGCGCTCCACGGATGGGGCCTGGCAGCCCGCGCCCTCGCCGACTGCTCGGGCATCGTGCCGATCGTCCTGGTCGTGACGGGGCCCGCAGTGTCCGGCCCCGCGTTGCTGCTCGGGCTCGCCGACCTCGTGGTGATGACGAGCGACTCGTACGCGTTCGTGAGCGGGCCGACGATGGTCACGGAGTTCACGGGTGTCCGCATCGACTCCGCCGAGCTCGGCGGGGCGCACGTGCATGCGCGGCACACCGGCGCGGCGTCGCTCGTCGTCGACAGCGTCGAGGTCGCGACCGAGATGGTCGAGCTGCTCCTGTCCTACCTCCCTGCGCATGCGGACGAGGCGCCGCCTCGCTGGCCGACCGACGATCCGGCCGACCGGCTCACGCCCGAGGCGGGCGACCTCCTCCCCGCGGCGTCGACGGGCAGCTACGACGTGCGCTCGGTGATCGCCTCGATCGTCGATGACGGCGAGCTGGTCGAGCTCAGACCGCGTTGGGCACCGAACCTCGTGACGGCGTTCGCGACCATCGCCGGGCGGCCGGTCGGGCTCGTCGCCAACCAGCCGATCGCCATCGCGGGCACCCTCGACATCCCGGCGTCGCAGAAGGGCGCACGGTTCGTGGGCTTCTGTGACGCGTTCAACCTGCCGATCATCACGTTGGTGGACACGTCGGGCTTCTATCCCGGGAAGGACCTCGAGTGGCGGGGGATGATCCGTCATGGCGCGCAGCTCGCGTTCGCGTACGCGCGGGCGACGGTCCCCCGCATCTGCCTGATCGTGCGCAAGTCGTACGGCGGCGCGTACATCGTCATGGACTCGAAGACCATGGGGAACGACCTCTGCCTCGCATGGCCCACTGCCGAGCTCGCTGTCATGGGGGCGAAAGGCGCGATCGAGATCCTCCACCGACGGGCCTCGCCCGAAGAGCGCGCCGAGCTCGAGGCCGACTACGAGGAGCGCCTGCTCAACCCGTTCGTCGCCGCCGAAAGAGGGTACGTGGACGCTGTGATCGAGCCCGCCCACACGCGTGCGGAGATCGCACACGCCCTCGCGATGCTCGACAGCAAGCGGGAGTCCCTCGTGGGCCGGAAGCACGACAACTCTCCGCTGTGACACAGACGGGGCTGTGAAGCGAGCGGGGGGCGCCAAGCGCGGTCCGCGGAACGCGCCGGTACTGTGGAACGGAGACGATCAAGGGGGCTACGAGGGTGGCTGACACCATCACCATCATCGACAATCGCACTGGCAAAGAGATCACGGTCGACATCACCAACGGTGTGTTCCCGTCATCCAAGCTGCGAGAGCTCGACCCCGATCTCCGCATGTACGACCCGGCGTTCTTGTCGACGGCGGCGTGTGCCAGTGCCATCACCTACCTCGACGGCGACGCGGGCATCCTGCGCTACCGCGGCTACCCGATCGAGCAGCTCGCCGAGAAGTCGAGCTACCTCGAGGTCGCGTACCTCCTGCTCAACGGCGAGCTCCCCAACGCAGAGCAGATGGCCGCTTGGACGGCCGACGTCACGCACCACACGTTCATCCACGAGAACATGCGCAAGCGGTTCATGGACGGGTTCCACTACGACGCGCACCCGATGGGGATGCTCGTGTCCACCGTTGCCGCGCTCTCGACCTTCTACAACGACGCGAAGGACATCTTCGACCTCGAGTCGCGCGACAAGCAGATCCTCCGACTCATCGCGAAGATGCCGACGCTTGCTGCGTGCTGTCACCGCTTCAGTGTCGGGCTTCCGTTCGTCTATCCCGACAACACGCTCAGCTTCCCGGCGAACTTCCTCAACATGATGTGGAAGATCGGCGAGTACGAGCCGCATCCGACGTTGGTGCGCGCGCTCGACCTGCTGTTCATCCTCCACGCTGAGCACGAGCAGAACTGCGGTACGACGGCGATGCGGGTCGTCGGCTCGGCGCACGCCGATCCGTACTCCGCGTGCGCCGCTGCTGCCGCCGCGCTGTACGGCCCGCTGCACGGTGGCGCGAACGAGGCCGCCGTACGGATGCTCACCGAGATCGGCTCGGCCGACAACGTGCCCGCGTTCATCGAGTCGGTGAAGCAGGGAAAGGACCGGCTCCAAGGCTTCGGGCACCGCGTGTACAAGCACTACGACCCGCGGGCCACGATCATCAAGAAGGCGGCCTACGAGGTGTTCGAGGTGACGGGCATGAACCCGTTGCTCGACATCGCGCTCAAGCTCGAAGAGGTCGCGCTCAACGACGACTACTTCGTGAGCCGCAAGCTCTACCCCAACGTCGACTTCTACTCGGGGCTCATCTACCAAGCCATGGGCTTCCCGCTCGAGATGTTCACCGTGCTGTTCGCGATCCCCCGCACCTCAGGGTGGCTCGCACACTGGGTCGAGCTGCTCGGCGACAAGGACCAGAAGATCTCGCGGCCGCGCCAGGCGTACGTCGGCCCCCCGCTGCGCGACTACGTGCCCGTCGACGCGCGGTAGCCACCCCACGACGTAGCTACCCCGCGACGTCGAGCACGATCTTGCCGACGTTGGCGTTCGACTCCATGTAGCGATGCGCCTCGACGACATCGTCGAGTGGGAACCGCCGATCGATGACCGGCTCCAGCAGTCCCTGATCGAAGAGCGGCACGACTTCACGTCCGAACCGCCGGCTGATCGCGGCCTTCTCCTCGAGCGGCCGAGCGCGTAGCACCGTGCCGATCAGGCGAGCGCGCTTGTAGAGCATCTTCCCGAGCGTGAACGTCGCTGAGCCGCTGCCCATGGCGCCCACCTGCACGATCGTGCCCTGCGCCGCGAGCGCGTCCAGGTTGCGCTCGAGGTAGTCGCCGCCGATCACATCGAGCACGACGTCGACGCCCCGCCCGCCGGTGAATTCGAGGGCCGCAGCGACGAAGTCCTCATTCGTGTAGTCCACGGCCCGGTCGGCACCCAACGCCTCGCAGGCCTCGACCTTGCCCGTCGACGCCGTGACGACGATGCGCCCGCCGATGGCCTTCACGATCTGGATCGCCGCCGTGCCGACACCGGACGCGCCTGCGTGGACGAGGGCGACGCGCCCGGACGTGAGCCCACCTTGCACGACGAGCGCGTCCCAGGCGGTGATGAAGACCTCGGGGATCGCGGCGGCATCACGCGTCGGCACGCTGAACGGGACCGAGAGCAGCTGCCGCTCGTGCACCGCGACCTTCTCTGCGTAGCCGCCGCCACTGACGATCGCCATCACCGCGTCGTCGATGGCGAACTCCGTGACGCGCGCACCCGTCTCGACGACGCGACCAGAGAGCTCCATCCCCGGGATGTCGAACGTCTTTCCGCCGTACACGAGCTTCGGCCCGGGATACCCGCCTCGCCGCTGCAACAGGTCAGCGCGGTTGAGGGCCGACGCGGCGACTTCGACGATGACCTCGTCGGGGCCAGGCGTCGGCTCGGGGATGTCGAGGATCTCGAGGACCTCGGGCTCGCCGTACGACTCGAGAACGACCGCCCTCATCGCGACATCACAGCTCCTTCACGAACGCCATGAGCAGAAAGCCGGGAATCGGCTCCCAGTCGAGAGACGGGGTCCGCTCGAAGTCGGCCCGCTCGTAGATGCGATGCGCGGTCGTCATCCACTTGATGGTGTGGAGGATGATCCGCTTGCGGCCGGTCGCGCGTGCCCGATCGACGCACCATGCGGTGAGGGCGGAGCCCACGCCCGCGCCTTGGTGGGCGGGCGACACCGCGAGCATCCGGATACCAGCCGCGTCGGGATCCTCGAACTCGGCGAGCTTGTTGGCGTGGTCGGGCACATAGGTCACGCCACCAGCGAGCACCCCGTCGTCGGTCACGGCGACGACGACCTGTGCACCCACCATCACCCGTCGGGCGACATCGCGCAGCTCGTCCTCGTACCCGTCGGTTGCCTCGTGCGGAGCGTCGGGGATCGCCTTGTACGCGGCCACGGTGAGCTCGCCGAGCGCGTCGTACTCGGCTTCGAGCACCGGGCGGACGATCACGGCGGGCAGCGTAGAGTGCCGCATGGCCGAGAAGATCACGCAGAACGCCGACGGATCGCTCAACGTGTCCGACGAGCCGATCATCCCCTACATCGAGGGCGACGGCACCGGCGTCGACATCTGGCCCGCATCCCAGCTCGTGCTCGACGCCGCAGCCGCGAAGTACGGCAAGACCATCGCCTGGAAAGAGGTGCTCGCCGGCGAGAAGGCGTTCAATCAGACCGGCGACTGGCTGCCCGAAGACACAGTGCAGTCGTTCCGCGACCACCTCATCGGCATCAAAGGCCCACTGACCACACCCATCGGCGGCGGCATCCGCTCGCTCAACGTCGCACTCCGCCAGATCCTCGACCTCTACGTGTGCCTACGACCCGTGCGGTACTTCGCGGGCGTTCCGTCGCCGGTGAAGCATCCCGAGCTCGTCGACATGGTGATCTTCCGCGAGAACACCGAGGACGTGTACGCGGGCATGGAGCTCGAGGCGTACACCCCCGAGGCGAAGAAGCTGGCCGACTTCGTGAAGAGCGAGTTCGGCTGGAACGTGCGACCCGATTCGGGCTTCGGTCTGAAGCCGATCAGCGAGTACGGCTCCAAGCGACTCATTCGCGCGGCGTTGCACTACGCCGTGAACCGCAACCGTAAGTCGGTGACGATGGTGCACAAGGGCAACATCATGAAGTTCACCGAAGGCGCCTTCCGCGCGTGGGGCTACGACCTCGTGCGCGAAGAGTTCAGCGACGTCGCGGTCGGCTGGGACGACTGCGGCGGCAACCCGGGCGACAAGATCCTCGTGAAGGACACGATCGCGGACATCACGCTGCAGCAAGTGCTGACTCGCCCCTCGGAATTCGACGTGATCGCGACGCCGAACCTCAACGGCGACTACCTGTCCGACGCGCTCGCTGCGCAGGTCGGCGGAATCGGCATCGCGCCCGGCGGCAACATCAACTACGTCACTGGGCACGGCGTGTTCGAGGCGACGCACGGCACCGCGCCGAAGTATGCCGGGCAGGACAAGGTGAACCCCGGCTCGGTGATCCTGTCGGGCGTGATGATGTTCGAGCACCTCGGATGGCAAGGTGCGGCCGACCTCATCATCAAGTCGATCGAGGCCACGATCGCCGACAAGATCGTCACCTACGACTTCGCCCGCCTCATGGACGGCGCGACCGAGGTCAAGTGCTCGGAGTTCGCGCAGGCGATCGTCGACCGGATGTAGTCACTCCGGCTGCGGCGGGGGCGGCGGGAGCGGCGCACCGGGAGGGAGGCCCGACGCTGTGCGCCTGGGCGCGCTGGGGGCTCGCAACCCGAGCACGAGGAGCAGCACCCCAACGCCGGCGAGCACGACTCCCAGCACGACGGCGGTGATGCCCGCGGGCACGGTGAAGGGCACCTTCACCCCGACCTTGCCGTCGGCTTCGACGCCGGGCGACGCGTCGACGTTCATGACCACCAGCCGGAAGGTGCCCGGCTCGACCTTCCAGTCGATGGCCGCGCCCTCAGTACCCGACGCTGCCGCGTGCCAGAAGCTCTCGTCGTTCGGATCTCCAGGCACCGCCTCACCTGGGATCGGGGTCGTCTCGAGCCGGTAGGGCCGCAGCTCGAAGTCAGCGATCTCGTCGATCGCCACGCCGTCGAGGAACGTGTCGATGTCGTCCGCAGGCCCGATCCCGACGAACACCTCCTTGCCGTTCGTGGGCTCGACCGAGACGCGGAGCCGCACCCCGCCACCCGCGTCGATCGGAGCCGAATCCACGATCTCCGTCGCTTCGGACACGAGCGCCCGGCCGGTCGCCGCGACCGGGTGGCTGCCCGACTCGATCTCCCCGTCCGTGCCGAACAGCACGAGCAAGGCCACGCCCCCCACCAGGATTCCGAGGCCGATCAGTGCAAGCAGCGAGCCTCCGACGATCAGAAGCGGCTTCTTCATGTGCGCCTCCCTGTCCAGACGACCACAGGGTAAGCCGCGACGTGCACTCCCCCTACGATCGCGACGTGGACTTCGAGTGGTCAACCGAGCTGCTGGCGCTGCGCGCCGAGGCCGAGGAGGTCGCCGACAAGGCGATCGTGGAGTACGGCGAGCACGACGACGCGTGGATCAACGGCTATTCGCGTGAGTTCGCGCGTGAGCTCGGACGGCGCGGCTGGCTCGGCATGACGTGGCCGGTCGAGTGGGGCGGCGGCGGTCGCACGGTGCTCGAACGGTTCGTCGTCACCGAGACCTTGATCGCCAAGGGGGCGCCCATCGCAGGGTCGTGGTTCGCCGATCGCCAGATGGGGCCATCGATCCTCGCCTACGGAACCGAGGAGCAGAAGCGCAAGTTCCTTCCGGGCATCATCAGCGGCGAGACCGGGTGGTGCATCGGGATGAGCGAGCCCGACGCGGGCTCGGACCTCGCGTCGCTGCGTACGCCGCGCCGTGCGTGACGGCGACACCTACGTCATCGACGGCCAGAAGATCTGGACGAGCTTCGGCGAGACGGCGAACTACTGCTACCTGATCTGCCGCACGTCGACCGACGGGCCGCCGCACGCGGGGATCAGCGAGCTCATCGTGCCGCTCGACTCGCCGGGCATCACGATCAACCCGATCACGGACATGACGACCAACCGCCACTTCTGCGAGGTCTTCTACGAGGACGTGCGCGTCCCCGCGGCGAACCTCGTGGGCGAGGAGGGTGGATCGTGGAAGCAGACGATGCGCCAGCTCGAGCACGAACGGGGGGGAATCGACCGCCTGCTCTCCAACTTCGCGCTGTATCAGCTCGGGCGCCGAGAGGCCGACACGACCGATCCGATCGTCCGCCAGCAGATCGCCGCGCTCGAATCGGGCTATCGCATCGGCCGACTGCTCGTGTTGAGGGAGGTCATGGGGCAGGCGCCGAAGTCGTTCTCGGCCGCGACCAAGACGTTCTGCACCGAGCACGAGCAGCGGGTCGCGGACTTCGTGGCTCAGGTTGTCGGCCCGAACGCGATGCTGTGGGGACGACTGGCGAAGGGGTTCAGCTACTCCCCCGCGTACACGATCATGGGCGGCACCTCGAACGTGCTTCGCAACATCATCGGGGAAAGGGTGCTGGGGCTTCCGCGGGAACCGGCCTGAGCATCCGGCGCACCGACGGACTCGGGTCGGGACGCGCGGGCGCCACCCGGATCGACACATCGACTGCGGTTGCGGCGGTCGTCGAGATGAGCACCGGGTTCATCGTGAGCTGTGCGATCTCGGGGAGGAGATCGGCGAGGAGGCCGACGCGCACAAGGAGGTCTTCCACGGCGGCGACCGCGTAGTCACTGCCTTCGAGCACACCCCACGCCCGCGCCGAACGCAGGAGGTCCGAGGCGTCGCTGTCGGTGAGCGGCGTGACCCGCTTCGCCACGTCCGCGATCGCCGCCGCGAACGCCCCGCCGAGGCCGAACGTGACGACCGGTCCGAACGTCGGGTCGTGGGTGATGCCGACCGCGGTCTCGAGCCCGGGCGCGATCATCCTTTGGACGAGCGCCTCGCTCATGCCGGGGCCGAGCGAATCGCTCATGCGCCGATACGCACCGCGCAGCGCGTCGTCGTCGTGGAGGTCGAGCGCGACTCCGGCGGCCTCGGAACGACCAAGGCGTTGCATGCCCGTCGCCTTCAGCGCCACCGGGTAACCGAGGTGCCGCGCGGGCGGCCAGCGCGTCGTCGAGCGCGGCCACCGCGACACCTGGTGCGACCCCGATGCCGAACACCTTGAGCACCTCCGCGGCGATCGACCACGGGAGCAAGGTGCCGGTCGGGCGCACCTCGAGCGCATGCACGATCAACGCTCCGGCGCGATCGAGGTCGATGCCGAGCATCGAGGCGTCGGGCAGCGTGTCCTCGGGCCGCCGCTTCCATGCGGCGTGCTCAGCGACGCGACCGAGCGTCGTCACTGCGGTCTCGGGGAAGGCGAACGCGGGGACGACGTGCCCGGCACGATCGCGCAGCCCACGATCCTCAACACCGAGCACGCTCGCGAGCACGGGCTTGCTGGGATGCGCGGCGTGGGCGGCCACGATCACGTCGGCGACGTCACGGTGCTTCTCGGGAAGCGCAGAAGCGAAGATCACGACTGCGGCGTCGACGTTCGGGTCGGCGAGCGTGGCGCGCAACGCGGCGTCGTAGTCGGCGGGCTCGGCGGTGAATGTCAGGTCGACCGGGTTCGCAACTGACGCGCCCTTCGGCAGGATCGACGCGAGATGGGCGCGGGTGTCGGCACTGAGCTCCGCGAGTCGCAGCCCGGCTCCGGGGAGCGCCGCCTGCGCGAGGGCGTGCGCGCCGTGAGCGTTGCTGAGCACGGCGACACGGTCACCCGGGGGCAATGGCTGGGTGTCGAGCACCCGAGCGACGTCGAACAGCTCGCCTATTCCGCCCACCGGGATGATCCCGGTCTGGCGGAAGAGTGCGTCCACGGTCGTTTCGGCTTCACCACCCCCGGTCTTCACCGCGACGATGGGCTTTGTCTTCGACACCCGCCGCGCGATGCGCGTGAACTTCCGCGGGTTGCCGAACGAGCTGATGTGCAGCGCGAGCACAGACGTCGATGCGTCGCCCTCCCAGTATTGGAGAAAGTCGTTCGTGCTCACGTCGGCCTTGTTGCCCAACGCGACGAAGTGGGAGATGCCCACGCCGGCACGGTGCGCTTGCTCGAGCAGGGCTACTCCGAGCGGGCCGGACTGGCTCGAGAACGCGACTCGCCCGGGGATCAGCGTGACCGGCGCGTACGTCGCGTACATCGACACCTCGGGCACGGTGCTGATCACACCCATGCTCGCCGGACCGAGCACTCGCATCCCGTGGCGGTGTGCGATCGACACGAGCTCGTGCTCGGTGCGCGCACCCTCCTCATCCGCTTCCGCGAATCCGGCAGAGAGGATGATCAAGCCCCGCACGCGCTTGCGTGCGCACTGCTCGACGACCTTGATGACCTCGCCTGCCGGCACCGCGATGATCGCGAGGTCGATGTCGTCGGGCACGTCGAGGATGGTGGGCCACGCGCGCACGCTCGCCACGCTGTGCGCAGTGGGATGAACGGGATAGACGGCGCCGGTGAACCCATGTGCGATCAGGTTGCGGAGGGTCTCGTGCCCGACCGTGCCCCGCCGCGCTCCGGCACCGATGACCGCGATCGTCCGCGGGGCCAGCAGCCGCGCGACTGAACGCGCCTCGGCGACATGCTCCCGCTCGTGCATCGCCTCGAGCGCGGCATCGGTCTCGAGGATGCCCATCTCGACTTCGACGACGCCGTCAGCGAATTGGCTCTTCGCCGCGAAGCCGGCGCGCTTGAAGACCGAGAGCATCTTGCGGTTCTCGGGCAGGACCTCCGCGGTGAAGCGCGTGATCCCATGCGAGCGGGCGATCACGGCGAGATGCTCGAGCAGCACCGTCGCGACGCCGCGCCCTTGGTGCTCGTCGTCGACGGTGAACGCGACTTCGGCTTCCCTGCGGCCCGGCCACCGGTCATAGCTCGCGATGCCGATGAGGTCATCGCCGAGCAACGCGACGAGTGCCATGCGGTCGTCGTAGTCGACGGTCGTGAACCGGGTGACGTCTTCCCGGCTGAGGCGCGGGCGAGGGCTGAAGAAGCGGTAGTAGATGCTCTGATGCGAGAGCCGGCCGTGAAAGGCAACCAGGCGATCGGCGTCGACGGGCCGCACAGGCCGGACGTGCACGGTTCCGCCGTCGGTCAGGACGACATCCGCCTCCCACTCTGCCGGGTAGTCGCCCGCGCTCACCCTTTCGAGCGTACCGATGGGCTGAGCGTACCGATGGGCTGACTCGTTGCTACTCGACGTCGACGACGACGCTGCGCACGACCTTGTCGTGCCAGGCCTGGCGCTTCGGGTCCCACAGCGGGGAGAGGTAGTCGAGGAGCAGCGGGATCACGCACGCCAGGGTGAACACGTAGATGATCAGCTGGCGTCCGAAACCTCGCCCGACACCGATCGACCCTCCGGTGTCGATGTCGCGGACCTGGATGCGCAGCGCCATCTTTCCGACGGTCTGACCTTTCGGTCCGCCGTTGAGCAGCGCGTAGTACAGCAGGCCGACGACCAGCGGGATGATCAACCCGCCGTTGTGGACCTCGAAGCGCGTCTCTCCGTCCACAGTGCGGGTCTCGATCCCCCCGCCGAACGCATTGGAGATGATGCTCGTCGGGATGCCCACGACGATCGAGTCGATGATCAATGCGACGGCGCGCTTCCACCACGGCGAGAGTGCGCGCCCGAAGGCGGTGTACGGCCCACGGCCCGAGCCGTACCCGGTCGCCGTGCCGTAGCCGGGCGGCGGGGGCGCGTACCCCGGCGGCGGCACGCCGTACCCCGGGGGCGGCGGGATCTGACCCGGAGGAGGCGGCGGTGGTGGCGCGCCGACCGGCCCGTAGCCACTCGTCGCGCTGTGCTGCAGACCGAGCTGACCTTCGAACGCGCCGAGCGTCGACCACTGCGAAGAGCCGGCCTGCATCAGCTGCGATGCGGGCGTCAGCCGTCCGACCGAGGCGAGCACTCTGATCGCTTCGTCGTCGACCGGGCCTCGCGTCTGCCCGGATTCGATGTAGTACCACTCCGCCACCCGAACCTCCGAACTCTCAGCGCACCGTGCCGGACGGCTCCCGGCGTCGGAGCGCTTCGGTGAACGCCGAGTTCCACGTCTTCAGGTGCGGCCACAGCTCGCGTGCCGCGGCCGTCGCCTCCGGTTCGGTCAAGCCATCGCGCTGCATGAGCCACGCGCGCGAGGACGAGTCCGGTGCGCGACTCACCCGCGTAGCAGTGCACCACGACAGGCTCGCCCGCGTCGATGCATGCGGTGACCGTACCCACGACGTCCTCCAGCACCGCGTCGAGCGCGATGTTCTCCCGCGGGTCTTCGGAGTCGACGAGGTAGAAGCGCCGCCAATGCGGCTGGCGCGGCCGGTCGCCCGCCCGGCTGAGCGAGACCACGTGGGCGCCCGGGACGACCTCGTGCGAGCGAGCAGCCCCATTGAGGTCAGCGACCCAGAGGCCGCGCGGGTCGACGAGGTGCGGTCCGCGCGCTGGCCATTCGGGCTCCTCGACGTTGTTCTCGGGATCCAGGTCAGCGAGGCGAACGGCAAGCGCGCGCAATGCGACGATGTCGCGCCCACCCGCGTCGCCGTCGGGATCGTCGCCGTGAAGCGGTGAGGCCCAGCGAGCCGGTATCGCGCCGATTCCCCAGTGGGCGCCCGCAAGCGCGCCAGTGATGCTTCCTGTCGCGCGCACGTCGCCGCCGACGTCGATCTCGCGAACGACGGCTTCCGAAAATGAGCTCGCGTTCCCGAATGTCGTCAGGTCCGTATCCCCGTTGAGCGCGTCGGCGAGCGCGAGGTGCAGGGCCACGCACGCCGCGACCACCCTGGGCGCGTCGGTGGTCATCCGGCAGAGCCGCTCGGCGGCCTCGGTCGTGCAGGCTTTGCCGCGGTGCGCGAACGCGATCGCCGCAGGGACCGTCCGCGTGACGGGATCCCCGCCGAGCCCCCTGGCGACGAGGTCCTCCTCGTCGAGACCGTCGCGGCCGAGCAGCGAGTGGGCGACCAGCAACGCCATCTCTGTGTGTGCCCCCCACCGGCCCTCACCGACCATCTCGCCGTGACCGGTGAGCACGGGTCGCGGGAACCGGCGGGTGTAGGCGCCCCCGGGCTCACCCTCGAAGGGCGCCGCGAGCGCGTCGCCGACAATCGCCCCGACGAGCGCGCCCATCGCGCGCTGCCGGCGGTGGAAGGAAGTCTCAGTCACTGTCGACCTCACGTCGTCCACCTGGCGTGCACGACCCACGCGGCCGACGCGAGGCGCACCCCGTCGCCACCGACGTACGGCTCGAACGCGGCTCTGATCGACTCGGACACCCGCGCGGGTGGTGCTCGCGACGTCGCCGAGCACGCCGCGCACCGAGCCGGAGTCGATCGCGAAGGCCACCGCGTCGTCGAGGGTCGAGGCGCCGCCGACGAGCAGCTCGTGCTCGAAGGGCTCGATGACGACCTCGGCGAATCCCGCACTGGTCAAGATCGTCGTGACGCGATCCGGGTCCGCGAAGGCCCATGGGCCGGGAGCATCCGGCGGAAGCGGCGGCGGAGGCGGGACGTGCTCGAGGGCAGCGGCCATCGGGATGCCCATCCACGGGTTGCGGTCACGCGCCTGCCAGCAGATGAACGCGACCCGTCCGCCGCCGCGCAGGGACTGCCCGATGTTCCTCATCGCGGCGACGGGATCGTCGAAGAACATGATCCCGAAGCGAGAGAACGCGAGGTCGTTCCCGCCGGGGATCGCGGCCTGCTGCGCGTCAGCGCGCGCAGCAGCTCGACATTCGTGAGACCGAGGGCGTCGCAGCGCTCGCGGGCCCGGGCAAGCATGGGCTCGGAGATGTCCACGCCGACGACGTGGCCAGAGGGGCCCACCCGATCGGCGAGCGCAATCGTCGTCGCCCCGCATCCGCACCCCACGTCGAGAGCGCGGTCCCCGGTCGCAGGGCGCGCCGTCTGCAGTGCTCGCTCGCCGGCCGGTTCGAGCATGCGATCGAGCTGCAGCTGCCTTGCAACCCAGCCCGGACCGGCTTCGACGTTCCAGTGATGGGCTTGCGCCGTGTTCGCCTCCGCCACGCCTCGACGCTACCGACCCCAGATGTCAGCGATCGCGGATCGTCCGGGGGGCCAGCACGCCGTCGAAGGTCATCACGCCGAGGCCGGCGACGACGTCCGCCGCCTGAGGTGCACGCGAGCCGGTGCGACGACGCAGGATGGCCCTGCCACTCGGGAAGGAGGATGTCGACGCGGCCGACGCGGTGACGCTCGCCGC
The DNA here is from genome assembly GCA_963708175.1 of uncultured Acidimicrobiales bacterium. Lineage (GTDB taxonomy): Bacteria > Actinomycetota > Acidimicrobiia > Acidimicrobiales > DATKAS01 > DATKAS01. The sequence goes on from CAVPSD010000007.1 coordinate 211,626, forward strand.
GGAGGTCGCGGCGAGCAGCGCTGCCCACGACGCGATCGTCGAGGGGTTGCCGGGGAGCACGTCCTGAGCTGGGTGCTTTTCGCGAGAGGTGGCGAATGGGCACCCTGTCCGATGTGGCTCTTCTGTGCGACTACTTCACCGCCGCATCAGCTGCAGACGCCCGAGCGGCGCTCGACTGGCCCGGAGGCCCGAGCTCGGCGGCCCGCCACCGGACCGTGACCCTGCCCGGCATGGAACCGACCACCTGGATGGGCAAGCTCGAGCTGGTCCTGACCGGTCGGACATTCGACGAGGTCTTGCGGGATCCCACAGGCGGAGTGACTGCCTTCAAGGACGGCGGCGAAAGGCTGATCGTCGCGGTCACGAGCTCGCTTCAAGACGCTCTGGCCTCGCTCGGTGACAGCCAGATCGCGGCAGTCGCGACGACCTGGGCCCGGCCCGATGACTTCTTCGGCACCACCACGAACCAAGAGGTGGCTGAACGGGCGCTCCGTGCGCTCATCGACCTGGTGCGGGCGGGCCGGGCCGACGGCGAATCCCTCTACTGCTGGGTGTGCGTCTGACGCTCGCCCGCGTGCTCCAACCGGTGGGCCGTAAGGGACTTGAACCCCTGACCCCTTGCGCGTCATGCAAGTGCTCTGCCAACTGAGCTAACGGCCCCGGAGACGCTGAGCCTACACAACCTGCTCAGCGCCCCTCCCAGCGATCATTTCATGTCTTTTCATTGCTTTTCTACCCGGACCCATGGTTGGATGCGAAGCCGAACCAGGAGTGGGGGAACAGGCGGGGAGCACGGCGGATGAGTGAGCGGGTCAGTGTCGAGGTGAGCGCGGATGGGCGCGCGGTCGCGGTCAAGCGGAGCCACGAGGACAAGGAACGAGCGCGCCTTCGCCACGAAGCCGAGATGTTGGACGCCGCCCGCCACCCCGGGGTGGTCGAGCTGCTGGGCATCAACGACACGGACACCGAAACCACCCTCACCACCTTCTGGCTCGGCGGCGGCAGCATCGCGGACGTCCCGGCACCACCGAAGCGGCTCGCGAGCCTCGGGGCGAGCCTCGCGACGACGGTTGCCGACCTTCACGACCGAGGGGTCGCGCACGGACGCGTCACCGCCGACCACGTGCTGCTCGACGGTCTCGGCCGTGTCGTCCTCGTCGGCTTCGCCGACGCGACTCGAGGTGAAGCTGAGCCCCCTGCCGACGATGTCGCCGGCATCGGCGAGATCCTCGCGAACAAGCTCCCCGATGACGCCTCTCCCCCGAGGCTCAGACCGATCGGTGCGGACCGCGACACCATCGACCGGTTGCGCGCCGTGGTCGAGCGCGCCACCGACCCCGCGCCCTCGCATCGACCCTCGGCGAGGGCGCTCGCCAGCCTCTTGGCGGAGATCGCCGGCGAACCGACCAGCCGTGGACCGATCCGCCTGCCGAGGCCCCTGACCACGCCCGCGCCACCGGCTCGGGTGAGGCTCGTCCCTGCCGTGGTCGCTCGCGTCGGCCGGCGAGCTGCGGTTCGCGTGGTGACCGGCACCGCGCTCATCGCCGTGGTTGCGACGGCCGGCCTCGCGGCTCACACCGCGTTCGCGAGCAGCGCACCGAGCCGAGATCAGCCCGCTCCGATCGCACTGGTGGAGACGTCCGCCCCGACCTCGACCTCGGCCTCGACCTCGGCCGCGACCCCAACCGCGACCTCGATCCAGCCGCGAGTGTGGCCGACCTCGATTCCGTGTCCGGCTCCGATCGGTAGCGGCGAACGGCACGATGTGGACGGTGACGGGTGTCCCGAAGCGGTCACGATCGAACGCGGCGCGATCGTCGTCGACGAACAGCGCTTCGAGCTCGGCGACGCCGGCGATGCGATCGCAGTCGCGGACTGGGACTGCGACGGCCTCGACACCGCGGCGCTGCTCCGTCCGGACACCGGCGAGATCTTCGTGTTCGACGAGTGGGCGAGCGCCGGAGTGTCCGTCACCGCGCGCCTGGTCGCACGGCAAGCCGACACCGCTTCGCTCGCGCCACCGGACGGTCACTGCGGATCACTGACGCTCGTCGACCGTGACGGCAATCGGTCCGCCGTGCCACTCGAAGGAGGTGCGGGGTGAGGCGCGTCAGAGCCGCGCTGCAGCTCGTCGTCCTCCCCATCGGCGCGGGCGCGGCGATGGTGCTGCTCTGGCGCATGGGCGACGCGCTGCCGCTACCGAGGGGCGCCACCCGAGCGCAGGTCGACGAGTGGCTCAGACACGAGGGGCCGGTGACGGCGACATTCGCCGTGGCCCGCGCCGCGGGACTGATCCTCGCGGCATACGCCTTCACACTGGGCCTCCTGGCATCGATCGCCGCCTTGTCGCAGGCGGCGAGGCTCACGCGGCTCACAATCCTCATCACAGTGCCGTCGTTGCGACCGCTCATCGCGCCCGTCGCGGCGATGACTTTGACGCTCGCCGCCGGGGTGCCGGCCGGAGCGCAAGAACGTGGCGACCCACGACCACCGGTGCCGGTCATGGTCCTCGCCGATACGAGACCGGCGCCGGTGATGGACCTGACGCCTTCGGTCAAGCCCGCCGCGCCCTCACTGTCTCCCGCGACCCATACGGTGGTCCCCGGCGACACCCTCTGGTCGATCGCGGAGGACACGCTCAGAGCGCACGGCCGAACGCCTTCCGACGCGGACATCGTCCCGTACTGGAAGTCGCTGATCGAGATGAACCGCGGCCGGCTCCGCGTTGCGGCCGAGCCCGACCTGATCTATCCCGGACAGGTCTTCGAGCTGCCCCCGATCAGCTGAGGCGCAGCGCAACCTCGTTGGCAAGGAGCCGGCCACGCACCGTCAGCACGACTCGATCCCCACGGCGTTCGACCAGGTCCTCGAGACCATCGGGCAACGCCTCCGCGGGCACACCGTCGCGCGTGCGGAGCGCGAGCTGCAGCGCCTCGATGCGGCGCTCGGCGTCGGCGAGATGCTCGGACGCGGCGACCGGCGCTTGCCCGTTCCTGATCGCGTCGATGTAGCGGTCCGGCGTGCGGACGTTCCACCAGCGCGTGCCCCGCGGTGCGAGTGCGCCGCGCAGCCGACGCCGAGGTACTCGCCCTGCGACCAGTAAAGAAGGTTGTGGCGGCACTCGAACCCGGGCCGCGCCCAATTCGAGATCTCGTAGCTGTGCAAGCCAGCGCCGGCGAGCGCGCGGTCCGCAACGAGGTACTTGTCCGCTTGGTCGTCGTCGTCCGGATGGCGCTCGGGCATGTCGGCGAGAGGTGTGCCCGCCTCGATCGTGAGGCCGTATGCGCTGAGGTGCGGCGGGTCGAGTGACAGCGCCTGTTCGAGCGTCACGCTCCAGTCGGTGATCGACTCCCCCGCCGCCCCATAGATGAGGTCGAGGTTGAACGCGTCGAAACCCGCGTCGCGTGCCGCGCGTACGGACGTCACGACGTTCGCAGAGTCGTGCGTGCGGCCGAGCGACGCGAGCACGTGCGGCACCATCGACTGCACCCCGAAGCTGAGCCGCGTGACGCCACCGCGCCGATACTCGCGAAGCAGGTCGAGCGTGACGGTGTCGGGATTGCACTCCACGGTCACTTCGGCGTCGGCGACGCGAGGGATGTGGTCGAGGACGCGCGACGAGGTCGTTCCCGGGGACGAGCGACGGCGTGCCGCCTCCGAAGAACACGCTGGTCGCGTTCGGCAACCCCCCGCGGGCCGCCCGGTCGAGCTCGACGATACAGGCGTCGAGGTAGGCGTCCACGAGGTGCATGCGATCGGTCCACGTTGCGAACGCGCAGTAGTCACACCGCTTCGCGCAGAAGGGGATGTGGACGTACACGCCGAACGGCGCGTGTCGTGCGGATTCAGGGTCGGGGAAGGCGTAGACCCAAGTCTTCCAGCCGCCGCGTGGCCTGATCGGCCTCGACGTCGAGGATGCATGCGATTGCGCGCACGTCGTCCGCTCTCACCGTGAGCACCCGGCCGTTGAAGTCCTGCCGCTGCACCTGGATCATCGACAGGTAGCGCGTCAGCATCTCCGCGTCGGGACCGCGGATCTCGTCGAGCCGAGTGAGGTCGATCGCGAGCTTGTCGGGGGCTCGCTCGCCGCGACGATCAGTGAGGTCGATGACCTCGCCGCCCTCGAAGTCAGGCCCTTCGTCCGGGGGCAGGAGCTGATCGACCGGCACGTTGTAGAAGCGCGCGAGGCGCTGCAGGCGCGGCACCGAGATGGCGCGCTCCCCTCGCTCATAGGCTCCGAGCACCGACGCCTTGAACTCCTGCGACGAGTTCGCCTCGACATCTTGGAGCGACAGCCGCTTCTGACGCCGGATCGCGCGGAGCCGTTCGCCCACCCTGCGTCCGTACGCGGTGGACTGCGGCTCGTCGTCAGACGGTCGTTCGTCAGTCATTGCTCGCCCTTGCCTCGCCCCTGGGCTCGCCCTTGCCCAGCTCCACCCCTGGTTCCTGTCGCGTCACCATACTGACGGCGGTCACCGTGCGCAATCGTTCCGCGCCCCAATCTCACCCAACGTGACCGTGCACCAGGTCGGATCGCAGCGCGGTGAGAAGCACCCCCGCGGCTACCGCGGCGGTCTCGCTGCGGAGCACCCCGGCGCCGAGGCCGACCCGCGCCAAGTCGGCGGCGAGCTCTCGATCGTCCCAACCGCCTTCGGGCCCCACCAGCACCGTCGGCCGCGACAGCGCCGGCGGGGCACCGCCTCGATGGGCAAGGCACGCGCCCGGCAGCGCCGCGGCATCGGCGAATGGCATCGGCTCGCTCACGTCGGGCAGGTAGCACTGGCGCGACTGCATCGCGGCCTCGCGGCTGATGCGTCGGAGCCGGTCGAGCTGATGTGCCGCGCCGGTCGGGAGGCCACACGACGACTGAGCGTTCCGCAACGAGCGGGACGATGGCGTCGACGCCGAGCTCGGTGAGCTTCTGCACCACCCACTCGGGGCGATCACCCTTCACCGGCGCGAACGCGACTGTGATGCGCGGGTCGGCGCGGCACGACAGTGATGTCGCCGGTCGGCTCCAGCGTCGGCCCGAACCGTGCGTGACGCCACCGCCCAACGCCGTCGCCGACGGTCAGCGGATCACCTGGCTTCAGCCGGAGGACTCCGAGGTGATGGCGATCCGCATCCGAAAGCTCGAGCGCCTCGAGATCGTCGACGAAGACGTGCGGGCCGTTGCGCCCGTCCGGCCTCACTTGAACGCAGAGCGGATCTTCGAGAACAGCCCGGTGTCGGCGGGCGCCACCTCTTCGCCGCGCTCCTCGGCCAGCTGACGGAGCAGGCCTTCCTCCTCGCGCGAGAGCCGGGTCGGCGTCTCCACAAGGACCCGCACGAGCAGATCACCGCGCGAGCGGCCACCGAGATGCGGCACGCCCCGGCCCCTCAGCTTGAACACCCGCCCCGTCTGCGTGCCGGCCGGCACGACGAGGTCCTCGGTGCCGTCGAGCGTCTCGATCGGAAGATGCGTCCCGAGCGCGACCTGAGTGAACGCGAGCGGGATCTCGCAGACGAGATCGTGGCCGTCTCGGACGAAGCGTTCATGCGGCCGGACGCGCACGTGCACGTACAGATCGCCCGCAGCGCCGCGTCGCGGACCGACCGCGCCGCGTCCACTCAGGCGGAGCGTCGATCCGTTGTCGACACCCGCGGGAACGTCGACCTGGTAGGTGCGCTCCTCGATCAACCGCCCTTCGCCGCGGCAACGCTCGCACGGAGCCGCGATGACCTCACCGGTGCCACCGCATCGGCCACACGGGCCCGCCGTCACCATCTGGCCGAGGATCGATCTGGCGCACCTGGCGCACCTGCCCCGTGCCGCTGCACTCGTAACACGTGACCGGCTGCGTGCCTTCGGCCGCGCCCGACCCGTCGCACACGTCGCACGTGACCGCGGTCCGGACGACCACCGGAGCCTCCATGCCGAACACCGCTTGCTCCAGGTCGAGGTCGACGACCACCTCGAGGTCGGAGCCACGCGGCGGGCCTGCGGGGCCACGAGCCGACGCTCCGAACCCGCCGCCGAAGAACGCGTCGAATAGATCACCGAGGCCGCCGAACCCGGTCGCGTCGCCCATGCCGGCGACGCCCTCGGGCCCGAACCGGTCGTAGCGCTCGCGTCGCTCGGGGTTGGACAGCACCTCGTACGCGAGCGCGACCTCTTTGAACCTCGCCTCGGCCTCGGGCGATCCCGGGTTCGCGTCGGGGTGCAGCTCGCGAGCGAGGCTGCGGAACGCGCGCTTGATCTCCTCGCTGCTCGCGTTGCGAGGCACGCCGAGCACCTCGTAGTAATCCGCGGGCATCGGTTCGAAACCTAGCCCTCGCTCAAGCGCTGGCCGAGGCGGCGGCTGACGATTGCAACCGAGGCGAGCGCCTGCTCGTAGTTCATGCGCGTCGGGCCGACGACCCCGATCGAGCCGGCGGGCGCACCGTCGATCTCGAACGGAGCGACCACGACGGAGCACGACGCCAACGGCTCGAGCCCGAGCTCGGAGCCGATCGCCACACTGAGCCCACGGTCGAGGATGTCTCGGACGAGCGACACGACGACGTATTGCTCCTCCAGCGTGCGCAACACCGATCGCACGGTCTCGACCGCGTCGAACGCCTCGGCCATGCGCGCCACCCCGCCGACATAGATCGGCTCCGTGGTTCGACCGGTCGTCAAGGCAGCGTGTGCTGCCTCGACGAGCGCATCGACCGCCGCGTCCCCGGTCGGTGGCACAACCACGCGCGCTGGCGACGTTCCCGAGCATCACCCGCGCGAGGTGACCCGAGGCCGCCGCGACCTGATCCTCGGCGAGCTCAGCGCCGAGCTCGATCGTCTGGCGCTCGACTGCGCCGTTGGCCAACACGGTCACTGCGAGCACGACGCGCGAGGAGAGCGCGACGAGCTGCACGCTGCGGATCGTCGCCTGCTCGGGAGGTGCCCCGACGACGACAGCGGCATGATCGGTGAGGCGGGTCAGCAGCTGGCTCGTGTCGGCCAACATCTGCTCGAGGGCACCGTGCGCGTGGGTGAAGAACGTACGCACCTGCTGGGCCCGCCCGGAGTCGAGCTGCCCCGGCCGTGCGATCGTGTCGACGAAGAACCGATAGCCCTTGTCAGTCGGGACACGTCCCGCGCTCGTGTGCGGCTGGTGCAGGTAGCCATCGGCCTCGAGCGCCACCATCTCGTTGCGCACCGTCGCGGCCGACACCTCGACTCCTGTTGCCGCGAGCACGTGGTTGGACCCGACGGGCTGCGCCGTGCGGATGTACTCCTGCACGACGGCCTGGAGGATCGCCGCCTTTCGCTCGTCCAACACATCACGGATGTTACCGACGTACCTCGAAGGCCCCACGGCTGCTCCATCGGCGGCCCTTTCCCCGGGGCCATGGCGGGGATAGGGTGACCAGCGGGAACGGGGGTGCGCCCTCTGGGACGGAGTCTCATCGAGGAGCGCGCGCGTGTCGCGCAGAGCAGACCACGATCACCCGGCTGGCTTCACTCGCTGACGAGCTCGCGCGCGCCGAGTCGGGCACGACGTTCGTCTACGCATGCCTCGAGCGGCTCGTCGAGGAGCTCGCGCTCGAGCAGGCGATCGTGATCGTCGATCGCGACGGCCTCGCGCAGGTCTTCAACCGCGGCGGCCGCCCGCTCTCAATCGGGTGGGAGCGCCACATCGCGCTCGACCGCACTCCGGGCATCCACACGGTTCCCGAACGCCCCGAGCATGACGACGCACTCCGCGAGGCCCATCACCTGTGCGCCGTCGCGTTCCGCCTCGCAAGGAACCGCTGCGACGACCTCGAATCCGCGCTCCGCGGCATCGTCGGGATCGTCGCGGTCGGCCAAGAGCGGACCGACGCTGCGACGACGCTGCAGGTGCTCGTCGACGCGAGCCGCGCTCCCGCACGCATCCGGGAAGTGGTCCGGAAGATGGCCCGTGCCGACACCGAGGGGCCACTCGTTCTCGAGGTCATCGTGCACGAGCCAGCGCGCCTGCGAGCAGTCTGAGCGAGCCCGGCCGGCTACTCCTCCAGGCGCAGGGCGGAGATGAACGCCTCTTGGGGCACCTCGACGCGCCCGATGTTCTTCATCCGCTTCTTGCCTTCCTTCTGCTTCTCGAGCAGCTTGCGCTTGCGCGTGATGTCGCCGCCGTAGCACTTCGCGAGCACGTCCTTGCGCTTCGCCTTCACGGTCTCGCGGGCGACGATGCGGCCGCCGATCGCCGCCTGGATCGGCACGTCGAACATCTGGCGCGGGATCAGCTCGCGCAGCTTCTCGCACATCCTCCGGCCGTAGTCGTACGCCTTGTCGCGATGGACGATCGTGCTGAACGCGTCGACCGGCACCGCGTTGAGCAACACATCGACCTTCACGAGGTTCGCGGGCTGGTAGCCCGCGGGCTCGTAGTCGAGGCTCGCGTATCCCTGCGTACGGCTCTTGAGCTGATCGAAGAAGTCGACGACGACCTCGGCGAGGGGGATCCGGTAGTCGAGCTCGACGCGCTCCGGTGAGAGGTACTCGAGCTTCACCATGTCTCCGCGGCGGGTCTGGCAGAGATCCATCACGGTGCCCGTGTAGGTCGAAGGCGTGAGCACCGTGACCCGGAGAATCGGCTCCTCGATCGAAGCGATGTCGTTGGACGGCGGCATCGCGCTCGGGGTTGTCGACCTCGACGACGTCGCCGTCGACCGTGAGCACGCGGTATTCGACCGACGGCGCGGTCGCGATGAGGCTCAGGTCGAACTCGCGCTCGAGCCGCTCGCGGACGATCTCCATGTGCAAGCAGCCCGAGGAAACCGCACCGGAACCCGAATCCGAGCGCCCCCGACGTCTCGGGCTCGAACGTGACGCTCGCATCGTTGAGCCGCAGCTTCTCGAGCGCCTCGCGGAGGTCGGCGAAGTCGTCGCCGTCGACCGGATAGAGCCCGCAGAACACCATGGGCTTCGGGTCTTGGTAGCCAGCGAGGGGTTCGCCGGGGCGAGCGGCTTCGGTCACGGTCTCGCCGGAGCGCGCTTCGCCGACGTCCTTGATGCCGGCGATGAGGTAGCCGACCTCGCCCGGTTCGAGCACCGCGACGGGCGTGGGCGTCGGCGCGCGGTAGCCGATCTCATCGGCCTCGTGGACGGCTTTGGTCTGCAAGAACCGCAGTCGTGCCCCCGTGGACAGGCGCCCGTTCACGACCCGCACCGAGCTGATCACACCGCGGTACTGGTCGAAGTAGGAGTCGAAGATCAGCGCCTGCAGCGGCGCGTCGCGGTCACCCTGGGGCGCGGGGATCCGCTCGACCACCGCGTCGAGCAGCTCGGCGACGCCCTCCCCCGTCTTCGCGCTGATGCGCAGGATCGTCGTTCGCCGGGATGCCGAGCACCTGCTCGATCTCGTCGGCGTAGAGGTCCGGGTCGGCTGCGGGCAGGTCGATCTTGTTCAGCGCGGCGACGATCTCGAGGTCGTTCTCGAGGGCGAGGTAGCAGTTGGCCAGCGTCTGGGCCTCGATGCCCTGCGCGGCGTCGACCACGCAGGACCACGCCCTCGCAGGCCGCCAGCGACCGCGACACCTCGTAGCCGAAGTCGACGTGGCCGGGGGTGTCGATGAGGTGCGAGCACGTGGTCGCGCCAGTCGCACGCGCACGTTCTGGGCCTTGATCGTGATGCCCCGCTCGCGCTCGAGGTCCATCGAGTCGAGGTACTGCGCGCGCATCTCGCGGGCGTCGACCGCGCCGCGTCAGCTCGAGGATGCGGTCGGAGAGCGTCGACTTGCCGTGGTCGATGTGGGCGATGATGCTGAAATTTCGGATCCGCGCCAGCTCCATGACCAGGTCGACGCTACCAACGTCGGCGGGCGTGGCTTGGGGCGTCAGGGCCCGCTGCTAGCCTCTCACAGGCTCACTCGAAGGGATCCCCGTGGCCAACATCAAGAGCCAGAAGAAGCGCAACATCCAGAACGCGAAGCGCGCCGAGCGGAACAAGGCCGTCCGCTCCGAGCTCAAGACCCGCGTCAAGGCCGCCGTGCGGTCCATGCACGATGGTGACGACACGCCGGCCGCCGCCACGGTCGCTCAGCAGCGGCTCGACAAGGCGCCGTCGAAGGGGATCATCCACAAGAACCAGGCGGCGCGGCGCAAGTCCCGCCTGATGAAGCGGCTCAACGCCGAGCAGGCGTCCTAGCCGACCTCCGCGTTCCCGCCCCTCCTCCCAGGCGCGACAGGCGCGCCACGAGCACTTCGAGCAGCAGGTCGTCCGGCCATTCGACGCGCCCCCGCATGTCGAGGTCGGCGCCCGCGAGCAGCTCGTAGGCCCTCGCGACGCCCTGCGGCCCGAGCCGCCGCGCCTGATCGAGCGCCTTGCGAGCCGGGAATGTCGAGCCCCTCAGGCCCAGCAGCGCGGCGGCCGACTTCTCGTCGGTCGCCTCGCCACCGGAGAGACGAAGGACGCGGCTGTAGTGGCCCGAGAGCGTCGCGAGGATCTGCAGGGGATGGCGCTCGCCACCGCCCATCATCCGAGCGAGGCGATCGAGCGCGGCGGGTGTGTCGCCGCGATCGATCGCGTCGGTGAGCTCCCATGGGGGGACGCCGCCGGCATCGCCGAGGAACGGTTCGACGTCGTCGTCATCGAGGCGAGCACCCGGACCGTACGTCGCCTCGAGCCCGTCGAGCAGCGCCGGCAGGCGCCCGATGTCCTCACCGAGGCGCTCGGCGATGAGATCGCGCGCTCGACTGATCGAGCTTCACGGGCGCAGCGTCGAACTGCTCCTTGAGCCAGTTCGCGCGCCGCCCGACCCGGATCGGTGTCGACGATCTCACCGCCGTGCTTCTTCAACGCGTCGACGAGCAACTTGTGCACGGTGCCGGCAGCCACGAGGACGAGCTCGGTCGTGTCGAGTGGGTCGACGACGTAGTCGACCAACGGGGCGACGTCGTCCTGCCGGGAGAACTGCTCGACGTGGCGAGCGACGACGACGCGCCGGTCGGTGAGGAACGGCGGCGTCCGGGCCGCGTCCACGATGCGTGCGATCTCGTAGTCCTCGTCGGTGATGTCGTCGACCACGAGGGCGCGGTCCTGGTCGCCGACCAGCGAGTGGACGAGCGCGCTGACACCGTCAGCGAGGAGGGCAGGGTCACCGCCGTGGACGAGGTGGACCGTCATCGCGCCGCCTCGAGCAGTGCCGCGAGGACGTCGGCCGTGCGCCGGGCACCGCGCACGTCATGGGCGCGCAGGATGCGGCAGCCGAGCGTGATGCCCAACGCGTGCGCGGCGATCGTCGCCTCGCGGCGCTCATCGACCTCGAGGTCGAGCAAGACGCCCAAGAAGCGCTTGTTCGACGCCGACAGCAAGACCGGGTAGCCGAGGGCACAGAGGTCGGAAGACGCCCGCAGGAGCACGAGCGACTGCGCTTCGGTCTTCCCGAGGTCGAGACCGGCGTCGACGATGACACGTTCGCGCGGGATGCCGGCCTCTTCCGCCCGCGCCGCCCGCTCGGCGCAGAAGGACACGACCGCGTCGACCACGTCGGGATATTCCGGGTTCGGATCCGGCACCCTCGGCGCGAGCCGGATGTGGGTCGCGACGACGGACGCGCCCGCCGCGGCTGCGACCGGCAAGTAGTCAGGGTCCGCGAAGCCGCTGATGTCGTTGCCGAGCACGGCACCCGACCGCGTACGCGGCCTTCGCGACCGACGCGCGCCACGTGTCGACGGAGACCGGGACGTCGAAGCGTGCGCGCAGAGCGCCTCGATCGCCGGGACGACACGATCGAGCTCCTCGGCTTCGCTCACATCGTCCCCGGGGCCCGCCTTCACTCCTCCGACGTCCAGCAGGTCGGCGCCGTCGATCACGAGCTGCTCTGCCTTCCGCAGGAAGTCGTCGAACCGGTAGTAGCCACCCTGGTCGAAGAACGAGTCGGGCGTGCGGTTGAGGATGCCCATCACGAGCGATCGAGTGGTGATGTCGTACCGGGTGCGCCCGAGCTCGACCTCCACGGCGGCGAACCTAGCCGTCGCCACCGCACCACGAAGACGGCGGTCGCGACGGCCGCTGACGCACTGCAGAGGACAACGCCCCATCGCGCGTCGACCGCGAATGGAGGCAGTGCCGAAGCGAGGCCCGACGACGCGATCCACCCATCCGATCGCCAGGGAGGTCGGCACGTGCAGCGCGCCCGCGCCGCGCTCGCCGAGCATGCCGGCGGGCAGTCCGGCGACGAGGCCCCACATCATCAAAGGCCCGACGACGGGCGCCACGAGCAGGTTCGCGGGCAAGGCAGCGAGCGGGATCGAGCCGAACACCGGAATCGCCACCGGCGCGACGCCGACCTGCGCGGCAGCACGTCAGGCCGAGTGCTTCGCGCGAGCCAGCGCGGCCCCGGGCATCGGCGGGTGATCGGGCCCGCGAGCAGGAGGATGCCGAGCGACGCGCCGACCGAGAGTCGAAAGCCGATCGACCACACGAGGAACGGGTCGACCAGCACGAGCCCCGCGGTGGCGAGAGCAAGCAGCCGCAGGCCCGAGGCGGGGCGTCCGGCCGCCTGCGCGACGGCGGCCAGCCCAGCCATCGCGCTGGCGCGCAGCACCGACGGCTCGAACCGCGTGACGGTCGCGAAGAACGCGATCACGACGAGTGCCGCTGCGGCGCGCCCATGGAGCCGAAACCGGCGGAGGACCGGCCCCGCGGCCGCGAGCACGAATGCGACGTTCTCTCCCGAGACGGCGAGAAGGTGGGTGAGCCCCGCCGCCTCGAACCGGGCGGACGTCTCGTCGTCGATCCCGCGTCGGTCGCCGACGACGAAGCCGAGGTACAGCCCTCGAGAGGGCAGGGACAGCGCCCGAGCGCCGGATTCGAGGGTCCGGTGGACCCAGTTCGCGGCGCTCATGAGCGGGCTCGCCGGCGCGGTCGCGAGCACGCCGTCGATCGTCAGGCGCGCGACGACGTGGCGGTGCGCGTCGCGGACGCGCGACCGCTCGGGCACCGGTCGGATCACGCCTCGTACCGCAACTCGCTCCCCGGCGAGGAGATCGTCGATCGCGCGGGCTTCGGCGCCGTGGGCCCACAGCTCGACATGACGGTCGTGCGTCCGCACGACCACCTTCACCCCGCCGGGCGCCGGTGCTGGGTCGGCGAGCAAGGTGACCCATCCCGCGTAAGTCTGCGCGCGGATGGGACGAGCGCCGTCAGCCGCGCGCGCCCCGAGCCCCGAGGCGAGCACACCACACGCGACAACGAGGAGCAGCGGGCGGCGAGCAACGCCCGCGACCGAGGCCGCGGCGAAGCGCGAGGCCGACCGGAGCAGCATGACCGACCAACGCACCGAGCACGACCACCACTGCGAGCAACACCGTCGTCGGGTCGCTCATCAAGACCTCCCACCGAGATGGCGGATGGGAGGGGAAGCGGGGGCGACGCTACTGCGTCACGAGCGTGCGGCGACGTGCGTGAGCGTGGGGACGAGCTGCGGCTCCCGGACGATCGCCTCCGCCTCTGCGAGCGTCAGCGGGCGAGCGAAGTAGTAGCCCTGGGCCTCGTCACAACCGAGGTTGGAGAGCGTGATCATCTGGTCCGAAGTCTCGACGCCTTCGGCCGTGACGCGGTGGCCGAGCGCGTGGCCGAGGGCGATCATGGCAGCGACCACAGAGGTGTCCTGGCCGGGCTCGCCGAGGTTCTTCACGAACGACTTGTCGATCTTCAGCGAATCGAGCGGGAACTGCCGCAGGTAGGCGAGCGAGCTGTAGCCGGTCCCGAAGTCGTCGACGGCGACTCCGACGCCGAGCTCGCGCAGCTCCTCGAGGCGAAGCACCGCGATCTCCGGATCCTTCACGAGGAAGGTCTCGGTGAGCTCGAGCACGATCTGCTGCGGATCGACAGCGCACGAGCGCAGGAGCTCATCGAGGTGCTCGACCAAGCCGGGCTGGTTGAGCTGGCGGGCCGACACATTGATCGACAGGTTGATCGACGCGTGGTCCTGGAAGATCCGGTTCCAGTGCTCGAGCTGGCGGACCGACTGCTCGAGTACCCACCATCCGATGCTGTTGATGAGGCCGAGCGCCTCGGCGATCGGGATGAACTCCTCGGGCAGCACCGTGCGCTCGCCTGGCCGCTGCCAGCGCACGAGCGCCTCGAACCCGACGAGTGCTCCCGTGCGCAGGTCGACTCGCGGCTGGTACACGACGAACAGCTCGCTCCTCGTCACCGCGTGACGCAACGCGTTCTCGAGGTCGTGACGGCTCGCGACCCATGCGCGCATCTCGGAGTCGAACAGCTGGCACCGACTGCGGCCGTCCTCCTTCGCCTGATAGAGCGCGATGTCGGCGTCTCGCAGCAGCGCGCCCGCGTCGACCTCGCTGTCGGTCGCGAGGGCGATGCCAACGCTCGCGGAAACGAACGCCTCGAAGCCGTCGAGGTCGAACGGCTCGTTGAGCGTCCGGATGACGCGCTCCGCGACCTCTTCGGCTTCGGCGACATCCTCGAGGTCCTCACACAGCACGACGAATTCGTCCCCGCCGAGTCGGGCAACGGTGTCGCCGACCCGCACGACGGCACGGATGCGCTCGGCCGCCTGGCGGAGCAGCACGTCGCCGGCCTTGTGACCGAGGCTGTCGTTCACCATCTTGAAGTGGTCGAGGTCGAGGAAGAGGACGGCGAGCGTGGCGCGGCGACGACCCACGAGATCGATGGCGTGCTGCGTCCGGTCGAGAAGCAGCACACGGTTGGGGAGGTCGGTCAACGCGTCGTGCGTTGCCTGGTGCGCGAGCTCGGCCTCGGCGCGGGCGGACTTCTCTCGCGCTCGGTTGGCTGCGTTGAGCAGCACCGCGAGGCGGGTCACGACGATCGCGGTCACGATTGCGGCGACGAGGATGACCACGACCTGGTTCATGTCGTAGCCGAGGGAAGGGCCGGTGGCCGCGAGGACCGGTGGGAAGAGGAGCGCTGCGGCGAGCAGCAGGAGCCGGGTCGGGTGGATGCCGGGTCGAGCGAGGTGTTGGGCGGGCCGGGCGATCGTCTCAGCCGAAGGATGCGCGGCCGCCAACGCGAGCATCCCGAAGCTCACGACGTACCAGGGGTCCACCCATTGCGTGGTCGTCTCTCGACTCAGCAGCCCGACCGCGTTCTGGGCGAGGTCGGCCGCGAGCATCAGCGCAAGACCGGTGCTCAGGAACCAGACCGACGCGCATCGTCGGCCGGGCATGAGCCAGAGCCAGAGCAGCGCGGCGACCAACACGACATCGAGCATCGGGTACGACGCGAGCACGGTGCGTTGGAACAGCTCGCCGTCGTCGATGAGCCCGGTGTTCACGATGAGGAACTGCCAGATCGCGAGGCCGGCCGAGATGGCGATCGCGGCGCCGTCGACGAGCCCGTCCCGCCAACCCTGCGGGGTGCGGATGACCACCAGCAACCCGACCGCGCACGTGATCAACGGGTACGCCAGCAGGTAGAGGCCGTCCGCGGGCGAGACCGGCGGTCGGCCGCGACCGAGCAGGGCGTAGATCTCCCAGATCGTCGCCCCGGCGACAATCGCAGTCATCGCGCGATGTCAGGAGGTTCCATGGTTGTCGAGCGCGTCCCGGCGTCATCAGCGCACGCAGGCCGAGCGCGCCCGCCGCGCACATGCCAGCCGCGACGGTGGAGATGGCCGCCGCCTGCGTCCCCGGCTCGATGACGACCACCGCGGTCGAGGGCGAGCGAAGAGAGCGCGAGCCACCACGGACGGGGACGCGGCAGTCGTACCACGAAACCTCATCGGCGCCACTCTGCGCGCGATCCAGCCTTCTCCGTCTCACGGAACGCAGTTGGGCCGAACGGCCTATCCACCAACCGTCGAGCACGCGATGGGCGATGCTCCGAACGTGATGATGACCGACACCCGGCCGCAATCGCTCCCGCGGAGCGCTACGCGTTCGCAGCCCGCACCCCGCACCGGTTGGTGGCTTCCGGTCACGGCGCTCGTCGCCTGGCTCGTCTGATCGCCGGGTCGATACCGCCACGGCGATCGAGATCGCGCTGGTCGGCGCCGCGCTGTTCATCGGCGTCTTCGGTGTGAGCGTCGTCCGCACGGCCGCGCGCCGCTGGTGGGGCGGCTCGCTGCGCGCCAGCCAGACCCCTCGCTGAGCCGAGTCGACCCGGTCAGGATCGGCCGGCTCGATCAGCTGTCGAGCTTGTCGACGACGTCCTTTGCCTTCTCGGCGGCGGCGTCGATCGGTGCGTCGGCTTTGTGGCCGCTCATGTCCTGAGCCTTGTCCGCAGCAGTGTCGATGCCTTTGTCGACCTGGTCCTTGTTGCCGCCAAACCACCCCTTGATCGTGTCCATGAGTCCCATTCCGAACCTCCCGACGGGCCGACGGCGGCCGCGCTGGGCAAGACTGCCCCCGGACCGCCGTCGTCGGCAAGTTATGTGGCGGTCGCAGGAAGCTCAGTACACCCAGACGCCGATGCCCTTTGGCATCAGCTTCGCGTCCCAGATGTAGTTCATCGCCGCGACGGAGACGCGTGCGCACCCATGGGATGCGGGATACGCGGGCACCGAGTTCGCGCCGTGCACCGCGATGCCTGTGGAGGTGAAGTACTTCGGGCGCCACAGCTGACCGAGGTCGGATGTGCGCCAGCCGTTTGGCAGCTCCCGGCTGACGGTGAACCGACCAACCGGGGTGACGGCGTTGCCGGTCGCGATGCGACCGCCGGCGACGCGCTCCCGGAACGGCACGTTCGTGCCAGTCGACGAGTTGAAGACCGCAACGGTGCGGCCATCCCGCACGATGAAGATGATCTGTCGCGGCTTGTCGATCTCGATGAGATTGCCGCTCGTCGTGCGCGCCGCCGGAGGCGCAGCGACCGCGAGCGCATCGACGGTGGGCTGGTCGGCGATGCCGGTGCGGGGCAAGCCGGTGTACTTCTGGAACGCCATCACTGCCTGGCTCATGAGCGAACCGGTGCGCCCGTCGGTCGGGCCCATCCAGTAGCCGAGCTTGGAGAGTCGGTCTTGGATGGCGCGCACGTGGTCGCCTTGCTCGCCCGGCAGCGCGGCGACGAGCCCGTCACTCGCGGCCACCCAGTAGCCGAGCCCCGGAGGCGCGGCCGCGATCCCGACGACGTGTTGATCACCGGGAAGCGGCGAGACCGGGAACGGCGCCGCGTCGCCGAACGCGTACACGCCGCCGGCCAAGCTCGCGATCCAGTAGCCGCCGCCGGTCGCGGTGGCGGCGCCGCCGACGACCTTGCCCGCGGGGGTCACGCCGATCGTCGGGAGCGAGCCGATACCGGGAGCCGCCGCCGAACGGATGCACCCCGCCCCGGTCGTCGACGATCCAGTAGCCGTCGTTCTGTGGTCGAGCAAGCAGGTCCACGGCACGCGCCTTCACGCCGATGCCCGGCAGCGAGCCGAAGAACGTCGCCGTGCCGAACGTGAAGACGCCGCCCTCCGCCGTCAGCATCCAGTAGCCGCCGCCATCGGGCGCCGGCGTGAGTGCGACGACCGGGTTCGGGATCGGGCCACCGGCAAGGGACCCGAAGGAGCCCGCATCACCGAATCTGGTGATCGACCCGTCGGAGCCGACGAGCCAGTAGCCACCGCCATCCGGGGTGGCCGCGATGTCGATGATCGGCGCCGAGAGCGCGGAGCCGGCCGACGCGCCCGCAAACCGTGCGGTGCCGTACGTGAACACGCCGCCGTCACTCGACGCCAGCCAGTAGCCGGTGCCGGAGGGGTCACCCGCGATGGCCACCGCCGGATGGGCAACCGTGCCCGGCGCGCCGAGCGCAGGACCCGGACCGACGACCGAGGACTCCGCCGCGCCTGCACCCGGTGCGAACGTCGTCAACGCGAGCGCGAGCGCGGCAACGATCACGCCAACCCGCGCCGCCCGCTTTCTCACGGGACGACAGGCTAGAGGGAATCGATGTCCAGCTCCCAGCGGCGGTGTCGGGAACGGCGGTCTCGGGATCGCTTCGCGACGCTCACCTGACCGGGATTCGGGCGCCCCGTTAGCCTGACGCGACAATGACCGACCTTCCCGCGGGCTTCCGCGTCCACGTCGCGAACGTCGGTATCAAGGACAGACACCGACGACTTCGTCGTCATCGCCGCGGACCGGCCGTGCGCGGCGGCCGCGGTGTTCACCAAGAGCCGGTTCTCGGGCCCGAGCGTCGTCTCAGCCGACAGCACGTCGCCGACGGTGCCCTCCAGGCCTATGTCGTGATCTCGAAGAACGCGAACGTGGCGACCGGCGCAGGGGGACTCGCTGATGCCGAGGAGATCGTGCGCGTCGTCGGCACCGGCGTCGGGTGTCGGCCCGAGGACGTGCTGATCGCGTCGACCGGCGTGATCGGCCGCCGGTATCCGATGGAGAAGATACGCGCCCACATCGCGCACGCTCGTCGCCCCGCTTCACGATCACCGAGGCCGAGCCGGCTGCCCGCGAGCGATCATGACCACCGACACGTTCCCGAAGGTCGCGTCCGCGACGCGGAGGTCGAGCCACGGTCGTAGGCATGGCCAAGGGCGTCGGCATGATCGAGCCGGACATGGCGACGTTGATCGCCCTGTTCCTCACCGACGCCGACATCGACGCCGCCGAGCCTCGACGCGATGTTCCGCCGCGTCATCGACCGCACCCTGAACGCGGTGAGTGTCGACACTGACACCTCGACGAGCGACACGGCCGCGATCATGGCGAGCGGCGCGGTCGGCCCCGTCGACGAGCGAGACCTCGAGGTCGCGCTGGCGCGCGGTGGCGCTCGCGCTCACCCGTCAGATCGCCCGTGACGGCGAGGGTGCGACGAAGCTGTTGACCGTGACGGTCGATGGCGCACGCGACGACGCAGCAGGCCAAGCGGGTCGCGAAGGCCATCGTGAACTCGCCGCTCGTGAAGACCGCTGTCCACGGCGCCGACCCGAATTGGGGTCGCGTGGCGATGGCGATCGGCAAGTGCTCGGAGGACGACGACATCGATCAGGAACGAGTCGTCATCCGATTCGGGTCACAAGAGCTCTACCCGCGCCCGGTCGACGACGACGACCTCACCGCCCTGACGAAGTACCTCGCGGGTGACGACGTAGCGATCCACGTGAGCCTCGGGATCGCGCGACGGCGCGTTCACCGTGTACGGCTGCGACCTCAGCGACGGGTACGTGAGGATCAACGCGGACTACACGACCTGACGCGGCACCGCGCTCAATCGAGGAGCCGGCCGAGGAGTGGGATGTCGTCGAGCGGGTTGTGGTCGAGGAACCACGAGATCGGCGCGTGCTTCACCACGGTGTTCAACGCCGTGGCGGCCCACCCCGGCAGCGTGCCGCGGTCGTGCGCGTCGTCGATCGCGCGCAGCGTCCCCGCCTTCACCGCGTCGTCGATCGTGTCGTGATCCCAGTCGATCGTCCTCGCCCCGGCGCTCGGGTCCAGGCTGAGGACGAGCTCCTCCCGGCCGACGCCGAGCTCGCACGCCGCACCGTTGAGGCCACCGAGCGCGATGCGCTGCACCGCGCCGTCGATGCCGTCCCCGTCGTACGGAGACGCGGGCGCGGTGCACGGATCCACCAGCTGCGTCTCGCCGAAGTCGGACGCACCGGCCGAGACCTCGGTCGCGACGAGGCCGCCCGCGACAGCGACAAGACCGACGAGGACCATCGCGCCGCGCCGGTGCTGCGCGTGGGGCCGGTGCCCCACATTCCGTCGGCGTCTGCGCGCGACGGCTACGAAGCCGGGGACGATGGCGAGGACCCCGAGCCCGGCGGCGATCATGAACGAGGAGCGGAACGCGCGAGTCAGGGTGTCGCGGATCGTCGCGGTGAGGTCTTGCTGCACCTGGGCGACGGCGAGGTTGTCCGCGACGTCTCGCTTGTCGAACGCGACGCCGAGGTCAGGGACTTCGCCGTCCGGGACGTTGACCAGCACGTTGCGGATCTCCCAGGCGAGCGGCACCTTCTCGCGGATCGAGAGCTGCGCATCGAGCACTGTGGCCGTACCGGCCAACGTCGCACGGTCGGCGGCGACCTCGAGGTTCGACGCAAGAGTCGGCGCGATGGCGACGAGGCCGAGCACGAGCCCGAGGTGACGCGCCCCGACCGAGAGGTTGGAGGCGACGCCCTTGTCGCGCTCGGGGATGGAGAACGGCCCGAGGACGTCGGTGACGAAGCCGAGGCCGGCGCCGAATACCGCGAGCGCCGCGGCGAGGTACCACGCGCTCGCCTCGGGCAAAAACGCGAGGGCGACGAGCCCGGCTGCCAGCAAGAGCACCCCGCCGCAGAGCAGCGCGAGCTCTGACATGGCTCGACCGACCCAACGCGCCAACAGCGTCGCGACTGGCAGTGCGCTCACGACGAGCGCCCCAACGAGGGGCTCGTACTGCCAAACCTCCACGACGAGCAGCACACCGAGGAAGAGCGCGCCGACAGACGCCGCGCCGACGAAGGCGAGTGCGAGGTCCGCTGCCGTGACGCGCCAGGTGACGACACGCGTCGTGGGAGTCACCGGCGCCCGCGGTACTCGTTGGGTGAGCATCCCGAGCAACGCCAGCGCCGCAACCGGCGCCTGCACGAGGAAGATCGCGCGCCAATCGAACAGCTGGGTGAGCAAGCCACCGAGCGCGGGGCCGATCGCGGCGCCGACCACGCCCGCGCCGGCCCACAAGCGACGGCCGGCGACTGCGGATCCCTGCAACGACGACAGCACGGGGAGCGCGGCGCCCAGCATCATCGCCGCGCCCGCGCCCTGCAGGCATCGGGCGAGCATCAGGCCGGGGGTCTCGTGCGCGACGCCCGCGGCGAACGACGCGAACGCGAAGGTCGCGAGCCCGACGCCGACCAGCAACCGCGGGTTCGCGCGCCGCGCGAATGGTGCGAGGAGGAGCGCACCGACGCCGACGACCAGCGCGTAGGCGGTGATGACCCACGAGACGCCGACGATCGTCGTGTGGAGCTCGGTGTAGATCTCGGGCAGAGCCAGCACGACGATCGACGCGTCGGCGAACGCGAGACCGACAGCCACGACGAGCGCGACCGATGCGACCGAGAGACGCGCCCGAGCGGTCCCCGGCGGAGGAGGGATCGTGGGTGGCGGCGGAGGTGGCCACGCCAAGGCCACGGAACTGCCGCGATCGTGGCCTTCCATCGCCCCGAGGCTACCGGCGCACTCGCCGGCAGCC
Organism: uncultured Acidimicrobiales bacterium; assembly: GCA_963708175.1. Lineage (GTDB taxonomy): Bacteria > Actinomycetota > Acidimicrobiia > Acidimicrobiales > DATKAS01 > DATKAS01. The sequence goes on from CAVPSD010000007.1 coordinate 232,739, forward strand.
CCGTCGCGTCAGAGGATCACGCGGTGGTCCAGTCGGAGGCGGCGGCGCCGAGGAGCGCTGAGACCAGAACACCGAGCGGGAGCGCCCCCCAGTAGCTCAGGTGGGTGTGCAGGTTCCCGAGGAACAGCATCAGCATCCACGTCGCGGGGAAGGTCGCGATGAAGAACGCGACCACCAGCATCAGCAGGCCCTTGATCATGCTGGGAGTATCGCGCCCACGCTTTCGGAGACGAGGGATGGGCGAGACCGTACGCTGGGTCGACCGCTCACGCGCGCTGAAGGGGGAAACGAACATGGGACGGATCATCTCTTCGTATGACGCCGGAGTCGGCGGCACGCCACTCGTCGGCGACACGATCGGCGTGGCTCTCACCAAGATGGTCGAGTCTCAACCGGACGTCGATGCGGTGGTCTCCCGGCATCAGGGCATCCGGCTCTCCTACGGCGAGCTGGGCGCGGAGGTCGACGCCGTGGCTCGCGGGCTCCTCGCCACGGGCATCGAGACCGGCGACCGTGTCGGTATCTGGGCACCCACATGCGTCGAGTGGACGCTTCTCCAATTCGCGTGCGCCCGGGTCGGCGCGATCCTCGTCAACGTCAACCCTGCCTACCGGCCGAACGAGCTCGCGTACGCACTGCGGCATTCGGGCGTGCGCATGCTGGTCACGGCGCGTTCGTTCAAGACCTCGGACTACCTCCAGATGCTCGCGGGAGTGCGCGGCGACCTCCCGAAGCTCGACATCGTCGTCACGATCGACGGTGAGGCGGCGGGCGGCCCGAAGGATCTCGAGTGGCCCGCGCTCGTCGATCTCGGAGGGGGTATCTCGCCCGATCAGGTCCGCGCCCGCGAGGTGACGCTCGACACGGACGACCCGATCAACATCCAGTACACGAGCGGCACAACGGGCAACCCGAAGGGCGCGACGCTCACCCACCACAACATCTTGAACAACGCGGCAGTCGATGGCCCGCACGATGGGCTACACGTCGATCGACCGCGTCTGCATCCCCGTCCCGCTGTACCACTGCTTCGGCATGGGCATCGGCAACCTCGGATGCATCGGCTCGGGCGCCACGATGATCTATCCCGCCGCGAGCTTCGAGCCGTTGGCGACGCTCGAGGCGATCTCCGACGAGCGCTGCACAGCCGTCTACGGGGTGCCGACCATGTTCATCGGGATGCTCGAGCATCCGCGGTTCGCCGAGTTCGACACCTCGGCGCTTCGCACCGGGATCATGGCGGGTGCGCCCTGCCCGGTCGAGGTCATGAAGCGCGTCGTCGATGAGATGCACGCCCGCGAGATCTGCATCGGGTACGGCATGACCGAGACCTCCCCCGTGTCGTTTCTCACGCGACCCGATGACGACATCGAACGCCGCGTGAGCACTGTCGGCACGGTGCTGCCCAATGTCGAAGGAAAGGTCGTCGATCCCGCCACCGGGCACACGGTCCCCATCGGCGAGCCGGGCGAGGTCTGCACCCGCGGCTACCTCGTGATGCGCGGCTACTGGGACAACGAGGAGGCGACCCGCGAGGCGATCGACGAGGCGGGATGGATGCACACCGGCGACCTCGGCGTCATGGACGAGTCGGGCTACCTCAACATTGTCGGACGCATCAAGGACATGGTCATACGCGGCGGCGAGAACCTCTACCCGCGAGATCGAGGAGCTGATGTTCCAGCATCCGGCCGTCGCAAGCGTGCAGGTCATCGGGGTGCCCGACGAGCGCATGGGCGAAGAGCTGATGGCATGGGTCGTCCTCCGCGAGGGCAGCGAGGTCACTGAGGGCGAGCTGCGCGCGTTCTGCCGAGAGCGGGTCGCGCATTTCAAGGTGCCCCGGTACGTGAAGTTCACGACCGAGTTCCCGATGACGGTCACCGGGAAGGTGCAGAAGTTCAAGATGCGCGAGCTGGCGATCGAGGAGCTCGGCTTGCAGTCGGCCGCCGCGATCACCACCGCCTGACGCGGCGCGATGGGGACCGAGCTCGAAGCCTGGACCGGCGTCCTCGTCGCCAATCGAGGTGAGGTGGCAATCCGGATCATCCGGGCGTGCGCCGATCTCGGTGTCCGGGCGGTCGCGGTTTACTCGGAGGACGACGCCGATGCGCTGCCGGCGCGCCGGGCGGATGTCGCGGTGCCACTTCGCGGACGCGGCGCAGCGGCGTATCTCGATGCCGAGCAGATCCTCGACGCGGCCGTCGAGAACGGCTGCAGCGGAGTGCACCCCGGCTACGGATTCTTGAGTGAGCAGGCGGGCTTCGCCTCGGCGTGCGCAGACCAGGGTCTCGTCTTCGTGGGACCGACGCCCTCCACCTTGGCCGCGCTCGGCGACAAGGCTGAGGCGCGGGCGATCGCGTCCCGGTGTGGCGTACCCGTGCTCCGCGGAACCGATCGCGCCACCTCCGTCGAGGAAGCGGCCGCGTTCCTCGACTCGCTCGACGGGGGCGCGGTGATGATCAAGGCGGTGGCGGGCGGAGGTGGGCGTGGCATGCGCGCGGTGCGCTCCCCCGAGGCGCTCGCGGACGCGTACGCGCGCTGCGAGTCAGAGGCCAGGGCTGCGTTCGGCGACGGCCGCGTCTACGTCGAGCAGCTCGTGGAGGGCGTGCGCCATATCGAGGTGCAGGTGCTCGGCGACACGCGAGGCGGGCTCATCCATCTCGGAGAGCGCGACTGCAGCATCCAGCGCCGCCACCAGAAGCTCGTCGAGATCGCGCCGGCTCCCGGGCTCGACCCGATCGTCCGCGAGCAGCTCGTCGAAGGCGCGCTGCGCATCGCGGGCGAGGTGGGGCTGCAGAACGCAGCCACGATCGAGTTCCTGGTACGGGACAGCGACCACTGGTTCATCGAGGCGAACGCGCGGCTCCAGGTGGAGCACACGATCACCGAGGAGATCACCGGGGTCGACCTCGTGCAAGCGCAGCTGCGCCTCGCCGCGGGCGAGACGCTTGCCGACCTCGGGCTCGCCGAGGAGCCGCGAGCGCGCGGCTACGCGGTGCAGGCCCGCGTCAACCTGGAGACGATCTCTGCAGACGGAAGCGTGCGCCCGACGGGCGGCGTGCTGAGGGTCTTCGAGCCAGCAACCGGGCCGGGCGTGCGGACCGACACCTACGCGTCGACGGGCTACCAGACGAATCCGAGCTTCGACTCGCTGCTCGCCAAGGTCATCGGCCACGCACCTTCCGACGACGTCGCAGACGCCATCGAGCGCGCCGCCCGCGCGCTCCGCGAGCTGCGGGTCGAGGGCGTCGAGACGAACGTCGGGTTCCTCCAGGCGGTGCTGGCCCACCCGGACGTCCGCGCCGGAGTCGCGACCACCGACTTCGTCGATCGCGCGGTCGCCGACCTCGTCGGAGCCGTGCGGCCTTCCGAGCCCGTCACGCCAACGTCCCCTGGGCGCGCCGGGGCCGTCATCGACGCAGCCGATCCGCTCGCGGTGCTGTCCCACGGCAAGTCGTCGACGACGCCGCGCGGAGCCGCCGCGCCAGCGGTCGAAGCCGGCTCAGCCGTCCTCGCGCCGATCCAAGGCACGGTCGTCGCCATCACGATCGGCAGCGGCGACGAAGTCCACATCGGTCAACCGCTCCTGGTGATGGAAGCCATGAAGATGGAGCACGTCATCGAGTCGACGATGAGCGGTGTCGTGCAGACCGTGACGGTCGCGGTCGGCGACACCGTCTTCGAAGGTCACCCGCTCGTCGTCGTCGAAGCCGACGGCAAAGAGCGCGCCGCGGCGGAGGCCGACGTCGCGATCGACCTCGACGCGATCCGTCCCGACCTCGCCGAGGCCCTCGCGCGGCAGGCGATGACGCTCGACCCTGCTCGGCCCGAGGCAGTCGCTCGGCGGGTGGCGACGCACCAGCGCACGGCACGGGAGAACGTCGACGACCTCTGCGATCCCGGGTCGTTCGTCGAGTACGGGTCGCTCGTGATCGCCGCGCAACGACGCCGGCGGACGATGGAGGACTTGATCGCGCGCACGCCCACCGACGGTCTCATCGCCGGCATCGGCCGCGTGAACGGCGACGTGTTCCCTGACACCGAAGCCCGGTGCCTCGTGATGTCCTACGACTACACGGTCCTGGCCGGGACGCAGGGACTGCAGAACCACCGCAAGAAGGATCGGTTGTTCGAGCTCGCCGAGCGGCTGCGTCTGCCGGTCGTCGTCTTCACCGAAGGCGGTGGAGGTCGCCCCGGCGACACCGACGGCACCGGCCTCGCCGGTCTCGACTGCATGGCGTTCAACCTCTTCGGCCATCTCAGTGGCCTCGTCCCGCTGGTCGCCATCAACTCGGGTCGGTGCTTCGCCGGCAACGCGTCGCTGCTCGGTTGCTCGGACGTCGTGATCGCGACCGCTGACTCGACCATCGGCATGGGTGGGCCGGCGATGATCGAGGGCGGTGGACTGGGCGTGTTCCATCCCGACGAGGTCGGGCCCATGTCGGTGCAGGTGCCGAACGGTGTGGTCGACGTGGCCGTCGCCGATGAAGCCGAGGCCGTCGCGGTCGCGAAGCGATACCTCTCGTACTTCCAGGGCCCGCTCGTGAGCTGGGAGTGCGCGGACCAGCGGCTGTTGCGGTCGGCGATCCCCGAGAACCGGCTGCGCGTCTACGACATCCGGAAAGTGATCGAGACGATGGCTGACAGGGGCTCGGTGCTCGAGCTGCGCCGCGACTTCGGGCTCGGCATGGTGACCGCGCTCATCCGCATCGAGGGCCGACCGCTCGGCTTGGTCGCGAACAACCCGATGCACCTCGCAGGCGCGATCACGAGCGACGGTGCCGACAAGGCCGCGCGGTTCATGCAGCTCTGCGACGCATTCGATCTGCCGATCCTGTTCCTCTGCGACACACCCGGGATGATGGTCGGGCCCGAGGTCGAGAAGACCGCGCTCGTTCGCCACTGCAGCCGCATGTTCGTTGTCGGCGCCAGCCTCACCGTCCCGTTCTTCACGATCGTGCTGCGAAAGGGCTACGGGCTCGGGGCGCAGGCGATGGCGGGTGCGAGCTTCCACGCTCCCGTGTTCACGATCGCGTGGCCGACCGGGGAATTCGGGGGGATGGGGCTCGAGGGCGCGGTGAAGCTCGGCTACCGGAAGGAGCTCGCGGCGATCGAGGATCCGGTCGAGCGCACCGCGCTCTTCGAGGAGATGGTCGCCCGCATGTACGAGCACGGGAAGGCCCTGAACACCGCCACCCACTTCGAGATCGACGACGTGATCGACCCGTTCGACAGCCGGACCCGCGTGGTCGAGGCCCTCCGGGCGGCCCCGCCACCTCCGCCCCGAACCGGGAAAAGCGCCCGTGCGTTGACACTTGGTGATTTCTCGCTATATTGGCGATAGTTAACGACATATCGGAATACAACGCCGATACAGCGAAAGGCACAACCACCATGGATCAGAACCCTGGAGACACCAGGACGAGGCGGGGCCGCGGCGGCCCTTGGGCTCGGGACTTCGGCCACGGGCACGGCGGCGGCCGACGTCGGCGGGGCGACATCCGCACCGCCGTGCTCGCCGCCCTCGAGGAGGCCCCGGCCCACGGCTACGAGATCATCCAACGCTTCGAGGAGAAGACCGCTGGTGCCTGGCGCCCCAGCGCGGGCTCCATCTACCCGACGTTGCAGCTGCTCGAGGACGAGGGTCTCGTGCGCTCCTATGAGCGCGACGGCAAGAAGGTGTACGAGCTCACCGACGAAGGCCGCACCGCCGCCGAGCAGCGGGTGGCAGACGCCGGGGGGAACGTGTGGGCGTCCGGCCAGATCAGCCGGCGCTACAGGGAGTACGGCGACGCGCTGAAGCAGCTACACCTGGCGGCGCGGCAAGCGGTCATCACCGGCAACCCCGAGACCCTCGCCAAGGTCAACGAGATCCTGACCGACGCCCGCAAGCGGATCTACACGTTGCTCGCCGAGAGCTGACGGTTTCTAGACGTCGGCCGGAGTGTCGCCGAGCAGGTAGCGCGGCCCCGCTCCGAGCCGAGCCGCCCGATCGGACGGGTTGTAGAGCGCGCACGCTCGCAACGAGAGGCACCCGCAGCCGATGCAGTCGGAGAGCTGGTCCCGGAGACGCTCGAGCGCGGCGATCCTGTCGTCGAGCAACGGGCGCCAGCCGCGGGAGAGACGCTCCCAGTCGGCCTTGTTGGGCGTGCGCCCCTTCGGCAGCGACTCCAGCATCGCTCGGACCTCGTCGAGCTCCAGGCCGACGGATTGGGCGACCCGAATGAAGGCGACGCGTCGCAGTACCTCGCGGGCGTAGCGACGCTGGCCGCCGTCGGAACGCGTGGATTCCAAGAGGCCTTCGCGCTCGTAGAAGCGCAAGGCCGAGGTGTTGAGCCCGGTGCGAGCCGACACCTCGCCGATGCTGAGCAGCTCGTCCTCCATGTGATCGAGGTTACGCCTCCCAACGCTTGACTTGAAGTTCACTTCAACTTGTACGTTTCCAGTCATGGTTCAGGCCGCCGTGCTTCAGGTCGCCGCCCTCTCCGACGCCGAGCTCGTCGCCGCGGTAGCGGCTGTCGTCCGTCAGCCCCGCGTGGCGCCGGCCGACTCGTTCGTGCTCCACGCTCCGCTCGAGCTCACCGCGAGGGCTGCGCTCCTCCCCCACGTCGCACCGCAGGCGCGGGCGGCGGCCCGCCGGCAGATCGCGGCGATCGCGAGCGAGTTCGAAGCGTTCGGCCCGGGCACCGCGCCGCCTCCTCACCGCGATCTCACCTCTCTCGCCGAGGCCGCAGCACGGCTCGGTGCGGCCATCACGGCGGGCGACCTCGACGAGGTGGACGCGACCGCGTCGATGGCTCGGCGAACGCGCGACTGGCGATGATCTCGGCTCTCTGCTCGCCGAGATCATCCTGCCGAGTCTCGCCGCCGCCGCCCACGGCTCGATCTTCCTGTTCCACCTCCCGCGTGTCGCGCCCCGCGGCGAGATCACCGCCGAGCTGCTACGTCCCCTCGCGCGTGAGCTGGCCCGCCAGCCCGAGTGGCGACTGCGGTGGCAAGACGCGCGTGAACCCACGAACCCACAGCCCGCGGACGCGCTCTTCGAGGCGATCGCGGCGACGCCCCAGCTCGGCGTCCCGGGCAGCGATTTCATCTACCCGCTGATGTCGCAGGTGGAGCGGGGCGGGACCGCTGCGACCCTGCTCTCAGCAGCGACGCAGCCCGCCGACTTCGACGCCTCGGCCCGAGCAACCCTCCGCGCGTGGCCGCACTGTCGATGCTGCAGGAGCCGGGCGACTTCGCCCCCTATGGATGGAGCCACTGCCTGACACTCCCCCAGGCCGCGCTTGCGGTCGCGCGGTGGTCGAGCGATCCGACTGCCGCGCTCGCCATTGCCGCGACGTATGTCGTCGGCTTCCGCGCGGCGCTCGCGCGCAATGGGCTCGACCCTGCCTGGGCGCCACCCGAGACCACACGGGATCTGTCCACCGCGCTCGAGCAGGAACCGAACGAGGCCGCCGCGGCGGTCTGGCATGCCGCAGGCAGGGAAATCCCCGAGATCACGCGAACGTTGGCCACCCGCGCGGCCGTGCACCACGATGCTCACCTCGTGAAATACACCCTCGCCTGCCTCGACGCCGCCGCCTGGGATCGAAACAGCGCACACGTCTACCTCGCCGCCGCCGCATCGCTGCACGGCTGGTGGACCGCGGTCGACCGCGCTACGCCGGCGGCCGCCGGCGCATCCGCGTGACCGACGCCTTTGCGAGCTGTCGCAAGACCTTCACGTCGACGTCGGCGAGCCGCCTGACGTGCAGGCACGACTTCCCGTGTGAGTGCTTCCCGAGGCGCCGAAGCAGATCGTCGCGCCCGTCGAACCCATCGACGAGGTAGAGGGTCAACTTGTCCTTGCGAGGTGCAAAGCCGATCAGCGCGGTCTCACCTTCGCGTCCGCTCGCGTACTTGTAGTGGTAGCAACCGAAGCCCACGATCGAATCACCCCACATCACGGGCTTCTCGCCACTCACCTCCTCGAGCATCGAGCAGAGAGTCGATGCGTCGCGACGCAACGTCGGGTCGCTGATCGATGAGAGGTGCCGGCGCACGCTCTCCCGCGTCGGCCTCGTCTTCAGTTCGGCAATCGAGCCAACGTAGCGACCTAGCCTCGGAGATGTGTCAGAGCCTGCGATCCGCGCCGTGGGGTTGACGAAGCGGTTTGGCAGCCTCGTGGCACTGGACAGCCTGACGCTCGACGTGGGACGGGGCGAGGTGTTCGGGTTCCTCGGCCCGAACGGCGCCGGCAAGTCGACGACGCTCCGACTCCTCCTCGGCTTCATCAGTGCCACCGCAGGCACCGCGGAGATCCTGGGGATCGACACGCGTGACGTCGAGGCCTGCCACCGGCACCTCGCATACGTGCCGGGAGACGTGAGTCTCTGGCCGAAGCTCACCGGCGAGGAGTGCCTCGAGCTGCTCGGCAACCTTCACGGAGGGATCGACGTCGCCTACCGCGACGACCTCGTCCGTCGCTTCGACCTCGAGCTCGACAAGCGCGCGTGGACCTACTCGAAAGGCAACCGGCAGAAGGTGGCGCTCATCGCGGCCTTCGCGACGCGAGCAGACGTGTTGCTGCTCGACGAGCCGACCAGCGGGCTCGATCCCCTCATGGAGCATGAGTTTCGGCGCTGTGTCGGCGAGGCCGTGACGCGTGGGCAGACCATCTTCCTGTCTTCACACATCCTCTCCGAGGTCGAGCACCTCTGCGCCCGAGTCGGGATCCTCCGCTCGGGCAGGCTGGTCGAGGTCGCGTCGATCGACCGCTTGCGGGCCATGCGCAGCACCGAGCTCGAGATCGACGTGGATGGTCCGTTGCCCGACCTCGCCGGCGTCGAGGGTGTGGCACAGGTGCAGCCCACCCCGACGGGCATCAAGGTCACGTTGAACGGACCGCCCGGGCCCGTGCTGAAGGCGGTTGACGGCCTTCCCCTCACCGCCGTGCGCTCACAGGAAGCGTCCCTCGAGGAGATCTTCCTCGCCTACTACGGCGACGGCGATCGCGCATGACGGCCACGGGGACCGTGACGCGTTTGACGGTGCGCCAGATACGCGTCGGCACGGTCGTGCTCGGCGCGTCGTGCACTGCGATGGTCGCGGCCACGATCAAGGGCCGAGAGGCGACCGAGTCGCTCACACCTGGCCTCGTGGAGGACCTCGCGTCGAACCCCGCGCTCCGCGCGCTCTACGGCACGCCTTTCGACCTCGCGACGCCGGGAGGCTTCACGGTCTGGCGGCTCGGCATGTTCCTCGCGCTCGCGACCTGCCTCTGGGGCCTCCTGACGGCGACGCGGTTGCTGCGCGGCGAAGAAGACGCGGGTCACACCGACCTCGTGCTGACCGCGCCGCTGACGCGCCGGGGCTTCATCCACGTCACGTTGCTCGTCCTCTCGGCTGCGGCACCAGTGATCGGTGCGTGCGTCGCCCTCGGGTTCATCGGGACCTCACAGGACACGGCGTCCTCGTTGCTGTTCAGCGCGGGCGTCACGCTCATCACGCTCGACTTCATCGCGATCGGCGGGCTCACCTCGCAGCTCTTCGGAACGCGGCGACGCTCGTCCGGTGCGGGCGGACTCGCCCTCGGCGCGCTGTTCCTGCTTCGCATGGTGGCCGATGGCTCGAGCGGCTTGGGCTGGATGCGGTGGCTCACGCCGTTCGGATGGCTCGAGGAGCTGCGACCCTTCGCGCACAACCGGGTCTGGCCGCTCGTCCTGCTGGGCGCGGTCGCCGTCGGCGGTGTCGCGATCGCGCTTGCGCTGGCCCGTCGACGAGACCTCGGCGACGGCATCGTGCGCGAACGCGACACCGCACCGATGCGGCCGCGGCTGCTTCGCGCGCCGCTGCCCTTCCAATGGCGACAGACCCTCGCCGGCGTCCTCGGATGGGGCATCGCGCTCGTTGCGACCGGACTCGTGATCGGCGGGATCACGAGCGCGTTCACCCAGTACGTCGCCGACAACCCGGACGTCCAAGAGTTCGTCGGCCGGTTCGGCCTCGGCGACCTCGGGTCGGTTGCTGGGTTCGTCGGTGCCATGGACGTCTTCGCCGCAACGGCCGTCGCCCTGTTCGCGGTGACGGCCACCAACCGCGTCTGGGAGGACGAGGAGTCGCGGCGGCTCGAGCTCGCCTTCCCGAACCCGGTCAGCCGCCCTCGCTGGCTGGGGGCATCGGTGCTGTCGACCGGAGCAGCCGTCATGGTCATCAGCGCCGGGTGCGCACTGGGGACATGGGTGGCCGTCGCCGGCGCCAACGGTGACCTGAACCCCGTCGATGCGCTCTATGGCATGGCCAACACGCTTCCTGCGGTGGCCGTCTTCCTGGGTGCCGCCGTGCTGCTGCTCGGCCTCCGCCCCGAGATCACGCGCCTCGGTGCCGGCGGCCTCGCGATCGTCTCGCTTGCGATCAGCGTCTTCGGGCCCACGTTCAAGCTGCCGACGTGGGCACTCGACCTCTCGCCGTTCCATCATCTCGCAGCGGTGCCCGCACATCCTGTGGCGTGGGGCGCGACGACCGTGCTGATCGTCCTCGCGGTCGCCCTCTTCGTCGGTGGGTTCGTCGGGTACCGGCGCCGAGACCTGCGCGTCTAACCCGGCGAGACCGACTTCGCGATCTCGATCAGCTCGTCGCGGGCCAGGTCCGACTCGAGCCGGTACTCGCGCCCGTCCTCGACCCACAGAAGCACGGAACGAGCGGCCAGCCGGCGGGCGGGTGTCTCCAGCACGTGCGTGCCTTCGACGTAGAGGGCGTCCTCACCGACCCCTTCAACCGGCTCGACTCGCTCTCCCGCAGCGAGGAGCTTGTCGAGGAACGGGCCGGGCTCGAGGCTCATGCCGTGCACCCAGAGGGTCGTGTCGCCTTTCGCCCATCCCATGACGACGCCGCCCTCGGGGGCCCTGACGAGCACGTCGGGTTCGCCGAGCACGGGCACCTCGGGCAAGGGGGCACGGAGGGCCGTCTCCGCGTCGGCACGCGAGATCACCTTCAGCCCGTCTCGAATCGTGGGCAAGTCGGTTGCGTCGATACCGCCCTCGACCTTGACGATGTGGGTGCTGCCGATCCCGAGCCAGTCCGCGACGGCCTCGCGCACGGGAGCGATCGCCATGGTCACGACGAGCAGGGCCACGACGACGGCGGCGGCGATGGCGAGCCTTCGCGGCCAGACGGACGAAGCACGCTTCGCGGGGACGGGAGCGTCGACCACCAAGTGCTCGCCGACGCTCATGAGGACGACCTCGAGGCGGGCTTCCGAGAACAGGTCAGCCACGGGTCGCTCCTTCCGCCTCGAGCACCGACCGGAGCCGGCCCATCGCCCGCGACAGCCGAGACTTCACGGTGCCGGGCGGGCATTCCAGCGTTTCAGCCATCTCGGCTTCGGTCAGCTGCTCGAACCAGCGCAGCGCGATGACGAGACGATCGTCGCCGTCGAGACCGTTCATCGCGTCGACGACCATCTGTCGCTCGGAATCCGTCACCGCGGCGTCTTCGGGTGTCACGACGTCTCTTGTCGAGTCCGCTGCCGCCGCGCTGGACCTCGAGATGCGCGCGGCGGCCGCTGGCGCGCCGGTCGTTTCGGGCACCGTTCGCGACGATCCGCAGAAACCACGGCCCGAACGGTCGGCCGGCGTCGAAGCTCGGCATCGCCCGCCACGCTCGCTCTGTCGCCTGCTGGACCACGTCGTCTGCTCCGTCCGCACCTCCGAGCACGACCGCCGCGACCCGGAGCGCGGCGGGTCGATGGCGAGCCACGAGGTCGCCATAGGCGTCGGCGTCGCCGCCGAGGGCGCGCCGGACGGTCAGCTGCTCGAGGTCGTCGATCCCTTCGTCCTAGTCCCTTTGGTCTCCGTCACGGAGGAGGTAGGCCACCAACGCGTCGATCTCCGCGCCTGAGACGTCGAGCGTCGGCATGTGGGTCGCGGGGCCGACTCCGCCCTGGAAGGCGGGCGAGATGAAGGCATCTGGCTGCTTGATCGACTGTGCGAGGTAGTTCTCGGCCGACATCCCGGCCACCCGCGTCCCGGCGAACGCGGCGACGTTCGTCAGGTCGGGGAAGCCGTCGAGCAACGAGTCGGTGTCCGGTCCGTTGTGGCAAGTGGAACACCCCTTCGCCCGGAACAGCGAGGCACCGTCGAGCTCGGACGCAGTCGCCGCGGGAGTCTCGCTGCGGTTGGAGGTCGTCCCCCATCCGATGAGTGAGGCGACGCCGAGCGCGATGGCCCCGACGGCGGCCACGACGCCGCCACTGCTCACCGGACCTCGTTCGGCTTGCGACGGCGGTTCACCATCGCGTCAGCGATCGCGATCGTCGCGAGGGCGATCGCCGCGAGCGGCACGAGAACGTGGGCGGCGCCGGGCCAGCGATAGGACGACGACGACTCGACCGCGCCCGGCGCACCGGGATGCTCCTGTGCGGCGACCGTGATCGCGCCGAGCTCTTGCGGCTCGAAGAACCCTTGCCGGATCTCCCAGGTCGACTGCCCCTCCTCGAACGTCACGGTCGCGACGTAGTGGCCGATGCTGCCGTCCGCGTGTGCGGGGTAGACGACGGTCTCGCCCGACGGGCCGATGACGGCGATCGCCACGTCGTCGAGGTCCACGGGAGTGACGCCGTGCTGCCGGATCGTGAAGCCGACATCGATCGGTGCCCCAGCGACCGGCGTCGACATCGGGTCGAGCGTGCTCACCGCCCATCCGCCGGCCGACGCAGCGGGTGCGAGCAGGGTGAGCACGGCGAGCGACAGACCGAGACCAGCCAGAAGCTTCTTCATGACCCTCGTACACCGCCGGCCGGTCGCAGGTTCCCGCCAAGACGGGGCCCGCTCGGCTACTCGTCGAGCATGCGCGCGAGGTACTGGTGGAACCGCCACAGCGGGTATTCCAGATGCGACAACGGGCCGCCGCCCGCGAACCGGGAACGCGCCATCTGCTGCACCGAGACGTTGGTGGCCACGTCCTGATCCTGGATCGCCCGGAGACCACCGGCGATCCCGTCGAGGACGGGCGCGAGATCGGTTCGGTCTGCAGTGGAGGGCGGCACGAGGAGCTGCAGGTCGACGTGGTGTGACTCGGGGCCCGTCGGATACCAGCGGAACCAGATGGCAAAGTCCGGGGACAATGCGAAGAAGAACATCGGGAACAGGCCGGCGATGAGCGTCGACGCCTTCAGGATCGAAGACAAGCCTTCGGCCTCCGGAAGGAACAGGGGATGGGTCGGGAGGCCGTCGGGTTGTGGCCCGGTGGACAGCTCGGGCGAGATGACCATGTAGCCCCCGAGCCAGGTGTCGTCCTTCGCGAGCGTCACGTCGACACTCGCGTGGGGATAGACCGCCTCGAGTGTGTCCCGGTGTGGGCCCATGTGGTGGTAGCACTCGGCGCCGTTTTCGATGACGACCTTCCAGTTCACCGGGAGGTCGCCGTAGTCGAGAGTCCGTACCGTCCGCCACCCTGAGATGTCGAGGTGGTTCATGGCGGCTTCGAGCGGCCTCAGCCGAGCCGCGAGCGGTTCGGGATCGGGATCGAGGTTCACGAAGACGAAGCCGTTCCACTCTTCGAGCGCGAGCTCGCCGAGCCGCACCCTGCTCCGGTCGAAGATCGCCGACTGCTGCATGTCTGTGGCACCGATGCACGATCCGTCGGTGCGATAGCTCCAGAGGTGATAGGGGCACACGAATCGGTTGGCGTTGCCAGAGTCGCCGTCGCGGGACTCGAGCACGTCCATCGATCGGTGCGGGCAGACGCGCGAGAGCGCGCGGAGCCGTCCGTCGTGACCCCGGACGATCATCAGCGGCTCGCCGACCAGATCGATCGCAAGCCAGTCCCCCGCAGCGCTCACCTGCTCGACTCGTCCCACTGCCATCCACTCGCGACGGAAGATGCGCTCGACCTCGAGCGCGTAAAGGTCCGGGTCCCAGTAGAAACGGCCGGGCAGGCTCGTCGCCTCTGCCAATGGGACGCGCGCTCGCTCACGGAGCTCGTCGACTCCCCACGTCGTCATCGCGAAAGCATAAGGATGCGGTGCGTGAGCGCGCCGAAGACACCTCCGTTCAGCGCGAGCAGCACTTCAACTACACCTACAAGGGCAAGACGTTCGGGTACTACCTCGACGACCATCACGGCGACGGCATCGTGGCGCGCACCTGCAAGGCCGAGCCCGGCGTGACCCGCACTCGCCGAGATCGACTGGGACGAGGTCGAGGCGTTCGTCCACGACGCCTACGGACTCACCGCTCCAACGCCGGCAGGTCGCCGAAGAAGCCCGTGACCCGGCGGAGCCGCCCGTCCGCCGAGATCTCACCGACGTCGATGCCGGCGACGGCGACGGCGCCGTCCGGCCCGACGAGCTCCCAGCCGTAGCGCACGAACTCGTGATGGGCATCGATGCCCGTCACGCGGCGGAAGCGATGTCCGGGAAAGTGCGTGTTCACCGCGGTCGCCTGCTCGCTGATCCCGTCGTGCCCCTGCCCCTCGAGCGGAGGGTCGACGAGGCGCCCGTCCGGGCTCCACGCCTGCTCGATCAGCTTCGTGCGCTTCTCGAGGTCTTCCTCCGCGTAGGCCTCGAGGTACGCGTCGATCACCGTGCTCAGATCGTTCATGACTCGTCCTTTCTCATCGACCGTTCTTGTCGGGTACGCGACGACTCTGAACGAGTCGGCGCCGAGCGGCGATTACTCGTCAGGTAATGGTGAGGGTGACGCGACGGTCATAGGTTCACGACATGGCCAAGGATGCGGTCGGCACGTTGGTGCGGGAATGGCGGGGACGGCGCCATCGGAGCCAGCTCGACCTGGCACTCGAGGTCGGCGTCTCGGCGCGCCACCTCAGCTTCGTCGAGACGGGACGGGCGAAGCCGAGCCCTGAGCTGGTGATCGCGCTCGCTGAGGGGCTCGAGGTCCCGCTGCGCGAGCGCAACACGATGCTGCTCGCTGCCGGGTACGCGCCCCGCTATGGCGAGACGTCGCTCGACGACCCGTCGATGACGATGATGCACGCGGCGATCCAGCGGCTGCTCGACGCGCACGATCCGTATCCCGGGCTCGTCATCGACCGTCACTGGAACGTGGTGCTGACCAACCGCTCCGCGGTGAGTCTTGTCGCGGCGCTCCCGCCCGAGCTCTTGGGTCCGCCGCTGAACGTGTACCGGGTGTGCCTGCATCCCGACGGGCTGGCCGCACACACGCGCAACTTCCCCCCGTGGGCGAGCTACCTGCTGCACCAGCTTCGCCGCTCAGTGGTGCTGACCAACGATCCGGCACTCATCGAGCTGCAGGACGAAGTCGCGGCCTACCCGAACGTGGTCGAGCTGAGCCGCCTCCAGCGCGGCGCCGCGTGGGACGAGCCGCCGCTGCTCATCCCCGTAGTGCTCGAGCTCGGCGGCGGGGTGCTGTCGTTCTTCACGACGTTGACGACGTTCGGCACGCCGCGCGACATCACGCTTGACGAGCTGGCGGTGGAGCTGTTCTTTCCTGCTGATCCCGAGACCGAGGCATTGCTCCGGTCTTCGTGAGAGGGGACTCACCCATCGTGACTCCGTGCTGGGTGGACGTCGAGGAGCCACGCCGAGAGGGCACCGGGGCCGTTCGGGCCGTCGGTGCCGATCACCCAACCGACCGACGGCCGGTAGACGAGGTTCGTGACGACTGCGATCTTGCACGTCGGCGCGTGATAGCAGCGCGCGTGGATCTCCTCGCCGCCGACGTCGAGGATGATGCGGTTCGTGAGGGCTGGCCGATCGGCTCCACCGGACGACGAGCGGTGCCGACGCGAGGCGCGCCGAGAGCTGTTGCACCCGGTAGTCGCGGACCAGCCGCTCGGCCTCACGATCCACCTCGTCGACGCGGAGCCGACACAGGGCGTGCGCGAGCTCGAACCCCACGAGGGATCCGAGGACGAGCACCGGGATCATCCACATCAGCAGCAAGCCTTCTACAAGTCGGCCTC
The DNA here is from genome assembly GCA_963708175.1 of uncultured Acidimicrobiales bacterium. Taxonomy (GTDB): domain Bacteria; phylum Actinomycetota; class Acidimicrobiia; order Acidimicrobiales; family DATKAS01; genus DATKAS01. Next base: position 248,666 of record CAVPSD010000007.1, read on the forward strand.
GCTCACCCGTCGCTGAGGGCCGCGTCGAGGCTTCTGCGGCCGACTGCGGCCATCAGCGGGTTGTCCGACGATCCCGACAGGATCGCGACAGCGAGCGCGAGTGCCCATCCCCTCGCCCGACCCCAGGTGTCGTCGTCGATCCTCCCCGCGGCCCGACGGAAGGACACCCGGGCGCTCGCGGGGAGCATCATCCACGCAACGGAGAGGTCCGTCGCCGGATCGCCGGCCGTGATGTCTCCGAAGTCGACGACGGCCGACACGCGACCATCGTGCACGAGCACGTTCGCCGGGTGCAGGTCTCCGTGCAGCCAGACGAGGGCTTCGGTCCATGGCGGGATCGCGAGCGACTCCGACCACAGCGCGAGCACCGCGGCGACGTCGATGACGCCGGCAAGTTTCGCGACGCCCGTCTGCATCGCGTCGTCGCGCGCCGCGAGCGGGATCCCGCGGTACTGGTTCATCGGCGCGTCGGGCGGCGCCGGCCGGTGGAGTGCTCGAAGGAACCCTCCGAGCGTCCCCGCTGCTGCCTCGGCGTCGCGCGGCGGTTTCTTTGCTGCGGGCTCCCCCGGAAGCCAGCCGCACACACTCCATGACCACGGGTATCCGCAACCGGGACCGCCGACACGGAGCGGAGACGGGATCGGCAGCGGCAGGAGCGGCGCGAGCCCGGGGAGCCACCGCTGCTCGCGGCGGATCAGTGGCGCCGACACTCGCCTGCGCGGCAGCCGGACCAACAGCTCGGGGCCGAGCCGGAACATGACGTTGTCCCAGCCGAACACCGGATCGGTGAGTGGGAGGTCGGCCAGATCGGGCTGCTGCGCCTCGAGCAGCGCGCGGACGAGCGGCTCGTCGATCGACACCTCGGCCATCGGCATCGGGTCGCCGGCCACCGGTCCTCAGTACTGGACGACGTGCACGCTCTCGGCGGCACCATCGAGCACTCCGGCGAGGTCATCGACGGTCCATGTCGGACGACGGTCGAGCACCGTTTCGTGGGGATGCGACCACAGGCCGAGCTTCGAGCCGTTGAAGGTGATCAGCTGGCTGCGAAGGTGCGCCGCGCGGTCACTGCACAGATATACGACGATCGGGGCGACCGCGTCAGGACTGCCGAAGCCGAGCTCGTGGGGCACGGGCGGAGGGTTGCCGGCCTCGGCGGCGCGCTTCGCGGCGCTGTCGAACACAACCTGCGTCATGTCGGTCTGCGCGATCGGCCAGAGCGCGTTCGTTCGGATGCCGAAGCGTCGCAGCTCGACGTCCCAGGAGTACAGCATTCCCATGACACCCGCCTTCGACGCCGCATAGTTCGTTTGGCCGACCGATCCCACGAACGCGGCGTTCGAGACGACTTGGAGCAGCAGCCCACCGGTCTCCCGCATGGCGCGCGAGGCGTGCCGGCTCACCGACCACGTGCCCCGGAGGTTGACGGCGATCACCTCGTCGAATTCCTCGGGGGTCATGTTCATCAGCGTGCGGTCCCGGACGATGCCCGCGTTGTTCACGACGGCGTCGACGCCGCCGAACGACTCGACGCACGTCGCCACGATCGCCTCCGCCACCGCGTCGTCGGCAACTGTTCCGGCTACCGCGACTGCCTCACCGCCTTCAGCGCAGATGCCGTCGACCAGCTCGTCGAGCAGCCCCGCGTTCGTGCCGTTGACGGTGACGCGCGCGCCGTCGGCCGCGAGCGCTCGCGCGAAGGCGCGACCCAACCCGCGAGATGCACCGGTGACGACGATGCGCTTGCCGTCGAGCCTGCCCACGGCGGGCGAGCGTAGGGGAAGGCTCGCCCGGGGGCGGTTACCGTCTCGCCGTGCCCACCCACGTCGATGCCGAGACGATCGCCGACCAGCTGATGCGGGCGGCCGACGAGCGCACGCTCGTGCCGCTGCCGTCGGAGACGGTTCCGGGCTTCGACGTCGACCGCGCCTATGACGTGCTGTTCGCGATCGACGACCGGCGTCGTGCCCGCGGTTGGAGCCCGGTTGGCTGGAAGATCGGGTTCACGAACCGCACGCTCTGGCCGCGCTGACGACGTGTGGCGCCCGATGTGGGCGCGGGTATGGGATCGCACGTTCGTGAGCGCACCCGACGGCGCAGCGGAGGTCGACCTCACCCCCCTCGTGCAGCCGCGGATCGAGACCGAGGTCGTGTTCGGGCTGCGACGCGACCTCTCAGCCACTGACGACGCGCGCGCAGTCCTCGAGCACAGCGCATGGATCGCGGCCGGGTTCGAGATCGTCCAGTGCCACTTCGCCGGCTGGCGGTTCACCGCCGCTGACTGCGCGGCCGCGTTCGGCTTGCACGGTGCGCTCGTCGTCGGCCGGTCTCTCACGCTGACCGATGACGACCGCGACCGACTGGCCACCGCGCTCACTGACGCGGAAGTCACCCTTCGCCGCGCGGGCGAAGTGGTGGACACCGGCATGTCGTCGGTCGTGCTCGGAAGCCCGGCGCTGTCGCTCGCACACCTGTCGCGCTGCATGGAGGAGCAGGGTGTCGCGCGCCTGCTCGCTGGTGACGTCGTGACGACAGGGACAATCACTGACGCCTGGCCCGTCGTTCCCGGCGAGACCTGGAGCTCGGAGTACAGCAGGCTCGGGATCGAAGGGATCACGGTGACGTTCACCGGTCCCGATCTACCTGGCACTCCCAGCTAGACGTACTCGGCTAGGACCGGCGGGGCGGCGGGAACTTCGCCGCGAGACCTTTCGCGCCGACCTGGAAGAGCGTCATCGGATCAGGGATGCCGCGCAGGCGATGCGCACCGAGGCTGCGGTAGCGGATCGTCTCCTGCGTGGCACGGAGCGCGGCTTGCCGCGTCGCGCTCGTCACGACGATCTGACCACCATGGGCCGCCGCGCACACGCGCGCCGCTGTGTGCACGTCCATACCGATGTAGTTCGCGTCGCTCACGGTCGGTTCACCACTGTGAATGCCGATGCGGACGCGCACGGCGAGACCATCGGGCCACGACCGCGACCGAAGGTCGCGCTGGATGACGACCGCGGCATCGAGAGCGGCTCCGGGCTGCTCGAACACCGCGAAGAATTCGTCGGCGCGGGTCTCGACGACGACGCCGCCGGCGCGGGCGGCGATGTCGCGGAGGAGCACCCGGACCCCGTCGATCAACGGCCCGTACCCGTCGCCAAGCCGGTGCACGAGCGCCGTCGATCCCTCGATGTCGGTCATCATCATCGTGACGAAGCCCGCGGGAAGCACGATCGGCTGCTTGGCCCGTGTCTCGCCCCGCTTGCGCTCGGTTTGGAGCTGTCCGGTGATGAACCCGACCGGCACGATTCCATGCTTCTTGGCCGCGGTGAGCAGCTTGCGGCGAGCGCGTTCACGCGCGGCGTCGTCCTCGAACGAGACCTGCTCGAACCGGGCGAGGGCGTTGCGGACGTGGGCCGCGTCGTTGATCGGAAGCCGCCGCTTCCCCTTCGAGTCGACGTACGCAAAGGCGCTGTCGGGAAGGTCCCCGCGCTTCGTCGAGTCGAGCTTCGCCACTCCCGGAAGTCAACCAGACGGATGCCGCGACTCCGCAGCCGACCGGGACGATCCGGCGCGCGAGAATCGACGCGTGACCGCCACCGAATCACCGCGCAACGCGTGGAGGCAACACTCCCCCGGGCCCGAGGGTTGGGTGCGGACGGCGCGACCGGAGGACCCGAACAAGTACTTCATGGTCTCGTCCGATTGCCACGCGAACGAGCCGGCCGGGTACCTCGACCGAATCGAAGCCGAGTACCGCGAGCGGCTTCCCCACCTCGAGGTCAGAGACGACGGGAGCCAGTACTCGGTCACCGAGGGCAACCGCCCGATGATGATCAAGCCGCCCGACGCGGTCCTCGCGACCGCGACAGGCGATCGCAAGCACTTCTCACAGCGCATCGAGCCCGAGGATGCGCTGCGCAACTCGAGCGGCCGCACCATCGAGGAGCGCTTGACCGACCAGACGGCGGACGGCGTGGACATCGAGCTGATCTTCCCGAACAAGGGGTTGCTGTGCTGGGCGACGCCCGATCCGGTCTTCGCCGACGCGATGTGCCGCGCGTGGAACCGGTGGGCATTCGAGTTCCACGGCGGCGACAACGGCTGGTACGGCGGACGGACACGTCCGCTCGCGTGCATCGCAACCGGCGACATCGATTGCGCACTGGCCGAGGTGCGCTGGGCTGCGGAGCACGACTTCGTCGGGCTGTGCCTCGGCAACTCTCCTATCTACGGACCGAAGGTCTTTGGCCACATCGAGTACAACGACCCGGCGTTCGAGCCACTGTGGTCGCTTGTCGAGGAGACAGGCCTGCCGGTCACGTTCCATGTCTCGACGGGCCGCGACCCGCGTGCTGTGGGCGGCAACGGAGGCGCCATCATCAACTACGTCTGCCACTCCATGGAGACGACGATCGAGCCGCTCGTGCAGCTCATCACATCGGGTGTGTTCGAACGTCATCCCGGCATGCGCGCCGGTCTCGTCGAGTCGGGCATCGGCTTCGTGCCGTGGCTGCTCGAGACGATGGACTACGCCTACAAGGCACACCACTTCTGGGTGCGGCCGGTCATCCCCGAGCTCCCGTCGACCTACTTCCGCCGGCATTGCTTCGCGACATTCCAAGAGGACCATGTGGGCGTCCAAGCGGCCGAGCACTACGACCTCGTCGACAACCTCATGTGGGCGAATGACTATCCGCATCACGAGGGCTCGTGGCCGCACTCGGCCGCGTCGATCGAGCGCCAGATGGGCGCGCTCACCGACGAGTCGAGGGCGAAGATCCTCGGCGGCAACGCGATGCACGTCTTCTCGCTCTAGTGCACGGCGCCGCGGTCGTTGTCGGCGTCGGCGAGTCGACTTACTACAAGCGGGGAGGCGCACCCGAGAGCGAGTTCCAGCTCGCGTGCATCGCGATTCGCAATGCTGTCGACGACGCTGGGCTGACGATGCGCGATGTCGACGGCGTCGTCTCGTACATGGAACGAAACGAGCCGGTGCGCTTGAGCGCCGCGCTCGGGATGGGCGACCTGTCGTTCACGGCACAGACGTTCGGCGGAGGCGGCAACGGCGCCGGCGCTGCGGTGACGTTGGCCGACGCCGCGATCTCTGCCGGCTACGCGCGATGCGTCGTCGCGTTTCGGTCGCTCGCGCAGGGGCAGTTCGGTCGGTACGGCCAAGCCGGTCGGGCAAGGCGATCACGAGGATCCGGCGCCTTCATGGTGCCCTACGGCATCCAGACACCCGCGCAGATCTGCGCGATGCAGACACAGCGCTTCATGCACGACCATCGTGTCTCACAGGACGCGCTCGCCGAGGTGGTGCTCGCGAGCTACGCGCACGCGCAGCGCAACCCGAGGGCGATCCGCTATGGCACTCCCCTCACCCGCGACGAGTACCACGCCTCTCGCTGGATCGCCGAGCCCCTGCACCTCTACGACTGCTGCCCCGAGAACGACGGCGCCGCCGCCGTCGTGGTCACGAGCGCCGAGCGGGCGCACGACCTGCGCCGCCAGCCGGTCGCCATCGTCGCGGGCGCGCACGGGCTCGAGCATCGGGACGGTGTCGCTGCCTTTGGCGAGGCCAACTTCCCGACCGCTCATCACCGCCACGTCGGTCGCCAGCTCTGGGAGCGGGCGGGCGTCCGGCCCGCGGACATCCCGGTGGCACAGCTCTACGAGAACTTCACCGGCCCCGTCCTGATGGCGCTCGCCGAGATGGGGTTCTGCGAACCCGGCGAGCTCGACGACTTCGTCGCGGACGGCAACCTGCAGTGGCCCGACGGCCGCCTCCCGATCAACACGAGCGGCGGCAACCTCGGAGAGGCCTACATCCACGGCTTCGGGAACGTCGTGGAGGCCGTGCGCCAAGTCCGCGGCGAGTCGACCAGCCAGGTGGCGGGCGTCGAGCTCAGCCTGTCGGTGTCCGGCCCGGGCTACGCGCCCGGCAGCGCAGTGCTGTTCGGAAAGGTCTGACGTGGGCCGCCTCCCGTCCGACTGGGGCGTCCCCGAGCTGACCGACACGAACCGCGCCTGGTTCACATCTGGCGCCCTCGCCGTCCAGGAGTGCACGGCGTGCGCGACGTTGCACCATCCTCCTGAGGAGGTGTGCCATGCGTGCGGCGGGATGACCTTCGGCACGAGGATGCTGTCACCGAGAGGCAACGTGCACAGCTACACGGTCGTCCACTACGCCGCGAACCGTGCGCTGAGCGATTCTGTGCCCTACACCGTGGTGCTGGTGAGCCTCGACGATGCACCGCACCTCCGGGTGGTCGGGAACCTCGAAGGCGATGTTCACATCGGGATGCCCGTCGTGCCGTACTGGGAGGAGCGCACCGCGGACGACGGCACCGTGGTCCTGCTTCCCCAATGGCGCGCCGCGGGGACCGCGTGAACGTCGAGCTGCGCTCCGTCGAACCGGGTGACTACGAGCACGTCATCAACCGGGCCGGGCCGGGCCACCGCGCACGGCTGCAGACGCGTGAAGTGCGTGACCTCACCGCAGAACGGCGGGTCACGCACCTTCCACGCCTCGATGGGGTTCACCGAGCATTGGGTCGAGGACTACGACGGACGGGGCGAGCCCCGGATCGTCTTCAATCGTGAGCTCAGTCCGTAGCCGGCCGGCGCAGCAGCGAGATCGACGTCACGACCACGAACACCGCCCACACCAGGAAGCCGGCGAGCGCGACCCCGAAGATCGGGCTGCCGTCGACGATCGCGGGCGTCGTTGCCGCTCCCACAGCGAGCGCCAGCGCGCCCAGCGGGCCGACCACGTTCCACTTGCGGGAGATGAGGCCCATCGCCGCTGAGGCGGCGGTCAAGGAAGCAAGGGCAACCGCGATGAAGATCAGGTTCACGTTGAAGACCGACATGTGGGTCAGCCAGAGGCCCGAGACCACCGACGGGTCAGGAGCTCCGCGGTGGACGTATGTCGAGAGCGCGAACTCGGTCGCCGACACGATGCCGAACATGGCGAGCAACGCACCCACTGCAAGTGCGCCGACCGCGGCTGGCATCCGCGCCTTTCCCGATGCCTGGGCGACGAGGCTGCCGACGAACGTGGTGATCCCCAGGACTCCGAACGCGAACAGCACCGCGAGGGCGACAGCGACGCCGCGGTGGTCGGCGTAGTAGCTGATGATCTTCTCCGGCGACGCGTCGTTCGCCGGTGCGCCCGACCGCAGCGCGTTCTGCAGGAGGATGGTGCCGGCGAACACGAGGCCGCCGATGCCGCCGGCTCGGGCGGTGAAGAGGGTGCGGGAGGTCGAAGGGGCGGTCGCCGGGTTGGTGAGGTGGTCGGTCGAGATGGTCGGGATCGTCGCGGTGCTCATGTCGTTCTCTCCTCCGTTAGTTGTATAATGTTCAAGTGACTTGATGACTATACAACTCACTTGAACTAGGATCAAGAGTTATGACGAAGAATCCCACGACCAGCGAAGACACCCCTCCCCCCAAGGATCCGGCAAAGGGCCGTCGGGCCCTCCAGGCCGAGCAGACGCGCCGCGACATCCTCGACGCCGCCCGCCAGCGCTTCGCGGCGCAGGGCTATGCCGCGACGAGCCTGAAGGACGTCGCCTCAGACGCCGGCGTGTCCGTGCAGACCGTCTACGACAGCATCGGTTCGAAGGCCGACCTCGTCCGCCGCCTGAACGATCTCGTCGACAGCGAGGCGAACGTCGGCGAGATCGCAGCGAGCATCGGCACCGACGCCGATCCACGAGCGCTCGTCCGCATCCCCGCCCGCATCACCTGCCGTCTGCTCGATCGGTGCGACGACATCCTGCGCGCCGCGACCACGGGGGCCCAGGCCGAACCCGAGCTCGCGGCCATCGTCGACGAAGGGGGCAGAAGGCACCGGAGCGGCGCGGCCGGGGTCGCCGGTCGACTCGCCGCGCTTGGTGCGCTCCGCCCCGGACTCACGCCCGAAGCGGCCGCGACGACGATCGCTGCGCTGGCCGACTACCGACTCGCGATGATCTTGATCGACGATCACCATCTCGAGCTCGACCAAATCGAAGACTGGATCGCCGACACCACCGCCCGTGCCGTGCTTGCCGAGTGAGGAGGACCCCATGTTGGAGAGGCTCGAGAGCCCCGAGTCCGTGGTGGCGTTCCGCGCCATCGGCAAGGTCGACAAGACCGACTACGACAAGGTGCTCGAGCCCGCCTTGCAGCAGATGCTGACCGATCGAGGCGAGGTGCGGTTCGTGTACGTGCTCGGTGATCAGTTCGAGGGCTACACCGCGTCAGCCGGGTGGGAGGATGCCAAGCTCGGCATGGGCCACCTCCACAACTGGAAACGGTGTGCGGTCGTCACGAGCCACGACTGGGTGAAGCACCTCGTGGGGATGTTCTCGTGGATGATGCCCGGTGACGTCAAGGTCTTCGAGGCCTCGCAGGAGCAAGAAGCCATCGCATGGGCCGCGTCGTGACGGCGACGTTCATCAAAGGGACTGGTCCGCCCGAGCGCTCCCCACGCGCCCTGATGCCAATGCGCCGAGACGCCTGAGATCCTCCGTCAGCGCGGCGGTGCGGTCGGCGTGGGCGGGGATCGCCGTCGCGTAGAGCACGTCCAGGACCTTCGGTGCCTTCACGACCTGGAAGCTCTGCTCGAGGATCGTGCCGCCGCCGTCGGGCCGAAGCCGGATCGTCCACTCGGTGCTGTCGGGATAGAAGGTCGTCGGCACCGTTCGCCACACGAGCTCGTACGGATCTGCCGAAACGATCTCGCAGACGCGTCCCCAGCGGAACAGGCCCGCTCGGTTGCGTCCGCGGAAACGCGCTCCGGGCCGCGCCTCGGTCGCGCCCTCGACCCACGAGACGCTCAGGCACTCGTGACTCCACTCCCCCGTCCGGGTCACGTCACGCACGATCGCCCACACCTGGTCGATGGGTACATCCGTGCGGACCTCGCAGTGGCCGGTCTTCTGCACTCGCTGCATGTCAGCTCCTCCTCCTCTTCTTCGACTCCGGCGGGGTGAGCCGGTCGAGCGTCGTCGCCATCCATTCCTCGTACTGCTCACGCGTCCATCCGGACTCGTCGACGAGCAAGCCGTAGACCTCGGGGCTCGTCACCGCCCACAGCCCGTCGCGTTCCGTTGCTGTCGGCTCACGGCCGAACAGCAACGCCGCGCTCGCGGCCACGTCGGATCGCTGTCGCTCACGCGTGTCTCGCAGGATCTCTGCCATCTCCGAGTCGCTCCGCGCCGCCTCGCGCACCACCTCGGCGAGGGCCCCGGTCCGGCCGTGGACATCGGTCAGGAGGCGCGCCGCCGCTCGCGTCCGCTCGCGGTGCGAGCCCCGGCCGATCGCCTCGAACTCAGGTCTGTCGACGACCGCGACTGGTTCCGCGTCGCCGACCACGGCGATGTCCACCACGGCCTGGAACAGTGCCCGCTTCGACGAGAAGTGGGCGTACAGAGTCTCGGTGGCAACGCCCGCCTCGGCCGCGACCTCCCGCATGCCGGTCGCGACCCAGCCCTTCTCCAGGAACAAGCGGTTCGCAGCCGCGAGCAGAGCGGCACGCGTCTCGGCGGCGCGACGCTCTCGCAGCGGCGAGCGGTATGGGCGACTCGTGGCGGCAGCGGCAGCCGGCATGCTCGTGACTCTAGTACGGTCTGCTATTCATTACAAGGCTGTACTAGTGATTATCGTCACGGCCCTCGGCGGTGTGGAAGACGTACGGCTCGAGCGTGTCTTGCGCGTCCTGACGCCAGCGGGCCCAGCCGGAGCCGCCGTAATAGGCGAGGCTGCCGGGTGCCGCTTCGCCGTGACCGTTGTAGTACGACAGGCAATCGCGGAGCGGCGCAGTCGCGAGATCGGCCTCGCGGCAGTGCGCGGCCCACGCGTCTTCGTCCTCTCGGCGGACATCGACGATGAGATGACCCTCTTCGCGCATCGTCGTCAGCATCCACGTGACGTAGTCGGTGTGGGTGTCGATGGCGTCGGTGAAGTTGAAGCTCCCGCCACCGCCCTGGGGTCCCGTGATGATGAACAGGTTGGGAAAGCCGTGGGTGTGCAGCCCGAGGAAGGTCTTGGTGCCGTCCGTCTGCCACTTCTCGCCCAACGACTGGCCTCCGCGTCCCACGACCATGTTGAACGTCGAAGTCGCCATCCACTGGAAGCCCGTCGCGAAGATGAGCACGTCGAGCGGATACTCGACGCCGTCATGGACGACGCCACGCTCGTTGATCTCGGCGACGCCCATAGGAGCAGTGTCGACGAGATGCACGTGCGGCAGATTGAACGTCGGCAGGTACTCGTCGTGGAAGGTGGGCCGCTTGCAGCCGTAGGGGTAGTACGGCTTGAGCGCCTCGGCCGTCCGAGGGTCCTCGACGATGGCGTCGACCCGAGCGCGGATCTGTTCCATGATCCTGAAGTTCGAGTCGAGCTGCTTCCCGACCAGCTCCTCGGGGGTGAGCCTGCGCTCGTGCTGCTTGCGCTCCTTGTAGTCGGCGACCCGTCCGGCGAGGTAGTCGTCGTTGGCCTGGATCGCCGCCCGACCCTGGGAGATCTTCGCGAAGCGGGCACGCCGAGCGCGGGCCCAGCCGGGCTCCTGTGCCCACGCGGCGCGCTCCTCCTGCGTCGTCTCCCGCTGATCGCGCACGTCGATGGTCGACGGCGTCCGCTGGAAGACATAGAGCTCGCCGGCCACCTTGGCCAGCTCGGGGATCGCCTGCACTGCCGTCGCTCCTGTGCCGATGATCCCGACGCGCTTCCCATGCAGGTCGACGTCGTAGTTCCACCGTGATGTGTGGAACGAGTCGCCCTCGAACTCCTCCATCCCGTGGATCCGAGCCAGCTTCGGTGTCGTCAGGATGCCGTTGGCGAGGATCACGTAGCGCGCACGCATCGAGTCACCGCGGTCGGTGCACACAGTCCAACGGCCTGTCCTCTCGTCCCAGACAGTCCTTTCCACGGTCGTGTGGAACAGGCAGTGCTCGTAGAAGCCGAATCGTTCCGCCATCGCCTGGCAGTACTCGTAGATCTCGAACCCCGACGCGAACTTCATCGACGGGACGTAGCCCATCTCCTCGAGCAACGGCAGGTAGCTGTAGGACTCGACGTCACAAGCGATCCCGGGGTACCGGTTCCAGTACCACGTCCCGCCGACGTCGCCGCCCTTCTCACAGAACCGGACATCGACGAAGCCGGCCTGGCTCAGCTTGTGCCAGAGCAACATGCCGGCGAAGCCGGCGCCGACGACGACGATGTCACAGTCGTCGGTCAACGCCTCCCGCGCCACCGCGTCTGCCGAGTACACGTCCTCCAGGTACTTCGCGAAGTCACCTTCCATCGCGATGTAGTCGGCCGCACCTCGCCGCGCCTCCTTGAAGGCCCGGTACTTCGCCTGCTCCACCGCGTCGAACACCGCACCCGCGGGCTGCTCCGGCAGCACCTTCAACGACTCGTCGTCCAGGACCGCGTACCCGGACCCGGTGATCTTCGTCGTCGCGGGCGCCGCTCGCGTGTCGAACCTCTTCAGGCCAGTCGCGGGATCGATGCTGACCGCTGCTCGTTGTCCACCCATCAGGTCGTCGCCTTTCGCGATGTCGGGTGAACGTTAAGGGCACGGGCAATGCCACGCCGAAGCGGGCATGATGCAGGCCGAACCGGTGGCAAGCGATGGAGGAGGCCCGATGGCTGGGATCGTGAAGAAGGGCTTCGGCTCACCCGATGAGGTCCGGAGTCCCGAGAAGACCCGTCTCGAGATCGTCGATCTCGGTGGGGTGAAGGCGATGCGAATGACCGCGCAACCGGGCTGGCGTTGGTCGGAGTGCATCAAACCGGTCGCGGGCACGGAGAGCTGCCAGGCGCACCACGTGGGAACCGTCGTCGCGGGCAGCATGCACATCGTTCACAACGACGGGACCGAGCAAGACATCGCCGAAGGCGACGCGTACGTGATCGAACCCGGCCACGACTCGTGGGTGACCAGCGATCAGCCGTTCGTCGCGTTCGAATTCGACAGCTCCACGGCCGGGTCGTTCGCGAAGCCGACGGGCTGAATCGACGGACCGCTGAAGTCAGGACTCGGCGGCGACGGCGTCGGCCTCTTCGGCCTTCAAGGCCGCCCACTCGGCGTCGATGTCGGCGAAGACCTGATCGATGGTCCGAACTTCGTCGACCCAGTCGAGCGTTCCCGCCGGAACGACACCACTCTCGACGAGATCGCGCACGAGGTCGTCGGGCCGGCGACGACGATCGCGGCCGCTGCAGTCAGTATCTTGCGAATGGGCTTGCGACGCTTCGCAATCGGCCTTGGGCTCTTGGCCTCGATTGTGTCGGGGGGCGTTGGGGCTGTGTCGTGGGTGAGCATCATGGCGATCTCCTCGCTGGGTCATGCCGCCCACCCTGCGGTGAGCAGCCGTTGACCCAGACGATCCGCGACGCGACTTCGACGCGACTGAGGCCGACTTCACGCCGACTTACCTCCACCAGCGGGATGCATCGATTCGGCTCCCACGCCCCCGACAGTCCAATCGCGGGTGAGCGGCATCACCGAGCGACGCGTGTGCTCGTGAAAAGCACAAAGACCACGGAGTTGGCCGTGGTCATCTGGTGTCGGAGGGGGGACTTGAACTCCCACCTGTCCTGTTAACGCCCGTAGCCCGTTCGCGTTCGCTGTCACGGTTCCGCAGGTTCGCGTGGCCTTTCGCGTTGACCCAGCGTGGGCCGCCGTTCGCGGCTGTCCACGGTTGTCTGTGACCAGCGTTGTGACCGCGCCCCGGCGCACAACGACACGATTTCGGCACTCATCCCGCCGCCCGGCATGGCCCGCGGACACCATGCCTCGCCAGGCTCGTCAACGCTGCTGATGAAACTGGAGGAGGGGGCGTACCCGATCCCAAGGCAGCGCCTGTTGCGAGCCGAGTCGCCGCTTGGCGCGTCGGCAGGCAACCGCGAATTCCTCGACGGCGTCGCCTTCGTCGATGACGCGCTACACGCCTGTGCGCCCGACGATCGAAACGAGCGCTCAGTCGGGGGCGCTACCCGAGTACGCGAAGTGCCGCTTGCGCAGGGTCGAAGGTCTCTGGCCGGAGCGTTCTCCTCGGCGCACCCTGAGGGTGTGCCGCTCGGTGGCCGCGGTCTCTGCTGCGCCGGTCGGCGGGAAGGAGGACGGACATGCGCTTCCCGAAGCGGGACCTCATTGCGACCGGCCTGGTCGCCGCAGCCGGACTGGTCTACCTCCTGTGGCTCGTCGACGTACCCGGGATGAGCAGCACCCGCGCCGCGGGACTCGTGATTCTGGCGTGCGGCTTCGCGGCTTCGGCCTGCGCGGTAGTGCCCGCCTTCGATCGGCTGCTGCATGGCAACAAGGCCTACCTCGTGCTCACCTCGCTCATCGGCGTGCTCGCCCTGTTCGGCGGCGCAGCGGTTATCTTCGCCTCGAGCGGAACAGGACTCACCGTTGTCATGGCCGCGATGGTCGTCCTGTGGGCAGTCGCGACTGTCCATCATCTGCTGCTCGCCGCGCCCTCGCACGCGCGAGAGACGCCTCATACATCGAGGCCCGGACCGCAGCCAACCGCACTCAGCCACTGACAGCCGCCATTTCCCCGCATGGGGACCTTCGACTCTTCCGGGCGCGAGGCTGGGGTGGGATCCTCGGCTCATGAAGAAGTTGCTGATTGCCGTGGCGGTGCTCACCGGCATCGCCTTCCTCGCCAAGCGGTTCGCTCCGGATCTCACCAAGATCGACTGGGAGAAGAAGTTCGACGCGATGCCCGACAATGCGCCGCCCAAGTGGATGTTCACGAACATCGGCGCGATCCGCGACAACACCGAACGCATCATCGAGTTGCTGGAGGGCAACGGCGGACGAGCTCGAGTCGAACCGGAAGTGATCGAAGGAACGACGCGATGAAGGTGCTCACGGTGTTCGCGCACAACGACCGACACTCGTTCTGTGGCGGCGCCCTCGAACGCTTCTCGGCCGGCCTCACCGACGCCGGCCACACCAACGAGGTCCTCGACCTCTACGCGATCAAGTTCGATCCCGTCTTCCGCGACCAGGACGTCGCCAGCTACACCAGCGGCAAGATACCGACCGACATTCTCGAGCTCATGGATCTCGAACAACGGGTGCTGAGGTCGTGCCGCGGGCCGCTGCAACGGTTCCTGGCATCTCGAGCGATCCGCGGAAAATCACCGTCTGAGATCGCCGCGATGATCCGAAACCACATGCCCAAGGACGTCCTCGCCCAGCAGAAGAAGGTCGCGGACGCGGACGCGCTCGCGTTCATCGCCCCGATCCATTTCTGTAGCTTCCCGTCGATCCTCAAGGGCTGGATCGACCGCGTCTTCACCCTCGACTTCGCGTTCGGCCTCACCTCCGAAGGCTGGCACGGCGACATCAACGGACGGATACCGCTCCTGCAACACCAGCGTGCGCTCATCATGACGTCGACCATCTTCGACGAGCACGCCTACGACGACGGCATCCGCGACGCCATCTCCAAGGTCATCGACGACTGGGGCTTCCGCTATCCCGGCATCGCAGACGTCGAACACGTCTACTTCTACGCCGCCACCGCCGCGTCCCACGAGACGATCCACACGTATCTCGACCAGGCCTACCAACTCGGCAAAGACTTCGGCCTGCCCCGCGAGGCGCAAGCCACGCTCACAACCAACTCGAGGTGAGTCGGGTCATGAGACCGTTACCGATCGTGTGGCAGAGGCTCGTGAGCAGCGGCGAGACATGCGATCGTTGCGCCGCCACACAGCGCGAGATCGAGCATGCCGTCCACACGCTGCAAGAAGTCCTCCGCCCGCTCGACATTGAGCCGCAACTCGAGATTCGCGAACTCGACGGCGAGACCTTCGAACGGGACCCATCCGCGTCCAATCGAATCTGGATCGCCGGCAAGCCCATGGAGGAATGGCTCGAGGGAAACGTCGGAAGCAGTCGCTGCTGTTCTGTGTGCGGCGACTCCGAGTGCCGGACAATCGAGGTGAGCGGCACCACCTTCGAAGCGATCCCGGAACGACTCATCCTCAAGGCCGCACTGCTGGCATCGACGGAGTTCCTCGACGCGACCGTCGCTGGGTAGTACTTCGTG
>CAVPSD010000008.1:0-371435 GCA_963708175.1 uncultured Acidimicrobiales bacterium
ACTTCTAGACTCGGCGAATGTCCGCTTCCGAGTTCACCCACCTCGATCCGCTCGGGCGGGCCCGCATGGTCGACGTCACGTCGAAGGAGGCGACGCACCGCCGGGCGGTCGCCCGGTGCCGGGTCCACATGGCACCCGACACGGCCGCCAAGATCGCCTCGGGTGCGATCACCAAGGGTGACGTCCTCGCCGTGGCCCGGGTCGCCGGGATCCAGGCCGCGAAGCAGACCCCGAGCCTTCTGCCCCTCTGCCACCCCCTCCTGGTCGGCTCGGTCTACGTGAACTTCCGCATCGAGGACGCGCACGTCGAGGTGGAGGCCCAGGTCGACACCGTCGACCGCACCGGGGTGGAGATGGAGGCCCTCACCGCCTGTGCCATGGCCGCCCTGACCATCTACGACATGTGCAAGTCGATCGACCGGGGCATGACGATCGGCGAGCTCGCGCTCTGGGAGAAGACCGGCGGCCGCTCGGGCACGTACCGCCGGGCCCCCCGGTTCGACGACGCCGACCTCGACCTCTGAGGGTCGACGGGGTTGGCTGCCGCGGTTCTCAACTCCGGGGCCTGCCGGGTCGCATGATCCTCGTGCGGCCGGGAGGCAGTTGCTACCGTGCCACCGGCGGGCTGATTCGGGGGCGGTGCGCTCTTGACGATTGTCCTCATCCTGATCATTGCACTGGCGTGGATCGCCTTCCTCGGCCCCACGATCCTCCGGGCCCGCAACCGGCAGGGGCGGTCCGACTCGGTCGGCGACTTCCACCACCGGCTGACCCTGCTCGGCCGGACGAACGGCCGCAATCGTGACCGTTCGTCGCAGCGCACGGGCAGGTCGGCGCAGCGGGCGGCGTTCGGTCCGCAGGGACGCGTCCGATGACCCACGTGCAGCGGCGCCGCCGTGACGTGCTGCTCGCGCTCGCTCGGTGGTGCTGGTCACGCTGTTCATCGCGGCCTTCACACGCTCGATGCCGTTCATCCTGCTCAAGCTCGTCGCCGACGTCGCGCTCGTCGTGTACGTCTTCCTGCTCGTGCAGGACAAGCACGCGCCGCGAGCGTCACGTGAAAGTTCGATTCGTCAGCTCCGCGGTACAGCCCGTCGTGCACCGTACGTTCGCGACCCGACGGCGTCGTGCCGGAACCGAGCGCGTCGACGGGCCCACGACTCGTTCCTCTCCGACAGACCGCAACGCGCTGACCCGTGGACCACTCGAGCGAGATCGCCGCTGCCGGCGAACAGCGCGCGAAACGCTCGAGTTCAAGCACGAAGCCGCGGGAGATCACGCTGCTCGCGTCGCGTGCGTGCCATCCGCTCGTGTCGCGACGGCGATCCGTGCCGTGCACCGGGTGAGTTCCGCGAGGCGCGCGAGCTGATCGCGGAGGCGGCGGCGTACCTCGCCGAGGCCGACACCGCGCTCGTCGGGCACCCCGACGTGCGCTACGCGGGCTTCCTCCACGACGCCAAGAAGGAGTTCGCCGAGGCGAACCTCACGCTCGCGTTCGTCGCCGGCAAGCCGATGCCCGACCGCCGACGAGCTCGGGGTCGACGTCCAGCCGTACCTCAACGGCATGGCGGAGGCCGCGAGCGAGCTCCGCCGCCAGATCGCTCGACTGCCTGCGCGCGCGACGAGGTCGACGAGGCCGAGCGGCTGCTCGGCGGTGATGGACGACGTGTACGGCGCTGCTCGTCACCGATCGACTATCCCCGACGGCGCTCACCGGCGGGTTGCGTCGCACCACCGATGCACTGCGCGCGGTGCTCGAGCGCACGCGCGGCGACGTCACCACCGCGATCGTCGCCGCCCGGCTCCAGGCGGCGGTCGACGGGCGGTGACCGGGGTCGATTGACGAGTCGGATCGCCCGCGGTCCGACGGCGCTGGTAGCCTGAGCCGTCCCTCGGGGGTGTAGCTCAGCCTGGTAGAGCGCTACGTTCGCAACGTAGAAGTCGGCGGTTCGAGTCCGCTCACCTCCACGCAAACGGCCTGGTCAGAGGCGATGTGTCGCACGAACGTCTCGTCACGCGTGTCTTCAAGTCCGCGAAAGTCCGCGGACTCTCTCGAGGCCATGACTTCTACGGAGAATGCGTAGGGACCGAGTCTCCGTACGGGCACTTCTGCGCCAGCTGCGTTGGTGTTCGCGGGCCTTGTCGAAGCGCGTCGCGGCGGGGCCCCGCGGTGCGATACGCCGCTCGGGTCCGCGACGAGTCCGCGAAACGATGAGCAGTGATGACCAAGACGGTGAACGCCAGGCCGTATTTCTGCAGGCCAGCGCACTACCCGCTTCGCCGCGTGCGAGTGACTTCTACGTCCGAGGCGTAGAGAGATTCAGGCGATCGTCGTCGCGGGGTGATGACCGGTGCCGCCGTGTTGATGTCCACGGAATCCTCCTCGTCTCGACTCAGCGTTGGCGTATGACGGCGCGTTGTCGGGCCTGTGCGACGGGAACTGGAATCTCGAACGTGTTGATAAGGAGCATGTCGTGATGTACAAGCCGATGAGCATGACGATGTCGACGAGGGCCTCGTTTCCGAATGCGTGCGCTTCGGCGGCGTAGGTCGCCGGGTCGACGCGATGGTTGTGCGCGAGTTGCCAGGTGAAGTCGTACGCGCTGTCTCCTGCTCGGACTCGAGGTCAGGGAGCTGGCCAGAGGCGATTGCGTCGATGACTGTGTCTGGGAGTCCGGCACCGTTCGCGACGGCGCGGTGTGCGTAGAGCTCGTAGGCAGATTGCGAGGCGGCGCCGACGGTGAGGAGGACGATTTCGTGTACGCGGGGCGAGAGTGAGGTGCTGCTCTTGTCGGCACGGAACACTTCGACCTGCGCAGTTCACCTAACGCGCGCGCGAACGTGTTCACGAACAAGCCCCTTGACACAAACAGGCTTGGGTCGGGAGCGCGTCGGTCGAGCGGCCGATCAGGCAGATCTGTAGTCACGCTTTCGACGTAACAGTCTGCATTTTGCGGATGTGTGGACCGATGACTGCGACGAGCGCCGTGTTCGTGATGCCGACGACTACGACCGCGCCGATCCATGTTGCATGTTCCCAGGTGAGCCAGATTTCGTCTGCTGCCCCGAGTGCTACCGCGAGAGCGACGGCCGAGGTGCTGACAGCTCCTGTGGGCTGTGGCCGCAGACACAGCACCGCTATTGCCGGTCCAGCGACGAGGAGCCCGATGAGGATAAGGCGAGGGCCCAACAGCCAGTCCGTGACAGCGATGATCCCGAGGACCAAGAGAGCGATGCGGGGTGCGGTCATCGCTGGGCGGGTTCTGCGCGAGGGTTGGTGCTCTGCCCGCCAGGTGAAGATCGCGAGGGTCACCGCGACGCACCCGACGATCGTGGTCGCGGCCGCGTCGGCCCAGTGCCAACCGAGCCACAGCGTCGCTGCTGTTCCAACGAGCGCGACCGCGGCTTGGGTCGCGCCAATCGCCGACAAGTGGCCGTCTGAGAGCAGCGCGTTGCTGGACACACGACGCGCGATCCGTTGTTTCCTTACCGAAAGCGCGACCAGCGCGACGAACGATGCGGCAGCAAGGGCGACACCGACGGCGGACGGCTCGCTCGACTGGTCCATCGTCAGGCGTACGACGCCACCCGATAATGGCGGCACAGCCGACGAGAAAGAGACCGACCAGTACAACGCTATGAGCGAGACGCTCAAGCTCTTCGGAAAGCTCGTCGTGCCGCATGCCGTGGTGGAAGTGATACACGAGGGCGATCGAGCCGATCGCGTCGACGATCCCGATGGCCCCGAAGGCAACAAGCACAGCGGTGCCGGTTTGGATTCCGAGAGCGACGGCAGCACTGCTCGCGGCCACGGTCCAGGCAACGCTCTGAACCGAAACAACCAACGCCGAGTTCACATGAGGCCGATGAAAGCCGCTTGACTCGGCAGGTACGTCAGGGTCGCGGGTCATGGTGCCCCCTCCAACAAGGGCCATGCCGACCAGACTTCCCGGCGCACCTGACTTCTTGAACCGAAACGAGGCTACTCGTTTCCAGAGCCAGACTCACGAAACATGCGACCACACACGCGCGACCTCGCCAGCGAGGGCACACGACTCTACGAAAGCGCGCACGGATTGCTTTCGGTAGGAGCGCGTCACACCGCGAGCGCAGCCCGCACATAACGACCTGCGCGACCATCCCCGAACGCCTGGTTCGAGGACGCGCGCCCGCGTGCCGGGAGCGGCCGCGGGACGATCCTGGAGCAGTCGCGGCGACTGCAGAGACGGATGGATCGGCGGGCCGGGAGGACCGGGAGTAATCCACGCACGATGGTCACGCGGCGACCAGCCATGCTCTCGGGAGTACTTCCGGGAGTCATCTCGTGAAGAGACCGTTGGCCGTGAAGAACATGCGAAGTGCGAGAGACGCTCGCAAGATGGCGGCGCACCGGCCGAGTAGCGGGTACCTCGATGACCGATCGTCGGCCGAGGCGCGTGCCATCGTCGTGGGGTCTAGGAGGGCTTGGCGAACGTCTGAGCGGTCGAGCTGTCGAACTCGAAGGCTGTCGCGGGCTCGTTGCCGACCACCCATGCGTCGTGGCCGGGTTCGATGACGTAGGCCATGCCGGGTGTGATGTCGGCTTCGGTTCCGTCGTTGTGGCGGACGTGCATGGTCCCCGAGATGATGACCCCGACGTGGTGGGCCTGGCACGATTCACCACCGACGACGGGCTTGATGCACTCGGACCACTTCCAACCGGGCTCGGTGCGCAGTCGCGCCGCCTTGATGCCGGCGAGGTCCACGACCTCCATTGTGGTCTTGTCGGGTGAGCGGACCTCGTCGGGCGAGTCGAAGCTCTTGGCGATGAGACCTGCCATTTCGTCCTCCTCAGTGTTTGTGGTTCATCTGAGATCGTCCCGGACAGGCTCGAGCCCGTGACGTGTCTCCCGGGTCGTGTCTGTTTAGCGTTTGGCCTCGAGCACCAGGTTCATCGGCGTCTCGGCGGCACGCCGGAAGCGGGTGAAGCCTGCCTCTGCGAACACTTGCTGCAGCCGCGCCTCGCCGGCCTGGGCGCCGAGACCGAGTCCAACCTCCTGGGACAGCGAGTTCGGCGTGCAGATCGTCGACGACGCGGTGTACAGCAGCGGCGCCATCGGGTTGCCGGCGATGTTGTCGGCTCGTCCGTCGATGGCGAACGGCTCGACGAGCAGGATCGTGCCGTCGTCGGCGAGGTGTTCGAGCGGCGTAGTCGCGCGATGCCGACGGGGTCGCCCATGTCGTGGAGGCAGTCGAAGAAGCAGATCAGGTCGTAGGTCCCCGAGTAGCTCTTGGCGTCGGCGACCTCGAAGGTGGTCTGCGACGGTCACGCCCGCTTCTTCGGCTCGGGAACGGGCGGTTTCGATGGATGGCGTATGGAAGTCGAAGCCGGTGATCTGGGCCTGCGGGAACGTTTGGGCGAGCACGACGACCGACGCGCCGTGTCCACAGCCGACGTCGGCGATGGTGCCACCGGCGGCGAGCTTCTCGGCTGACGCCGTCGAGCGCGTTGATCCAGTTGGGCAGCTCGGCCCGGTAGCCGGTGCGGAAGAACCACTCTGTTCCCGAGAACAGGCACGGGTGGTGGTCGCCCCAGGAGAGCGCGCCGTCGCCCCGGAACGCATCGGCGATCTTGGACATGTCGATGAACATCGACGCGAATGCGTTCATGCCGCGCGCGACGAACGCCGGTGAGTTGTCGTCGGCGAGGGCCATCACCGCCTCCGGCGTGAGCGCGTAGCGGTCGGTGCTCGCGTCCCACGCCACGAGTCCGCCCGCGACCTGCCCGTCCAACCATTCCCGGACGAGCCGGGCGTTGCATCCTGCCTTGTCGGCCACTTCGTCCGCGGTCGCCGGTCCGATGTCGGTCGAGCACGCGGTACAGGCCGAGCTCGTCGCCCAGCCACACCCCGAAGCACATGGCACCACCGGTCATGTAGCCGACCATTTGGCCCATGAACTGCTCGAGCTTCCCCATGTCGACTGCCTGGGTCATGTCACGCTCCTGATCGCTGGTCATACCGTCGCTGCATTGTCCACGGGACGGCGAGGGGCGTTACACGAGCGCTCCAAAAAAGATCGCGGAGCGCGGTGTGGCCGAACGGGGCTATCGGTCGAGTAGTCGCGGGAGCCGTTGGGCGTAGTACTGCGGCCACGGGTCTTTGGGCGCGTCGCGGGTGTAGTCGCGGTCCAGTTGCACCAACGCATGGACCAGGTGGCTGCGTACGGGCCGAGCGCCGATCAGGTCTGGAAGCTCGGAGAGGTTGAGCAGCCAGTCCGCGTACCACGATGCCCAGTCGTCGTCGACACCGTCGGTGATGCGGTACACAACATGATGGGTCTCGGCGACCTCATGTAGTAGCTGCGCGATTGCTGCTTCGTCGGTCACGGCCGGCTCCTCTCGCGCAACAGGCTGATGACGTCGGAACTGTCCCGGAGGTTGCTGCGTTCGTGCACGTGCTGGACAGGCGAGTCTCGCCGTCGCGCGACACCGCCGCAACCGTGGTGAACGATGGTGTCGTTGCCTTTGCTACGGATCGCTCTGCTCGCCGAGTGAATCGGTCGGGGCGGGCGTCTGCTGATAGGTGGTGACTGACCAGCGTCCCATCACGAGTTCGGCTGCGACCGCGGCGAGCAAGGCGGGGACGATGAACCCTGGTCGGCCGGTCGTCTCGGCGACGAAGGTGACCGCGGCAAGCGGCACGCGGTATCCGGCGCCGAGAAAGGCGGCTACGCCGATCACGACGAACAGGGTGGTGTCGAAGTCGCCGACGACACCGCCGACCGCGCGGCCGAGCAGCGCGCCCGCGACCACCAGGGGGATGAACAGCCCACCGACGCCGCCTCCCGCGACCGTTGCGGCGGTGGCACAACAGCGCAGGACCAGCACGATGAGCAGCAGCCACACCGCGCGGTTGGCGACGAGCGCCCAACTGATGGTCGCGTAGCCGACGCCGAGGACGATCGGCCGGCCCGTGAGTGCGTAGCCCGCCGCGAACAACAGCGCGAGGGTCACGCCTGCCGAGGCAATGCGCACGACTGGTTGCACGGTCGTGGCGATGTGTTTGGCGAAGCGGATGAGCGCGGAGAACGCGCGCGCGCCGAACCCGGCGAGCAGGCCGAGCACGATCGCGCCGACCAGGTCGACGAAGGAGAACGGGGGCGTGCCGCGCACTGGCAGGATCGGGGCGGTTCCGTTGATCGCGACGAAGCTGAGGTAGCTGGTGGCGGAGCCGATGAGCGCGGGCAGCAGCATCCGGTGGGCGAGGTCGTCCTGGTAGGGGACTTCGAGCGCGAATACGGCGCCGGTCGCGGGAGCTTTGAAGATCGCCGCGACTCCTGCGGCGGCCCCGGCGACCAGCAGCGCGCGGCGGTCGGTGTTGCGGCTCAGGCGTCTGAACCGTTCATGGAAGAGGGTGCCGATGGATGCGCCGAGGTACAGGGATGGGCCTTCGAGTCCCATCGCACCACCGAATCCGAGTGTCGCCACCGCAGCGAGCATTCGCCCCGGTACCTCGCGCAGCCGCAGCGGCTTGCGGGAATCGTGAAAGGCCTGCAGGTAGAGGTCGGCACTGCTCGGGGATGCGTCGCGTCCGAACCAGCGCAGGGCGGCAGCGGCCAGCGCGAGCCCGCACAGCGGCGCGACCGCAAGGACCCATGGTGAAAGTCGCAGGATGCGGTCGAGGAGACCATCGACCACGGCTCGGTCGAACAGCGCGACACCGACGCCGGTGAGCGCGCCCGTGATCGCCGAGAGCAACAGGACTTCCCGTGACCGTTGTGCGAATGTCCGCAGCTCGTCGGTCGAGACGATCTCGCGCAGGCGGCGACCCCAGCGCGCGAGCCGCGCGCGGGCCTCGTTCATTCGAGATGCCATTCGGGCGCCCACGACGCATCAGCGGGCTCACCTGCCGCTTCACCGAACGCGTGCAGCGCGTCGACCAATGCCGCCCGTTGGCGACGCGGCACCCGCGCCACGATGCTCGCGATCTCTTTGCGGCGCCGATTGGTCACCGATCGGACAAGTGCGCGGCCCCGCGCGGTAAGGGCCAGCGTCACGCGCCGCCGATTGCCCGGCTCATCGTCGCGGGTGATCAATCCTTTCGCGACGAGTCGGTCGCACAGGCGCGTCAGCGTGGAGGAGTGCACCCCCAGTACGTCGGCGAGCGCGCCAGCCGATTGCGGACCACGCGACGCGAGCACGACCAGCGCTCGATACTGCGGAATCGTGACATTGCCCTCGACTCGTGAGAGCGATCGCGCCGCTACCGAGACGAGAACCCGGGACGCGCGTAGCACGGCATCGACGACGTCGTCCGCGCCTGCATTGGGCGACATGCTCACATTTGTAGTCTACAAGAGTTGTAGTAGCTAGAGGATCCGGTGGTCTCAGCCGTCGCGGGCTTGCTCGATCAGCTCGTCACGAGCCGACCGGGACTCCACGCCGAAACGTACGTCTCTGCCACAACGAAGCGCCGGTCAGATGGGAGTGGCGTTGGCGACCGGCACGCCGAACGTCTGACACCAAACCAGCACCGTCCAGGGACCGACTTCGATGTCGATTCCAGCGGGTGTGTCGTAATACTGGGTGCCGGCGTTGCCGCGGAGGTCGTCGATGCGGGTGCCGTTGTCGCGGTTCGTGCGATCGGCGCCCGGGACGACGTAGACGTCGTAATCGGGGCCGGGTTGGATGTCGAAGTCCTCGAGGCCGATCACGTGGCTACCGTCGACGCGTCGATAGATGGTGACGGTGCCGCGGGCTCGGTGGTCGATTCCCCGGAAGCTGCTCGTTCGAATGAGCTTGGGCATCGCCGCGGCAGCGGATGGAGCTTCAGCAGTGGGGGGTTGCGGGTTCGCGTCGCTGCCGGCGTCGGACATGGAGATCGGGTCGGCGCGGAGTCGCTCGATGACGGTGTGGGTGCGGTAACCAGGCAACACGACGACCGCAAGGATTGCGCCCGAGGCGACGAGAAGCGGCACGAGCCGGGCCGCGGGCCATGGGACGAATCGCGCGAGCAGCAGCCGAGCTGCGATCCAGCCGACCACGGCGCCGATCATCAGCGTGACGGCGCGTGCGCTCTTGAAGGCGCTCGTGGCGGCGTCCATCTCGTCGACGAAGAAGTAGCCGAGTCCGATCAGGAGCAGAGTCTCGGGGACCAGTTCCCACCAGCGCGGCCGGTACCACCGATGCCAGGCCGGCGCGACGGTCTCCATACATCACCGTCCACGAGCGGAGGCGTCGCGTTACACCCGATCGCGGCCAGGTCGTTGGCCTTGCCGTAACGCGCGCCCGACTCCGGCGGACGGTCACATTGGGATGACCGTCACTGATCAGACGACAGCGGGCACCTTCGTCGTAGCCTCTCCGTTTGTGAACGACGATGCCGCGCTGGTCGAGCAGCTGCGCGCCGGGCACGAGGAAGCCTTCGTCGAACTGGTCCAGCGCTACCAGCCGCGCCTGTTGCGGCTCGCCGAGGCGACAGTCCAAAGCCGAGCCGTCGCCCAAGAGGTCACCCAGGACACATGGTTGGCCGTGGTACGAGGCGTTGACCGCTTCGAGGGAAGATCGTCGTTCAAGACATGGTTGTTCCACATCTTGTTGAACCGCGCCCGGTCGGCCGCCCGCCGCGAACAACGCGCCGGTATTCCCGACGAAACCATCGACGAACGCTTCCTCAAGGACGGCCACTGGGCGAACCCGCCCGAACCCTGGGCCGAACGTGCCGACGACCGCCTCGTCGCCGCGCAACTCGCAACACGCGTCCATGAGCTCCTGCCGCGACTACCGGACGCACAGCGAGACGTGGTGATGTTGCGCGACGTCGAAGGACTCGACGCGGCCGAGGTCTCCGCGGTTCTTGACATCACCGACGGCAACCAACGCGTCCTGTTACATCGCGGCCGCGCGAAACTGCGGCACCTGCTCGCGCAGGAGGTGCTCCGGGCATGAAGCGCCTCTACATGCGGCTGACTCGACAACTCGTGTGCCGACAGGCCGTCTCGCTCATGACCGACTACCTCGAGGGGCAGCTCAGCGCACGCGACGCGCGGAAGCTCGAGCGACACCTGGCTCGCTGCCCGCACTGTTCGGAATACCTGGCGCAGCTGCGCGTCACGATCGACGCGTTCAGGCCGAGCGACCCCCAACGACTTGGGGGACGACGCACTCGCCGAGTTCGTCGGCCTGTACCAACGCTGGCGGGCCGACAACGCCTGATAGATAACTTGCTCCGCGCATCAGGCAATCCGCGTTCACCCGTCGGCGGGCTGCCCAGCCGGAAGCCGGTCCGCGCCGACGAGGAGGTTCCAAGGCTCGACGGTCGTGGTGACGACTCGGTCCGCGATCTCCCAGGGATCGTCGGCGAGACGACGCCGGATGTCGGCCGCGTCGGCGGCATCTGCGATCAACAGGACGCGGATGCGCCCGGCTTCGCTTCCCGCGAGCGGCCCCGCGAAGAGAATGAGGCCCTCGTCCGCGAGGTCATTCATGAATGCCGCGTGGTCGTTGACCGCGGCCTGCTCAAAGGCTCCTTTGCCGTCCATCCAGGCTGGGCCCGCCTCGCGAGTCGCCGCGAAAAGACTCATCGGTCGCTCCTTCGTGGTTGCCGGTCTTGGGCCGTCACGGCCGCGTCGCTTGGATGATCCAGACCGCCGAGTCGAAGATCACTCCGTCGGGGGTCTGGTGTGTCGTCATGAGTGAACGCAGAGCGTCGACGGCGCGCGTTCGTCCGTCGTGGTCGAGGTCTTCGAGCATCCAGCCGAGCAAGCCGAGCACGAACTGGCAGGCGTCGTCGGCGTCGGTGCCGAACCACATTCCCTCGCTCGTGCCTTCGAGTTCGATGTCGGTGAAGCCAGCACTCGTCAGGACGCTGCGAACACGTTCGGGGTCAGACAGCGCGAAGGGGCTCGGTGCGTCCGGGGGCGGGGCCGGGAGGTCGCGTCCGGCGGCGAGCGCGCCGGTGAACTCGCGGACCCATTCGTTGTTCGGCAGCGCCTGCCACGTCAGGAGCGCGAGGCGTCCGCTTGGGCGCAACGCCCGGCCGATGTTGGTGAGTCCCGCGACGAGATCACCGAAGAACGTCGCGCCGGTGTTGCTGATGGCGACGTCGAAGGCCGCGGTCTCGAACGGGTGGATCTGCGCGTCGGCCTGCTCGAAGGACGCATTGACGATGCCCTCGTCGGCGGCGCGCCGCCGCGCGTACGCGAGCATGTGCGACGACAGGTCCACACCCAGCGCCGACCCGTTCGTCGCCGCTCGAGCCGCGAGCAAGGTGGTCTGACCGGTACCGCATCCGATGTCGAGCACGCGATCGCTGTCGCCGATTGCCGCCGCGGCGAGCAGCCGCCGGTGGTAGGGGATCGCGGACCGGTCGAAGTGATCGGCGTGCGCGGCCCAGTAGGCACCCTCGTCGCCGTCCCAGGCCTGCAGCTGCTCCGTGTTCGACGCGTCAACCTGTACTGCATTGGTCGCTGCCACGGCACACCTCCTGGTACTCCTCCCTTTGGGAGATTGAGTGTCTCCCAAAGGGAGGATCATGTCAAGGGCGCCGACGATGACGACCACGTCCTATGCGATCCTCGGGCTGCTGGCGGTGAAGCCGTGGACCACGCATGAGCTCGTGCAGCAGGTCGACCGGAGCATGCGTCGCATCTGGCCGCGCGCCCAGAGCAAGCTCTACGAGGAGCCGAAGAAGCTCGTGGCGCACGGCTTCGCGCGAGCGACCGACGACTCGGTCGGCCGCCGCCGCCGCACCCGCTACACGATCACCGCGAAGGGCCGTCGTGCCCTTGCCGCGTGGCTTCAGCAGCCGGGCGAGGGACCGGTCTTGGAGTTCGAGCAGCTGTTGAAGATCAGCTTTTCGGACAGCGGCACGAAGGCCGACATTCTCACCAACCTCGACGCGACCCGTACGTGGGTGCTCGAACAGAACGAGGAGAACCTCGCCACCGGCCACGCCTATCTGGAAGGCCGCGGCTTGTTCCCGCAACGCGCGGCGCTGAACCAACTCGGCGGGCGCTTCCTCACCGAGTTCTACGCCACGGTCGCCCGGTGGGTGGAGTGGGCGTCGGACATCGTGAAGGACTGGCCCGACGACGTGCTCGAGGCACCCTTCAACACAGTCGCCGCCGAGGAAAGCGTCCAGCTGGCGGAGAGCATCACCGCCATCCTCGAGGAGGGCGGGGCATATCGCTCGAACGCGTAACAGCGCTCTCTAGCCAGGGACAGTTCAGCGAGATGGCTACGACTCAGCGGTCGCGGTCATCACTGGCCACGTATGGGAGGGTGACGATGACACTGACCGCAAGGCTCGATGAGCTCGCGGATAAGAGTCGGTGGGACTTCTCGGATCTTCGAGCGTTGTTCATCAACTGCACGCTCAAGAAGTCGCCCGAGCCATCGAACACGCAGGGCCTTGCCGATCTCGCGATCTCCATCATGGAGAAGAACGGTGTGACCGTCGAGGTGATCCGCGCGGTCGATCGCGACATCGCGACCGGCGTGTACTCCGACATGACCGAGCACGGGTGGGATCAGCGACGACTGGCCGCAGATTCACGAGCAGGTCATGGCCGCGGACATTCTCGTGATCTGCGCGCCGATCTGGCTTGGTGAGAAGTCGTCGGTCTGCACCAGGGTGATCGAGCGCCTTTATGGCAATTCGCATCTGCTCAACGACGCCGGCCAGTACGCGTACTACGGCCGGGTGGGTGGGTGCCTCATTACCGGCAACGAGGACGGTGTGAAGCACTGCGCGATGAACATCGTCTACTCACTGCAGCACCTCGGCTACTTGATCCCGCCGCAGGCCGACGCCGGTTGGATCGGCGAAGCAGGTCCTGGCCCGAGCTACCTCGACCCGGGCTCGGGCGGACCCGACAACGACTTCACGAACCGCAACACCACGTTCATGACCTGGAACCTGCTCCACCTCGCCCGCATGCTCAAGGACGCCGGTGGGATCCCCGCGCACGGCAATCAACGCTCGGAATGGGATGCGGGCTGTCGGTTCGACTTCGCCAACCCCGACTATCGGTGATCGTCAGCCAGGAGAGGACCGATGGGCTACTACCAAGACAATGTTCTGCCGCGCATATTGAACAAGGCCATGAACACCAAGGTCGAGCGCGCGGCCCGCGAGCGTGTCTGCGAAGGGCTGCACGGCCAAGTGGTCGAGATCGGATTCGGTTCCGGTTTGAACACGGGCTACTACCCCTCCGAAGTGACGAAGGTCCTCGCAGTCGAACCGTCGAAGGTGTCAATGCGGCTGGCCGAGCCGAGGATTGCTGCGTCATCCGCGGACGTTGAGCTTGCCGGACTCGATGGTCAGCACCTCGACTTGCCGTCGGAGCAGTTCGATGCCGTGTTGTCGACGTGGACACTCTGCACGATTCCCGATCTCGGCACCGCGCTGGCCGAGATTCGGCGAGTCCTCAAGCCTGGTGGCGCGTTCCACTTCGTCGAGCACGGCCACGCCCCGACGCCAACGTCGCGCCGAGCCACCGTCACCGGCCGGGGGACACTCGACGTGGATGCCTCAGCGAGGAACGGGGACTTCCACTGGCCACCAGCGGGGACTCTCTCATGGCCATGGACACAAGTTGTTTGACACGCTTCACCGACGAGGGACCGTTGCTGCTGTCCACGACGACGAGACCTGAGCACGGAAGCCCGATTCTCATCAAGTCCTCATCTGCGCAGCTCGGCGGCACGTCATCGTCGTCTTGTGGGCCGCCGGCCCGGACCAAGGAGGTCGCTGTGCAGATCCTGATCGTGAACTTCAACCTTGACGGACTCTCCGAGGAGGAATTCGCGAGCTCGTGCGACGAGCTCGCTCCTGCCTTCGCCGCGGTCCCGGGACTCGCTTCGAAGGTTTGGCTCGCCGACCGCGCCGAGGGGATCTTCGGCGGCGTGTACACGTTCGAGTCCGAGAAGGCCGTCGACGACTACCTCCAGTCGGACCTGTTCGCCGGAGTCGGCTCGACACCCGGTCTCGTGAACATCTCGGTCCGTCGCTTCGGCGTACTCGACGGGCCTACCCGTGTCACCCGTGGGTTGGCGCAGCCCGCGGGCGTCTGAGGCTGGCACTCTTGTCGCGATGAGCGACGGCGTCACGCTGAAGGGACGGGAGCGCGAGCTCGCGTCCCTTCAGCGCGTCCTCGACGCGAACGGGCCGCGTGTGGCGTTCGTCTACGGCGTCGCGGGCATCGGCAAGTCGGCACTGCTCAACGCCTTCGCGAGCGGAGTGCGAGGGTCCGGAACTCAGGTGTGGCGGATCGACTGCGCGGCCATCGATCCGACGGAGTCGAGCTTTCGCGCGGCGCTCGACGCGGCGGGCTGGCAGCCAGGAAGCGCTGGCGTCGTGCTCGTCGACACCTATGAGATGTTCCGCATCGCCGATCCCTGGTTGCGGCACGAACTGGTTCCGTCGTTGTCGACGGAACTGCGCTTCGTCATCGCCGGGCGCGACGCTCCGATGCTCGAATGGTCGACCGAGAGGGGTCGAGTGGGCGGGCTCGAGATCCTCCCGCTCGTCGGGTTGACCGATGAGGCCGCGCAAGCCTTTCTCGCCGACGCGAATGTGGCGGAAGACCACGCTGACATGATTTGCCGAATCGCGCGCGGCCACCCTCTGTCGCTTCGGCTCGCCGCGGAGGCAGACGTCGCCCACATGCCGATCGACGAGGTCGGGCCGCGCGTGGTCGCCGCGCTGGCGACCGCGTTTCGCGCCGGCCTCGATGACGAGGGTCGCCGACTCCTCGACGCTGCATCGGTGCCTCGCCGAGTGACGAGAGGTGTCCTCGAGGCGATGGCGTGCCAAGACGCAGACGACGCGATGGAGAGACTCGGGGCGCTCAGCTTCGTAGACGAAACATCGGAAGGGTTGCGGCTCCACGATGCGGTGCAAGCCGCAGTCTCCGCCCGGCTACGCGCCCTCGAACCTGAGCGGTTCCGCGAACTGCGCTCGGCCGCGTGGCGCCATCTCCAGAACGAGACACGGCGGGCGGGCGCGAGTGACCTCCACCGATTCACCGCGGACCTCCTTTTCCTCATCGACAACCCGTTCGTCCGCGAGGCGATGTTCCCCGCGACTGCCCATGCCTTCAGTGTCGAGAGGTCGCGGGAGGAGGACGCCGAAGCTCTGCGAGCGTTGTGGCACGAATTCGAGACACCGGAGGGCGCCTCGGTGTTGGACGCGTGGTTGCGCCTTCGTCCTGACGCGGTCCGTTCGGTGCGCGACCGGACCGGAGCCGTCGTCGGGTGTTCGATCGTCGCCGAGTGGCGAGACATCCCGCCCTCTCTCGAGCGAGCCGACCCAGTCGTCGCAGCTTGGTCGCGGCACGCCGCGCGTGACCCGCTGCCTCCCGGCCAGCGGACTCTCACCCACCGGCGCTGGCTCGCCGCCGGCACGGGCGAGGGCCCGAGCGGTGTGCAGGCCGCGGCGTTGCTCGATGTCAAGCGTGATTACTTCCGCCTGCGGCCACACCTGGGTCGGCTCTACCTCAGCGTCCGCGACCCCCGGCCCTTCCTCGACGCGCTGCGCACGCTCGGCTTCCGTCCCTTCGACGAACCCATCGAGGTCGGCGGCGAACCGTTCCATCTCGCGGCGCTCGACTTCGGACCGGACTCCGTCGACGGGTGGCTCAACCGCATCGCCGCGGCCGAGCTCGGCGAGAGCGATCAGCCATTCCTCGATGAGCGCGACCGCAGCGTCGATCTCGGTGGCGCTCGCATCCAGTTGTCGCCGCTCGAATTCGGAGTGCTGAACACGCTCGCCGCCCACCCTGCGGCGCCGGTGTCGCGCGCCGACCTACTCCGCGAGGTATGGGGCACGAGTTACGACGGTGGCAGCAACACGGTCGACGTCGTGATTCGCAGCCTCCGGAGGAAACTGGGCGCCGTTGCCGACCGCATCGAGACTGTCCGCGGCGTCGGCTATCGACTCAGGTGAGGCCACGGCCACGTTTGCCGCACGCGGCGAGGCCCTCCCGATTGGGGGGGCCTCTGACTAGCACCATTGGTGGCGGGGGCTGGATTTGAACCAGCGACCTTCGGGCTATGAGCACGATTCACTCCGACCCGGCCCGCCGATGGCGGACCCCGTGAACGCCGGTTGGCCAGGCAGTTCGGAGGACTACGACCGCCGCGCGCCGAGGTTCGGCCGCGCCGGCCGTGTGGGCCGAAGTTGGCGAGGTGTTGGCGGACGGCACTGCGCGAAGCAGAGGTCCCCCTCGCTCGGCGAGAAGGACCTCTGATCGTGTGCGAAGGCACTGGATGACGTCACGGTCCTGTCACGAGCCGTGAGCAGCTCGGGCTACCCGGCCGGTTGATGCGGACGTCTCGGTCGTCCAGTGACCGGCGTGCGACGCGGCCGGCGGCGACCTGTGTCAGTGCGCGCGCTGTGAGCGCCCGAGGCGCGGTGGGACGTTTCGAACGTGGTCGTTGGGCATCGGCGCTTGAGCGTCGGCTCCGTCGAGGCCGGCCATCAGCTTGCCAAGCAGCGTGAGGAGCGTGGCGCGCTCGCGCTCGGAGAGGGCAAGGAATGCCGTCCGCTCCAGGTCGCGGATGCCCGGGAGGACTCTGTCGAGGGCTGCGTAGCCATCGGCCGTCACCTCGACGAGCACGCTTCGACGATCTTCGAGGTTGCGCGACCGGGCGACCAGGCCGCGCTTTTCCAAGGTGTCCAGCAACGACGTGATGCTCGACGGGGCCAGCAAGGCGCGTTCGCTGATCTCGGAAGGCTTCAGCTGACCGCCAGCCCCTTCGAGCGTGGCCAGCACCATCAGCGCTGTGACCGAGAGCCCGACCTCCCGCGTCAGGTTGCTCCCCAGTCGGGCGAGCAGCAGATCGGCCGCGTGACACAAGTTCACATAGCACTCGGTGGCCGAGCGGTCCGCTGCGGGATACTCGTCGAGGAAGTCCGGGTCGACGCGGCGCAGGGAGTCGGCCGTCATGCAATCGTCGTCACTTGTAGGCGATTGCTGCGCTCGATGGTCCGGCCAATGGGACGATCTCGGTTCGCGAGAAACCGGCAGAGCGGCACCAGCCCTCGAACTGCGAGGCGGTGTAGTCGGCTCCGCCGGGTGTCTCGATCAACATGTTCAGTGACATCAAGAGGCCAAACGTGTTCTCGCGGCGAGCGTCGTCGATGACGTTCTCGATCGCGATCAGACGGCCACCGGGGTTGAGTGCATCGTAGGCCTTGGAGATGAGTGACCACTTGGACGCCTCGTCGAAGTCGTGCAGCAGGTTGCCGAACACCGCCACGTCCGCGGCCGGGAACGGGTCGGTGAAGATGTCGCCGGACTGTGCAATGGCGCGATCGCTGACGCCGAACTCCTCGAACGTGCGTCGAGCGATCGGCTCGACCGGCGGGAGATCGACGCTGATCACCCGCAGCTGAGGGTGGCGATGCGCGGCGAGTGCGCAGAGGAAGCCACTCGCGCCACCGAGATCGACGAGGGTCGTCACCGTCGAGAGGTCGACCTTGTCGAGCAGGGCCACGAAGTTGCCGGCCTGAATGCCGCGCATCGCCGACACGAACTGCTCGAGACGCGCCTCGTCCGCGTACAGGGCGCCGAAGAAGTCGCCGCCCGACTTCGACTCGTTCTGCACCTCTCCGGTGCGCAGCGCCTCCGTGAGGTTGGCCCAGAACGGGTAGAGGCGAGCGTTCGCCATCTCGAGGATCCCGCCGACGTACGCGGGCGAGGACTTGTCGAGGAAGAGCGCGGTGTCCGGGGTGTTCGAGTAGCGGGCGGCCGCTGCGTCGCCGTCGCGGCTCAGCAGGTGCAGCGACACGAGCGCGTCGAGGAAGTCGGCCGACGAACGTTCGTGGAGGCCGAGTTCGCCGCTGATCTCCGCTTCCGTCAACGAGCCGCTGCCGAGCGCGGTGAACAGCTGCAACTCCACGGCCGAGAGCAGCGTCTTCGACGCCCAGAACCCGAGCCCGATCTGCAGGATGTGCCCCGGATCCGGGGCGGTGGTGGTGTCGGTGGCGTTGCTCACGAGGCCCCCATGTTCGAGGTCGTATATTTCGGATTCGAACTATATGGATTGGGCAATGGTCCGTCAAGAGGGCGGCTGGCGCAAGCCGGTCGTCGTCCGGCGGGCTCGGTCGTGGCGGATCGGATGGACGCGGATGACCTTGCCGTCGACGGACAGTGGCACCGACGCGCCGACGTGCCGACGATCGCGACCTCGATGCTCGTGCGGGCCTACTCCCGGTTGGCGCGGCAGCTGGCGCCGGCGAACTAATCCCGCCGGCATCGGCGACGGGGGTCACGGTCAAACCCGTGGTCGCGTCTCGAGCGCGAGCAGAAGCGAGTCGAGCGTTGGTGTTGATGGTCGCTGATGACGTGGTCGATGGTCGAAGCCGACTCCGCCCCGGGCACGCACGATCGGATGCCAGTTCCGCCAAGCGAAGGGCCGCCCCGGACTGGCGAGGTCAACGTCCCGGGCCGCAGTTAGCGTTCGACCGTGACTCGAGTTCAGCGGCCGCGCCTCAGGGGGTCGCATGGCGCGCGGTGACCACATACATGTGCTTCGGAAGCTCGGCTACACCCACCACGGCATCGACTGCGGCGACGGCACCGTCATCCACTTCTCCGGGGAGCCCGGCTCCTCGAAGGCGGGGGCGAGCATCACGCGGTGCACGATGGAGGACTTTCTAAGTGGTGGTGCCCTGAGGAAGCGCGAGTATGGCAAGCGCAACGACCCGGACGTCACAGTTGGCCGCGCGGAGTCCAGCCTGAGCGACACCGGC
Source organism: uncultured Acidimicrobiales bacterium (assembly GCA_963708175.1). Taxonomy (GTDB): domain Bacteria; phylum Actinomycetota; class Acidimicrobiia; order Acidimicrobiales; family DATKAS01; genus DATKAS01. Next base: position 18,741 of record CAVPSD010000008.1, read on the forward strand.
TATCACCTCGTGGTGAACAACTGCGAGCACTTCGCGACATGGTGCTGCACCGGACGTCGCGCAAGCCGCCAGGTACGTGGAGTTGGCTCCCTTACCGCGCAGGGGGCCGTGGCCGCCACCAGCGTCACGGCGACCGGAGGCGTGATCGCCGCGGCGGGCGCAGTCCAAGGGCTCAGCGGCGCCGGCGTGATGTCCGGCCTCGCGTCCGCTGGCGGCGTTGTCGGAGGCGGTGCGGCTATCGGCCCGGCCGTCATCGGTGCGGCGCCCGCTCTCGTGACCGTTGGAATTGCCCAGATTGCGTTGCGAGACGATGACTCGCTCCCCGCCAGCGAGCGCGCGGCACGGCGAGACGGACGGTACGCATCCGTCGCCGGCGCGGGGGCGGCCACGGCAGGCGGAGTTGCTGCGATCAGCGCGATGGGAACAACCGCCGGGCTCAGCGCAGCAGGCATCACCAGCGGCCTTGCAGCCATCGGCGGGCTCGCCGGCGGCGGGATGGTCGCGGGCGCGACCATCGTCGCGGCCGCCCCAGTAGTGGCGACCGCAGGTGCGGCGACCGCGATATTCCTCTCTCGCGGAGGGCCCGGCGCTGGCGGGCATCGCGATCCACGTCACGCGAAGAACCTCAAGCTGCCCCCGCTGCACGCACGTCATCCAGGGCCCATAACTGCACCCCACCGTCCCCGCCGCCACCTGGACCAACCGACCCGAATCAACCGACAACTCTGCGACACCTGTCTCACAAGCCTTAACAAGTTCCGGCTCCGGCTTCGCTGTCCACACCCTCGTCGTACGGTGGTGAGGACGACTCTCTGGGCGACGAGCAAGCCTGTGGGCCACGGACGAGATCGAACGACGTCCGACAACGTCGCGCTCGTCCGCGGCTGCCTCAGCCGCGTTTTCGTGGACGCCAACGCGAGCAGGACTGAGCGAGCACCGCTCTGCACACCGGCCGCGTGGCATGGCGCCAGGCGATCTGGTGCTTTTGCGCAGTGGGTGACCTTTCGATCGTCCGCGTCGACACCGACCACGCGATCTGGTCCAGCTGCACGCCGTTGTGACCCAGGTCTCCTCGGGCCCTTGGGAAGCGAGCCGCCAGCGGTCGTCGTCATCGACGAGGTTGGCGTCGTCGACCAAGGCCTCCTCGATCGTCTGCAACGCGCACCGGGTCGGCGTGTCGCGCAGATCAAGGTCGAGAGTCGTCGTGATGGCTGCGCGCAGCCATCGAGCGAACTCCTTGTCGTCGGTTGCATTGGTGGCCTTGACGACCAACGCGCTCGGCGCAACTCGCGCCGGCTCGTTTGACCGCTGGGCTCAAGCACAAGAGCCGGCGCTCTCGCACCGGCCCTTCTGCATTCGATTGGTGGCGGGGGCTGGATTTGAACCAGCGACCTTCGGGTTATGGGCCCGACTTCCGGGCTCCTCGTCCGTCGTCTTGGTCCGGCCGACTAATCACCAGGAGAAGGTCGGCCGGTGGGCAACTGCGCAGTCGTGCCCGATCAGATAGCGCAGCTCCGTGACGTCCTCGCCGGCTGAGACCGCGCACAGAGTCCGGACGCTGTAGTCCGGGCCGACGTGGGCACGGTCGCGTCGAAGGTCAGGTGGCTCAGCTGAGCTCTCGGACCCTGACGGTGTCCGTGTGCTGCTGGAACGTGGCGGCCTTGCCGTCGCGGAAGGTCCAGACCTGGGCCATCTTCACCGAGGCCGGCGCTCCGGTGTCCTTGTGCTTCCAGGAGAGGTGACCGAGCGCCACGACGGTGTCGCCGTCGGCGACGAACTGCTCGGGCACCACCGCGAAGTGGTCGCCGATCTCTCCGAGACGCATGAAGACGCCTTCGAGCACGGCCTGGGGGCCGACGTAGGTGCCGGCGATCGGGTAGCCGTCGGGCTCGACCCACCGGATGTCGTCAGCGAAGGCGGCAAGAGCGGCGGGGACGTCGCCGGCCGCAAAGCTCGCGTAGGCCTGCTCGATGATCTCCTTGTTCGTGACGGTCATCTGGAAACCCCTCTCTGTCTGTGGGCGACGGCTGTCGCCTACAGGGAAGGCGTTCGTTCCCGACGTCCACGCGGTTCGTTCGGAACGAACCACCTCATCCCGTCAGGTGGTCCAGACGATGTCGACCCTCGGTTCGTAGCAGCACGCGACCCCCGTGACGATCGACTCCTCGAGGTGCGCGGCGACATCCGGCGCTCTGGACGCCAGCTCCCCGATGGCGTGGCGGATCGTCCTGGTCACGTTGACGCGGGCCTTCTCGGCTGGTGAACCGGACCGCCGGGGCCTGCCCCCGAGCCCCGTCGCTCGCTTGAGCTCCTCGATCAACGCCTCGCGCTCGGCAGTCCGCTCAGCCTGCCGCTTGCGATCGCCGCGGAGCGCCGCCGCGTCGAGCGCATCGTCCAGCTCGGCGAGGCGTTGCCGATACTTGCCGGAGCGCCTCCCGATCGAGCACCGGGCCGGTGTCGGCGGTGGCGAGCGGCTCGTCGCTCGATGCTCCGATGAGCGAGAGCGCGGCCACGGGCTGGTGGGGCCGCGCGAGCAGCTCGCGGAGATGCCAGAGGCCCTTCAGGTCGGGCATGTGGACGTCGGTGCCGTTGTACTGGATGTGCCAGGTACCGCCCTCGGGCCGAAGCGTCGCTCGGTTCGTCGCCTCGGCCTGCGACAGCCTCCGGAGGAGCTCGTCGATCTGACGAGCGATGTCGACCTCGCGCGACTCCTCGGCGAACGGGATCGCGTCGTGGAGGAGCTGCGATGCCGTCGCGATGTCGCCCTGCTTCTCCGCGACGGTGGCCACCGCGAGGAGCGACGAGGCCATCGATCCGTGCACGTAGCCCATGCGAACCGCGCCCAGCTCCTGGCGGACCTGCAGTGCCCGATCCAAGAACCTTCGCGCCGTGACGAGCTCCCCTCGCGCCTCGAACAGCTCGCCCAGGTCGTTGCAGCAGATCATCTCCCCGATCCCGGTCCCGTGCGCGGTACAGAGCTCGTTGCACTCCCTCAACGTCTCGATGGCGCCGGCCTCGTCGCCGGCCGCGCGGCGGGCGTTCCCCAGCTGCCACACGCAGTAGGCCTGGCCCCACGAGCCCGGGTACCCCGACGCGAGCTCGCAGGCGGTCGTGGCGCGCGCGAGGGCGGACGCCGGATCTCCGTTGATGGCGTCGCACTCCGCACGGATGCCGTGCAGCATGGCGAGGACGAGCGGCGGTTCGTCCGTGTCGGCGGCGGCGACGACCTCGATCCCGGCATCGACGAGCTCGGCCGCGGCGGACCAGTCGTCGGTGTCCTGGGCGAGGAGGAAGGCCTCGCAGAAGAGGCCCGTCGCCCGCAGCTCGGCCGGTGGGTCCGGTGCTGCCTCGCGGCCTCGCTCGAGCCAGACGCGGCCCTCGCGCAGCCTGCCCTGGGACCACCAGAAGAGGTTGAGGTTCGCCGCCAGCGCCAGCACCGCCTCGGGGTCGATCGTGAGCAGGCGGTCCAGCGCGACGCGTGTGTTGTCCTCGATGCGCCGGAGCACCTCGAGGTGCGCTCGTTCGGGGCCAGCTTGCGTGGCTCCGGCCTCACGCAGCCCGACCTCCAGGTAGAAGCGGGCGTGGCGATCGCGGATCACGTCGAGCTCACCGGCCAGGGCGAGCTGTTCCGCTGCGTACTGACGAATCGTCTCGAGCAGCTGGTACAAGCCGGTGTCGGCCTGTCTCAGGAGCAGCGACTTCTCGACCAGGCGGGCGGTCAGGTCCGCGATCTTCGCTGCGGTATCGCCATCGCTCGCGCAGATCGCGTTGACCGCCGTGAGGTCGAAGCCACCGGCGAACACCGCCATCCGTCGCAGCAGGAGACGCTCGTCCTCCGTGAGCAAGGCGTCGCTCCACTCCACCGTGGCTCGGAGCGACCGCTGCGCACCGTCGGCCCGCCGGGCCGCCTGCGGGAGGAGGTCGAACAGGTCGTCGAGGTGCCGCGAGATGTCCTGCAGGTCGAGTCCGACCACCCTCGCCGCGGCGAGCTCGATCGCGAGCGGAAGCCCGTCGACGCGGCGGCAGATCTCCCCGACGAGCTCGCCTGCCCGATCGCCGTCGAGCGAAGCCTGGGCACGGGCGCCGGCTCGCTCCTGGAACAGGCGGACCGCGTCGGCCTCCGGCAGCGGTGCAAGCCGGTAGTTCATCTCGTCGACGACCCACAGCGGCTCGCGGCTCGTCGCGAGGACGTGGAGCCGAGGGAGGCGGGCGGTGAGATCCTCGACGAGCTCGGCCACAGCCGACACGACGTGCTCGCAGTTGTCGAGCACCAGGAGGACATCGCGATCGGCCAGCCAGCGGGCGAGCGCTTCCTCGTTCGAGTGACCGCCCGACCGCTGCATGCCGACCTGCGCGGCGACCTCGCCGGCGACGAGATCCGCTGACCGCAACGATGCGAGCCAGACGACGAACACGCCGTCGGGAAAGTGCGCCGACGACGCGGCGGCGACGGCGAGCGCCAACGCGGTCTTCCCGACACCGCCCGGGCCGGTCACCGTCGTCAACGAGGACCGAGGCGACGCTCTCGGCGATCTCGGCGATCTCGCGGTCCCGTCCCGACCAGCGGCCGCGAGCGACCGGCTCCGGCGGCCGTCGTCTGGCTGACAGCCTGCACAGCCTCCCCGGAGGTGGCGGTCACGTTCGCAGTCTCCCACGCGGGCCAACATGCTGAACCCCGAACGCAGGCAGGCGAGTCCACTGGCCACCAGTTCGAAAGGCGATCCCATGCGGATGAGCAAGGCCGTCCGCTGCCCAGGGGGTTTGACGTTCCACGCGCAAGGGCCGGCGCTCTCGCACCGGCCCTGGACTGCATCTCGATTGGTGGCGGGGGCTGGATTTGAACCAGCGACCTTCGGGTTATGAGCCCGACGAGCTACCAGACTGCTCCACCCCGCGGTGAGGGGCTACACGATAGCGGGAGACGCTGGCGTTCACCACGGCGTCATCGGAGATCCGCTGGCGCGAGGTCGTGGCGGGCCAACCAGTCCGTCGTCAGATCGACCGCCTCTTGCAGCTTCGGCCGCTGGTCGGGCCCGATGTAGTAGTGCGTGGCGCCCTCGATCGTGTGGCGTTCCTTGTCGCCGTGCGTGACCGCGTTATAGAGCTCGGCGGCGTGACTCGGGTAGCACACCGGATCCGCGCCGTTGTCGATCACGAGCACCGGCACCGAGATCGCGGCCGCAGGCTCGAAGACCGTCACCCAACGCGTCGTCGTAGCTCCACTGCGACAGCCACGACCGCAACGTGCAGAAGCGAGCGAGGCCGACCGGTCCGTTGTTCACGAGCCGCGGATCGCCCAGGTAGCTGACGCCCGCGGGCCGGTCGTTGTGGTCGATGGTGACGTCGAGGATCGCGGGGTCCGCCATCGTCCCGTGCACGACGAAGCCGCGCTCCTCTCCGGATCCGAGGCGGTCGAGCTCGCTCTTCACCCACGCGGTGATGCGACGGTTCCGTTCGACCTGTGCGTCGCGGAAGCCCGCGAGCCACGCACGGTCATAGGGCGGCGTCGGGGCGGTCGGACCATAGAGATCGAGCTCGGGGTCGCGCTCGTCGGGATCGCGCTCGTCGAGGTTCGACGGGTCGAGGCTCAGCGTGAGGACGCCGTGGCGGCTGGTATGCGCGGCCAACAACATGACGGCATCCGCGGGAACGAGTCCCGCGTCGGTGAGATCGGGCGGGTCGCCCGCCGGCGTCGCCGTGACCCAGCGCTTCTCGGCTTGCTCTTGGTAGTAGAGCGACAGGGCGCCGCCGCCACTCCAGCCCGCGAGGACGACCTTCGCGTACCCGAGCCGCTCCTTCGCATCGCGCACGCATGCGCCGAGGTCGAGCACGACCTTCTCCATGATGAGCGCGACGTCGGATCGATAGCGGCTGTTGCAGTAGATGACGTGATGGCCGGAGCGCGCGAGGTGCCGCACCATCGGCAGGTACGCACCCCCGCCGACCGGGTGCATGAAGACGAGCACCGTGTCGGACTCGACCTTCGGCCTGAGGAGGTACGACTCGCAGACGACGACACCCTCGGCACCGCCGTAGGTGTCCTTGAACGCGGCCTTCTCCTCGTAGACGAGCGGATACGGGATCTGTTCGAACTCGCTGGTCACGGTCGCGTCCGACGCTCAGTGGCGAGCGCCCACCACCAAACCGCCAAGGAGATCCTGGGTCATGTGGGCGATGTCGTGGACGGCGCGCTCGAAGACCTCCTCGTTCGCCTTCGACGGCGTCCGGTAGCCGCTGATCTTGCGGACGTACTGGCGGGCCGCGGCCTCGCACTCCTCCCACGACACCTCGGGCTCGGGACGACGCAACGTGATGATGCTCCGGCACATGCCCCGAGTCTCGCACCGTGCAAGGGAATACCGTCGCGAGATGACAATCGTGCGCACGACCGCAGGCGAGATCAAAGGTTTCGAGAAGGGCGGGATCCACCACTTCAAAGGGGTGCCGTTCGCGGCCCCGCCGATTGGGGACCTCCGGTTCGCTCCCCCGCAGCCGCCGGTGCCATGGGAGGGCGACGCGCGACTGCACCGTCGACGGGCCGATCTGCCCGCAGGCTGTGCTCCCGCTCGAGGGGCCGCTCGCCGATGTCATCTCCGCGACACAGCCCCAGGACGAGGACTGCCTCACGCTGACAGTCGCGACACCGTCGGTCGAGGGCTCGCTGCCGGTGATGGTGTGGATCCACGGTGGCGCGTTCACCGGTGGCAGCGGGTCGACGCCGATCTACGACGGCACATCGTTCGCCCGCGACGGCATCGTGTTCGTGTCGATCAACTATCGCCTCGCACGCCCTCGGCTTCCTCTACCTCGACGAGCTGTTCGAGGGCGCGAGGGGCACCGGCAACCTCGGCATCCTCGATCAGGTGAGAGCGCTCGAGTGGGTGCGCGACAACATCGCCGCCTTCGGTGGTGACCCGAGCAACGTGACGATCTTCGGCGAGTCCGCCGGTGGCATGAGCGTCGGCACCCTCATGGGGACGCCGAGCGCCAACGGCCTCTTCCAGCGGGCGATCCCGCAATCGGGCGCGGGCAGCCACAACGTGAAGCCGGAGACAGCGACCCGCGTCGCGAAGCGCGTGCTCGAGCTGCTCGACGTGGAGCCCGGAGACTGGAAGGCCCTGCGGGCGGTGCCGGTTCAGCGCTTCGTCGAGGTGAGCACGCAGCTTTCGATGCTCGAGAGCCGGAGGCTGCTCGGCGACGACCTCGCGATGACGATGGTCCTGCTCCCGGTCGTCGACGGCATCACGCGCGCGACAAGACCGCGGCCGAGCTCGTCGCCGCCGGCAACGCCGCGGACGTCGACATGCTCATCGGCACATGCGCCGAGGAGTGCCGACTGTTCATCTGGGCGATGCCCGAGGCGATACAGGCGATCATGCCGATCCCCGCGCCGGCGCAATGGTTCGCAGCGACGGGCCGCAGCGACGACGAGATCCGCAAGGTCTACAGCGAGGCGCGTCCGAAGCTCGACGACCGCGAGGTCGACATCGCGGCGTGGACCGACGGCCTGTTCACCATCCCCGCGGCGAGGTTCGCCGACGCGCAGCGCGCCCACAACCAGAACGTGTGGAGCTACCGCTTGTCGTGGCGGACGCCTGCGGGCAACGGGAAGCTCGGCGCCTGTCACGGGCTCGACATCCCGTTCGTCTTCGACCGTATGGACTTCACGGCGTTCGTCGGCGACAACCCTCCGGTCGAGCTGTCGAAGGAGATCCACGGCGCGTGGGTGCGCTTCGCCAAGACGGGGGATCCGAACGGCGGGGATCTCCCCGCGTGGCCGCGTCATGACCCGAGGACTCGACCGACGATGGAGTTCGACACGCCGATCCGGGTGATCGACAACCCCGACGCCGCGGTGAGCGACACCTGGGAAGGGGTCTGGGCGCTGCCGTAACGCACCGTTTGCTCACTGGACCCCGTCAGGACCGGCCCGAGTGAGCAAACGGTCAGGGGAAAGGGCGGCGCGGACTTTGTCGGGCCACGCCTCGTCGTGGATCACCCGCGCCGCGAGCGCGTTGCGTAGCCAACGCACCGGCGTCTCGGCCGCGCCACTGACCTGGTTCAGCTTCCCGGCAAGCAGGCTGTTGGCCGCGCGTAGGAACCCGCGGCCCTGCTCGTTCACGTTGTTCTGGAACGGCGATCGATAGCCGTTGCCGCACCGCTGGCAATGGAACTCGAACTGGTAGCCCTGCTGGTTCGAGAGGTCGCTGAGGTTGTCGGTGAAGGGGACGATCTCGCTCATAGGGGAAACCAACCGCAAACGAGGTCCCCCGTTTCGAACGGACCCGTCAGTAGCCTCACTCTGATGGTGTGGCGTCGTCGCAAGTCGCCCGCGCCGCCCGGCCCGACGTTGGCCGAGCTGCTTGCGCCGTGGAACGACGCCACCTGTCCTGTGCTCACGCGGACCACCCGGATGGAGCGAGCGCTCGTCTCGCTGGCGACCCACACCTCACAGCTGCGCAAGCGTGTCGACACGATGGAGCAACGAGTCGACGGCCGCGAGCTCATGATGTCGAGCGCGCCGAGCCGCGCCGAGATGGACGATCTGCGCGAACAGAGCGCTCGCCTCGCCCGTGACCTCGCCCGCCTGTCGATCGATCTCCGGGAGGAGCTGGCCAAGGCCGTCGACGCGGTGCGCTTGTCCCAGGTGACGAACGGCAACGGGAACGGACACGAGCCCAACGGGGACGAGACCTACCCGGACGGGGTGGACACCGACGACGCGCACTCCGAGGTCATCGACCTCTCCGAGGCCCGCAGCACCTACCCGTAGCGGGCCTCCGCTATGCGGAGGCGACCGTCGTCGTTGACGCGTTGACCGACGTCGTCGACGTCGACGGTGACGACTCGTCGGGCGCGGTCGTGGTCGGCCCCACTCCAGCGGCGACCGCGGCCTGCTCGACCAACGTGCGAGCCTCGTCGATCGCCTTCTGGTACGCGGACAGGTCACCGTCCTTCAGCGCTGCGTCTGCTTCACGGAACTTCGCGTCAGCGCGTGCCAGCAGCTCGCCGACCGACTGATCGGAGTTCGGCGGGGTCTCACCGGTGTCGGGCGGCGTCTCGTCCGACGGCGGGTTCTCCACCGGCGGCGCTTCACCGAACGCCGCCTTCAACGCCTCGCCGAGCGTGTCGCGCATGTACGAGTTGCCGTTGAACGTGACGATGACCTTCTTCAGCTCCGGCACCGCTGTCGGGCCCGCGGCCTGCGTGTAGAGCGGACGCACGTAGAGCAACGACTCGCCGACCGGGACGAGCAGCAAGTTGCCCTGACGCACCTGTGAGCCCTGCTGGTCGAGCAGCGTGAGCTCCGCCGAGATGTCCTCCTCCGACTGGATGTTCGCGGCCACGAGCGCGGGGCCATCGGGCAACCGGTTGCGCGGCATGGTGAACACCCGCAGCTCGCCGTAGTCTTCGGGATCGCTCGACGCGGTCATGAACGCGACGAGCTCCTTGCGACTGTCGTTGTCGGAGAACGGGACGAACGGACGCAACAAGACGTAGCTGAGCTTGGTCTCCCCGGGCAGCTGCATCAGGAGGTAGTACGGGTCGATCCGCTGCTCGCGACCCGGGCCGAGCCGGCCCTGCGAGTCGGTCGTCTGGGTGGTGTTCACGACGCCGGCCACGGTTCCCGGATCCTGAGAGACGCTCCAGGCATCGCTCTGGCCGTAGAACTCGGCGGCGTCCTCGATGTGGTAGCGGCCCCACATGTTGGTCTGCACGCGGAACAAGTCTTCCGGGTACCGGAGATGTGACCGCAGGTTGTCGGTCATCTCCGAGCCGTCGGTGAACAGGTTCGGGAATGCCTTCTGGTAGGCCCGAATCAGGGGATCGCTCGGGTCGACGATGTAGAAGGTGACCGAACCGTCGTAGGCGTCGACCACGGCCTTCACCGAGTTGCGCGCATAGTTGAACCGGTGCCCGAGGTCGCTGCCCGGCGGGAGCTGGCCGGTCACGGCCCGCTGGGCGTAGGGGTACTCGTCGGTGGTCGTGTACCCGTCGACGATCCAGACGAGCTTGCCGTCGACGACGACCGGATAGGGGTCGGAGTCGAAGTCGAGGAACGGAGCGAGGAGGCGCACCCGCTCGCTGACATCGCGGACGTAGAGGATCTTCGACTTACCCGTGATGAAGTTCGAGATCAGCGGGTTGATGTCGCCGAAGCGCAGCGCGAACGCGGCCCGCCGGAAGAACGAGCCCATGCTCACGCCGCCCTCGCCGCTGTACGTGGTCGTTTCCGTGGTGCCGTCTTCCTTTACGTAGTCGACCTCCTTGCGATCGGTGTCGACCACCACGTACGCACTGAGGTTCTCACCGAAGTACACGGCGGCCTGGTCCAAAGGAAGGTCACCGGTGGGTGGCAGATCCTTCACCACGAAGTCAGGGCGACCATCGACCGTCACGGTGTTCGCGGACGCCGCCGCGAGCGCGTACCCGTGGGTGTACGCGAGGTGACGACCTTCCCAGGTGTCCTGAGGCAGGTCGGACGAGTTGAGCTCGCGCACACCGAGCACGACCTGACGGGTCTTCCCGTCGACGGTGTAACGGTCGACGTCGAGGTCGTTGAATTGGTAGAAGCTGCGGATCCCCTGCACACGCTGGAACGTGGGCAGCACGATGTTCGGGTCGAGCAGGCGCACGTTCGTGAGCGTCGGATCGTCGACCGCGAGATCGGCCGCGGTCACGTCTTGCGTCAGCTTGAAGTCCGACGTTTCGACCTTGTCGAGACCGAGCGCCGCTCGACTCGCCTCGATGTTGCGCGCGATGTACGGAAGCTCTTTCGTCGACTCCGCAGGCTCTACTTGGAACCGCTGGATGAACGCCGGATATGCCGCGCCGGCGATCACCGCCACGAACGCCCACAGCCCGACGGCGATGACCGGCAGCACCCAACCGCGCCGACGGATGTTCACGATCAGCAGGACGGCAGCGCCGAAGGAGATGAGGATCAGCAAGTTGATCGCGGGTAGCTGCGCCTTGACGTCGGTGTACCCGGCGCCGCCGACGAACCCGCGGGTGGAGAGCGTGAGCCCGTAGCGCTGCAGGTAGTAGGCCGCCCCCTTCAGCAGTGCCAGGGCGGCGAGCAGCACCGAGAGATGGGCCTTGACCTGGGGCGTCACCCGCTGGCCCGGCGTCTGCACCCGGATGCCGCCGTTCAAGTAGTGCGCGACCGCCGTGATGATGATGACGATCAACACCGCGGCGAAGAGCCAGTTCACGACGAACCGGAGGAACGGGAGGGTGAACACGTAGAAGCCGACGTCGGTGTGGAACAGCGGATCCTTCACGCCGAAGTCGACGCGGTGCGTGAACAGGATCCAGTCGCGCCACTGGCTCGACGTGCCGACCCCGGCGATGAGACCGAAGAGCAACGAGACGACGATGCGGACGAGCCCGGTCCGCCGACCGATCAGCTCCTGGTAGCGCTCGACGAACTCCTCTTCCGGACCCGCCGGCCGGAACCTCGGAGCGATGCGATCCGCGATCCAGAGGTTGACCCAGCACAGCGCGAAGAAGATGCCCGTGAAGATGAACGCGAGCGCGATCTTCGCCCCGAGCACGTGCTTGAAGACGCCCGACATGCCGAGCGAGTCGAACCACAGGTAGTCGGTGTAGAAGCCGGCGAGGCCGCGCAGCGACGTGATGAGCAGCACCAGCGCGACTGCGAGGACGATGAGAGCGATGCGACCGCGGTTGGGGCGCGCCTTTCGGCGACGAAGCTCACTGGGGGCACGCATCGAAGGGGGAGCCTAACGGGGGGCGATCACCACCTGGCATCGGCACCCCGGGTGCGCAGGAGCGTGCAGATGGCCAGTCGGGAAGGCCGTGCCGCGCTCGACCGGACCCGCGAGAGCGTTGTCGTCGGCATCTGGACACGGCGGTTGGTCGGGAGCCACGAGCCACCGCAAGGAGCAGCCTGCCGGTGCGACCGCGAATGCACCGCGGTTGAACCCTGCGAGAAGGGCATCGGAAGCCGTGGCATCGATGCGCTGCGTCTTCCATTCGCGGTACGCGGCGCGCACGAGCTCGGTCGCTTCGTCGACGTCGCCCGCACTGTCCGCGAGGCAGGCTGCGAGCCGCTCTCGGAGTGGTCCGCTCATCGCCGTGCCCAGATCTGTCACGACATCGTCAAGATCGGGGGGCGGGGCGTCCGTCACGCCTCCGACGAGCTCCGCCCCGGCCTTGGCCGCCGCGGCGAGATCGGGGCGGGCACCCTCGGCGTAGCGGCCGGCATGCGCGTCGGCCCCACCGACGAGACCATCCAGGTCGGGGAGCTTGGCGCCCTGCCGGAGCCGGTCGAGCACCTCGTTCTGGTCGTCGGCCAGGATGCGACGGAGCTTGCGACCCAGGGAGACCTCGAGCGGAGCAAGCGCCGCCGACCTCTGATCGAACACGTCCGGCGCCGAGTCCGCCTCGCCGCTGTCTTCCTCGTCGCCGGATTCCGGGGTGCCGGTGTCGGTCAGAGGTTCCGTCCCGCCGACAGACTCCACGTCGGCATCGGCGAGCAAATCCTCCGCCTTGGCCACTTCCTCGGCGCGGCCAGCGCGGATGCGCGCGAACAGGTCGTCGACCGACTCTTCGATCATCGGGTCAGCAGGGACGATCACCGTCTCCTCGGTGACCTCTTCGACCACGATGGTCCCGTCGACGACGACGACGGTCTCTTCGACGACCTCGATCACTTCCGCCACCACGTGAGGCTGTTCGGACTCGGGTTCGGGCTCGGGTTCGGGCTCAGGCGGCGCGGGTGGCGTGAGCACGCGCACACCTTCGGTCGCATCTTCGTCTCCGCCTTCGGCCACCGCGGGCAACGCCGCGGGTTCGGGCGCGGCGATGACGTGCGCCTCCGGCGCCGCGACGCGCAGCTGCTCCACGGCGTGATCGAGCGTGCGTTGTACGACCTCGTACGCGCCGAGCAGCCGATCACGTCCTTCGCGGAGCTGCTCGACTTGCGCGCGTCCGCGTTGCGGCGTCGCGCGAGATCGGCGAGGACGCGCTCACGCAAGGCCTGCGCGTCGGTGATCAGCTGACGGCCATGGGTCTTCGCCGCCTCGATCTCGGCCATGGCCGCGGTCTCGGCCCGCTCGCGATGGCGGAGCGCCTCGGTCATCCCCTCGGACCGCATGGTGTTGGCTTGCTCGGAGGCTTGGCCGAGCACGCGCTCGGCGTCGGCCTCGGCCCGAGCCACGATCGCCACCGCAGCCTCTCGTGCCGTCGACAGCACTCGGGTGGTCTCCTCGCCGAGCAAGGCCGTGAGCCGGTCCTCGTCGAGCTCGACATGCGCCGTCGCCCTTTGCTCCGCGTCGGCGAGCTGCACCTGCAACCACGACGCGTGCTCGTTGACCGCACGCACCTCTTCCGCGAGCTGCAGCAAGTAGGCGCGCACCTCGTCTCCGTCGTAGCCCCGGAACGCGCTCCCGAACGTCTTGCGCGCGACCGCGTCGGCGTCGATGTGCACGGGCTCGGAGATATCGCGGCGCCGGTCCGACATCGGCGTCAGCGTAGGACGAGACGCTCGGGATTGGGCGCCATCCGATGTCGCGGTGACAGACTCACCTGCATGACCCTGGTACATGTCGACATCGCCGACCGCGTCGCGACGCTCACGCTCGACGACCCCGAGCGTCGGAACGCACTGACCCTCCCGATGGTGGACGAGATCGTCGCGGCGATGGATCAGATCGAAGCCGACGAGAACGTCGGTGCCATCGTCGTCACCGGGGCGCCCCCTGCGTTCTGCGCGGGGGCGGACCTCGGGAACCTCGGCGGCACCGGGGACGGCCCCGGGTTCCGCACGATCTACGAAGGGTTCCTTCGGGTCGCTCGCTCACCGCTCCCCACGATCGCGGCGGTGAACGGTGCCGCGGTCGGCGCGGGGATGAACATGGCACTCGGCTGCGATCTGCGCATCGCCGCCAAGCGGGCCAAGTTCGACACGCGGTTCATCCAGATCGGCCTCCACCCCGGTGGCGGGCACACGTGGATGCTGCGCCGGATCGTCGGGCCACAGACGGCCGCTGCCGCCGTGCTGTTCGGTGAGGTGCTCGACGGCGAGGGTGCAGCACGGGTCGGCCTCGCCTACAAGTGCGTCGAGGATGACGCGCTCGCAGAGACCGCGCACGCCCTCGCCGCGAAGGCCGCTGACGGACCGCGTGAGCTCGTGATCACCGTGAAGGAGACGCTCGCGGCGATGGCAACGATCGACTCGCACGACGAGGCCGTGAGTCGTGAGCTCACGCCGCAGGTGTGGTCGACGAAGCAGCCGTGGTTCAGAGAACGCCTCGCCGCGCTGCAAGCGAAGATCTCGTCGAAGAGCTGAGCGCTATGTCCACTCGGTGAGCAGCTTGTCGTGCCGCTCCTCCCACTCTTCGATGGTCATCGCGTAACGCACGTGGTCTTCCCAGACACCGTTGATCTCGAGGTACCGAAGTGCGGTGCCCTCCTCACGGATCTCGAGCTTCTCCACGACGCGACGGCTCGGCTTGTTGCGCGGGATGATCGCGATCTGCATTCGATGCAGCCCGAGCTCCTCGAAGCCATAGCGGAGGACGACGACGACCGACTCGGGCGTGTAGCCCTGCCCCGCGCAGGCCTCGTCGATCCAGTAGCCGATGTACGCGTTCTGGAACGGGCCGCGATGGACGGAGTTCAGGTTGATCTCACCGGCGAACTTGCCCTCGACGAAGATCCCGAAGCCGTAGCCCGCCCCGAGCTGACGCTCGCGCTCACGAGCACTGCAGCGAGCGGCGAAGGCCTCGCGGTCGGTCGCCGGGTCCGGCGTCCCCGGGATCCGCATCGGCTCCCACTTCAGCAGCCAATCCCGATTGCGGTGACGGACCTCGGTCCACTGCATGAAGTCGCTTCCGACCAGGGGTCGAAGCATCACCCGCCGACCGAACAGCCGGATCATCGCGGCAGGCACTCTTCGAGCGCACCGAGCAGCAACGTGACGTTGCGGATCCGTGCGGTGTGCCCCATGCAGCCGATGCGCCACACCTTGCCGGCATAGGCGCCCAGCCCTCCGCCGATCTCGATGCCGTAGCGCTCGAGCAGCCGACGGCGCACCGCGGCCTCGTCGACGCCCTCCGGGACCCAGGCCGTCGTGAGCTCGGGGAGGCGGTGTCCCTCTTCGGCGAACAAGCGGAAGCCGAGCTTCTCGAGCCCGTCCTGAAGCAGTGCGCCGCACTCAGCGTGGCGACGCTGTGCTGCCTCGAGCCCCTCGCCGAGCACGGCGCCGAGGCCCGCGTGCAGAGCGAAGATCATCGAGATCGGAGCGGTGTGGTGATAAGTGCGGCCGCCCCCCGACGAGACGTACTGCGAGATCATCCGCAGATCGAGGTACCACGACTGCGAGCGCTCGACGAACCGCTCGCGCGCTCGATCCGACATCGTGAGCGGCGCGAGGCCCGGTGGAACGCCGAGGCACTTCTGCGTACCGCTGTACGCGATGTCAACGCCCCAGCCGTCGATCTCGACGGGGATGCCACCAAGCGACGTCACGCAATCGACGAGGAGCAGCGCGTCGCCTTTGAGTTCACCCAGCGGCGCGATGTCGCTGCGCACGCCAGTCGAGGTCTCGGCGTGCACGGCGGCGATCACCTTCGGGGACGGGTGCGCGGCGGCCAGCGCCTGGGGATCGATGGGACGACCCCACTCGGCTTCGACGCGCACCACCTCTGCGCCACAACGCGCCGCCACGTCGGTCATGCGCTGACCGAAAACGCCGTTGACCCCGACGACGACAACATCACCCGGGTTCACGACGTTCACGAACGCCGCCTCCATCCCCGCCGAACCCGTCCCGCTGATCGGCAGGGTGAGCGCATTGCTCGTGCCGAACACGGTGCGCAGCCGATCGCACGTCTCGTCCAGGATCGTGAGGAACTCGGGATCGAGATGCCCGAGCATGGGACGCGTGAGTGCCTCGACGACCTCGGGATAGGGGTTGCACGGGCCGGGACCCATGAGGATGCGATCGGTCATCGGCGCAGGCACCGCGGCATGCTACTGATGGGCGCCGGACGGGGCTTTGGGCGACCTCGCGTCAAGCAGCGACGACCGCGAGGCCGTGCGTGTCGAAGATCGCGGCCCACCGCTCGATCACTTGGCAGAGGCAGCTGTCGACGAGAGGCTCTGCGACGAGCGACCGCGCCACGTCTCCGGCGAAGCGCGCGACTTCGGTCACCTCACCGTTCGGCAGCGCTCGATCGCCTCGCTCCGCGGCCTGGACCACGAGCCGGCGAGCCGTGGCGGCAGCGAGGCCGGCCTCGCGACTGCGATGCGCCGCCCGCAGGCCCCGGTCGACGGCCAGCAGCACCTGCCAGGCCTCGACCTCGTCCGACACCGAGTCGGCGAGCGACCGGTGGGCCACCGCGATCGCGTCGATCTCCTTCGAGGTCAACCGCTCGATGCATTCGGCGAACCGCCGCACATCCATGCGGTACTGGTCGGCCTCTGGCCTCGGTGAGTGATGGGTCATTTGGCTCGGTTTGGGGTGCCCGTCGGAGATGGCAGGTTGAGACCCCGTGGCCGCGGTCGACACCCTCATCACTGGGGGCTAGCTGCGAGCTCCGCGGCGATGCCGTCGAGGAGGTCGGTCTCGCGGACCACGCACTCCTTGAAGTCGAGGCGGCGCATCACGCCGAGCAGCACGCAGCATCCGCCGATGATGATGTCGGCGCGATCCCTCGGAAGGCCGGGGTTGTGCACCCGGTCGCCGAGCCGTTCGGTGGCGAGCGTGCGGAACACGTCCTCGGCGGCGGCCCGGGTGAGCAGGAACTGGTGGATGGCGTCACGGTCGTACTTCGCGAGTCCGATCTCGACGGCCGCGACCGTGCTGATCGTGCCGCCGGTGCCGAGCAACGTCGCCGCGTGGCTCACCTCGGGCATCTCGCGCAGCACGTCGTCGACGTGCGCGTCGACGAGCGCGAACGCGTTGCTCAGCTCTTCCGCCGCCGGCGGATCGGAAGGCAGCTGCTCCTCGGTCAGCTGGACGCTCCCGATCGGCAGTGACATCGCGCCCTCACAGCTCGTCGCTCCGATCGACAGCTCGGTCGAACCGCCGCCGATGTCGAGCACGAGGAATGGCGCGAGGGCCGCGTCGACCTCGAGCGTGGCGCCGACGAACCCCAACCGCGCCTCCTCCCCACCCTCGAGCACGTCGAGCGGGAGGCCCATCACTTCCGCCGCCCGGGCGACGAAGCCCTCCCGGTCCGCCGCCTCGCGGACGGCTTGCGTCGCGACCGCACGGACGCGCCTCGCGCCCCTGGCGTCGATGACCTCGCGGTACTCCACCAGCACGGCGAGGGTGCGATCGATGCCCTCGGCGTCGAGCCGACCGGTGCCGGCCGTCGCGCGACCGAGGCGGGTGGTGACCGTCCGACGTTCGAGCGTGTCCGTGCCGGACTTGATCAAGAGCCGCGTCGAGTTCGTCCCACAGTCGACGACCGCGACCGGGGTCACGACGGCACGCTCCCCTCCGGGAGCTGCGCCGCGACCCAACGCCCGACGGGGTCGTCGAGGCCGGCGAGGTGTGCGGCGTAGTGCGCGTGCAGGCACTTCACACCTTGGCGCGTGCCTCCCACTCCGCCTGATGGGCGCGGCCCCTCGTGATCGCGTGGGATCGCGGCGTCGCGCTCTGCCGCATACCGCGCGTGTGCTGCTGCGAGCTCGGCGGCGTCGACCGCACGCTCTGCGGCCCGTACTCCCCCGCTCGCCTCGAGCCGGCTCACCGCCTCGACCGCGTCCTTGCCGACGAGCCAGTAGCGCGTGGGCATCGGCGTGCCGTCGTCGAGCAGCGGCGCGTTGCGGATGACGACCGGCAACCCGGCACGGTCGCGCACCACGACCTCGAAGTCACCCTGAGGTGTGCGTCCGAGGAGCGCAGTGACGAGCTGGATGTCGTCCAACTAGTCGCGGTGGCGACGCCGCAACCCGCGGATGAACAGGAAGACGAGCAGGCCGCCGATCGCGACCGGCACGAGCCGCTTGGCGACGGGCGCGCCCGCGTGCTCGACGAGGTCGACCGGCTCGGGCTCGGGGTGGTCGAGGCGCCGGATGATCGGCCCGCTGTCGTTCGCAGGCCCGGGATCGGATGCGGGCGCTTCGGGCGCTTGGGGCGCCGCCGCGGCCATCGCGACCGGCGCGTCGGGCTTGCCGGCCGGGCCACCGTCACCCGCGAGGATCGTGGTCTCGAGGTTCTCCACGAACTGACCGAGCAGCTTCGTGCTGACGTCGGCCATGATCCCCCGGCCGAACTGCGCGACCTTGCCGGTCACGGTGAGGTCGGTGTGGACGGTCACCTTCGTCCCCTGCGCGTCGGGCACGAGCGACGCCGTGATCAACGCCGACGCGTTGCCCTGACCTTTCGTGTCCCGTCCCTCGGCTTTGAGCACCGCCTTGTGGTTGGTGTCGTCCTTCTCGACGAACGTGGCCTTGCCCTTGTACTGCGCGGTGATCGGCCCGACCTTCACCTTCACGATGCCGCGGTACTCGTCCCCTTCGATCTCCTGCAGCTGTGCACCGGGAAGCGCGGGCGCGATGCGCTCGACGTCGGTGAGGACATTCCAGGTCTCGTCGACCGGACGATCGACCCTGAACTCGTTGGTCAGCTCCATCGCTGCAGGTCCTCCAGCGTGTCGACATCTGCGGGATCGCCGGAGCACGCTACTTCGCTGACGAGATCGGGCCTACCGCGCATCAGCACCCGCGCGCCCTCGTCCCCGTCTGTCGGCAGAAGCGGCCAGATCTCCCTGGCCAACCGAACCGGACTCCGGCGCTCGCCGTCATAGGTCGCGACGACGATCGGCGTCGTCGCGGTCGCTGCCACGTCGCGCCATGCCTCGGCGGTGACTCCCGGTTGGTCGGCGACACCGACGACGATCGCATCGTGACCTCTCGACTCCGCGTGCCGGAGAGCGGCCTGGAGCGATGACGCCTGCCCCTCGGCCCAGCGCTCGTTGTGGATCACGGTGACACCGGCGACCTCGGGGATGGTCACGGCCCCGGTCACGACGACTGTCTCGTCGAGGTGCGCGTCGAGCGCGTGCTCGAGGGCCCATACGACGAGCGGGCGGCCTCGCACGGTGGCCAGCAGCTTGTGGGTCTCGCCTTCGAACCTCGAGCCGGCACCGCCGGCGAGCACCACTGCGGCGATCGTCACGCGGGGTCGCGGCGCCCGCGCAGCCCTCGACGGAACTTTCGCGTGCGCACTGTCACGCCGCCGCACAGCGCAAACGCGCGCACCCGAAGGCGAGGCATCCCCACGAGCGGCTCGCGGTGTTTCACCTTGTACTGCTTCGTGCCCATGACAGCGATGCCGGTGAGCTCGACGGGCAAGCCTTCGGGCACCTGCACCTCGACACCGCCGAACAGCGCGACCACGTAGATCGTCGCGTCGTCCCCCACGACCTGCGCGTCGCAGAGGTCGATCTGGGCGCTGCCGAGCAGCGCCACCGCGTGGATGTGGTCGTCGAGCCTCCACGGCCCGCGCACCTTCTCGCCGGAGAGCACACCGACGGCCCAACGCCGCGGCGGATCGACGACGGGAACCGGCTCCACCCTTTCGGGCAGATATGGGGTGACGGCCACGAGCTCGGCCCTCGTCTCCGCCGCCAGCACGCGCTCGACGCGGTCGGCGAAGTCCTCGAGCGAGATCGAGCCGGCCGCTGTCTGATGCCGGAGCGCCGCGATCGCCTGTTCGCGCTCGGCGTCGGAGACGAGGTCGGGGCGCTCGATCGACATCAGTACGACCGCGGCATGCCGAGCACGTGCTCGGCGACGTAGGCAAGGACGAGCTCTTGCGAGATCGGCGCGATGCGCATGAGCCGAGCCTCGCGCCAGTACCGCTCGACGTCATATTCGGTCGCGTAGCCGAAGCCACCGTGCGTCTGAACCGCCTGGTCAGCGGCCTGGAAGCCGGCGTCGGCGGCCAGCCACTTCGCGATGTTCGCCTGTTCGCCGCATGGCAGGCCGGCGTCGTAGCGAGCCGCGGCCTCGTACACCGCGAGCGTCGCGGCGTGCACCCGCGCGTAGGCCTCAGCGAGCGGAAACGACACGCCTTGGTTCTTTCCGATCGGCCGTCCGAAGACGACCCGCTCGTTCGCGTACGCAACTGCCTTGCGGATCGCGGCTCGTCCGATGCCGACAGCTTCCGCAGCGACGAGGATGCGCTCGGGGTTGAGGCCGTCGAGGAGGTACCGGAAGCCTTGGCCCTCCTCCCCGATGCGATCGCTCACCGCGACCGGCAGGTCGTCGTAGCGCACCTCGCACGACACGACCGCGTTACGGCCGAGCTTCGAGATCGGTCGGATGTCGACCTCGGGCCGTTGCAGATCGGCGAGGAGGAGCGTCATCCCGTCCGTACGCTTCTTGCACTGGTCCAGCGGTGTGGTGCGCACGAGCAACAGGACCTTCTGGCAGTACAGGGCCTTCGTCGTCCAGACCTTGCGACCCCGCACGACGTAGTGATCACCTTCGAGCGTCGCCTTCGTCGTGATCGCGGTTGTGTCGGTCCCAGCGTCGGGTTCGGTCACGCCGAACGCGACGTGCAGCTCGCCCGATGCGACCCGAGGCAGGTACTCGGCTCGCATCGCCTCGCTCCCGTGCTTGACGACAGGATTCATCCCGAAGATCGACAGGTGCAGCGCGCGCTGCATCCGTTCATCGCCGCGCCCGAGGCGGCGACCTCCTCGAGCACGGCCGCCGCTTCGGTGATGCCGCGCCCCCGCCGCCCCACTCCTCGGGGATGGCGATGCCGACCCATCCGCCCTCGGCCATCACGTTGTAGAAGTCCCACGGGAACTCGTGGTCCTCGTCGTGGCGGCGCCAGTAGACGTCGTCGAACTTCGAGCAGACCCGACGGACGCCCTCGCGGATCGCTTCGAGATCGTCGTCGGGCATGCGAACCCCCAGCGGGTGTCAGTGGATCGGGCCGCTTCGGTCGCGGCAGCGAGGGAGGAGTGCGCCCCGTGCGGCGGGCGATGATCTCCGCGCAGATCGACACGGCGGTCTCTTCCGGAGAGCGTGCGCCGATGTCGAGCCCGATCGGCGACATCACGCGCGCGTTGAACTCGTCCAGATCGACACCCTCGTCGACGAGCCGTTCGAGCCGCTTGTCGTGCGTCTTTCGCGACCCCATCACGCCGATGTAGCCGGCGCGGCTCTTGAGCGCGCCGAGCACCGCGGGGACGTCGAACTTCGGGTCGTGGGTCAAGATGCACACCGCGTCGCGCGGGCCGAGCGAGGCGCCGACGCGATCGAACACCCGGTTGGGCCAGTCGACGACGATCTCGTCCGCCATCGGGAAGCGCTTCGGCGTGGCGAACACCTCGCGTGCGTCACACACCGTCACCCGATAGCCGAGGATCTTCGCGACGCGACCGAGTGCGGCGGTGAAGTCGACGGCGCCGAAGATCAGCATCTGCGGCGGCGGTGCGAACGACTCGACGAACAGGCTCACCGACGTCTCGTTCGCCTGTCCCTGCTCGCCGTAGTGGCGAACCCCCGTGCGACCCGACTCGAGCTCGGCAAGCGCGTCGCGACCGGCGACGCGATCCAGGTCGGCATCACCGAGCGTCCCCATCGGCGGCTGCTCCGGACGGATCAGCAGCGTGGCCCCGACGTGCGCGCCGTCGATCACCGTGACCAGTGCGACGGGCGACTCCGCGAGGAGCGACTCCCGCAGCACCTCGTAGATCGAGGCCACCGGCACTACCAGTCGAGGGGCTCGATGAAGAGGTGGATGATCCCGCCACACGTGAGGCCGACGGCAAACGCTTCGTCGTCGCTGTACCCGAACGTGACGAGCCGCGGCAGCCCGGTTTCGAGCACTTGCAGCGCTTCGCCGACAACCGCGCCCTCGACGCACCCGCCGGACACGGAACCCGCGACCTCGCCGTGCTCGCTCACGGCCATCGCGGCACCGGGGCCACGAGGTCCCGAGCCCTCGACGTCGACGACCCTCGCGATCGCGACCCGTTGGCCCTCGGCTTTCCAGCGGTCGATGTCGGTGAGCACTTCCCTCACTTGGAAATCACCTCCGCGAGCTCCTGGAGAGCGGCGAGCGAATGCCCCTCCACGAAGTCGTCAATGTACGGCAGCGCCGCCGCCATTCCTCGGGCCAGCGGCGCATACCCGGGCGACGCCTTGAGCGGGTTGACCCACACGATCTGGTGGGCCACCCGCGAGAGCCGGCGCATCTGCTCGGCCATCACCTCGGGATCACCGCGCTCCCACCCGTCGGACAGGATCACGACGATCGCGCCCCGAGCCATCCCCCGCTGGCCGTAGCGGTCGTTGAACGCGCGCAAGCCCTCGCCGAGCCGGGTGCCGCCCGACCAGTCGGCAACCTCCCCCGCCGCCGCGGCGAGCGCCGCGTCCGGGTCGCGGGAGGTGAGCTGGCGGGTGATGCGAGTGAGCCGCGTGCCGAGTGCGAAGGCCTCGACCTTCGTGCGACCGATGACGGCCGCGTGAAGAAAGCGCATCAACGCACGGGCGTAGGGCTCCATCGACCCGCTGATGTCGCAGAGCAGCACCAGGCGGCGAGGACGCTCGTCGTGCTCGACCCACTCCCGTCGCACCGGCTCGCCACCCGACCGCAAGGCCGACCGGACGGTGCGGCGCAGGTCGGGACGCCCCTTCGCCCGCCGCGAACGTCGATACCGCCGCGACGGGCGCAGCGCGCCGGCGAGCCGCAGATCGGCCATGAGGCGCCGCGCCTCGTCGAGCTCGGGACGCGTGTACGCGGCGAAGTCCTTGTGGCGCAGCACCTCGTGCGCGCTGAAGCGGACGGTGATCACGTCACGCTCCTCGAGCGCTTCGGCGGCGTCGTCGGGAAGGTCGGACTCCTCGCCGTCGTCGAGCAGCAGCGTGATGTGCTCCTCGACCGGATCGACATCGATGCCGTCGTCGAGCGCTCCCATCCAGAAGACCCTGAACGCGCGGTTGTAGAGGGGGACGTCCTCGATGCGGCGGACCAACGTCGAGCGACCCGCCCAGTAGACACCGGTTCGGCGACCGACACCGATGGCCGCGAGCGCCTGGGCGTACGTCACGACGTTCTCGACGGGGACGTCGAGGCCTGCACCTCGCAGCACGCGGGCGAACCCGACCGCGGCGCGCTCGGCGTCGAGCGAACTCTCCACCGCGCTACGCGCGCGCCGCCGCGGCACGCACCAGGTCGCCGATGCCGTGCGCCTGCACGCGCTCCGCGTCCTCCCGGTACTTGAGGACGGTGCCGAGCGTCGCCTGCACCGAACGCTCGTCGAGCGTGGTGCGACCGAGCGCGGCGAGTGCCATTGCCCAGTCGATCGTCTCGGCCACCCCGGGCGGCTTGTACAGCCCGAGGCCGCGCACCGACTCGACTGCCGCCGCGACCTGACGGGCGAGCGTCTCGGGCACATCCGGCGCGCGCAGGCGCACGATCGCGACCTCGCGCTCGAAGTCAGGATGGTCGACCCAGTGGTACAGGCAGCGGCGCT
Source organism: uncultured Acidimicrobiales bacterium (assembly GCA_963708175.1). GTDB lineage: Bacteria > Actinomycetota > Acidimicrobiia > Acidimicrobiales > DATKAS01 > DATKAS01. The sequence goes on from CAVPSD010000008.1 coordinate 42,218, forward strand.
TCAGCGCGTCGTGCACGTCGCGCGTGCGGTTCGACGTGATCACAACGAGCGGCGGCACCGCGGCGCGGAAGGTGCCGAGCTCTGGGATCGTGATCGCGTAGTCGGAGAGCACCTCGAGCAGGAACGCCTCGAACTCGTCGTCCGCACGGTCGACCTCGTCGATGAGCAGCACGGGCGGCGGGCCCTCGCCGTGATCGATCGCCTGCAACAGGGGCCGACGGACGAGGAAGCGCTCGGAGTAGAGCTCGTCCTCCAGCGCGTCGGTCGTCGCGTCGGGCCCGACCTTGCCCGCGGCCTCGGCCGCCCTCAGATGGAGCAGCTGGCGCGAGTAGTCCCATTCGTACACGGCCTGCGCGACATCGAGGCCCTCGTAGCACTGGAGCCGCAGCAGCTCGCCGCCCGTCCAACGGGCGAGCACCTTGGCGACTTCGGTCTTGCCGACCCCCGCCTCGCCCTCGAGCAGCAAGGGACGGTGCAGGGTCCTGGCGAGGAAGATGGCGGTCGCGAGACCTTCGTCGGCCAGGTATTCGTGCGCGGCGAGCGCGTGCCGAACATCGTCGACCGTCTCGGGCGATGCAGCCATCAGTTGCAGCGTAGGTTGTCGGCCACCCTTCGAGGCAACGGAGGCGAGCGAACCGATGATCCGACGCGTGATACTCATCCGCTGGAAGGAAGGCACGACGGCGCAGCACATCGACGCCGTCAACAAGGGCCTTGCGACGCTGCCCGGTGTCATCCCCGAGATCCGCTCGTACACGCACGGCCCCGACGTCGGCCTCGGGCACGAGCCGTGCGACTACGCGATCGTCGCCGACTTCGACGACGCCGAGGGGTGGCAGGTGTACGACACCCACCCCGCGCACGACAAGATCCGCGCCGAGATCATCCGTCCGCACGCCGCTCAGATCTCGGCGGCCACGTTCTCCCTCTGACCTCTGACCGCCTGTGGTCGGGCTAGGCGCCGGCTTGCTCGAGGGCGCGGCGAACCAGCACGCGGGCGAGGTGCTGGCGGTACTCGACGCTCGCGTTGAGGTCGGCCGAGGGGGATGCGCCTTCGGCGGCGTGCTGCGCGGCGTCAGCAGCGGACGCGCCGCCCGCGAGAGCCTGCTCGACCGCACTCGCGCGCACGGGCGTCGCGCCCATGTTCACGAGCGCTATCCCGGTCGTGCCGTTGCGCACCGCGGCCACGCCCACGATCGCCCAGTCCTGGGCACGTCGGTTGAACTTCTGGAACGACCAGCCGGCACCCGCGACCTTCGGCACACGGATCTCGGTGAGCAGCTCGTCCGGAGCGAGGGCCGACTCGAGGAAGCCGGTGAAGAAGTCCGCCGCGGCGATCGTCCGCTCGCCCTTGCTCGACCGAGCGACCATCGTGCCCCCCAGCGCAAGCACGACTGCCGGAAGGTCCGACGCCGGGTCGGAGTGCGCGATCGAGCCACCGATCGTGCCGCGATGGCGCACCTGCGGATCGCCGACCTGACCGGCGGCGTGGGCGAGGATCGGCACCTGCTGCTTCAACAGATCCGACGTCTCGACGTCGCGGTGGCGGGTGAGCGCACCGATGGCGATGTGGTCGCCACCGTCCTTGATGTACGACAGGTCCTTCACGGGGCCGATGTCGATGAGCATCGCCGGGGACGCGAGCCGGAGCTTCATGAGCGGCAGCAACGAGTGCCCGCCCGCGAGGAGCTTGGCGTCCTCCCCGTGCTGGGACAGCAGCGACAGGGCCTCGTCGGCCGACCCGGCCCTTGCGTAGTCGAACGCGGCGGGGATCACTTCGCACCTCCGGACTTTGCGGCTTGGATTGTGGACCACACCCGCATCGGCGACGCGGGCATTGCGACATCGGTGACACCGAGATGGGACAGCGCATCGACGACGGCGTTGATGACCGCCGGCGCGGCACCGATCGTGCCCGCTTCGCCGATGCCCTTGACGCCGAGCTGATTCGTCGGGCTCGGCGTGACCGTGTGCCCGAGCGTCAGCGACGGGACGTCGGACGCCGCGGGCACCAAGTAGTCGGCGAGCGTCGAGGTGCGCAGGTTGCCGTCCTCGTCGTACACCGCCTCTTCCCACAGCGCCTGAGCGAGGCCCTGTATGACGCCGCCGTGCACCTGACCGTCGACGATGAGCGGGTTGATCTGGTTGCCGCAGTCGTCGACTGCGACGTACTGCACCACGTCGACCTTGCCGGTCTCCTCGTCGACCTCGACGACGCAAATGTGCGTGCCGAATGGCCACGAGAAGTTGGGCGGGTCGTACACGACGGACGCCTCGAGGTTGGGCTCGACGTCGTCGGGGAGGTTGTGCGCGGTGAAGGCCTCGAAGGCGACGCCTGCGAGCGGCATCGCCTTCTCGGGTGTGCCCTTCACGCTGAACGTGCCCGCCGAGAACTCGAGGTCTTCCTCGGCGCACTCGAGCTGATGGGCGGCGATGCGACGGGCCTTGTCGATCACCTTGTCGGCCGCCTTCGCGATCGCGATCCCGCCGACGGCGAGCGACCGCGACCCGTAGGTGTCGAGCCCGAGCGGGCTGATGGCAGTGTCCGAGTGCAACACGTCGACGTCTTCAGGGGCGACCCCGAGCTTGTCGGCGATGATCATCGACCAACAGGTCTCGTGGCCCTGTCCGTGCGGCGAGGAGCCCGTGACGACCTGCACCTTGTTCGTCGGCAGCACACGCACGGTGGCGGCTTCCCAGCCGCCCGCGGAGTAGTTCAACGACGCGAGCACCCGGCTCGGAGCCAGGCCGCACATCTCGAAGTACGACGAGATCCCGACACCCAGGTGCTTCGTCGACCCCGCCGCTCGGCGCTGCTTCTGCTCCGCGCGCCGCCCGTCATAGTCGGCGAGCCGAAGCGCCTCCGCGAGGGCACCCTCGTGGTTGCCGCTGTCGTAGGTGAGCCCGGTCATCGCGGTGTACGGGAATTGCGACGCCTTCACCATGTTGCGCTCGCGGATCTCGGCCGGGTCCACGCCGACCTTCGCCGCCAACGCATCCATCGCCCGCTCGATCGCGTACGTGGCCTCGGGGCGGCCGGCGCCGCGGTAGGCGTCGGTGGGCGTCATCGTCGTGAACACCGACGTGCAGCTGAACGAGTAGTTCGGCACGTCGTACACGCCGGCGTAGAGGAAGGCACCGAGCAGCGGGATGCCAGGCGTCACGAGCTGCAGGTACGCGCCCATGTCGCCCACGAGGTCGACTCGGACTGCGTTGACCTTGCCGTCGGCGTCCGCGGCGAGGTCGATCTTCTGGATCTGCCCGCGGCCTTGGATCGTGGCCTGCGCCCCCTCGGTGCGCTCTTCGACCCAACGCACGGGCACACGGTGCTTGCGGGCGAGCGCGACGGCGAGCAGCTCTTCGGCGTACACGTTCAACTTCGACCCGAAGCCTCCGCCCACGGCCGGGGCGACGACGCGCACCTGGTGCTCGGGGATGGCGAGCGTGAGCGCCACCATGATCTTGAGGATGTGCGGGATCTGTGTCGCGGAGTAGAGCGTGACGTCGCCGCCGAACGGCTGCGGCACAGCAGCTACGGCACGGGGCTCCATCGCCATGGGGATGAGGCGCTGCTGGATGTACCGCTCGCTCACCACGTGGGCAGCCGAGGCGAAGGCGGCGTCGACCGCGTCCTTGCCCTGCGGGTGCAGCTCCCATGTGTAGCTCTTGTTCGTGCCGAGCCCTTCGTGGATGACCACGCGATCAGAAAGCGCGTCCTCGAGGTCGATGACCGCGGGCAGCGCCTCGTAGTCGACGATCACGGCGTCGGCCGCGTCACGAGCCTCCGTGTTCGAGCGAGCCACCACCACGGCGACGCCGTCGCCGACGTAGCACGCCTTGTCGACCGCGAGCGGGAAGTGCTCGGGCGACTTCATGTCGGGAGTGACCGCCCAGGCGCACGGCATCGGGCCGGCCCACGCATCGCGGAGATCGGCGCCGCTGTACGCGGCGACGACACCGGGCATCGACAGCGCACCCGACACGTCGACCCTCGTGATGCGAGCGTGGGCGTAGGGGCTGCGCACGACGGCCATCGAGAGCGCGCCGGGGATGTTGAGGTCGTCGGTGTACTTGGCCTCGCCCGTGAGCAGCGCCGGGTCTTCCTTGCGGAGCATCCGGGTGCCGATGAAGCCGGCCGCCGGTGCCTCCACCGCGGTCATGCCTTCACCGCCTGGCCGGAGGCCGCGAGGACGGCCTTCACGATGTTGTGGTAGCCGGTGCAGCGGCACAGGTTGCCTTCGAGGCCCTCCCGCACCTCGGCTTCGGTCGGCTTCGGGTTCTCGTTCAGGAGGCCAACGGCCGCCATCACCATGCCCGGGGTGCAGAAGCCGCACTGCAGGCCGTGGTTCTCACGGAAGGCGGACTGCATCGGGTGCAGCTCGTCACCGTTCGCGAGGCCCTCGATCGTCAGGAGATCGGTTCCGTCGGCCTGGACCGCCAGCATCGTGCACGACTTCACCGACTCGCCGTTCACATGGATCGTGCACGCGCCACACGACGACGTGTCGCACCCCACGTTCGTGCCGGTGAGGCCAACGACGTCGCGGCAGGTAGTGCACGAGCAGCAGCCGCGGTTCGACATCGTGCGACTGCGACGCGCCATTGACCGTCAGTGAGATCCGCAACGGGACCACCCCCCGTGTCCGTTCGTCTGATTGGGCGGCCATCATGCACCGCTGGTACGAGCCCCGCTCGCGGCGGGGCTAGTCACATTTTGACTATCATGCGGATTCGATTGCTCGCCAGACCCTCGCGGGCCCGGACCATGCCGGGCGCTCAAGCGGCCGGCGGACGCCCAAGCAGCTTGCGAATCAGGTCGAACGGGAACCCCGCGGGCAGATCGGTGAGCGCGGGTGCGGGCAAGATCGCGAAGGCTTGCTCGCCCGGGCGGACGAGATCGAACTGCTCACGCGCGAGGCGCTCGATCTCCGCGTCGGTGTCCAGCGCGGTGACTCGGGCCGACAGCGCGTCGTTCTGCTCCTTCAGGACCTCCAGCTGGTGCTCGGTGCGCTGTGTCTCGGCGCGCTGGGCGAGGTAGGTGCGCGTCGGAAACACGAACACGACGAGCGCCGCGACGAGCAGGCCCGTCACCAGGATCGGCCAGATCGCTCGGCGGATGCGAGCGGGCCGTCGCTCGGTCTGCTCGTGCTCATCCGCGGACCCGAGCGACTCGGGGCGCTCGGGGTGCAGCTGCTGGCGCAGCTGGGGATCGATGATGCGGTCGGGATCGACCACCGGGATCGGGCGCGCGGTCGGATGGCGGTGCCGCGCGGCGTACGCCTCTCCCGCCGCGAGGTGCTTGCGCTCGCGGCGCCCGAGCTTGGTGTCGGGCGAGATCACGAGCAGGCCATTCAGCGCGGGCCGTTCCGCGACGCCTTCGCCCTCTGGGTCGCGCGGGCCGCCGAGCAGCGGATCGACCGGGTCGTGACCCCGCGGTGGGCTCACGGGCGCGGCGGCGGCGCGAGGGCCACGCGGCCGGGATAGGACGCCGACTCGCCGAGGTCTTCCTCGATCCGCAGCAGCTGGTTGTACTTCGCGACCCGATCCGAACGCGCCGGGGCGCCAGCCTTGATCTGACCGCAGTTGGTGGCGACGGCAAGGTCCGCGATCGTCGCGTCCTCGGTCTCGCCGGAGCGGTGCGACATGACGCTCGTGTACGCGGAGCGCGTCGCCAGGCCGACGGTCTCCAACGTCTCGGTGAGCGTGCCGATCTGGTTGACCTTGATCAGGATCGAGTTCGCCACGCCGCGAGCGATGCCCATCTCGAGCCGCTCGGTGTTGGTGACGAAGAGATCGTCCCCGACGAGCTGCACGCGGCCGCCGAGGAGCTCGGTGAGCGCGCGCCATCCGTCCCAATCGTCTTCGGCCATGCCGTCCTCGATGGAGACGATCGGATAGCGATCGACCCAGTCGGCCCAGAGCTCGGCGAGCTGAGCGGGGCGCAACGTCCGTCCCTCGCCCTTCAGCTCGTACCCGCCGTCGCGGTAGAGCTCGGAGGTTGCCGGGTCGAGCGCGAGAGCGATGTCGGTGCCCGGCGTGTAGCCGGCCCGTTCGATCGCCTCGACGAGGATCGTCACCGCATCTTCGTTCGCGGCGAGATCCGGCGCGAACCCACCTTCGTCGCCGACCGCCGTCGAAAGGCCGCGCTCGTGCAGCAGCGCCTTCAGCGCGTGGTAGGTCTCGGCGCCCCACTGCACGGCCTCGCGGTACGACGCGGCGCCGATCGGCATGATCATGAACTCTTGGAAGTCGACGTTGTTGTCGGCGTGCACGCCGCCGTTGACGACGTTCATCATCGGCACCGGGAGCACGTGCGCGTTGGCGCCGCCCACGTATCGGTAGAGCGGCACGGCCAGCTCATCGGCGGCCGCCTTCGCGACCGCGAGGGAGACGCCGAGGATCGCGTTGGCCCCGAGCCGGGACTTCGCGTCGGTGCCGTCGAGGTCGATCAGCGTCGTGTCGATGCCGCGTTGGTCGAGCGCTTCGGCGTCCAACAGCGCATCGCGGATCTCACCGTTGACGTTGCCGACGGCATCGAGGACCCCCTTGCCGCCGAATCGCTCGCCTCCATCCCGGAGCTCGACCGCCTCGTGCTGGCCGGTGGACGCGCCGGAGGGCACGATCGCCCGACCCCGGGCGCCGGTCGCGAGCACGACCTCGACCTCGACGGTCGGGTTGCCGCGCGAGTCCAGGACCTCGCGGCCGACCACGTGCTCGATCTCACTCATGCGACTGCCTCGCCAGCGTCCGGCTCCGCCCTTGGGGTGTTGCTGGTGTTGCTGATGTTGTCAGTGACAATACGCCAGAGTCAGCGCTTGGCTTGGTCCCAGAGCTCGTCGAGCTCGGCCAGGGTCATCGACGACAAGTCTCGGCCCTGTGCCGCGGCCCGGGCCTCGACCGACTGGAACCGCGACCGGAACTTCGCGCTCGCACCCCGGAGGGCGGTCTCCGGGTCGATGTCGAGATGGCGGGCCACGTTGACGACGGCGAACAGCAGATCGCCCAGCTCGCCCTCGATGTCGGGCTCGACGCCGATCGCCATCGCCGCTTCGAGCTCGTGCAGCTCCTCGACGATCTTCGGGAGGGCGCCCTCGACGTCGTCCCAGTCGAAGCCGACCGACGCCGCCTTGCGCTGGAGCTTGTGCGCGTAGAGCAACGAGGGGAGGTCGCCCGGAACACCCTCCATGATGCTCGAGCGGCCCTTCTCTTCCTTCTTGATCTGCTCCCAGTTGGCGACCACCTGCTCGGCGCTGTCGGCCTCGACCGTGCCGAACACGTGCGGATGGCGGTGCACGAGCTTGTCGTGGATGACCCGCGCGACGTCCGCGAGCGTGAACCACCCTTCCTCGGCCGCCAACGTGGCATGGAAGAACACTTGGAAGAGGAGGTCGCCGAGCTCTTCCTCGAGATGGCCGACGGTCTCGGGCGAGCCGTCGAGGCCGTCGATCGCCTCGAGCATCTCGTAGGTCTCCTCGAGGAGGTGCCGCGTGAGGGTGCGGTGGGTCTGCTCGCGATCCCACGGGCACTCGCGGCGAAGGGTGCGCACGAGCTCCGCGAACCGCACGAGCTCGGTCGCGACCGGCGCGCACAGCTCGGGGATCCAGAGCGCGGTGAGGTGGTCCGGGGTGAACGACCGATCGAGCTCGTCCCACGCGACCTCGAACACGCGCTCGTCCGGAAGGCCGAGGTGATGGAGGACCGTGACCGCACTCGACACCTCTGCTTCGACCGCAAGCTTGATCTCGGACAGCACGGTCGCCGTGTCGCACTGGGCGACCACGAGCGGGCCCCGCTCCCCCGCGGCCTCCACGGCGAACCGCTGACCGTCGACGAGCCGCACACCGGCAGCGAGCGGATCGACGCCGAGCGCCGACCACACGAGGTCGAGGAACGAGAGCGCAGGCACAATTTTCACCTCGACGCGCTCGTCCGAGCGCAACAGCTCGACCGTGCGCTCGGCGACGAGCGGCGAACCGGGCACTGCGTACAGCACCTCACCCGCTCGGTCCGCGGCGTCGACGAGCTCGTCCACGATGCGCCCGTAGACGGCATCGAGCGACGTTTCCCGGTCGTACACCTCGTCGAAGCTCTGCGCTTCCGTCCCGACCACCGACGCCGACGGATGACGCTTCGTGCGCACGTACCTCGTCGCCACGCGCTCGATCTCGGCGAGCGCCTGTTGCGTGACCAGCTCGGGCCCCGCCGGGCCGAGCCCGACGACGACGACCCGAGCGCGGGTCATGTCGCTAGCCGCCCGTCGTCGGCGTAGCTGACGTCGTCGCGGTCGAGCCTTCGAGGCCGACGAGATCGACCGGGACCACTGCGCTCAGCGAGGTGTTCCACATCCCGTAGCGCGGGTCCACAGTCACGTCCGCGTCGGCCAGGCTGCTGTTCAGCACGTCGTTGAATGCGTCGTTCGAGTCGTTGAGCACCTTGTCGAGCACGAGCGGCTTCGCATCCTCGAAGGTCGGCGACTTCCGGTCGCTCACCCTGATCAGGTGGTAGCCGAACTGGGTCTGCACCGGATCAGAAGTCTCACCGACCTGTGTGGCGAACAGCGCGTCCTCGAACTCCGGCACCGTGATGCCGCGAGCGATGCAGCCGAGGTCGCCTCCACCGGACGCGCTGCCGGTGTCGATCGACACCTCGGCGGCGACGCTCGCAAAGTCCTCTCCGGCGTCGAGGCGGTCCTTCACCGCGTTGGCTTCGTCCTCGGTGTTCACGAGGATGTGGCTCGCACACACTTCGTCGAACTGTGAGGGGTCCTCCTCGAAGACCTTCTGGAGCGCGCCGTCGTCCAATGCGGAGCCAGCGATGCTCGCCCGGAGGGCGAAGATCTGGGCGTTCTGGTCGACGAGCTGCTGCTGGAACGACTCGGGGAAGGACTGGAACGCCTCGAGGCCGAACTGCGACTCCACGTCTTCCCGGGCCGCGGCCTCGATGTCGGGCGTGACCTCGACGCCGCGTTCCTCGTTTTGCTGATGGGCGACGAGCACGACGATCTCGCGCTGCAGGGCCTGGCGGGCGAAGTCGGCCGAGACGGTGTCGCTGCCGTTGCCGGTCACCGAGGCCTGGCCGCCCTGCGACACCAATGCGAGGAACGCCGAGTTGCCCGCATACGCCTGGAGCGCCTCGTTGAAGTCGGCACGATCGATCGAGTCGCCATTCACGGTGGCGGCGCTCGGGTTCACCGTCGAGCAGGCCGAGCCGACGAGCGCGCCCACCACGAAAAGAGGCGCGAGCGCAAGGGCCTTGAAGCGGTGAAGCACGGCGGGCGAGCCTACCGGTGGCTCTTCTCGTTGTTCGGTCACGGGCTCTCGTCAGGCGGACGCAGCTCGCGCAGGAAGTCGACGACCATCGACGGCAGGTCGCCCTTCCTCGGAACGCGCAGCTTCACCTCCCCGAGGTCGGGCTTGTAGATGCCGTCGCGAGCGAGGCGCCGGAAGCGGACCTCCTCGCTCGTCTTCAGGACGAGCGGCGTCAGCCGCACCATGCCGCGGGCCACGCCGACCTCGCGGATGCCGAGGCGGTGGCACTCGGCTCGGAGGCGCCCGACCGCGAGGAGCGCCTCGGCCGGGGGCGGGGGCGGGCCATAACGGTCGGTCCACTCGTTGCGGATGTCTTCGATCTCGGCCTCGGTGGTGACCGTTGCGAGCCTGCGGTACGCCTCGAGCCGCAGCTCCTCGCGGCCGACATACGACGCGGGCAGATGCGCGTCGACCGGGAGATCGAGCTTCACCTCCGCTGGCTCCCGCAGCTCCTCGCCCTTCAGCTCGGCGACCGCCTCGGTCACCATCTGGCAGTAGAGGTCGTATCCGACGGCGGCGATGTGGCCGCTCTGGTTCTCGCCGAGCAGGTTGCCCGCACCCCTGATCTCGAGGTCGCGCATCGCGATCTTGAACCCGGAGCCGAGCTCGGTCGCCTCTCCGATCGTCCGGAGCCGCTCGTATGCGTCTTCGCTCAGCACGCGGTCGACGGGATGGAAGAGGTAGGCGTAGGCGCGCTGGCCGGCTCTTCCGACACGGCCCCGCAGCTGGTGGAGCTGGCCGAGGCCGAGCATGTCCGCGCGGTCGACGACGAGCGTGTTCACCGTCGGCATGTCGATGCCCGACTCGATGATCGTCGTGCACACCAGCACGTCGGCACGCCCCTCCCAGAAGTCGACGACCGTCTGCTCGAGCGTCCCCTCGTCCATCTGCCCATGAGCGATGGTGACGCGAGCCTCGGGCACGAGGTCGCGGATCGTCGCCGCGACCTCGTCGATGTCCTGCACGCGGTTGTGCACAAAGAAGACCTGGCCCTCACGTAGCAGCTCGCGGCGGATGGCCTCGCCGACCGCACGGTCGTCGTACTCGCCCACGTAGGTGAGGATCGGCTGGCGATCCGCCGGGGGCGTGTTGAGAAGCGTGAGGTCGCGGATGCCGGTGAGGCTCATCTCCAGCGTGCGCGGGATCGGCGTCGCGGTGAGCGTGAGCACGTCGACGTCCGTCTTGAGCTGCTTCATCACCTCCTTGTGGCTGACGCCGAAGCGCTGCTCTTCGTCGACCACGAGCAGGCCGAGCCGCTTGAACGTCACGTCTTCCGAGAGCAGCCGGTGGGTGCCGATGACGATGTCGACCTCACCGCTCGCGACGCCGTCCACGACGCGCTTCGCTTGCCCCGGAGTGAGGAAGCGCGAGAGCACCTCGACTCGGATCGGGTACGCCGCCATCCGGTCGCCGAACGTCGCGTAGTGCTGCTGCGCGAGGAGCGTCGTGGGCACGAGCACCGCGACCTGAAGCCCGTCCTGCACCGCTTTGAAGGCAGCCCGAATCGCGACCTCGGTCTTCCCGAACCCGACGTCGCCGCAGACCAACCGATCCATCGGCGCGTCGTTCTCCATGTCCGCCTTCACGTCGGCGATCGCCTTCAGCTGATCGGGCGTCTCGACGTAGGGGAAGGCCTCCTCCATCTCGTGCTGCCAAGGGGTGTCCGGTGCGAACGCATGGCCAGGTGAGGTGACCCGTCGCTGGTACAGCACAACGAGCTCCTGCGCGATCTCCCGGACCGCGGCCTTGACCCGCGCCTTCGTGCGGGCGAAGTCGCTGCCGCCGAGGCGGTGCAACGCCGGCGCATCGCCGCCCGTGTAGTGGCGTACCGCGTCGATCTGGTCGGACGGGATGTAGAGCCGGTCACCGCCCTTGTACTCGAGCAGGAGGTAGTCGCGATCGGTCCCATCGAGCGTGCGTGTGACCATCCCGCCGTAGCGGCCGACCCCGTGGGTGTGGTGCACCACGTAGTCGCCCGGCTTGAGGTCTTCGAAGAACGAGACGGCGTCGCGGCGCTGCGGTCTCGGGCGTCGGTGGGCGCGCCGACGACCTGTGAGGTCGGCCTCGGTGATGACCGCGAGGCGCACGGCGGGGAGGACGAAGCCGTGGTCGAGGGAAGCGACGACGATGCGCCCACCGGGGCGGGTGAGGTCGGTCTCGGCGTTGACGTCGACGGTGAGGTCGAGGCTCACCGAGAGGAGAAGGTCGTGCAGGCGGTGCGCCGATCCCTCGGTGTCCGCAGCGACGATGACGCGGTAGCGCTCCCCGAGCAGCTCGGCGATGCGGCGGCCGAGACCTTCGCCGTCGCCGACGACCGGCCCCCATCCGCTCGCCTCGATGACCGCGGTGTCGGGACGATCCGCCATCGGAAGCAACGTCCACAGACCCGCGGGCGTGCTCGCGAGCAAGTCGTCGAACGGGGCGTGGAGCCGCGGGAACTCCGTCCCCTCGGCGCCCCACGTCTTGCTCAGGCTCGCGGCGAGGTCGGCCTCCTCGGCGAGGATCTCCGCGGCGCGGTCGCGCATGCGCCGCGGCTCGACGAGCACGACCTGCGCGTCGGCGTCGAGCAGATCGACGAGTGTGTGCTCACCGGCGGTGAGCCAGGGCATCCACGACTCCATGCCGTCGAACACCAGGCCCTCGGCGAGACGCTCCCACTGCTCGCGGCCCCACGGCTCCGCGCCGACGAGCGCAGCCGCTCTCGCACGCACCTCGTCCGTCGGCAGCAGCTCGCGCGCGGGGAAGATCTCGACCTCGGCGAGGTCGGCGGTCGATCGCTGGTCGTGGACGCTGAACTCGGAGAGACGATCGACCTCGTCGCCCCACAGGTCGATGCGCACAGGGACGTCGGCGGTGGACGGGAAGACGTCGACGATCGAGCCGCGCAGCGAGACCTCGCCACGGTGCTCAACGAGGTACTCGCGGCGATAGCCGAGGCGCACCAGCTCGGCGACGAGCTCCGAGGGGTCTACCTGCTGGCCCGTCGTGATCGTGATGGGCTCGACGTCTTCGACATGGGGGCCGAGGCGTTGGCTCAGCGCGCGCACACCTGCGACCACGATGCGGGGAGCGTGCTCGGGCTTGCGCAGCCGCCACATGACGCGCAGACGACGACCCATCGTCTCGACACCGGGGCTCACCCGTTCGAACGGCAGCGTCTCCCATGCGGGGAACAGCTCGACGTCCTCGGCGGGCAGGAACGCACGGAGGTCGTTCGCCGCGAGCTCAGCCGCAGTGCTCGTCGGGAGCAGAACGAGGAACGTGCGCTGGCTCGACATCGCCGCGAGGCCGGCGATCGTGATCGTGCGGGCCGCCTCGGGCACGGCGACAGTGGCCGCCTGCCGCCCGAGCAGGTGCGCGACCGCTCGCTCCTCGCGCAGCAGCGGGGGGAGGTCAGCCAGACGCATTTCTTCGAGGGTAGCGAGCCAATGTGCCAGACCGTTTGCTCACTCGAGCCGGTCCTGACCGTGTCCAGTGAGCAAACGGTGGTGGCGGCGGCGTTGCGTCCGAGTTGGCTCACACTCCGGCGCGGCGGGTGCCGAGCCCGCGACGGGCTTCAGCGCCAGTCGGACCAGTCCGCCCCGGGACCCCAATCCGTGATCGACGCGAACACGCGCTCAGCCTCGTCGAGCGGCCGTTCAGCCCACCGATCGGCGTCGCTCCCACTCGCGAGCCGAACGAGATGCTGATGCAACGCTGCGCGGAAAAGCTCTGAGCGGTCGACTCCGAGTCGCTGCGCCCAACGCTGGAGCTCCAGGGCTTCCCGTTCGTCCACCCGGAAGCTCAGCCTCGTCATGGCGACCATTCTTGTACGACAGCAACCGATCAGGGAACGAGAAGCACCTTGCCCGTCGTAGCGCGGCCCTCGAGAAGGCGGTGCGCTTCGGCGGCGGAAGCGAGCGGGAGCCTCGCCCCGATCCGTACGTCGAGCCACCCCTCGGCCATCCCTTCGAACACTTCGCCAGCTCGGCGCTCGAGCTCGGCACGGGTCGAGGTGTAGTGGAAAAGCGTCGGCCGGGTGAGGAACAACGAGCCGAGCTGCGAGAGCCGCAGTGGCGCGATCGGGTCGGGAGGCCCGGAGGCGTTGCCGAACGTGACCATCATCCCCCGCGGTCGAATCACCTCGAGGCTGCGCTCGAAGACGGCTTTGCCGACTCCGTCGAACACGACGTCGATCGCCTTCGGCCCGACGATGCCCTCGATCTCGGCGCCGAAGTCGGCGTCGCGGTACAAGATCGTGTGGTCGGCGCCGGCAGCGCGCGCCAGCTCCGCCTTCTCGGCGCTGCCCACGGTCGTGAACACCTCGGCGCCGATGTGATGGGCCATCTGGATGAGGAGCAACCCGGTGCCGCCTGCTCCCGCGTGGATGAGGCAACGTTGGCCCGCTGCAAGCGGAAACGTGTCGTGCACGAGGTAGTGCGCGGTCATCCCCTGGAGCATCACGGCCGCGGCGTGCTCGAGGTCGACCGCATCGGGCACGCGCACGGCGAGCGCTTCGGGCACGCGGACGAGCTCCGCGTCGGACCCGCTGGCCGAGCTCCACGCGACGCGGTCGCCGATCGCGAACCCCTCGCACTGATCACCGGCGGCCACGACGACGCCCGCGCCCTCCAGCCCCGGCGTGAACGGCAGCGGCATCGGATAGAGCCCGGTCCGGTGGTAGGTGTCGATGAAGTTGAGGCCGGCGGCTGCGAGCCGGACGACGAGATCCGTCGGCCCAGCCGCTGGCTCGTCGACCTCCACCCACTCGAGCACCTCGGGGCCGCCGGTCGTCTTGATCTGTACCGCGTGCATGGTCGCCACGAGCCACAGCCTGCCAGGAAGGCGCGGGGAAGCCTCGGGGTGGAAGATGGAACTCGTGGACGCGATCGAGGCATTGGAGTCATGGGGCAGCTTCGACCGGGACAACCCCTTTCCCCTCTTCGTGGAGGTGCGTGAGAAGGGGCCGGTGCACCGCATCACCCTCGCCGACGGCCACGCGGCCTGGCTCGTCGTCGGCTACGACGAGGCGAAGATCCTGCTCAACGACACCCGCATGTCGAAAGACATGCAGGCGGCGTTCGCGAGCGGTGGCGAGGTGCTCGCCGAGGGCCTCCCCGGCAAGGAGTTCGCGAGGCACATGCTCGCCGTCGACCCACCCGATCACACTCGGCTGCGACGCCTGGTCGCCTCGGCGTTCTCACTCCGACGCGTCGAAGGCCTCGAGCCGAGGATCCGGCAGATCATCGGCGAGCTCCTCGACGCGCTGGCCGCACAGGGACCGGATGCGACGGTCGACCTCGTGCCCAACTTCGCGTTCCCGCTGCCGTTCACGGTGATCTGCGAGCTCCTCGGTGTGCCCGAGCCTGACCGGGAGCCGTTCGGCAGCGCGCTCATGGCGCTGCTCTCGCCGACCGACACCCCCGAGCAGTACGCGAAGGCGAAGGTCGGCTCCGATGCCGTCGTGGCCCACCTGAAGAAGCTCGTCGACACCAAGGCCGGAGAGCCCGGCGACGACCTCGTGACCGCGCTCATCGGCGCTCGTGACGGCGACGAACGTCTCGATCAGGGCGAGCTGCTGTCGACCCTCCTCCAGCTCATCATCGCGGGCCACGACACGACGACGAGCCTGCTCGGCAACGGCGTCGTCGCGCTGCTGCGCAACCCGGAGCAGCTCGCACTCGTGAAGTCAGACCCCTCGCGCATCTCTGCGCTCGTCGAGGAGGTCATGCGCTACGACGCACCGGTGCCCCACTCGACCTTCCGGTACGCGGCGGAGGACGTGACAATCGGCGGTGTGACGATTCCCGCGGGCGGTCAGGTGATCATCTCGCTCGCCGCCGCCAACCGCGACGCGAGCCACTTCGACCAGTCGGAGGAGTTCGACGTCACGCGACGCGAGAACCGGCATCTCGCGTTCGGCCACGGCATCCACTTCTGCCTCGGCGCTCCGCTCGCCCGCCTCGAAGGCAACATCGCGTTTGCCACACTCCTGCAGCGCTTCCCCGACATCCGCCTCGCCGTGCCGTCGGAGGATCTGCGCTGGGGGCACGGCGACGGTCTCGTGCTCCGCGGCCTGGACGCCTTACCGGTGGTGCTCGGACCGGATCGTCAGTTGTAGCGGTTCATTGCGACGGCAGCACCGTCGCCGACGATCAGCTCGACGGCGTCGGCGGCTTCCTGCACGACGACGTCGAGTTCGGTGCGATCGCGTTTCGACGGCTTCTTCAGCACGTGGTCGGCACCCTGCTCCTTGGTCGTCGGCTTGCCGATGCCGAGACGGACTCGCACGAAGTCGTCGGTCTTCAAGTGCTGCACGATCGACTTGAGGCCGTTGTGGCCCGCGAGGCCGCCTCCGACCTTCACCCGCATGCGGCCGATCGGCAGGTCGAGCTCGTCGTGCACGATCACCACGCGCTCGGGATCCTCGATGCTGTGCCGACGTACGAGCTTCGCGACCGCCTCCCCCGAGAGGTTCATGTAGGTCTGCGGGAACGCGAGCACGACGTGCTTGCCGGACATCGTCACCTCAGCTGCAAGCGACTTCTCCTTCGAGCGCTTCAGCGTGGTGCCACAACGCTGGGCGAGCAGCATGATCACCTCGGCACCGACGTTGTGGCGACTGCGCGAGAAGTCCTCGCCCGGATTGCCGAGGCCGACGACCAAGAAGTCGGCCGCCTTCCCGCGACGCTCGGCCCCGCCGCGGCGGAACAGCCTGGGTCAGCTTTCGTCGCTGCCGGCGCTCTCCGCCGACTCGCCGGCGGCTTCGCCGCCCGCACCCTCGCCCTCGGCGCCTTCGCCCTCTTCGCCCTCGGCCGCCTCTTCCTCGATCGAGGCGCGCGTCGCCTCGGCGGTGACGAGCGGAGTCTCGGGGTCGAGCGGCGTCGTGACGCCCGCAGGCAGCTCGAGGTCGCGCACGCGGATGACGTCGCCGATGACCATCTGCGAGACGTCGATCGTGAACGACGGCGGGATGTCGCCGGGCTTCGCGATGACCGTCAGGTGGTCGAGCGCGGCGTCGACGAGGCCGTCGTTGCGCAGCACGTCGGTGGCCTCGCCCTCGAGGTGGATCGGAACCTCGACCTCGATCTCCTCGTCGCGGTTGATCCGCAGGAAGTCGACGTGGGTCACGACGCGCTTGATCGGGTCGCGCTGGAGGTCGCGGACGATCGTGAGCTGCGGATCGCCGTCCACCTTCAGGGTGATCAGGGCGTTCTGGCCGGCCGGGCCCGACAGCGCGTGGCGCAGGTCGCGGCGCACGACGGTGACGGTCTGGGACTCGGCGCCCTGGCCGTAGACGACGCCCGGGATCTTGCCCTCATGACGGAGGCGGCGCGACGCTGCGGAGCCGGTCGGGCGGCCCATCTCAGCGGTGAGGGTGACTTCGGACATGGCGCGCTCCTGGAGCGGTCGTGCGGGGAACGAGCCAGTTTACGGACTCGGAGCCCCCACCTGCCAGCCGGACCCCGCTCGGGATTGGTAGGTCGAGGCACTCATGTCGCCCCCGAGCTACCAATCTCGGGTGGCCGGTGAGCGTCAGGCCTGGTTCTCGCCGCCGAAGATCTCGCTGACCGAGGTGTCCTCGAAGACCGCGTCGAGGGCGTCGGCGATCACCTTCGCGATCGACAGGACCTCGATCTTGTCGATCTGCTTCTCGGAGGGCAGGGGCACAGTGTTCGTGATCACGATCCGGCCGATGGCGGAGTTCTTCAGCCGGTCGATCGCGGGACCGGACAGCACCCCGTGGGTGGCCATCGCCCACACGTCCGCCGCCCCGTGCTCGAAGAGGCACTCGGCCGCGGCCACGAGCGTCGCGGCGGTGTCGATCATGTCGTCGACGATCACGCAGTGGCGTCCCTCGACGTCGCCGATGACCTCACGGGCGACGGCGACGTTGGCCATGCCCTTCGGCCGCGTCTTGTAGATGAACGCGAGGTCCGCGTCGAGGTGCTGCGCGAAGCGCTCGGCAACCTTGATGCGACCGGCATCGGGCGACACGATCACGAGGTCGTCGCTCGCGTTCGCACGCAGGTAGTCGAGCAGCACGGGCGCGGCTGTGAGGTGGTCGACCGGCCCGTCGAAGAAACCCTGGATCTGGCCCGAGTGCAGGTCGACCGAGATCATGCGCTTCGCCCCGGCGGCCTTGAAGAGGTCGGCAACGAGCTTCGCGGTGATCGGCTCGCGGCCCTCGGCCTTTCGGTCTTGGCGGGCGTATCCGTAGAACGGGCACACCGCGGTGATGCGCTTCGCCGACGCGCGATGCGCGGCGTCGATCATGATCAGCTGCTCCATGATCGCGTCGTTGATCGACATCTCCGACGTGCCCGAGTGCGTCTGCATGATGAAGACGTCGCAGCCCCGCACCGACTCGCCGAACCGGGGCCGCATCTCGCCGTTCGCGAAGTCTTGGACGTTCGGATGGCCGAGCTCCTCGCCGAGGTGCCCGGCGATCTCCTCCGCCAGAGCCAGGTGCGCTCGCCCGGAGTAGAGGACGAACCGCTTCTTGGTGACGAGCTCCATCGATCCTCCAACCCCCGACGGACCCCGGATCAGGATTCGTCGCTCCGAGGGGCAGTGTAGAAGGCGCCCGTGCGCGTCCCGGGCGCAAGCTCGGCTCCGGGGTCGAGAGCGGCGAACGGGCCGACGACGCAGTCCGCTCCGATCACCGCGTTGCGAGCCACCGTGTTGGCCACAACCGCCCCTGCACCCACCTTCGTGTCGATGAGTCGGGTGGCCGGACCGATCTCCGCCCCGGGCCCGATCGAGGTGGCGCCCTGCAGGATCGTGCCGGGGAACAGGGTCACGTCCGGTGAGAGCTCGACGGTGACGTCCACATACGTGTGGACGGGGTCGAGCATCGTCACGCCTGCGGCGAGCCACGCCCGGTTGGTGCGCGCCCGAAGCTCGGCTTCCGCGGCCGCGAGCTGCGCGCGGTCGTTGACCCCCTGCACCTCGACAGGATCGGGACAGACGAGCGACCCCACCGGATATCCCGCGTCGTGGAGCACCGAGATCACGTCAGTGAGGTAGTACTCGCCCTGGCTGTTCTCGGGGCTGAGCCGCCGCAGGGCGGGGGCGAGGAGATCCCGGCGGAAGCAGTAGATCGAGGTGTTCACCTCGTCGATCGCGCGCTCCTCGGGAGTGGCGTCGCCGTGCTCGACGACCTGCGCCACATTGCCGTTGCGATCGCGGCTCACGCGTCCGTACCCCGTCGGGTCGGCGAGGCGCGCCGTCAGGAGAGTCGCGGCCGCCCCGCTCTCGCGGTGCTGGGCGACGAGCGCGGACACCGTCTCGCAACGGAGGAGCGGAGTGTCGCCCGGGAGCACGACGAGATCACCCGACTCGTCGAGGTCGTCGTCGACGAACCCAGTCATGCCGACGAGCACGGCGTCGCCGGTGCCTCGCTGCACGACCTGCTCGACGAACCCGATGCGCAGCGCGGACGAACCGAGCTCTTGCACCTTCTTCGTGACGGCTTCGGCCCCGTGGCCCACCACGACGACCGTGCGATTGATGTCGCAGCCGCTCAGCGCGCTGAGCACGTGGAGCAGCATCGGCCGGCCGCAGAGCAGGTGCAGGGGCTTCGGTCGCGCGGACCTCATGCGAGTGCCCTCACCAGCTGCGAGCACCATGGCCGACAGCGTCATGGTGTTGTTCTACCAACGACAGCGTGAACAGCAAGCGTCATATGGTGAATCGTCATGCATTCGTCGTGGGACCAGGTCGGGGGGCGCGCACGGTTCCCTGGCCTGGATGAATGGGTGCGCCTCGACGGTCCCGCGGGCACGCTGCCGGTCGACTCGTGCGTCGAAGCGATGCACGCCTACCTCTCCAGCCCGGCCCCGGCGAACACCGGAGGCCCCTTCGACGCGAGCATCCGGACGACCGAGCTCGTCGAGGACGTGCGGGCACAGGTCGGAGCGCTTGTCGGGGCCGACGGCTCGCAAGTGATCTTCGGGCCGAGCGCGACGGCCCTGGTCTTCTCGTACACCCGCGCGCTCGCTCGCCAGTGGGCGGGCGGTGAGCGGATCATCTGCACCCAGCTCGATCACGACTCGAACGTCACGCCGTGGGTGCTCGCCGCGCGCGACTCCGGCGCGAGCGTGACGATGCTCGCGGTCGATCCGACGATGGGCACGCTCGATCTCGCCGACTTGGAACGCGCGCTCAGCGCGGGTGACGTCGCATGGGTCGCGCTCTGCGGCGCGTCGAACCTGACGGGCTGGACGCCGGACCTGCGCGCCGCGGTCTCCCTCGTGCACGGGGCGGGTGCTCGGTTGCACGTCGACGCGGTCGCGCGAGCACCACACCTCCCCATCGACGTGAACGGGTGGGGCGTCGACTCGCTCGTGACCTCGCCGTACAAGTGGTACGGACCGCATGCGGGCATCCTCGTGCTGCAACCCGACCTCTTGCACGGCGTCGAGCCCTACCGCGTGCGGCCGGCCGACTACGTCGGTCCCGATCGGTGGGAGAGCGGCACGAAGTCGTTCGAGACGATCGCGGGCATCGGCGGCGCGGCGTCGTTCATGGCAGAGGCCGAGTTGGACGACGTCATGACGACCGAGCGGACCCTGCTCGAGCGGATGGAGAGCGGGCTGCGCTCGTTGCCCGGCGTCGTCGTGCACACGCCCGAAGCGGCCGAGGGGCGCGCTCCGACCACGATCTTCAACGTCGAGGGGCGCCATCCCGACTGGGTGGCGGAACAGCTCGCGCGCCGGAAGATTGCGGTCTGGAGCGGCGACAACTACGCGTGCGAGCTCATCGACGCACTGGGACTGCGGGCCCGAGGCGGCGCTATCCGTGTCGGAGTCGTGCGCTACACGACCGCCGACGACGTCGACGCCCTCCTCGCCGCCGTCGCCGACCTCACCTGACGACCGTTTGCTCACTCGAGTACGTCCTGACCGGCTCCAGTGAGCAAACGGTGTGGGTTGGGCGTTACTTGAGGCCGTGCTCGAAGGCATAGGCGGTGGCGGCCGAGCGGGAGGAGACGCCGGTCTTCGTGAAGATGTTCGACAGGTGGCGGGCGACCGTGCGCTCGCTGAGCGTCAACGTGGTCGCGATCTCCTTGTTGGACTGACCTGACGCGACGAGCCGGAGCACTTCAGCCTCCCGCGACGTCAGGCCCGCCGGCAATCCCACCGGTTGGGGCATCTCCGCCGTCGCTCCGAGATGATCGAAGATCGCCTGCGCGGCCGCGAGCGAGGCGATGGCTCCGTCCTCGTCTCCGGCAACCCGGCACGCCTGCGCGAGCAGCAGCCGAGCCGTCGCCACCTCGTACGGCACGTCGAGCTCGTGCCAGTGCTCGAGCGCTCGCCGCAGGATCACGCAGGCGGCGCCCGCATCGCCGGTCGCCATCGTCACCCGACCCTGCGCGGACGCGGCCTCAGCGAGCAGTGCCGGGCTCTCGAAGTCGGCGGCGATCCCCGCGAGCTCGGTCGCGGCAGTCTCGGCGGCCTCGACGTCGCCGCACGCAACGGCGATCTGCACCCGAGCGGGCAGGAGCCGTGCCCGCGCCAACCGGTTCCACGGCTCTTCGTCGAGAGCCCGCGTGATGATCGTCGTGGCCGCAGCCCTCTGGCCTTGGGCAAGTCTCACGAGCGCGAGCCCGGGCTGCGGCCGCCCCGACAGCGCCTCCGCCTCGCGGAACGCCCGCTCTGCGCCTTCGAGGTCACCGATGCGACGGCGGAGCTCGCCGAGCTCCACGAAGCCCGCCGCCGCGTGCGTCGGGCTCATGTCCTTGAGCTCGGCGCAGGCGCGCGTGACCTCTTCCTCCGCGCTGCGCCAATCGCCGCGGCACTGCAGCGCCCACGCCCGATGGACCCGACAGACACCGGGGAAGAACACCGTGTGCGGGTGCCCCTCCGTCCAGCGCGCCGTTGCCTCGGTCCACTCGGTCGCGCGCCGGTAGTCGCCCACCTGCTCGCACGCGCTGATCAGGCTGCAGTACACCTTGCCCGTCGAGTACGGGCCGAGCCGGCCTTCGAGCGCGGAGAGCATCGCTTCGTCGAGCTGCTCGAGCCCCTCGCGCGGGAGGCCCTTGTCGATGAGCACGCGGCCGATCGCCTGTTGCGCCTCGGCCTGGATGTCCGCGCTGCGCAGCCGGCGTCCGAGCTCCAGCGCGAGGCCGGCCTGGGTCGTCGCCTCGTCGAGCTCGCCGCGGCCGTGCAGCACCTCGACCTCCCGCAGGACGAGGGCGCCGTACTCCGTGCACTCCGTGTCGTCTCCAAGGCGCTGCCGGGCCCGGCGCAACCAAGCTCCGGCAATGCTCGGCTGCGCCCGGAAGCAGTAGTGCTCGTAGAGCCACACGGCGCACCGACCCGCGCCGCGCTGATCGCCCTCGGCCTCGTAGATCGCATAGGCCGCCTCGCGCGAGGCGATGCAGTCGTCCATGCGTCCGAGCCACCAGGCGGCGTCGGCGCGGACGTCGAGCCAGGCCGCGTCGATGAGCGCGCCACCGGCGGGCTCACTCCCGGCATCCGCGCTGTCGTAGGCCGCCCGCCAATCGTGGCGAGCGAGGGCTGCGCGCGCCTCCTCCAAGCTCACGAGGGACGACGCTATCGGCGCGTCCGTGGCGTGAATTGACCACACGCCATCCGGCCACAGATGGGTGGGACTGCCGATGCGCCCGGCCGGGCGAACCCGCACCATCAGCGGACACCTGACCAAGGAGGGCACCAATGTCCACAGTCACCGCCCCGGACTTCGCAACCATCAAGACCCGCCAGCAGGGAACGTGGTCATCCGGCGACTACGCCGTCATCGGCACGACCCTCCAGATCGTCGGCGAGACCCTCTGCGAGGCCGTCGACGTCATCGCCGGAGAGCACATCCTCGACGTCGCCGCGGGCAACGGCAACGCGTCCCTCGCCGCCGCTCGTCGCGGCGCGCAGGTCACCGCCGCGGACTACGTCCCCGCGCTCCTCGAGGGGACGCGGGCGCGCGCCATGGCCGAGGGCTTGTCGATCGAGACGAAGGAAGCCGACGCCGAAGCACTGCCGTTCGCCGACAAGTCGTTCGGCGCGGTGCTGTCGACGTTCGGCGTGATGTTCGCCCCCAACCAGGAGCAGTCCGCGAGTGAGCTCGTGCGGGTGTGCCGCAACGGTGGGCGCATTGGTCTCACCAACTGGACCCCGACGGGGTTCGTCGGGCAGATGTTCAAGGTCGTGGGCCGCTACGTGGCCTCCCCTGCCGGCCTCCGCTCGCCGCTCGAATGGGGCACCGAGGACCGTCTGACCGAGCTGCTCGGCGACTCCGTCACGAAGCTCACGCTGCGCCGCAAGGAGTTCGTCTTCCGCTATCGGTCGGCCGAGCATTGGCTCGACACGTTCCGCGCGTTCTACGGCCCGACCGTGAAGGCCTTCGACGCGCTGGATGCCCCCGCGCAGTCGGCGATGGAGCAGGACCTGCTCACGCTGGCACGCGACAACGACACGAGCGGCGGCCGCGGCTTGCGCATCCCGTCGGAGTACCTCGAGGTCATTGCGACGGTGTAGTTGGGCGACGGTGTAGCTGGCGGGCCAGGGCTCGAACCTGGAACCTCCTGATCCAAAGTCAGGCGTTCTGCCAGTTGAACTACCCGCCAAGGGCGTCCTCACGGTACTAGCGAGTGCGATTTCCCCAGCCCACAACGCACCACTACCCTCTGCGCAGCCATGGGATCGCTGATCAAGAAGCGCCGCAAGCGCATGCGCAAGAAGAAGCACAAGAAGATGCTCAAGCGCACACGCTTCCAACGGCGCAAGTAACCCACTCAGGTTTTCAACCGACCGCTCCCATCGCGGAGCGGTCGGTGCGCGTCACGACCACGATCGCAGGGGTCAGCGCACTCGCCGCGTCGCCGTGATCGCCCTCGACGAACCACGTCGAGCCACTTCCTGCGAGCGTCGGTCGCATGCCCGTCACTCGCTCGATCCGATCGCGCCACTCCGCCAGCCGCGTGTCGACGTGGATCGCCGCGGGCTCGAGATCGTTCCCGTGCTCACCGGTCGGCCCGCCGAGGTCGTCCCAGGCGCGGTAGACCGCCGCGGTCGCGATGCCGAACGGCGGGGTGATCACGGTGTAGCTGCGGTCGACGTGGACGAGCCGATCGACGACCTCGCCGATGCCGGTCACCCGTGCCCGACCGCCAGCGAGGCAAAAGGGGATGTCGCCGCCGAGCGATGCCGCGAGCTCGGGGTCGGCAACGCCCGCCCAGCGCAAGATCGCCGCCGCATCGCTCGAACCGCCGCCGAGCCCCGCTCCTGCGGGGATGTGCTTCTCGACGCGGACGTGGGCGAGGCGTCCGGCAACGGCCAACGCCCGGCGGATCAGGTTCGTGTCGTCCACGGGGACACCCGCGGCGGCCGGACCGACGATCTCCAGCCCGTCCCCATCGCTGATGAGCAGCCGGTCGCACAGATCGAGGCTGACCATCTCAGCATCGATGAGGTGGTAGCCGTCGTCGCGCACGCCGGTGATGCGGAGGCTCACGGTCAGCTTGGCGGGCGCGAACAGCTCAACCACGGGGTGCAGCCTCGCGGGCAAGTCGGCCCCACGCGTCGATGTCGAGCTCCTCGGCGCGAGCGGTCGAAGCGATGCCCGCGGCCTCGATCTGCTCGACGGTCGCAACGCCGCTGAGCGCGCCCCGCAGCATCTTGCGCCGATGTGCGAAACCGGCACGTACCACGGTGAACAACCACGCGGGATCGACGTCCCCCGCGACGGCCGGCGCGTCGCGTCGCACGATCCGCACGAGCGCCGACTCCACCTTCGGCTTCGGGAGGAACACAGTCGGCGGCACACGGCCGACGACCTCGGCCGTCGCCCAGTACGCGACCTTCACCGAGACCGCGCCATAAGCGTCATCGCCGGGCCTCGCGGCCAGCCGCTCGCCGACCTCGCGCTGCACCATCACGAGCATGCGCTCGATCTGAGGCACGCCGTCGAGCAGATCAGCGACGAGCGGCGTCGCGACGTTGTAAGGAAGGTTCGCGACCAGCGTCCATCGGTCGCCGCCGAGCACCGCCGGCCAGTCGACCTGCAACGCGTCCGCTTCGATCACACGCACCCCGTGGGGTTCGACGACCGAGCGCAACACCGGCACGAGCCCACGGTCGACCTCGATCGCAGTCACGTCCGCTCCCGTCTCCACGAGCGCGAGCGTCAGCGAGCCGAGGCCAGCACCGATCTCGACGACGCGATCCCCCGCCCCGACCTCGGCGAGCCGCGCGATCCGCCGCACCGTGTTCGGGTCGACCACGAAGTTCTGGCCCAGCGCGCGACTCGGGTGCAGCCCGTGCGCGGCAAGAAGCTCGGAGATGTCGCGGCCGCTGAGCGTCACCAGGTGATGCGCACGTTGATCACACCCGCGGCCATCGGCGCGATCTCAGTGAACTGCTCTTCGTCGAGATCGATGATCGCGTTGCCGTACGGACCTCGGTCCTTCACGATGCACCACGTCGACGCGCCGGTCTTCGTGTTCACGACGGTGACCACCGTGCCCTTGGCGAGGGTGCGATGCGCGCAAGGCCGCTCACCCCATTGCGGATCGGCGTTGTCGTAGCGGTGGAAGGTGCCCCGCCCTTCTTCCATCTGCACCACGACCGTGGTCGCGCCGGGGTCGACGAGCAGCGTGCTGGGGGGCGCTGTGGCCGGCGGCGCCGTGTCGAGCACAGTCGTCGTCGGCAAGGTCGTGGCCGTCGTCGTCGGCTTCGGCTTCGTCGTGGTCGTCGCCTCCGCAGTAGTCGGTGGCGGCGGTGGCGGAGGCGCAGTCGTCGGCGCGACCGTGGTCGGCGCGGTTGGCGCGGCCAGCTCGATCACGCGCACCGCCGTCGTCGACGCCACGGGCATCGTCGTCGACGACGCGATCACGCTTGTCGAAGCACCACTTGCTGAGACCCGATCACCGTCAGCGCTGTCGCGCGACGCCAGGAAGACCACCGCGAGGGCGACCACCGTCACGAGCACCGCAGCGGCGATACGTCGCCGCTCGGTCGGTGTGACCTCCAGAGCTCCACCCTTCACCGGCGACCCGAACGGATGGCGAACTTAGTGCAGGCCGAAGACGGCGTCCGCTGCCGCGGTCGAGGCCTCGGCGACTTGCAGGACATCGATGCCTCGGATCTCTGCGATCGCGGCGCCGACATAGGTCACGTACGCCGGCTCGTTCGGCTTGCCTCGATGCGGAACCGGCGTGAGATAGGGAGCGTCGGTCTCGACGAGGAGGCGGTCGAGCGGGCACATCGCTGCAGCAGCACGCACATCAGTGGCTTTCGGGAACGTCACGATGCCGCTGAAGGAGAGAAACGCACCGAGACCGAGGCAGTGTGCCGCCTCCTCGGGTCCGCCGGAGAAGCAGTGGAACACGGTGCGCGCTGGTACGCCATGCGCACGCAAGATCGCCAACGTGTCATCCCACGCCTCGCGTGTGTGGATCACGAGGGCGAGACCACGTTCGTGCGCGAGGTCGATCTGCGCGGCGAACGCCTCACGCTGCACGTCGCGCGGCGAGTTGTCGTAGTGGTAATCGAGGCCGCACTCGCCGACCGCGACGACACCAGGTTCGTCGAGCAGACCGACGATCGTCGCGACGCCCTGCTTCGCGTCATGCGGATGCAGACCGACGGTCGCCCACACGCCGTCGTGCCCGGCAGCGATGTCGATCGCCATGCGGCTGCGCAGCGCGTCGGTGCCGATGGTGATGATGCGATCGACGCCGGCTGCCCGCGCGGCCGCAATCGCTGTGGCGGGGCCTCCGGCCATCCGCTCGTCATCGAGGTGGCAGTGGTTGTCGGTCCAGGTCACGTCACGACGATGCGGGCACAGTCATCCGCGGGAAGAGCGGCGTGCCCTTCTCGACGATGAGCCCGCCGGAATAGCCGCCCCACGCCGCCGCGCTCGGGAGTCGCTGGTCGAGCACCGAGCCGGGCAGGCCGATCCTCCGCCAGATCTCCTGCGACGCGTGCGGGATCGCGGGGCTCGCGAGGACGGCGACGATCCGCAGCGCCTCTAGCGCGTCCCCGAGCACGCCGTCCACGGCGGGCCCGGGCTCGGCCTTCCACGGCTCGGTCGCCTCGAGCTCGGCGTTCGTCGCGCGGATCAGCCGCCACGTCGCCTCGAGCGCGTCCGAAGGCTGCACACGATCCCACGCCGCGGCCACGGCCGCGTATGCATCGGCGGCCACCTTCGCGAGCGGACTGTCGGCGCGCGGCTTCGGCCCGACGCCGCCGCACTGCTTGCCCACGACGGTCGCGACGCGCGAGAGCAGGTTGCCGAGGTTGTTCGCCAAGTCCGCGTTGTACCTCGCGACCATTCCCTCGTAGGAGAAGTCGCTGTCGGGGCCGAAGGGGATGTCGGCGAGGAAGTGGTACCGGTAGCCGTCGACGCCGAAGTCGGCGACGAGATCGGCCGGCGTGATCTGGTTGAGCTTCGTCTTGCTCATCTTCTCGCCGCCGATGAGGAGCCATCCGTGCACATGAATCGTCACTGGCGGCTCGAGCCCTGCGGACAGCAGCATCGCCGGCCAGTACACACAGTGGAAGCGGAGGATGTCCTTGCCGATGAGGTGATGGCCCGGCCACCAGGTCTTGAAGCGGGCTTCGTCCTCGCCGTAACCGATCGCGGTGATGTAGTTCGCCAGCGCGTCGAACCAGACATAGGTGACATGGCGTTCGTCCCACGGGATCGGTATGCCCCACTTCAGCGAGGTGCGGCTGATCGAGAAGTCGAGCAGGCCTTGCCTGATGAAGCCGAGGACCTCGTTTCGACGCGACTCGGGCTGAACAGCGTCCGGATGGGCCGCGTACCACTCGAGCAGGCGATCGCCGTAACGGCTGAGCTTGAAGAAGTAGTTGTCCTCCTTCATGTGCTCGACGGGACGTCCGTGGATGGGGCAATTCCCGTCGACCAGCTCGGCCTCGGTGTAGTACGCCTCGCAGGCCACGCAGTAGAGGCCCTCATAGGTGCCGAGCTCGATGTCGCCCGCCTCGTAGCAGGCCTGCAGCAGCTTGTCGACGCCGCGGTAGTGGCGAGGCTCGGTGGTGCGGATGAAATCGTCGTTCGCGATGTCGAGGAGTCGCCACGCATCCCGGTAGCGGTCGACGGTGGTGTCGGCCCACTCCTGCGGCGTCACGCCTTGGGCCTCCGCGGCTTGCTGGACCTTCAGGCCGTGCTCGTCGGTGCCGGTGAGGTAGTGCACCTCTTCACCGAGGAGCCGGTGCCACCGGGTCACGGCGTCACCGATCAACGTGGGATACGCGTGCCCGATGTGGGGCGCGTCGTTCACGTAATAGATCGGTGTCGTGAGGTAGTAGCGCGCCACAGAGCGCAGGCTACCGGCCGCCCTCGCGTGTTCCCGGAGAGATATAGCGATGCTCGAGCATCCCGCCCGAGCCCGTGACCACTCGGTCGACACCGTCGCGGGCCCATCCGAGGTGCTCCCAGAACTGCTGCCCGCGGGTGTTGTGCTCGATGACGTGCAAGCGGAGATCGTCGTAGCCGAGACGCTGCGCCGCGGCGATCGCCGCGTCGTTCAGCAGCCGTCCGAGCCCAGCACCCTGCACGACGGGATCGACGTACGCGCCGTTGAGCTCGGCGGCCGAGGCGGGATCGAGGTCGTCGCCGGCCCACGGTCGCACGTGCACGGTGCCCGCGATCGCGCCGCCGATCGTGGCGACACCACTCCAGGTGCGCGACGCGTCGAGACGCGACTCCCACACCCGCCAGAACATCCCGTGGTCCGCAGCGTCGGCCCACTCCTCGTTGCCCGGCCAACGGTATGCGGCCACCGACGAACGAAACTGGATGTCGGCCATCGGAGCGAGGTCGGCGCGCGATGCGTCGCGCACCTCGACCGCGTCACCGTTCGCGAACGAAATGCCGAGGCCAACGCCGAACGCGTCGACCAAGGCCTGCATGTCGTCGCGATCGCCGGCATCCGGTGCGTAGCCGAGGTGCGTGAGGACCTGTCCCTCGGCGGTGAGGCAGCGCACGGCCCGGCTGTCGATCACGCCGTGCCCGCCGAGCGACGAGGCGGGATAGGCGAAGTGCCGCCCGAACGGCTGAGCCTGAACCCCGTCGCCGTGCGCGTTGGGCACCGTCGGGTGCAGATCGACACGGCGTGCGCCGGGCGCGCCGAGCACGAGGCCGATCGGCAGCGTGTCCACGACCGGCGTGAAGCCGAGAGTCCGCAGCGCCTCGACAACTGAGGCCGTCTGCTCGAGCAGCACGATCAGGTCCAGGTCACTGTGCGGCCGGCGCTGCGTCCCGAGCAGCGCGTCGACACCCCACCCCCCGTCGACCGCGACCGTCGGCTCCGGCGCTCGCGAGGGCGTCCAGCACCTCGAGCACCGATTCGGCCGGCATCACGACCCAACAATGGCAAGGATGGGGACGTGCAGATCGCGTTCTTGCTCTTCCCTCAGGTCACGGCGCTCGACGCCATCGGGCCCTATGAGGTGCTCCAGCGCCTCCCCGGGCGCGGAGGTGATCTTCGTCGGCCACGAGCGCGGCGAGGTGCGCACCGACAACGGCAAGCTCGGCCTGACCGTCGACGCGACCCTCGACGAGGTGCCGTCACCGGAAGTGCTGGTCGTGCCCGGTGGCACCGGCACCCGACCGCTCGTCAAGGACGAGACGATCCTCGGCTGGATTCGGCAGGTGCACGAGACCTCCACCTTCACGACCTCGGTGTGCACCGGCTCATTGCTCCTCGCCGCCGCGGGGTTGCTCAACGGGCTGGACGCAACCACGCACTGGGGCGCGAAGAAGGCCCTCGAGGATTTCGGTGCGCGCTACACCGAGCAGCGCGTCGTGCAGAACGGGAAGATCATCACCGCGGCGGGCGTGTCGTCCGGCATCGACATGGCGCTCTCGCTCGCGGCGCAGCTCACCGACCCGGTCACCGCGCAGGTGATGCAGCTCTTCATCGAGTACGACCCGCAGCCGCCCTACGACTCGGGGGCGGCGTCGAAGGCGAGCGAGGCGGTCTGGGCCCGCGTCGCCGAGCTGCGGGTCATGGGGTGACCCGAAGCCCGACCTCGTAGACCAACCGTCTCGCGACTCCGAGCTCACGCGCGACATCCGCAACGGCCGTCTTGCGGTCATCGCCCGCGGCCATGTGCGCCCGCAACGCCTTCTCGATGTCGTCCTCACCCGCAGGGGGGGCTTCCGGCGCGCCGGCAACGACGAGCACATACTCGCCCCTCGGCGGAACGGACTCGAGGTGGTCACCGGCGTCGGCGAGCGAGCCCCGCCACACCTCCTCGTGCAGCTTGGTCAGCTCGCGGACCATGACGACGCGCCGATCGCCGCCGAGGGAAGCGGCGACGTCGGCAACCGTCGCGGCGACCCGGTGAGGCGCCTCGTAGAGGACGATCGTCCGGGGCTCGGCTGCGAGGGCGGCGAGCCGGGCGGTGCGACCCGATCCCTTCCGAGGGAGAAAGCCCTCGAACACGAATCGCCCGGTGGGCAAACCGCTCACGACAAGGGCAGCGATCGCGGCCGAAGGTCCCGCGACCACCGACACCTGATGGCCGGCACCCACTGCAGCGCGGACCAACCGCTCACCGGGATCGGAGATGCCGGGCGTGCCCGCGTCGGTGACCACGACGACGGTGCGTCCCGCGTCGAGCACATCGAGCACCGTCCGCGTCGCAGCCGCCTCGGTGTGATCGTTCACGACGAGCAGCCGCGGCTCGGCCACGCCCGCGTGCTCGAGCAAGCGACCAGTTCGGCGGGTGTCCTCGCACGCGATGACGTCGGCGGAAGCGAGGGCTTCCACGGCGCGCGGCGACAGCTCGCCGAGGTTCCCGATCGGGGTCGCCACCAGCATGAGTGTGCCGGTCACTCGACCACCTCGACGCTCTGGCCGACGCTCAGGTTCCAGCGGGCGAACGCGCCGGCCTCGGCTTCGACCACCGATCGCGCCGACCAGCACGGCCACCCGACTCGATTGCGCGGCATCCGCACCGTGCGCCTCACGACGCCGTCACGGTCGATGAACGCGACGTCGATGTCGAACCTCATTCCCAGCGTGTGCACCGAGCGCGCCGGGGTCAAGAGCAGCGCGCCCTCGACTCCGTCCCGCCCGAGCAAACCCTTCCGCCGCGCGGCTCGGGAGCCCGCGACCTCGACGGAGGCGAGGACATCACCGTCTCGCACGAGCCACGCCACGGCGCGGGGTCAGCGCCGCGCGCGGCGGTTCATGCGGCGCATCACGAGCTCGAGCACGAATGCCACCGCGGTGAGCCAGAGCGTGCCGAGGATCGCGGCACCCACGCCGTCGATGTTCAGTCCATCGACGATCCAGGCGGTGATGGCCAGCACGACTGCGTTCACGGCCAGAAGCGAGAGACCCAATGTGACGATCGCCAGCGGCGCGGTCAACAGCTTCAAGACGAGGCCGACGGTCGCGTTCAGCACCATGTACACCAAGGCAGCGAGAAGGACGGTGCCCGTGCCCTTGCTGTCGATGCCTGGGACGACTGCGACCATCACCGCGAAGCCGATTGCGAGCGTCACGAGGCGGATGCCCAGCTCGCGCAGCACGCGCAGATAGTACGCGCTGGCTCGGGGGAGGGCCTCCTCCCGTCACTCGGTCACACGAGAGCAGCGGTGTCTATGTGGTAGAGCTCGCTGACGTTGCCGCCGAGGATCGCTTGTGTCTGGTCTTCGCTCAACGACTGCGTGTGCTCTGCCAGCATCTCCTGGCTCCACGGCCAAGTCGAGTCGGAGTGAGGGAAGTCGTTCGCCCAGAGCAGATGACGCCAGTTCATGTCGTCGGCGTGCTTGAACGCGGTCCAGTCGTCCTGGAACGTCACGAACACGTTCTCGGCGAAGTACTCGCTCGGCAGCTTCGAGAGCTCCTGGCCGGGCGGCAACCAGTAACGGTGCCGCTTGTACGCGTGGTCCATCCGGTACATGAAGTGCGGCACCCACCCCGCGTCGGCTTCGGCGCACACGATCGACAGGTTCGGATGCCGCTCGAACACGCCACCCATCACGAGCATCGCCATGACGTCCTGGCAGCCGCGGACGATGCTGAGGAAGCTCGCCATCTTCGGTCCACGCGTCTTCTCAGCCCGCATCGTGAGGATATGGAACGAGAGCGGCAGCTCGAGCTCGATCGCGGCCTCCCAGAACCCGTCATAGATCGTCGAGTCGTAGTCCTCGACGCCAGGCTCGCCCGGCAGCATCACGCCGCGCAGCCCGAGCGCCTTGATCGCGTGGAGATCGGCGATGCCCTCCTCGGGAGTGCGCACTGCGGTCTGCCCCAGGCCAAGGAGGCGATCGGGATGGGCCGAGCAGTACTCGGCGATCCAACGGTTGTAAGCCTCGAAGCAGGCGCGCTTGTAGTCGAGGTCGGTGTGGTTGCAGAGGATCATCCCGACAGTCGGGTAGATGATCTCGGCAGCGACACCGTCACGCACTTGGTCGGCCATGCGGGCATCCGGATCCCATCCGCCGAGATGCAACTGATCGAACTTCGCGCCGTACGACCTGATCTCATCAGGGCGCTTGCCGGCGGCGGCCGCGGTGGCAAGCGAGATCGGCTTCGACATGCCGTCGATTACGAACACGTCCCCGAGCTTCTCGTGGTCGATCATCTTCGGCGCGCCGATCGCGGTACGCCGGGTCGATGTTGTCGATGTAGGTGTTCGGCGGCTCGGTGACGTGGGAGTCGGCCGAGATCATGAGCCTGCTCATCGAATGGTCCTCCGTGTGCTCAGGCGTTTGCGGGCAGGGGCTGTGCACCACGGATCAGGCGGCCGGGCAGCGAACCCGTGGCCTCACCGTCGCAGAAGGTCTCTTCACCGGCGACGAACGTGTGCCGGTAGCCGGTCGCGCGCTGCAGCAGTCTCTTGCCGCCGGCGGGAAGGTCGAACACGAGGTGGGGCGCACCCAGGCCCAGCCGCTCGATGTCGATGACGTTGATGTCGGCCCGGTAGCCCGGAGCGAGAACACCCCGATCGAGCAGCCCGACGGCCGTAGCCGTGTCGGCGGTCTGGCGCCTCACGAGCCAGGGGATGTCGAAGCGCTCACCGCGTGTGCGGTCACGTCCCCAGTGCATCAGCAGAGTGGTGGGGAAGCTGCCGTCGCAGATCGTGCCAACGTGCGCGCCGCCGTCACTCAGACCAGGAACGGTATGCGGGTGAGCGAGCATCTCACCGACGGCGTCGAGGTTGCCGTCCGCATAGTTGAGGATCGGGACATACAGCAGCGCCGTGCCGCCGGCACCGAGGAGAAGGTCGTAGAGGAGCTCGTCGGGCTCGACGCCATCGTGTGCGGCGCGCGCCTGAAGGCTCATCGACGGGTCGGGCTCGTACTCGGGTTGCTCCCCGAGCTCGTACACCTGGTCGAGCGGCAGCGTCCGCATCGGGTGCTCGCGGAACTCGGCGAGCACCGCGGCTTTCACGTCAGGTTGCGAGAGCCTCGCGACTCGCTCGGCGAGCGGGAGATCGGCCAAACCGTTGTACGTCGCCGATCGAGCGAGCGGGTTCACCGAGCCCTGCAGCCCGAGCAGGATCCCGATCGCGCGGGCCGCGACCTGCGCTCGCATCTCGAGCCCGTCGGCATTCGACTCGGAGATGGCATCGAGGATGCGGCGGTATGCCTGGGGGCTGCGCGGTGACTGGGCCACCGAGATCGACAGTGGTCGGTTCGATGCCTCCACCATCGCCCGCATCGTGGCG
Organism: uncultured Acidimicrobiales bacterium; assembly: GCA_963708175.1. GTDB lineage: Bacteria > Actinomycetota > Acidimicrobiia > Acidimicrobiales > DATKAS01 > DATKAS01. The sequence continues at coordinate 75,180 of CAVPSD010000008.1, forward strand.
AACTCGTCGTCGAAGTCGATGAAGTCGGAGACCACCTGGAGCACGCCTTTGCCGGTCGCGCCGATCGCCGTCGCGATGCCGACGAGCTCTTCACGGGCGGCGGTCAGCGTCGGTGTCGGGTCGCCGGTGCTCGTGCGGTGGTTGAGCGTGCGCGACGTCGTGAAGCCGAGCGCGCCCGCCTCGACCGCCGCAGCGGCGATGCGTCCCATCTGCGCGACCTCGTCCGGTGTCGCGGCATCGCGGTTCGCCCCGCGATCGCCCATGACGAACAGTCGCACCGCGCCGTGCGGCACTTGCGCGGCCACATCGACGTCGTGCGGATGGCGCTCGACGGCGTCGAGGTAGTCGGGAAAGCTCTGCCAGTCCCACTGCAAGCCTTCGTGAAGCGCCGCACCCGGGATGTCCTCGACGCCCTCCATCAACGAGATGAGTCGACCGTGGTCGGTCGGGTGGACGGGGGCGAAGCCCACGCCGCAGTTGCCCATCACGATCGTCGTGACGCCATGCCACGACGACGGAGCGAGATGGTCGTCCCACGTTGCCTGACCGTCGTAGTGCGTGTGGATGTCGACCCATCCGGGCGCGACGAGCGCCCCGTCGGCATCGACCTCTCGACGCCCGGTGCCATCGACGCGCCCGATGACCACGACAGAGCCGTCTCTCACTGCGACATCGCCGGCGGCGGCCGGCCCACCCCTTCCGTCGACGACGTTCCCACCGCGGATGACGAGGTCGAAGTCGGTCATGGCAGCCTCCCTGTTGAGTGCAGGCTATTGGCCGGCGAGCCGCCGCGCGTACGAGAGGGCATGGATCAGGGAGTCGGTGAACGCGACGCCCTTCCACGCGATGTCGAACGCCGTCCCGTGGTCGACCGACGTGCGGATGATCGGGAGACCGAGGGTCACGTTCACACCCTCCTCGAACGCGAGGAGCTTCATCGGGGTGTGCCCCTGGTCGTGGTACATGCAGACGATGGCGTCGTATCGCTGACGATGGACCGCTTCGAAGAAGACGGTGTCGGCCGGGTGGGGGCCGGTCGCGTCGATCCCCCGACGTCGCGCGTCCTCGATCGCGGGCGTGATGTGCACCGCGTCCTCGTTGCCGAAGAGCCCGTGCTCTCCGGCGTGGGGGTTGAGCCCACACACCGCGATCCGCGGCGTTTCGAGGAAGCGGGACAACGCGGCGTGCGTCAGCTCGATGACGTCGAGCACGCGGTCCGCCTTCACGCGCTCGATCGCCTCACGCAACGCGCAGTGCGTGCTGACGTGGGTGACCGCGAGCGGGCCGTTGGTGAGCATCATCGTCACCCGACGTGCCCCGCAGATCTCGGCGATCATCTCGGTGTGGCCGACAAAGCCCGGATCGGAGAGCTGCGTCGCTTCCTTGTTCATCGGCATCGTCACGACGCCCGCGACGCGCCCCTTCAGCGCGTCGACCGTTGCCCGTTCGACATAGGCACGGGCCGCTGCACCGGCCTCGGCGCTCAGCTCGCCGGGTCGGTGCTGGGTCGGCCGCAGCATCCGCACGTCGACTACGTTCAGCTCGCCCGGAACGGCATCCGACGGCATGTCGATCGCGCGGATCGGCACCGACGTGCCGAGCAAACGCTGACCCGAGTACAGGATGCTCGCGTCGCCGTAGACGACGATGCCGTCGTCGAGCTGGCCGGCCGCGGCGGTCCGGAGCACGATCTCGGGCCCGACACCAGAGGCGTCGCCCATCGTGATCGCCATCGGCGGAGCGGCAGTCATGTCGCCGTGCCCACGAGCAGATCCACGAGCGCGGAGGGCGAGCCGAAGCCGCCGGGCTTCGTGAGGACCAGCGGTCCGTCGTCGCCCCACGGGCGGCTCCACGCAACACCGGGCGCAACCGTGCCGCCGACATGCACGACCGCATCACCGAGCACGGCCGCCGCAGTGTCGCCACCCACGACGACGATGGTACGGAACCCGTGCTCGGCCAGCGCCGCGCGAGTGCGAGCTCCGAGCTCCGCAGCGACAGCGAGGGAGTCGTCGCGAGCTTCGGGATCGGGCCGGAGGACCGTGAGCGCGGCCGCCTCGGCCGCATCTGCTTGCGCGACCGCCGTCGGATGGCGGCTGCCGCACACGATCAGGAACGGAGGCTCGCACGCTGGGCGCGCCGGTCGGGCACCAGCGGGCAGGACCGCTCGCGCCACCGCGGCGACCGTCGCTGCGGTTCCGGCCACGATCACCTGACGATGCTCCGCCCACGCCCGACCCACGACACCGAGGTCCGCGTCGGTTTCCGCGTCGCAGACCGCGAAGGATGCACGCGGTCTTCGGAGCCATTCCATGACCGTGCCGGGAGTCAGCGCGTCGATCGAGGCGGCGCCGGCGGCACGAAGCTGTTCGTCGGGACGGCAATCCAGCGGCTGGCCATCGACGAGCACGGCTCCGCCCTCGCACGTCCGTCCGGCGGAGGGAAAAGCCGGAACGACGAGCACCGGTCGCCCGCTCGCCCGGTGCCGGGCCACCAGCTCGTGGGCCCAGTTGCCCCGCAACGTGGAGTCGATCTTGTGCGCCGCCGACTCGTCGACTCCGGCGGCACGAACACCCGCCTCGTCGGCGGACAGATGTCTCGAAGCGAGGTCGACCACGACGCACTCCGCTCTCTCCCCCGTCGCCGGATGGAGGGCGACCACGGCAACGCACCCGAGATCCGCGGACGCACCCGCCGTCTCCATCGCCCCGGTGCGATCATCGGCCGCGACCACCAGCACAGTCACGAGTGGAAGGGCAGCAGTGCGCCGTCCTCGCCGTGCAGGCTGAGTCCCCCCGTCACCAGCGACACGTCGTCGCGGCCCCGCAGCTCGTCCCACACCGGATCGCTCACCCACAGGTCGGCGCAGTGCAACGTGTCGACGATGCGCACGGCGCGCACGGCGCTCGGGTCGATGACACCCGCGCCGCGCACGCAGAGCTCCCACACGTGACGATCGTCGTCGGCCACGACGGGCAGCTTGCCGCGGCAGAAGGAAGCCCGACGTCACGATGTTGGTGCGCGTGACCTCCTCGTCGACCGCGTCCACGAACACCTGCGGGACGACGTCGGCGAGTCCCATACCGCACGCATTGCCATGTGACGCAGGGGTGAGTCGATGGCAGCCGATCATCCGGATCGATGGCCGTTCGGGGTCGGGTTCGCCGAGGATCATCGTGCGGCCGATGACGTTCGTGTCCATGCCGACGCCGCTGATGTCCTTGCCCATCTGGTCCACGAGCAGGACGTCGAGGGCGTCGACGGGCAGCCGCGGCATGTGCGCGCGAGCGAGTTCGAGCAACCCGGGTTCGGCCGCGGCGATCCGCGCGGCCGGAATCGCCTCGACGGCCATGACCTGCTCGAGCGCGTTCTCGATGATCGCGACGCCGAGCACGACGTTCGACTCGGCGATCACCAACGTGGCGATCTCGGGCATCAGCGTGCGCAAACCCGCGGCGCCGTACGCGTGGATGCGCTCGGCTTGGACCTGGTTGCCGAGCCCGATCGCGATCATCTTCATGAGACCGCTCTCATAGGGCCCATGGAAGTCCGTGTGCGGCTTGACGCGGTTCACGACGATCGTCGCGGCGGCACGGGCGGCTTCGGCGTCGGTGACCACGGCAACGCCACCGACCTCAGCGGTCAGCGCCACGACGTCCATGCTCGTGCGCACGGGGCATCCGAGCGCGTGCTCGGCGAGGCCATAGGAAGCGAGCACCTCGCGCTGACCTTCCGCGGTCGCACCGCCGTGGCTGCCCATCGCAGAGACGACGAACGGCGACGCGCCGTGCGACCTCACCCATGCGACCACTCGCCGCACGATCAGCTGGAGGTCGACGATGCCACGCGACCCAAGCGCGATCGCCACCTCGGTGCCCGCCGTGAGCACGAGTCCGCAAGAGCGCAGCACCTCGTCGGTGCGCGCAGCGACGTCATCCACTGCGGGCTCGTCGAGAGCGATCGCCACACGACGGAACGGGACGCCGAGCGCGCTCCCCACACGGCGAACATACCGCCGGGATCCCTACAGTGCGGGTCGTGATCCCGCTGACCCTCGAGTGGTTCGGCTGCACGACGTTCCGGGTGCGGGTCTCCGGCCTGACATTGTTCTTCGACACCTATCTCGACCGTCCGTCGACGATCCCCGACGTCGGGTTGACGTCGGGCCAAGTCACCGAAGCCGACTTCGCCTTCATCAGCCACGCCCACTACGACCACATGCTCGGCGCGGACGCGATCGCTCGGAACACCGGCGCGACGATCGTGGGGTCGTACGAGACCACCCGCGTGCTACGGGAGAACGACGTGCCCCCGGCGCAGCTCTTGCCGGTGTCGGGCGGTGAGACGATCGACTGCGGGCACGACGTGCGGGTCCGGGTGTTCCCCTCGTTGCACTCGTGCCTGTTCGCGAAGGCGAACCCCGACTCGGGTGCCGCGTGCATCGGCGATCTCGGTGTGAGCCATCAGGAGCGCGCCGCCCGCGTGGCGCAGCTCTTCGAGCACCTCCCCGACATCGCCCCGGATCTCGCCGCGTACCTGCTGTCCACGGCACCGCACTCGTCGCGACACGACGGCGGCCAGCTCAACTACCTGGTCGAGACGCCAGGTGGATCCATCCTCGTGAACGCGAGCTCGGGATACTGGACGGGGATCCTGCGCGACCTGCGCCCCGATGTCGCGCTCCTCGCGCTCGCGGGTCGCCCGAACGTCGACGGCGAGCCGCACCAAGGCTCTCTCGCGGACTTCCTCGTGCAGCAGGTCGAGCTCGTCCGACCGCACAAGGTGCTGTTCTGCCACCACGACGAGCTCATGCCGCCCCTCTTCCCCGGCGTGGACACCGGCGAGGCGATCGCCAGCCTCGCCCGCGACGCGGGCTACGCGCGACATGTCGAGGTGCCGTACTCGGAGCCCGTTCCGATCCTCAGCTGAGCGGCGGCCCGGCTACAGCTGGACCCACCCGGTGCGCGTGCACCAGCGTCCGCCGTCGCGGAGATGCTTCACGATCGCGCGCTCGAGCGTGGTGCCCTGCGGGAGCTCGTCGAGCGACTTCGGCACCCGGTCGAACACGAACAGCAACGTGTCGCGACCCTCCTCGTTCGCGCCGTCGACGACGTGGAACCGGCGCTGGAACTGCACGATGTTCGAGCTCGAGCCCAGATACTCGGCAAGCTGATCGTCGAGCAGCCACGAAGTGCACGTGCCCACACGGAAGTCGTGTTCCGGGAAGTGCGCGTCGACGAACGTCCGGGCCATCGCGAACGACGAGTCACATGCGTCAGGTGACAGCGGACCGATCGCGGGGATGTGGATGCCGAGCGTCGCGTCGCCGACACGGAAGCCGGGCTCGTCACTGTCGAGCCAGAACGCGGGCCCCGCGATCCCCCGACGCAAGTGGTACAGGTGAAACTGCAAGCGACCGAGTGCGTAGAGCGCGCCGAGGAAGTGGGCGACGAGCCACCACTGCAGGTCGAGGCCGGTCGAGCCACGCCGGTTGCGGTGGACCACCATCTGCCGGCCGAGATCAGCGAGCGTCGCCCACGAGATGTCGTCGGGGATGCCGCGCGCCGTGTGGTAGGCGCGGGTCGCTGTCGACGGTGGACGCGTACACGAACACCCAGAAGCAGCGGGCAGGCAGACCGAGCTCACGCGGCAGCGAGGGACAGTCGATGAACGCGTCTCCGTTGCCCATGGCGGCGACCAGGCGCGCATGGCAACGCTCGAGCAGCCACCACACCTCCGGGTCGCGCTCGGCGTCGGGCCAGACGCCCAGGACCGCGTCCAGGTCCTCTTCGGGGACCCCGAGCTTCACGAGCAGATCGCCGGCACTGGCACGATCCGGAAGCGCGAACGACGCGACCGGCTCAGTCTCGTCGAGCGCCCGGAGCCACCCGTCGTAGGACGCGCCGAGCCCGAACCTCTCGGCGACGCCCTGGACGCTCACGAAATGACAGTCTGCCGACTGGCCGCGCCGTGGGAGGCTGTCGTTCATGGCCTTCACGATGGTCTTCCGCAGCCGTGGCCACGCCACGGACCACGTGGGGATGGCATCAGCTCGATCCCCGTTGGGCACAGCAGCTCGTCGCTGACTCCGGGCTCGGTCCCGGCGATCTCGTCCTCGACATCGGAGCGGGATGGGGCGCGCTCGACGCGGCCCTTGGTCGAAACAGGAGCGCGGGTCATCGCTGTCGAGCTGCATCCTCGCCGCGCCGCGCACCTCCGCGCGCGACTTCGGCACCGACGCCGTCGTCGTCGAAGCCGATGCAGCGGACCTTCGCCTGCCCCGCCGCGACTTTCACGTCGTCGCGAACCCTCCGTTCGGGATCACCAACGCCCTCATGGCGCGCCTGGTGCAGCGCGGAAGCCGGCTCGTGTCCGCGCATCTCGTGCTGCAGGACTGGGCGGTCCGGCGGTGGCAGAGTCCCGACGCGCCCGGCGCGCGCCGCTGGCAGCAGGTGTACATGGTCCACGGGGGCAGAGCGCTCCCCCGCACCGCGTTCAAGCCCGCAGCGCCGCGCAGCGCGCGCGTGCTCGTCATCTCGCGTCAGATGCGAGCGAGCGGAGCCGGGAGCCCGCGGGCGCCGACCTCGGCCGACGGCACGAGGAAGATGGTGCCCTCGCGCTCGGGATGTTCGGTGTTGTCGGCGGTCACGACAATGAGATCGGCGAGGCCAGGCCCGGCGAACACGAGGCTCGTGACGCCCTCCGCGGGGATCGCAATCGACCGGTCCGATGTGCCGTCGGGAGTGAACCGCTCGACGCGATGACCGCCGTAGACCGCGGTCCACACGCCGCCGTCTGTGTCGACTGCGAGACCGTCAGGGACGCCGCCCTTCACACGCGCGAACACCTCGCGACTTGCCGGATCGACGTTGCCGTCGGCGTCGAGGGTGTGCACGAGGATCGACTGGATCGCGGAATCGGACTGGTAGATGCGACGCCCGTCGGGCGAGAAGCCGATGCCGTTCGCCAACCCGACGTCGCCGTACGCCTGCGTCGCGGTGCCGTCGGTGTCGATGCGCCATGCCTCGCCCGCCTTGCGCTCGCCGCCGACGCTGAACGGATCGTCGCGCGAAAGAACCCACGTACACACGACCGTCGGCATCGGTGAACAGGTCGTTGAAGCCGCCGACGTCGGGCAGCTCGAACACGATGCGGGTCTCGCCATCGCGGACGTGGCACACGTTCCGGCCCGACAGCACGAGCCCGCCATCGGCGTGCAAGGCGATGCCTCCGACGCCGCGTCGCTTCGGGACCGCGATCGTCACCGAGCCGTCGGGAGCGAGTCGATGGACTCCGCCGCGAGTCACGTCGCTGAAGTACAAGTTGCCCTCGGCGTCGGGGCGCGGGCCCTCGATCAGACCGAACCCCCAAACGAGCATCTCGATCATGAGGCGGACCGTAGCCCCGCTCGTCGTGCTTGAACCCGTGCGTTCGTGACGCCTTCAGTCCCGAGCGACGTCGCCGCGGCCTGAGGGCCTCGCGCCCGGGCGGCGTTGCGAGGTGACCCACACCTCGGCCGGGCGGCCGAGGAAGTACGCGGGCGAGGTCGGACGACGGGTGAGACGTGCCTTCTTCATGCTGATCTCCTTGTTGATCTCGATGTCACTGATGTCGATGTCACTGATGTCGATGTCCCGGTGAGCGTTTCGGGTCGGAGGACGTAGAGGTCGCGGGCGCGCACCTCGCACTGGTGCTCGATCAACGTGTCGAGGTCGTCGTGCACCGAGATGTGGCGACCCGTGAGCACGTCGCCATCGCCGGCGGCGAGGCGAGCGATGAGCGTGGCAGCGTCGCTCGGATCCGCGCCGCCGCCCTTGGCGAGCTCTTTCAGCGTCCACGCTCGGACGTGGGCCTCGTACGCGGTCGCGGGGACGAAGCCCTGCATCGACTCGCCCATGCCGAGAGGAAGCAGCCCTGGATGCACGCTGAAGACGCTGATGCCGTGGCGGCGGGTCTCGTGCGCCAGGTTCTCGGTGAGCTTCGAGACCGCGGCCTTCGACACCGAGTACGCCGACACGAGCGGCCACCGGTGCACGCCGGCCTGACTCGACATGTTGATGATCCGGCCGCGCTGCATGGCGACCATCTCGGGCAGGACGAGCTGCGAGGCGAGGACGATCCCGCGCAGATTCACGTCGAAGGTGTCCCACCAATGGGTCGCGTCGATCTCCCACAGCGGACCGATCGGGCCGACCACGCCGGCGTTGTTCACGAGCAGATCGATCGGTCCGAGGGCGGACCGGATCGCGGTCACGGCGCGCCGCAGCTCGGGTGCGCTCGTGACGTCCGCCACGGCCGCCCAGCCGATGCCGCCGACATCGCTGACCATCGCCGCGGTCTCGGCCAGCTCGGTCTCGGACCGGGCGACGAGCCCGACCGCCACACCCGACTCGGCCAGCTTCACGGCCACCATGCGGCCGATCCCCCGGCCACCTCCGGTGATCAGGGCGACGCGGCTCGGGCCGGTGTTCGGAGACAGGTTCGTTTCCATGTGGCGACGATGCGCCCTTCCGCGGGCAGCGGTCCTGAGCAGGTATTGCTCAACCTGTAGGGCTCACTGCTCGGTTGAGCACCGATTGCTCAGGTGGCGCCGTGTGCGTCCCGTCACAGTGATGCCATGACCCCCGCCCAGATCGCGGCCGTCGAGGAGACCTTCGCTGGTCTCGATCTCGACGCGCTCGCCCAGGACTTCTACCGCCTCGCGTTCGCTGCGGATCCGACCATCCTGTCGATGTTCGTGAGCGACCCCGGTCAGCAGCGGGACCGCTTCGTGGCGGAGCTCGAAGAGATCGTGCAGTCGATCCGCACGCTCGACACGTTCGAGCGCCGGGTCCGTTCGCTCGGCTTGCGCCACCAGGGCTACGGGGTGCGAGCTCGGCACTACAAGGTCATGGGCGATGCGCTGCACGCGGCTCTGGAAGCAGCGATCGGCGACGCGTGGAGCGACGAGGTGGAGGAGGCGTGGCGCCTCGCCTACAACCTCACGGCGGAGACGATGCTGCAGGGCGCGCTGGAGGACCAGCCGAGCTCCCCCCGCTGACCTCGAGCGCGCCAGCGAGCTCGCGGCGGCTGCCCACCCCCAGCTTGGAGTACACGTTCTGCAGGTGGTTGTTCACGGTGCGAACCGAGAGGAACAGCTGGTCCGCGATGTCCTTGCTCGAGACTCCCTGCGCGGCGAGCGTGGCGATGTCGCGCTCGCGAGCGGTGAGCGGGGCAACGAGCACCGGGATCGTGAGCGCCGGAGTCTGCGCGCCTTCGCACGCCTCGGCGAGGTTCGTCGCGCGCACGCTCATCGCCGCGGACGCCCGACGATCCCCCGCGCGCTGATACGCCTGGGCTGCCTCCGCACACGCCTCGGCGGCGAGCAGGCACGCGCCAAGCGCTTCGAACGTGTCGGCAGCGGCGACGAGCGCCTCGGATCGCCCGGACGCGCTGGCAGCCGCGTGCGCGGCGTACGCCGGCACGAGCGCGCCCTCGCAGATCGTCGAGAGCTCGTCGAGCCGATCCATCACGCTCGCAGGATCGCCGAGTCGAGCGACGTCATGGAGCAGCCACGCCTCCGATCCTCGATAGCCCGCGCTGCGCGCGAGGTCAGCGGCCTCGCGCAGCGCGGCCCGTGCGCCGGGCAGATCGCCCGCAGCGACGCGCGCCCATCCGCGCCCCAGCTCTTGCTCGGCAAGGGCGAAGCCGAATGGCTCGAGCCGCTCGGCCTCGCGAGCCGCGTTGGTCGACGCCTCGTCGTCACCCGCGCACGCCGCCGCGACCGCGAGCTCCGAGAGCACGAGTCGGCGCGGCCCTTCGAGCGCGTGCGTCTCACACCGCGCCACGGCCTCGCCGAGCCAGCGGCAGGCGGTCTCGACGAGACCGCTCAGCAACGCACATCGTCCGCGTTGCTGCGCGAGCCACATGAACGCGTCGGGCGGCGCCGATGGGGGCGTTGCCTCATACACCGCCGCGGCAAGCGCGGTCGCATCCGGGAGTCGGCCGCTCTCGGCCAAGGCGTACATACGCGTGATGAGGTGTACTTCGGGCGCGGGGATCGCGATCTGGTCGGGGAGGTCACGCTGTTCGGCGAATGCGCGCGCCGCACCCTCTGCGGCGGTGTCGCACCTTCCGATCGCGACCAGCGCCGGGAGCTCCGCGTGGGCCCGGAGCGATCGCTGTCGGGGGTCGTCGCTCTCAACCACCGAGTCGAGCACGGACAGGATCTCGAGCGGCCGGCCCGAGTAGGTGAGCAGCATGGCCTCGTTGATCGCCAACTCGCCTCCGGCCGGACGGGATTGGAGCCGCGCAGCCACCGCGCGGTTGTGCGCGAGCGCGTCGTCCGGGCGGGTGAGACCCCACATGAGGTTCCGGGTGTGCAGCTCGACGATGGGGACGAGCAGCGGGTCATCGTCGCTCGCGGCCCGCTCGGCCTCCTGCAGCACCACCTCTGCCTCGTCGAAGCGGCCGAGCTCATGGAGCGCCTCGCCGAGGAGCAGCCCGACCTCCGGGGCGATGCCGTCCAGAGCAGCGGCGCGGCCGAGGCGCTCGACCTGGCCGTAGTCGTGGCCGTAGCGGGCGAGCCGTGCGGCCTTGAGGAGCAGGCCCGGATCGGCCGTGCCGGTCGCTTCGAGCCGCGCCGTCGCGACTCGGATCGCGTCCTCTCTGCGGCGGCCACCACGAGCATCGATGCGATCGGCGAGCTCGAGGAGCAGCCGGCGCCGCGTGAGCGCGGGCATCGTCGATCGCAGGATCTCGCCGTAGAGCGGGTGGGCGAGCGCGACCTGCTGCCGGCGGCCGTCGGCGCGTACCGCGAGCAGCCGGGCGCGGTCGAGGGCGTCGAGCGACTCGGTGCCGACCGCGTCCTCCACGATCGCGAGGCCAGTCGGCTCCCACACCGCGAGCTTCTCGAGAGCGTCGCGCGCCTCGTCATTGAGAGCACCCAGACGCGCCGAGACCAGCTCGTACAGGCGCGGCGTCGTGACGAGTGGACCGGTCAGCCTCCACACACCCCGTTGGTCGACGAGGTGGCCCCGATCGAGTGCGCCGAGCACGAGCTCGCGGACGAACAAGACGTTGCCGTCGCTCGACGTCCAGATGTCCGACGCGGTGCTTGCTTCGACCGGTCCGCCGAGCACGAGGTGGAGCAGCGTGTCGACGGCGGCGCGGTCGAGGTCCTCGAGGTCGATGCGCCTCACGCGTGCCCGGTGCCAGAGCGACTCGAGACCGGGCGGGACCGGTTCGGAGGTGCGGACCGTCCCGACGAGGAAGACGAGGTCAGCGTCCACGAGCTGAGCGACGAGCGCCGCCGAGGTGGGGTCCAGCAAGTGGAGGTCGTCGACGAACAGGACGAGCGGCCCCGCGGCACCTCGCTCGACGAGCACCGGCCGCACCGCGGTCATGACAGTCACGAGATCGCAGCGCTCGTCTGCGATGTCGGCGGGCAGCAGATGTGCGAGCGCCCCGAGCGGCGCACTCCGGGCGCCCTCGGTGGCAGTCGCCCGTGCGACGGCGCGCCCGGCGCGGTCGGCAAGCGCGAGGCACTGGTCGGCGAGGCGGGTCTTGCCGACACCCGCCGGGCCGTGAATCACGAAACCGTGCGCGCGGGGATCGGCGAGCGATGCGGTGAACAGGTCGAGCTCGTCGTGCCGGCCCACGAGCGGCCACTGCAGTGGGAGCATGGCCATCGAGCGAACGGTACCGGCCTACTCACGCGGGCGTCGCCGAGAAGTTGAGCAATCGGTGCTCGGGTCGGCGCATGCGGGTCGGGTGTCCACTCGATGCATGAAGACACCGTTCAACATCCTGGACTTCCTCGACCGCGCCGAGACCGTCTTCGGCGACCGGATCGGCATCATCGACGAACCCGACCAACCCGCGGAGAGCTGGGGTGCCCTCACGTGGCGCGAGGTCGCAGTGCGGGCCCGAGCGATGGCCGCCGGCCTGGACGCGCTGGGCGTTGGGGTCGGCGAGCGCGTCGCGATCGTGTCGCAGAACAGCGCTCGCATGCTGACCGCCTTCTTCGCCGTGTCGGGCTACGGGCGCGTGATCGTCCCGATCAACTTCCGGCTGAACGCCGACGAGGTCCGCTACATCGTCGATCACTGCGACGCGTCGATGGTGCTCATCGACCCCGAGCTCGACGAGGCGCTCGCCGACGTGAAGGCGCCCTTGCGCCTCGTGATGGGCGCGGAGGCCGACGGACTGCTGTACCGCTACGACCGCGAGCCGACGGCGTGGGAGGGCAGCGAAGATGCGATCGCGTCGATCAACTACACGAGCGGAACGACCGCCCGACCGAAGGGCGTCGAGCTGACCCACCGCAATCTCTACGTCAACGCGCTCACGCTCGGCTGGCACACGGGCGTGGACGACCGCGACGTGTACCTGTGGTCGGTGCCGATGTTCCATGCGAACGGGTGGGGGATGGTCTATGCGATCACCGGCATGGGCGGTCGCCACGTCGTCCTTCGCAAGGTCGACGGCCCCGAGATCCTGCGGCGGGTGCAGGAGCACGGCGTGACGTTCATGGGTGGGGCGCCGGCGGTCGTCAACATGATCCTCACCGCAGCGGGCACGCAAGCCAACAGCACCCGGCAGCCCGGCGGCGTGCGGATGATCGTGGGCGGGGCTCCGCCGCCGACGCCGACGATCGAGCGGGTCGAGACCGAGCTCGGCTGGGAGTTCATCCAGCTCTACGGCCTCACCGAGACGTCGCCGGTGCTGACCATCAACCGCCGCCGCGCCGAGTGGGATGTGCTCACACCTACCGAGCGCGCCCGCATGCTCGGGCGGGCCGGTGCGCCCGCGGTGGGCGTGAAGATGCGCGTCGACGACGGGGGCGAGGTGCTCGCCCGCGGCAACGTCGTGTTCGGCGGCTACTGGCAGCAGCCCGAAGCCACCTTCGCGGCGATGGCGGACGGCTGGTTCCACACCGGAGACGGCGGCCGGATCGACGACGAGGGCTACGTCACGATCTCGGATCGCAAGAAGGACGTCATCATCACCGGCGGCGAGAACGTGTCATCGATCGAGGTCGAGGAGGCGCTTTCCCGGCACCCGGCTGTGGCCGAAGCGGCGGTCTTCGGGATCCCCGACACGAAGTGGGGCGAGACGGTGAAGGCGCTCGTCGTGCTGAAGCCCGGCGTGGAGGCGAGCGAGACCGACCTCATCGCGCACTGTCGGGCGCTCCTCGCTCACTACAAGTGCCCGACGTCGGTCGACTTCGACGACGCCATTGCACGCACCGCGACCGGCAAGGTGCAGAAGTTCAAGCTGCGGGCGCCGTACTGGGAGGGCAGGTCGCGTCTCGTGAGCTGAGCGGCCGTGGACCCGAATCACCAGAGTGGCGGCGCGGCGCTCCATTCGACGGCGAGATCGCGCAGCACGAGGGCGGAGTCGGGGACACCGACGTCCCGCGGGAACACCGTCGACGACGCGTGGTCGATCGAAGCCGCATGCACGTCCGATGGCTTGGTCCGCATGTCGAGCCCGTCGAGCGCGGCGCCGCGGCCCCGGAGCGAGTAGCTCACTGCTCCCCTCCTGAAGAATCGCCAAGCCTCATCGGTCGATGCGAACAGCTCACTGGCGATGACTCCGGCGCTCGTGACCACCGAAACCTCGACGGTGCAGGTCTCGCTCGCCAACGCAACACGGAGCTCTGACCCACTGTCGGCAACGTCGAACTCGGCCCGCTCACGCGCACCGGGGAACAGGCGGTCCCCCAGCGCGACAGTCACCCGCGAGTCCGTGTGTCGTGAGAGAACGAACGCACCGGTGGCCGTTCGTCCCTGTTGGTACCAGTCGACCGCGATGCGATGGGCGGCGTTCTCGCTCCCGAACCCGATCGCCGCGGGGAGCCCCCGAGGTCGCAGATCCGCGATCCGGTCGAGGCTGACCCAGCCGACCGCATAGCCGTTGACGAGGTGGAGGGTGAAGGGAGCAGGCACGAGGTGCTCGGCCGCGTCAGGATCGAGCCGGTAGGCGACCAACAGCCGCCGCGCGATGGTCGCTTGAAGCACGGGAGTCCGCACGCCGACCACGCGCGTCAGCATGCCCGGCGCAACGGGCATACTCGACGCTGTGAGCAGCGAGGAGGCTGAAAGCCCCCGCAAAAAGCACGGCGTGGCGGGGGCGATGCTCGCGGGCGCCATGATCGCCATCCGCGACATCCTCGAGACCCCCAAGGACGACGAGCCCGCAATCACCATCGGGGCATCCGGCGAGCCCGGCGACATCGACAACGAAGGCATGCAATTCGTGGTCGACCCGAACACGATCGCCTACACGCCGCCGCTGCCCCGGCGCTCCGAGCGTCCCGATTCGAAGGCGCAGGTCTGATCAGACCAGTACCGAGCCCCCGGCGACGTCGAGGACGACGCCAGTGATCCACGCCGCGTCGTCCGACGCGAGGAAGACCGCCGCCTGAGCGACGTCTTCGGGTGTGCCGAGGCGCCGAATGGGATGCTCCGCCACGAGCGCGTCCCGCATCTCCTCCGGGATGGCGGCGAGGTTGCCCTCGGTCAGGATCGTCGCGGGAGCAATGCAGTTCACCCGCACACCGAACGGGCCCGCTTGGGCGGCGACGTCCTGGGTGAGCAGCTCGAGGCCCGCCTTCGCCGACGCGTAGGCAATCGGGCTGCGCGGATTCGGACGCCGAGCTGCAGCGGACGAGATCGTGATGATGGTCCCGCGGCCGCGCTCCTTCATCCCCGGAAGGAAGCTCTTGATCGTCAGGAACGTCGCGGTGAGGTTCGCATCGACCGACGCATGCCAGTCGTCTTCGGACAGATCTTCGACCGGCCCGGGTCGCACCGGGCTGCCGCCCGCGTTCGCGACCACGACGTCGACGGGCCCGAATCGGTTCTCGACATCGAGGCGCATCTGCTCGACCTCGTCGAAACGGGTCACATCAGCGGGCACCGCGCACGCGTCTCCTCCCGCGGCCAGGATCTCCCTGCAGACCGTGTCGATGGCCGCTGCATCGCGGCCGTTCACCGCGACGCTCGCGCCTTCCTCGGCGAACCGCATCGCAATCGCGGCCCCGATGCCACGGGAGCTCCCCGTGACGACGGCAACGCGATCGACAAGCGCGTTCACTTCGGCGCTCCAGGCGTTCCGGCGATGAAGCTGTACTGGATCGCGGCGATACGCCAGTCGTCTCCGTCGCGGACCAGCGTGAACCCGACGGGACCGATGCCGACGAAGTCGTCGGTGAGCAGCTGATCGAGCGCTCCGGCGTCGCCGCGCTGTTCCGCTTCGGCCCACGAGGTGAGCACTTCTCGGAGATCAGTCATGGGTATCTCCTTCCATCTCGGCTTGTTCGGTGGCGTTCCCCACGAGTCGGTCGAGCAGGCTTCGCAGGGTCGCGAGCTCGTGGTCGGAGAACCCCGCGCGCAGCCTCCGGTCGAAGGTCTGTACCCGCGACAAGAGGGTGCGGAACTCCGTCTCGCCCGCCTCGGTGAGCTCGACCAGCTGCGCGCGACGGTTCTGTGGGTCGCGTGCACGGGTGACCAAGCCGCCGGCTTCCATACGAGTGAGGTGATGGGTGAGCGTCGCTCCCTCGATGCCGACGTCGGCGGCGAGGGTCCGCTGCATGCCGTGTCGGGCTCCCTTCACTGAAGCGAGCACGAGCCACGTAGGGAGCGTCCCCCCGGCTTCGGCCAGGGCGTCGTCGAACACGCGGCTGAGCGTGCGCGCCCGACGGGTGACGAAGAGGCCGATGGGCTCGATGGCGGGTGGCACCTGATTAGATTAGATATCTAATCATTCGATGTCAAACTCTTGTGGAGTGGCGCAGGAATAGGCGGCAGCCATCGGCGCGAGCCTGGAGGGATGAAGTCACTCGCCAAGCTCATCGGTTGGTTGGTGCTCCTCATCGGAGCAGTCGGCGCTGTCTTCGTCCTGGGGATGCGATCGAAGTCTCCCGCCGTGCTCAACGGCGTCCGTCGTGTCGGCCGCGCCACGAAGCACTACGTGCTGCCAATGGCCGGGACCGCGGGCTCGCCATATGGCGTGATCCGCCACGTCGGCCGGAAGTCCGGGCAGGAGTACGAGACGCCAATGCAGCCCGTAGCGACCGACGACGGCTTCGCGGTCGCGCTCCCCTACGGCATGAACACCGACTGGCTGCAGAACGTCCTCGCGGCCGGCAAGGCGACCCTGGTCTTCGACGGAGCCACGCACGACGTCGAACACCCTGAGATCATCCCGATGGCGGAGGCGAACCGCCTCTTCCCGCCGCAGCAACAACGCATGCACAACTTCTTCCGCGTCGAGCACTGCCTGTTGTTACGCCACGCGACCGGGGCTACACGTTGAAGCGGCAGTCGCCAATCGTCCCGACCTTCGCCGCTCCGCTCAGATCGACGCTGGTCGCGCGGCGGCTGCGGAGTGTCTCGACTTCGGGGAGCGGAGCACGCTCAGGATGCGGGCCAGGACAGCGAAGGTCGTCGCGCCGATCGCGAGCGCCACGCCGATGCGAAACGCGGCTGTTTGCGCGTCGGAGCCAGCGGTGATGCCGTGGATCGTGGCCATCCAGAACAGCAGGTAGCTGCTCAGGTGAATGGCTCTCCACCACTTTCTGGGCAGGCGCCGCTGCCACAGCGACGTCACCTCGACGATCGCGAGGAGGTACAGCGCCACGATGCCCCAGGCGACCGCGCCGGGCTTCCACGGTGAGGCGAAGGGCACGAACGTCTCGGCCCAGCCGAAGTGGGCGTACGAGTCTGCGGCCAGCGCTGCGAGGTGCAGGCCGGTCAGGGCGACGGCGAGGCCACCGAGGTGGCGATGGACGTCGCTGAGCCATCGAGGCGCTCCGGGGCGCGCCATGACGCGACCAGCCAGCAGCGCTCCCCACACGACGGTCGCGACGAGGACGAGCCATGCCACGACTCCGCTGGATCGCGCCAGGTACCACCAGATCTTCTCGTTCACGACGCCGCCGTCATGCTGTCGAGCGAGAGGAAGACGTCTGCGCCGTCTCCGAGCACCTCGTAGTGGGCGTCGACATCGACGACGAGTGCCGACGCGGACGGTAGCGGGACGTTCGGCCCGCCGACGAGGAGTGACTTGGTCAGGGACTCAGCCCACCACGCCTGGCCCGCGACCACGGTCGCCGACACGAGCCGGCCGGTTGTCGGGCGGTGGGTGGCCGGATCCAGGAGATGGTGGACTTCGCTGCCGTCCACTTGCCAGCGGCGCCCGAGGATGCTCGAGGTGGCGATGCCGCCCTGCACGACGGCGACAAGACACAGCGTTCGCTCGTCGTCGTGGGGATCCTCGACCGCGACGACCCACGCGTCCCCGTCGGGCGGCTGTCCACTGGCAGCGAGGTCGCCGCCGAGGCTGACCATCGCGCCGTCAGCCCCAAGGGCCTTCAGTTCGGCGACCACGATGTCGGCCGCCAGGCCCTTGCCCAGGCCGCCGGCATCCAAGCCAACGCCGCGCGGGACGCGCACTGTGCAGGCGTGCTCGTCGACAACGACATCGCCCATGCCGTGGGCGGAAGGCATGGTCGGCATCGACTCGCTGTGGTGCGCCGGCCCCGATGCGAGCAGGGCGAAGTCGCGGTCGTAGCCGAGCGCGACCATCACGTGGCGCAAAGTGGGGTCGAAGCGGCCGTTCGTCGCGGCCCACGCCGTCGTGCAGGCGCGCACGAGCGTGACCGTGTCAACGCTGACCGGCACCTCCCGTCCCGCGGCGGCGTTGAGCACGTTGAGCTCGCTCGTCGGCCGGAAGCGGCTCCATCGTTCCTCGAGCTGTTGGATCCGAGCTTGTGCCTGGTCGAGGAGGCGGGCGTCACCCACGACGACCACGTGCGCATCGGTGCCCATGGCTGGGAAGCGGCGCTCGACGCACTGGGACATCGTCAGCTCTTCTTGGTCTTGGTGACCGGCGTGACGCTCCTGGCGCTCGGCGTGCCGGTGACGGCCGGCGCCGGCGCCGATGCCCCGAGCGACGTGGTCTCGCGCACCACGGCAGGAGCGATCGCGGTTGGTTGGGTGGCCGGCACCGCCGCGGATCCGGTCGTGGTGCCCGGCGTTTGGCGCAACACGACGACCACAGTGAGCGGCTCGGACGCGGCTGTGACGGCGGCGGTCGGAACGACGCCGACACCCTGCGATGGGGCTGGCGGGGACGCGGCCCGGTCCGCGAGGGCGAGGAACCCGGCGCCGACCAGCACGGCCGTCACGCTCACGCCGGTCGCGCCGATGCGGGTGAGTGGGGCGGCGGCCTTGCGACGCGCGCGACGGGGTGGTGGCCCCGGCGTGGGACGCTCGGCGGCTGGGGCGGTCGCGGCGTCGAGGGTTTCCGGTGCGGCTGTGGCGGGCACCGCTGGGCCTTTGCGCCGTTGGGCGAGCAGCGCCAGGCGCTCGTCAGTCGTCATCCTCGCCCCCCTGGTGCTCGCTGGTTTCCCGCTCGTGCTCGACACCGGCGGGGACGACGGAGCCGGCCTGCGTCACAGCGACGGGCTCAGGCGCCGCGCTGACAGCGACTGGCGTTGTCGCGGCACCCGTGGGCACGTCCACGTAGACCGTGACGATCTGCGGCGGCACCTGAGTGACGTCGACTGCCGGAGAGAAGGTGCCGACGTCGCCGGGCGGCCGGTCGTCGGCCCCCCGGAAGTTCACCGCCAAGGCGCTCGTCGACGCCAGCACCGTGAGGGTGATCGCACCTGCGACGGTGACGACGGTTCGCTGTCCGCATTGCTGTCCTCCGATTGTGGGCTCCGGTGACGACGGTACGGGAGCCCCAGGTAGGGTCCGACTCGGCCACGGTTAGGGTTCGCCTAAGTTCCGCGGACCCAGGCGTGCACCGGGTGGACGTGTGGCAGCCTGCGCCCGTGCGGATCCTGGTGGTCGAGGACGACGACGCCATCGCCGCGTCGGTGGTGGACGGTCTCGAGCGCAACGGTTTCGCCGTCGAGCGTGCAGGCACGGCGGCGGAGGCGTTGGCCGCGGCGCCTGCCGATCTCGTGCTGCTCGATCTCGGCCTGCCGGACCGCGACGGGGAGGAGGTCTGCCGCCGGCTCCGCGCGGTGTCGCGCGTGCCGATCATCGTCGTCAGCGCCCGCGGCGCGGAGATCGATCGGGTGGTCCTCCTCGAGCTCGGTGCCGACGACTACCTCGTGAAGCCGTTCGGGCTGCGTGAGCTGATCGCTCGCGTTCGGGCCGTGCTGCGCCGGGTGGAGGTCGTCGCCGAGCCCGAGCCGATGCTGCACGCCGGCTCACTCGAACTCGACACCCGCTCGCGTCGGCGCCATCGCCGCGGGCGAGCCTGTCGAGCTCACCCCGAAGGAGTTCGACCTGCTCGCCTTGCTGATGAGCGAGCCGGGCCGGGTGTTCCGCCGTCAGGAGATCCTCGAGCGTGTGTGGGATCCTCACTGGTACGGGCCTTCGAAGACCATCGATGTCCACCTGGCCTCGATCCGGAAGAAGCTCGGCGAGACCCTTACGGTGACGGCGGTGCGGGGGGTCGGCTTCCGGGTCGAGCCGTGACCCGCCGTCTGCTCGTCACCTACCTGCTCATCACCGCGGCGGTGCTGGCCGTGCTGGAGATCCCGCTCGCTGTCACGTTCAAGTCGCGCGAGGAGAGCCGGTTCCTGTCGGCCGTCGAGCGAGACGCTCGGGTCATCGCGACCCGGGTTGAGGATCTCCTCGAACAAGGCACCGGAAACGACCCCGTCCCGATCGTCCTCGAGTACCGCGACACCATCGGCGGCCGAGCCGTGGTCGTCGACCGCAACGGCAACTCCGTCGCCGACTCGGACGACCCCAACGGACCGCCTCGGGACTTCTCGACGCGAGAGGAGATCGCCGCAGCCCTCGATGGCAAGGTGTCCTCCGGCATCCGCCGCTCCGAAACCCTCGGCACGCGACTCATCTATGTCGCCGTACCGGTCGCCTCGTCCGGCGAGGTCCACGGCGCCGTCCGCATCACCTACCCGGCGAGCGAGCTCGACCGACGAGTGCGGAACAACTGGCTCAACCTCGCGCTGTTGGCCGGGACGATCCTGATCGGCGTGGCCTTCGCCGGCTGGCTGCTCGCCCGCAGCGTCACCCGCCCGGTCGCCCGGCTCCGAGCGGCGTCGGCGCGACTCGCCGCAGGAGATCTCCACGCTCGAGCGGACTCGACGACCGGCCCGCCCGAGGTGCGGGAGCTTCTCGCGCGACTTCGACGAGATGGCGGACCGGCTGGGTCAGCTCGTCGCCGCCCAGCAGGCCTTCGTCGCCGACGCGTCGCACCAGCTGCGCACGCCGCTCACTGCGCTCCGCCTTCGCCTCGAGAGCCTCGACGAGCCTGTCGACGACAGTGACCGTGACCAGCTCGACGCCGCCATCGAAGAGACCCACCGCCTCCAGCGCCTCGTCGACGCCCTGCTCACCCTCGCCCGCGCCGACACCACGACCATGTCGATCGGTTCGATCGACGCCGCGCAGATTCGCACGCGAACGGTGCCTCACGTGGTCACCCCTCGCCGAGGAACGATCCATCGACCTCCACTACGAAGGACCGGCGAACGCATCCGCGACGGCCGTCGAGGGGGCGCTCGAGCAGATCCTCGACGAGCTCATCGCCAACGCGCTCGAGGTGAGTCCGGACGGAACCACCATCACGGTCACCGCGACGGCCGGCCTGACCGGCCTCACACTCACCGTCGACGACCAAGGGCCCGGCATGACCGACGAACAGCTCATCCGCGCCAAGGACCGCTTCTGGCGCGCCCCCGACGCGCCCCCTGGCGGCACCGGACTCGGGCTGGCCATCATCGAACAGCTCGCCCGGCAGTCTGGCGGCGCTCTGCACCTGAGCCGCAACGGCGATCAGGGGCTCCGGGCCGCCATCACGCTCCCGTGCCCGGCGGAAACCCCAGACGGGGGCCGCGGGATCAGGAACCCGTGACGCCGCATCCGCTCGCCGCGCCCAACCCCGATCGTGAGGCTCGGTTCAGGGGCTGCTTCGTTCGAGCGGCTTCTCGTCGTCGGCGAGGGACAGGTAGCCCTCGTCTTCTTGGGCGAAGTGCAGCTGCAAGATCGCGTGCAGGCCGTAGAGGAGCCGGCGCAGCTCGATGATGTCGTCGTTGTCGGGTCCGACGGGGTCGAGTTCGTCGATGACGCTGCTGATGCGCCGGATGAGGTGCGCGATCTCGACGTGCGCGCGGCTCATCGTCGCGGTCGGGTCGTTGCCGCCGAGGACGCGGGCGAGGACCGGGTACAGGTCGTGGTCCTCGGCCTGTTCGTGCGGGTCGAGTTCCTCGACCAGGAACCGATGGACATCTCGCAGCCTGGCGATGCGACTCGGCGGGTCGGGCCGCGTCGAGGTGGTCGGCGACGTCGCGGATGCGGGCGAGGTCGGGCCGTAGGGTGCGGTGTTCAGCGCTGAAACGGCGCGCGAGCGCGGCTTCCTCGCCGCTGAGCCGGTTCGCCGAGGTCGTGTCCCGCAACGCCCGCAGTGCGTTCAGGATGACGGCGACGTCGATGAGCTCTTGGAGGAGCGCACCCCACACGGGCGGCAGGTAGCCGAACGCGGCGACGACCATCGCTCCGAGCGACAGGCCCATGCCGACGACGACGCTCTGCAGGGCGATGCGGCGGCTGCGGCGGGCGATGACGAGCGCTTCGCCGAGCCGGTCGAGACGATCGACGGTCAGTACGACGTCGGCGGCTTCGGACGAGGCGGTCGCGCCCCGGGCACCGACGGCGACGCCGACGTCGGCGAGCGCGAGCGCGGGCGCGTCGTTGATGCCGTCACCGACCATGATCGTGTTGCCCGCCCGCTTCTCGAGCCGGACCGCTTCGACCTTCTCGGCCGGGGTCCGCTCGGCGAGGACGTCGTCGACGCCGATGACCGCACCGACGGTCCGCGCGTTCTCCTCTCGGTCGCCGGTGACCATGACGATGCGGCGGATGCCGTCGCGGCGCAGCTGGCGGATCGTGCGTGCCGCGTCGGGCCGGATCGGGTCGTCGAGCAGCAGCGCACCGACGGGAGCACCGTCGACGTCGACGAAGATCGTGAGCGCCCCGTCGAGCGCGGCGCGGCGGCGGACGCCGCGCGTCCACGTGGACGCGGACGCCGCCGAGGTCCAGCTGGCCTTGCCGACCGCGACGCGGTGGCCGTCGACTCGGCCGCGGACGCCGTGGCCGGGCACCTCCTCGACGTCTTCGGGCAGCGACAAGGCGAGACCGCGGGCGCGGGCAGCACGCACGACCGCGGCGGCGAGCACGTGCGGGGAGACCTGGTCGAGGCTCGCGGCATAGCGCAGGACGTCGTCGGCGGGCATGTCGGTCGCCGTGACGATGTCGGCGACGCGCGGGCTGGCCGGCGGTGATCGTGCCGGTCTTGTCGAACAGCAGGATCTCGCCGCTCGCGAGCTGTTCGAGCGCGCCACCGCCCTTCACGACGACGCCGCGGCGAGCCGCCCGCGACAGGCCGGAGACGATCGCGACCGGCGCGGCGAGGATGAGCGGGCACGGTGTCGCGACGACGAGGACCGCAACGGCGCGCTCGAGGTCACCCGACAGCGCCCACGCCGCGCCGGCGAGCGCCAGCGCGACCCCGAGGAACACCGCGGCGTAGCGGTCGGCGAGCCGCACGAACGGCGCGCTCGACGCCTCGGCTTCGGAGACGAGCCGGACGATGCCCGCGTAGGTGCTCTCCGCCGCGCTCGTCGTCGCCCGCAGGTCGAACGGCCCGCCCGCGTTCACGACCCCGCTTCGGACCGCGTCTCCAACCGCGTGGTCGACGGGCAGCGGCTCACCCGTCAGCGCGCTCTCGTCGAGCACCGCCTCGTCGGACTCGACGAGTCCGTCGACAGGGACGACCTCGCCCGGCTGGACGAGCAGCAGGTCGCCGCGCCCGACGTCGTCGATGGCGGGCGACGTCGAGAGCGCCGTTGTCGTAGCGGTGCACCACGCGAGGCGCGTGCGCCAGCAGCGCGTGCAGCTCACGTCGGGCGCGTGCCGCGGCGCGTGCTTCGAGGGTGCGGCCGCTCGCCAGCATGACCGTGATGACCGCGCCCGCCAGGTACTCGCCGACGACCAGCGTGCCGACGAGCGCGAGGACCGCCAGCGCGTCGACGCCCAGTCGACGGTGCCGGGCCGCGTCGATCACCCACCAGCAGGCGGGCACGATCCCGACGAGCGTGTCAGCCGCCCACACCCCGTGGGCCGCGGTGTGGAAGCCCGCCAGGTACAACGCGCCACCGACCGCCAGCAGCGTGACCGCAACGACCAAGAGCGTCGCTTCGACGTGGCCATGCACGCGCGAGCCGACCGTGTTCACAAGGACCGTCCCCGGACGACCGCGCCCGTCCCGTACCGCTTCGTGCAGCCCCCGATCGCGATGGCAGGCGCGCCCGAGCGTGCGGCCTCGCAGGCGGCGGCAGATAGCTCCGTCGCGCCCTGATGGCGGTGCGTCATCATCCGCACAATCGGCCTCTCTCCGTCGGCGCGTTTGCCTCGCGTCACCTCCTACCGTCCAGTCGACCCGACACGACCGCAGGTTCCATAGAGGCCAAGGTCCCCCGACACCACTGCCGGGTCAGCAAAGCCCCACTACACGTTGAAGCGGATCTCCAACGTGTCGCCGTCCTGCACCTCGTAGTCCTTGCCCTCGACCCGGAGCTTCCCTGCTTCCTTCGCCTTCGCCCAGGAGCCGAGCGACAGCAGCTCGTCCCAGCGGATGACCTCGGCGCGGATGAACCCGCGCTGCAGATCGCTGTGGATCACGCCCGCGCACTCGGGCGCCTTTGCACCGGCACGGAACGTCCAGGCGCGGCTCTCCTTGTCGCCGGTCGTGAGGAACGTGCGCAACCCGAGCAGGTGGTACGCGGCGTGGATGACGCGGGGAAGCGCTCCTTCGCCGAGGCCGAGGCCCTCGAGCAGCTCGGTGCGCTCCTCGGCGTCGAGCTGCGCCGCCTCGGCTTCGAGCTGCACGCGACGCGGCGAGCACCTCGGCGGCGTCACCGAGCTCTCCGGCGACCGACGCTGCGATCGCGTCCGCCTCGGTCCAGCTGGTCCTCGCCGATGTTCACGACGACGAGCACCGGCTTCGCGGTGATGAGGAAGTACGGCTGCAACGCAACGAGCTCGTCCGGGGACAATCCCGCGCGGTAGAGGGGCGTCGCCGCCTGCAGCAGCCCGACCGCCTTCTCGAGCACCGCGACCTCGCCCGCAAGGGACTTGTCCGACTTCGCGGCCTTGCGCCTGCGGTCGAGCTGCGTCTCCGCACTCGCCGCGTCGGCGAGCACCAGTTCGAGGTCGAGCGTCGCAAGATCCTCGAGCGGGTCGCTGCCGCCGACGACATTCGGGTCCACGAACGACCGGAGCACATAGAGCACTGCATCGACCTCGCGGATCCCGCCGAGGAACTTGTTGCCGAGCCCCTCGCCCGCGCTCGAGCCCTTCTGCAGGCCCGCGATGTCCACGAACTCGGCCGTCGCGTGCACGACCTTCTTCGACACGCTCATTTCCGCCAGCGCGTCGAGCCGGCGGTCGGGCACCTTGGCGACGCCCACGTTGGTCTCGGTCGTCGAGAACGGGTGCGCAGCGACGAGCGCGTTGCCGCCAGTGAGGGCGTTGAAGAGGGAGGACTTGCCCGGCGTTGGGCAGGCCGACGATGCCGAAGCGCTCCATGACGGGAAGTCAGGGTAGGTCAATGCCCGTACGATTCGGCCATGACGACGTTCGAGGTGTTCGATCCAGCCGTCCTCGCGGACCCGCATGCGGAGTACGCACGGCTGCGTGCCGAACCCGGCCTCGCGTACGTGCCGTTGCTCGACGCGTACGCCGTGAGCCGCTACGCCGACGTCACCGCCGTGCTGCGCGAGCCACTCCTGTTCTCCTCGGCCCGCGGCATGGGCGACATGATGGCCATGGTCGGGAGCGACGAAGTCGCCGAAGACGGACGGAAGATGGACGCGGGCGGGCTGGGCGATCCCTCATCGCCTCCGACCCTCCGCTCCACACGACGATGCGTCGACTGGTGAACCGGGGGTTCACGCCGCGCGTGATCAACGACTACGAGCCGCGGGTCCGCGAGATCGCCGAGCAGTTCGTCGGCGAGATGATCGAGAAGGGCGTGGATGGCGGTGCCGACCTCGTCCGGGATCTGTCGTATCCGCTCCCAGTCACCGTCATCGCAGAGATGCTCGGCATCCCCGCCGAGCGCAAGGAGCAGTTCAAGCAGTGGTCCGACGCGGCAGTGGCCGCCTTCAGCCTCACCCCTGATGCGGTTCGCTTCCGCGACGCGGCCGAAGAGATGTTCGAGTTCTTCGTGGAAGTCATCGACGACCGCGCGAAGCATCCGAAGGACGACCTCGTCAGCATGCTCGTGACGAAGGGCTCCGACGGCGAGGAACCGCTCACCATCGACGAGCTCGTCGGCTTCTGCATCCTGCTGCTGATCGCGGGCAATGAGACGACGACGAACCTCCTCGGCAACTGGATGCGGATGCTCGTCGGGCGCCCGGACGTCGAGGCCGAGTTGCGCGCCGATCCGGCAAAGATCGCGGCGTCGTTCGAGGAGCAGCTCCGCTACGACGGGCCCGTGCAGTGCCTCTTCCGCCGCACGAGCGCTCCGGCCGAGGTCAGCGGCCAAGCCCTCGACGAGGGCACTCGGCTCCTCGTCCTCTTCGCCGCCGCGAACCGTGACGAGGCGAAATGGGGTCCTGATGCCGACACCTACCGCCTCGATCGCAACCCGACCGACCACGTCGGCTTCGGCCACGGGATCCACCTGTGCCTCGGGGCGCCACTCGCACGCCTCGAAGCCCGCGTCACCGCGGAGGTGCTGTTCGAGCGCACGTCGGCGCTCGAACCGAGCGGCGACATCGTCGGGACGCAGAGCTTCCTGCTCCGGGGGTGCACTTCGATCCCGCTGACGGTGAAGCCGGCCTGATGGATCCGGTCGCCGCGCTCGACCGCATCGTCTACCTGCTGGACCGCGCACTCGAACCATCGCATCGCGTCAACGCGTTCGCCAACGCACGCGACGCGATCGCCGAGCTCGACTCAGCCGAAGTGGAAGCGCGTGCACAGGCAGGCACACTCACCGACCTCAACCACATCGGGCCGGTGACCGCGAGCGTCATCACCGAGGCCGTCAACGGCGAGACGCCGTCCTACCTCCTGAAGCTCGAAGACGAGACCGTCATCCCGATGTCGGCGGAAGGTGCCGCGTTTCGCGCCGCACTGCGCGGTGACTGCCACACCCACTCGAACTGGTCGGACGGCGGCGCTCCGATCGAGAAGATGGCGCGCACTGCGGTCGAGCTCGGTCACGAGTACATGGTGCTCACCGACCACTCGGCACGACTCACCGTCGCGCACGGCCTCTCACGGGAACGGCTGCTGCACCAGCTCGATGTGCTCGACGGCCTCAACGCCGAGCTCGCTCCGTTCCGCATCCTCGCCGGCATCGAGGTCGACATCCTCGAGGACGGATCGCTCGACTGCGACGAGGATCTGCTCGCGCGGCTCGACGTCGTCGTGGCGAGCGTCCATTCCAAGCTGCGGATGGAGCGTCAGCCGATGACCGAGCGCATGGTGCTTGCCGTCGCGAGCCCGCACGTCGACATCCTCGGGCATTGCACCGGACGCAAGGTCACGGGCAGGGGTCGCCCGGAGTCGACGTTCGACCCCGAGATCGTGTTCATGGCCTGCAAGCAGTTCGACACCGCGGTCGAGATCAACTGCCGGCCCGAGCGGCTCGACCCTCCTCGACGGCTGCTCAAGCTCGCAGTGGAGTTCGGCTGCCGGTTCTCGATCGACAGCGATGCGCACGCCCCGGGCCAGCTCGACTGGCAACCCCACGGGTGCGATCGCGCGGCCGAGTGCGAGGTCCCCGTCGACGCCGTCGTGAACACGATGACCGCCGACGATCTCCTGAATTGGGCGGGCTCTCACGCCTGAGCCCTCAACCGCGCCTGCGAACCGACCGATTCGTAGGATGTGGCCATGAAGTTGAGGAAGGACAAGGCGCCCGCCGATCCCTCCCCGAAGCTGAAAGTCGTGCCGACGGGGCAGCCGCTCGCGCCCCCGAGCGCCCAGGGCAAAGCACCGACCGGCGTCCCGGATCAGACCATTCAGATCCCCGACAGCCTCGCCAAGACCTTCCGCGTCACCGCCGGCGGCACCGACGCGGTGATGGCCGTGGTCATGGTGCGAGGCGACATCCCCGACCTCCTCAGCGCCTACGACCGGTACGAGCAATCGGTCGACGAGCGGGGCGGCCCCGACTCCGGTCTGATCCTCCACGTCTGCAGCCCGACTGCGGACGGCATCTGCGTGATCGACGTCTGGGAGTCCGAGTCGGCGTTCAAGGCGTGGGTCAACCGCACACCCGGGCAGCGAGTCCCGAAGCTGTACCCGGTGCACGGCATGCGGATCACGGACAATCGCCCCGCGCTGCGGCCCGCGCCGACGCCGCCCGCGCCGCCGCCGCCGAGAGTCCAATCCATCTGACCCGGTAGCCTGACCGCCCTATGTCGAAGAAGACGAAGAAGCGCAAGGCGCGCATGCGGCGGAACAAGGCGAACCACGGCAAGAAGCCGAACTGCGGCCGGGGCTGACCTGCCGCGTCTGGTTCCCTCCCTCGATCCTCCGCCGGTCGCCGCACGGGGCGACGTGGTCGATGTCCTGCACGGGCACGAGGTTGCCGATCCCTACCGGTGGCTCGAAGACGCCACTTCTGCTGAGACCCTCGAGTGGGTCGCCGCCCAGAACGAGCGCACCCGACGCGCGCTCGAAGCGCTTCCGGCTCGCGCGGACCTGCACCGCCGTTTCGTCGAGCTGCTCGCCGCGCCGATCTCGACGTCATGTCGCGTCGCCGGGGAGCGGGTGTTCACCCTCGAACGGGGCGGGGGCGAGGCTCAGTTCCGCCTGATCGTCCGCTCGGCCACCGACTTCGGCGCGCCACCCCGGACACTGGTCGACCCCGCCGCCCTCCTCGAGGACTCGACCGCGGCACTCGACTGGTACTACCCCTCCCCCGACGGCCGGCTGGTGGCCTTCGGCGTATCGATCGGTGGCGACGAACGATCCACGATGCGCATCGCCGATGCCGAGACCGGTGCGCTGCTCGCGGACACGATCCCCGACACGCGGTGGGCCTCGGTCGCGTGGACCCCCTCTGGCGACGCGTTCGCCTACACGCGCTACCCCGCGGGCCAGGAGTACGGCGAGCGGGTGTGGTGGCACATCGTCGGAGATCACCACGGTCACGACGAGCTCGTCTTCGGCGACCTCCCGATCGAAGAGTCGATGCAGTCGATCACGCTCTCGCGGGACGGTCGCTGGTTGGCCGTCCACTGCAACGTCGGCTGGAGTCGCGCCGACGTGCACCTGATCGATCGCGAGACAGGCACGAGAACAACGCTCATCGAGCACATCGAGGCGCAGACATGGGTTCGGGTCGTCGGCGACCGTGTCGTCGGGGTCACGAACCTCGACGCGCCACGCGGTCGCGTGTTCACCGCACCGGTCGGCTCCCCCACGCGTGATTCGTGGCAGACGCTCATCCCCGAGAGCGACGTCGTCATCGACTTCGGTGGCGCGCAGGTCACCGGCGACCGACTTCTCGTGCATGGCACCCGATCGGCGCTCGCGGTGCTGCGTTCCTACGCGCTCGACGGCACCGACGAGCAGACCATCGAGCTGCCCGGCCCAGTCGCTCTCGCGGGGTTCGACGCCGACGCGACGACGGCGCTGGCATTCCTCCAGCTCGAGTCGTTCGCGCGCCCGGCGTCGTTGCATCGGTGGACGCCCGAGCGCGGCGTCGAACCCTGGGCGAGCCCCGCCTCGCCCGTCGACCCGGACGCCTTCCACGTCGAGCAGACGCGCTATCCGTCGACCGACGGCGTCGAGGTGCCGATGTTCGTCGTGCGGCGCCACGACGTCACGCCGTCGCCGGCAACGCCCTGCCTGCTCACGGGGTACGGCGGGTTTGCGATCGCCGCTACGCCCGCGTACTCACCGATCGCCATCGCAGTCGCGGAAGCAGGCGGCCTGTTCGCCGAAGCGTGCATCCGGGGCGGCGCGGAGGAGGGCGAGGACTGGCATCGAGCGGGCATGCGAGAGAACAAGCAGCAGGTGTTCGACGACTTCCACGCCGCGGGCGACTGGCTCGTCGCGCGGGGCTTCACCTCACATGAGCACCTGGCGTTGCGCGGTGGCTCGAACGGTGGGCTCCTCATGGGCGCGGCGATCACCCAACGACCCGACCTCGCACGGGCGGTCCATTGCGCCGTCCCACTGCTCGACATGGCCCGTTACCACCTGCACCTCATCGGCAAGCTCTGGACACCCGAGTACGGCGACCCCGAGGTGCGCGAAGAGCTCGAGTGGATCCTCCCCTACTCGCCGTATCACCACGTCGTCGCCGGCACCTGCTACCCGTCCGTGCTGTTCACCGCGGCCGAGGGCGACGGGCGCGTCGATCCGAACCACGCCCGCAAGATGGCGGCCGCACTGCAGTGGGCGAGCGCGTGTCAGCACGAGCATCCGATCCTGTTGCGCCAGGAGGACCGCGCCGGCCACGGCGTGGGCAAACCACTCGAGAAGCAAGCCGACGAGCTCGCTGACGTGCTCGCGTTCCTGTGGTGGCAGCTGGGCGTCACATGAGTGCTGCGCCGACCATCGCCGAGCTCGTGGTCGGGGCCGACCCGAAACGGTGGCGCGCTGCGGGGTTCACCGTCGACGGGACCAACGAGGTCGTCGTCGGCACCGTGGTCATCCGCGTCGACGACGATGCGGACGTCGTGCCGGGCGTCGGTCGATGGGCATTGCGAGCGGCACCGCCCGGCGACATCGACGGACTGCCGACAGACACCTCGACGAGCGATCCTCCCGAGGCTCCGGCGCACCCCAACGGCATCGTCGCCATCGATCATCTCGTCGTGCTCACCCCCGACCTCGATCGCACGATCGACGCGCTGGCGGCAAGCGGCCTCGAGCTGCGGCGCATCCGTGAAGGGCCCGCAGGCGATGGCCGCGAGGTCCGCCAGGCGTTCTTCCGCATGGCCGAGGTCGTCCTCGAAGTCGTTGCCACCGGGCGGTCGGGTGACGGCCCGGCCCGGTTCTGGGGGATCACGTTCGCTTCCGACGACCTCGACACCACGTGCTCCTTCCTCGGCGCCGAGCGCGTGAGCGAAGCTCGCCCCGCGGTGCAGCCCGGTCGTCGCATCGCAACCGTGCGCGAGTCGGTCGGCCTCGGGCTCCCCGTTGCGGTCATGGACCGATAGCCTCGGCCGCGCATGCTCGATCACGTCTTCACCGACGCCATCGGCGCGCTTCGCGAGACCCTCGAGTCGGCCTTCCTCGAACGGCAGAAGGATGTCGAGGAGCGGTTCCAGGTCGACGTGCTCCTCGGCGATGTCACGTGGGAGACGTCGTACGGATTGCCCGGTGAGGGGTTCCCGCCTCGCGTCGTCGCTGTCGTCACCTTCGACTGGCCGACGTGGTCGCAGACCGCGTACCGGCTGTGGCTCCAGGACGAGCAGATCGACGACCCGCCGCGCATCGAGATCGAGATCCGGCTGCGAATCCAACGGCTCGCCGCTCACCCCAACGCCGAGCTCGTACTGGCCGCGCTGCCGTCGCAGAGCCCGCCGATCGGCACGTCGGCTCCGCTCGAACGGTTCGGGCCGACAGTCGAGACGCTCTACCGCGATCCGCTGGAGGACCCGGCGTACGCGATCGAGGTCTCGTACGAGGGCACGTACGAGCTGACCGAGGAGCCGCTCGCCGACGGTTCGATCCTGGACGACCACTTCGAGCGCGATGGGCGGTTGGATCGCATCGACGCTCGTTCGGCTCGGCGACCTCAAGCTCGAGTTCTTGCCTCCCGACGAGGAGGAGGTGCTGCCGTGACCGATGCGCCCGTGGTGCTCGAGGTCAGCAATCGGGTTGCGACCGTGACCCTGAACCGCCCCGAGGCCCGCAACGCGCTGTCATCGGAGGTGCTCCGGCTGCTGCCCGCGTCGATGCGAGAAGCCGACGGCCGTGACGACGTGGACGTGGTGATCCTCACTGGCGCCGACCCGGCATTCTGCGCCGGGCTCGACCTCAAAGAGCTGGGCTCGGCCGGCGGCAACTTGCGCGCAGGCAATGCCGATGGCCGCACCGACGACGCGACGACGCACGGCCCATTCCCGGCGATGGACAAGCCGGTGATCGGCGCGATCAACGGGCCGGCCATCACGGGCGGCTTCGAGCTCGCACTGAACTGCGACTTCCTCGTCGCCTCTGACCGTGCGCGCTTCGGCGACACGCACACACGCGTCGGCGTGATGCCGGGATGGGGGCTCACCGTGCTGCTCCCTCAGGCGATCGGCGTCCGTCGAGCGAAGGAGATGAGCTTCACCGGCAACTTCCTCGATGCGGACGAAGCGTTCTCGTGGGGCCTGGTGAACCACGTCGTGCCCCACGCCGAGCTGCTGCCGTTCTGCCGTGAGCTCGCCGCGGACATCTCGGGCAACGACCAGCGCGGTGTCCGCCAGATCCGCAAGACGTACGACGCCGTCGCCGCGGGCCCCATCGGCGACGGATGGGACGTCGAGCGCCGTGACTCGCGCGCGTGGCAGCGGGACGTGGGTTTCGACCCTGCGGAGGTCGAGCGCCGCCGCGCGGCGATCATGGCGCGCGGCCGCTCCCAGACCTGAAGAAGCCGTCCGCCGCGGTGGCGCCGCCGAGGAGCTCGTCGTCGATCCTGTCGTAGAACGCGATGCTCTGCCCGGGAGCGACACGGCGTTGCGGCTGGTCCCAGACGAGCAGATCACGTTCGAGGCGAGCCGCTCGAGGCTCTCCGTGTGCGCTGCACTGCGCGAGCACAGGGCCTTCGACCGCTTCGCCGACGAAGGAGACGGTATCGAGCGCCTGGCGGTCGGTGAGCAGCTCGTCGGCGCTTCCGATCGTGACAGTCGCTGCCGCGACATCGACTGAGACCGCGTAGGTGCGATCGCCTCCCGCCGCACCGAGCCCCCGCCGCTGCCCGATCGTCACGAGCTCGACCGCGTCGACGCTGCCCACGCGAAGGCCGGATCGGTCGACGACCTGACCGGGATGCAGCGCCAGCCGCGAGCCGAGGAAGCCGAGGCGCCCGCCGGTCTTCGTGATGAAGCACACGTCTTGGCTGTCGGGCTTCTCGGCCGTCCGCAATCCGAGCGCCAGGGCACGCCCCCGCACCTCGTGCTTGCTGAGCTCACCGACAGGGAGCAACACCCGGGCGAGCTCGCTCTGGCCGAGCATGTGCAGCACGTATGACTGGTCCTTCGCCCGATCGGCGCCACGGAGCAGACGGGCGAAGCCATCCGCCGAACGCGCCACCCGCGCGTGGTGGCCGGTGGCTACGAAGTCGAACCCGAGCAGGTCGGCCCGTTCGAGCAGCCGAGCAAACTTCAGGTGACGGTTGCACTCGACGCAAGGGTTCGGCGTGATGCCCACCCGGTGGGCATCCACGTAGGGCGTGACGACGTCGCGGAAGAAGTCGTCGCCGAAGTTGAAGACCGCGTGGTCGATGCCGAGCTGCTGTGCGACGCGCCGGGCATCGTCGACGTCGCTCACCGAGCAGCATCCCCGGTCGCCCTCGCCTCCCCACAGCTTCATCGTCACGCCGACGACTTCGTGGCCCTGCTCGAGCAGCAGCGCAGCCGCCACCGACGAGTCCACGCCTCCCGACATTGCGACCATCACCTGCATCGCGTCACCTGCGCAGCTGCGTGACCGCTGGAGGGATCACGTCGAGCGCGCGATCGACATCTGCGGCCGTCGATGCCGGTCCGAGCGAGAAGCGCACAGCTCCGAGCGCCTGCTCTCGCGACACGCCCATCGCGGCGAGCACATGAGAAGGATCCATCGCGCCGCTCGAGCACGATGATCCCGCTGAGGCGCAGAGGCCAGCGCGGTCGAGCAGGAAGAGCAACGCCTCGGACTCGACGCCGTCGATGAGCACGTGGGCGTTGCCCGCCACCTTCCGGTCGCGAGGCACGGTCTCGGTCAGTCCGTCGATCGTGGCGGCGAGACCATCGACCAAGCGGTCGCGCAGCGCGGCGACCCGGTCGACGGTCGCCTTCCGTTGGTCATGCGCGAGCGCCATCGCCGTCGCCAACGCCACGATGCCGGCGACGTTCTGGGTGCCGCTGCGCTTTCCCCGCTCCTGCCCACCCCCGAGCACGAGGGGCTCGAGCTCGACGCCCTTCCGGATCACGAGCGCGCCGACGCCCTTCGGTCCTCCGAACTTGTGGCCGCTGATGGACACGAGGTGCGCCGCCTGAGCAGCTGTCGGCGACGTCGAGCCACGCGAAGGCCTGGATGGCATCCGTGTGGAGGACCGCCTGGGGTGCCCGCTCGGCCACGACGTCTGCGATCTGCGCGATGGGTTGGATCGTCCCGACCTCGTTGTTGACGGTCATGACCGACACGACCGAAACCGAGTCGTCGAGCGCATCGGCCAGTTCGGAAAGGTCGACCGTGCCCGTCAGATCGACACCGACGATCCGGCCGTGGAGGTGCTCGACCGGATGAAGAACGGCATGGTGCTCGACCGCCGAACACACGACGACACCCCCGCGCGCCGCGTGCACGCCTGCGA
Organism: uncultured Acidimicrobiales bacterium; assembly: GCA_963708175.1. GTDB lineage: Bacteria > Actinomycetota > Acidimicrobiia > Acidimicrobiales > DATKAS01 > DATKAS01. Next base: position 108,750 of record CAVPSD010000008.1, read on the forward strand.
TCGCGAGGTTGTCCGCCTCGGTGCCGTCGCCGGTGAACACGACCTCGGTCGAGTCGACGGCCAGCAACGACGCGACGACCTCACGAGACTCGTCGAGCGCCTTGCGCGCCTCACGTGCAGCTCGGTGCGATCCCGACGGGTTGCCGTAGCGCTCCGTGAGGAAGGGCAGCATGGCCTCGACCGCCTCGGCGCGCATCGGCGTGCTCGCCGCGTGATCGAGGTAGGTCAGCTGCTCCGACACCCCGAAAGGCTAACGGGGCGGCGCGAAGCCGCCATCGTCGGCAGCCGGGGGCAGCACGACGTCGGGCACGAGCACCGGCGGCTGCAGGACGCCGGGCGGCTGTGGCGGTGGAAGCGGCGCCACCGTCGATCGGCTTCGCTGCTGATACGCCGCCGCCACGCACGCGAGGAACAGCTCGTCCGGCATCCCCGGCGGAGGCAGCTGCTGCACGAGCCGGCCGACAGGACGAGCGAGCTTCCCTGCGATCGAGATGCGAGCGCCGGGCGTGAGCGTGTTCGCACGGAGCAGAAACGACCGGACGAGCTCGTAGGCCTCGGCGTCGAGGCCCGAGACGTCGAGGGTCGCCGTGAAGCTTTCGTATCCCCACGGTGCTGGGAACCAGACCGGCGCCGCCGCGGGGTTGGCGGAGCGCTCGTGCACGACGATCGTGCCTGCCGCGAGGTCACCGAGGCGTTGGTCGTCGCGCGTCAGGAGCACCGAAAGACAGGCGACGAGCCCGCCGGGCGGGATGAAGAAGTCGACGAGCTCGAGCGCGGCGCGGATCGCCGCGTGACGGAAGCGGATCGGCGCGCCGTCGGTCGTGATCACGCGGATCCCGAGCACGCGCTTGCCGACCGTCTTGCCGTTCCAGACCGTTTCGAGGATTGCCGGGTAGCCGAAGATCGTGAGGAAGAAGAGGAACGTGACGATGATCACCGCCACCCATCCCGGCAGCGACGCCGACGTCGCCGCCGAGACGCCGGCGAGCCCGAGCAGGAGCAGGGAGAGCGCGGTCAGCTGGATCGTGAGGTCGAGCAGGATCGCGAGAACGCGCGACCCGAGCGTCGCGAGCCTGAGCTCGAGCACGACTGCTTCGGGGGTGACGATCCCCGGCAAGGGCGACGCTGCACCCCGCCCATCGGCCACGTCGATACCGTAACGGCCGGTGGACATCGACCTGTTTCTCTCCGAGCACGACGCGGAGTGGAATCGGTTGGCGTTCCTCACGAAGCGGGCGCGCAAGGCGAGGGCATTGTCGCCCTCAGAGCTCGACGAGCTCGTCGCGCTCTACCAGCGCACGTCCACACACCTGTCGATGGCGCGCACCGCGTTCAACGACCCCGCGCTCACGGCTCGGCTGACGCGGCTCGTCGCTGAGGCGAACGCCGTCATCTACGGCTCGCGTCCCCGCACCGTCCGCGCCCTGAGACGCTTCTTCACGGTGTCGTTCCCCGCCGCGGTGTGGCACGACCGTTGGTTCGTCCTCGTTGCTGCCGCCCTGACGTTTCTGCCTGCGATCGCCATCGGCACGTGGCTGGCGAACTCAGACACGGCGGTGGAGGCCACCGCCCCGGAAGCCGTACGCGAGGCCTACGTGAACGAGGACTTCGAGGCCTACTACTCGTCGGAGCCCGCAGCGCAGTTCGCTTCCGAGGTCTTCGTCAACAACGTGCAGGTGGCGATCTACGCGTTCGCAGCGGGGATCCTGCTCTGCGGGCTCACCGCATACATCCTCGTGCTGAACGGAGGGAACGCCGGTGTGGCGGCAGGCCTGTTCGCCGCCGCCGGGCAGGCGCCGAAGTTCTGGGGCTTGATCCTTCCGCACGGGCTGCTCGAGCTCTCTGCCGTGGTCGTCGCAGGAGCCGCAGGCCTGCGCCTCGGCTGGGCGATCATCGACCCCGGGGACCAGAGCCGACGCGACGCTGTGGCGGAGCAAGGACGCCGTTCCGTGGTGATCGTCCTCGGTCTCATCGTCGCGTTTGCGGTGGCCGGCACCATCGAAGGCTTCGTGACCGGAAGCGCCCTGCCGACCGCCTTCCGCGTCGGCCTCGGCGTCGTCGTCGCGCTGGCGTTCTGGCTCTACATCGTGACCCAAGGGCGCATCGCGGCGGCGAAAGGGTTCACCGGGTTGCTCAGCGAGGAAGACGCTGCCATTCGATCGAAGCGCGTCTCGCCGACGCTCGTCACGGCATAGCGGGCTCGAGCGCGACCTCGGGCGCTCTGTGCCCTTCCATCTGCAGCAACATCGACGGCCACAGCCACAAGGCCGCCGCGGCAGCGAGCAAGACCGATCCGGAGGTCGCAACCGTCACACGCGGACTGAACACCTCCGCGAGCCATCCCTGCAGCAACGAGCCGAGGGGATATCCCGCCGTGAACGTCATGAAGTAGACCGCGAGCACACGTCCTCGCATCTCCTCGACGACGCTCAGCTGCACGGTGGTGTTGAGCGTCGCGATCAGCGCGAGGTACGCCACGCCGGTCGAGAACATCGCCAGCGTCCCCTGCCACAGCTCGGTCGAGAGGCCGAACGCGATCACGCTCCCGGCGAGCCACGTGAACGAGACGGCGACGAGCCGCGCTCGTCCGAGCTCGATGCTGAAGTGCGAGACGAGTGGCGTGGCGACGACCGCTCCGGTGCCGAACGCGGCGGTGAGAAGGCCGAGCCCGGCGGCGCCGGCACCGAACACGCCGTCCGCGAACACCGCACTCAGCTGCAGCATCGGGTTCGCGAGGAACGCGACCGCGAACACGAGCACGATGCACGTGAGGATGCCCCGGTGCCGCCACACGTATCGGCACGCGTCCGTGAAGTCCGCGATGACGTGCTGGCCGGTGCGCACCGTGCGGCGGACCGGCACGCGCACGAGCCACACAGCGCCGATCACCGCGCCGTAGGAGACCGCGTTCAGAAGGAACGACCACGACGGACCGAGGGTCGCGAGCACGAGGCCACCCAGCGCCGGGCCGATCGCTCGGGCGGCGTTGAACTGTGCCGAATTCAGCGTGACCGCGTTGAGGAGATCCTCCTTGGGCACGAGCTCGGTGACGAACGCCTGCCACGAGGGGATGTTCAGCGCCGAGATCACGCCTGTCGCGAACACGACCGCGACAAGGGCACCCGGGCTGCGGATGCCTGCCTGCCACATCGCCCAAAGGCCGAGCGCGCAGAACGCCAGCGCGGTCTGTGTCGTGAGCAGCACACGTCGCCGATCGAACCGATCGGCGATGGCCCCCGACCACGGGCCCATGAGCACACCCGGGATGAACTGACAGAACCCGGCGAGCCCGACCCACGCTGCGCTGCCGGTGGTCTTGTAAAGCACGTACGGCACCGTGACCGTCTGGATCCACGTGCCGATGTTCGAGACGAGCGCGCCCGTCCAGAAGATGGCGAAGTTGCGGTGCCGCAGCGCTGCGACCGCGGCCCCGTGGGGCGCGACGCAGCAACCGAAGCCATCAGGGCAATCTACGGGCGCTCAGGCAGCAGCGGCGACGAGTTCCTCGCCGTTCCCACCGAGGTCGGCGAGCGCTGCGAGCGCGTCGTCGACGTCCTCGACCGGGACGATCTTGAGGTCGCTGTCATCTCCGGCTGCGGCGCGCGCCTCGTCGGCCTCGTCAGCGGGGACGAGGAACACGTCGGCGCCCGCCCGCTCGACGGTGACCGTCTTCTGCTTGACGCCACCCACCGCGCCGACCCTTCCGTCGAGATCGATCGTGCCGGTCGTCGCGACCTTCGCGCCGCCGGTGAGCTCGCCGGGCGTGAGCGCGTCGATCACGCCGAGCGTGAACGCGAGCCCCGCCGACGGGCCGCCGACGGTGCCCGAATCGATGTCCACCTCGAAGGGGAAGTCGAACTTCACGTCGTTGCGCGTGCCGGGGCTGATCCCGATGAGGGCAGTGCCGTCGTCGCGTGCGGCGAGCGTGACCAGCTCGGTGACCGTGTCGTACTCCTGGGTGCCGTCGAGGGTGGCGGAGTTCGGGACGGGCCGCTCGATGGTGAGCGTCACCTGATCGCCCGGCTTGAACTTGGCGAGGATCGGACCGAGATCGGTGTCGAGATGCACCGGCGCGCCGTTCACCGCGGTGATCACATCCCCCACCTTCAGGACCGAGGCCGCGGGAACGTCGGGTGAGACCTCGCGAACGACAGCGCCGCCACCTGAAACGGGGATCTCGTAGCCGAGCTTCGTCAGCGCGACATAGATCGCCGCCTCCTTCGAGGCACCCATCAGCTCGAGGTTGAAAGCCTTGTTCTCTGACCGGGAGAAGCTGCCCAGGTAGGCGCGCTCCGACACGACATCGATCGCAGGGTCGAGCCAGGCCTGGATCGCGCGGAACGCCGTGACCCGCTTGATGCGAACGGTCGTGTAGTCGATCTCGCCCTCGGACGGATACGACTGGACCCCATTGATCTCGATCACGCCCTCGGTGTCAGTCGCCGACCCTGGCGTGTACGCGTAGTACGGGAGGTACACGAAGAGCGAGGCAACGAGCCCAACAAGCGCCACGACGCCGAGCACCGACAGCCACCGCCACACATGGCGGGGCCTCGACGGCTCGCCGTCGCCTGGGTCGGGCGCGACATCGGTCGGAAGTACAGTCGAGTTCAGCGTGTCCACCTTGATGATCAGCGGGCTGGCGGTCGTGGTGGCGGTTGCCGCCCTCGCCGTCATCGTGCTCGGAGACCGGCGTCAGCCTGCCACGAACGCGGGCAGACGAGGCACCGCCAGGGATCAGAACGCCCCGCCCGCCGCCGGGGTTCCCGCCCCCCGCCCCTCGGGTCGCGCTCCCGTCAGGGCAGTTGCCGGGACGCCCTATCGGAAGCCTCGGTGGTATCGGCGCATCGGTGCGGTTCTCGGGATCGGGATCACTTCCGTGATCGCCGGCGCGCTGTTGGCAATGGCGATCGCCATCGCCGCGGTGACCGCGCTGCTGCTGCTCCGGCAAGCCGTTGGGTGAACGCCTCCGTGAGGTCGTCGTCGCCGGGCACACCGGTGATGAGAAGCAGGCTCGCGCTGGCCTGACCGATCCCTCGCCCGACGTCCGTGCGGCCGCGCTCGGGGCGCTCGGCCGCATCGGCGCACTGACCCCGGACGACCTGCGGGCCGCTCTCGCCGATCCCGAGCGCTCGGTGGTGCTTCGGTCGATCGAGCTCGCGGTCCCCGCGACAGAGGTCGACCTCGCGGGTCTGCTCGTCACGCCGGACTCGGTGATCGTCGAGGCGGCGGCGTGGGCCCTCGGCGAGCGCGGCGCTGGTCAGCCGGACGACGCCGTCTCCCGTCTGGTCGCGCTGGCCACCGACCATCCCGATGCCCTCGTCCGCGAGGCCGCGGTCGCCGCCCTCGGCTCGATCGGCGACCCCGCCGGCCTCCCCGCGGTCCTCTCCGCGACCACCGACAAGCCTGCGGTGCGCCGCCGCGCCGTCGTCGCCCTCGCCGCGTTCGAAGGCCCCGATGTCGAAGCCGCCCTCCGCAGGGCGACCGAGGACCGCGACTGGCAGGTCCGCCAGATCGCGGAAGACCTCCTCACCTGATCCTCGTCGCCGTCCTCCGCTGCGCTTCGACCGGCTCCTGCTCGCTGCCGCTCGACAATCGGTGCTTCGCGCACCCGCCGCCGCACTGCGGCGGCCCGACTACCGGCGGGCCTCGAGGAACATGACCTTCAGCGACTCGTAGGACTCGATGCAGTGCCCGGCGCCGAGCACGACGCACTCGAGCGGGGCGTCGACGAGGTGCACGGGCACCTTGGTCTCGCGCTCGATGCGCAGCTCGAGCCCGCGGAGCAGCCCGCCGCCGCCGACGAGGTACATCCCGTGCGCGAGGAAGTCGTGGGACAGCTCGGGCGGCGCCTTGCTCAAGCAGGTGATCACCGACTCGACGATCGCCGACACGGGCTCGTCGATCGCCTGCCTCACCTCCTCGGGGGTGAGGATCACGGTCTTCGGCAGCCCGCTCATCAGGTCACGGCCGCGGACCTCCGCCCGCATCTCGCCGCTCGTCGGGTACGCCGATCCGATCGCCACCTTGATCTCCTCTGCAGTCCGCTCGCCGATCGCGATGCCGTACTCGCGCCGCACGTAGTTCTGGATCGCGGTGTCGATGTCGAACGAGCCGACACGGATCGCCTGGATGGCGACGATTCCGCCGAGCGAGATGACCGCGGTCTCGGTGGTGCCGCCGCCGACGTCGATCACCATGTTGCCGATCGGCTCGTGGATGGGAAGCCCGGCTCCGATCGCGGCGGCCATCGGCTGCTCGATGAGCTGCGCGTCCGCGGCGCCCGCACGACGAGCGGCCTCGGTCACTGCACGCCGCTCGACTTCGGTGATCGCCGACGGCACGCAGATCACGACCCGCGGACGGTTGAATCGGCTCACGCCGGCGCGCTGCAACAGCAGCCGGATCATGCGCTGCGTCACATCGAAGTCGGTGATCGCACCCTTGCGCAGGGGACGGACCGCCACGATGTAGCCGGGCGTGCGGCCGATCATCTGCCACGCCTCGTGCCCCATCGCGAGCACCTCGTTCGTCTGGCTGTTCAGGGCGATGACCGAGGGCTCGTTGAGGACGATGCCCCGCCCCTTTGCGTAGACGAGGGTGTTGGCGGTGCCGAGGTCGATGGCGAGGTCGCGGGCCAGCGTCTACTCCCCCGGATCAGGAGGCATCGGCCCGCGGAAGCCACGGCCGGGAGAGCGGCGCGGCGGCGCCTCACCGGGAGCGATCACCCGGCGCGACTCGGGTGAGAGTGCGCGCATCTCGCGGTGGAACTCGTTGATCCCGGTCTCGATTCGATTCGGCTGCCGGTTGCGCCAGACGAGCACGGCGGTGCCGAGAGCGCTCAGGCCCAGAGCGAGGAGGAGGAACAGGACGCTGCTCACCGGGGCTCCATCTGGGGAAGGGCGGCTTGCGGCACATCAGTGAGGTCGTGCGCGTCGAGGCCCCAGGCCGAGCCATCCGCCCAGGTCTCGCGCTTCCAGATCGGCACCGAGGCCTTCAGGGTGTCGATCGCGAACCGGGCTGCCTCGAACGCCTGTTCACGGTGGGGCGCCGACGCGGCGACGACCACCGACGTCTCGCCGATGCCGATCGGGCCGATGCGATGCAGCAACGCCAGACGACCCACGTCGGGCCAGCGGCGACGGGCCTCGGTCGCGATCTCGGCCAGCTTCGGCACGACCTGCTCCTCGTAGGCCTCGTACTCGAGCAATCGCACGTCCTCACGGCCCTCGGCGTGGTTCCGGGCCGTCCCCGAGAACACGATGACGCCACCGCAGTCAGGACGAACTGCCCAGTCGGACGCGATGCCGGCCGACAGCACCTCATCGGTCAGCAGCAGCCACGTCTCGCCTTCGGCGGGGGGTTGGAGCACTCGGTCATGCTAGAGGGCGCTGCGAAGACGCCTCCGAGGCCGGGGGGGCGCGGTCACCACGAGGAGGAGCGTCGGTAACCTGCCCAGCCGTGGAGCTGGACGAGGGGCCTGACGACGAAGTCCCGTCGTATCGGGTTCCCCTCCCGCCGAGCGACCGGCTCTGGCGGCACCCGAGTGAGGTCAGCGGCACCGAAGCGACGAGCGCATTCCCCGTGCGGTCACGCCGTGGCCGGCCGTCCTGGCTCATCGGCGCGCTCGGTGGCGTCGCGGGGGCGTGCGCAGCTGTCGGCATCATGGCCGCATTCGGGATGCTCGACCACAAGGTCGTCGAGCGGCTCGTCGTCGAACGCGAGGCCGTCGTCCCCGCGGTCGCTGCGGGGACCATCCCCGCTTCGTCGTTGGCCTCCGTGGTCGAGGATGCGACGCCGGCAGTCGCCCGGATCGAGGTGGGCGGACTGATCGGGTCGGCGAGTGGCTCGGGCGTCTTGTATCGCAACGACGGCTACCTCATCACCAACGCGCACGTGGTGAGCGACGCCACCACGATCAACGTCGTCCTCGCCGATGGCAGCCAACACGCCGGCACGCTCGTGGGTGCCGACGCGGACAGCGACATCGCCGTCGTGAAGATCGACGGCGACGGATATCCGAGCGCTCGCCTCGGTGACAGCAAGACCCTCCAGGTCGGGCAGCCTGCGATCGCCATCGGTTCACCGCTGGGCCTCGAAGGTGGACCGTCCGCGACCGTCGGCGTGATCAGCGCGCTCGGCCGCACGGTCGAGACCCACGGAGGCGATGCTGCGCTGACCGGGATGATCCAGACCGACGCGTCAATCGCCGCTGGCTCATCCGGAGGCGGCCTCTTCGACGCGAGCGGCACCCTGATCGGCATCACCACGGCCGTCGCCATCACCGAGTCCGGCACCGAAGGGCTCGGATTCGCGATACCCGCCGAAGAGGCGCGGCGCGTCGCTCAAGACTTGGTCACGAACGGGAAGGTCGTCCGCGTGTGGCTCGGCGTGCGTGGCGCGGACATGGCGAGCGGCGCGGAGCAGGTCCACGGCACCGAGGGCGGAGCGATGCTTCGCGAGGTCGTCGAAGGGGGTCCGGCGGCAGCCGCGGGACTCGCGAGCGGCGACGTCGTGACTCGCATCGGGGACACCGACGTCAGCTCGATGTCGGGTCTCGTGATGGCACTGCGCAGCCACCGTCCCGGCGAGACCGTGCCGGTCACCTACGTGCGCGACGGTCAGTCGTTCACCGTCGACGTCGTGCTCGCCGAGAAGCCGTAGCTCCGCAGAAGTCGCGTCGGTCAGCCCCAGGACTTGCGGGCTCGCCGCACCAGCAAGCCCGTCGCCACGCCGAATGCCGCTGCGCCGACACCCGCCGCGCCGAGCGCGAGCTCTTGTCGGCGCTTCGGGCTCAACATCGACCATGGCGAGCCGGCATGGCCCGCGACGAACGCCTCCTCGTTGCTCCATCGCGGTTCCCAGCCCGTCGAGCGCAACCGGTCGCTCGCGACGACCCACGGGTATTGCGTGTACGGAACAAGACCCGGCGGCATCGGCCCCAACCGCATGCGCCAGCTGAGCTCGGCCAATCGCTGTCGCGGCCGCGTCCGGCAGATGCACACGCGGCCCGTCGGCGACCAGCGCCCGGGCGGTGTCGCCGGGGATCCAGCCATCGGGCGCCACGTTGAACACGCCCGAGAGTCGACCGCGGCGAACGTGCTCGACAGCTGACGCCAAGTCGTCGAGATGAAGGAACTGCATCGGCGGGTCGTTGTCGCCAGCGCGGATGCCCGCGGAGCCCGTGAGACACCGGGTGATCCACCCCGCGCCGTCCTCGGCGAGTGCGAGAGCCGGGCGGAGCACCACGACCGCCGCGTACGCGCTGGTCATCGGCCCAGTCCGCGACCAAGCGCTCGACCTGCGCCTTGTGCACCGCGTAGGCGAACTCCGGGTTCGGCCGCAGCGGCGTGTCCTCGGTGAGAGGCACCGGGTTGTTCGCCCACGTGCCGTAGACGGTCGCGCTCGACACCACGACCACCTGTTCGACGCCCGCCGAGCTCGCGGCATCGAGGAGACGGCTCGTCGTCTCGACGTTGACGCGCGCGGCCTCGGGCTCATTGATCTCCGTGCGCGACGAGAACGCGAGATGCACCAAGGTGTCCGCCGACTTCAACAGCGAAGGCGCGTCGGCGAGCGCCAAGTCGAGCCGGCGCTGCTCGGTCTTCGCGAGCCCCGGCCGCAGCTCCGCGACGTCGATCGCGACGACCCGCCGCGACGCCCGGATCCTCTTCGAGCAGGGCGAGGACCCGCCGTCCAACCGCTCCTGCGGCGCCGGTCACAACCACCGTGCGCCCCTCGGAGGTGCCGCCTGGGCGCGGGAGGGACTCGACGACCATCCGCCTACCATGCCTCTGTGAGCGACCAGGGTCCAGAAGACCCGTTCCGCGGCGTCCCGTTCCTCTCGGATCTGGCCAAGATGATCCAGAGCCAGGGCGCCTTCAGCTGGGAGGCCGCGCGCCAGTTCGCCATCGCCGTCGCGAGCGAGGGTGAGTCCGAGCCGAACGTCGATCCACTCGCCCGCATCGAGCTCGAGCAGCTCGTGCGCGTCGCCGAGCTGCACGTCACGCAGGCCACAGGTCTGATCCCGGCCAGCACCGGCCGTCCCCTCGAAGCGGTGCCCACGACGCGGGCGCTCTGGGCGCACCACACGATCGAGGCGTACCGGCCCCTCTTCGAGGACCTGGCGGCCGCGCTCTCGACGTCCGACGCGGACGACCAGGACTCGGGGGCGGACTTCTTCGGCGGGCTGATGAAGATGCTGTCGCCGATGATGCTCGGCGTCACGGCCGGCAGCATGGTCGGCCGACTCGCCCAACGGGCGTTCGGGCAGTACGACCTCCCGATCCCGAGGGCCGCGTCGCACGAGCTGCTGATGGTCCCGAGCAATCTCGACCGATTCGCGGCGGATTGGTCGCTACCAACCGCCGACCTCCGGCTGTGGGTGTGCCTCTCAGAGGTCACGACGCACGCGGTGCTCAACGTGCCCCACATCCGCTCCGCGATGACCGAGCTCATGCGCAGCTTCGTGTCCGCGTACCGACCCGATCCGCGCGCTCGAGGATCGGCTCGGCGAGTTCGACCTCGGCGACCCGCAGAGCCTCACCGGGCTGCAGTCGGCCTTCGCCGATCCCGAGGTGCTGCTCGGCGCGACACGGTCTGAGGAACAGCACGCCCTGCTCCCGCGCCTCGACGCGCTGGTCGCGCTCGTCGTCGGCGTGACGGATCACGTCATGGACACCGTCGGCGCGAACGTGCTCTCGTCCTATGGGATGCTCACCGAGGCGTTGCGGCGACGGCGCGTCGAGAGCGATCCGTCAGGTGGGTTCGTGAGCCGCCTGCTCGGGCTCTCGTTGACACGCGAACAGGTGCAACGCGGCTCACTCTTCGTGAGCGGCGTGGTCGAACGCGCGGGGTCCGATGGGTTGGCGCGGCTGTGGCACTCGGCGGCGGAGCTGCCGACACCCGCCGAGATCGACGCCCCGGGTCTCTGGCTCGCACGAATCGACCTCTGAGCGCAAGACTCACTCCCGACCCACCTCGTCGCTTGTTGAGGTCGGGCCCACCGGCTCGCCGTGCTCGCGACCCGAGTGTGTGCAACGGGGCGCGACATAGTGCCTCGAGTGCACACACTCGACGGGCGAGCGGGCGAGCGGGCGAGCGCGCTCCACTCAACGCGACGGACCGTCGAGCGGCAGCTCAGCCTGACCGGGCGGCGGCAACGTCGGCCGTGGCGCCTTGCCGCCGAGCGGCACGACCGGAGGCGTCACCGCGACCGGTGCGGTGGTCTCCGGCACGGGCGTGCCGAGGACTGGGGTCTCGTCGGTGGGCGGCGGCAGCTCGAGCGCCTGCCCCTCGCCCGGTGGCGTCGTGCGGCGGTCCTTGCGCGCCTGCATGCGCGCCTTCACCGCGCCGGTGACGCCGACGCGCTTCAGCAGCGGATCGGGCGCACGGCCGTTGGCCCGCAGGTAGCGCAGGCTCGCGTAGTAGCTCGCGCCAGCGGCGCCTCCGGCGAGCGACAGCGCGAGCAGACCGGCCCGCATCGGGATCGGGACGATCACCGGGATGAACGCACCGACGACCCACGCCAGCTGGAAGCGGGTCTCGAACTTGGCGAACGAGCGACCGCGGTTCGCGTCGGGGGCGTCGCGCTGCACGATCGAGTCGAACGCGAGCTTTCCTGCGCTCGCGCCGAGGCCGACGACGAGCGCCGCAGCGGTCGCGGAGAACAGACGGCTGCCCCACGTGGCGGCAGCAACACCGGTCGCCATGACGAGGAGCAGCACGGAGATGAGGATGTTCTCCTCCCGCCAGATGTGCCGGAGGCGGGGCGTGAAGGCGGCGCCGAGCAGAGCTCCCAAGCCGCTTGCCGCGAGCACCACCGCGAACCAGAACTCGGAGGATCCGGCGTTGCGGATGTAGAACGCGATGAGGAACGTGAGAAAGCCGACGATGCCGCGCACGACCGCCATCGCTGAGCCAGCCAGCACGATGCCCGCACTGTGGAGCTCGGCCTTCTCTTGGGGTCCGGCAGGCACCTCGGCGATGGTCGTCTTCTTCGTCTGCAGAGCAAGGATCGTTGCCGCGACGAAGACGATCGACGCGAAGCCGAGCACGTATTCGGGACCGCCGAGCTTGAGCATGGGCACCGCAGGCACCATCGCGAGGAAGCCGACGATCGCGCCGACGAGGGTGAGCTTGGCGTTCGCCTCGAGCAGCTCGTCGTCGCTGCGTACGACCGTCGGGACGAGGGCTGCCTTGGACACCGCGTAGCTCTTCGAGCAGACGAGCAGCAGGAACGCCTCGGGGAACAGCAGAAGCGTGTCCACGTCGCGGATCATCACCGCGCACACGACCGCGCGGCCGATCGACGACGCCAGCAGCATCATCCGTCGACCGCCCTTCATGCGGTCGAGAGCCGGACCCACCATCGGGGCGACGATGGCGAACGGCGCGACGGTCAGCAGCAGGTAGAGCGCGATGCGCCAACGGGCGGCATCAGGGGTGATGTCGAAGAAGAGTGACCCCGCGAGGGCCACGGCGACGAGCGTGTCGCCGGCGACCATGAGGCCGTGGGTGCGCGCGAGCCGAGTGAACGGCGACGCGACGAAGCCCTGCTCGGTCTTGATGGGCTCGCCCATCGAGACGGCGTCGAGCGGCGATCGCACCGGCCCATCGTACGGGCGGGTGGGACACACTGGTCAGGCGGAAACGCCAGCGAGCGCCATCCCGAGGAACGCCGCGACCTGGTCCTCCAAGCCCGCGGCCGCTTGGCCGTCGAGGAGGTGGCCTTCGCCCGGCAGCACCACGAGATCGCGCTTGCGGGCGGACGTCGCTCGTTCGTACACGTTCCGGCTGCAGAGGTCCGGGAGCACACCGTCACTGTCCCCGTGCACGAGGAGCACGGGGGCGACGAGCCTGTCAACTGCCTCGGTCCCGGGCACCTGCGTCGACAACGCGACGACCCCTGCTGTCGCCGGACCGAGCAACACGCCGGCACCGAGCGCGACCCCGCCACCGAACGAGTGACCGACGAGCGCGACGCGCTCGACACCGCGACGCGCGAGCAGATGGTGGACGAGCAGCACGTCGAACAGGCAGTCCTCGAGGTGCCCGGGCTTGCGATAGTGCACCCGGACGCCTCCGAGCTTCCGCCCGAGCTTGTGGTAGAGCCCGTGCGCCGGGCCGGACAGGCCGCCGAGCGCGCCCCCGAGGTACAGCGTCGTCGCGTCTTCGCCCGCGTCAAGGCCATGACGCAGGCAGACGATGATGCCGTCAGCGGTCACGACCTCCATCACCACGATGTCGGGCGCGACCCTCGACTCGGCGATCGCGAGCGGACGCAGCGGGGTGATGCCGGATCGGGCGCCTTCCCTGATCGCGTCGGCGAAGGCGTCCACGTGCCCGTTCTACTCGCTCGGCCTCACGGCTTGGGGATGTCGTACTTGTAGCCGAGGCCGCGGATTGTCACGATGCGACTCGGGTTGCCCGGGTCGGTCTCGACCTTCGACCGCAGTCGCTTGATGTGCACGTCGAGGGTCTTGGTGTCGCCCACGTAGTCCGATCCCCACACCCGGTCGATGAGCGTGTCGCGCGTCAGCACCCGTCCTGCGTTGTCGAGGAGCAGAGCGAGCAGCTCGAACTCCTTGAGCGGAAGGCTGCACGTGGTCGCCTCGGATCGTGACCTCGTGGCTGTCGGGATCGAGCCGTACGTCCCCGACCTCGAGGGCGTCGCTCAGGTCGATCGACCGCGTCGTCACCGGGCGCGCGCCGCAGCACTGCGCGCATGCGTGCGACGAGCTCGCGCAGCCGGTACGGCTTGGTGACGTAGTCGTCGGCGCCGACCTCGAGTCCGACCACGGTGTCGATCTCGCTCCCCTTCGCCGTCACCATGATGATCGGCACCTTCGAACGGGCGCGCAGCTGCCGGCACACGTCGATGCCCGACACCTTCGGCAACATCACGTCGAGCAGGACCAGATCGGGTGCCACTGCGTCGAAGAGGTCGAGCGCCTGGCTGCCGTCACGAGCGACCTGAACCCGGAACCCTTCGCGTCGCAAGCCGATCGTCAGGGCCTCGACGAAGGAGTCTTCGTCCTCGACGACCAGCACGGTCAGCTCTTGCGTCATCGTGCTCATCCTGCCTCCGCAGTGGTGGTGACGCCGACGGGCCCAGGCCCGGCGGGGATCGTCAATGTGAACGTGGAGCCTTGCCCTTCGTGTGATTGCACCCGCACTTCGCCGCCGTGGTTCGTCGCGACGTGACGCACGATGGCCAGACCGAGTCCCGTGCCCCCGGTCTCCCGGCTGCGCGCCCGATCGACACGGTAGAACCTCTCGAAGATCCGTTCGAGGTCGCGCTCAGGGATGCCGATCCCCTGATCCGCGATGGAGATGTCGACCGTGCGCCCGTCGGTCGACGTCGACACGGCGACCGTCGCGCCTTCGTCCGAGTACTTGATCGCGTTGTCCAACAGGTTGCCGATCGCGGACACGAGCTGTCGGCGCTCACCGACGACAGTGAGGCGCGGGCTCGGCTCGTCGACCTCGACCTTGATGCCACGCAGGTCGGCACCTTCTCTCACGCGGTCGACGGCTTCCGCGATCACGAGATGCACGGCCACCGCCTCTCGCACCGGCGACCGCTCGACCTCGATGCGACTCAGCTCGAGAAGGTCGTCGATCGTGCGCCCGACGCGGTGCGCCTCATGGACGAGCCGCTCAGTGAGTCGGTCGCGCACGGCCTCGTCGTCCTCGGAGTGCAGCGTCTCCGCCAGCAACGCGAGCGCGCCGACAGGGGTCTTCAGCTCGTGACTGATGTTCGCGACGAAGTCGGTGCGGACCGCTTCGAGGCGCGTCCGCTCGCTCATGTCGTCGACCGCGCCGAGCGCACCGATGATCTCCCCACCCTCCTCGAGCGGGGAGACGGCGACCACGATCGTGCGTCGCGGTGGGCCGAACAGGTCGACCGTGCGGCGGTCCGACAGTCCACGACAGCCCAACGCCAAGAGCTCGGCCAGGGCCTGCTCGACGAGCGCGTCGCCGTGGCGCGCCCCGACGAACGTCGACGCGTGGACGTTGCGGAACACGACGCGCCCGGTTCGGTCAGCGATGACGACTCCCTGCGCGAGCGCATCGAGTGCTGCGGCGAGGCGATCGCCTGCGGCAGCCGTCTCGGCCTCGCGTGCGGCGGTGTGGTCCATGGCGATGGCGAGTCGGTCGACAGCCGACGGAAGCGTCCTCGAGGACCGAGTCGGCTCCGCACCGAGTCGGACGGCAAGCGTGTCGAGGCGCGCCGCCGCCCTGCGCTCCCGCGACCAGAAGAAGAGAGCGGTCCCGAGCGCCACCACGACGCCCGCAACCGCGACCAGCCACACGACGCGTCAACTCTCCTGCGCAGACCCCTGAACGGCGCTCTCGTCCTCGGAGGCGTCCCTCACCGCCGGATGGCCGCCGGTGACCATGTAGTGGACCCGCTCGGCGATGTTGACCGCGTGGTCGCCGATGCGCTCGTAGAAGCGGCCGACGACGGCGAGCTGCACCGCCGCTTGCAAGTCGAGCCGACCGGACGAATGCGATTCGAAGATGGCTTGGATGAAGTCGTCGTGGAGCTGATCGAGCAGGTCGTCCATGTCATCCATCGCGGCCGCGAGCGCCGCATCACCCTCGACGTAAGCGTCGAGCGCGTGGCGAAACAGCTGCTGGGCCTCCGCGCTCATCCGGGTCATGAACCCGCGGAGCTTCGGGTCGAACGTGCGCCCATAGAGGCGCCGCGCCGCCTTGCAGATGTTGACGACGAGGTCGCCGGATCGCTCGATCTCACCGACGAGCTTGATCGCCGTGACGATCGCCCGCAGGTCTCCGGCCATCGGCTGCTGGAGCGCGAGCAGGTGGAAGCAGCGGTCCTCGATGTCGACCGAGCGGAGGTCGATGACATCGTCGCCGCGGATGATCTCGTCGGCGGCGTTCAGGTCCCCGGAAAGGAGCGCCTCAGTGCCGCGCGGAATGACCTCGATGACCATCGCGGCGACGACCACGAGGTCGTCACGGACTTCGTCGAGCTGATGGTGGAAGGCTTTCCGCTGCTCGATCACTGCTCAATCCTCACGTGCCAGTCAACCGGTTCGCGGAACCAGAGGCAACGAGCAGGTGAACACAGGACGAATGCTTCACGTCCGGATGGGATCGACACCGGCGAAGGTCGCGAACACGTGCAGCACATCGCGGTCGCGTGGATAGGTGAGGCGCTTCGCCGCCTGGTCCACCGGCAGCCACTCCAACGCGTCGATCTCCGCGGTGGGAGCGAACTCACCCGCCACCACGGTCATCTCCCAGTACCGCACCCGCTTGAGCCGTTGCCTACCGTCCCGGTACACGACCGACGTCAGCTCGTGCCCGAGCACGCACCGATACCCGGTCTCCTCCTCGACCTCCCGAAGCGCGCACGCCTCGTCGCTGTCGTCTGCCGCGTCACGCTTGCCCTTCGGGAACGTCCAGTCGTCGTACCCGGGAGGGCGGTGGACCAGCACGAGCTCGACCGGGCCTCCGTCCGCGACCCGCCAGACGATTCCTCCGGCCGCCAGGACGTAGGGTTCACCGCCCGACTCGCCGGCTAGCTGAGCCACTTCCTGACCTTGCGCTTCGAGAGGGCGTCCCACGCGTCGGGCCACTTCGCGGCCCACTCCTCGGCGTCGCGCTTCTCGGCGGCGATGAGCAAGCCCGCGACCATCGCCTCCGCCCGGGTGACGTTCGTCGCGGCGATGTCGCGCAACCACTGCGCCGCGACGATCGCGTCGTGTTGCTCACCGAGCACGTCCTGCAGATCGGCGGCCGTCTCGGCCATCGACTCCGCTGCCGGGAGCGCGAGAGCGGCTGCCTCGGCGGCGTAACGAACGCGCTTCGCGCGGATGCGGATCTCGTGCAGGTCGTCGTGCGACGGGTCGCCCTCGAGCTGCGCGACGGCTTTGGTGAGGTGATCCCACGGTCGGCGCACGAAGCTCGGGAGCGCCTCGGCTACCGGCGCCTCCGCGCCGTCGATGAACTGCGGGGCGCGCGCCGCCGCGACCAGACGATCGAGCAGCGAGACGTACTCGTCGCCGCGGTACATGTCCTCGAGCACGGTTCGTTGCACCGAGCGCTGAGCGGCGAGGCGAGACCCGATCGACTCAGCCGCGGGCCGATCCTGCGGGTCGAGTGCCGCAGCCGCACGCTTCAACCGGATGAGCATCACGTCGGCGTCGCGGACGTGCCCGAGCGTGTCGGCGAGAGGCTCGAGCGCCGAACGCAGCCCTTGCACCCACGGCGTGTCGAAGATCGGCGTGAAGGTACGGAGATCGGATCGCAGCCGCCGAGTGCCCACGTGTGCCTGGTGCACACCTTCCGGACCGCCATCGAGCCGTACCATCGTGTCATTCGCGAGGATGCGGATCACTCCCGAAGTGATCGCGGCTCGCGCGACGTCGCCGACCGAAGCGTCCGCACCGAGGGCCGGCACGACGAGCTCGGGGGCTGCAAGGGCGCGGGGCCCGAGCGCACGAACCAGCTTCGGCGTCGGGTCAGGGTGGCCGGCACCCGCGGCGCGGAGTCGCTCGATCAACGCCGGGAGGAGCTCGCCGGGCGCGTCCTCGGTGACTTCGAGCTCGACCTCGCGGAACCGCGCCGCGACTCGATCCCCGTCGAGCACCGACACCTCATCGTCCGAGACTTCGGCGATGCGTTTGCCCTTGGGGTCGAACAAGGACTCGCTCTGCCGCTGCGTCTGCAAGCGCGCCACGGGCGCGAGCGGTGTCGAGCGCGCGTACGCGCGTACGAGATCGAGCGCGTCCCCGGGGATCTCATCTGGCGTTCCCGTGAAGTCGTGCTCGGCTCGGGCGAGCACGCCCTCTTCGCCGTTCCCCTTCGCCGGCAGCTTGAGGGTCCACGTGCCCTCTCCCGCCTCGGTGCGGTACCGCAGGCTCACGCCCCAACGGATCAGGCGCAGATCGGCCGTGTCCCAATACGTCGCATCGAGCGGGATCTCGGTGCGGGCCCCCGCCGACACCGAAGGCACAACGCGGTCGAGGTCGGGAAGGACGAAACCCGGCCATGTCGCGAACTTCGCCTCTCGCTCGAGGCGCTTCGCGGACGAGGACCCGGTCATGCGCGAGCGCGGATCAGCGCGAGCTCTTGGAGACGGCGGTGCGCGTCGTTGTGCTGCACGGTCTCGAACCGCGACCACTGGCCGTCGGCGTCGAGCTCCCACGCGAGTGCGTCGTCGGTGAGGCTCACGTCGAGGACCTCTTGAAGGCGTGACTGCAGGGCGGGCGCTTCGACGGGTGCGAGGGCCTCCACTCGGCGGTCGAGGTTGCGTTGCATGAGGTCGGCCGATCCGATGAGATATGCGGGCTTGCCCGGCGCCGCGCCGTTCGCGAAGTAGTAGATGCGCGAGTGCTCGAGGTAGCGGCCGACGATCGATCGCACGCGGATGTGCTCGGACAGGCCGGGCACGCCGGGGCGCAGGCAGCAGATGCCACGGATGACGAGGTCGATCTCGACACCGGCCTGCGACGCGGCGTACAGGGCGTCGATCATCGCGGGGTCGACGAGGCTGTTC
Organism: uncultured Acidimicrobiales bacterium; assembly: GCA_963708175.1. Lineage (GTDB taxonomy): Bacteria > Actinomycetota > Acidimicrobiia > Acidimicrobiales > DATKAS01 > DATKAS01. Next base: position 127,282 of record CAVPSD010000008.1, read on the forward strand.
ATCTTGATGATGATCCGGCCGGCGGCGCCGGCCCTCGCCTCGTTGAGCGATCAGGTCCTGCACCTTCGGGCGCAGCCGACCGCGGCGCCACGAGCAGCTTCCGGTAGCGGACCTCCGGCCGAATCCGGTGAGGTGGTTGAACAGCTGGATGAGGTCTGCGCCGAGATCGGGGTCAGCGGTGAGCAGCCCGAGGTCCTCGTAGAGGCGGGCGGTGTTCGAGTTGTAGTTGCCCGTGCCGACGTGGCAGTAGCGACGCAGCGCCGTCGGCCTCCTCGCGGACCACGAGCGCAGTCTTCGTGTGCGTCTTCAAACCCATGAGGCCGTAGACGACGTGCACACCGACCTGCTCCAGTGCCTTCGCCCACGCGATGTTCGTCTGCTCGTCGAACCGTGCCTTCAGCTCGACGAGCGCGGCCACCTGCTTGCCTCGCTCGGCGGCGCGGATCAACGACGCGATGATCGGGCTGTCACCCGACGTGCGGTAGAGCGTCATCTTGATCGCGAGCACCGTGGGGTCCACCGACGCCTGGCGGATGAACTCCTCGACCGAGGTCGCGAACGAGTCGTACGGATGGTGCACGAGGACGTCGCCCTGACGGATCACCGAGAAGATGCTGCGGTCGCCTTCGGCCGCGTCAGCGAGGCCGAGCGGGTCACCGGCATCCAGGGATCGTCCTTCAGGTCCGGACCGGTCGAGCGCGTGCACCGACCACAGGCCGGACAGGTCGAGCGGACCGTGGTGGAACGAGACGTCGTCCGGTTCGAGGTCGAGCTCGCGCAGCAGCAGCTCGAGCATCTCGGCCGACATGCGGTCGTCCACCTCGAGCCGGACCGCGCGGCCGAAGCGGCGACGCCGCAGCTCCATCTCGACGGCGGCGAGCAGGTCGTCGGCCTCTTCCTCTTCGAGCGTGAGGTCGGCGTTGCGCGTGACACGGAACGGCACGAAGTCGATCACGTCCATGCCCAGGAAGAGCGTCGACAGGTGAGCCGCAATCACCTGCTCGAGCGGGACGAAGCGCTCGCCATCGGGAGTGATGACGAACCGCGGCAACAGCGGCGGCACCTTCACGCGGGCGAACCGCCGCTCGCCCGTGTCAGGGTCCGCGACCGTGACGCCGAGGTTCAACGACAAGTTCGAGATGTACGGGAACGGATGCCCGGGATCGAACGACAGCGGCGTGAGCACCGGGAAGATGCGCTGCTCGTAGACGTCGATCGAGGTACTTGCGATCCTCGTCGTCGAGGTCGTCCCAGTCGGAGATCCAGATGCCCGCCGCGGCAAGCGCCGGCTTGATTCGCTCGTGGTAGATCTCCTCCTGCTGAGACACGAGCGTCCCGACACGGTCGCTGATCTCGCTCGAGCTGCTGCGCGGCGGTGCGACCGTCCGGGCTCGTCGAGCCCAGATGCGCAGCAACCTGATCCTTGAGGGCGGCCACCCGCACCTGGAAGAACTCGTCGAGGTTCGTGCTGAAGATGGCCAGGAACTTGACCCGCTCGAGCAACGGCACCTGGGTGTCGTCCGCGAGAGCGAGCACCCGTGCGTTGAACTCGAGCCAAGACAGCTCGCGGTTGAGGTAGTGGGGCTCGTCTCCCAGTGCGTCACCCGCCGGCTCCCCAAGCTGGTCGAGGTGGGTGACCATCGCTGCAGGTTACCGTCGGCTACCGCTCCGTCAGGAAGTGGCGTCCTCTTCGGGCAGGCCCAGATCCCACTCGAGGATCAGGTTCTCACGCTCGGCGTCGCGAGCGACCCGCTCGCGATTGCGACGGAACTGTGGATCGTGGGGCGGCAGGAGCACGAGCCGGGCGAGCGCCCGGGCTCGAAACTCCTCGATCACCGACCGCTCGCCGAACTCCGCCTCGACCTCCCAGTGCGGCGCGACCGGGCCGAGGTACACGACCCGAACGTGACCGCGGGAGGCTCGGTCTGCTCGACCGGGGCGTTCATTGACATCGGGCGAGCCTACCGTCAGTTGTTCGTGGCTCGACTGCCGAGCTTGGCTGTGCCGCTCTGGGTCTCGCCGTCACGCTGCCACTCGACCTTGATCTCGTCACCAGGCTCGTGCGTGCGGATGACGCTGCCGAGGTCATCGGGGCTGGTGACCGCGGCGCCGTCGATGCTCGTGACCACATCGCCCTCCTGCAGGCCCAGCTCTTCGGCCGCGCTCGCTGGGGGTCGTCTGCACGATCACCGCACCTTGGCCCACCGTGATCCCGTACTGGTCGAGGGTCGCCTGGTCGAGCTCGTCGACACCGACGCTCGACACACCGAGGAACGCGGTGCCGCGCACGTCGCCGCCGCCGTTCTCCAGATCCTGGATGAGCGGCTTGATCGAGTCGATCGCGATCGCGAAGCCGATGTTCTGCGCGTCGCCGACGATCGCCGTGTCGATGCCCACGACCTGACCCGACGCGTTGACAAGGGGACCACCCGAGTTGCCCGGGTTGATCGCCGCGTCGGTCTGGATCAGGTTCGACAACGACTCGCTCCCGGCGTCGATCGCGCGGTTGAGGGCAGACACGATGCCTTGAGTGACGGTCGGCGTGCCCTCGAGATCGAGTGCGTTGCCGATAGCGACGACGGGGTCGCCGACTTGGAGGTCAGCGGAGCTGCCGAGCTCAGCGGCGGTGAGACCGCTGACGTCGCGGATCTGGATGAGCGCGACGTCGTCAGCGGGTGAGCTTCCGACGAGATCGGCGTTCAGCTCACGCCCGTCGAAGAGCTTGACCTTGATGCTGTCGGCCTGCTCGATCACGTGGCTGTTGGTGAGCACGAGGCCGTCATCGCTGATGATCACGCCGGTACCCGCGCCGCTGCCGAACAGGCCACCGTTCTGGTTGCCGGTCTCGATCGCGACGACCGACGGCTGGACCTTGCGAAGCACGGCACGGATGTCCATCGGTGCGGCGACGCCCGCCGGACCGTTCGGCGCCGCTGCCGAGCTCGTCGACGGCGCGGACGACCCGCCCGCGTTCGCCTCACCCGAGCCCGACGCTGGCGCAGACGTGACGGGCGCAGCGCTCGAGCTCGACGAGCCGTCGTCGCGCGTCACCGCGATGCCACCGACGACGAGCGCGGCGATGACTGCACCCGCGACGCCGCCGAGGAGCGCGGCGCGCTTGGTGCTGCGGCCCTTCGGCGCGGGCCCCGGCTGCGGCGGCGACGGCGGGGGAAGCGGGTCGGCTGGACCACCGGCGCCCATCTCGACTGTCGGCTGCTCGACCGTCGGCTGCTCGACCGTCGGCTGCTCGGTCGTGGGCTGCTCCGTCGTCGGGGCCGCGGGGATGAACGGGTCGTGATCGACGTCGCGTTCGATGCCGCCCTCAGTCGTGCCGAAGCTCATGAATGGGCCTTCTTTCTCGGGGGCTTTCTCGGGGGTTCAGTGGTCCAAACGCCTCATTTCTGGGCCTAGTTCCCTGTTTGACCAGGTTCACAGGATCCTCACAGCGCAAACGGGGAACCAATCAGCCGATAGATACGTAGATACGTCGTCGACCGGTGAGAGCAGGTCGCGCATCACGGAGGACGGGACAGGACCGATGGAACGCATCGACACCGACACGCTGTGGATGGCCGAGGGGCTGTGCCGCGACAAGCCGCCGTCCATCTTCTTTCCGAGTGACGGTGTCGGCGTCGACCGTGCCCGCAAGATCTGCGCCATGTGTCCCGTCCGCGAAGAGTGCCTGGAGTACGCCCTGTCGAACCGCATCGATCACGGTGTGTGGGGCGGAACCTCCGAACGTGAACGCCGGCGCATCCTGAAGCGCCGCAGGGTCGCCACTTCCGTCGGGGCCTGACCGACCCCCCGCGCCCGCATCCCGCGCGGGTCGGCCCCGACGGCAGCGGCAGATTCGCATCCCACCCCCAAGCCAGCACCGCAAATGACCGGCCTTCCGAGGCCGGTCATTTGCTGTTCAGACCCCCGGTCAGCCGAGGCCGAAGGAGTCGAGCAGGCCCCGTCCTGCGTCGCCGAGCCGCTCGGTGAGCGACGGCTCGGGCGGGTTCGGCAGCCGGTCGGCGACCGCGAGGGCCAGCTCACCGTCGGGCGGGCCCACGACCGCGTAGACGAGGTCGTCGCGCTGCACGACGATCACGGTTGCTCCCTCGTTCTGGATCCGCCAACCCTTTGCACCGGCGACTGTGATCTTCGTCGCGCCCTCGATCACGGTGGGGTCGAGCTGACCGGGCTGCTCGTAGAGCATCACGAGATCCAGGTCGTCGTTGCAGTACACGAGGCCGACGAGGTCGCGGTCGACCTGGATCTGACGCAACGCGAGGTTTCCTGGCAACGAGACCGGCGCCCAGTAGGGCTCGCCGAGGTCGACTTCCGGCGCCTCGGGCTGCTCAGGCCGCCCCTCCCCGAGGGAGCCGATCAGACCGTCGAAGCCTGCAGAAGCCTCGGTGTGCGTCTGCGCGAACCCGGCGACATCCGGCGAGACGTTGTCGGATCGGTTCATGTTGACGAAGCCGAGGACCAGGACCCACACCGCTGCAGTCGCGACGAGGTTGACGGCACCCCACCGGTGCTTCTTCGGCTCGGCCACCGGGCGGCCGGCGATCGCGATCGCCCGCTCGAGAAAGCCCTCGGGCGGCTCGACGGGCGGCAGCGCACGCAGCCACGTGCGCGCCTCCTCGACCCTCTTGAGCTCGGCTCGGTGCTCGGGGCTGCGGGCGATGAGGTCTTCGACGTGCGCCACCTCGGCCGGCGCCAGCTCACTGTCGAGGTAGGCGCTCAGCAGGTCGAACGACTCGGGCGGGGGCAGCGCGGTCATGCCAGCATCGCCCTGAGCTGCGCCCGGCCGCGGTGGATGCGGCTGCGGACCGTTCCGACGGGGACATCGAGCGACTCGGCGATCTCCTGATAGTTCAGGCCCACCACGTCGCACAGCACCACTGCGCTCCGGAACTCGATGGGAAGCGCCTTCAACGCTTCCTGGATGTGCTCGGGCAGCCGGCTGGTGTCCAGCACATCGAGGGGTTCCTGGTCGACGCCGGTCAGGCGCTCGGGCAGATCGGGGACGACCTCGAGCGGCCGGCGCTTCTTGCGCCGCACCTCGTCGAGGAATGCGTTCGTCGTGATCCTGCTCAACCACGCCTCCATCGACCCGGGCCGGTAGCTGGCGAGCCCCCTGCGAACACGGAGCAACACCTCTTGGACCAGGTCCTGCGCTTCGTCATGGTTCCCCGTGAGCCGATAGGCCACCGTGTAGATGAAGCGCCCGTGACTCCGGGCGACCTCCTCCCACGACGGCACCGCGAAGGTCCCCCCGTCGGGAGGGCTATCGCTCGTCACCGCAACGACGCGCGTGCGCTCCCGGTTCCCGATTGGCTCAACAGGCGCGGCACGGCGCCGAGCGTACAGGTCGTCCCTGGCAGGCTGGCCGAGTGCTCGAGTGCGTCGTGAACGTGAGCGAGGGCCGTCGGCAGGCCGTCGTCGCTGCGATCGCCGCCTCGGCCGGGCCGGATCTCCTCGACGTCCACAGTGACCCGGACCACAACCGCAGCGTCCTGACCCTCGTCGGGGAGGACGCCGCACGGGCGGTCGCGGTCGAGGTGATCGCCCGGCTCGACCTGGCCGAGCACGAGGGCGCCCATCCGCGGTTCGGCGTCCTGGACGTGGTGCCGTTCGTACCGCTCGGAGACACGGCCATGGAGGCAGCGATCCAGGCCCGCGACGACTTCGCCAGATGGGCTTCAGTCAGCCTCGATCTGCCGTGCTTCCTCTACGGACCGGACCGGGACCTGCCGACGGTGCGCCGGACGGCGTTCGGCGAGCTGGTCCCGGACGAAGGCCCGACGGCGCCCCATCCGACGGCCGGAGCGGTCGCGGTCGGGGCCCGGCCCGTGCTGGTCGCGTACAACGTCTGGGTCGACGAGTCTCCCGCCAGAGCGGCCGAGATCGCCCGATCGCTCCGCAGTCCGGCGGTGCGCTCGCTGGCGTTCACACTGCCCTCGGGCGTGCAGATCTCGTGCAACCTGATCGACCCGGACCGGTTCGGTCCGACCGCCGCCTACGACGCGGTGGCCGCGCGGGCGAAGGTGACGAGAGCAGAGCTCGTGGGCTTGCTCCCTGAGTCCGTCCTGAGGGGGGTGCCGGCGCACCGGTGGGCGGAACTCGACCTCGACGAGAGCCGGACCATCGAGGCCCGGCTGGCGGGTGTGACCTAGGCGGAGGCGGTGCTACGGCGAGCGGCGGCCCGTTGACGGCGGATCCGCCGACGCTCGCGCTCGCTCATGCCGCCCCAGATGCCGAACTTCTCGCCGTTGGCCAACGCGTACTCGAGGCACTGCATGCGCACCACGCAGCCCCGGCACACCTCCTTGGCCTCGCGCGTGGACGCACCACGCTCGGGGAAGAAGAGGTCAGGGTCGACGCCGAGGCAGTTCGCGTAGTCCTGCCAGCTGCGGTCCTCGGGATCGAAAGCGGACTCGATGCGCTTCATCGGTGTGGCCTCCCCCCCGCCGCCGGGCGGGTTCAGAGTGCAACCATGTAGTTACACCGATGTGATCTTCGCCTACCACTTCACACTCGCGCAAGGGGTGATCCGGCTTTTCGTGGCATTTCAGGACATGACGTCAGGCTGAGCGGCTTCTCCCACCCCGCATGGCGCGCTTTTGCTCGATGAAGTCCACGAGCACGTAGTCCCCGAGGGTCTCGGGCGTCGTGAAGAACGCACGGCCCCGGTTCAGCTGGGTGAGCTTCTCGACGAAGGCCTTCAGGTACCCGTTGGCGTCGAGCATGAACGTGTTGATCCGGATGTCCTCCCGCGTGCAGCGGGCGACCTCCTTGAGCGTGGCGTCGACCGTCGCCTGGACCGGCGGGTAGTTGAAGAACACCTCGCCGTCCGGCAAGAGGTGAGCCGTCGGCTCACCGTCCGTGATCATGATGATCTGCTTCGTGCCCGACTGACGGGCGAGCATGCGGCGGCTCAGCAGGAACCCGTGCTGCATGTTCGTGCCGTAGACGAAGTCCCAGGACACCTCGGGCAGCTGCTCGGGCTTGAGCTCGCGGGCGATCTCGGAGAACCCCACGATCCCGAGGAAGTCCCGCGGGAACTGGCTCGAGATCAGCGAGTGCAGCGCCATCGCCACCTTCTTGGCGGCGAGGAAGTTGTCGCGCATCGGCATCGACAGCGAGAGGTCGAGCATGAGCACGGTGCTCGAGCGCACGAGGTTCTCGGTGCGCTCGATCTCGAAGTCGTCGGGCGAGAGCCGCACCGGTGTGCCACCACCCGTTCGCTGGATCGCGTTGCGGATCGTGCGGTGGATGTCCAGGTTGAACGGGTCGCCGAACTCGTAGGGCTTCGACTCGTAGGTGCGCTCGTGCCCGACGCCGGTGCGGTCGAGCTCGTGCTGGCCCATCTTGTCCTTGGCGAGCTTTGCGAAGAGGTCGCGAGAGGGCGTTCGGGCCGATCTTGCGGATGCCCTTCGGCGTCAGCTCGTACCGGCCTTCCTTGTTCTCGATGAGGCCCGCCTGCTCGAGCATCTTCGCCAGCTCGGCCAGGCGCTCGAGGCTGCGCGGCGGCGTCGATCGCCGAGCAGCTCGCGGGCGCGGTCGATGTCGACCTCGGCCAGTGCACCCGGATTGGTGGCGCCCCGCAGCAGGTTCTCGAGCTGGTCGATGTCGCCGAGCTGCTCCATGAGCATCGCACGCCTCGGCGAACCCCAGCGGGTCCTGCCCGCTGAAGTCGTAGCGCCGGTCCCAGCCCATCTGCGGGAACAAGCCGCGCAGATGCTCGCCGAGCTGGTCGACCTGCCACCGCAGGTCCATGTCTTCGAGCAGCTGCTCGGCCAGCCCTTGCAGCTGCGCGCGCTGCTCGGGCGTCATCGAGTTGAGCATCGTCTGCATCGCCGCCATGCGCTGCGCCATGATCTCGAGCAGCTCGTCGAGGGTCTGCGGGTTCTCGGGGAAGAAGTCGCCGTAGCGCTGCATGAAGCCCTCGAAGTCGGGCTCCTCACCTCGCTCTCGCTGGGCGAGCATCTCGTTGAGCTCGGAGAGCATGTCCTTCATCCGCTGCATCTGCGCGGGGTCGACGTTGCTCATCGCGCCGGCCATCTGGTTGAAGTAGCTCTGCGCGAGCTGTTGGCGCAGCTTGTCGAGCAGCTCCTCGAACCGCTGCCGAGCCTCGGGTGACTGGAAGTCGTACTCCTGGAGCTCGCGCACCTGACCGGCGAGATCAGGCGGGAGCATGTCGAGCTGCATGTGACGCTCTTCGGTCGCCTGCTGCGCAAGCTCCTCGCGACGCTGGTCACGGGACTGCCGCGCGTCGTTCATCTGGGCGTCGAGCGCGTCGCGCTCTTGCTCGACGATGTCGCGCAGCTCTTGCGCGATGTCGTCGTACACACCGCCGAGGTCGTAGCGCTCGAGCTCGTCGCGGCGCTTGCGGCGGAGCTTCTCGAGCATCTCGCGGATGCCTTCGAGGCGCTCGCCGTTGCGGTCGCGGAACCCGGACTGCATCATCCGCCGGAGGGCGTTGTTGAGGTCGCCGTGGTACAGCAGGTCGTCGGTGATCTCCGAGAGGATCGCATCGGCGTCGAGCTCGAACCCGACTTGGGTGCCGTCCCACCGGGAGTAGCTGAACCGTCCGGTCATGGACGCACGCTACCGCTGGGCCGAACGACCTACGCCTGAACTACCGACAAGGGGTGCCGATGAGTACAAGGTGCTCCGCCGTAAAGTGCCGCAGGTGCGTGTGCGTGCCTCGGCGGCCTTCCTCCTCGTCTCTGTCCTCGTCGTGTCGTTGACCGGTTGCGGTCTTCGCCTCGGCACGCCCAAGGCCAGTGAAGACGCGTCCGACGAGGTGCTGGCGGCGCAGCTCAAGATCGAGGATCAAGCGTGGGCCCTGCGCAGCATCTTCTTCCGACCCGACTTCGGCCCTGAGTGGCGCGAGATCCGCGACGCCGCCGGGAAGCCGACAGTGGGCCTTCCCTTCAAGGACTGCCTGGCCGCCGCACAGGGCAGCGAGCTCGACCCCGCGATGATCTCGGCCGACGCCGGATCGGCGCGATTCACTCGTCCGAATGGCGCGTTCGCCGCTTCGAACGCCCTCGTGACGACGAGCCCTGACGAAGCCGCTGCTCTCTACGAGGTCGCGACGACTCCCGAGTTCACGACGTGCATCGCGAACAACACGATCGACTTCCGGGCCAACGCACCCGTGTCGACCGCCGGCACCGACGACCTGGCCACCGACGTCACGGCGGGCGACAGCACCGGCACCCGAGTGACGCTCGTCTATCCCGGACGCGGCGAGGGGAACCAGGACTTCGTCGCGGACTTGATGGTCGTGAAGGTCGACCGCGCGCTGCTCGCGCTGTGGTTCGCGAACCCCGGCACGCCGACGGTGCAAGCCGACGAGGACGCCGTGGTCGACGCGCTGGTCGCGCGCCTCACCACCTTGCCCGACAAGGACTCGGTGACGGCGACGACGGAGGGCTAGCCGCGACCTCGGTACGTGGCGCGCGCTCCGGCGGCGTCCTTGTTGAGCCGCTTCGACAGGTGCAGGCCCTCGAGCAAGAACTCGACCGCGCTCGCGACCGCAGCCGGGCTCTCGTCATCGGTGAGCGAGGACACGGGTTCGCGCAGAGAAGGCACGCGCGCGAGCAGGTCCGCCTCGTCAGCCGAGTTCACGTCCTCGCCGACGTGCGCGATCAGCCCTTCGTCGAACGCGGTGATCACCTCGCGCAGCTTGTCCGGAGTGAACCGACCCTTGAACACCGTGAGCACGGAGGCCTTCACGAGGTTCTCGATGATCGAGCCGTCACGACCTTCCTCGATGCTTTCGATCTCGACCTTGCCTGACGTCGACGCGGCGAGCGCCTCGAGGTCGGAGACACGGGGGACGACGTCCCGTTCGCCGTGGCGGAGCGCCCGACGCACAGCGTTCGCTGAGAGCGTCTCGTAGTTCGACACGCTGAGGCGCACCGAGACACCTGAGCGCTGATTGATGTGCGGGCTCTGGCGCGCGAGCTGCGACAGCGTCGACACGACCTCGGCCATGTACTCGGGAACATGCACGCGCAGGCCGCCGACGTCGAACGAGCGCGCCTCTTGCAGCACGATGCCCGTCTCGGTCTCGACATCGAGTGGGTAGTGCGTGCGGATCTGGCTACCGAATCGGTCCTTCAACGGAGTGATGATGCGACCCCGGTTGGTGTAATCCTCGGGGTTGGCGGACGCGACCAGCATGAGGTCGAGCGGCAGGCGGATCTTGTAACCCCGCACCTGTACGTCGCGCTCCTCGAGCACGTTCAGCAGCCCGACCTGGATGCGCTCGGCGAGGTCGGGAAGCTCGTTGATGGCGAAGATGCCTCGGTTCGTGCGGGGCACGAGGCCGTAGTGGAGCGTGAGCTCATCTGACAGGTAACGGCCTTCGGCGACCTTGATCGGGTCGACCTCGCCGATGAGGTCCGCGATCGAGGTGTCGGGCGTCGCGAGCTTCTCGCCGAAGCGGTCATCGCGGTGGACCCAGTCGATCGGCGTGTCGTCACCGCGCTCGCGGATGAGGTCGCGCGCGTGCTGGGAGACAGGCTGATACGGGTCGTCGTTGATCTCGCTCCCCGCGACGATGGGCAGCCACTCGTCGAGCAGGTTCGTCAGCGACCGGATGATGCGTGTCTTGGCCTGACCGCGCTCGCCCAGGAAGATCACGTCGTGACCGGCGAGCAACGCGTTCTCGAGCTGAGGCAACACCGTGTCCTCGTAGCCGATGACCCCCTCGACGAGAGACTCACCGGCAGCGATCCGCGCGATTGCATTCCGCCGCACCTCTTCTTTGACGGGGACGGATTGCCAGCCGGCGTCGCGCAGCTGACCGAGGGTTGCCGGCCGTGATGACATGCGGGTCAACCTACCGCCCGTCGCGCTCGCCTGGCACCGGTACCCTCTGGCCCGGCATGGACCAGCCGGGGACGGAGCTGTCCGGGACGTGGGCCGCGACCATCGCGGACGAGGCCGCTCGTCGCGTCTTCTTCGAACCGTCACACGACGACCGTGAATGGGAGCCGGTCACACTCCCCGGCCACTGGCGCACGCATCCCGCGTTCGCCTCGACCGACGGCCCGGTCTTGCATCGCCGTTGGTTCGACTCGCCCGGGTGGGCCGATGCCGGTGACGGTGCGCGCAGCTGGCTCGTCTTCGACGGCATCTTCTACTTGGGTGACGTGTGGCTCGACGCCAGCTACCTCGGCGACACCGAGGGCTACTTCTTCCCGCACGAGTTCGATGTCACCGAGCCGATGTCACGCGGCGGCGAGCACCTGCTCGCGATCGAAGTCGCATGTGCGCGCCAGAGCGACCGCACCGCGAAGCGGAACATCACCGGGGTCTTCCAGCACTGGGACTGCCTCGACCCCGACTGGAACCCCGGCGGCATCTGGCAACCGGTGAGACTCGAGCGCACGGGCCCGGTTCGGATCTCGCGCCTGCGGGTGCTGTGCCGAGAGGCCGACACCACCCGAGCCATCCTCGCGATCGTCGCTGACCTCGACAGCGACGACACGCGGACCGTCACCGTCCGCACCTCGGTCGCCGGGCTGGCGGAGTCGGCGGTCGAGCACTCGCTCGCGGTGGGCGTGAACCGCGTCGAGTGGCAGCTGCGCGTCGACAACCCTGCGCTCTGGTGGCCGCGCGCCCTCGGCGCACAACCGCTGCACGACGTTGCCGTCTCAGTCGAGCTCGGCGAGGAGGTGAGCCACAGGCGCTCGGTGCGGATGGGCTTCCGGTCGGTGACCATGCGCAACTGGATCGTGTCGGTGAACGGCGAGCGCATCTTCCTCAAGGGAACGAACCACGGGCCGACACGGATGGCGCTCGGTGAGGCGACGGGCGACGACGTCGCGCGCGACGTGCATCTCGCCGTCGACGCGGGGCTCGACCTGTTCCGCGTCCACGCCCACGTCGCGCGGCCCGAGCTGTACGACGCCGCCGACGAAGCGGGCCTGCTCCTGTGGCAGGAGATGCCGCTGCAGTGGGGCTACGCGCGAAGCGTGCGCAAGCAGGCGATCCGCCAGTCGCGCAAGGCCGTCGACCTGCTCGGTCACCACCCGTCGATTGCGCTCTGGTGCGGGCACAACGTGCCGGTGGCCGTCGACGTGGAGCAGTCCGCGACTTGGGATCCGAAGAAGATGGCCTTCAAGTTCGCGATCGGCCAGCAGCTGCCGACGTTCAACCGCAGCATCCTCGACCGCGCTGTGAAGCACACGTTCGAGCGCGTCGACGGCACGCGTCCGGTCATCGCTCACTCCGGCGTCGTCCCCCACCTGCCGAAGCTCGATGGCACCGACACGCACGTCTACTTCGGTTGGTACACCGGACACGAGCGGGACTTCCCTCGGTTCTGCGCCACGATCCCGCGCATGGCTCGCTTCGTGAGCGAGTTCGGCGCGCAGGCCGTGCCCGTCGATGCGGAGTTCCTCGACCCCGAGAAGTGGCCCGACCTCGACTGGGAGCGCGCCGGCCGAGTGCACGCGCTGCAGAAGTCGATGTTCGACAAGCACGTTCCGCCCGAGGCGTACGAGACGTTCGAAGCGTGGCGGCGAGCGACGCAGGCATATCAGGCAACCGTGTTGAAGCATCACATCGAGACGCTCCGACGGTTGAAGTACCGGCCGACCGGTGGCTTCGCGCAGTTCCTGTTCGCCGACGCCTACCCGTCGGTGACGTGGTCCGTGCTCGGGCATGACCGTCAGCCGAAGCAGGGCTACCAAGCGCTCGTCGAAGCGTGCCGCCCGGTGGTCGTCGTCGCCGAGCGCCCACCCGCGCTCGTCGCGCCAGGCGACACGGTCGCCATCGACGTGCACGTGGTGAGCGACCTGCGTGTGCCGTTGACCGACGCGGTGGTCACGGCTCGCCTGGTGTGGGCCGGCGGTCATCACACCTGGCGGTGGCAAGGCGAGGTGCCCGCCGACGAGTGTGTGCGGATCGGCACCGTCTCCGCGATGGTGCCGAACGCGCCCGGCGCGATGGACCTCGATCTCGAGCTGGTCTGCGACGACGTCGCTGTGACGAACCGCTACCGCTCGATGATCACGCGCCGCGACCGCTGACCCCGATGTCAGAGGTCGAGGGTGTTGGCGGCGGGGTCGATGCCGGCGGCGGCGATGATCTTCGCCTTCGTGCGCATGAGCACCTCGCGCGGGCGAGCGCGATCTCGGCGGCGACAGCTGTGGCGGCGTCGAGCAGCTCGTCGGAGGGCACGACTCGGTTCACCAGCCCCACCGCGAGCGCCTCGCCCGCCTCGATGCGCCGCCCGGTGAGCACGAGGTCACGCGCCACGCTCGCTCCGAGGAGCTCGCGCAGCGGCCGATAGATCACGTCACCGAACGTGTGCTCCACATGAGCGAAGAACGCGCTGTCCGAGGCCACGCGTAGGTCACACATCACCGCGAGGTCGAAGCCCCCGGCCAGTGCCGCGCCGTTCACCGCGGCGACGAGCGGGAGTGGGAAGCACAGGACTGTGTGGTGGTAGCGATCGCTGGAGGCCCACAGTCGGCGTTGGTGATCGGGATCGGGGTCGGCGAACTCGGAGAGATCGAACCCGGCCGAGAACGCCGAGCCGGCGCCGGTGAGCACCACCACCTTGACGGACTCGTCCCGAGCGACCGCGTCGAGCGCATCGGACATCTCGTCCCGCAGCGCGATGGACAGCGCGTTCTTCTTCTCGGGACGGTTCAGCGTCACGGTCACGGTGCCGTTGACGGCATCGCTGACTTGCACGAGGTCGGTCATCGGTGCAGCTGGTACAGCCGGAACTGTGGGTGCTCGACGTCGAGCACCTCGACCCGCGCGAACCCTGCGTCGGCCGCGTACTGCCGCACGGTGTCCGCTCGCATCACGGTGCCGGTGCCGGCGCCACCGTCCTGCATGCTCACCGCCAGGCAGTGGAGGGGGCTGAACGCGTACAAGAACCGCTCCATCTCGCTGCCAGGCGCGGTGAAGTGATCCTCGGTGCGCTCGTCCGCCACGATCACGACGCCGGTGTCGCCCGCGAGCCGCGACATCGTACGAAGGATCGAGACCGGGTCGGGCACGTCGTGCAGCATCTCGATCGCGATCACCAGGTCGTAGTCCCCGCCGATCGAAGCGTCGCCGCCGTCTCGCGCGAAGAACCGGACGCGGTCGCTCACCCCGGCCCGCTCGGCCTCGGCGGTCGCCGCCGCGATCGACGCGTCGTCCAAGTCGAAGCCATCGATCGTCGCGTTCGGGTAAGCGCGCGCGATCGTTATCGCAGCAACACCTTCGCCACACCCGAGCTCTGCGATGCGCACCCGATCGCCACTCGTGAGCCGGTTCTGCACGTCGGGCAGCGCCGGCAGCCACGACTGCACGAGGTGGTGTGTGAACACCGGACGCGTGAACGCGGCCTGCAGGTCATGGAGGTCGAACGCCCCGAAGCTCACGCCCGCGCCGCTGCGGAACGCGTCGACCATGATGTCGATCGCCTTCCCCGCCCACGGAACGATTCCCGCGCACGGCTTCATGCAGGCCTCGCTGTCGTCGTCGATGAGGACATGGGCGTGGGCGTTGGAGAGCGCGAACCGGCGTTCGGTCGACGCCGCAGCCACGTCCTCGACTTCGAGCACTCCGGAGACCGCCTGTTGCTCGAGCCACTCCCGCGCGTACCGCTCCGCAATGCCACACCACTGGGCGAGATCGCCCGAGGTCACGGGACCGGCCCCCGCCATCGCCTCGTAGAGCCCGAGTCGGACGCCGAGCTCGATGTTCGCCAGCTCCATCGCGGCGAGTCCCGCCATGAAAAGGCTCCCCGCGAACTCTTCGACTTCGGCTTCGTCCTCGGCCGACAACACGATCTTTGTGTCCATGCGCGAAGTCTGGTCCCGAGTCGCGCCCCTTACGCTGTCCGGATGGCGCACATCGCCGACCTCCTCGCGGCGGGGCGGACGTTCTCGTTCGAGTTCTCACCCCCGGGCACCGAAGCAGGTTGGCTCACACTCGGCCGTACGATCGCCGAGCTCGACTCGCTGCGTCCTTCGTTCGTGTCCGTGACCTACGGCGCGGGTGGCGGCACTCGGGTGCGCACCCACGAGGCGGTCGCGTGGATCCGCAAGGAGACCCCCGTGACGCCGATGGCGCATCTGACCTGCGTGGGTCACACCCGCGGCGAGATCGGCGAGATCCTCGACGCCTACGAGGCGGTCGAGGTCGAGAACATCCTCGCCCTCGCCGGGGATCCGCCGTCCGACCCGACGTTCGCTCGCCCGAGCGACTACCGGTATGCGCTCGAGCTCGTCGAGCACGTGCGCGAGCACAGCGGCCGGTTCTCGATCGGCGTCGCCGCGCATCCCGAGGTGCATCCGCGGGCGGCGAACAGCGGGCCGACCGCGACCACCTCGCCGCGAAGATGACGGTCGCGGACTTCGCGATCACACAGTTCTTCTTCGAGGTCGACCCGTACCTCGCGCTCGTCGACGACCTGCGCCGCGCGGAGCATCGACAAGCCCGTGATCCCGGGGATCATGCCGATCACGAACATTGCCTCGGTCGCGCGCATGGCCCAGCTGAGTGGCGCGGCGATCCCGACATGGCTCACCGATCGGCTCGACGCCGTCGCGGACGACCCCGAGGCCGTGCGAAGGGTCGGAGTCGACACCGCCACCGACCTCTGCGCCGCCCTTCTCGAGGCGGGGGCCCCGGGCCTGCACTTCTACACACTCAACCGCTCGACCGCGACCGCGGGAGATCTACGCCAACCTCGGCCTGGCTCCCTGACGCCCCGCCGACCTATCGTCGGCGCACCAGCACAGGGAGGACATGGATGAAGGCCTACGACAAGCTCTACATCGACGGCGCGTGGGTCGCGCCGTCGGGCAAGGACACGCTCGACGTCGTCAACTCGACGACCGAAGAGGTCATCGCGACGATCCCAGCCGGCGACGCCACCGATGTCGATCGCGCCGTGAAGGCGGCGAAGGCGGCATTCCCGGCATGGTCGCAGACATCGGTGCAAGACCGGGCCAAGTTCCTCACCCGGATCAACGAAGGCCTGAGCGCTCGGGCCGACGAAGTCGCGAACATCGTCACCGAAGAGGTCGGCATGCCGAAGATGCTGTCGACGCTCATCCAAGTGGGTCTCCCGCAGGGGAGCTTCGCCGTGAACGCGCAGCTCGTCGAGGGCTTCCAGTTCGAGGAGCAGGTCGGCAACTCGCTCATCGTGCGCGAGCCGGTCGGCGTCGTCGGCTGCATCACGCCGTGGAACTACCCGCTGCACCAGATCGCTGCGAAGGTCGCCCCCGCGCTCGCCGCTGGCTGCACGGTCGTCGTGAAGCCGAGCGAGGTCGCTCCGATCAACGCGTTCATGCTCGCCGAGATCATCGACGAAGCGGGACTCCCCGCTGGTGTGTTCAACCTCGTCAGCGGCGTCGGCCCGGTGGTCGGCGAGGCAATCGCCGCGCATCCCGACGTCGACATGGTCTCGTTCACGGGCTCGACACGCGCGGGCAAGCGTGTGAGCGAGCTGGCTGCGCAGACGGTCAAGCGCGTCACCCTCGAGCTCGGCGGCAAGTCCGCGAACGTGATCCTCGACGACGCCGACTTCGAGAAGGCCGTCGCCGACGGCGTGGGCAAGTGCTACCTGAACTCAGGCCAGACGTGCTCTGCGCTCACTCGCATGCTGGTGCCTCGCAACCGGCTTGCCGAGGCCGAGGCGATCGCGGTCAAGACGGCCGAGACGTTCACGCCCGGTGATCCGTTCCAACCGACGACCCGCCTCGGGCCGCTGGTGTCGTCCGTGCAGCGCGACCGCGTGCGCGGCTACATCAACAAGGGCGTGGACGAAGGCGCCAAGCTCCTCACCGGTGGCGCCGACGCACCGGACGGCCTCGACAAGGGCTACTTCGTGAAGCCGACCGTGTTCTCCGATGTGCGCCGCGACATGACGATCGCACAGGAGGAGATCTTCGGCCCCGTGCTGTCGATCCTCCCCTACGACACCGAGGACGAGGCGGTCGAGATCGCGAACGACACGATCTACGGCCTTGCCGGCGGCGTGTGGTCCGGTGATCCAGAGCGGGCCAAGAAGGTCGCGCTGCAGCTGCGCACCGGCCAGGTCGAGGTGAACGGTGGGGGCTTCAACCTGATGGCCCCGTTCGGCGGCTACAAGCAGTCCGGACACGGCCGCGAGCTCGGCAAGTACGGCCTCGAGGAGTACCTCGAGGTGAAGTCGCTCCAGCTCTAGGCAACTTCCCTGCTCGCTAGGGTTCAGGCCATGCCTGCACCCGTTCGCGTTGCCATCACCGGCGCCGCCGGCCAGATCGGTTACAGCCTCCTGTTTCGCGTCGCGTCCGGCGAGATGTTGGGCCCGGACCAGCCTGTGATCCTCCAGCTCCTCGAGATCACGCCCGCGCTCGACGCGCTGCGCGGCGTCGCGATGGAGCTGGAGGATTGCGCGTTTCCGTTGCTCGAGGATGTCGTGCAGACCGACGACGCGAACACCGCCTTCGGCGATGCGAGCTACGCGCTGCTCGTCGGCTCGGTGCCCCGAAAGGCGGGAATGGAGCGCTCCGACCTGCTGACGATCAACGGGAACATCTTCACCGGGCAAGGCAAGGCCTTGTCCGAGAGCGCGGCCGCCGACATCAAGATCCTCGTGGTCGGCAACCCTGCCAACACGAACTGCCTGATCGCGATGAACAACTCGCCGAAGATCGATCCCTCACGGTTCACGGCGATGACCCGGCTCGACCACAACCGTGCCGTCGGGCAGCTCGCGAGCAAGCTCGGCGTCCACGTCACGGACATCAAGCGGATGACGATCTGGGGGAACCACTCAGCGACGCAATACCCCGACCTGTTCCACTGCGAAGTCGCGGGCAAGAACGCGGCCGAGCTCGTCGACGATCAGGCGTGGCTCGAGAACGACTTCATCCCGACTGTGCAAAAGCGTGGCGCTGCGATCATCGAAGCGCGCGGCCTGTCGAGCGCGGCTTCCGCGGCGAACGCGGCGATCGACCACATGCGGACGTGGGCAACGGGCACCGCGACGGACGACTGGGTGAGCATGGCGGTGCCGTCGGACGGCTCGTACGGCGTCGCCGAGGGCCTCCTCTCGTCGTTCCCGGCGACGTGCAAGAACGGCGAGTGGTCGATCGTCCAGGGGCTCGACATCGACGAGTTCTCGCGTGGTCGCATCGACGCGTCGGTTGCCGAGCTCGCGGACGAGCGCGACGCCGTCAAGGGTCTGGGCCTCATCTGAAGCTGCTTCTCACGCAGGGCACGCTCGATCGCATCGCCGCTCGGCTGCCGTCTCGGTACGAGCCGATCGCTGTGCAGAAGGACGGCTCGTTGCCGGCGCCGACCGCGACTCGGACATCGAGGTCGCAGCAGCCGCGTTCGATCTCTTCGACGCCTACGAAGGCGCGTTGCGGCCGTTCTTCGGGATCGTCCTCCGCAGCGCGACCTTGCGCTGGCTGAGCGTGCCCAACGCGGGCCTCGACAGCCCGGTGTTCACGGCGGTCCTCGAGCGTGGGGTCCGCCTCACGAACGCGCATGTCACCGACATCCCGATCAGCGAGTACGTGCTCCGCTCGGTGCTCGACGTCTTCCAGCAAGCCGAGCTGTGGCGCGACGCACAGCGGCGCCGGGCCTGGGACCGACATCAGTTCCGCGAGGTGGCGGGCACGACCTGGCTGATCATCGGGCTCGGCACGATCGGGCACGCGGTGGCGGTGCGGGCACGGGCGTTCGGCGCTCGAGTGGTGGGCTGCCGGCGCAGTCCTACGGGTCACGAGCCGGCCGATGCAATCGTCTCGCCCAGCGAGCTCCGCGGTGCGCTCCCCTCGACCGACGTCGTGGTCCTGTGTCTGCCATCGACTGCGGACTCACCGCCGCTCGTCGACGCGGCGTTCCTCGAGGCGATGGCCCCTGGATCGGTGCTCGTGAACATCGCCCGGGGCTCGCTGATCGACGAGAGGGCGCTGGTCGCCGCTCTCGACAAGGGCCGGCCCAGCGCGGCGATCCTCGACGTGATGCAGAACGAGCCATTGCCCGACGACAGCCCGCTGTGGACCCATCCCCACGTCGTGTTGACACCGCACAACTCCGCGGGCGGCTTCGACCGGTACGGCCGCTACGACGACCTCCTCGTCGACAACCTGGCGCGCTATGCGAGCGGCGAACCGTTGCGCAACGAGATCACACTCACTTGAGAAACTTGCTCGTCGTGTTGTCCGCGAGCACCTTCCCGCCGGTCTGGCACGTCGGGCAGTAGTTCACCGTGTACGCCGAGTACGAGACCTCGCGCACTGAGTCGCCGCAGACGGGACACGCTTCGCCCTTCCGGTGGTGCACAGCCCCGGGACGATCGGCCGACGCGCTCATGTCGTCGCGACTGCGCTCGTAGGCGAGCGACTCGTCGACGCAGTCGTGGATCGCGGCGACGACCGCCTCCGCGCCGTCCATCCCCAGCTTCGTCGTCGACGCGAACGGCGAGACCTTGGCCCGGTGACAGATCTCGTTCGCAAGCCGACGGCCGAGCCCTGCGATGCATCCCTGGTCGCGGAGGAACTTGTGCACCCGCATCGAGTGCTCGCCGAAGAGCTTCGCGAGCTGCTCCGCCGTCACCTGATCGGCTTCTGGGCCGAGGTCCGCCGTCGCGATCTCGGGATCAGTCCACACGCCGGCGCGGTGCTCCTTGCCCGCCTCCGTGAGAAGCAACGCGCTCCGATCGTCGAAGACCCAACGCGCGATCCCGCCGCGCGGCTTCACCGCCTGCTTCTCATCGGGCTTGAGTCGTCCACCCTGCATCAGGTGCACTGCGAACGTGAGCGCCTCGAAGTCGAGCAGGAGGTACTTGCCTCTCCGCCCGACCTCCACGAGCGGATGGTCGAGCGCGTCGCGAGCCGGCGGCACTGCGGTCTTCATCGCGGTGAACGAGAGAGGCGTGAACTTCCGCAGGACATTGCCGCGCCAGGCTGCGGTGAGACGCTCGGCGTGAGCCTGCAGCTCGGGGAGCTCAGGCATAGGTCGTCCTCGCTCTCGCCGCTTCGACCGCGCGGTCGAGGGCTTCGATCGCGGGCTGGGCTGCGATCAGCTTCTCCATGTCGCCCCGCACCCGCAGCCGCCCGGTCATGAACGCGCTCTGTGCGTTGATCGAGCCGCTGCTCACCGCAACCGCAGTCTCGAAGTCTTCGGTGAAGCACGCGTCGGCCCGCTCGGCTGGGCCGAGGTGCAGGCGCACGGCGCCCCGGTCGAACGCGATGTGGTAGCGGACCGGCCCATCCGGTCCCCCGGTCACCTCGTGCTCCACGACGAAGACGAGGTCCGGAGCGGCCGTGTGCACGAGATCGCTCGCCCTTGCGGCGCGATCGAGCTCGTCGATCCACTCCTGGCTCAAGTACTTCGCCACCTCGGTAGTGTGCCCGGCCATGCGCGAGATCGGCGAGGGCACGAAGGTGTTCGACGCCGCAGCGGTGCGAGGTCGCTTCCGCGCGATCGAGACTCCCGACGATGTCCTCGCGCTCATGGACACCGGCGCCGACGGCGTCGTCGCCCTTGTCCGAGATGCGGGCGCGACGTTCCTCGCGCCGATCTACCACGAGCTCACCGCCGTGATCTGCACGAGCGGAACGCCGCGCAGCCACATCGGCATCGTGAGCCGCGAGTTCCAGGTGCCGTGCGTCATGGCGTGCGTCTTCACAAGCAGTGAGCCGGCCAACGGCGACGAGATCGAGGTCGACTGCTCGGGTGAGCGGGGGCTCGTCCGTGCCTGAGCAGCAGCGCGACAAGAAGGCGGAGGCGAACCGCCTCATCGCGTATCACGCGCCGATCGCGCGGGCGTTGAGCGCGGAGCGCACATCACTCGAGTCGAAGCTGATCCCGGTGTCGGCGTACATCATCACGGCGTGCGTCGAATGCTGGTACCGCTATCCCGAGATGATCCACGCCATCGAAGCCGCGATGCCAGCAGAGGAGATCGGGCTCGTCGGCCGCCGGCCGGGTACACGCATCAACACCGTGCACCTGTGGGGTGTGCCGAACTTCTGGCTGCTCGGACGCAGGGTCGTCGCCGGGACGGGCATGGATGCCAATGACCCTGACCGTGCCTACGCCGTGCTCGACTTCTGGGAGCGAGGCGCCCTCGCCTTTCGAGGCGACGGCAACCTCCAAGCGTGGGACACGAACGACGTGCGGCCCTACGAGGGAGCCGTTGCGAATGAGCTGCTCGCGGGGACCGTGCGGGTCGACGACGAGCAGCGCGCACTCGTCAAGAAGCTCAACGCGACCCTCGTCGGGTACCTGTTCCTCATGTGGTTCGACACGAGGTCGGGCGCGCAGGACACCGGGCCCTACACGGTCCCGGGGCAGGCAGGCCAGGTCCTGCTCGTCCGCGACTTCGCGCAGCTGGCGAGGAGCGACTTCTGGTGGAGTGACGTCGCTGCCGATGTGCCGTATTCGAACCTGACCGCCGCGCTCGTGCTCGACGACGTGACGTTCCGGGTCACCGATTTCGGCACGTCGTACACGGACCCGGAGGACTACCTCGACCGCCTCGTGCGCTTCGGGCTGTTCACCACCACCGACACCGGGACGCTCCATCCGGTCCCGCTCGACGAGATCGAACCGATCGTCGCGGCCGTTCGCAAGGCGCAGTCAGCGCACTACCGGAACATCGCCGCGATGGACCGACACGAGAAGATCCGCTGCGGCGCGTACGTGTACTTCTCGTTCCTGCGGCCGTTCGCGCTGGCGGCCGGCATCGCCGACCAGCTCGACTGGACCGTCCCCCGTGACATCCCCCCAGCGTTGTACGACTTCGTCTCGCAGCTGGAAGGCACGAACACCGCGAATGCCGACGAAGGCCCCTACTACGACCTGATCCCATGATCCACGACTTCGCCGAAGGTCGCCACGAGCCCGAGGGCGACGACTGGCGAGAGCGGTGGACGTTCGAGGCGTGGGACAAGCAGGGTTCGTTCGGGGCTGTCGCCGCGATCACTCTCGATCCGCCGTCCCGTCACGCCTGGTACTGGGCAACGGTGGTGCGCGACGGGCATCCTCTCCTCACGTTGGTCGACACCGAGCTGCACCTGCCGACGAGCTCGCTGACCATCCGCGGCGCCAGCCTGTGGGCCGACCACGTGTGCGAGACGCCGCTCGAGCACTGGACGGTCGCGAACGAGGCCTACGCCGTCTCGCTCGACGATCCCGAGGACGCGCTCGGCGCGCAGCGCGGCGATGTCGTTCCGGTCGGGTTCGACCTCGAGTGGGAGGCCACGATGGACCCGGTCGAGCTGCCCGACGGCTACTCGATCGACGCGACCGTGATGGGCGAGATCCTCATTGCCGACGACACGTTGGCCGTCGATGTGAGAGGTCGCTGGCGACACGAATGGGGCCTCCTGCACTGGCCGCATCCGCCTGCGCACGAGCGACGCGGCATGAGGGCGCCTCTTCGGATCGACACGGCATCCGGCCCGCCGATCCTCGTCGAGCGGGTCATGGACGAGGGCGGCTGGCATGAATGGCTCCGCGGGAAGCCCGCCCCGTAGGGTCGGACGTCGTGCACGTGCTGGCCGCGCTGAGCCTGTCTCCCGAGCACCTCATCCGGACGTTCGGGACGATCGGGCTGATCGCGATCATCTTCGCGGAGTCAGGCCTGCTGATCGGCTTCTTCCTCCCCGGTGACTCGTTGCTGTTCACCGCGGGCCTGCTCGCCTCGCAGGGGCGCCTCAACCTGGCCGTGATCCTCGTCGGGTGCTTCTTGGCCGCGTTCATCGGCGACCAGGTCGGCTATGCGTTCGGAAAGAAGGTCGGTCCGAGCATCTTCAAACGACCGGACTCGCGATGGTTCAAGCACGACAACGTCGAACGAGCGGAAGAGTTCTTCGAGCACCACGGGTCGAAGACGATCGTGCTCGCTCGCTTCGTGCCGGTGGTGCGCACGTTCGCCCCGATCCTGGCCGGCGTCAGCAGCATGCGGTACCGCACGTTCGTCGCCTACAACGTGATCGGCGCGTTCCTGTGGGCGGTCGGAGTGACGATGCTCGGCTACTGGCTGGGTGAGACGGTGCCGAACATCGACAAGTACCTCCTGCCGATCATCTTCGGGATCATCCTCCTGTCGGTGATCCCCGTGTGGTTGGAGTACCGCCGGCAGAAGAGGAAGGCTCCGAAGCAGTGACCAGCGCTAGACCGCGGTCTGGCTGACCGGCGCGGCAGCCGCGGGAGCAGCCGGTGCCGACGGCGACGTCGGTCATCGAGCCCGTGCTGCGCTTCGCGAACGCGATCGCGCCGAGCAGGATGAGGAGCGCACCACCCGCCACCGTGAACCGAGCGCCGTCGTTGTCCTGCAGGTTGATGACCGCGGGCAGGATCAGCAGCGACACGAGGTTCATCACCTTGATCAGCGGGTTGAGCGCCGGGCCGGCGGTGTCCTTGAACGGGTCGCCGACGGTGTCGCCGATGACCGCGGCCTTGTGCGCCTCGGAGCCCTTGCCGCCCTCGTGGCCGTCCTCGATGTACTTCTTCGCGTTGTCCCACGCGCCACCGGAGTTCGACAGGAAGTTCGCCATCAGCTGCCCGGTGAGGATGACCGCGGCGAGGAACGCGCCGAGCGCGAAGTAGTTGATGCCGAATCCGATGATGACCGGCGTGAGCACGGCGAGCAGCGCCGGCGTGGCGAGCTCACGCAGCGAGGCCTTGGTGCAGATGTCGATGACCGGGCCGTAGTCGGGCAGCTTCTCGCCGCTCATGATCTTGCCGTCGGCGAACTGGCTGCGCACCTCTTGCACGACGGTGGCGGCCGTGCGGCCCACAGCCCGGATCGCGAGCGAGCTGAACATGAACGCGATCGAGCCGCCGACGAGCAGACCGATGAACGTCTTCGGGTCGGCGACGTTGATCTGCGTGAGCGGGTCGCGGAAGAGCGCGTTGCCGACCGCGTCGAGGTTGAGCTCGGCGCCGATCGTCTCGATGAACGACGCGAACAGTGCAACCGCAGCGATGACCGCCGACCCGATCGCGAAGCCCTTGGTGACGGCCTTGGTGGTGTTGCCGACAGCGTCGAGGCTGACCATGATGCGCTCGGCCTCGCCGTCGAACTCACCCGACATCTCGGCGATGCCGGCGGCGTTGTCGGCGACCGGGCCGAACGTGTCCTCCGACACGATGACGCCGGTCGTGGCGAGCATGCCCATGCCGGTGAGGGCGACCAGGTAGAAGACGAACTGGAGGTTTCCACCGCCGAGTGCGATCGCAGTGCCGATGGCGATCGCGATCGCGATGATCGCCCAGACCGAAGACTCGAGACCCGAGGCGATGCCCGAGAGCACGGTGGTCGCGGGGCCGGTACGGGCCGCCTCGGCGATCTCACGGACTGGTCGCGTCTCGGTGGACGTGAAGTACTCGGTGAGCCGGCTCACGATCTGTGCGAGCACGAGGCCGATCACGACCGCAGCGAAGACCCGCCAACCGGGGTTGGTGAGCGTGCCCTCGTCGTTGCCGACGTAGACGAGCGCCAGCACGAGCGTGCCGAGGACGGTGAGGATGCCGGCGACGGCGAAGCCACGGTTGATCGGCGTCATGGCCGACTTGTCCTTCTCGGTGGCGCGGACGGAGAAGAGACCGATGATCGACGCGATCACGCCGATGGCACGACAGGCGAGCGGGAAAGACGAGCCCGAGCGCCCACTTGCTCGGGTCGTCCGGATAGATCGAGTGGAACGCGGAGACGCCGAGGATGATCGCGGCGACGAGCGTGACCTCGTAGCTCTCGAAGAGGTCGGCAGCCATGCCGGCGCAGTCACCGACGTTGTCGCCCACGTTGTCGGCGATCGTGGCCGGGTTGCGGGGGTCGTCCTCGGGGATGCCGGCTTCGACCTTGCCCACGAGGTCGGCGCCGACGTCGGCCGCCTTCGTGAAGATGCCGCCGCCTACTCGGAGGAACAACGCGAGCAGCGAGCCACCGAAGCCGAACCCGATGAGGATCGCCGTCGCCGTGTTCTGAAAGATCATGATGATGACCGTCGCGCCGAGCAGGCCGAGGCCGACCGTGAACATGCCGGCGACGCCACCGGTGCGGAACGCGACCTTCAGCGCGGCGGGCATCGACCCGGTCTTCGCGGCGGCCGCAGTACGGACGTTGCCCCGCGTCGCGAGCGTCATCCCGATGAAGCCGGTGAGGCCCGACATGAAGCAGCCGAGGATGAACGCGAGCGTGCGGTACAACCCGGACTCGCCGAACGACAACGCGTCCGTCTCGTTCGGCTTCACCACCGCAACCGACGTGAGAAACACGACCACGGCGAGCGGGATCAGGATGAGCACGATCGTCTTGAACTGCCGGTTGAGGTACGCGCTGGCGCCCTCTTGGATCGCCTTCGCGATCTCCTGCATCTTCGGCGTCCCCGCGTCTTCGGCGAGCACGAGCCGCGCGAGGGCGAAGCCGACGACGATGGCGAGCAGCGCCGTCAGCGCGCAGGCGATGAGGATCGCCCACTCGCCGCCCGACAGCGTGAACTCTTGGTAGCCGCCCTCGGCGGCGAGGATGTGCGTCACGAAGTCCCCTCGTTGTGCGGCCGCGCGCGT
Source organism: uncultured Acidimicrobiales bacterium (assembly GCA_963708175.1). GTDB lineage: Bacteria > Actinomycetota > Acidimicrobiia > Acidimicrobiales > DATKAS01 > DATKAS01. The sequence goes on from CAVPSD010000008.1 coordinate 152,824, forward strand.
CTCGCGGCGCAATCTGGCTGAAAGGTCCGGGGGAGTCTAGGGAGCGATCCGCGACTGTGCGAAATGCGGATTCACCAGGTGAAACGCTCGTGCCACCGCTCAGACTCGGTCGAAAAGCAGTGCCCGCTTCACCTCTTCGATGGCCTGGGTCACCTTGATGCCGCGAGGGCAGGCGTCCGTGCAGTTGAACGCCGTGCGGCACCGGAACACGCCGGAGCGCTCGTTCAGGATGTCGAGGCGCTGACCGGCGGCCTCGTCGCGCGAGTCGAAGATGAACCGGTGGGCGCCGACGATCGCCGCTGGTCCGACATAGGACGAGTTGCCCCAGTACACAGGACACGACGTCGTGCAGCAGGCGCACAGGATGCACTTCGTCGTGTCGTCGTACCGCTCACGATCCTCGGCCGACTGGTACCTCTCCTTGTACCCCGGGTCGTCGCTGTTGATGAGGTACGGCAGGATCGAGCGGTACTGCGCGAAGAAGGGCTCCATGTCGACGACGAGGTCCTTGATGACCGGGAGGCCTCGGATCGGCTCGAGCGTGATGTCGGTGCCGACGTTCTCGATGAGCTGCCCGCAGGCGAGGCCGTTCTGGCCGTTGATCACCATCGCGTCCGAGCCGCACACGCCGTGTGCGCACGAGCGCCGGAACGTGAGCGTGCCATCGTGGTGCCACTTCGCCTCGTGCAGCGCGTCGAGCACACGATCCTTCGAGTCGATCTCGACCTCGTACTCCTGCCAGCGAGGCTTCTTGTCGACTTCGGGGTCGTAGCGCTTCACCTTGAGGTGGACAGCGACCATCTCAGTACTTCCGTTCCATGGGTAGGTACTTGCCCGAGTCGACCTCTTTGTAGCCGAGGCGGACCGAACCATCGTCCTCGCGCCATGCGAGCGTGTGCTTCATCCAGTTCGCGTCGTCGCGCAACGGATGGTCCTCACGCCAGTGCGCGCCGCGGCTCTCGGTGCGGGCTCGACCCGACACGACGAGGCACTCGGCAAGGTCGAGCAGGTACCCGAGTTCGAGGCCTTCGGTGAGGTCGTAGTTGAACACCGCGCCCTTGTCCTGCACTCCGACGCCCTCGTAGCGATCCTTCAGGCCGGCGAGGATGTCGAGCATCTCGGCGAGGCTCTCCTCGGTGCGGAACACCGACGCCTTGTCCATCATCTCGTCCTGCAGCTCGGTGCGGATGTCGGCGATGTTCTCCTTGCCGGTCGACGCGAGCAGCCGCTCGATGCGAGCCTTCGTGTCGTCGGCAGCGTCGGCCTGAGGCTCGGGCATCGTTGCGGTCGCAACGAACTCCGCCATCGCCTGACCCCCGCGCCGACCGAAAACCACGATGTCGAGCAGCGAGTTGGTGCCGAGCCGGTTCGCTCCGTGCACCGACACGCACGCGCACTCCCCCGCGGCATAGAGACCCGGCAGCACCGTGCCCATCGCGTCGACGACGACCTCGCCGTCGACGTTCGTCGGAATGCCGCCCATCGCGTAGTGCGCCGTCGGCTGGATCGGGATCAGATCCGTCTTCGGCTCGATGCCGAGATAGGTGCGCACGAACTCGGTGATGTCCGGAAGCTTGGCGTCGATCTGCTCGGGAGGAAGGTGCGTGAGGTCGAGCATGATGTGGTCCTTGTGGGGGCCAGCGCCGCGTCCCTCGCGGATCTCGAGCAGCTCGGCGCGACTCACCATGTCCCGCGGCGCGAGGTCTTTCACCGTCGGCGCGTAACGCTCCATGAAGCGCTCGCCGTCGCTGTTGCGCAGGATGCCCCCCTCGCCCCGGGCGGCCTCTGAGAGGAGGATCCCCATCTTGTAGATGCCGGTCGGATGGAATTGGAACATCTCCATGTCTTCCATCGGGATGCCACGGCGGTAGAGCAGACCGGGCCCATCACCGGTCAGCGAGTGCGCGTTCGACGAGATCTTGAACATCTTCCCGAAGCCACCCGTCGCGAACAGGATCGCCTTCGTCTGGAAGACGTGGAGGTCGCCGGTCGCGAGCTCGTACGCGACGGCCGCTGCGACCCGACGATCGGCACCCTCGCCCTCGAACACCACATCGAGCACCTGGTACTCGTTGAAGAAGTTGACCTCGCGCGCGACGCACTGCTGGTAGAGCGTCTGCAGGATCATGTGGCCAGTGCGGTCGGCCGAGTAGCAGGCTCGCCGCACCGGTGCCTCACCGTGGTTGCGGGTGTGACCGCCGAACCGACGCTGGTCGATGCGACCCTCGGGCGTGCGGTTGAACGGCAAGCCGAAGTGCTCGAGCTCGATCACCGCGTCGATCGCCTCGCGGCACATGATCTCGGCGGCGGTCTGGTCGACGAGATAGTCGCCGCCCTTGACCGTGTCGAACGTGTGCCACTCCCACGAGTCCTCTTCGACGTTCGCCAGTGCGGCGCACATGCCGCCCTGCGCCGCCCCCGTGTGCGAGCGGGTGGGATAGAGCTTGGTGATGACTGCGGTCCGGCACTTGCCGGCCACCTCGATCGCCGCCCGTAGGCCGGCCCCCCCTGCCCCCACGATCACGGCGTCGTAGCTGTGGGTGTGGATGTTCACGGGCTCAGCCTGCCAGACGATTCGCGGGAACGGCGACACGGCCGAGCACGTCTCCAGGGAATGTCACACCCCCTCTGTAAGGTCGCATCAGAGGTTTCGCAGCCCACCCCGAGCGGCTGCCGTGCAGTGGTCTGGACCTTGGGGTTCGGCGATGTCCGTGAGCCTGCGTGAGATCGACACCGTGCTGGCCTCGGCGCGGGCTGTGGCCACCCGTCTCGATCCACTCTTGTTGTCGCCTGAGGACTGCGAGCGGGCCTTGGGGACCGCGGCCGCGCTCGAGTCGGTCGGCGCCACGATGAAGGCGATCCTGGCGGCACGGCTCGCGACGACGTCGGTCCATCTGTCCTCGTCGTCAGTGTCACCGGAATCCCATATCGCCGCGCTGACCGGGGTCACTCCTGCCGCCGCCAAGGCGGCGATCGAGGTCGGGGCACGGTTGGCCGAGCTCGAGGCGACCTCTGCTGTTGCGCGCGAGGGCAGGCTCTCGCCGTCGCAGGTCCACGCGATCACTACTGCGGCTGCCGCGAACCCGGCCGCGGAGTCCGCCTTGCTCGCCACCGCGGCGGACCTCACGGTCGGACAGCTGCGCGAGCGCTGCGCGAGGGTGACCGCTGCCGCCGACTCCGATCCCGAGGCGACCCACGCTCGGTTGCGCGAGCAGCGCTGCGGTCGGCGGTACACATCGGGAGACGGCTTCCACCACCTCCACGTGCAATCGACCGCGGAAGACCTCGCCGAGATCGATGTCACGTTGAACCCGATCGTCGACGAGCTGTTCAACGCGGCCCGCCGAGCCGGCACGCGTGAGCGCCGCGAGGCCTACGTCACCGACGCAGTGGTCGAGATGGCTCGCCGGGCCCGTGGCGCGTCGCCGAGCAGGGCTCCGACGCACACCGCGGTGATCCGGGTCGATCTCGACGCGCTGGTGCGCGGCCGGGCGAAGGGTGACGAGGTGTGCGAGATCGCCGGGGTCGGGCAAGTGCCGGTCGGCGTGGCCCGGAGGCTCCTTGGTGATGCGCTGCTGCGTCTCGTCGTCACCAAGGGGGTCGAGGTGCGCAACGTCACGAGTGCGGGCCGAGGCCCAACGGCCGCGCAGAAGATCGCGCTTCTGTGGGAGCAACCGACGTGCTCAGTGGAGCACTGCGGTCGCCGGGCGCGCCTCGAGGCGGATCACGTGTACGGAGCCGAGTATGCGAAGACCAAGCACACTCGCCTCGACGAACTCGACCACCTCTGCGACCAGCACCACGACAAGAAGACACACGCGAGCTGGGCCCTGGTCCCGGGCAGGGGCGTACGGCCGATGGTGGCGCCGAGCGATCCGCGACACCCGAGGCACGCCCGATCGCCCTAGTGGCGGAAGTGGCGCTCGCCCGTGAAAACCATAGCGAGGCCGTGCTCGTCGGCGGCCGCGATCACCTCGTCATCTCGCACGGAGCCTCCGGGCTGGATCACCGCGGCGACACCCGCTTCGGCTGCGACGTCGAGACCATCGCGAAAGGGGAAGAAGGCGTCGCTCGCGCACGCCCCTCCCGCGGCGCGACCGGCTGCCCGTGTGAGCGCGATGCGGGCCGAGTCGACGCGGTTCTGCTGGCCCGCGCCGATGCCGACGGCGCGTTCATTGCCGACGAGCACGATGGCGTTCGACGACACTGCCGCGCACACGATCCACGCGAGCTCGAGGTCACGCCACTGTTCCTCGGTCGGCGCGACCTTCGTCACGACCCGCCACGCCGAACGGTCGAGCGAGACCGTGTCGGCCCCTTGCACGAGCAAGCCGCCGTCGATCGAGCGCAGGTCGAGCCCCCGCGCCCCCGGAGGGCCTGCCGACAGCACGCGCAGGTTCTTCTTCGCGGTGAGGGTCGCGAGCGCCTGATCGTCGTAGTCGGGCGCGACCACCACTTCGGTGAATACGGGAGCGAGGGCCTGGGCGAGCGAGTCGGGCACCGGGCGGTTCAGCGCGACGATCCCGCCGAACGCAGACACCGGGTCGCACTCGTGCGCAGCGACGTAAGCGCTCGTGATGTCGTCGCCCATCGCGACGCCGCACGGGTTGGCGTGCTTGACGATCACCGCGGCGGGACGGTCGCCGAGCTGATGGACGAGCCGCCACGCGGCTTCGGCGTCGAACAGGTTGAGGTACGAGAGCTCCTTGCCGCCGTGCTGCACCGCGTCGTCCCACCAGCTCTTCGCTCCGCGCAACCGGTAGCGCGCGCCCGCCTGATGCGGGTTCTCGCCGTAGCGCAGCTGCTGCACGCGGTCGAGCGTGAGCGACAGGGTCATGGGCAGGAGATCAGCGCCGTCGGTCAGCCACGCCGCGATCGCGGCGTCGTAGGCGGACGTGTGCGCGAACGCCTTTCGGGCGAGCACACGGCGCGTCGCGAGGGAGACCGCGCCATCTCGGCGCAGCTCTTCGAGCACCGCGGCGTAGTCACCTGGGTCGACGACGACTGCGACGTGCGCGTGATTTTTTGCCGCGGCGCGCACCATGGCCGGCCCACCGATGTCGATCGTCTCCACGTCCGGACGCTCGACGAACGGATAGAGGTTCGAGACGATCAGGCCGATCGGCGTGATCCCGTGCCGCTCGAGATCCGCGACGTGGTCGGGGTTGTCGAGGTCGGCGAGCAGGCCGCCGTGGATGTTCGGATGCAACGTCACGACCCGGTGTCCGAGCATCTCCGCCACGCCCGTCACGTCGGCCACCTCGGTGACGGGCAGGCCGGCCTCGCGCAGGGCTCGGGCGGTGTTGCTGCTCGAGACGAGCTCCCATCCGAGATCGTGGAGGCCCCGCCCGAGGTCGACGATGCCGGACTTGTCGTAGACGGACAGCAACGCCCTCACTCGACCCCCTCCATCTCCTCCATGAACGACGCGATCGCAGCGGGGTAGAGCGCCCGCTCGACCTCTTTGATGCGCTCGTGCAGTGACTCGACCGTGTCGTCGTCGAGCACGTCGACCGGCCTCTGCGCCACGATCGGCCCCGCATCGAGATCCGCTGTCGCGACGTGGACCGTGCAGCCCGTGACCTTGACCCCGGCCTCGAGGGCGTCGCGCACGCCGTGGGCACCCGGAAATGCCGGGAGCAGCGACGGGTGTGTGTTGAGCACGCGGCCCGGCCACCGGTCGACGAACGGCTTGTCGAGGATGGTCATGAACCCCGCCATCGCCACGAGCTCGACGCCCCTCGCCTCGAGGGCGTCGATCACCTGGTGCGTGTACGCGAGGCGGTCGAAGCTCGGCCCGAACGAGGTGCGCTCCACCAGGACCGACTCGACGCCAGCGTCGGCCGCGACCTGCAGGGCACGGCACTGCCGGTCGGCGACCATCACCACGACCGGCAACCCGGCTTCGAGGATGGCTTCGAGGTTCGTGCCCGTTCCTGACGCGAGGACCCCGATCCGCACCAGAGGCAACCTAGTTCTGCGAGGTACACCGATCCGTCACCTCAGGTCCGTCACTTCGGGAGCGCCATTGGGTACGGTGCTGCAGTCCGGCATCACTTGGGAGGCGCTGTAGTGGACAACAAACCGACAGTCCCCGACTGGGTCATGATGGCCGGCGGCGTTGTCTGCCTGCTGTTCTCGTTCTTCGCGTTCTACAAGTTCGGCAGCGTCAGCCGGAGCGCGTGGGGCAGCGGACTGTTCCCCATCGCCACGTTCGTCGCGATCTTCGGACTGATCGTCGGCGGCTCGGTCGCTCTCATGAAGTTCGCGAACGTGAAGTTCCCCGAGCCAGTCGTCGGGTTCACCTGGAAGCAGATCCGGCTCGCGCTGTCGGTCTTCGCGGGGCTGCTGATGCTCGGGTACCTCATCGTCGACAAGGGCGGCCTCGACTTCGGCATCGGCTTCTGGTTCATGCTGCTGGGCGCGATCGCCCTGGTCGCCGGCTCGGTCATGGAGACGATCGGATTCGACCCGCAAGCCGCCAAGGGTGGCGGCGCGGCGCCGGGCGCACCCGGCGCGTCGCCTCCGGCCCCGCCGCCTCCTCCCGGCTCGCCTCCGCCTCCGCCTCCGTCGGCCTGACGAGCTAGAGCCGAGCGACGAGCTCGGCCATCCGATCACCGGCCTCGGTCGGGTTCTGCGCGACGGTCACGCCCGCTTCGGCGAGCGCGTCCATCTTTCCCTGCGCCGTTCCCTTGCCTCCCGACACGATCGCACCGGCGTGGCCCATCTTCTTGCCCGCTGGTGCGGTGACTCCCGCGACGTAGGCCACGACCGGCTTGTCCATCTCGGCGGCGATGAACGCGGCCGCTTCCTCCTCGGCGGAACCACCGATCTCGCCGATCATCATCACGGCGTGGGTGTCGGGGTCGCCTGGAACTCGCGCAAGCAGTCGATGAACGAAATGCCCGGCACGGGGTCGCCGCCGATGCCCACGCACGTCGTGACGCCGATGCCCTTCTGCTTCAGCTCGTAGAGAGCCTGGTAGGTGAGCGTGCCCGAGCGGCTCACGATGCCGACCGGACCGCCCGGCTCCGCGATCTCGCCGGCGGTGATCCCGATGTTGCACTTGCCCGGACTGATGATGCCCGGGCAGTTCGGCCCGAGCAGCCGCGTTCCGGCGTGGTCACGAAGGAGCGTGTTGAAGACCCGCGCCTCGTCGTGCGCCGGGATGCCCTCGGTGATGCACACGACGAACGGCAGTCCGGCGGCTGCGGCCTCGAGAATTGCCGAGGGCGCAGCCTTGGGAGGCACCGAGATGAAGGACGCGTTGGCGCCGGTCGTGGCGACGGCGTCGGCGACCGAGTCGAAGACCGGGATGCCTTCGACGTCCTGACCGCCCTTCCCGGGCGTCACACCCGCGACGACCTTCGTGCCGTAGTCGCGGTTGCGCAGCCCGTGGAAGCGACCCTGGCCACCCGTGAGTCCTTGGACGAAGACCTTCGTGCTTTCGTCGACGAAGATCGCCATCACTTGCTCCCTTCAGCGAGCGCGACTGCCTTGCGGGCGGCGTCGAGCATCGTCGGTTGGCTGATCAAGCGGTCCGACAGCAACGGGGCGAGGATCCGACGTCCCTCGTCGGCCAGAGTGCCGTCGAGCCGGATCACGATCGGTGCCTTCACGTCGACCCGACCAAGGGCCTCGACGATGCCGTTCGCGACCTCGTGCCCTTCGTGATGCCACCGAAGATGTTGACCAGGATGGCCTTGACCTTCTCGTCGGAGTTGATCACCTCGAGCGCGGCGGCCATGCACGTCCGCACTGGCACCGCCGCCGATGTCGAGGAAGTTCGCGGCGCGGCCGCCGACCTGGTTGACGACGTCGAGCGTGCTCATCGCGAGGCCGGCGCCGTTGCGCGATGATGCCGACCTGCCGTCGAGGCCGATGTACTGGAGGCCCTTCTCCTGAGCCAGCTGCTCCCGCTCGTCGAGCTCTTCTGTGGCCGCGTACTCGCTCCCACTCCGGATGGCGGAACGCGGCGTTGTCGTCGAGGCTCACCTTGGCGTCGAGCGCGTGCACCTTGCCCTCGGGCGTGAGGATCAGCGGGTTGATCTCCACAAGGTCGCAGTCACCCTCGACGATAGCAGTCGGTACAGCTTCGCGAGGATGTCGACCGCGCCGTCGATCGCCTCGGGGTTCAGCTTCGCGGCGATCGACGACTCACGGGCTTGCTCGCGGCTCAGCCCGTCGACCGGATCGATCCAGGTCTTCACGATCGCGTCCGGGTCTTCGTCGGCGACCTGCTCGATCTCGACGCCGCCCTGCGCCGACACCATGCCGAGGTACTTCTTCGCCGAGCGGTCGAGCGTGAAGCTCGCGTAGTACTCCGTCCGCGATGTCGGAGGCGTGCTCGACCCAGACGCGCTTCACGACGTGCCCCTTGATGTCCATGCCGAGGATGTTCCCGGCGTGGAGCGCGCACCTCTTCAGGCGTCGTCGGCCAGCTTGATGCCGCCCGCCTTGCCACGACCGCCGACCTGTACCTGCGCCTTCACGACGACCGGATAGCCGGCCTTGTCGGCCTCGGCGACCGCGTCGTCCACGGTGTCGGCGACGCCACCGGGCGACACGGGGATGCCGAAGCGGGCGAAGTACTGCTTGCCCTGGTACTCGAAGAGATCCACGACTACTCCCTGTTAGTTCTCGGCTCGGTTCTCTCGGTCCAGCGCGTCGAGGGCATGCTCGAGCCAGCTGCTCACCGCAGTGAGGTTGGCGCCCGGGGTGAAGATCTCGGCCACACCCTGTTCCTTGAGCACGGGGATGTCCGCGCTGGGGATCACACCGCCGCCGAAGACAAGGACGTCGTCACGACCGCGCGCGGCGAGCTCGTCGATCACCCGAGGGAACAGCGTGAGATGCGCGCCCGACAGCAGTGAGAGACCGACCGCGTCGGCGTCTTCCTGCACGACGGTCTCCGCGATCTGCTCGGGAGTCTGGTGCAGTCCGGTGTAGACGACCTCGAAGCCCGCGTCGCGCAATGCACGGGCGATGACCTTCGCGCCACGATCGTGTCCGTCGAGGCCGGGCTTCGCGACGACGACCCGATAGCGGCGATTCACAAGACCGGCACAATAGGTCGGTGTCCGCCTCCCCCACCCAATCCGGCACACCGTCCGGATACCGGCCCGCGCGGCCCGACAAGCGGCGGCGCAACCGGGCGACGGTCATCGCGGTGATCGCGGCCGTCGGGGCAGCAGGTCTGTTTCTGGCCACCGCGCTCCTGACCAGCGGAGGCGACACCGAGGTGCGCCTCGGTGACGACGAGTTCGAGGTGGGCGAGGTCGACGCACTCGCCGAGCGGATCGAGAGCGATGGCCCGCTTCTCTTCCAAGACCTGCTCATCGGCGGGACTCGGGACATCTACGTCAACCACATCGGGAGCGACGAGGATGTCGGCTGGGTCGCATTCGAGGCGCGCGTGCCCGGGTCACCTCGAGAGTGCACCGTCGTGTGGGATGAGGCCGCGGTTGTGTTCACCGATCCGTGCGCGCACGAGACGTTCCCGCAGGACGGCGGCGACCTCCCCCACTACCCCACGCGCGTCACCGACGACGGCGTGCTGATCGTGGACCTGACGCCGGGCGGACGCCCCGGTCAGGGACCGTCGACGACCACGACCTCGACGACGATCCTCGTCACGGGCCGTTCGACGACAACCGCGCCATGATCAGCTGGGGGCGTCGAACAGACCGACGAGGCCCAGCTTCTGCACCTTGTTGGTGCCAGTGCGAGGCAGCTCGTCGACGATGACGGCCTGACGCGGGGCCTTGTAGTCCGAGAGATGGTCAGCAGCCCACGCCACGAGCTGTGGCCCGGTCAGCGTCGACCCGGGGCGCACTCTCACCGCGGCGACCGGCACCTCACCCTTGCGGGGGTCGGGGAGCCCGAGCACGGCGGCCTCGAGCACGTCGGGGTGGTCGCCGAGGGCCGCCTCGACTTCGGCGGCGTACACCGAGTACCCGCCGTGCTTGATCACGTCCTTCTTGCGCCCGACGAACCGAACGGTGTTGCCGACCGAGCTGCGCACCAGGTCGCCAGTGCGAACCCATCCGTCGCGCGTGAGCGCGTCCGCGGTCGCCTTGGCGTCGCCGTAGTAGCCGCGCAGCGTGCCCGGCCCCCTCACGTGCAGCTCGCCGACTTGGCCAAGGCTCACCTCGCGCCCGTCGTCGTCGACGACACGGAAGCGGTAGCCCGGCAGTGGCACGAGCATCGACGGCATGAGCGGCGGCGAGACCTTCAACGCCACGCCACCCCCGAGCTCGACCATCCCGTAACCCTCGACGAACAGCGCGCCACCGACCGAGCCGATGAACGGCATCGTCGCGCTGGCGCCCATCCGTTGGAACTTCCGAGCGAGGTCCTCGGGCATGACATCGGCGCCCGACCCCCATACGCGAACGCTCTTGAGATCGCGCTGCTGCGCGCCGGCTTCGTCCATCAGCCGGTACATCGCGGGCACACCCATGAACATCGATGCCGCGCCGTTGCTCGATCGCGTCGAGCACATCGGTCGGTCGGAAGCGGGGGAGGTAGTGCACAGGGATGCCCGCCGCGGCGAGGCCGAGCAGGGCGCTGAACCCGTAGATGTGCGCAACCGGAAGCGCGATGACGGCCTCGTCTCGGCGGAGCCCGCTCGGGAACAGTGCCGCCATCCCGATCGACCCGAGCAGGCCGCGGTGGGTGAGCTCGACGCCCTTCGGCTTGCCGGTCGTCCCCGAGGTGTAGAAGAGCGCGGCGACGTCGGAGGGCCGAGCGAGGGCGCCCCGCGTGAGGCGAGTCGCGCCTGAGAGCTCGACAGCGTCCCGCACCACCATCGCGGCACCTGCATCTTTCACGACGTGGTCGACCTCGTCGGGCCGCATCTGCGCGTTGATCGGCACCGGCAGCGCTCCGGCCCGCGAGACCGCGAGCGAGGCGAGCAGCAGGTCATAGCCCTCGAGGATGAGCACCACTCGACTGCCGCCGGTGACCTCCGCTCGCACCGCGCCCGCCCATCTCTCCACCCGCTCCGCCGCTTGGGCGAACGAGAGCTTCTCGTTCGGTGACGTCATCAGCGTGCGGGAGCCGTGGACCTGCGCGAGACGTTCGAGGAACGAGCCGAGCGTCAGGTCGTCAGCAGTCGCGAGGCGCGCCCGGGCCACCGCGGCGCGGATCACGGGCCGATCCGCTCGAGTGGGCTCCACGACAGGAGCAGCCGCTTCTCACCAAAGCCGCTGAAGCGCACGATCGCCTCGGCCTTGTCTCCGGTGCCCTCGATCCCGAGGATCACGCCCTCACCGAACTTCGCGTGGCGGACGTCGTCGCCAATGCGCAGACCGAGGCGCTCGGCGCCCGTCGTCGAGGGTTGCTGCCCGGCTCGGATCGCCTGATCCACGATGCGATCACGGCCTTCCCCCGTGACCGGCGCGAAGCCCTCGCGGCGCCCGCCCCCATCCGATCGGTAGTGGGCGCGCATCGACGCACGCCCGGGTGCGCGACCGGCGCCGTCGACGACCTGCACGAGCTCGGAGGGGATCTCGTCGAGGAAGCGACTCGGCGGGTTGTACTGCGTCGCGCCCCAGAGCATGCGACTCCACGCGTGGCTCACGAACAGCCGCTCGCGCGCGGGTGATGCCGACGTACGCCAGACGACGTTCCTCTTCGAGCTCGTCGGGCTCGGTGAGCGAGCGGATGTGCGGGAAGACGCCGTCCTCGCACCCGATGAGGAAGACCACGGGGAACTCGAGGCCTTTCGCGGAGTGGAGCGTCATGAGCACGACCGCACCGTTGTCGCCGTCGAGCTCGTCGGTGTCGGAGATCAGCGAGATCTGCTCGAGGAAATCGTCCACGCTGACCATCTCGCGGGCAGAGCCGATGAGCTCAGCGAGGTTCTCGAGGCGACCTTCGGCCTCGACCGAGTGCTCGGCCTGGAGCTCCTTCAGGTATCCCGACCCTTCGAGCAGGCGCTCGAGCACCGGGCCGGGCCCTTCGTCGAGCATGCCTCTCGCCTCGTCGAGCAACGCGAGAAACGAGGCAATGCCCCTCTGGGCCGCGACCGACACCCCGGACTCGTCTGCCCCGCGCAGCGCGTCGTGGAACGAGAGCCCGTGGCTCGTCGCCCAGTTGTCGACCCGCCCGACCGTCGTGTCGCCGACACCGCGCTTCGGGACGTTCACGACCCGCTTGACGCTCACCTCATCTGCCGGGTTCGCGACGGCCCGCAAGTATGCGACCGCGTCCTTGACCTCGCGACGGTCGTAGAAGCGCGTGCCGCCGAGCACCTTGTACGGGATTCCCACCCGCATGAAGTGCTCCTCGAGGACGCGGCTCTGCGCGTTCGTTCGGTAGAAGACCGCGACGTCACCCCATCGCCGATGATCCTCGTCGTGCAGCAAGGCGATCTGGTGTGCGACCCACTGGGCCTCGTCACCCTCGTCGTCCGCGTGGTAGCGAACGATTGGATCTCCGATCCCCTGGTCGGTCCAGAGGTTCTTCGGCTTGCGCCCGAGGTTGTTCGCGATCACCGCGTTCGCCGCGTCGAGGATGGTTTGCGTCGAGCGGTAGTTCTGCTCGAGCGTGATCACCGTGACGTCGGGAAACGCCTGCTCGAACTCGAGGATGTTCCGGATGTCAGCCGCGCGGAAGCGATAGATCGACTGGTCGCTGTCTCCGACCACGCACACGTTGTGGTGGGCGGCCGCGAGCTTCAGGACGATCTCGTTCTGGGCACGGTTCGTGTCCTGGTACTCGTCGACGAGCACGTGCTCGAACCGCTCTTGGTAGTGCGCGAGCACATCGGGGTGCTCGTTGAAGAGCCGCACCGTCAGGGTGAGCAGGTCGTCGAAGTCGAGCGCCCCCGCTCGATGCAGGCGCGTCTGGTACTCGCGGTAGATGTCAGCGATGCGGCGCTCGTAGATCGACGACGCCTTCGCCGCGTACTCGTCCGGCATCACGAGCTCGTTCTTCGCCGCGCTGATCGCGGCGTGCACCGAGCGGGCGGGAAAGCGCTTCGGGTCGATGTTGAGGTCGCGCAGCACATACCCGGTGAGGCGCACCGCGTCGGCCTCGTCGTAGATCGTGAAGGACGACGGATACCCGAGCGCGCCGATGTCACGGCGCAGGATGCGCACGCAGGCGGAGTGGAACGTCGACACCCACATCTTCTTCGCGACCGGGCCGACGAGCGCCTCGACCCGCTGTCGCATCTCGTCGGCCGCCTTGTTCGTGAATGTGATGGCGAGGATGCGGAACGGGCTGACGCCCTGCTCCTCGATCAGGTGCGCGATGCGGTGGGTCAGCACCCGGGTCTTCCCCGACCCCGCGCCGGCGACGATCAACAGCGGCCCGTCCGCGTGTACGACCGCGTCGAGCTGATCGGGATTGAGCTCGGCGGTCGGCATGGCCGGCCCATTTACGGCTGGGGTGGACCCTCACCCCGCCCGAGCTCACGCCATCAGGCGGTCCTTGAAGAAGGTGATGACCTGGTTCAGCGCATCGTGGGTCGGATGGCCGGGCTCGTCGACGAGGTGTTCGGTGAGCACGGAGTGGGCGTTCCTCGGGATGCCGTGGGAATTGCCCGCAGACGAGTCGATCTCGACCCCGATGAACCGGTCACCGAGCTCTCGGCGGAGCGTCTCGAACCGCTCCTTCGGAACGAGCTTGTCGCCTGTGAACCGGAGGCCGAGCACGTCGCATCCAGCGGCGGCACGAGCCTTCACGGCCGAGAGATCCAGCGGCGACAGGCCGACCGCGGCGCGCCGAGACTTCGACACGCCGAGCGGCAGGGAAGGCTGGCTCAGGACCGGAGCGACCGTCGTCTCGTCGAGCATCATCCCGAGCGCGAACCCCCCGGTGAAGCACATCCCGACGGCGCCCACTCCGGGCCCACCACAATCCGAATGCAGCTGCTTGGCCAGCGCGCGCAGCCACAGCGTCACGGGCGCGGTCTTGCCGCTCGCCAGCGCCGCGAACTCCTTGGCCACGCAGGCAGGCCCCATCGACCGAAGCACGTAGCCGAGCGAGACCTCGCGTCCCGGCGTGCCGAACAGCGACGGGAGCGCGGCGGTGAAGCCCTCGTCGGCGAGCCGTTGCCCGAAACGCCGCGACCTTCGGGGTGATGCCGGGCATCTCCGTCACCACGACGACACCAGGCCCTGACCCGATGCGGAACAGCGGATAGGTCCGGCCATCCGCGGTGAACGACAGTCGATCGAAGCCTTCGAACGGGTCGGCCATGGGCCGGGACCCTATCGTCCGAGTCGTACCATTGGCGGCGTCGACATCTCTCTGAACCCCGTGTCGTACCTCGTCCTCGGCTTCGCCGCGCGCGGGAGCGCGTGACGTCCTACGACCTCAAACAGATGGTCGCGGGCTCGGTCGGCTACTTCTGGCCGTTCCCGCACAGCCAGCTGTACGCCGAACCCGCACGGCTCGCCGCGGCCGGTCTCCTCGATGAGGAGGTGGAGACCGTCGGCCGCCGTCGCCGTCTCTACCGCATCACTCCGGCCGGGCGGAAGGCGCTGCGGGCGTGGCTCGCCGAGCCCACCGGCGAGGGCACCGAGGTGCGCGACCTGGGGCTGCTCAAGCTGTTCTTCGCCGCCTCGGGGTCAGATGGCGACGTCGCCGCGCTCGCTGACGCGCAGCGTGCCGTTCACGAGCAGATGCTGGCGGAGTACGACGCGCTCCACGACGCAATCACAGGCGAAGCGGGCGAGTGGGAGCTGAGCACGCTCGAGCTCGGTCGGAGGTTCGAGCAGCTGACGATCGACTTCTGGGCCGAGGTCGGCGCGCACGCCCGTCAGGGCCGCGCTGCTCCGATGAGGCCCCGTCGGTAGATCGACGCCGTCTCGACCTGCGATCCGCTGTGAGGAGAGTGGATCATCATCCCCCCGCCGATGTAGAGGCCGACGTGGTTCACGCTCCGTCCGCCGAAGAAGACGAGGTCGCCGGGCTGGAGCTGATCGAGGGGGACATGCGGAAGTGAGGCGTATTGCGCCCGCGAGGAGTGCGGCAGCGCCTTGCCCGCCCGTCCCCACGCCCAGGACGTGAGGCCCGAGCAGTCGAAACCCGAGCCCGGTGACGAGGCCGCCCACCGGTACGGCACGCCGAGCTGGCTGCGCGCCGCGGCGATGGCACCGCTGACACCTGCGGAAGGCGCGGGCACGTTGCGACCCGCCGTCGACGACGTCCGACCCGACCGGCTCTGCTGTTGGCGAGCTCGGGCGGCGCGAGCGGCCTCGGCCGCGCGACGCGCCTGCTCTTGCCTCACCAGGGTCGCGAGCTGCCCCTGCACCTTGGCGAGAGCACGCTGCTGCGCCGTGACCGCGCTCTCGGCCGCGTTCTTCGCGGCGTTCACCTGCGCCTGCAGCTCGTTCTGACGGTCCCGCTGCGAGATGAAGTCCGCCCGTGCTGCCGCGGCATCCTCGCTTGCCGAGCGGAACGTGTCCGCGAGGGCCCGATCCTTCCCGACGGCGATGTCGGCGTAGCCGATGCGAGCCTCGGTGGTGTCGGGCGTGCTGCCGAGGAAGACCATCAGGTCGCTCGCCTGGTCGAACTGGACGTAGGCGCTCACCGCGTAGTCGCGGAGGCGATCGCGGGTCTGCCCGAGGGCGGCATCAGCGGCGTCCATCTGCGCCTGCGCCTGCGCGACCTGATCTTCGAGCTGGTGGAGCTCGTAGACGGCCTCGGCGTAGTCCTCGCTCAGCTCGTCGGCCCGCTCTTCCATGGCATCGAGCTGCGCCGCCATGCGCTGCGCCTGGCGGCGCATGTCGCTGATCTTGTCGGCGGATGCCGGCGCGGCAATGACGAGAGGAGCGAGGAGACCACAGACCACCGCGGTAACAGCGGCACGAAGTGCCCGCCTCCGCGTGCGGTGGGGGGCTCGGTCGGCGACCGGGCTCATGGGGCTTGGACCCTAGCAGAGGGCTGTCGCGGACATTACGAACGCGTTGCGAAAAGGTCCGAATTGCCCATCTCGTCCTCGAGTGTGGGCAGGTCGCGCATGTGGAGCAAGGGCGAGCAGACGACCCACAGGGAGGCCGCCCAGACGCCCAGGGCGCCCAGGAGCATGGTCTGGCGCACCCCGACGATCGACCCGAGCACGCCGCCGAAGAGGGCCCCGAGGGGCATAGTGCCCCAGACCACGAACCGCACCGACGCGTTCATCCGGCCGAGCAGCGCAGGAGGGCAGATGCTCTGGCGGTAGGACACCTGCGCCGTGTTGTAGACGACGCTGCCGACGCTCGTGGCCAGGATGCTGATCGCCACGAGCGACAGACCCCACCGGGGGAAAGCGACGACGGCCAGCAGCCCGAAGGGGCCGGTGACCACCTGGCTCAGCCAGATGATCCGGGCGGTGCCGACGGCCTTGCCGATGCGGCCGGCGAGCAACCCGCCGATCAGGCCGCCGATGCTCCCGACGCTGAACACGACCCCGATGACCCACGTCGGTGCGTCGAGCGTGCGGACGAGGAACACGGTGATCACGGCGAAGGTCGCCGCGCTGAAGAAATTGCTGGTCGCGGTGCAGCCGACGACCTTGCGGAGGATCGGGTGGCGGAAGACGAACGCAAGGCCTTCCTTGATCTCCTCCCGGAGGCGCCGGTCCGGGTGGCGCGCGTCGGGGGCGGGCTCGGGCTTTCGGATCGCGACCGTGGTCACCGCTGACACGAAGAAGCTCGCGGCGTCGACGACCACCGCGTAGCCCGCTCCGAACGCACCGACGAGCGCACCGCCGAAGCTCGGCCCCGCGACCTGTCCGAACGCCTGGCTCGCGCCGAGCTTGCCGTTGGCATCGACGAGGTGCTCGGGCTCGACGAGCACCGGCAGATAGCTCTGGTACGCGACGTCGAAGAAGACGGTGAGAACGCCGGTGACGATCGCGACGACGAACAGCTGGGGGAGGTAGAGAACCCCAAACGCGTCGGCGATCGGGATCGACGCGAGCACGACCATCCGGCCGATGTCGGCCCAGATGAGCACGGGTCGCCGCCGCCAGCGGTCAACCCACGCGCCGGCGGGCAGCGCGATCAGGAGGAAGGCGAGCTGCGTGCACGCGGCGAGTGCACCGACCTCGAAGGTGGTGGCGTCGAGCGTGATGACCGCGAGCAGCGGCAGCGCAAGCGCGGTGACGGCGCTGCCGACCTCGCTGACCGTCTGGCCCGACCAGAGCAGGACGAAATCACGGTTGCGCAGGACCGAGCTCGGCTCCGATCGCTCCTGCTCCTCGACCACCCGGTATGGTTAACGGAGTGATTGAGAGAAGTCAATGAGTCACGGGTCACGGCCGCGACGCGACGCGACGCCGGAGGAGGCGAGGGCGCTGGCTCATCCCGACCGGCTTCGCATCATCCGCCTCACCTACGACACCGCCCTGACGAACAAAGAGCTGGCCGAGCGCTTGGGTCGCAATCCTGGCACCACGCTGTACCACCTGCGCATGCTCGTCGCGACAGGGTTCGTGGCGCCCGAGGCGAGCCGTCGTGGCGCGCGCGGAGCGACCGAGGTCCCCTACCGGTCGACGGGGAAGTCGTGGACGCTGGACGTGGGTGAGCCGAGCGATGACTTGAGCGCCGCTGTCGTCGACGCGTTCCGCTCCGAGCTGCTCGAGTCGCCGCCCGAATCGCGGCGCACGAGCCGCCTCGCGCTCCGGCTCACCCCCCAACAGCGCGGCAGACCTCGAGTCGCGCCTCGAGGCGCTCGTCGAAGAGGCCGCGTCGTGGGGCCCGGCTCCCGACGGCGAGCCGTGGGCGCTGTTCGTCGCGATGCACGAGCGGGTGAGCGAGCCGTCCTGACTAGGACCCCGCAGCGACACGCGCCTCACCGAGCAGCGCTGCCAGGCGGCTCTCGCAGCGGCCGTACTTCTTGCGATACCCGCCCCGGCGGTACGAGACCGGGAACAGCTCCGTGACCGGGCAGCCCGACGCAACGAACGTCAGGCCCGAGTCGTAGATCTCGTCGACGAGATGGACGAACAGGAGTGCGGCGCCCTGGTTGTCGAGCGGAGCAAGCTCGCGGACCGCGACCGCCTCCAGTCCCTCCAGTGCGGCGGCGACCTGGACGGGCGGGACGACCCGGAGATGATCGACCAGGGCACCGAAGTGGTCGTCGCTGACCACCGCGCCGCCATCGGCCAGCGTCCGGACGAGCGCATCTACTTCGTCGCTGGCGAACGGATCGGCCTCGACCCGGGCTTTGGCTCGATAGTCGGGGCCGTCGATGCGCACGACCTCGAAATGCGACGCGATCGCTGCGATCTCGCGCGTGAAGTCGTCCGCGGCGAAACGACCCTCGCCCAACCGGTCGGGCAGCGAGTTCGACGTGGCGACCACCCTCACGCCGGTCCCGATCACCGCCCGGAGGAACGTGACGGTCATCAACGTCTGCGCGATGTCGTCGAGCTCGAACTCGTCGATGCAGAGCAAGCGCTGGTCCGAGAACGCGTCGATCGCCCGCTCCATGCCGAGGAACCCGATGATCCCCGCGAGCTCGGCGAACGTGAGGTACGCCTTCGGCGCCGGCGCTTCGTGCCACGCGGCCGCGAGCAGGTGCGTCTTCCCGACGCCGTAGCCGCCATCGAGGTACCGCGCCGGAGCGCCTTGCTCGCCAACACGGCCTCGCCGAGACCAGCGGCTCCGCGGCGCCCCTGCGGGGTGGGCGAGCGCCGAGGTGAACCGCTCCATCTCTTCGCGCGCGGCGGCCTGCGACGGGTGTGCCGGGTCGGGGAGATATGTCGCGAAGCGTGCGGGGGCGAAGCGGCGCGGGGGCACCAGCCGCGACAGCAGATCCTCTCCGGTCAGATGGGGACGGCGGTCGACGAGCCGGACGACCGCGTTCACCTCGTCAGGCTCACTCCCACTCGATCGTGCCGGGCGGCTTCGAGGTGATGTCGTACGCGACTCGGTTCACGCCGGGTACCTCATTGATGATGCGACTCGACAGCCGTTCGAGGAGCCCGTAGGGCAGCCGCGCCCAATCCGCGGTCATGGCGTCGTCGCTCGTCACCGCCCGCACGATGATCGGGTGCGCGTAGGTGCGCTCGTCTCCCATCACCCCGACGGTCCGGATGTCGGCGAGGACTGCAAAGGCCTGCCACAGCTCGCGCTCGAGCCCCGCTCGGCGCACCTCGTCGCGCACGATCGCGTCGGCGTGCTGCAACGTCTCGACCTTCTCGCGCGTGACCTCGCCGATGATGCGCACGCCGAGCCCGGGCCCAGGGAAGGGCTGGCGCCAGACGATCTCCTCAGGAAGGCCGAGTTGCTCGCCGACGCGGCGCACCTCGTCCTTGAACAGGTTGCGAAGCGGTTCGACGAGCTCGAAGTCCATGTCGTCGGGAAGGCCACCGACGTTGTGATGGCTCTTGATGCGCGCCGCGTCCTTCGTACCGGACTCGATCACGTCCGGATAGAGCGTGCCCTGCACGAGGAACCGCGCGTCCGAGAGCCCGCCCGCGGCTTCTTCGAAGACACGGATGAACAGCTCGCCGATCGCCTTGCGCTTCTGCTCGGGATCGATGACACCGGCGAGCCGCTCGAAGAACCGGTCCGCGGCCTTCACGTGGACGAGCTCGATGCCCTGGTGCCGATGGAAGGTGTCGACGACCTGCTCGCTCTCCCCCGCGCGCATCAACCCGGTGTCCACGTACACGCACGTGAGCTGATGGCCGACCGCCTTGTGGACGAGCGACGCGGCGACCGACGAATCGACTCCGCCCGACAGGCCACAGATGACCCGCTCGTCACCGACCTGGTGACGAATCGCGTCCACCGAGGTCTCGATGATCGACGCCATCGTCCATGTCGGGCGGCACTCGCACACCGTGTAGAGGAAGTGCTTCAGCATCTCCTGCCCACGGGGCGTGTGTCCGACCTCGGGATGGAACTGGACGCCATAGATCCGCTTCCCGTCGTGCTCCAGCACCGCGGCGGGGGTGTCGGGTGTGCGGGCAGCGACGTGGAAGCCGTCGGGAGCACGCGTGATGGTGTCGAAGTGCGACATCCACACCGTGTCCTCGGTCGGCGCCTCCTCGCCGAGGATCACCGAGGGCGCGAGCGACGTGAGCGACGTGCGGCCGTACTCGCCCCGGCCGGTGCGTGCGACCTCACCACCGAGCTGCAGCGCGATGAGCTGCGCTCCGTAGCAGATGCCGAACACGGGGACGCCGAGCTCGTACACCGAAGGATCGATCCGTGGGGCGCCTTCCACATGCACCGAGGCGGGTCCGCCGGAGAAGATCAATCCGGCGGGTCGGCGCTGCTCGATCTCGTTCGCGGTGATCGTGTGCGGCACGATCTCGGAGTAGACGTGCGCCTCGCGGACGCGTCGAGCGATGAGCTGCGCGTACTGCGCGCCGAAGTCGACGACCAGGATCGTGTCGAACGACTCGGGCACTGCGCTCCTGCTCTCGGCGCCGCTACGAGCCCATGCCGATGCCCTGCGACTTCTGCAGCGACTTGCCTTCCGTCTGCAGTGCAGGTGCCACCATGACCTCGGCCTTCTGGAACTCCTTCACCGTCTCGTAGCCACACGTGGCCATCGAGGTTCGGAGCGCGCCGAAGAGGTTCATCCGGCCGTCGTTCTCGTGCGCGGGACCGACCAGGATCTCCTTGAGGGTTCCCCTCGTCGTCGTCTTCACGCGGGCGCCACGCGGCAATGTCGGATGGAAGGTGGCCATGCCCCAGTGGTAGCCCCGACCGGGCGCTTCGGCCGCGGCGGCAAGCGGCGAGCCGATCATGACCGCGTCTGCACCGCACACGATCGCCTTCGCGATGTCGCCGCCGGTCGCCATCCCGCCATCTGCGATCACCTGCACGTACACGCCGGTCTCGTCGAGGTGGCGCATGCGAGCGGCGCGCGCGTCGGCGATCGCCGTGGCCTGTGGCACGCCGATGCCGAGCACCCCGCGTGTCGTGCACGCCTGGCCCGGGCCCACTCCGACCAGCACGCCCGCGGCCCCGGTGCGCATGAGGTGCAGCGCCGCCTGATATGACGCGCAGCCACCGACGATCACGGGGATGTCGAGCTCGCGGACGAAGCGCTTGAGGTTGAGCGGCTCGACCGTCTTCGAGACATGCTCGGCGGACACGACGGTGCCCTGGATGACGAGCAGGTCGAGCTCGGCCTCGATGAGCGCGGCGGCGAGCTTCTCGGTGCGCTGCGGCGTGACGCTCGCGCACGACACGACGCCGGCCTCGCGGATCTGCCTGATGCGCGCCGACACGAGCTCGGGTTTGATCGGCTCGCTGTAGATGTCCTGCATGCGCAGCGTCGCCTTGTCGGAATCGAGCTCCGCGATCTCGGCGAACAGCGGCTCGGGGTCTTCGTACCGCGTCCAGAGGCCCTCGAGGTTGAGCACGCCCACGCCGCCGAGGCGACCGATCTCGATGGCGGTCGAGGGCGAGATGACGCCGTCCATCGCCGCGCCCATGAGCGGTAGGTCGAAACGGAACGCGTCGATCTCCCACGAGATGTCGACGTCCTCGGGATCGCGGGTCCGCCGGCTCGGCACGATCGCGATGTCGTCGAACCCGTACGCGCGGCGACCTGACTTCCCCAGGCCGATCTCCACCTCAGCCACGCTGCCTCCTCGTGCCAGTTGGGGGAAAGAGGCAGCGTACCGCCGGCGAATCGGTGCTCAGAGCACCCCGCGAACGGCGATCAGCGCTTGCCCCGGAGGCCCTTCAGCACCTGCTTCGCGACCTGCTGGTTCATCTCCCACATGGCCGCTGCCTGTGCGTCGCTGACCTGCTTCACGAGCCCGCCGCCGGTGACGTTCGAGAGCGCGCTCAGCGATTGCAGTACCGCGTCCCGCGTGGCGTCGGTCGTCTTGAACCCGATGTTGGTCAGCGCCTTCACGATGTCGTTCTGCGCGATCGGCTCGGGAGCCGCTGCAGCGACGACCCGCAGCGCTTCCTTCGTGAGGTCCGCCGTGGCGATCACCGCATCGCCGGGTGAGAGCCGCTCCTCGGGCGCCTGCGACGCGAGCCACTTCTTCACCTGGCTCACGATCTCCTGGTGAGTCTCACCCTCGAACGACAGCGTCGGCATGCGCGCACCCTATGCCGATCGAACGCTGATCGCGCCAGGTCCCGGCGTCCAGAGGGAAGGCCGACGCCGGGCGAACAGGGATGGTGTTCCGAGAAGCGGCCCCCCGCTTCCCGGGCGAAATGCGGAGCCGAGGTCGTCGAGCCACAGCGAAGGATGCATGCGGCGCAGCCGGCTCGAAGCCGGTCAGGTGTGGCGACACGTCCGTGCGTGCCGACGACCTAGCGGACGGGGCCGGGCGAGCGACCTTCCTGGCTGCCGAGCCCACCTCCACGCGCGCTCAGCCCGGCGGAGCTTCCTCCGACTCAGGGGTGGATGAAGGCATCTCAACCTCCCGTGTGCTCGACGGGATCGAACCTCCCCCTAGGGGAGTGCCCCCATGGTGGACCCGCGACCGGTCCGAATCAACCCCTTGACATCACCCGCGTGCCACGAGCCGGTCACCGCAGAACGCGACGAGCCCGCTGACCAGGGCGTGCGGCGCCTCCCACGGCACGAAGTGACCACAGTCGCGCAGCAGGAACGGCCCGACGTGGTCGGGGAACACGACCGCGGCCATGCGGTCGAACTCGGGATAGATGACGTGATCCGATTCCCCGAACAAGATGAGGCACCGCGTCGGGTTCGGCCCGCTCATCGTCGTGGGCTCGCTGCGCGCTGTGCCCGAGAACGTGCTCTCGTATCCACCGAAGCTCGCGCGTGCAGCCTCTTGCCGTCGGCGAACGGCTCGGTGTGGAAGTCGACGACGTCGCTCTGGCCGAGCCGACCAGTCGCACCTCGCTGGGTGAACGCCCCGGGGTGGGCCCAGAACCGCGACGTGTAGAAGGTCGCGATGTACCGGCGGCGCTTCTCGGGCGTGTCGAGCTCGGACGCGAGCCCATCCGGGTCAGTGCCCTGTCGGACGAAGTAGTCGCTCGCCTCTGCAGGCGGGCGCGTCCGCATCCCACCCATCCGCTCCTTGTCGTACGGGAGCGGCGAGTTGAACAGGACCATGCGATCCACCCATTCGGGGAAGCGCAACGAGAGATCCTGGATCACGGGGCCACCCAGATCACCGGCGCACAGCACGACGTCGTCAAGGCCGAGATGGTCGTGCACCAGCGCGTGGAGATCGCGGCTGTGCGCGGGGACGTCGTGGAACCCGGTCGCCACATCGCTGTCGCCGAAACCGCGAAGGTCGGGAACGATCACGTCGAAGCCCGCCTCGGCGAGCGGCTCGATCACCTTCCAGTAGATGCGCTTGGTCTCCGGCCACCCGTGCACCAAGAGCAGGGGCACGCCGCCCATTCCTTCGCGGACGTAGGCCTGACGCAGGCCACGCGGCGACGCCGAGTGCACTGCGAAGCGATGCGGATCGATGTCCGCCGGGTTGTGCGATCCGCCGTCTGACACGCTGTCCCACGGTACGCAACCCGACGGGACAGGGCACTCGGCGCCCTATTTCCCCCCCAATCGCCCCATCCCGAGACTGGACGAGCGCACGTACCGGGTCGACGGGAGCGCGAGACCGCGTTGGGCGCAGGTGCCCTCCTCGCGTGCGACGTACCCACACCGCTCGAGGACACGGACCGATACGTCATTGCCATGCAACACGTCCGCGTAGACCTCGTCGAGATCGAGGGCCCGGAGCGCCCACGATGAGAGGGCTGTGACCGCGGTGGTCGCCACGCCGCGATGTCGCGCTTCGAACGCCACCCAGTAGCCGATCAGCGCCTGCCGGCGCCGATGGTCGATGTCGCGGACTGACGCCGCACCCAGGAGCTCGCCCTGATCCGTCGACGTGATCGCGAAGAGCGCCGCCTTCCCCTCGGCACGAAGCGAGGTCGACAGGTGGAGCAACGCGATCGCATCGGACGCGCTGAACGGGGAGGGCAAGTTGGTCCACCTCTGGATGTCGGCGTCCTGGCAGGCATCGTGAACAAAGGGCACGTCCGTGGGCTCCCACGGGCGCAACGTGATCGCGCCCGCCGCGATCGACTCGAACCCGATCGGCGTCGTCAACCGAGCCCCAACGCGAGAACCAGGAAGTTCTTGAGCATCGTGCCGGTGGCGCCCCAGACGGTCTCGCCCTCGACCTCGAAGAACGTGACGGCACGATCGAGGACGGGAACACCCCAGTGCTCTTCTCGGTACACGCCGTCGCTGAGGAGCTCGCGACACGACACGTCGAAGATGCGATCGACCTCGGCGGGGTTCGGCGTGAGCTCGGGCCGTCCGGGGAGCACGCCGACGATCGGGACGATGAACGAGTTGCTGACGATGGTGCGGAGGTGGTCCAGCTCACCGATGATCTCGACGCACCCGGGATCGAGCGCTGTCTCCTCGTGGGCTTCGCGGAGCGCCGCCGAGACGACGTCCTCTCCCGGATCGACCCGGCCTCCGGGGAAGCTGACCTGACCTGCGTGGCTGCGGAGATGGGCGTTGCGCAGCGTCAGGACGACACGAAGGTCGTCGTCCTCCTCGAACAAGGGCACCAGCACCGCCGACACCCGGTCATCCGGCGCTCTCGACGTCCGCGGGCTTGGCCACCCGACCGGCGAGGCACTCCCGGGCCCGGACGAGATCGACGACACGATCCCCCGCGTCGAGCACCGCCCACGGGGGCGGCTCGCCGGCGCGGAAGTTCGCCGGGCGTGGGATCGGTGCAGTCACCCCGTTTGCGAGGCCGACGGTGACGTCGGCGACGACAGTGCCGTCGCCTCCGAGCCGAGGTGCTCGAGCAGCTCGCGCAGGCCGTGGGTCTTGAGGTTTGCCATCACGCGTCCAGGGGTCTCGTCGCCGCGCTCCCACTCCATCCAGTCCTCGAGGAGCTTCGCGGGATCGGGCGGCGGACGATCGGGCATGAGCCCGATGCTAACGGCAGCACGCGAAAGCGCCCCGGGAGATCCCGGGGCGCCAACGTCGTTCTCTCGAGAGGCTGGGGCTACATCATCCCCATTCCGCCCATTCCGCCCATTCCGCCCATTCCGCCCATTCCGCCCATCCCGCCGCCCGGCATCGCGGGCTCCTTCTCGGGCTTGTCGGCGACGAGCACTTCGGTGGTGAGCAGCAGACCCGCGATCGACGCCGCGTTCTGCAGCGCGGCGCGCGTCACCTTCGCGGGATCGATGACTCCGGCCTTCACGAGGTCCTCGTACTCACCGGTCGCCGCGTTGAAGCCCATCGAACCGGTCTCGCGCTCGATGTGCTGCACGACGATTGAACCCTCGGCACCGGCGTTGTCGGCGATGAGCCGGGCCGGAGCCTCGAGCGCGGACCAAACGGCGCGAGCACCGGTGGCCTGATCACCCTCCAGCGTGGCGACGAGCGCCAAGACGGCCGAGCGCGCCCGAAGGAGTGCGACACCGCCACCGGCGACGACACCCTCTTCGATGGCCGCACGCGTGGCCGAGAGCGCATCTTCGATGCGGTGCTTCTTCTCCTTGAGCTCGACCTCGGTGGCCGCCCCGACCTTCACGACGGCGACACCGCCGGAGAGCTTCGCCAGACGCTCTTGCAGCTTCTCGCGATCCCAGTCGGAATCGGTGTTCTCGATCTCACCCTTGATCTGGTTGATGCGGCCCTTCACGTCCTCGTCGGAGCCCGCGCCCTCGACGATCGTGGTCTCGTCCTTGGTCACGATGATCTTGCGAGCGCGACCGAGCAGATCGAGCGTGGTGTTCTCGAGCTTGAGGCCGACCTCTTCGGCGATGACCTGACCACCCGTGAGGATCGCCATGTCCTGCAGCATCGCCTTGCGGCGATCGCCGAAGCCTGGCGCCTTCACGGCAACCGAGGAGAACGTGCCGCGGATCTTGTTCACGACGAGGGTGGCGAGCGCCTCGCCCTCGACATCCTCGGCGACGATCAGCAGCGGGCGCGCCGCCTGGATGACCTTCTCGAGCAGGGGCAGCACGGCCTGGACGGTGCTGACCTTGCCGTTCACGAGAAGGATGAACGCATCCTCGAGCACCGCCTCTTGCCGGTCGGGGTCGGTGACGAAGTACGGCGACAGGTAGCCCTTGTCGAACTGCATGCCCTCGACGAAGTCGAGCTCCATGCCGAACGTGTTGGACTCCTCGACCGTGACGACTCCGTCCTTGCCCACCTTGTCGATCGCATCGGCGATGACCTCGCCGATCGACGGGTCGGCGGCGGAGATGGCGGCCACCTGCGCGATCTCGGACTTGTCGTCGATCTCCTTGGCCTGGTCCCTGATCGCCTCGACCGCGGCCGCGACACCCTTCTCGATGCCCTTCTTCAGCACGAGCGGGCTCGCACCGGCAGTGACGTTGCGGAGGCCCTCACGGACGAGCGCCTGAGCAAGCACGGTCGCCGTCGTCGTGCCGTCACCCGCGATGTCGTTGGTCTTGGTGGCGACTTCCTTGACGAGCTGCGCACCCATGTTCTCGAACGGGTCCTCGAGCTCGACCTCGCGAGCGATCGAGACACCGTCGTTCGTGATCGTGGGAGCACCGAACTTCTTGTCGAGCACGACGTTGCGGCCCTTCGGGCCGAGCGTCACCCTGACCGAGTTGGCCAGCTTGTTGACACCCGCCTCGAGGGCACGCCGCGCGTCGTCGTCGAACTTGAGGATCTTGGCCACGGTGCTACTTGGCCATCACAGCGAGGACGTCGCGACCGCTCAGGATGAGCAGGTCCTCGCCGTCCACGGTGATCTCGGTGCCGCCGTACTTCGAGTAGACGACGGTGTCGCCGACCTTGACGTCGAGCGGGATGATCTCGCCGGTCTGCTCGGAGCGACGGCCGGGGCCGACGGCGAGCACGGTGCCCTGCTGGGGCTTCTCCTTGGCGGTGTCAGGGATGACGAGGCCCGAAGCGGTCTTCTCTTCGGCCTCGTTGGCCTTCACGACGATTCGGTCGTCGAGGGGCTTGAGGTTCATTCGCCAGCCTCCGTGGTTAGCACTCTCGTGGGTCGAGTGCTAAGGCTAGGAGGGCCCCGCCCTGGGCGCAACCGGCGCCCAGGGGAAGTTGGACCTCACAGCCCTGGGCGCAACCGGCGCCCAGGGGAAGTTGGACCTCACAGCCCTGGGCGCAACCGGCGCCCAGCAGACTCCTGCCGCCTCTGTCCCGAATACGGTGCCCCGGGTGGCGATCGAGATCGTGTTCGAGACCCACTCGACCACCGAGGACAACGAGCACGGCATCGCCACGGGCTGGCTCCCCGGGCGGCTCTCCCCCGCCGGCTGTGCGCAGGCCGCCGAGCTCGGGGCCCGGCGACGCGACGACGGCATCCACACGGTGTTCACCTCGGATCTCGGCCGCGCCGTGGAGACGGCGATGATCGCGTTCGCGGAGACCGACATCCCGACACTCGCCGACTGGCGGCTCCGCGAGTGCGACTACGGCGCTCGCAACGGCACCCCGGTCGAGTGGTTCTCGGGCCGCCGCGGCGAGCACATCGACCACCCCTATCCCGGCGGTGAGAGCTGGAGCGACGCGGTCCGGCACGTCGGGCGCTTCCTCGAAGATCTCGACCTTCGCTGGCGCGACGAGCGCATCCTCGTGATCGGCCACACCGCAACCCGCTGGGCCTTCGACCACCTGATCGACGGCAAGCCGCTGCAGGACGTGGTCGACGCCG
This sequence comes from uncultured Acidimicrobiales bacterium, assembly GCA_963708175.1. Classification (GTDB taxonomy): domain Bacteria; phylum Actinomycetota; class Acidimicrobiia; order Acidimicrobiales; family DATKAS01; genus DATKAS01. The sequence continues at coordinate 180,425 of CAVPSD010000008.1, forward strand.
ACTTCGATTGGCAGGAGGGTTGGGAGTACGTGTGGCGATGACCATCTCCTACAAGTGGCGCGGCCCGCTCGCCAACCACGAGATCAACCACCTTCACGCGGAGGGCTTCGAGCATCGGGTGCTCGAAGACGATTGGGTCGCCCAGCTCGAGCGCCACAGCCTCGGCTGGGTGACCGCACGCGACGGCGCAACCCTCGTCGGGTTCGTGAACGTCGCATGGGATGGCGCGGTCCACGCCTTCGTGCTCGACACGCTCACCGCGGCGAGCCACGCGCGGCACGGCATCGGCAAGCAGCTCGTAGCGGTGGCCACAGACCACGCTCGAGAAGCCGGATGCGAGTGGCTCCACGTCGACTTCGACGACCACCTCCGCGGCTTCTACTTCGACGCTTGCGGCTTCACACCGACGAACGCGGGGCTCATCCGGCTCTGACGGTCGCTGGGCGTTCCCGAACCCGAAGTGGCGCGGGATCCGCCCCTGAAGGGCGGCCTGCGCGCCAATCGGTTGGGGTGAGCCGCTCCCTCCGCGAAGTGGCGCGGGATCCGCCCCTGAAGGGCGCCCGGCGCGCCAGTCGGGGGGTGTCCACGCGGCGCGGGAGCGGGAGCGGCATCGACTCTGGCTAGTCGATGAGTGCGAGCTTCAGGCTCGGGTCGGCTCCGGTGTCGAGCGGGCTCGGGCCGTCGGCGCCCAAGCGCCACCACCCGGCGCTCGCGATCATCGCCGCGTTGTCGGTGCACATCGGCCGGCTCGGAAGGAATCCATGCAGCCCGTCGGCCTCACACACGTCGAGGAACTGCTCGCGGAGCAGCGAGTTGGCCGCGACTCCCCCGCCCAGGCACAGACCATTCGCTCCGACCGCCGCCGCGGCCCGTCGGGCCTTGGCCAGCAGCACGTCGACGACCGCTTGCTGGAACGACGCTGCGACATCTGCCGTGCTCACGTCCGGGTTGGCGCGCACGTAGCGCACGACCGCGGTCTTGAGCCCGCTGAACGAGAAGTCGAAGCCCTCGTTCAGCAGCGCGCCGTGGGAACGCGATGGCCGTCGGGTCGCCGCTCATCGCGAGACGATCGATCGCCGGCCCGCCCGGATAGCCGAGTCCGAGGAAGCGGGCGACCTTGTCGAACGCCTCGCCCGCGGCGTCGTCGATCGTCTGGCCGAGCAGGCGGTACTTCCCGTGGTCGTGCATCTCGACGAGCATCGTGTGACCGCCGGACACGAGCAGCACGACGACCGGAAGCTGCAAATCAGGCTCTTCGAGCATCGCCGCGTAGAGGTGCGCCTCGAGGTGGTTGACCGCGACGAACGGCACGTCCCACACGAGGGCCAACGCCTTCGCCGCGCTCACGCCAACAAGGAGCGATCCGACGAGCCCCGGGCCGACCGTCGCGGCGACCGCGTCGATCCGATCGTCCTCGATCGCGGCTTCGATCACCGCCTGCGCGACGACTGGCGCCAGCATCTCCACGTGCGCCCGTCCGGCGATCTCCGGGACGACACCCCCGAACCGCGCGTGGAGGTCGACCTGACTCGAGACCACCGACGACAGCACATTCGTGCCTCCGACGACGACCGCCGCGGCCGTCTCGTCGCAGCTGGTCTCGATCCCGAGGATGCAGGTGCGCTCGTCGACCGTGACGTCTCTCACTTCCAGACCTCGTCGTCGACGACCGTCGTGCCGGGGATCTCGGCCTCGATGGAGCGCAGCCGCGCTTGGTACTCCGGCTGGTCGATGTCGTGCGCCCACATGATGACGCCGTCCTCATCGGGATCGCGGTAGTAGAGCTTGCGCATCCCGGCCGGAGCGAAGCCGAACTGCCGGTACAGGTCTTGGGCGCCGTGGTTGCTAGGGCGCACCTCGAGCGTCAACGCTCGCGAGCCGCGCCACGCGGCCACGCGCGCCTGTGTGAGCAGGAGCCGCGTCGCGAGCTTGTGGCGTTGCCACTCGGGCGCAACCGCGACGTTCGTGATGTGCGCCTCGTCCGGGGACAGCAGCATCCCCGCGTAGCCGACGAGAGTCGAACCGACCTTCGCGGTGAGGTAGCAGCGGGTCGCCCGTTGCGCGATCTCGCGCACGAAGACGCCCTTGCTCCACCCACGTGGGTAGACGCGTTGCTCGATGGGCATGACATGGCGGATGTCGCGCCGCTGCATCAACGCGACCTTCACGTCGAGCGGTTCGGCGGCGTCCCGCGGCATGCGTGCGGCGCTCATCGGCTGTCTCGGGTCTCCCAGTTGATCTCGGCGTCGGGCCGACGCAGGTACACGGGCTCCAGCTCCCAAGGATTCACGAATTCCTCCCGGAGAGCGTACGAGTGTGCGAGCTGCACAAGCGGCGCCGCCGAGGGATGGGCCAGCCACTGCTCGACGAGCTCGACGCCTCGGAGATCCTCGAAGGCCGAGGCGTAGCGGCGCGCCCCGTCGCCGACGAGCAGCACGTCGGTGCCCATCGCCTGCAGCTCCGACGCGAGGTCGTCGGGTTTGCCGACCTGGTGAGGGCTCAGGCGCTGCACACCTCCGGGGACCGCACGGTAGAACGCGTAGAAGAGCTCGCCCCGCCGGGCGTCGATCACCGTGACGATCGTCCGGTTCGTGTACCGCAGGGGCAACGCGAGCAGATCGAGGCTCGGCACACCGACCATCGGCACGCGCAGCGCGCCGGCGATCGCCTTTGCAGCCGCGACCCCAACCCGCAATCCCGTGTACAGGCCCGGACCCACGTCGACCGCGACCGCGCCGATCTCGTCGAGCCCGATGCGCGCCTGGCGCGTGACGAACTGGATCGCCGGCACGAGCGTCTCGACGTGCCGGCGGTCGCGTGCCGACTCGTAGAGCGCGATCACCCCTTCGTGACCACCGATCGCACAGCCGACCTGATGTGTCGCCGTCTCGATGCCGAGGATGAGCATCAGCGCGCCACCGCCGCTCGCAACGCGCCGGCCCGCGCCGCCCAAGACGGACCAACCACCGTGAATGAGACGTCGCGTGCATCCTCCTCGTCGTCGACGTAAGCGAGGCACACCTCGAGGAAGTCGGCGGGCAGCGCCGGCGTCACCGCATCGCCCCACTCGATCATCGTCACGCCCTCGTCGAGCATCTCGGGCAGGCCCAGGTCGAGGACCTCCCCGAGCCGTTCGAGGCGGTACACGTCGACATGGTGCAGCAGGAGCCTGCCCTCGTATCGATGGACGAGGGTGAAGGTCGGGCTCGTGACCGGCGCGGTGACGCCGAGCCGCGGGCGAAGCCCTGCACGAACGCCGTCTTGCCGACACCGAGCTCGCCGACGAGGAGGATGAGGTCACCGCGTCGTGCGAGCGCGGCAACGGCGCCCGCCGTCGCACGGGTGTGGTCCACGCTCGTCGTGCGCATCGGCCAGCCGGTCATGCCTCGAGAGCGAGCTTGGCCCGCACGAAGTCGGCCCGCATCTGCGCGAGCGGCTCGGCCCCACCGCGGAGCGCGGCGGCAGGGTGAAGCGTCGGGACGAGCACACCTGCGGCGTAGGGGTACGTGCGGCCGCGCAGCTTCGTGATGCCCGTCGTTCGTCTGGAGCAAGAGCTGCGCGGCGAAGCGACCGAGCGTGACGACAACCTTCGGTTCGATGAGCTCCATCTGCTGCTCGAGCCAGGGCCGGCAGGCGGCGATCTCGTCGGGACGTGGATCACGGTTCTCGGGCGGCCGGCACTTCACCACGTTCGCGATGTAGCACTCGTCGCGGGTGAGACCCAGCTCTTCGGCGAGCAACCGGTCGAGGAGCTTGCCCGACCGACCGACGAACGGCAGGCCCTGCTTGTCCTCCTCCGCGCCCGGACCCTCCCCGACGAACATCAGATCCGCGTCAGGTCGACCCATGCCGAAGACGACTTGGGTGCGACCGGTGGACAGCGGGCAGCGAACGCACGTCGAGGCCTCGACGGCCAGCGCGCTGAGGGACACCACTGCAGCCAAGGCTACGGGAGACGGTCGTCAGGGGTGCCCGGCGGGAGCGACCGAGCGGATCGCCCGTTCGACGGCCCGCACCGCGAGGAAGCGGACATGATCGACGACGGCGTCGACAGTGCGGGTCGCCGCCGCGACGATCGCGTCCCCGTCACCGCGTGTGTGCGCGGGGACGAGCGCTCTGGCGAGCGCGTCGTGACCACCCTGGGCGACGAGCAGGCAACCGACCTTGTCGAGCATCGCGTTGGTCGCGATGACGCCGATCGTCGTGTTCTCTCCCGCGCCGAACACACCTTCTGCAGGAGGGGGTGGCCAGTCGGGTTCGCTGCCGTCATCGATGTCGCCCACGGCGTTGACGGCGATCAGCGCGCTCACGACGAGGTCGCCATCGCGGACCGTCGCACTGCCGAGTCCGCCGGGTCGTCTGTGATCGGGGCCCCGCCACTTGCCGATCGTCGCCCCAGCGCCCGCCCCGATCCGTCCGAGCTGGACCGGCCCGCCGCGCGCATCGGCCGCCGCGGCGTATCCCTCGACGGGGCCGGGACGCACCGACCCGTCACCGACGAGCAGATCGAACAGCGCCATGGTCACGACGATCGGCACCGGCCCGGCCCCCGTCGCGAACCCCGAGCCCTCCTCTGCGCACCGGCGCATCACGCCATCGGCCGCCCCAAGCCCGAATGCGGACCCACCCGTGAGCAGCACGGCATCGAGACGGTCGACCATCCGCTCGGGGGCGAGCAGATCGAACTCCCGCGTCGCCGGTGCGCCGCCTCGCACCTCGCCCGACGCGGTTGTGCCCTCCGGGAACAGCACGACGGTGCAGCCCGTCTGGGCTTCGGGATGCGTCCAGTGCCCGACGCGCACCCCTCGGATGTCAGTGATCACGCCGCCTCGTTCAGGTGGTCGCGGGGCACGCGCTCGCTGATGCCGCAGACGATCTCGTAGTTGATCGTCCCCATGCGGTCGGCCCACTCCGTCGCGGTGATGCTCTCGTCCCCCTGTGCACCGATGAGCACGACCTCGTCGCCGACGTGCACGCCTGCGTCGCACGCGACCATCAGCTGGTCCATGGTGACGATACCGACGATCGGCCATCGGCGACCGCCGATCAGCACCTCACCGCCGAGCAGCCCGAGGTTGCGAGGCACACCGTCCGCGTAGCCGATCGGCACCGTGGCGACGACCGTGTCCGTCTCGAATCGATGTCGCAATCCATACGACACACCCTCGCCGGCCGCCACGACCTTGACGAACGAGACCGCGGAGCGCAGCGCCATCGCCGGCTTGAGCCCGGGCTCGGGCACGAGGGCGGCCACATCGGCCGAGGGCGGCAAGCCGTAGATCGCGATGCCGCAGCGGACGAGATCGTGGCGAGCTGCGGGATGCGCGATCGCCCCCGCCGAGTTGGCGACGTGCGTGAACGGCACGGGGATGCTCTCCGCGCCGATGCGGCGGACGACATCGTCGAACACGGCGAGCTGCTGACGTGTGAACCCGTCGTCGGGGTCGTCCTCGACCGCGCCGTGCGTCCAAACGCTGCCGAGGACGAGCTCGGGTCGCCGGTGGATCGCGCGAGCGAGGCCGAGCGCCTCCTCGGGGGTGCACCCCACGCGGTGCATCCCGGTGTCGACCTTCAGATGCATCGGCCAGATCGGCGCGCCCGGTGCGCGGAGCACCACCCGCAACGCCTCCTGAATGCCGTCGAGCGTGTACACGGCCGGTTCGAGGTTTGCCTGCAACGCGGCTTCCATGGCATCGAGAGGCGGCTCGGACAACACGAGGATCCGCGCGGTGATTCCCGCGTCGCGCAACGCGATCCCTTCTTCGACGAGGGCGACTGCGAGGCTCGTGGCGCCAGCCTCCAGCGCGGCGACCGACGCCTCGAGCGCGCCATGCCCGTAGCCGTTCGCCTTCACCACCGCGGACAGCGCGGCGGGGGAGGCGATCCGGCGCAGCAATCCGACGTTGTGGCGGATGGCGTCGAGATCGATCTGGGCGACGGTGGGACGCAAACGGGCCGCCTGCGCGTCAGCTCGCGTCGCGCCCGCTGACCATGTAACGGAGGACGTCGCCGCGTGCGATCACACCGACGAGCCGCCCGTCGGCGTCCACGACAGGGATGCGCGACACATCGTTGTCGTGCATCAGAGTTGCGGCGTCTTCCACTGCGGCATCGGCTCCGATCGTCACCGGCTCGTCGCCCATGACCTCTCCCACTGTGAGGCCGATCTGCTTGTGCAGCTCTTCCTCGAACTCGCGCCTGGCCTTCGGCAGCGATATCACCGTCCCGAGGATCGCGATCGCCGTGGGCGCGTGGAGCTGCGCGTCCTGGACGATGAGATCGCTGTCGGTGAGCATCCCGACGACCTTGTTGTCGCCATCGACGACGGGCCCACCGCTGACCGACGCGTCGAGAAGCCGCTGCATCGCGTCCGTGACGGACTCCTCACGGGTGAAGGAGACGACGTCCGTCGTCATGACGTCACCAACGGCGGTCATCGAGCCTCCTTTGCGGGTGCAGCGAATCCAGGACGGCGGGGACGAGATCGGGGAGATCACCGGCAACGAACCCGTCCGACCAGCCTAGGGTCCCCGCGCGCCCGTGCACGAAGGCGCCCGCCGCTGCCGCCTCGAGCGGCGGCACTCCGCGTGCCAGAAACGCGCCGATGATCCCCGCGAGCACGTCGCCGGTGCCGGCGCTCGCGAGCCTCGGATCGCCTTGATCGCTCACGAGCACCCGTCCGCTCTCGTCGGCCACCACGGTCGTCGGCCCCTTCAGGAGCACGACACAGGCGACGTCCCGTGCGAGACGGCGCGCCGACTCGATCCGGTCCCCTGTCGGTGGGGCACCGGTCAGCGCCTCGTACTCCCCATCATGGGGCGTCAGCACGAGCGGCCACGATCGGTCGCGTGCGAGCTGCGGGCTCTTCGCGACCGCATGCAGACCGTCACCGTCGAGGACGAGTGGGATCGGCGCGGACTGCATGACCGCGACCACCTCGCGCAGTGTGTCTTCGGCGCGCCCGAGGCCCGGCCCGAGCACCAGAGCGCGGAAGCGTGCGAGATCGCCCAGCAGCACGCTGGCCCATCCTGTGCTCGGCAGCGCGGAGCCGACGACCTCCTCCGGCGCGTCGAGGTCGTGATCGACGCCAGGCGTCCCCAGGCGCACATAGCCGGCTCCGGCGCGCTGCGCACCCCGCGCCGCGAGATGGGCGGCGCCGGTCATCCCGGGCGACCCGGCCGCGACCCAAACCGCGCTCTTCCACTTGTGCGCGGTCAGGGGGCGGGGCGGAAGGATCGTCGCAACGTCGTCCGACGTCAGCAGCCACGCCGACGCCCTGCTGACATCGAGGCCGATGTCGGCGACGTCGATCTCGCCGGTGAGCCCGCGGCCGGGCGGGAGCAGCAAGCCAGGCTTCAGCGCCGCGAACGTGACGGTGCGGTCGGCGGCGAGCACGTGCTCGGAGACGTCGCCAGTCAGCCCGTCGACGCCACTCGGGATGTCCACTGCAAGCACAGGGGCCGAGGTCTCGGGCGCTCGCCACGAGCCTCGAAACCCGGTGCCGTACGCGGCGTCGATCACGAGGGCCGCCCGAGGAAGCGTCGCCGGCGCATCGCCCGCGTCGACCTCGACCACGCGGACACCCCGCCTCCGCAAGCGTCGAGCCGCGTCACGCCCGTCGTTGCCGTTGTTGCCCTTCCCGGCGAGGACCACGACACGCCGACCATACGTGCCGCCGAGCATCTGCAGCGCGGCGCGGGCGACCGCCGCTCCGGCTCTCCCGATGAGCACGTCGACCGGCTCGGGCGCGGCGGCATCGATCTCGGCCATCTCTGCAGGCGTGACGATGGGGATCATCTGCTGCCGATGATGCCAGGCTGTCGCCGTGAACCACCGCGGCGCACCCTCGATCAACTTCGACCGGATCGCGCCCATCTACGAGAAGAGCCGTGGCGGCCTCGTGCGGGGCGGATCTCATGCGGAGACGATCAGCGTGCACCTTCTCCCGGGAACGGTGCTGGAGATCGGGATCGGCACCGGGTCGGTCGCGCTTCCGATGTCCGACGCCGGGCACCCGGTCGTCGGTGTCGATCTGTCCCCGAACATGCTGGAGCTCGCGCACCAGCGGCTCGGAGCGCGAGTGGCCGTGGGCGACGTGATGGTGCTCCCGATCGGCACCGCCAGCGTCTCGAACGTGGTCGCCGTGTGGGTCTTCCAGCTCGTCGGCAGCATCGAGGCCACGCTGCGTGAGGCGCGCAGGGTGCTGATCCCCGGGGGTCGGTTCGTCGTCATCCCGTCGCGCGGGCACTACTCCCCCGACGACATCGATGCGGTCACGGTGGACTTCCAGATCGCCATCCGCGGCGGTCGACAGGACGATCCCGAAGTCCTCATCCCGGCCGGAGAAGCGGCGGGCCTTCGCCTGCTCGAACGACTCGAGACCGAGGCTCAGGAGTTCGATGAGTCACCGAGTGCGATCGCCGATCGCATCGAGGCGCGCGGCTTCGGCATCCTGCTCGACCTCGACGACGAGAGCTGGGAACGAGTCGTCGTGCCCGCGATCGCGGCCATGCGCTCACTTCCCGATCCAAACCGGCCTCGTCACCGCTCGACCCGAAACGACGTGTTGGTCCTCGAGGCGGTGTAGGTCAGAGCGCGATCGCGATCGCCTGGGCCGTACGCTCGGTGTGCGTCAGCGAGAGCCGCCACTCGGTCACGCCTCGCTCGGCCGCGAGCGCGGCCGCCTTGCCCACCAGCTTGACCGCCGGAGCGCCGAGCGGGCCCCGCACGACCTCGACATCCCGGAAGCTGAACTTCCACAGCCCGACGCCCATCGCCTTCATGACCGCTTCCTTCGCCGCGAAGCGCGCGGCAAGTCGCTGGGTCGGATCCTTGCGGCGCGCCGCGTAGGCGCGCTCAGCGTCCGAGAAGAGCCGCTCGGCGAGGCGCGGCGTGCGTTGGAGGGCGAGACGGAAGCGGTCGATCTCGACGGCGTCGATGCCGACCCCGATCATGGTCTGCTCACGAGCGCCAGCGATCCGCCAAGCGTTGGATGGGCTCGGTCAGCAGATCAGCGACGTCGATGGACGCGAGCAGGTCGTCGCGGAACGTCGGCTCGGTCTCGGTGACCGCGTCGACCAGCGCGCCGTACCGCTCGTAGCCCTCGAGCATGCTGCGCGCCGCGGCAGCCGGCATCCGATCGACCCACCGCACGTGGAGCAACGTGATGCCGGTCGTCTCCGAGCCTTTGACCTCTGGGACGAAGACCAGAGTGCGCCCATCGGCGCGCCCTCGGGCGGCGATCACCTCGCGTTCCACGGCCACGCGGCGCTTGGTTCCTCGTAGGCGCGGGTTGCGTTCTGTCCGTGACTCGAGATCGCGCCCGATCCCGCCGCGGTCGACGACCGAGATGATCGCCTGATCAGCGGCGGGATCGCCGTCGATGCGGTAGCGGGTGAAGCCGGTGACGGCGTCGATCGCGGGATCGAGTGCGCCGAGCTTGCGCAGCGTGCGGTAGCCGAGCCGGTCGCGCGGAGCGCCGGCGTCCAGCACCGCCTGGACGAGCTCCACCGCGAGCAGCGTCTCGTCCGAGCGCGAGATCCCGACGGTCACGGTCTTGGCCTGATGCTTGATCGCGTCGATCGGCCGCGTCAGCTCCTCGACCGCCCGGGTGAGGGCCTGGCTGAGATCCTCGACGACGGCGCTCGGCGTGCCCACCCGGCCGTGCTCCATCTCGTACGCATCGAGCGGCACCGACGCAGTCGCGTACCGGAACAGCGAAGCGACCCGGACCGCGGTGCTCGCTTCGAGATGCCCGTCATACGCGTTGGTGCGCAGCCCGTCGAGGAAACGGCGGGCGACCGGCTGGAGCCGCGGCGTCAACCACAAGAGCAGTGCGTCGTCGCGCACCTCCGCCTCTACCGCGGCCTCGATCGCGGCGCGAGCTTCGCGAAGCGGCCGAGCCTGAGCATCGATCGCCAGCGCCGCCTCGTACGCGAACAGATGGCCGACCATGGCCGACAGCACGAAAGCGAGCGCGGGATGCACCTGCGGCACCGAGATGACGGCCTGGGCGGCGTTGAAGCGCTCGTCGCCATCACTCGCGATGACGATCGGCGCGGCCTTGTGCGCGCGGTAGATCGCGACCTCCTTCGCGACGTCGTCGGCGTTCGAACCGGAGAGGCCGGCCGCACACACCAGGATCAGCGGCTCGGAAGAGAGGTCGATGTGCTTCTTGTCCTCGGTCGCGTCGCAGGCGATCGACTTGTAGCAAAGCTCAGAGAGCTTGATCCGAGCCTCTTCGGCCGCGACCCGGTTGAGGCCGTTGCCCACGACTGCCCAATACCGGCGGGCAGGTGCGAGGCGATGCGCGGCCTCGGCGACGACGGCCCGGCTCGCGATCACCTGCGTCATCGCGTCGGGAAGGTCGCGCAACCCTCGCAGGAGGTCGGATCGGGCTTCGCGTCCCGGCGCGCCGACGACATCGGCGAGACCGCAGGAAAGGAGCACCCCGGCAGCGACCTGTGCATAGAACGCCTTGGTGGAGGCGACACTCATCTCGACGTCACGGCCATCGGACGTGTAGAGGACACCGTCGGTGCGCTCGGTGAGGTCGCTGTGGCGCCGGTTGACGATGCCGATCACCGACGCCCCGCGGGCGCGAGCGACGTCGACGGTCCGGTTCGTGTCGGTCGTCGTGCCCGACTGGCTGATCGCGATGATCAGGGTGTCGCTCATGTCCGGACGTATGCCGAAGCCGGACAGCTCGGTGGCGGGTGTCGCGTCAATCCGCAGCTCCGTACCGTCCGTCAGCGCGCCGAGCGTCGACGCGAGGCTCTGTCCGGCGACCGCCGCGGTTCCCTGCCCGATCACGATGACGCGCACGATCGCCCCGCTGCGCAACCGGTCGGCGATGTCGAGCGGAATCGTGTCCGGCCCGAGCGACGCGAAGAGCAACCCGTCGTCGCCCTCGCCGATGTGCCCGCGCAGCGTCTTGCGCCACGAGTTCGGCGCCTCGACCATCTCTTTCAGGAGGAAGTGCGGAAAGGTGCCGCGGTCGATGTCGCGTGTCGTGATCTGCGCGGTCTGGACCTCGTCCGGCGCGACCGGCAGCACCGTGCCGTCGTACGAGAGCCTCGTGATGCCGTCGAGTGATCCCGCCTCCGCGCCGTGGAGCACGAACACCTGGCCACGGCTCCCGTTCGGGTTCGCGGGATCGGACGGCGTCTCGCCGTCGAGACGCACGTACCGCGCTGTCTCCTCGACGAGCCCGTACGGCTCACTCGCCACGATGAACGCATCCTCGGCGAGCCCGACGTAGAGACCCTGGCCGCTTCCGCGCTGCGCGAGCAGGACGGTGTCGGGCGCATCAGCGACACCAGCGGCGATCGCGACGGATCCCTCGAAGCTCGCGACGACCCGGCGGAACGCGTCGCGCGGCTCGAGCCCGTCCGCCAGACGGCGAGCCACCATCATCGGGATCACCTTCGCGTCGGTGGTGATCTCGACCGGGATCAGCAGCTCCTCCGCAGCCTTGAGATCCGCGTGGTTGTCGACGTCGCCGTTGAGTGCCGCGACCACATACGGCGTCCGGTCGTCGGCGCGGTCGTCCGCGTCGCTGTTCAGCGGATGTGCGTTCGGTTGCCCGATCAGACCCACGGATGCCCAACGGGTGTGCGCCAGGACAGTCGCCTTGGCGGTCGCCGACGAGAGCGCGACGCGGAGGAGCTCGTCGGCGATGATCGCTTCTCGGAGCACCCGCGAGTTGTCACCGAGCTCACCGATCTCGGCCGCGGCCTTGTACACGAAGCTGAGGACACCCTCGTGCTCGCGCACGGAGCCCGTCCCGAACAGCGGGTCGTGGCGACCGTCGACGAGGGATCGCACGGCCGCGGCATCGAGGTCGAGCCCGTGGTCCCACACCATCAGATGCAGCCCGGCAGAGTCACGACCGCGCACCTCGAGGCGGTCGAGGGCCGACAGCGCGACCTGCACAGACGCCATCGCCTCGATCGCAGCGTCACTCGCGTCGGGGCCCGCGAGCTCGCGCACCGCGCGTGCGGTGCGGATGCGGTCGTGCCGGACGTTCCAGACCACGTCCTTCAAGTCGACGAGCGCGGCATTCGTCGCTTCGAGACGACCATCAACAGAGAGCCCAGGCTCATCGAGGCGCGACTCGAGCGTCGCGATCTCCGAGTCGAGCCCGGCACACAGCCCTTCGATCCGGGTGAGCGCGGTCGAAGCCTCGAGCAGGGCCTTCAGCCCCGGAACACCTCGCAGCTCGCGATCGACCTCGGCGACCCGAGCCGCCGCCTCCGCGACCGCGCCGACCCCACCGCCCCCCGCGAGCATGGCGAGCACATCGGCGAGCTCGGCTTCGAGCCTCTCGATCGACGGAAGCGCGCGAAGACTCGGACGGCGGACGACGACGACGATCCCGCACATGGGCTGGCTGAACCTCCGAAGGTGATCCGCCCCGACCAGAAAGTCTACGAGGGCGTCGCCCCGACCCTCTCGACGGCGCGGGCGAGATGGTGCGCGACCTGGCTGGCTTCGTCCTCGGTGGCCGCTTCGACCATGACCCGGACGAGCGCTTCCGTGCCGCTGGGCCGTATCAGCACGCGACCCCGGCCGGCGAGGGATCGCTCCGCGTCTGCGACGTCCGCCGCAAGGGACGTCAGGAGTCCGTCGGTCGCGCGGACGGGGACGTTCAGGAGCACCTGAGGGAAGCGGGTCATCACCGCAGCCAGATCGGCGAGCGCGCGCCCCGACCGCTGCATGAGGTCGAGCACCCGCAGGCCCGTGAGGAGTCCGTCGCCCGTCGGGGCGAGGTCGTGGAAGATGACATGGCCGCTCTGCTCGCCGCCAAGGCTGAGCCCCCGATCGTCGAGCAGCTCGAGCACATAGCGGTCACCCACGGGTGTCTCCGCCACGGCGATGCCCGCCTCGCGCATGGCGAGGCGCAGGCCGAGGTTGCTCATCACCGTGACGACGAGCGTGTCATCCGTGAGGCGTCGAGCGTCGTGCATGTCGAGCGCGCACATCGCCATGATCTGGTCGCCGTCGACGACACCCCCAGCCGCATCGACCGCGATCACGCGGTCTGCGTCTCCGTCGAGCGCCAGCCCGACGTCCGCAGGCGCGGCGAGCACCGCCTCTCTCACCACCTCGGGATGCTGCGAGCCGCAGCCGGCGTTGATGTTGCGCCCGTCGGGCTCGACGTTGATCGCGATCACGTTCGCGCCGAGCGCTTCGAACAGCCGAGGCGCCACCGCGGACGCAGAGCCGTTTGCTCCGTCGACCGCGACGGTGAGCCCGTCGAGCCGCCGGCCCTCCATCGTCGAGATCAGCCAGCTGACGTACCGAGCGCCGATCGTCTCGTCGGTTGTGATCGCGCCGTGCTCGTGCTCCGCGGGAGCAAATCCCTCCTCGAGGAGACGCTCGATCTCGGCCTGCACGTCGTCCGCCAGCTTGCGGCCTCCGGCCGCGAAGAGCTTGATGCCGTTGTCCGCATGCGGGTTGTGCGACGCCGAGATCACGGCAGCGGGCGCGTCGAGCTCGCGGGATGCAAACGCGACCGCTGCTGTCGGCAGGACGCCGAGGAGGCTGACCGCCGCACCTTCGTCCGCGAAACCCTCGGCGAGCGCGGCCTCGATGCGGGGCCCCGACTCGCGCGGGTCACGGCCGATCAGCCATCGGTCGCGGCCGAGCACGTGGGCGGCGGCACGACCGAGGGCGCGCACGAACTCGGGCGCCAGCGCGTCGGCGTGGGCACGCACGCCGTCGGTGCCGAACCTCAGAGGTTCAGAGGCCACCGTGCGCTCGAGGGCCTAGCGCTTGGAGTACTGCGGTGCCTTGCGGGCCTTCTTCAGGCCGTACTTCTTGCTCTCCTTCTCGCGGGCGTCGCGAGTGAGGAGGCCCGCCCGCTTGAGCACCGGACGCAGCTCGGCGTCGAGCTCGGAGAGTGCCCTGGCGATGCCGAGCCGCATCGCGCCGGCCTGTCCGGTGACACCGCCACCGTCGAGGGTCGCGTCCACGTCGTAGACCTCGGCCGTTTGGGTGAGGCGGAGCGGCTCGGTCACGACCATGCGGTGCGTCGCCGTCGGGAAGTAGGCGTCGATCGGCCGCGAGTTGATGACGATCTGCCCGCTACCCGGACGCAGGCGCACGCGCGCGATCGCCTCCTTGCGACGACCGGTCGACTGGATGAGCGGCTTGGACACCTGAACCTCGTTCTCGCGGCCCGTCAGACCCGCGCCACGGCGTGGGCGATCTCGAGCACCTTCGGTTGCTGGGCAGCGTGCGGATGCGCCGCGCCCGCGTAGACCTTCAGCTTGCGCAGCTGCTGGCGGCCGAGCGCCCCCTTCGGCAGCATCCCCCAGACCGACTTGCGGATCGCATCCGCGGGCTTGCGAGCGAGCAGGCTTGCGTACGTCTCACGGGTCAGACCACCCGGGTACTGCGAGTGCCGGTACACCTCTTTGCGGTCAGCCTTGCCCGAGGTGAGCACCACCTTGTCGGCGTTCACGACGATGACGAAATCGCCCGCGTCGAGGTGGGGGGCGAAGATCGGCTTGTGCTTGCCCCGCAGGATCCGCGCGATCTCTGTGCACAGCCGACCGAGGACGAGACCGTCTGCGTCGATGACGTACCAGTCGCGGCTGGATCTCGCTGGCCTTGGGTGAGTACGTGCGCACGAAACAACCCTTTGGTTACGGAACGGCTCTTGCGGGGCGATGTGCTCGGGCCGACCGGCCATAGAGCCGTGTCACTCTACGGGCCGAGGGCCCTTCGTGCCAACCGCCTCCCACCGTCAGGGCGACCCGAACGAGGCGTCCGAGAACTCCGGCTCGGGCGGGAACGCCCACGAGGGCCGCGGATCGGGATACCGGACCTCCCAGAGCGACAGGCCGTGGGGCGGAGCCAGCGCCCCTGCGAACGAGCGGTCTCCAGCCCGCAGGATCGCCGCAACATCCCCGGCGTGCTTGCGCCCCTGCCCCACCTCGACGAGAGTCCCGACGATCGATCGCACCATCTGCTGGCAGAACGACATGGCCTCGATCTCGAAGCGAAGGAGCCCCTCCCCGAGGTCGTCCCAGCTCGCGGACACGACGGTGCGGACGAGGCTGCGGTCCGCCACCTTCCGACAGAACGAAGAGAAGTCGTGCTCCCCGATGAACGGATCGCACGCGAGCCGCATCCCGACGAGGTCCAGGGGGGCCGAGACGTGCCATGTGGTCGCAGCGAGGAACGGATCGGGTACATCCCGGTTCAGCACCGTGTACCGATACCGCCGGCTCAGCGCAGAGTGGCGAGCATCGAAGTCGTCTGGCGCGAGCTCGACGTCGCGCACGACGATCGCGGGTCCACAGAGCCCGTTGATCGAGCGCCGCAAGGCCGCCCCATCGAACGCATCGGGCTCGACCTCGGTGTCGAACGACACCACTTGGCCCCACGCGTGCACCCCCGCATCGGTGCGGCCCGCGCAGGTGAGCGTGACCGGATGGCGCAGGACGCGCTCGATCGTGCTCGCCAATGTGCCGCCGACCGTGACGACGCCGGGGTTCGGAGCGAAGCCGGCGAACCCGCTGCCGTCGTACGCGACGAGCATCCGGACCCGTGGCACGGGTGTGGGTGTGGCTACACCAGCTCGATGCGAGCCATGGGCGCGTTGTCGCCCTGGCGTGGACCGAGCTTGAGGATGCGGGTGTACCCACCCGGACGCTCGGTGTAACGAGGCGCCACCTCGGTGACGAGCTTGTGCACCATCTCCTTGTCGCCGATGAACGACACGAGCTGACGATGACGGTGCAGACCGCCCTTCTTCGCCTTCGTGATCATCTTCTCGGCGATCGGTCGGAGAGCCTTTGCCTTCGCCTCGGTGGTGACGATCGCTTCGGCCGCGATGAGCGACGCCACCATGTTCGCCATCATCAGGCGCTGGTGGGCCGCGTCACCGCCGAAGCGGCGGGTGCGACGGGGAGTGCCGGGCATCGTCGTCGTCCTTGCTCTCTAGTGCCGTGCTCTAGTTCGACCCGCGGAGCGACAGGCCCCGCTCGTCGAGCTTCTGCTTGACCTCGTCGAGGGACTTCTGCCCGAAGTTCGTGATGTTGAGCAGATCGTCCTCGCTCTTCGTCACGAGCTCGCCGATCGTATTGATCTGCGCACGCTTGAGGCAGTTGCGCGGACGCTCGGACAGGTCGAGGTCTTCGATCGGATGGTCGAGATCCGGCGAGCCCACGTTGACGCCGGCGACCTCCCCGAGCTCGAGCCCCATCGGCGCATCGCTCATGTCGGCGACGAGCTCGACGAGCGAGCGCAACGTCGCGCCGGCCGAGGCGAGCGCATCGCGCGGGGTGATCGAGCCGTCGGTCTCGATGTCGAGCACCAGACGGTCGTAGTTCGTCGACTGCTCGACGCGCGTGGGCTCGACGTTGAACGTGACCCGGCGCACGGGCGAGAAGATCGCGTCGATCGGGATGATGCCGATCGTCGACGTGCCCGCGGGGCGCTCCGCCGACAGGTAGCCGCGGCCGCGCTCGACGGTCAGGTCGACGGCCAGACGGCCACGCTGGTTGAGCGTCGCGATGTGCACCTCAGGGTTCAGGATCTCCACCTCGGGCGGCAGCTTGATGTCACCCGCCGTGACCTTCGCCGGACCGCGCACGTCAAGACGGACGACGACCGGATCGTCGGACGTCGACTGCAGCACGATGTCCTTCAGGTTCAAGATGATGTCGGTGACGTCCTCGGTGACACCGTTCACGGTCCCGAACTCGTGGAGGGCGTCGTCGAAGCGGACGGTGGTGATTGCCGCCCCCGGGATCGACGAGAGCAGCGTGCGACGAAGCGAGTTGCCGATGGTGTAGCCGAAGCCGGGCTCGAGCGGGCTGACGGCGAACCGCTGGCGGTTGCCGTCGGCCTCGGCGAGCGTCTCGACGGTGGGTCGCTGAATGACCAGCATGGGCGTTCCTTGTTGTGACACGGGGGCTGTGAAACGGGGGCTGTGGTGGAGCCGGCGGCTTACTTGGAATAGAGCTCGACGATGAGCTGCTCGCGCACGGGCACGTCGATGTGCTCGCGCATGGGCAGATCGCGGACGGTGGCTTCGTTGCCGCCATCGCCCATCTCGAGCCACGGCGGAGTGCGACGGTCGAGCGTGTCGACGTTGTGGCGGATCACGATCATCGAGCGGGCCTTGTCGCCCAACGCGACCGCGTTCCCCTTGCGCACCTCATAGCTGGGGATGGTCACGCGCTTGCCGTTGACCTTGACGTGGCCATGGCGCACGAGCTGGCGGGCCTGCGCGCGGCTCGCCGCCCAACCTGCGCGGAACACGACATTGTCGAGCCGGCACTCGAGCAGGCGAAGGAGGTTCTCGCCCGTGACGCCCTGCTGGCGGCTCGCCTCGGCGTACACCTTGCGGAACTGCTTCTCCATGAGGCCGTAGATGCGGCGCGCCTTCTGCTTCTCGCGCAGCTGCACGAGGTACTCGGAGGTGTTCGTGCGCCGCGAGCGACCATGGTCACCCGGCGGGTAGGGACGACGCTCGATCGGGCACTTCATGGTGTCGCACTTGGCGCCCTTCAGGTACAGCTTCATCCGCTCTCGCCGGCAGAGCCGGCAGACGGGACCGGTGTAGCGCGCCATGTGTCAGACCCTCCGACGCTTCGGTTGACGGCAGCCGTTGTGCGGCACCGGTGTGACGTCCCTGATGCCGCTGACCTCGATCCCCGCGTTCTGCAGCGAGCGGATCGCGGTCTCACGGCCCGAGCCGGGACCCTTCACCATGACCTCGACCTTGCGCACGCCGTGCTCCATCGCGGCGCGGGCGGCCTTCTCGGCGGCCATCTGCGCGGCGAACGGCGTCGACTTTCGCGAGCCCTTGAACCCGACGTTGCCGGCCGAGGCCCACGACAGCGTGTTGCCCTCGGTGTCGGTGATCGTGACGATCGTGTTGTTGAACGAGCTCTTGATGTGCGCGACGCCGTACGAGACGTTCTTGCGGTCGCGTTTGCGGGGCCGGCGACCTCCGGGCTTGGGCTTGGCCATCGAGCTACTTCCTCACGATCTTCTTCTTGCCGGCGATTGCTCGCTTGGGGCCCTTTCGCGTGCGGGCGTTCGTATGGGTGCGCTGCCCGTGGACAGGAAGGCCCTTGCGGTGGCGCACGCCCTGGTAGCAGCCGATCTCGATCTTGCGCTTGATGTCCTGGCTGATCTCGCGGCGCAGATCGCCCTCGACCTCGAGGTTCGAGTCGACGAAGTTGCGGATGCGGTTGACCTCTTCATCGGTGAGATCGCGCACCGCGTGTTGGGGTCGAGCTCGAGCTCCTTGCAGATCTTCTGCGCCGTCGTGCGCCCGATCCCGAAGATGTAGGTGAGTGAGATCTCGAGTCGCTTCTCACGCGGGATGTCGACACCGGAGATACGTGCCATGTCGCTCCTAGCCCTGCCGCTGCTTGTGCCGCGGGTTCTCGCAGATGACCATGACCCGCCCGTGACGGCGGATCACCTTGCACTTCTCGCAGATCTTCTTGACGCTCGGACGAACCTTCATCTGTTGCTCACTTGTACCGGTAGGTGATGCGGCCTCGGCTGAGGTCGTAGGGAGTCAGCTCCACCTGGACACGGTCACCCGGCAGGATGCGGATGTAGTGCATGCGCATCTTCCCCGAGATGTGTGCGAGGACCTTGTGGCCGTTCTCGAGCTCGACCCGGAACATGGCGTTCGGGAGCGGCTCGACGACCTTGCCTTCCAGCACGATCGCGTCTTCCTTGGGCTTGGGCAGGGCAGAACTCCTTGACACGGACGGGGGGACACGGACGGGGGGACACGGACGGGGGGACACGGACGGGGGGACAGACTGCAGGCGACGGACGGGCGGGCGAGGACTTGACCAGCGGCGTCGCGAGCGCGGCAAAGCGCCCGGTTGGCCGTAGGGCAAGGGGCCATCGTAGCGCCGACCCCCGATCCAGCCAACTCGCGCCCTCAGAACGGGTAGCGCAATGCGCTGCCCGGGTGCGAGAAGCACGGATTGTCGAGCGCAGCGAGCAGGAGCCGATCGAAGCGCAGCGGCGAGCGGCGACGGGAGATCAGGGGACGGTCAGGACCTCGGGGCCGTTGTCTGTGATGGCGATCGTGTGCTCGAAGTGGGCGGATCGGCGGCCGTCGGCGGTGACGACCGACCAGCCGTCATCCAGGACCACGCAGTCCGGAGATCCGGCGTTGACCATGGGCTCGACGGCGAAGACCTGTCCCGGCCGCAGGCGCAGGCCCCGCCCGGCGGGGCCGTAGTTCGGGACCTCGGGGCTCTCGTGCATCGCCTGGCCGATGGCGTGGCCCACGTAATCCCGGACGACCGTGAACCCTGCCCGCTCAGCCACCCCTTGCACGGAGTGGCCGATGTCGGACAGTCGGTTCCCGTCGACCATCTGAGCGATCCCCGCCTTCAGGGACTGCTCGGTGACCTCGATCAGTCGGGCACTCTCGGCGTCCACCGCCCCGACCGGCGCGGTGAAGGCAGCGTCGCCGTGCCAGCCGTCGACGATCGCCCCGCAGTCGATCGACACGATGTCGCCCTCCTCGAGCACCCTCGGCCCGGGGATTCCGTGGACGACGACCTCGTTCGGCGAGGCGCAGATCACGGCTGGATACCCGTGGTAGCCGAGGAAGTTCGACCTGGCCCCCCGCCGTTCGAGCACGTCCCGCCCGATTTGGTCGAGCTCGGCGGTCGTGACCCCCGGCCGAATCGCGGCCCGGATGCGGTCGTGCATCTCCGCGACCACACGGCCGGCCTTGCGCATCACGGCGATCTGCTCCGGCGCCTTGCGCAGTCCCATCGCCTCAGGCCCCCACGGAGCGACGCTCGCGCGCGGTGTCGATCACCGAGACGATCCGGGCGAGCACGTCGTCGGCCGCGCCGACGCCATCGACGACGTCGAAGATCCCTTGGCTCTTGTAGTAGTCAGCGAGTGGCGCCGTCTGCAGGTCGTACAGATCGAGTCGGCGGGCAATGGCCTCTTCGGTGTCGTCGTCGCGCTGCACGACCTCGCCGCCGCAGAAGTCGCAGGTCCAGTTCTGCTTCGGCGGCACCGCAACGGAGTAGTTCGCGCCGCAGTCGAGGCAGACCCGCCGTGCAGCGAGCCGAGCAAGCACGACGTCACGCGGCACCTCGAGGTCGACCACGACGTCGAGCGGTCGCTCCTGGATCATCTCGTCGAGTGCCATCGCTTGCGCCGGCGTCCGGGGAAACCCGTCGAGCACGTACCCCCGTCGCGTCGCGTCCGCATGCCGCAGGCGCTCGTCCACGATCCCGATCATCACCTCATCCGGGACGAGGTCGCCGCCGTCCATGTACCGCCTCGCCTCTTGCCCGAGCGGGGTGCCGTCCTTCACGGCAGCGCGCAGGATCTCCCCCGTCGAGATGTGCGGCACGACGTAGTGACGCGACAGGCGAGCGCACTGCGTACCCTTGCCAGCTCCCTGCCGGCCGAGGATGACAACCCGCGCGCCGGGGATCACCTACTTCAGGAACCCCTCGTAGTTCCTCATCATGAGCTGGCTGTCGATCTGCTTCATCGTCTCGAGTGCGACACCGACCGCGATGAGCACCGTCGTGCCACCGAACGGGAACACCGACACGTTGGCGACGGAGAGCACGATCGAAGGCAGGATCGCGATGAAGGCGATGAAGAGCGCGCCCGGCAAGGTGATCCGGTTCAGGATCTTGGCGAGGTAGCGCTCGGTCTGGGGCCCTGGGCGGATGCCGGGGATGAAGCCACCCTGCTTGCGGATCGTGTCGGCCTGCTTCGCGGGGTCGAACGAGATCGCCGTGTAGAAGTAGGCGAACCCGACGATCAGCAAGCCGTACAGGATCAGGTGCACGGCGTTGGTGGCGTTGAGGATGTAGTTGTTGACGAAGTCGTTCAGCCACTGGCTCTGCACGACGTTCGAGAGGAGCGCCGGCAGGTACAAGATCGAGCTGGCGAAGATGATCGGGATCACGCCGGCCTGGTTGACCTTCAACGGGATGTAGGTGCTCTGGCCGCCGTACATGCGCCGGCCCACGACTCGCTTGGCGAACTGGACCGGGATGCGGCGCTGGCCCTGCTCCACGAACACGATCCCGACCAGGATCGCGATCGACAGGATGATCAGGATCGTGAAGATGACGTTGCCGCCCTCGGCCCGCACGGCGCCGAACTGGAACGGCAGCGTGCTGACGACCGACGAGAAGATCAGCAGCGACATCCCGTTGCCGATGCCCCGCTGGGTGATGAGCTCACCCATCCACATGAGGAGGGCGGTGCCCGCGGTGAGCGTGAGCACCACGAGCAACACCCGCGGCAACGTGAAGTCAGGCAGCAGGACGATGTTCGGCACGTTGCGGCCGAAGAACGACCGGCCGCCGCCCCGACCGAACAGGAACGTGAGCGCGGTCGCCTGCAGGAGCGCGATCGCGATCGTCATGTAGCGGGTCCACTGCGTGATCTTGCGCTGACCCACTGCGCCCTGGTTCTGCCACTCCTCCAGCTTCGGGATCACCACGCCGAGGATCTGCATGATGATCGACGAGGTGATGTACGGCATGATCCCGAGCGCGAACACGGCGAACTGCGTCGAGCGCGCCGCCCGAGAACAGGTTCAAGAAGCCGAGGACACCACCGGCCTTCGCCTGGTCGCTGGAGCGTCTTCACGGCCGTGAGGTCGACACCGGGCACGGGGATGTGGGCACCGAGCCGGTAGACGACGATCACGAACAGGGTGAACAGGATCTTGTTGCGAAGATCCGGGACCCTGAACATGTTCCGGAGGCTCGTCAGCAAGCCAAAGCTCCCTTCGGGACCAGAGATCTGTGCGACCGTCCGACCCGAGCGAGGTCAGCGGTTGGTGAACTGGTTGCCCTTGGCGGGCGGACGGCCGTGCCCGAACGGCATCGGCAAGGTCTCCACGGTACCCCCGGCGGCCGTGATGGCTGCTTCAGCCGAGCGGGAGAACGCGTGCGCCTTCACGGCGACGGCTCGGCTGATCTCGCCCCTGCCGAGCACCTTGATGAGGGCCCCCTTGTGGGTGAGCCCACGCTCGTGGAGCGCCTCGGGCGACACCTCGGTCGAGGCCGGTCTCGTCGATGACGTCGAGGTTGATGCCCTGGTACTCGACCCGGAACGGGTTGTTGAAGCCGCGCAGCTTCGGCACCCGCTGCTTCATCGGCATCTGGCCACCCTCGAAGCCGGGCGCGACCTTGTTGCGGGCCTTCTGACCCTTGGTGCCGCGGCCGGCGGTCTTGCCGCCCTTGCCACCGGTACCCCGGCCGACCCGCTTGCGCTCGCGGTGCGAGCCCGGGCGACGGCTTCAGCTCATCGACTCTCATGACGTCACTTCTCCGTCACTTCTTCCGGGACGGCTTCCACCGTCACGAGGTGGGGAACCCTGGCGATCATGCCCCGGATCTCGGGACGGTCGGGCAGGGTGTTCGACTTTCCGATGCGACCCAAGCCGAGCGCCCGGAGCGTGCCGCGGTGCTTCGGCTTCGTGGAGATGCCCGACCGGACCTGGGTGACCTTCAGCTGCCCCATCAGTTGACCTCGTCCGTCGCGACGGCGACCGGACCACGCTTCGACTCGCGGTACGCGTTGAGCAGGCCCTTGGGCACGAACTCCTCGGGGTCGAGGCCGCGCAGCTTCGCGACCTCGTCGGGGCGCTTCAGGCCCTTGAGGCCGTTGATGGTCGCGAGCGCCACGTTGATGTGGTTCGACGAGCCGAGGGACTTGGCGAGCACGTCGTGGATGCCGGCCTCCTCGAGGATCGCCCGCGCCGCACCGCCGGCGATGACGCCGGTACCCGGCGCAGCAGGCTTGAGCAGCACGCGACCGGCGCCCTGCTCCCCGATGACCGGATGGGTGATCGTGCTGCCGGCAAGCGCCACACTGAAGAGGTTCTTCTTGGCCTCCTCGGTGCCCTTCTGGATCGCGAGGGGGACCTCCTTCGCCTTGCCGTAGCCGAGGCCGACACGGCCGGCGCCGTCGCCGATCACCACGAGCGCGGTGAACGAGAAACGGCGACCGCCCTTCACGACCTTGGCGACGCGGTTGATGTTGATGACCCGCGACTCGCGCAGCTGAGCGTCGTTTGCAGCCATCAGAACTCCAGTCCGGCTTCGCGGGCGGCGTCCGCCGCAGCGGCGACGCGCCCGTGGTAGAGGAACCCACCTCGGTCGAACACGACCTTGCTGACACCCGCCGCCTTCGCCCGCTCGGCGACGAGCTTGCCGACTCGCTTCGCGGCATCGACGTTTCCGGTGCCGCCCGCGCCCCGGACGTCGGCCTCCACCGTCGACGCGGCAGCCAGCGTGCGGCCGGCGCCATCGTCGATCACCTGCATCACGAGATGCTTGTTGGACCGGAACACGGCGAGACGGGGACGCTCGGCCGTGCCCTGCACCTGCTTGCGCACCCGGTGATGTCGGCGGATGCGGGCTTGGCGCTTGGTCTGCGCGCTCATCGTCATGACGAACTCACTTTCCTGCCTTGCCGGCTTTGCGCTGCACGCGCTCGCCGGCATAGCGGACGCCCTTGCCCTTGTAGGGCTCGGGCTTGCGAATGGCTCGGATGTCGGCGGCCACCTGGCCGACCTTCTCCTTGTCGATGCCGCGCACGATCACACGCGTGGGCACCGGCACCTCGAACGTGATGCCGTCCGGCGCATCGATCTTGACCGGATGGCTGAAGCCGAGCGCGAGCTCGATCGCGCTGGTCACCCTGCGGCGTGGCGCGGTAGCCGACGCCGACGATCTCGAGCTCCTTCGAGAACCCGTCGGTGACGCCGACGACCATGTTGTTCACCAGGGAGCGGGTCAGGCCGTGCAGCGCCCGGTTCTGACGTTCGTCGTTCGGACGCTCGACGTAGAGCGTGCCGTCCTCCTGGCGCAGCTCGATCGTGCCGGGGATGTCACGCGACAGCGTGCCCTTCGGGCCCGGTGACGCTGATGCGACGCGCCTCGACGGCGACGTTCACGCCCGAGGGGACGGTGATGGGGGACTTGCCGATGCGCGACATGGCTCACCACACCTCGCAGAGCACTTCGCCGCCGACGTTGCGCTTGCGCGCCTCGCGGTCGGTCATGAGGCCTTCGCTGGTCGAGAGCACGGCGACACCCAGGCCGCCGAGCACCCGCGGCACCTTGCTGGCCTGCGAGTAGACACGCAGCCCAGGCTTGGAGACGCGTCGCAGCCCGGAGATCGTGCGGCTGCGCTCAGGCGTGTACTTCATGCTGATCGTGAGCACCTTGCCGGGGCGGCCGGATTCGTCGGCCACCTCGAAGCCCGAGATGTAGCCCTCCTGCTGGAGGATGCGCGCGAGCGCTTCCTTCTGCTTCGAGGACGGCATGCGGACCTTGTCGTGCAGCGCGACGTTTGCGTTGCGGATGCGCGTGAGCATGTCGGCGATCGGATCGGTCATCGTCATCGTGCGCCTCCTCTCACCAGCTCGCCTTCGTCACACCGGGCACTTCGCCGGCGTGCACCATCTCCCGGAGGCAGATGCGACAGAGCCCGAACTTGCGGTACACGGAGCGCGGCCGACCACATCGGCGACACCGCGTGTACGCGCGCACCTTGAACTTGGGCTTGCGCTGCTGCTTCTCGATGAGTGCCTTCTTCGCCATGCCTGCTACTGCCCTTCACGCTTGAACGGGAAGCCGAACGCATCGAGGAGGGCCTTGCCCTCGGCATCGGTGCGGGCGGTGGTGACGATCGTGATGTCCATGCCCCGGGGCGAGTCGACCTTGTCGTAATCGATCTCGGGGAAGATGAGCTGCTCGGTGACGCCGAACGTGTAGTTGCCACGCCCGTCGAACGCGTTCGCCGGCAGGCCGCGGAAGTCGCGGACGCGGGGGATCGCCAGGCTGATCAGCCGGTCGAGGAACTCCCACATGCGGTCGCCGCGTAGGGTGACCTTGCAGCCGATGCTGTTGCCCTCGCGCAGCTTGAAGCTCGCGATCGACTTCTTCGCCTTCGTCACGATCGGCTTCTGGCCGGAGATGAGCGTGAGGTCGGCGACGGCGCCCTCGAGCAGCGACGGCTGTTGGGTCGCCTTGCCGACACCCATGTTGAGGACGATCTTCTCGAAACGCGGCACCTGCATGATGTTGTCGAGCTGCAGGTCGTCCTTGAGCTGGTCACGCACGGTGTCGAGGTAGCGCTGCTTCAGACGCGGGCGCTCTCCGGTGGGCGTGCCATTGGTCGACGTCACGGTGCTCACAGCTCCACCCCCGTCCGCTTGCAGATGCGCACCTTGTTGCCGTCGTCGTCGAGCTTGTAGCCGACGCGCGTCGCTTTGCCGTCCTTCGGGCTCACGATCGCGACGTTCGACACGTCGATCGGCATGTCCTTGTCGATGATCCCGCCCTGCATCGTCGTGCGAGTCGGCTTCTGGTGCTTCTTCGCGACGTTGACACCGTCGACGATGACCTTGCCGTCGCCCGGGAGGACGCGCATGACGGTCGCCCTCCTTGCCGCGGTCCTTGCCCTTCAGCACGACCACGCGGTCGCCCTTGCGGATCTTCATCGCCATCTCACAACACCTCCGGGGCGAGCGACACGATGCGCATGAAGCGCTTCTCGCGGAGCTCGCGACCCACGGGCCCGAAGATGCGGGTGCCACGCGGGGTCTGGTCGTCTTTGATGAGAACGGCGGCGTTCTCGTCGAAGCGGATGTAGCTGCCGTCCGGGCGGCGCTTCTCCTTCTTCGTGCGGACGACGACGCACTTGACGACGTCGCCCTTCTTCACCGCCGCTCCCGGGATGGCGTCCTTGACGGTCGCCACGAAGATGTCGCCGATCGAGGCGTAGCGGCGGCGCGTGCCACCGAGCACCTTGATGACGAGCACCTCTTTGGCGCCGCTGTTGTCGGCCACCCTCAGTCGGGTCTCTTGCTGGATCATCGGTCCGTCTCCGTCACTTCGCCCGCTCGAGGACCTCGACCACCCGCCAGCGCTTCTGCTTCGACAGGGGACGGGTCTCCATCACGCGGACTCGGTCACCGACGTTCACGTCGTTCGTCTCGTCGTGTGCGTACAAGCGCTTCGTGCGCTGCACTGTCTTCGCGTAGCGAGGGTGGCGCACGCGCTCGACGACGGCGACGACGATCGTCTTGTCCATGGACGTCGACACCGACGGTGCCCTCACGCACCTTGCGGGGGGCTCGGGCCTCGGTGGCGCCACGCAGCTTCGTCAGCCATCACTTCTCCTGGGCAGCGAGTGCTTCGGCCGCGGCGATCTCGCGCTCGCGCAGCAGCGTGTTGATGCGGGCAACGTCGCGGCGCAGGTCGCCGAGACGGGCGGTGTTGTCGAGCTGGCCGGTGACGTGCTGGAAGCGCAGGTTGAACGCCTCGGCCTTCGCCTCGCCCAAGCGGGTCGAAGAGCTCATCGTCGACTGAGCTCGACGGAGCTCGTTTGCAGTCGCCATCAGATGCCTCCCTCACGCGTGATCACGCGGGCCTTGATCGGCAGCTTCTGGATCGCGCGCTCGAGCGCGGCCTTGCGCGATCTCGGGGTTCGGGTACGACAGCTCGAACATGACGCGGCCCGGCTTCACGACGGCGACCCAGTGCTCGGGGTTGCCCTTGCCCGAGCCCATGCGGGTCTCGGCCGGCTTCTGCGGTGACGGGCTTGTCCGGGAAGACGTTGATCCAGACCTTGCCGCCACGCTTGATGTGACGGGTCATCGCGATACGAGCGGCCTCGATCTGGCGGGCGGTGATCCACCCGGGCTCGAGGGCCTGGATGCCGTACTCGCCGAACGCGACCTCGGTGCCGCCCTTGGCGGTACCCTCGGTGCGGCCCCGCTGCTGCTTGCGGTGCTTGACCTTCTTGGGCATCAACATGTGCGCGTCAGTCCTCGTGCGGCCGGAAGTGCGGCGTCTCGTGCTGGGTCGCGGGTCCGCCGCTCGATCTCTTCCTCCTCGGCGAGCAGCCGCTCGAGCTCGGGGTCGGCTTCCTTGATGAGCGGAGTCGGCCTCGACGACCTCGTCGGCACCCGGCTCGCCGGTCGCTGTCGGCGGCCGGACGACGACACGACCTTGCGGCGCCGCGCCTGACCGGACGTCTCGCCGACGGCCATCGCGGCCTCGCGGGCGATCTTGTCCTCCGCCGTCTGCTTGTAGGGGAGGATGTCGCCCTTGTAGATCCAGACCTTCACGCCGATGCGGCCGTAGGTGGTCTTGGCCTCGCGGAAGCCGTAGTCGATGTCGGCGCGCAGCGTGTGCAGCGGCACGCGACCCTCGCGGTACCACTCGGTGCGGCTCATCTCGGCGCCGCCGAGGCGACCCGAGCACTGCACCCGGATGCCGAGGGCACCGGCCTTCTGCGCGTTCTGCACCGCACGCTTCATCGCCCGCCGGAACGCGACGCGGCCGGCGAGCTGGTCGGCGACGCCCTGCGCGATCAGCGCGGCGTCGAGCTCGGGCTGCTTGATCTCCTGGATGTTGAGCTGGACCTTGTTGTTGCCGGTGATCTTCGTGAGCCCGGCGCGCAGGCGATCGGCCTCGGCGCCCCGGCGGCCGATGACGATGCCCGGGCGGGCGGTGTGCACGTCGATGCGGAGACGATCACGCGTGCGCTCGACCTCGATCCGGCTGATCGCCGCGTGCGGCAGCTGCGTCATCAGGTAGTCGCGGATCTTCCAGTCCTCGATGAGGTAGTCGGTGTACTCGCGGTCGCGAACCACCGGGACTTCCAGTCGGTGGTGACGCCGAGGCGGAACCCGTACGGGTTGACCTTCTGGCCCATCAGTCGGTCTCGCTTTCGTCCGTCGCCGCCGTCGTCTGGCTCCTGCGTCATCGACATCGGTGGCTGACGCCTCGTCGCTGGCTTCCGCCTCGTCGACCTCGGCCTCGTCGAGGTCGACCTCCTCCACCTCGCTGTCCAAGTCGACTTCGTCGACCTCGACCATGTCCGGCTCCACGACCTCCGGCACCTGTCCACGTCGACTTCGTCGACGGTCGTGCTCGTGGTCGTGCTCGTGGTCATGGTCGTGATCGTGGGCTTCCTCGCCGGCGGCGGCTGCGGCAGCAGCGCGGCTGCGGGCGACACGCTCGCGGCGACGCGGCCGTGGCCTGCTGGCCACGGCTCCGGGCGGCGCGGCTCGAGGGCTTTGCCTCGTCGCGGGCCCGCTGGCGGTCGAGCATGTCGTCGGGCATGCGGCTCACGATCACGGTGAGTGGCAGGTGCGCTTGCGGATGCGGGTGGCACGGCCACGCGCACGCGGCCGCCACCGCTTCAGCGTCGGGCCCTCGTCCGCGTAGCAGGCCGACACGTACAGCTCGTCGGGCAGCTGGCTGTCGTTGTGCTCGGCGTTGGCGATCGCCGACTCGAGGCACTTGCGGATCGACGTTGGCCGTGTCGCGGTCGCAGAACTCCAGGACCTCGATCCGCCTGAGCGACATCGAGGCCACGGATGAGGTCGAGCACGTCGCGTGCCTTGTAGGCCGACATCCGGATGTAGCGCGCCTGGGCGCGGGTGCCGGGGCGCTCGTTCGTCTTCGGACCGGTCATCGCCGCGTCGCTCCTCTCTTGCCCGGCGTGGAACCTGAAGGTGCGCGTCGGCGAGAACTCCCCCAGCTTGTGACCGACCATCGACTCGGTGATGTACACAGGCACGTGCTTGCGGCCGTCGTGCACGGCGATGGTGTGGCCCACCATCTCGGGGATGATCGTCGAGCGGCCGCGACCACGTCTTGATCACGCGCTTCTCGCCGGCTCGTTCAGCGCGTCCACCTTCTTGAGGAGGTGGTCGTCGACGAACGGGCCCTTCTTGAGGCTGCGGGGCATGGGACCTACCTCCGCGAACCGCGAGTGCGGCGACGCCGGACGATGAGCTTCTGGGACGGCTTGGTCTTGTCGCGGGTGCGACCCTCGGGCTTGCCCCACGGCGACACGGGGTGACGACCACCCGAGGTCTTGCCCTCGCCACCGCCGAGCGGGTGGTCGACCGGGTTCATGGCGACGCCACGGGTCTGCGGGCGCACGCCCTTCCAGCGGTTGCGGCCGGCCTTGCCGATCTTGATGAGCTCGGCCTCGGCGTTGCCGACCTCGCCGACGGTGGCACGGCAGTCGATCGGCACGCGGCGCATCTCGGTGCTGGGCAGGCGCAGGGTGGCGAAGTCGCCTTCCTTGGCGACGAGCTGCACGCTCGAGCCGGCGGACCGGGCCATCTTGCCGCCGCCCCCGGGCTTGAGCTCGACGTTGTGCACGATGGTGCCGACGGGGATGTAGCGCAGCGGCAGGGCGTTGCCGGGCTGGATCTCGGAGCCGTGGCCGCTCTGCAGCACGCTCGCCGACCCCGACGCGCGCCGGGGCGAGGATGTAGCGCTTCTCGCCGTCGTGGTAGTGGAGCAGCGCGATGCGGCAGTTGCGGTTGGGGTCGTACTCGATCGCCGCGACCTTGGCGGGCACGCCGTCCTTCGAGCGCTTGAAGTCGATGATGCGGTACTGCTGCTTGTGGCCGCCACCCTTGTGGCGCGCGGTCTTGCGGCCGTAGCTGTTGCGGCCGCCGGTGCCGGGCTTGGGCGCGACGAGTGACTTCTCGGGGTCGACTCTTGGTGATCTCCGAGAAGTCGGAGACGGTCTGGAACCGCCGACCGGGGCTGGTGGGCTTGCGCTTGCGAAGGGCCATGAGGTTCTCCGGCTCAGCTCTCGAACAGCTCGATGCGCTCGTCGCCCGCGAGGGTGACGATCGCCCGCTTGGTGTTGGACCGCTGCCCGAAGGTGTTGGAGCGGCGATTGCGCTTGCGCTTCCCCTTGCGGTTCAGCGTGTTGACCTTCACGACCTTCACGTTGAAGATCGCCTCGACCGCGTCGTGGATCTCGGGCTTGCTCGCGTCGGGATGCACCAGGAACGTGTAGACGTTCCCCTCGAGCAGGGCGTACGACTTCTCGCTCACGACCGGTTCGAGGATGACGTCGCGGGGATCCTTCACTCGCTCGCCTCCTTCGCGGCAGGGAGCGTCTGCTTCGTGAAGACGATCCAGTCGTTGCAGAGCACGTCGTAGGCGTTGAGCTCGCCGACGAGCAGCAGCTGCACCTCGGGCAGGTTCCGGAAGCTCAGCGCGGCGTTCGTGTCCTCGTTGCCCAGCACGACGAGGATGCGACCCTCGACGCCGAGCGCCTCGATCGCCGCCTTGGCGTTTGCCGTCTTCGGCGCATCCCAACCCCACTCGTCGACGACGATGACCTTGCCGTCGGCGGCGCGATCGCTCAGCGCCGAGAGCAGCGCGAGGCGGATCATCTTCTTCGGGGTCCGCTGTGCGTAGCTGCGGGGCTTCGGGCCGAGGGCGACACCACCACCGCTCCAGTGCGGAGCGCGGATCGACCCGGCGCGGGCCCGGCCGGTGCCCTTCTGGCGGAACGGCTTGGCGCCGCCACCGCGCACCTCGGCGCGGGTCTTGGTGCTCTGGGTTCCGGCACGACGGGTCGCGAGCTGTGCCGTGACGACTTGGTGCATCACGGGGACGTGGGGTTGCACGCCGAAGATCTCGTCGGCGAGCTCGACCTTGCCGGCTTCGCCGCCGGCGGGGGTGCGCACGGTGACCGTCGCCATGGCTAGCTCTTCCCTCCGGCCTTCACGGCGTTGCGGACCAGCACGACTCCGCCCGTCGGCCCGGGCACCGATCCCTTGACGAGCAGCAGGTCGCG
Source organism: uncultured Acidimicrobiales bacterium (assembly GCA_963708175.1). Classification (GTDB taxonomy): domain Bacteria; phylum Actinomycetota; class Acidimicrobiia; order Acidimicrobiales; family DATKAS01; genus DATKAS01. Next base: position 211,055 of record CAVPSD010000008.1, read on the forward strand.
CTCGACATCCGCAGCGACGACCTCGAGGTTGAGCGTCGTGACCTTCTCGGCGCCCATGTGGCCGGCCATCTTCATGCCCCGGAAGACGCGACCGGGCGTGGAGCACGAACCGATCGAACCCGGCATTCGGTGGACGCGGTGTGCGCCGTGGCTCGCCTTCTGGCCGGCGAAGTTGTGGCGCTTCATGACGCCGGCGAACCCCTTGCCTCGGCTCACCGCAGTCACGTCGACGCGCTCGCCGGCCACGAGGAGGTCGACCTTGAGCTCGTCACCGACCGAATAGCCGTCGATGTCGTCGATGCGCAGCTCGACCAGGTTCGTGCCCGCCTGGACGCCCGCGTGGGCGAAGTGACCGGCCTCGGGCTTGGTCAGCTTGCGGGGGTCCTTGCGGCCGTAGGTCACCTGCAGGGCGGTGTACCCGTCGCGCTCGGTCGTCTTGACCTGCACGATGCGCGCAGGCGCGACTTTGAGCACGGTGACGGGGATGACGCGGTTGTCGTCACCCCACACCTGGGTCATGCCCACTTTCTCGCCGACGATGGCTTTCGTCGCCATGGGAGTCCTTTGGCTTCTCACGCGGGCGCTCCGCACGGCTGGTGCCGGCGGAGCGCTGGATCGGTTTCGCCGTGTGGTCCCCTCGCTGTGCCCTGAGATCGGGTGGCGCGGGCTCACACGGACATCGGTTGGCGGACTACGAACGGGGTCGATTGCGGGCGCAGACGCTCTGCAACCGGGCTGGGAGAGCCTACCGGCACCCCGCCGATCCGCGCCAGCCGACCCGCCGGACACCGTTCCGACCCGAACCCGGACATCAGCGTCCCGTCTCGGTCGCCCGGGGCCGGCGACCCGGGCGCCGTATGTGCTGGCGATCTGGGGTGGGAACGGTCCGGTGATCACCACCCTGGTCAGCTCGGCCGGGTCGAGCTGATCGAGCCAGGCCTCGGTGCCGGAGAACACCGCACGCATGTACGCGAAGGCGATCGGCACCACGCCCTCGCGCTCGAAGTGGTTCGCATGGTCGATCGTCATCGTGTCGACGGCGTTCCTCCCGGTGCTGCGGTCGCAGGCGGCCGCGGTCGAGGAGCTCATCGACCAGCGCTACGGCAAGCTGCGCGTCGCACGCTCGCGTGGAGTCGCCGACCCCGCCGGCAGGGCGGGCGGACGCATGGCCGCCGACAACGCTCGGCTGACGTTCGGCGACCTGGAGCGAACGGGGTGATGCGGGACCTTGGCCCCTGGGCGATCGAGCCCGGAGTCGGCACGCTGATGGCATGCATGAGACACGGCTCGCAGGTGACACACCGGTGTCGGCCCTGATGGCCGACATCGTCGTCAAAGTTCCCTCCACCGCCACGGTGCTCGACGCTGCCGACGCGCTGTCGGCGGGCGACGTCGGGCTCGTGGCCGTCATGGAGCGAGGGAAGGTCCTCGGCGTCGTCTCCGAGCGCGACGTCATCAGCGCGGTCGCTCACCGGCGGCCGCTGGACACCACCCTCGCGATCGACGTCGCGACGAAGGACCTCGCGTGGTGCGATGTCGAAGCGACCGTCACCGAGGTCGCGAACGAGATGTCCGAGCGGTTCATCCGTCACGTGCTCGTGGAGCGAGGCGGGAAGCTGGTCGGCATCGTGTCTGGCCGCGACCTCCTGGGGTTCTACGCGTCCGAAGACGTCGAACCCACCGACGACTTCGACTGAGCCCCGACGCGACGAAGCGGCCCCCACAAGGGCCGCTTCACGCGGAACGCCCGGGTTGGAGAGGCGCTCTGTGATCTCGAACTTCAGGCCTGGATCTTGATCTCGATGTCGACGCCCGCCGGCAGCTCGAGGCGCTGCAGCGAATCCACGGTCTTCGGCGACGGCTCGACGATGTCGATCAGCCGCTTGTGGATGCGCATCTCGAAGTGCTCTCGGGAGTCCTTGTCCTTGAACGGGCCTCGGATCACCGTGAAGCGGTGCTTCTCGGTCGGCAGCGGGATGGGCCCCCGCACCGTCGCCTGGGTGCGCACGACCGTCTCGACGATCTTGCGCGTCGACTGGTCGATGATCTCGTGGTCGTATGCCTTCAGGCGGATGCGGATGCTGCTCATGTCGCCCAGACCTACTTGATGATCTTGGTGACGCGGCCGGAGCCGACGGTGCGGCCGCCTTCGCGGATGGAGAACAGCAGGCCTTCGTCCATGGCGATGGGCTTGCCGAGCTCGACGTGCATGGTGGTGTTGTCACCGGGCATGACCATCTCGGTGCCCTCGGGCAAGGTGATCGAGCCGGTCACGTCGGTGGTCCGGAAGTAGAACTGGGGCCGGTAGTTGTTGAAGAACGGCTTGTGGCGGCCGCCCTCGTCCTTGCCCAGCACATACACCTGCGCGTCGAACTCGGTGTGGGGAGTGATCGAGCCCGGCTTGCACAACACCTGGCCCCGCTCGACCTCTTCTTTCTTCGTGCCCCGCAGCAACGCCCCGATGTTGTCGCCGGCATGGCCCTCGTCCAAGATCTTGCGGAACATCTCCACACCCGTGCACACCGTCTTTTGCGTGGGCCTGAGACCGACGATCTCGACCTCGTCGCCAGTGTGGACCATCCCCTGCTCGACCTTGCCCGTCACCACCGTGCCCCGCCCAGTGATCGTGAACACATCCTCGATCGGCATCAAGAACGGCTTGTCCAGATCACGCTGCGGCTCGGGCACATAGGAGTCCACCGCGTCCATCAGCTCAACGATCTTGGCCTGCCACTCCGGATCACCCTCGAGCGCCTTCAACGCGGACACCCGGATCACCGGAAGATCATCACCAGGGAACCCATAGTTCGACAACAGCTCACGAACTTCCAGCTCCACCAGCTCCAACAGCTCCTCGTCCTCCACCGCGTCGGCCTTGTTCAACGCCACCACGATGTAAGGCACACCCACCTGACGGGCCAACAACACATGCTCACGGGTCTGAGGCATCGGACCATCGGTTGCCGCCACCACCAAGATCGCCCCATCCACCTGCGCCGCCCCGGTGATCATGTTCTTGATGTAATCCGCATGACCCGGCATATCGACATGCGCGTAATGCCGCTTGTCGGTCTCATACTCCACATGCGCGATCGAGATCGTGATCCCCCGCGCCTTCTCCTCGGGCGCCTTGTCGATCTGATCGAACGGCGTAAACGCCACATTCGGGTTCTTCTCCGCCAACGTCTTGGTGATCGCCGCCGTCAACGTCGTCTTCCCATGGTCGATATGACCCATCGTCCCCACGTTCACATGCGGCTTGTTCCGCTCGAACTTCGCCTTGCTCATCGCGATGCCCTCTCGTTGCTGGTCGTCACTGGGTAGTCGGTGGGATGGATGTGGATCACTCGCCGCGGACCCGGGCCACGATCTCCTTCGAGATCGATTCGGGCACCTGCTGGTAAGAGTGGAACTGCGCGGTGTAAGTCGCACGCCCCTGGGTGCGCGACCGAAGGTCGGTAGCGTAGCCGAACATGTCTGACAAGGGCACTTGCGCCCTGATGACCTGACTGCTGCCGCGCTGGTCCATGCCTTCGATCTTGCCGCGCCGGCTGGAGAGGTCGCCCATGACATCGCCCATGTAGTCGTCGGGCGTCACGACCTCGACGGCCATGATCGGCTCGAGCAGCACCGGGTTGGCCTTGCGGGCCGCTTCTTTGAAGGCCATGGAGCCGGCGACCTTGAACGCCATCTCCGAGGAGTCGACGTCGTGGGCCGACCCGTCGGTGAGCACCGCCCGCACGTCCACGGTCGGATAGCCGGCGAGCACACCCGCGTCGAGCGACGCCTGGATGCCCTGGTCGACGGCGGGGATGAACTCCCGGGGGATCTTGCCGCCCGTGATCTTGTCGACGAACTCGTAGCCGCCGCCAGGACCGGTGGGCTCGAGGTCGATGACGACGTGCGCGAACTGGCCGGAGCCGCCCGTCTGCTTGACGTGCCGGTACACGACGTGCTCGACCCGCTTGGTGATCGTCTCGCGGTATGCCACCTGCGGCTTGCCGACCGACGCGTCGACGTTGAACTCGCGCAGCATTCGATCGACGAGCACCTCGAGATGGAGCTCGCCCATGCCCGAGATGACGGTCTGCCCCGTCTCCTCGTCCGTGCGCACGCGGAACGTCGGGTCCTCGTCGGACAGCGCGTAGAGCGCCTTGCCGAGCTTGTCCTGGTCGATCTTCGTCTTCGGCTCGACCGCGACGTGGATGACCGGCTCGGGGAACTCCATCCGCTCGAGCACGATTGGGTGCGCGCGGTCGCACAGCGTGTCACCGGTCGTGGTGCTCTTGAACCCGAGCCCCGCGACGATGTCGCCCGCGCGCGCCACGTCCATGTCCTCACGGTGGTTCGCGTGCATCAGCAGGATGCGGCCGATGCGCTCCTTGCGATCCTTCGTGGAGTTGTAGACCTCGCCCCCCTTCTCCACGCGACCCGAGTAGACGCGGAAGTAGGTCAGCTTGCCGAACTGGTCAGCCACGATCTTGAACGCGAGCGCGGCGAAAGGCGCGTTCTCGTCGGCCGGACGCTCGAGCACCTCGAGGCCCTTCACGTCGAGGCCCGTCGTCACCGGAAGGTCGAGCGGCGACGGCAGGAAGTCCACGACCGCGTCGAGCATGGGCTGGACGCCCTTGTTCTTGAACGCGGAACCGCAGAGCACCGGCACGAACGCGAAGTCGATGGTGCCCTTGCGGATGACTGCCTTGATCTCTTCCGGATCGAGCTCCTCGTCGCTGAGGTACTTCTCCATGAGGTCGTCGTCGTGACTGGCGACGACGTCGAGGAGCTTCGTGCGCCACTCGAGGGCATCGCTCTCGAGCTCGACGGGGATGTCGGTCTCCTTCCAGTCCTCGCCCATGCCCTCGTCCCAGATCTTCGCGGTCATGGTGACGAGGTCGACGATGCCGCGGTAGTGACCCTCGGCACCGACAGGGAGCTGGATGACCGCGGGTACGGCGTCGAGCCGGTCCTCGATCATCGAGACGGTGCGGTAGAAGTCCGCGCCGATGCGGTCCATCTTGTTGACGAAGCAGATGCGCGGGACGCGATAGCGGTTGGCCTGGCGCCACACCGTCTCGGTCTGCGGCTCGACGCCGGCGACCGAATCGAACACCGCGACGGCACCATCGAGGACACGCAGCGAGCGCTCGACCTCGATTGTGAAGTCCACGTGGCCGGGCGTGTCGATGATGTTGATGCGATGGTCGTGCCACTCGCACGTGGTCGCCGCCGACGTGATCGTGATGCCGCTCTTGCTCCTGGACCATGTGGTCCATGACCGCGGCGCCTTCGTGCACCTCACCGATCTTGTAGGTCTTGCCGGTGTAGTAGAGGATGCGCTCGGTCGTGGTGGTCTTGCCCGCGTCGATGTGGGCCATGATCCCGATGTTGCGGGTCTTTTCGAGGGGAAACTCTCGTTGCTCTGGCATCTGCTCTTCGGTTCTCGTTCGCTGCGCTCGTGTTCGGGGGGTGTTCGTTTCGGGCGGTTACATGACACGACCGGGCGCTCAGGCCCGGTCGTGTCTGCACCGGGGCTGGCCCCGGCTTGCGTCGGGGATTACCAGCGGTAGTGGCTGAAGGCCTTGTTCGACTCCGCCATCTTCTGCATGTCGTCGCGACGCTTGATCGACGCCCCCACGCCGTTCGATGCGTCCATGAGCTCGTTCGCCAGCCGCTGCGCCATCGTCTTCTCGCGGCGCTGCGTGGCGAAGCCGACAGTCCAGCGGATCGCGAGCGTCGTCGCACGGCGAGGACGGACCTCGACCGGCACCTGATAGGTCGCACCACCGACACGGCGGGGCTTCACCTCGAGCGGTGGCTTCACGTTGTCGATCGCCCGCTTCAGCGTGGCGATGGGCTCGCCGCCCGTCTTCTCCTCGACGATGTCGAGCGCGTCGTAGACGATGCGCTCGGCGAGCGAGCGCTTGCCCCGCTCGAGGACCTTGTTGACGACCTGGGTGACGAGGACGGAGCGGTAGACGGGATCGGGCGTCAGCTCGCGGCGCGGAGCAGGACCTTTGCGGGGCACCTCTACTTCTCCTTCTTCGCGCCGTAGCGGCTGCGGGCCTGCTTGCGGTTCTTGACGCCGGCAGCGTCGAGCGTGCCGCGGATGATCTTGTAGCGAACGCCCGGCAGGTCCTTCACGCGGCCGCCCCGGACGAGCACGATCGAGTGCTCCTGCAGGTTGTGCCCCTCGCCCGGGATGTACGCGGTGATCTCGACCCCGCTGGTCAGACGGACGCGGGCGACCTTGCGGAGCGCCGAGTTCGGCTTCTTCGGCGTGTTCGTGTACACGCGGGTGCACACGCCCCGGCGCTGGGGCGCGCCCTTCAGGGCCGGCGTCTTGGTCTTGTCGGTCCTGGTCTCGCGACCTTTGCGGACCAGCTGGTTGATCGTGGGCACGCGCTACCTCAAAACGGACGGGCTGACGGGGGGACCTCAGGGGCGCGGCGAAGCGCTCATCGAACCGTTCAATCCTAGGGGTGGCGCCTCTCCTGGGCAACCCGCGGCTGGTGACGACCAGGCGTCAGGTGGCGCACTCCGACTCGCCGATCTCCTTCACGTACGGGCCGGTCTCGCCGTAGTCGACGTAGAAGTCGGGGCCGTCGGCAGGCAACGGGAACTCGTCGAGGTCGGCCAACCCCAGGGCCAGCACCGACGCGCCGCCTGAGCGATCCAGCCACGATCGAAAGGTCTCGCCGGGCTGACGTTCCTCCGCGAACCGCCGGACGACCCGGACCGCGGCCTCGGGCGCGGTCTTGGCCGGGAGGCGCAACGCCTTGTCGCCGAAGTGGATCTGCTCCTGACCGACGTAGCCCCCGAGCAGCATCGTGTAGCCCGGCGCGGCCTGCTCGTGCGCCCGGCGCTCGACGCCGAAGAAGCCGATGTCGACCGCATGGTGCTGACCGCACGAGTTCGTGCAGCCCGAGATGTTGATGCGCACACCGCCGACGTCCGCGAGCCCCTCCTCCTCGAGGAGGTCGCCGATCGCCTTGGCCAGGCCGCGGGACTGGGTCACCGCGAGGTTGCACGTGTCGGCCCCGGGGCACGCCACGACGTCGCGCGCCAGCTCGGCGCCGGGCTCGGCCATCCCGATCACCTGCAGCCGCTCATGGAGGACCGGGAGCTGCTCTTCGGTGAGGCCGCGGAACACCACGTTCTGACGATTGGTGAGCCGGACGTCCGCACCCAGCTCGCGCTGGATCGACGCCAGCGCCCGGAACTGGTCACCGGTGATGTCGCCGAGCGCCGCGTATGCGTAGGCCGACACCCGTCCGCTCGCGATGCCGCGGACGACGTTCGCTTGATCCCAACGGGTCAACGGATCGCGGGAGCGGAGCGTGACCGGCGTGCCCTGCCCCATCACCGTCGGGGTGATGCCGGCAGCGACGCCCGCTGGGCCGTCGCCGAGCTGCTCCACGATCGCCGGGATGCCTCCCGGCCACGTCGACGAGGCAGGGAGCAGCTTGCGCGTCGCGAGGACTCGTCGCTTGAGCTCGTCGAAGCCGAGCGTGTCGACGAGCCACTTCATGCGGGCCCGCAGCTTGTTCTCGCGGTTGCCGGCTTGATCGAAGACTCGTAGCAGCGCCTCGATCGTCGGAAGCAGCTCCCCGCGCGGGGTGAAGTCCTCGAGCGCAAGCGCAGGGTGCGGGTTCGCACCGAGCCCGCCGGCGATGTACACACGGAAGCCCGACTCGACCTCGCCGTCCTCGGTCGTGCGTGTCGTCGCGATCACGCCGACATCGTTGAACATCGCTTGACCGCAATCGGTCTGGCAGCCAGAGAAGTTGATCTTGAACTTGCGGGGCAAGCGCTGTCCGAGCGGGTTCCGCACGAAGTGACGGAACGCGGCCTCGGCCCATGGGCTGATGTCGAGCACCTCATGGGGGCATGCACCCGCCAGATGGCAGCCCTGGATGTTGCGGACGGTGTCCCCGCACGCCTCGCGCGTCGTGAGCCCGACCGAGGCGAGGTGACGCATCACCTCGGGGATCTTCGTCAGCTGTACGAAGTGGAACTGGATGTTCTGCCGCGTGGTGATGTGGCCCCACCCGCGCGAGTACTCGTCGACGAGCCAGCCGATCATCTCCAGCTGCTCCGGCTCGATCGACCCGTAGGGCACCTTGACCCGCACCATCTGGTTCTGGCCGCCCTGGCGCTGCCCGTAGATGCCGTTCCCGAGGCGGAACACCCGGAACACGTCTTCCTCGAGATCGCCCGCGAGGTAGCGCACGAGCATCTGCTCGAACTTCTCGATGTCGGCGAGCTGCTCGCGGTCGATCGGCCGGGTGCGGATCGTCCCGGTCCGGATCGTCCCGGGCCGGGCGGGCCCTATCCCGACGTCAATGGTGTCGGTCACCCGACAATTATGACCAGATTTGTCGGGATTACAAGACCAGGCCCTCAGGCGCCGGGTTCTTCTCCCACCTCGAGCAGGGCGTCCCGGAGCGCAGCCCGCAGCCGCCGGGCGATTCCAGGCGTGAGATGGGTGACCAGGCCTTGCCCGGGCCGGCCGACCTCCTCGACGGTGAGCACCACCCGCGGCGAGCCGTCGTCGTAGTCGTCGGCGATCGCCACCGCCCATGAGATGCGGGCGAGCTCGTCATCCCCACCCACGCCGTCGACGGGGTCGAACGGGTAGTCGTCGATCGAACGGCGCATCGGCTCGGACTCAGTCCGCCGCGTTCGCCTCGATGAACGCCCCGGCGATCTTCTCCAGTCCGGGGCGATCGTCCACGAGGCCCACAACGAGCAGATCGAGGCCCTCGCCCCGCCAGAACACCATCTGGAACGACTGGCCGGTCGTGTCGTCGAAGGCGTCGACGAGCACGGCCGACTCGCCGCCGAGCGTGACCGCCTCGGCCTCTCCCCCACCGCTCACGCCATCGATGAGCGCATCCTCGAGCGATGTCAGCCGCTCGACCTCGGACGGGACGAAGGCCAGCGCGATCACGATCGCGTCGGTGTCGGACGAGCTGGTCGCCGACACGTAGCGCAAGCCGACGGACTCCGTGAGCTCGACAGCGTCGGGCAACGTCGCGAGGTCGGTCACGAAGCTCGAGCTCACGTCGCTCGGAGCCGACTCGATGCGAAACCCGTCGATCTGACCGAAGGCGTCGTCAGCGCGACCGCCAACGTCGATGGGGAGATCGACGGTCGTCGAAGTCCCCCGTTCGACGGCGACACGCTGCGCCGACCGTTCATCGATCTGTGTGCCCGCGCATGCGGACATCCCGGTCGCGAGCATCGTCGCGCCGGCGAGGGTGGCCAGCCGCCGGCCAGCCACCCTCGTGGGCATGTCAGGCCTCGCCGACGGCGTCGGACAAGCCGTCCCCGCCTCCGATCGCGAGGACGTCCGCGACATCGGTCTCGCCGGCGACGTCGGTCACACCCACGACGTCTGCATCGGCATCATCAGCGACATCCGTGAACTCCGTCTCGGGGCGGTAGTCGCCCTGGAGGCTGGCGAGGAAGTCCGCGGGCGAGTCGGAGGACCAGAACTCCATCGGCTGGTAGTCGGGAGCCTGGGTCTCGAAGTCGCGGTACAGGCCCATGCCGGTGCCGGCCGGGATGAGCTTGCCGATGATGATGTTCTCCTTCAGACCGACGAGGTTGTCGCCGCGGCCGTCGATGGCGGCCTCGGTGAGCACGCGGGTGGTCTCCTGGAACGAAGCGGCCGAGAGCCACGAGTCAGTGGCGAGCGACGCCTTGGTGATGCCCATCAGCTCGGGGCGACCCTCGGCGGGACGCTTGCCCGCCTCGACGAGCTCACGGTTGGTGTCGCGGAACACGCGCTGGTCGACTCGCTCGCCGGGCAGGAAGTCGGAGTCACCCGGTTCCTGTACCCCGATGCGGCGGGTCATCTGCCGCACGATCAGCTCGACGTGCTTGTCGTGGATCGACACACCCTGATCGCGATACACCTTCTGGACCTCTTCGACCAGGTACTGCTGCGTCTCGCGCACGCCCTTGATCTCGAGGAGCTCCTTCGGGTCACGCGGGGTCTTGTCGTCGCCGACGAGCGCGTCACCGGCGCGGACCTCTTGGCCTTCGGTCACGGCGAGGCGGCTCGCGCTCGGCACGAGGTACTGGTCCTCGGCACCGTCGTCGGCCACGACTGTGATCGTGCGGCCCTTGCCCTCGTCCTCGGCGATGCGCACGACACCCGACGAGCGGGCGAGCACCGCCTTGCCGCGTGGCGTGCGAGCCTCGAAGAGCTCGACGACTCGGGGCAGACCACCGGCGATGTCCTGACCGGCCACACCGCCGGTGTGGAAGGTCCGCATCGTCAGCTGGGTGCCGGGCTCGCCGATCGACTGGGCGGCGATGACGCCGACGGCCTCGCCGAGCTCGATGTCCTTGCCCGTGGCGAGCGAGAGCCCGTAGCACGTGGCGCAGATGCCGAGCTTGGCCTCGCACGTCAGCACCGAACGCACCCGCACGCGGTCGACGCTCGGGTCGTCGCGCAGCGCGGCAACCTGTGCGTCGGTGAGCGGCTTGCCCGGCTCGAGCACGGTGCCGTCCGTGAGCGTGACGTCGTTGAGCAACGCCCGGCCGAACAGCTTCGTGTCGAGGAAGGCCCGGCGGGCCGGCGTGTCGGGGACGACGTGGTCGACCCAGATGCCGAGGGTCGTGCCGCAGTCAGGCTCACGGATGATGAGCTCCTGCGCGACGTCGACGAGACGGCGCGTCAGGTAACCCGAGTCCGCGGTGCGGAGCGCGGTGTCGACGAGACCCTTGCGAGCGCCAGGCGTCGCGATGAAGTACTCCAGCATCGACAGGCCCTCGCGGAAGTTCGACTTGATCGGGCGGGGGATCATGTCACCGCGGGGGTTGGCCACGAGACCGCGCATGCCGGCGATCTGCTTGACCTGCATCATGTTCCCTCGGGCACCGGAGCCCACCATCATGTCGATGGGGTTGAAGCGCTCGGCCTTGAGCTCCTTCTCCATGGCGTCCTGAACCTGCGCAGTGGCCTCGCCCCAGATCTCGACTTCCTTCTGGCGGCGCTCGCCGTCGGTGATGATGCCGCGACGGAACTGCGTCTCGAACTTCTCCGCGTCCTTCTCGGTGTCCTCGAGGATCTTCTTCTTCTCGGCGGGCGTCTTCACGTCCGCGATCGAGATCGTGAGACCTGACTGTGAGGCGTACCGATAGCAGAGGTCCTTGATCGCGTCGAGCGACTCGGCGACCTCGGCCTTCTTGTAGTGCTCGGACAGGTTCTCGACGATGACGCCGAAATCCTTCTTCTTGATCGGCGAGATCACGTGCTCGAACTGGTCGACATACCCCGGGGGGAGTGCGGCCTCGAACAGCAGACGGCCCGCGGTCGTCTTCCGCTCGATCGGCGTGCCGTCCTCGGAGAGCCCGACGCGGAACGTGATCTCGGCGTGGATCGTCAGCGAGCGCTCGTCGAGCGCGCGCTCGACCTCCCACTGGTGACGGAACACGCGGCCCTCGCCCTTCGCGCCGGGCACGAGCTCGGTGAGGTAGTAGCCACCGATGACCATGTCCTGGGTTGGCACCACGATCGGACGACCCGACGCCGGCGACAGGATGTTGTTCGCCGACAGCATGAGCACGCGGCTCTCGGCCTGGGCCTCGGCCGACAGTGGCAGGTGCACGGCCATCTGGTCGCCGTCGAAGTCCGCGTTGAACGCGGTGCACACGAGCGGGTGGATCTGGATCGCCTTGCCCTCGACGAGCACGGGTTCGAAGGCCTGGATGCCGAGGCGGTGGAGCGTCGGGGCCCGGTTCAGCAGAACCGGATGCTCCTTGATGACCTCCTCGAGCACGTCCCACACCTGCGGGCGGCGACGCTCGACCATGCGCTTGGCCGACTTGATGTTCTGCGCGAGCTCGAGGTCGACGAGCCGTTTCATCACGAAGGGCTTGAAGAGCTCGAGCGCCATGAGCTTGGGCAGGCCGCACTGGTGCAGCCGCAGTGTCGGGCCGACGACGATCACCGAGCGACCCGAGTAGTCGACGCGCTTGCCGAGCAGGTTCTGACGGAACCGGCCCTGCTTGCCCTTCAACATGTCGGACAGGGACTTCAGCGGCCGGTTGCCCGGACCGGTGACCGGACGGCCGCGACGGCCGTTGTCGAACAGCGCGTCGACCGCCTCCTGAAGCATGCGCTTCTCGTTGTTCACGATGATCTCGGGAGCCCCGAGATCGAGCAGGCGCTTCAGGCGGTTGTTGCGGTTGATGACCCGGCGATACAGGTCGTTGAGGTCAGAGGTCGCGAAGCGACCACCGTCGAGCTGCACCATCGGGCGCAGCTCGGGCGGGATCACCGGCACGACGTCGAGGATCATCGCTCGCGGGTCGTTCGCACGACGGCCATGGTCGTCGCGACGGTTGAACGCCGAGACGATCTTGAGGCGCTTGATCGCCTTCTGGCGGCGCTGCGCCGAGAGACGCTTCTTGCCCTCGCTCTCGTCGATCGCATCGCGGAGCTTGATCTCTTCCTCGTCGAAGTCGATGCGGTCGATCAGCTGCGCGATCGCATCGGCGCCCATGCCACCCTGGAAGTAATCGCCATAGCGCATGTGCAGCTCGCGCCACAGCATCTCGTCTTCGATGATCTTGCGGCCGTGCAACGACTGGAACTCGTCGAACGCTCGCTGCACGAGCTCGAGCTCGGCCTCGCCACGCTCGCGGATCGCGGCGACGTCCTTCTCGCCGGCCCGCTGGCGCGCCTTGACCTCGGAGTCCTTGGCGTCCTCCGACTCGAGCGACTTGATCTCGCCCTCGAGATCCTTGAACCGCCGGTCGATCTCGAGCTCGGTCGCCTTGCGGATCTCGTCGAGCTCCTCGGCCAGCTCGGCCTGGAGGTTCGGCAGGTCCGTCGTGACGACGCTCGTCGTCGACCCACGTCACGAGGTTCGCCGCGAAGTAGATGACCTTCTCGAGCTGCTTGGCCTTCAGCTCTTCCTTGGGCTCGAGGCCCGCGAGCAGGTACGCGAGCCACGACCGCGTGCCGCGCAGGTACCAGATGTGCACGACGGGCGCGGCGAGCTCGATGTGGCCCATGCGCTCACGGCGCACCTTCGACCGCGTGACCTCGACGCCACAGCGCTCACAGATGATGCCCTTGAACCGGACGCGCTTGTACTTGCCGCAGTAGCACTCCCAGTCCTTCGTGGGGCCGAAGATCTTCTCGCAGAACAAGCCGTCCTTCTCCGGCTTGAGCGTGCGGTAGTTGATCGTCTCCGGCTTCTTCACCTCACCGTTCGACCATGTGCGGATCGCGTCGGCCGTTGCCAACCCGATCCGCAGCTGATCGAAGTCGTTGACGTCGAGCATCAGGACCAGCTCCTCTCGCGTCGCCGTTCGTCTTCTTCGTCGCTGCCTCGCTCGGGCCGGCTGATGTCGATGCCGAGCTCTTCGGCCGTGCGGAACACGTCCTCGTCGAGCTCACGCATCTCGATCTCGGCGCCGTCCTTCGCCAACACCTCCACGTTGAGGCAGAGCGCCTGCATCTCCTTGATGAGCACCTTGAAGCTCTCGGGGATGCCGGGCTCGGGGATGTTCTCGCCCTTCACGATCGCCTCGTAGACCTTCACGCGGCCGAGGACGTCGTCGCTCTTGATCGTGAGCAGCTCTTGCAGGCAGTACGCGGAGCCGTAGGCCTCGAGCGCCCACACCTCCATCTCGCCGAATCGCTGCCCACCGAACTGCGCCTTCCCGCCGAGGGGCTGCTGGGTGATCATCGAGTACGGGCCCGTCGAGCGAGCGTGGATCTTGTCGTCGACGAGGTGGGCGAGCTTCAAGATGTAGACGAAGCCGACGGTGATCGGCTGGTCGTAGGGCTCGCCGGTGCGCCCGTTGTAGAGCGTGAGCTTCCCGTCTTCGCCGATCAGCCGCTCGCCGTCGACACCGTCTGAGCGGAGGTTGCCGAAGATGTTCTTGATCGTGAGGTGCTTGCCCGCCTGATCCTCTTCGTCCCAGTGGGCGCCGTCGAACACCGGGGTGGCGATGAACGTGGACGGCGGCGTCGCCGGACGGGTCTTGCCCTCGGTGCCGCGGACCGGCTCGTCGCCGACCATGTCGCCGTCGTGCTGCCAGCCCCAGCGGGCGGCGTAGCCGAGGTGAGCCTCGAGCACCTGACCGACGTTCATGCGGCTGGGCACGCCGAGCGGGTTGAGGATGATGTCGACCGGCGTGCCATCGGCGAGATACGGCATGTCCTCGACCGGGAGGATCTTGGAGATCACGCCCTTGTTGCCGTGGCGCCCGGCGAGCTTGTCGCCGACGCTGATCTTGCGCTTCTGGGCGACGTACACGCGCACGAGCTGGTTGACGCCCGGCGGAAGCTCGTGGTGCTCGTCGCGGCTGAACACACGGACGTCGATGACCTTGCCCTGCTCGCCGTGCGGGACCTTGAGGCTGGTGTCGCGCACCTCACGGGCCTTCTCACCGAAGATCGCGCGGAGCAGCCGCTCTTCCGGAGTGAGCTCGGTCTCACCCTTCGGAGTGACCTTGCCCACGAGGACGTCGCCGGCGTCGACCTCGGCGCCGATGCGCACGATGCCGCGCTCGTCGAGGTCACGCAGGACCTCTTCCGAGAGGTTCGGGATGTCACGCGTGATCTCTTCGGGGCCGAGCTTGGTGTCGCGGGCGTCGACCTCGTGCTCGTGGATGTGGATCGAGGTGAGCACGTCGTCGCGCACGAGGCGCTCGGACAGGATGATCGCGTCCTCGAAGTTGTAGCCCTCCCACGGCATGAACGCGACGAGCAGGTTCTTGCCCAGCGCGAGCTCGCCAGTGTCGGTCGAGGGACCGTCGGCGAGGATGTCGCCCTTGTGCACGCGATCGCCGTCGGCGACGCGCGGCTTCTGGTTGATGCACGTGTCCTGGTTCGACCGGCGGAATTTCGCGAGCCGGTGGACGCGCTTGCGGCCGCCCTTGTACTCAACCGTGATCGACTCGCCGCTGACCTCGGTGATGACGCCGTCGTCCTCGGCGAGGATCATGTCGGCTGCGTCACGCGCGGCGCGGGCCTCGATGCCGGTGCCGATGTACGGCGCCTCGGCGCGGATGAGCGGCACAGCCTGACGCTGCATGTTGGCGCCCATGAGCGCCCGGTTGGCGTCGTCGTGCTCGAGGAACGGGATGAGCGCCGTGGCGACCGAGACGATCTGCTTCGGTGACACGTCCATCAGCTGGACCTCTTGCGGGTCGACGTAGCTGATGTCGGTGGTGGCGCCGAAGAAGACGTCGCGCTCGAGCTGCAGCTTGAGGTCGGACAGCGTCGCGGCCTGCGGGCTTTGGCGCACGAGCACGCGCTCCTCGGCGAACGAGCCGTCGGGCTTCACCGGCGCGTTCGCCTGGGCGACGACGTACTCCTCCTCCTCGTCCGCGGCGAGGTAGACGATCTGGTCGGTGACCTTGCCGTTCGTGACCTTGCGGTAGGGCGACTCGATGAAGCCGAACTCGTTCACCCTCGCGTAGGTGGCGAGCGCGCCCATCAGGCCGATGTTCGGCCCTTCAGGCGTCTCGATCGGGCACATGCGGCCGTAGTGGCTGAAGTGGACGTCGCGGACCTCGAACCCGGCGCGCTCACGGCTCAGGCCACCGGGGCCGAGCGCCGACAGGCGGCGGCGGTGCGTGAGGCCCGACAGCGGGTTCACCTGGTCCATGAACTGGGAGAGCTGGCTGGTGCCGAAGAACTCCTTGATCGCGGCGACAACGGGTCGGATGTTGATGAGCGTCTGGGGCGTGATCGCCTCGACGTCTTGGGTCGTCATGCGCTCGCGCACCACCCGCTCCATGCGGGACAGGCCGATGCGGACCTGGTTCTGGATCAGCTCGCCGACCGAGCGGATGCGCCGGTTCGCGAAGTGGTCCTGGTCGTCGAGGCGATAGCCCGGCTCCTGCTTCGTGAGGTGCAGCAGGTAGCTGCACGCCGCGAGGACCTCACAACGCGACAGAACGTCCTGATCGGGATCGGGGAGGTCCAGCAGCAGCCGGTCGTCGATCTTGTTGCGCGCCTTGGGATCGAGCCCATAGAGATCGCTGAGCTTGGCCACCTCGCTGCCCAGCTTGCGGTTCAGCTTGTAACGGCCGACCCGGGACAGGTCGTAGCGGCCCTTCTCGAAGAAGGCCTTGCGGAAGTAGCCCTTCGCCGACTCGACCGTGGGCGGCTCACCCGGCCGCGCGCGCTTGTAGATCTCGACGAGCGCTTCCTCCTCGGTCGGGGCGAGGTGGCGGTCCTTCTCCCACTGCCCCTCGAGGAAGTCGAAGTGGCTCACGAAGCGGTCGAGGAAGCCGGGCGCGTTCTCCTCGTCGTATCCGAGAGCGCGCAGCAGCACGAAGATCGACAGGCGCCGCTTTCGCGCGACGCGCGTACCGGCCGTGAAGTCCTTGCCGGGCTTCTGCTCGACGTCGAACTCGATCCACTCGCCGCGATACGGGTGGATCGTGCCGGTGACCCACTGGTTCTTCGCGAGGTTGCGGAGGCGGAAGCGCTCGCCCGGCTGGAAGATGACGCCCGGTGAG
The DNA here is from genome assembly GCA_963708175.1 of uncultured Acidimicrobiales bacterium. GTDB lineage: Bacteria > Actinomycetota > Acidimicrobiia > Acidimicrobiales > DATKAS01 > DATKAS01. The sequence continues at coordinate 227,555 of CAVPSD010000008.1, forward strand.
CGGACGAGCTGGGACACCACGACCCGCTCGGTGCCGTTGATGATGAAGGTGCCCTTCTCCGTCATCATGGGGAAGTCACCCATGAAGACGGTCTGCTCCTTGATCTCACCCGTGGAGCGGTTCGCGAACCGGGCCCGCACGAAGATCGGGGCCGAGTACGTCATGTCCTTCTCTTTGCACTCCTCCACCGTGAACTTCGGCGGCGGGCGCAGGTCTTCGTCGTCCGGATCGAACTCGAGCTCGAGCTGAAGGTTCTCGGTGAAGTCCTTGATCGGGCTGATGTCTCGGAACGTCTCCGCGAGGCCCTGATGGAGGAACCACTCGAACGATTCGCGCTGGATCGCGATCAGGTCGGGCAACTCGAGGGGGTCGGTGAGGTTGGCGAAGGAGTACCGATCACGGGCAGCACTGACTGAAGGCAATGACGGCTCCCTAGGAGAAGTGGGCGTCGAGTACCGGGGCGCGCCGGGACGCCGCGAAGGAACGGCGAAGCAAGGGGGGACGCACGGCAACCGGTGATTGTAGTGACCGGAGCGCACAGAATCAACCCGACAGCCGTCCGGCTGTCAGGTAGAGGCAGGGTAGGGCCAGGAGCGCAGATCGTCAAGGACCGGCGCTCCCGGCGCCGTGATGTCGTCGGGGCCGACTACCTGAGCTCGACGGTGGCGCCGGCCTCTTCGAGCTGCGCCTTCGCCTTCGCGGCGTCTTCCTTCGACGCCTTCTCGAGCACGGGCTTGGGCGCGCCGTCGACCAGGTCCTTGGCCTCCTTGAGGCCGAGGTTGGTGAGCGCGCGCACCTCCTTGATGACCTGGATCTTCTTCTCGCCGGCGACCGTGAGGATGACGTCGAACTCGTCCTTCTCCTCCTCGGCGTCGCCGCCACCGCCACCGCCACCCGAGGCCGGCGCGGCCGCGGCGACCGCGACCGGAGCGGCAGCCGTGACGTTGAAGCGCTCCTCGAAGTCCTTCAGCAGCTGCGACAGCTCGAGGACGGTCATGTTCGAGATGGCGTCGAGGATCTCTTCCTTGGTGGCCATGTGCCTACTCCGTTTCTTGTGGTGCGTCGGTTGCGGGTTCTGTGATCTCTGCCGCGGGCTCGGTGACGGCCTCGGCCGCCGGCTCTTCCGCGGCCGGTGCGTCGACTTCGGCGGGTGCCTCGGTCTCGACTTCGGCGGGTACCTCGACTTCGGCGGGTACCCCGCCGTCCTGCTCGGCGGGTACCCCGCCTTGCTGGTCGATCAGTGCCTTGAGGCCGTAGGCCATGTTGCGAGGCAGTGCAGCGAGGAGGCTGGCGAACTGGGCGATCGGTGCCTGGAGCGCGCCGGCGAGCTGAGCCAGGATCACCTCGCGGCTCGGCAGGTCAGCGAGCGCGGTGACCTCCTTGGCCGAGACCAGCCGGTTGCCCAGCAGCCCACCCTTCAGGACCAGCGCCGGGTTGGCCCGGCTGTAGTCGCGCAGCGCCTTTGCCACTGCGGCGGCGTCGCCCTCGACGAATGCGATCGCGGTCGGGCCGACGAGCAGCTCGTCGAGCGTGTCGATGCCGGCGCTGCGAGCGCCCAGGCGGGCGAGGGTGTTCTTGTAGATCTTGTACTCGCCGCCCGCGGCCCGCAGCGCTCGGCGTAGCTCGGCCATCGCGGCGACGTTGAGGCCGCGGTACTCGGTCAGCAGGGCGGCATCGGCCCGGCCCAGGCGCTCCTTCACCTCGGTGACGACAGCGACCTTCTCGGCTCTCGGCTCTTCCATGCGCACCTCCTCCAGGAACAAATCGGGCGCTCGCGGGCACGCGAACGCCCCGAAGAGTTGGAGGAGTTCGCCTCGTCCGGCGGGCACGAGGGCCCATTCAGCTCGGAAGCACCGGATGTCTGCGGCGAGCAGAGATCAGTTGTGGCCGGTCAGTGTAGATGCCGACTCGCCGAGTGCACCAGCCAGGACGCAATGTCCGGCGACGATCGAAGCGAAGCGGAGAGCGGCGCGGTCAGTGCTTGGCGGCGCGCTTGGCTTGCTCGCGGGCGATCCAGGCCTGGACGGGTGGCAACAAGGTGCAGAGGCCGGCGATGCCGGCGACGATCAGCCCGATCCCCGCTGACTCCCAACCGTCGAACGAGTCGGCGACGAACAGGACGATGCCCGCGGCAAGGAGGGCACAGCCGCTGAGGGCGAGCATCACCCGGCCAGCGGCGTTCCCCGTGACTGCACCCGCGGCCTGGCTCGCCCGACCCATCGTCTTGTCGAGGGCACGTTCCGCCCAAGCGAACTCGGTCGCCAAGATCGCGAGGCCGACGATGATCACGATGACGCCCGGCCCCGGGAGGGCGAGCATCGCGACGCCGGCGCCGAGGACGGTGAAGCCGAGCGCCGCGACGAACATTCGCTTCGCGTTCCGGCCGATCCACGCGAGGACGATGACCGGCCCGCGCAGGCCGAAGCGCTTCCAGAAGTGTGGCGGGGTGATCCCCGCCAGCTCCTCGTCGCCGAGCTTGCGCTCAGCCTTCTCGCTCAGTGAGCGGCCTTGGCGTCCTCGGGTCGGGCGTGGGCCGCGTCGATCTTGATGCCAGGCCCCATCGTCGACGACACCGCGATGTGCTTGAGGTACTTGCCTTTCGCGGCGGCCGGCTTCGCCCGCTGCAGCTCGTCGAGCACCGCGCCGTAGTTCGTGAGCAGCGCGTCGATCGGGAAGCTGGCCTTGCCGAGGGGCACGTGCACGTTGCCGTTGCGATCGGTGCGGTATTCGACCTTGCCGCCCTTGAACTCGCCGACCGCCTTGCCGACGTCCGTCGTGACGGTGCCTGTCTTCGGGTTCGGCATCAGGCCGCGCGGACCGAGCACGCGACCGAGGCGGCCCACCATCGGCATGAGGTCCGGGGTCGCGATCGCGACGTCGAAGTCGAGCATCCCCTTTTCGACCTCGGCGGCGAGGTCGTCGGCCCCGACGAGATCGGCGCCCGCGGCACGAGCTTCTGCGGCGGCCTCGCCGGCGGCGAAGACCGCGACGCGCACGTCCTTGCCGGTGCCCGACGGCAGCGCGACGGTGCCGCGCACGATCTGATCGGCCTTTCGAGGATCGACGCCGAGGCGCACGGCGAGCTCGATCGTCTCGTCGAACTTCGCCGACGACAGATCCTTCGCAAGCTCGACCGCCTCGTTCGGCGGGTAGAACCGCTCGCGGTCATACCGCTTCGCGGCGTCTTCGTAGCGCTTTCCCTTCGCCATCATGGCTCCCTCGTGTGTCGCGGCGGCCGGGCGAGGTCATCCCGGTCCAGCCTCGTTCGGTTTGCTAGCTGACCGTGATGCCCATCGAGCGCGCCGTGCCCTTGACCTGTTGGCGGGCGGCTTCGAGGTCGTTCGCATTGAGGTCGGGCATCTTGACCTTCGCGATCTCCGTGACCTGATCGTCGGTGACCGTGCCGGCGTCGGCGCGGCCTGGCGTCTGCGAACCCTTCTCGAGCCCGGCGGCGGCGCGGAGCAGCACCGGCGTCGGCGGGGTCTTCAGGACGAACGTGAAGGAGCGATCCTCGAACACCGTGATCTCGACGGGCACGACGGTGCCGGTCTGCGACTCGGTGGCCGCGTTGTACGCCTTGCAGAAGTCCATGATCGCGACGCCGTGCGGGCCGAGGGCGGTGCCGACAGGCGGCGCGGGCGTCGCCTTGCCGGCCTGGATCTGGATCTTGACGACGGCCGCGACCTTCTTCTTGGCCATGACGGGGTGTTCTCCTCTTCGTTCTGTGACTTAGAGCTTGGCGACCTGGCTGAAGTCCATCTCGACCAGCGTCTCGCGGCCGAAGATGTTCACCAGCACCTTGAGCTTGAGCTGGTCGGCGTTGATCTCGGCGATCTGACCGGAGAAGTCCGCGAACGGACCCTCCCTGACGCGCACAGATTCGCCGACCTCGTACTCGAGCCGCGGCTTGGACCGCTTGGCGGGCTCGTCGCCCTCGATCTTCACCTGCAGGAACGACTCGACGTCGCGACGCGGCAGCGGCGACGGCTTCGCGCCCTGCCCCACGAACCCCGTGACACCCGGCGTGTTGCGGATGACGTACCAGGAGTCGTCGTCCATGTCGCAGCGGACGAGGAGGTAGCCGGGAAAGACCTTCTTCTGGACGACGACCTTGCGGCCGTTCTTGAACTCGACAACGTCCTCCATCGGGATGACGACCTCGAAGATCTTGTCCTCGGCGTTCATCGACTGCGTGCGGGCCTCGAGGTTCTGCTTGACCTTCTTCTCATAGCCCGACTGGGTGTGCACGACGTACCACGCCCCCGGACGGTCGTAGGGGCTCTCCCGCCGCGGCGCGTCCTCGCCGTCCTCATCGCTGTCTTCGGCGGCTTCGGCGTCGAGCAGCTCGTCGTCGACGAGGACGTCGCCAGCGTCGGCGTCCAGCGCGGGCGCCTCGGGCTCTGGCTCGGTGGTGAAGAAGTTCTCGCTCATGCCGCGTTGTAGAGGTGGAGGATCGCCGAGCCGAACAGCCAGTCGAGACCGGCGATCATCGCCGTGAGGAGCACGACGGCGATCAGGACGATGATCGAGTAGTTGATGACCTCGGACTTCGTCGGCCACGCGACCTTGCGGAGCTCACCCCGGACCTCGTGGAGGAACTGACCCGGCGACGTGCGCTCCTGCTTCGGCGACTTCGCCGCGGGTGCAGTTCGACGCTCGCGCACGGGCGAGCCGTCGGGGCCGAGCTGGCCCTGGCGCTGCATCATGCGCTTGGTTTCGCGGTTCATCGCCATGGCGGCACCCTTGACTTCGGGTTGGGGCAAACGGAGTTGGGCAAGGTCTGGCAGGGCAGGAGGGACTCGAACCCCCGACCACCGGTTTTGGAGACCGGAGCTCTTCCAGCTGAGCTACTGCCCTCGGTCAGGTCGGGACGGCCAATGCTAGCAGGGGCACCCCCTGGATCGGCCAGGCAGTCAGCCTGCGAGACGGCGCCTCGAGGTGCGCAGGACGAGCACGCTGGCCGCCCCCGCCGCGGTGACCGCGGCCATCCCGCCGAGCACCGCGGCCCGCCGGAGCGTCCGGCTCGCGGTCGATCCGGTGCTGGCCTCGTCGATCGCGGCGAGCACCTCCTCCACCCATTCGCTCGGGGTCGTGACCCGTCGGTCGGCGAGCTGGCGGAGGCCCCGGTGCAGGCGCCGATACTGCGCGAGGTCGGCCTGGCAGCGCAGGCAGTGCTCCACGTGGGCACGGGCAGCCCGGTCGGGCACCGGGTGCCCCTCGGCCGCCTCGGCCAGCAGCTCGCCGAGGGCCTCACACCGCATGGGCGGACCCCTCGACATGACGGGCGAACACCTGCTCGCGCAGCCGGCGGCGCGCCCGGTGGAGCCTCACCTTCGCGGCCGTGGTCGAGATGCCGAGCTCGCTCGCGATCGCCTCGTGCGGCAGGTCGTAGACGTCGCGGAGGACGATCACCGCCCTCAGCCTCGGAGGGAGCTCGGCGAGCGCGGCCTCGAGCTGATCGCGTGTGACCGCCGCGTCCGCCCGCGCCTGCGGATCGCTCTCGGGACGGGTGTCGACCACCGGCGCGTCGGGTTCGAGCGGATCGTGCTGATGGCGACGGCGCCGGCCGACGTGCGTCGAGGCGCAGTTCGCGGTGATGCGGTACAGCCACGTGGAGAACTGCGCGTCGCCTCGGAACTGGCGCATGCCCCGGTAGGCACGGAGGTAGGCGTCCTGCACCACGTCTCGCGCGTCCTCCTCGTTGCCCGTCAGCCGATAGGCGAGCATGTACGTGTCGTCGTACGTCGCTCGGACGAGCTCGTCGAAGGCCGTCCGGCTGCCGTCGCGGGCGGCGGCGACCAGCTGGGCGATCTCTGACGTCTGCGTCACCCGTTGTGACCCTCCTGTGCCGGAGTGGGTTACTTGATGGTCCGTGCTCGATGGTCCGTGCTTGATGGTCCCTACTTGATGATCTTGGTGACGCGGCCGGAGCCGACGGTGCGGCCGCCTTCGCGGATGGAGAACAGCAGGCCTTCGTCCATGGCGATGGGCTTGCCGAGCTCGACGTGCATGGTGGTGTTGTCACCGGGCATGACCATCTCGGTGCCCTCGGGCAAGGTGATCGAGCCGGTCACGTCGGTGGTCCGGAAGTAGAACTGGGGCCGGTAGTTGTTGAAGAACGGCTTGTGGCGGCCGCCCTCGTCCTTGCCCAGCACATACACCTGCGCGTCGAACTCGGTGTGGGGAGTGATCGAGCCCGGCTTGCACAACACCTGGCCCCGCTCGACCTCTTCTTTCTTCGTGCCCCGCAGCAACGCCCCGATGTTGTCGCCGGCATGGCCCTCGTCCAAGATCTTGCGGAACATCTCCACACCCGTGCACACCGTCTTTTGCGTGGGCCTGAGACCGACGATCTCGACCTCGTCGCCAGTGTGGACCATCCCCTGCTCGACCTTGCCCGTCACCACCGTGCCCCGCCCAGTGATCGTGAACACATCCTCGATCGGCATCAAGAACGGCTTGTCCAGATCACGCTGCGGCTCGGGCACATAGGAGTCCACCGCGTCCATCAGCTCAACGATCTTGGCCTGCCACTCCGGATCACCCTCGAGCGCCTTCAACGCGGACACCCGGATCACCGGAAGATCATCACCAGGGAACCCATAGTTCGACAACAGCTCACGAACTTCCAGCTCCACCAGCTCCAACAGCTCCTCGTCCTCCACCGTGTCGGCCTTGTTCAACGCCACCACGATGTAAGGCACACCCACCTGACGGGCCAACAACACATGCTCACGGGTCTGAGGCATCGGACCATCGGTTGCCGCCACCACCAAGATCGCCCCATCCACCTGCGCCGCCCCGGTGATCATGTTCTTGATGTAATCCGCATGACCCGGCATATCGACATGCGCGTAATGCCGCTTGTCGGTCTCATACTCCACATGCGCGATCGAGATCGTGATCCCCCGCGCCTTCTCCTCGGGCGCCTTGTCGATCTGATCGAACGGCGTAAACGCCACATTCGGGTTCTTCTCCGCCAACGTCTTGGTGATCGCCGCCGTCAACGTCGTCTTCCCATGGTCGATATGACCCATCGTCCCCACGTTCACATGCGGCTTGTTCCGCTCGAACTTCGCCTTGCTCATCGACGATCACCCTTTCCGCTTTTCTGGTCCGCTGTCGTGGGGTTGGGACTGGTAGCGGCGGTCGGACTCGAACCGACGACCACTCGATTATGAGCCGAGTGCTCTGACCAACTGAGCTACGCCGCCAGGCGCCCGGGACTGGACCGGGCCCGGACCCGGAGCCCTCTGTGGGAATCGAACCCACGACACCAGCCTTACCATGGCTGTGCTCTGCCGACTGAGCTAAGAGGGCGGGGCACCGGGCAGGCCGGGGCCGGGCACGCATCCTAGCGAGCGCACGACCTGGGCCATTCGGCTCAACTGGGCCCACCCCGCTGCCGATCCGAACGTTGGTGAAGTGCCAGCGAGTCATCATCGAGGCGGGCGGGGGCACGTTCACGCTCGACCTCCACCCCCGGCTTTCGGTGATCGCCGGCCTCGGTGCGGCCGAGCGCGACAGCCTCATCGGCGAGATCATCGGCGCGCTGGGCGGCAACCGCACGGGCGTGCACCTCGAGCTGCGCGACGCCACCGGCCGTCACCTCGCGGTGTTCCGGCCGAAGGGCGAGCGGCATCGGGTGATCGACGTCACGACTGCCGAGGACGTGAGCCATGAGTTCATCGGCGCCGGCGGTCAGATCGACCTGCTCTCCCGCTCGGGTCTCGATGCCAACACAGCGCGGTCGTACCTGATCGTGGGTCCGAAGGACTTCGCGACGGTCGATCCGATCGGCGAGCGGATCACGTTGCTCGCGGGCGTCGACCAGCGCGCGCTGTGGGCCGCGGCGGAGCGGGTCACCGCCTCGTCAGGGGAACAGACCGAAGCGTTCCCGACCGTCGTCCAAGACGAGAGCCAGACCGAGCCTCCTGAGGTCGTCGACAAGCTCGAGGACCTGCACGACGAGTACGAGGCTGCGGTCGTCAAAGAGCAGCAGATCCATCGCCTGACCTATCGCATCGCGGCGGGCACCGCAGTCCTCGCCGTTCCTGCGGCGCTGGTGGCGCCGATGCTCTCTCTGCCGCTCCTCCTTGCGACCGGCGCGTCGATGGGCGTGTCGGTCGTCGCGCAACGCCGCATCTCGCGTGCCGCACGGCTCGAACAAGAGGCGTTGTCGGAGGCGGGAGCGCAGTCATACCTCGGCTTCCACCTCGACCGTGTGAACACGATGCTCTCGACGGTCGAGACGCGAAAGAAGACGAACGCCGCGGGCGACCAGAGGCGGGCCGCGGATGCATGGCGCGAGCTCGCGGGTGAGATCTCACCGGAGTGGGCGCTCGCGCATCGCGAGGAGATCATCGCCGCGGCATTGCTGCAACGAGGCGCGAGCCCTCTGAACGGGACGCAAGAGACGTACACCCCGGTCGAGGGCGGACTTGCCGCGAACCTCGCGCACGCACTCGTCACCCACCTGTCCGAGGTCCGCAGGATGGGGCCGGAGGGCGAAAGCCTCCCGCTGCTGCTCGACGATCCGTTCATCGGACTCGATCCCTCCGTGAAGCCCGCCCTGCTCGAGCTGCTGAGCCGCTCGGCGGGCAGCCCGCAGGTGATCTTCCTCACCAACGACCCGGACGTCTGCACCTGGGCGCGACTCGAGGCCCTCACCGGTGAGATCGGCATCTTGGAAGCAGCGCCGGCCACCGAAGAGGACCCCGACTCGGTCGACTTCAGCTCACAATCCTGACTCCACCTTCAGGGCGGCGCGAGCGATGCCCGCGAGGCCGACGACGAGCGGCAGGCCAGTCAGCAGGGCGACGGGCCCTTCGGGTGCGAGGAAGACCGGCACCAACGCGACGATCAGCAGGATGCCGACCCAGGTCGGCACGAGCCGGCTCCGGATGGCACCGATGCCCATCACGGCGACGCCGACGGCGGCGAAGAGCATGAGCGAGACGATCGCCTTCGTCCACGGGAGGTCGAAGTAGTCGAGCTGCACCTGGGTGCCGGTGACGAGGTCGACGTCGGTCCGACCGTTCAGTGCGTAGGCGAGGATCCCGTGCGTCAGGTTCATGAACGCCCAGCCGAGCGCTCCGACGACGAGCATCGGAGTGGCGACGAGGAAGGGGACGCGGCCCCGACCGCGGATCAGCCGGGTCACTGCCCCGGCACCGACGCCGAACAGCAACCAGCCCGCGGTGATGACGATGTGGACGAACATCCAACGGTTGACGTGTGTCCCGATGAGACGGACGAACGTGACATCGTCGTCCTGGCCCGGGTCGTGCATCGAGCCGCCGAGGAAGACGAGGGCCATCCCGAACGCAAGCGCGATCGGTGTGGCGACGTGGCGCACCCGGGCGACGAACCTCGGCAGGGCCGGCAGATCGGGCGAGGTCGAATGGGACGGTGGTTCGAGGACTGCGGTGGACATGACGGTGGTGGACACGGGACGCTCCTTTCACGAACGGTGAAGGCAGCGTCCGCCGGGCCGCGACCCAGCGTCATCGGGCGGTCGTCACGAGCTGAGAGATCGTCCGCGGGACATCCGATGGGACGGCTGTCCCGTGACACCGGGACACCTCCGGCGGGAAGATGAACGCGTGGTGAGTGCGATGGCGGACCAGCGGAGCCCTCGGCTGGTCGCGGCCGCGTGGATCCTGGGGGTCGTCACGCTCGCGATGGCCGCCGGCACGGTGGTCCTTCACATCGCGAATCGAGGCGTGCCCGTGGGCCCCGACGCCGAGGACTGGGCTCGGCTCGCGGTGCTGCCGATGCTGATCGTCCCCGCCGGGCTCGTCATCCTGACCCACCGGCCGCGTCACATCGTGGGGTGGCTGCTCCTCACGACGGCGTTCATGTTCGCCCTGTCCGGCTTCGGTCAGCAGTACGGCGTGTGGGCGATCGAGACGCATCCCGGTTTCGGCGGCGGCGCGCTCGGGCTGTGGCTCAGTGGTCGGTTCGCCGCGTTCCTCGACCTCGCCTTGTTCCTCTCGTTCATGCTCTTCCCCAACGGCCGCATCGTCTCGTCGCGTTGGCGATGGTGGCTGTGGTTCGGGATCGCGGTGAACATCGCGATCGTCCTCATCGGGTTCGTGCACCCGCTGCCGCTCGCACCCGACGCGCCGGGCAAGGTCGGCCAGCTCCAGAACCCGCTCGCGCTGCCGGGCAGCGAAGACTCGTGGAACGTCGCGCTGAACACCGCTGTCGCGCTGTCGCTCGTCGCGCTCGTCGGAGCGATGGTGTCGGTGGTCATCCGCTACCGCCGGTCGGTCGGCGAGGAGCGCGCCCAGCTGCGGTGGGGTGCGTGGGCGCTCGCACCATTGCTCGTGGCATCGACCATCGGCCATCTGCTCACGCCTGGCGGGAGCCTGGCGCTCGACGCCGCGGCAACGTTGCTCTTCGTCGTCGCCCTCGCGGTCGCGATCCTGCGGTACCGCCTCTACGACATCGACTTCGTCATCAACCGGACGCTCGTGTACCTGTTGCTGTCCGGCTGCATCGTCGTGGTGTACGTCTGCGTGGTAGCCGCGCTCGGCGCGATCTTCCAGGCGAAGGCATCCGTCGTCATCTCGCTCGTCGCGACCGGTCTGGTCGCCGCCGCGTTCTCACCGCTGCGGGTGCGCCTGCAGCGAAGTGTCGACCGGATGATGTACGGCGAGCGCGACCAGCCCTATGAGGTGCTCGCGCGTCTGGGCAATCGCCTCGCGGCGGCGACCGTTGCCGAGGAGGTGCTCCCGAGCGTCGCGTGGACCGTGGCCGAGGCGATGCGCGTCCCATACGTCGCGGTCGAGATGGCGAGCGAGGACGGCCTCTCGACGATCGTCGCCCACGGCCGGCCCGTCGACCACGCGCTGCGGCTTCCCCTCGTGCACCACGGCTCGCGCGTCGGCGATCTCGTGGTCGGCCAGCGAGGGCCGAACGAGTCGTTCTCCCCCGCCGACTTGCAGCTGCTCGACGATCTCGCCCGGCAAGCTGCCGTCGCCGTGCACGCCGTGGCGTTGACGACCGACCTGCGCCGCTCCCGTGAGCGGATCGTGACCGCTCGAGAGGAGGAGCGCCGCCGGCTGCGGCGTGATCTGCACGACGGGCTCGGCCCGACCCTCGCCGCGATCGCGGTGCGGGCGGAGGCGGCAAAGCGCGCGTTGCACTCCGATCCCGAGCGGGCCGCTGAAGCGCTGACGTCGATCGCGGCGGAAGCGCAGTCCGCCGTCGTGGAGGTGCGTCGCATCGTGCAGGACCTCCGGCCGCCTGCGCTCGACGAGCTCGGCCTCGCAGGCGCAATCCGCGCCCGGGCCGAGCACTTCGGCGAGCACCTCATCATCGACGTCGCCGCGCCGGAGCGGCTCGACGACCTTCCCGCCGCCGTCGAAGCCGTCGCCTACCGCATCGTGAGCGAGGCCCTCACGAACGTCGTTCGCCACTCCGGCGCCACGCATGCATGGGTGCGCATCGAGGAGCACACGCGGACGCTCGTCGTCGAAGTCGCCGACGACGGCTCGGGCGTCGGCGAAGGCGACCCTGTCGGCGTCGGGCTCGCATCGATGCACGAGCGGGCCGCCGAGCTCGGCGGGACGTGCACGATCGCGGGCTCGGCCCGACGGCGGCACGAGTGTGCGGGTCGTGCTTCCCGTCCACGCCGCCGAACAGAGTGCGGAGCACCTGACATGACCATCCGCGTGCCGATCGTCGACGACCATCCCGCGTTCCGCAGCGGATTGCGCTTCCTCCTCGGCGAGCTCGACGACATCGAGGTCGTGGGCGAGGCCGAGAACGGCCGGCGCGGCGTCGACCTCGCCGGTGAGCTCATGCCGGACGTCGTGCTCATGGACCTCGCGATGCCCGAGCTCACCGGCATCGAGGCCACCCGCGAGATCGTCGAGGCGCATCCCTCCGTGCGCGTGCTCGTCCTGACGATGTCGGAGGACGACGAGTCGGTGTTCACCGCGCTGCGCGCCGGTGCGAGCGGCTACCTCCTGAAGGGCGCGAACGAGACGGACATCGAACGCGCGGTGCGTGCCCTCGCCCAGGGCGAAGCGATCTTCGGCGCGAGCATCGCGAAGCGCATCATCGGCTACTTCAACGCGCCGCGTGCGGCTAGTCCGGTGGCGGCGCCGTTCCCGACGCTCTCAGACCGCGAACGCGAGGTGCTGAACCTCGTCGCCGACGGCAAGACGAACCCCGAGATCGCCCGCACGCTGTATCTGAGCCCGAAGACCGTCCGCAACCACGTGTCGAACATCTTCACAAAGCTGCAAGTGGCGGATCGGGCGCACGCGATCGCCCGGGCGCGTGACGCCGGGTTGGGGACGCCGCTCCAGCCCTGACCTTGAACCGCAGATGGGCCCGTTAGCGTCTGGCGGCGTGCAGCTGCGCCTCGCCACCCTCGACGACGCCGAGGCGATGCGCGCCATCTACAACCTCGAGGTCGAGACCTCGACGGCGACCTTCGATCTCGTGACCCGAAGTCTGCAGGACCAGCGCGACTGGCTGGCGGCGCGCTCGGGGGCGCATGCTGCAGTCGTCGCCGTGAACGACGGCGAGGTCGTCGGGTTCGCCTCATTGTCGCCGTACAAGGAGCGGGCCGCCTACCGGACAACAGTCGAGGACTCGGTGTACGTCCGCCGCGACCACCACGGTCAGGGCATCGGCAAAGCCCTGCTCGGCGAGATGCTCGACGTCGCCCGGCGCCACGGCTTCCATTCCGTGATGGCCCGCATCGAGGCCACGCGGGAGGCATCGGTCGCTCTGCACCGCTCCTGCGGGTTCGAGCTGGTGGGCATCGAGCGAGAGGTGGGCCGCAAGTTCAACCGCTGGCTCGACGTCGCCCTGATGCAACGCCTGCTGAACGGCTCGTAGCGCTGCTGTTCGAGGGAATTGTCAGGCAATCCGCCCTCGAAGGGCGGCGCCGGTGCCAATTGCTCGCGCCGGGTGACACGATGGGCCCGCGCAATGAGCAGGGAGGCACACATGGCACCGACACCCACTCGTGAGGACCGCTTCTCGTTCGGGTTGTGGACCATCGGATGGCAGGCCCGCGACCCGTTCGGCGATGCCACGCTGTCCGCCGCTCGATCCTGTCGAGTCGGTGCACCGGCTCTCCGAGCTCGGCGCGTGGGGCGTCAGCTTCCACGACGACGATCTCGTCCCCTTCGGGGCCGCGGACGGCGAGCGCGAGCGGCTGATCAAACGCTTCCGCTCCGCACTCGAAGAGACGGGCATGGTCGTGCCGATGGTGACGACGAACCTCTTCTTCCATCCGGTGTTCAAGGACGGCGCGTTCACGAGCAACAACCGCTCGGTGCGCAGGTACGCGCTCCGCAAGGTGATGCGCAACCTCGACCTCGCCGCCGAGCTCGGCGCAGAGACCTACGTGTTCTGGGGTGGGCGCGAAGGATCAGAGACCGACGCGGCGAAGGACGTGCGGGCCGCCCTCGACCGCTACCGCGAGGGCCTCGACACGCTGGCGCAGTACGTGATCGACCGCGGCTACCAGATCCGGTTCGCGCTCGAGCCGAAGCCGAACGAGCCGCGGGGCGACATCCTGCTCCCGACCATCGGCCACGCCCTCGGATTCCTCACGACGCTCGAGCACTCCGACATGGTCGGACTCAACCCCGAGGTCGGGCACGAGCAGATGGCAGGGCTGAACTTCGTCCACGGCATCGCGCAGGCCTTGTGGCAGGGGAAGCTGTTTCACATCGACCTCAACGGTCAGCGCGGCGTGAAGTACGACCAAGACCTCGTGTTCGGCCATGGCGATCTCATGAGCGTGTTCTTCCTCGTGGATCTCCTCGAGTTCGGAGGTGTGGGCGGCGGCCGCGCGTACGACGGACCGCGCCACTTCGACTACAAGCCGTTGCGCACCGAGGACATCAGCGGGGTGTGGGTGTCGGCCGCAGCGAACATGCGCACCTACCTGTTGCTGAAGGAGCGTGCGGCCGCGTGGCGGGCCGATCCCGAGGTGAAGGAGGCGCTCGCGGAGAGCCGGGTGCCAGAGCTCGCCCAACCGACGCTCGGCGATGGCGAGTCGATCGAGGCGTTTCTCGCGGATCGATCCGCGTTCGAGGACTTCAACGTGGACGCGGTCGGTGAACCGGGCTACGGCTTCGTGCGCCTCAGCCAGCTCGCCCTCGAGCACTTGCTCGGCGCACGCTGAAGCTTTGGTGGGCCGGGAAGGATTTGAACCTCCGTAGGCTTGCGCCGGCAGGTTTACAGCCTGCTCCCTTTGGCCACTCGGGCACCGACCCTTGGGCCGGTCACCCTAGCGAAGAGAGGTTGAACGACCATGCCGACCTTTGACGTCGTCTCCGAGGTCGACAAGCAGGAAGTGCGCAACGCGATCGATCAGGCCCAGCGCGAGCTCGCGACTCGGTTCGACTTCAAGGGAACCAACTCCTCGATCGAAGCGACCGATCTCGAGCTGACCCTTCGCTCCGCGACGGAGGATCGCCTGCGGGCCGTCCGCCAGGTGCTGGAGGAGAAGCTCGTCAAGCGGGGCGTCTCGATGAAGGCGCTCGAGTACGGCAGGGTCGAGGAGGCGTCGGGCGGCACCGCGCGCCAAACGGCCAAGCTCAACGCCGGCATCTCATCCGACAAGGCCCGCGAGCTGAACAAGTTCATCAAGGACTTGGGACTGAAAGGGATCCAGAGCCAGACCCAGGGCGACCAGCTGCGGGTGAGCGGCAAGAAGCGCGACGACCTTCAGGACGTGATCGCGAAGCTCCGCGAGGGCGACTTCGGCGTCGCCCTGCAGTTCACGAACTTCCGCGACTGATCTCCGCCGTCAGTCCTCCTGCGGAGCCTCGGCGGCACGAGTCCGGATCTCGTCTACGACAGTCGCGTCGGCGAGCGTCGTGGTGTCGCCCAGGTCTCGGCCTTCGGCGACGTCACGGAGCAGGCGCCGCATGATCTTGCCCGACCGTGTCTTCGGCAGGTCTGGCGTGAAGATCACCGTCTTCGGCCGCGCGATCGCACCGATGTGCTGGGCGACGTGACGACGAAGCTCCTCGCCGTGCGCCGGGCTCGCTTCCTCACCCCCGCGCAGCGTGACGAAGGCGATGATCGCCTGGCCGGTGACGTCGTCCTTCGCGCCGACGACCGCTGCCTCGGCGACGGTGGGATGCGCGACAAGCGCCGACTCGACCTCGGTCGTGGATATGCGATGGCCGCTGACGTTCATCACGTCGTCGACGCGGCCGAGCAACCAGAAGTAGCCCTCGTCGTCGATCTTGGCGCCGTCACCCGCGAAGTAGCGGCCCTCGAAGCGACTCCAGTACGTCTGCTTGTAGCGCTCGGGATCGCCGTAGATGCCACGCAGCATCGATGGCCATGGCCGGGTGAGCGTCAAGTAGCCACCACCCTTCTCGACACGCTGCCCGAGGTCGTCGACGACCTCGGCCGCGATGCCGGGGAGGGGGAACGTCGCGGAGCCGGGCTTCAACGTCGTCGCGCCCGGCAGCGGGCTGATCATGATGCCGCCGGTCTCGGTCTGCCACCACGTGTCGACGACGGGGCACTCCCCGCCGCCGATGTGCTCCCAGTACCACATCCACGCCTCGGGGTTGATGGGCTCGCCCACCGATCCGAGCAGTCGCAACGATGAGAGGTCGTGCTTCTCGGGCTCGGCCGCGCCCCACTTCATGAATGTCCGGATCGCCGTCGGCGCGGTGTAGAGGATCGTCACCTTGTAGCGCTCGATGATGTCCCACCACCGGTCCTTCGCCGGATGGTCGGGGGTGCCCTCGTACATCACCGAGGTCGCGCCGTTGCACAGGGGTCCGTAGACGATGTAGCTGTGCCCCGTCACCCAGCCGATGTCGGCCGCGCACCAGTACACGTCCTCGTCGGGATGGAGGTCGAACACGTACTTGTGGGTGAACGCGACCTGCGTGAGGTAGCCGCCGGTCGTGTGCATGATCCCCTTCGGCTTCGCGGTCGTCCCCGACGTGTACAGCAGGTAGAGGAGATGCTCGGATTCCATCGGCTCCGCCGGGCACTCGGCTGCCGCGGCGCCCATCAGGTCGTGGTACCAGTGGTCGCGACCGGGCTCCATGTGCACGTCGTTCTCGGTGCGACGCACGACGACCACGTGCTCGATCGACGGCGTGTCGGCGAGCGCGACATCCGCGTTGGCCTTCAATGGGACGACCTGCCCGCGTCTCCACCCACCGTCCGCGGTGATCAGCACCTTGGCCTCGGCGTCGTTGATGCGGTCGGACAGCGAGTCGGGGGAGAAGCCGCCGAACACGACCGAGTGCGGCGCACCGATGCGAGCGCACGCGAGGAGCGCTATCGGCAGCTCGGGGATCATCGGCATGTAGATGTTGACCCGGTCGCCCTTCTGGACGCCGAGGCCCTTCAGCGCGTTCGCGAACCGCTGCACTTCCGCGGAGCAGCTCGGCATAGGTGATCGTCCGGGTGTCGCCGGGCTCGCCCTCCCAGTGGAACGCGACCTTCTCACCGCGGCCCGCTTCGACGTGACGGTCGAGGCAGTTGTACGCGACGTTCAGCGAACCGCCGATGAACCACTTGGCGAACGGCAGCTGCCATTCACAGATCGTGTCCCAGTCCTTCGTCCAAGTGAGCAGGTCGGCGGCCTGCCGCGCCCAGAAGCCCTGGTAGTCGGTATCCGCCTCGTCGTACAGAAAGGTGCCGGCGGCGAGGCTGTGCTCCTTGAACCCAGGCGGCGGCGGGAACTTCCGGTCCTCGATGAGGTAGTCCTCGATCGCCGGTGCGTGCTCGTCAGCCATGTGCGCGCTCCTGTTCGGTGGGCGCGGCGGACATTACCCGCGCTCAGGTTCAGGCCCCGGAGGGCGATACTGATATGTGTCCTCCCCGCTGTTCGGACGGCTGTCGGCGCGTCTCGAGGCCGCCCGCAACGACGACGGCGGCTTCGGCCCGCGACCGGGCCTGCCCTCCGAGCCCGAGCCGACCGCGCTCGCCACGCTCGCACTCGACGACGACGCTGGGCGCGGCGTGGCTCGCAGCGCATCAGCGCGCCGACGGCAGCCTCGCCCTCGTGATCGGCGACCGGGTGAACCCACCCGACGAGTCGGTGAACGACTCCGCCACCTCGCTCGCCGCGTCGCGCTGCCGGCAGGGGCAGCACGTGAGGCCGCGCTCGACCACGTGATCGCGCATCCGGCGATCACGCTCAACGGGACGAGCGAGGTCGTGCCGATGAACCCCGACTACCGAGGATGGAGCTGGACGCCCTTCACCTTCGGCTGGGTCGAGCCCACGTCGCGCAACCTGCTCGCATTGCAGATCCTCCGCCAATCGGCGACCGCGGAGATCAACGACGCCGTGAACCTGCTGGCCGATCGCTCGTGCGTCGGCGGGGGATGGAACTACGGCAACCGAGAGGTCTGGCACAAGGATCTCGAGCCCTATGCGCAGACGACCGCCGTCGCGCTGATCGGATTGCAGGGTGCGGGAGACCCGACGGTCGTCCAGGACGGGTACACCGTGCTGCGGCGACTCTGGCCGGTCGAGGACGGGGGCCTGTCGCTCGGCCTGTCGCTCGTCGCGCTCAGGCTCGCACCCGACGCCAGCGCTGCGGAGCAGGCCGACGTCGAGGCCGCGCTCACGCGCTCGTTCGACACAACCGCGTTCCTCGACGACACCGTGGCCCTCGCGTGGGCGACGCTCGCGACCGGTGACGACCTCGATGTGATCAAGGTTTCCCGCTGATGCCGATCAGCAGACGGTCCTTTCTCATCCGGGGCGCAGAAGTCGGCCTCGGCGTCGCAGCGGTCGGTCTCGTCGGCGCGCGGGTCATCCAGCGCAACAACGACGACGAGACGCTGTATCGCAAGGGAGCGTTCCCCGAACCCGGCAACCCCAAGGTCGCGGTCGTCAAGGCATCGAGCTACGACAACGGGCTCGAAGCAACGGTGCGCCAGGGGCTCGAGTCGGTCGGTGCGAACGTGAATGGCAAGACCGTCTTGCTGAAGCCGAACCTCGTGGAGTTCGACGCCGGCACCGTGATCAACACCGATCCCCGTCTCGTCTACGCGACGGTGCTCGCGCTGCGGGACATGGGCACGGCGTCCGTGACCGTCGGCGAGGGTCCCGGCCATCGCCGCGACACCGAGTACGTCGTGCGCACCTCCGGGTTGCTCGACGTCGTGCGCGACGTCGACGTGCCGTTCACCGACCTCAACACCGCCGGCGTGGTGCGTCAGACCCTGGACTCCTTCTACACGCCCCTCGGCGAGATCTGGATGCCCCAGCCGATCGCCGAGGCGGACGTGGTGATCTCGATGCCGAAGATGAAGACCCACCACTGGGCGGGGGCCACGTTGTCGATGAAGAACTGCTTCGGTTGCATTCCGGGTCGTGTGTACGGCTGGCCGAAGAACGTCTTGCACTGGGCGGGGGTCGAGCCGTCGATCATCGACGTGTCGTCCGCAGTGCTCCCCGAGTATCAGATCGTGGATGGCATCGTCGCGATGGAAGGCGACGGTCCGATCAAGGGCACGCCGAAGGACATGGGTGTCCTGGTGTTCGGAACCGACATGGTGGCCACTGACGCGACGTCCGCGCGGCTGATGGGGTTCGACCCCGAACGCCTCGGTTACTTGCGCGAGGCGGGAACGTTCCTCGGTCAGGTCCACCTCGAGGAGATCCAGCAGGTCGGCGAAGATCCCGAGGCGCTCGCGCAGGACTTCGCGGTGCTGCCGGTGTTCGAGGGTCTGAAGGTCGGCGCCTCCCCGAGCTCGGGCGGCGCCGGCAACGCCCAAGCCTGACCGAGCTCAGAACGGGCCCATCAGAACGGGCTCAGCCCCATCCGGTTCCGCACCGACACCATCTCGCCCAGGTGGTTCAGGCCGTGGCCGATGTCCTCCCACGCCACGAAGAACGACGCCGGCTTGCCCTCCCACATGCGAAACAGCCACGGGGCCGCGTTCTCTTCGACACCCGCGAGCTCGCCGAGCCCCTTCGCCGAGTCCGGGACCGCGTCGAGCGCGTCGACATCGAGCTGAGTGAGGAGCGCTCGCGACCGTTCCGTCACCGCGGCTGCGTAGGCGTCGACGTGTTCGAGCACGAGCGCGTCGGTGAGCTCGAGCACTTCGGTCTCACCGAGGCCCTGGTCGGCCGGCACGCCCTCGAGCCCGAGCCGCGACGCCCATTCGATCCGCAGCGGCGCTCGGCCGCCGAGCACCGACGACAGCGCGACGTCTTGGTGCGAAGCGGCGTGGAACACGAGGTACGCGATCGAGCTGCCACCGGCGCCCGGCCGCTCCTTCCATCGCTCCACCGGCACGATGTCGCGCACGCTCTGCACGAAGCGCGAACGCACGCCGTCGTGCTCGGTGACGATCCACTCGCGCAGATCCACGATGACGACGCTACCGGTGTCAGCCGAAGCCGGGGTGAGGATGGTGCCGCAGTGGGTCGGTGATGTCGGGCGAGGTGGCCATGAAGATGTCCTGCTCGGGGATGATGAATCCGCTCTCGAGCAGCGACAGGAGCACTGGGTTCGGTCCACCGACGGCGGTGAAGATCCGATCGGCGCCGTGCGCACCCGCGTACGCAAGGGCCGCACGCACCGCGTCGCCCGACTCGAAGCCGGGAACGACGGCGAGGGTCAACAGGATCCAGCGGTTCGGCGCCCACGGCTGCGGCGGCTCGAGGTACGCGAAGCCGATCACACGATCGCGCGAGACGACACGGAGGGGCTGCGCCCGACACCCGACCTCGTAGTACTCGTGATCCGTCGCCCGATCGAAGCCCGTGGCTTCACGATCGATCTCGATCAGCTCGTCGCGCGGAGCGGGCTCCACGGTCACCGATGTCGGGGCGGTCACCGTGCGGGGGTCACCGAGGAGGAAGTGGTACGGCCACAGCGACCGCATCCCCGCACGCGCGTACAGCGGGAGCGCCCGCGGATCGTTCGATGCCGAGGTCGTGAGCACCGTCGCGTCGCCGAGCACCTCCCGCAGCAACGCCTTGCCGACGCCCTGTCCCTGATGGTCGGGATCGACGAAAAGATCGGCGAGGCGCGTGACGCCCGACCGCGTGACCACTCCGCCGAACCCGACGGGCTTGCCGCGAACGGTCGCCATCACCATCCGGCCGCTCTCGCGCAGATGACGCACGTGGTCCCACGCCCGTGGATCCTCGGGAAAGGGCCCGTCATCGTCGTCGCGATCGCATCGCCACCAGATCCGCGCCGCCCGGATGTCGTCGTCGGGTGACGCTTCTTCGAGCTTCATCGCGCCCACTCTGCAACGGTGAAGGCACCGAGGCCCGCGATGTCGGTGAGCGCCTCGGCTTCCCGAACCCGACTGCGACCGCGCAGCGCCTCGAGATCGCCCCTGGCCGCACCCTGCGCCCAGGCCGCCCGCCCTTCTTCGACGAGCGCGTCGATCCCGTGGTCGACGAGGAACGTGCGCTGATCTCGCACACGCAGCGGCTCGTGCACCGCCGCGAGCTGGTCGAGCGCGACCTCGCATGTGATGTCTTGGGTGCCGAGGCCCGCGAGGACGTCGCCGCCGCGCTCGTGACCGCGGTAGGTGCGCAGCCACTCGCGCCACGGCCGTGCCGCCATCTCCGCGGTGGTCGTCATGTAGTCGAGGGCGACGACACGTTCCGCTGTGTCGAGCGCCTCGCGAAGCCAACGCGATGCCTCCTGCTGCCACGCGACGCGCGACCCGCACGGGACCTCCGCCTTCGCCACGACGGCAGGAACCTCGATCGGAAGCAGCACCTCGGACAGGTCCTCGGCGACACCCACCTCGGCCCATCCTTCGGTCGTGCGCTCGAGCAGCCGGACCGGGAGGTTGTCGAGCAGCTCGTTCGCGAGCACGAGGTGGGCCTCGATCGGAGGCAGCGATTCGAGGCTCACCGCGATCGGGCCGTCGGGCACCGGCCGCACGGTCGGCGCGACGTCCTCGTCGTCGTCGGGCTCGTGTCCGGCGGCGAACGTGTGCACCGGCATCACGAGGGGCAAGCCCCCCGCGTGGGCCGCACGGAGTGGCGCCGATCTTTCGACGAGCACGTACCTCGAGCGCGTCGCGGCAGTCCGGCGCCGCAGCAAGCACCGCCCTCGCCAGCGTGCCCACCCCCGCACCCGCCTCGACCACGACGTACGGCCGTGGCGAACCGAGCTCGTCCCACCAGCGATCGAGTGCCCGAGCGACGACCGCCCCGAACAGCGGGCCCACCTCGACGCTCGTGAGGAAGTCCCCGCGGCGACCGGCCTGCCCACCGGTCGCGTAGAAGCCCCCCTCGGGGTCGTACAGCGCGGCATCCATGACCTCGTCGAAGCGAAGCGGGCCATGGCGGGTGATGCGCGCCCGGAGCGCGTCGGCGAGCGTCGCTCAGCCTCCGGCGGCGACGAGCGACGTGAGATCGCTGAAGTGCAGCACGATCGACGGGAAGATCCCGATGAGCACGACGAGCGCCGCCGCCGCGCCGACCGTGATGAGCAGCGGGCCGGGCACGCGGATCGGCGTGACGTCGCCGTCGGGAGCGGGGTTCATCCACATCTCCTTCGAGACGGCTGCGTAGTAGAAGAGCGCGATCACCGAGTTGACGACGCCGATCACGGCGAGCGTGACCGCCCACCCTCCACCCGCGTCGAGCAACGAGCGGAACACGATGAACTTGGCGACCCAGCCCGCGAGCGGTGGCGTCCCGGCCAACGAGAACAGGAAGAACGTCATCGCCACGCACAGCGCCGGCGCGTAGGAGAAGAGGCCGGCGAACGACGAGATCTCACCGGAACCGGTCTTGCGGGCGACGACGATCACGACGGCGAACGCGCCGATGTTCATCACCGCGTAGATGAGGAGGTACGTCACGACCGCTGTCAGAGCGCTCTTCGCCGCGTCCGGGCTGTCACCGATGACGGCGAGCGGCATCAGGATGAACCCGCCCTGCGCGATCGACGAGTACGCGAGCATCCGGACCATGTTCGTCTGGCGCAGCGCCACCAGGTTGCCGACGGTCATCGACAGCGCGGCAAGCACCCAGAAGACCGGCGCCCACACGTCGCTCTGCCCGAAGAAGCCGATGAAGACGAGCTCGAGGAGGGCGACGAAGCCGGCGGCCTTCGACCCGACTGACAGGAAGGCCGTGACCGGTGTGGGGGCGCCTTCGTAGGTGTCGGGCGCCCACGTGTGGAACGGCACCGCCGAGACCTTGAACGCGAACCCGACGATGACGAAGACGATCGCGAGCGTGCCGATCGGCTCGCCCGAGGCGGACCCGCCGAGCTGGGTACCGATCTCCGAGAGGAGCGTGGAGCCGGTGACGCCGTACAGCAGCGACATGCCGTAGAGCATCACGGCCGACGCGAAGACACCGAGCAGGAAGTACTTCATGCCCGCCTCGTTGCTCTTCACGTCGCGCTTGCGCCACGCCGCGAGCATGTAGGCGGGGATCGAGAGCAGCTCGAGCGCAACGAACAGCGAGACGAGATCTCGCGAGGACGAGATCATCACCATGCCGAGGATCGAGCACAGCAGCAGCGTGTAGTACTCGCCCTCGTAGTAGTCGCCCTCGTCGATGTACCTCGTCGAGATGAGCACGACCGCGTACCCGGTGATCAAGAACAGTGCCTTCAGCACCAGCGCGAAGTTGTCGACGACGTAGGCGCCGCCGAACATCGAACGGTCCGTGCCGTCGACGGCGAGCGTGAGCACCGGGATGAACGCGGCGAGAAGGCCGAGGCCGGCGATCGACGACGTCGCCCACTTCTGCCGCTCGTCGAGCAGGAGGTCGACCAGCAGCAGCACGACGATCGCGCCGGCGAGGACGATCTCGGGCGCGATCGCGTGGTAGTCGACGTTGGGCTGCACCCACGTGCTGGCTTGGGCCAGAAGGTGCACCGCTCAGCCTCCGAGCGCTCGCAGCGCGGTGCCCACAGCGTCGTCGGTCATGCCGAAGATCAGGTTGGGGAAGATGCCGAACACGAGGATGCCGACGAGCAGTGGGGTCCAGGCGATCCACTCGGGGATCGTCACGTCGTGTGCGGGCTCGTGCGCGAACGTGGGGCTGACCTCGCCGAACGCCGTGCGCTGGTAGAGCCACAGCAGGTACGCCGCGGCGAGGACGGTGCCGATTGCCGCGACGACCATGTAGGTGCGGAACACCCCTTCGTTGAGCCCCGCCGCGGGGCTGTACGAAGCGAGGATCGACGGGAACTCGCCCCAGAAGCCGGCGAGCCCCGGAAGTCCCAGCGAGGCCATGGCGCAGAACCCGAGGATCCAGCCGAACCTCGGGATGCGAAGCAGCAACCCGCCCATCTGCCGGATCTCGAGGGTGTGGTAGCGCTCCTTCACCGAGCCGGCGAGGAAGAACAGCATCCCGGTGATCAGGCCGTGGGCGACCATGCCGAACACGGCGGCGTTCAACCCGAAGCTCGTGAGCGTCGCGATGCCGAGCATCACGAACCCCATGTGGGCGACGGACGAGAACGCGATCAGCCGCTTCATGTCCGTCTGCGCGAGACAGCACAGCGATCCGTAGATGATGCCGATCACGGCGAGCAGACCGATCCACGGTGCCCAGGACACGGCGGCGTCCGGAAGGACAGGGATGGCGACCCGGATGAAGCCGTACGTCCCGAGCTTCAGGAGGATCGCAGCGAGGATCACGGAACCGACCGTGGGCGCCTGGGTGTGAGCGTCGGGCAGCCAGGTGTGGAACGGGAACATCGGCACTTTGATCGCGAAGCCGATGAAGAGGCCGGCGAAGATGACGAGCTGCGTGCTGTGCGTGATCGTCGAGGCGTGATCGGCGAGGAACTGGATCGAGAAGCTCTCGCCGCCAGTCTTGAAGAAGAGCGCGAGGAAGCTCAGCAGCATCAGCGCCGAACCGAACAACGTGAAGAGGAAGAACTTGATCGCCGCGTACTGGCGTTGCTCTCCTCCCCAGACGCCGATCATGAAGTACATCGGGAGCAGCACGACCTCGAAGAACACGAAGAACAAGATGAGGTCCTGCGCGACGAACGTGCCGTTCATCCCGATCTCGAGGACCAGGATCAGGATGAAGAACGCCTTGAGGTTGCCCGGCTCCGGGATGTGGTCCCAGGAGTAGACGATGCACAGGACGACGATGACCATCGACAGGAGGACCAACGGCAGCGAGATGCCGTCGATGCCCAGGATGTAGCGGCTGTGGATCACGTCGATCCACGACTTGTCGACGACGAATTGGAGCTCGCCCGAGCGGTCGTAGTCGAAGGCCGAGAGCAGGTAGATGCCGACGCCGAGCGAAGCGAGCGCGGACACGAGAGCAGCGACCTTCAGCGCAAGCTCCTGCCGCCTCGGGATGGCCAGCATCACCACCACGCCCACGGCAGGCAGGAACACCGCAAGGGTGAGTGCCCAGCTGTCGAAGTTCATTGGCCTGTCGCTCCTAGACGATGATCACGAGGGTCAGCGCCCCGATGGCGGCTGCGCCGAACAAGAGCGCGCCGTACTGCTGGACCTTTCCTGACTGCAGCAATCGCAGGACGCCGCCCGCACCCTCGGCCGCCTCGCCGGCGCCGTTGATGCCGCGGTCGACCACGCCCTGGTCGACGCGCTTGTAGACGAAGTTGCCGACCTCGCGCGTGGTCGTGGCGGTCTGATTGACGATCGCGTCGATCACGTTCTGGTCGATCCAGTACGCGCCTCGTGCGATCGGGCCACTGATGCCCGCCACGATGATGTTCTCGTACAGGTAGTCGAGGTAGTACTTGTTGACGAGGAACAGGTAGCCGGCACGGGCGACCTTGCTGCGCTGGGTGAGGCCCTTGAGGAACGCGAAGCTGTTCGCCATCAGATAGGAGACGAACGCGATCGCGGCGATGACGAGGCAGACCGACAAGATCGCCTTGCCGTAGGCGAACGTCGCGTGCTCGAGCTCGGGCTGACCGGTGCTCGGCTCGAACCACTCGCTGAACTTCTCGAGGTGGAACGGCCACGCTGCCCAGTTCAGGAAGCCTGCGACCGTCGACAGCGCGGCGAGGATGATGAGCGGCACGGTGAGCAGCGGGCCCGACTCGTGCGGCCCGGCGTGCGCGTGCTCCTCGGCGTGCTCGACCTCGACCTCGTGCGCGGTCACGTGCGACTCGTGCTCGTGGTCGGCCTCGTGCGAGCTGGCATGGCCGCCCCGGTACTCGCCGAAGAACGTGAGATACACACACCGAGTCATGTAGGCCGCGGTCAAGAAGGCACCGATCAACCCGATGACGGCGAACCAGATGAAGCCGTGGGCGTCCGCATTGGCAAGGATCTCGTCCTTCGACCAGAAGCCCGCGAACGGGAAGAAGCCGACGAGAGCGAGCGTGCCGACGATGAACGTCCAGAACGTGATCGGCATGTACTTCCGCAAGCCGCCCATGTCCTTCTTCATGTCGAAGGAGTGGTGGCTGCCCGAGTGGCTGACCGATCCGGCTGCGAGGAAGAGCAGGGCCTTGAAGAAGGCATGGGTGAAGATGTGGAACACGCCGGCCGTCCAGGCGCCGACGCCGAGCGCCATGATCATGTAGCCGAGCTGGCTGACGGTCGAGTACGCGAGCACCTTCTTGATGTCGTTCTGCACGAACGCGAGCAGTGCGGCGATCAGGATCGTGATGCCGCCGATGATCGCCATCGGGTTCATCCCACCGGACGAGACCTTGAAGCCCTCGAAGAACACGGGATACAGGCGCGCGACGAGGTAGACGCCCGCCACCACCATGGTCGCCGCATGGATCAGCGCGGACACCGGCGTGGGGCCCGCCATGGCGTCAGGGAGCCACGTGTGCAGCGGGAACTGGCCGCTCTTGCCGATGACGGCAACGAAGAGCGCGATCGCTCCCATGAGCAGCAGCAGATGTGACACCTGACCGTCGACGATCGCGGTGTTGGTCTCGATGATGCTGAACGTCCCGGTGCCGAAGAAGATGATCGACACGCCGACGAGCAGGCCGATGTCACCGGTCCGCGTCGTGAAGAAGGCCTTCAGTGCGGCCCGCGCGTTCGGGTACTCCTCCCACCAGTGCCCGATCAGCATGAAGGAGCAGAGACCCATGATCTCCCAACCGAGGATCATCTGGATCGTGCTGACGGACGTGACCAGGGTGAGCATCCCGCAGGTGAAGAGGCTCAGCCCGGCGTAGTAGTACGTGAACCTCCGGTCGCCGCGCATGTACTCGAGCGAGAAGATGTGCACGAGCAGGGAGACGATCGTGACCATCACGACCATCGCCGCGACGAGGCCGTCGACCTGCGAGCCGATCGGCCAGTGAATGCCGCCGATGTCCAGCCAGCTCCACGACTTGATGATCGGCTCGACGACCGGACGGTGGTGCTCTCCCTCGGCGAGGGGCGCGACCACCGTGCGGCCGAACGCCGACAGCAAGCCCTCTTCGGCGGCCTTGGCGTCGTCGACGCGCTGGATCCACTGGTACGCCGTGCAGAGCCCGAGCACGAAGGACGCACCGATCGCGGTGACGCCGATCTCGGCACCCTTGAAGGGCAGGCGCTTCCCGAAAAACAAGATCAGCCAGAACGAGACCGCGGGGATGAGCGGGATGAGCCAGGCGTGCTCCATGAACCACATGGCTCAGCCCTTCATCGCATCGAGCTCGCTGAGGGCGATGCTGCGACGGTTCCGGTAGATGAGCAGCACCATGGCGAGGCCGATGCCGACTTCGGCGGCGGCGACGGCGATGACGAAGAGGGCGAACACCATGCCGTTCACGTCGCTGCCGTTGTTGAGCGCGAACGCGATCAGGTTCAGGTTGACGGCGTTCAGGATCAGCTCGATCGACATGAGCACGAGCACCGCGTTCTTGCGAGCGAGGACGCCGTAGACGCCGGTCGCGAAAAGAAAGGCGCCGAGGAGCAGGAACTGGTTGATCAGCACGGTCAGTCCCTGCGGGCCAGCACGATGGCCCCGATCAGCGCGGCGGTGAGCACCACCGACAGCGCCCAGAACGGCAACAGATAGGTGGAGAAGAGGCTGTCGCTCACCTGCTGGGTCGTGGCGATCGCCGGGTCCTTCGGCAGCTCGTCGTCACCGAACGCGTCCAGGAGGACGTACACGAGGGTGCCCCCGAGCGCGAGCGCGACGACGAGAGCGATCGGCCACTGTCGGTTGTTGAGGTCGTCCGCTCGACCGATGCGGGCCCGCGTGAGCATCGTGCCGAACAGGAACAGCACGATGATCGCCCCGACGTAGATCAGCACCTGCGTGACGGCGACGAATTCGGCAGCGAGGAGGACGTACTGCGCGGCGGCGCCGCCGAGCACGACGACGAGCCACAACGCCGCGTGCACGACGTTGTTGGTCGTGACGACGCGAATCGCCCCGATGGCCATGGCGGCCGCGATGATCCCGAACGCGATGTTCTGCGCGACCACGGCTACTTCTTCTTCACTTCCGCGCCGGCCTCGAGCGCGGGGGCCTCGGGAACGGTCTCCATCCACTCGCTGAGACGCTCCTTGTCGTGGAGCAGATCGGCGATGCGGGGCTCGGAGTACTCGTACTCGGGGCTCCAGAAGAGCGCGTCGAACGGGCACACCTCGACGCAGATGCCGCAGTACATGCACAGCGCGTAGTCGATGTCGAAGCGGTCGAGCTTGCTCACCGTGCGGGGCTTGCCGCCGGCACGCCGCGGGGGTGCCTTCTCCTTGTGGCCCTCGATGTAGATGCACCAGTCCGGACAGCTGCGGGCGCAGAGCATGCAGACGGTGCAGTTCTCCTCTTCGAGCGCGATCACGCCGCGCGCACGGATCGGAGGGGTCTCCTTCACGTGCGGGTACTGCACTGTCGCGGGGCCTTTGACGACCGTCTTCGTGAGCTCTTTGAACGTCACGCCCAGGCCCTTGATCAGCCCACCGGCTTTCGAGGCCATCAGAACGCCACCTTGAGGATCGCCGTGACCATGATGTTGAGCAGTGAGAGGGGGATCAGCACCTTCCAGGCGAACTGCTGCAGCTGATCCTCACGGAAGCGCGGGTAGGTGAACCGCACCCAGAAGAACACGAAGGCAATCAGCATCATCTTCGTGAACAAGACGAGCGGGCCGATGAGGTTCATCGCGTTGCTGTCGATGTCGATGAACGGCACCGCCCAACCGCCGAGGAACATGGTCGCCGCGAGCGCCGCGAATGCCCCCGCTGCCGCGAATTCCCCGATGAAGAACAAGAGGAAGCGGAAGCCGCTGTACTCGGTCAGGTAGCCGGCGACGAGCTCGGACTCGGCGACGGGCATGTCGAACGGCGTCTGAGTGAGCTCGGCCTGGGCAGCGATGAGGAAGATCACGAACGCAACGAACTGGGTGACCACATACGGGTTGCCCAAGCCGCCCCATCCGAAGATCTCGCCCTCGTTCTGGGCCACGACCATCTGCTGCAGGTTCAGCGTGCCCGCCTGGATCACGACCCCTATGACCGCGAGGACCATGGGGATCTCGTAGGCGATGAGCTGGCCCGCCGCCCGTAGCCCGCCCAAGAGCGAGTACTTGTTCGCGCTCGCCCACCCCGCCATCAAGATGCCGAGCACTGAGATCGACGACACCGCGAGGGCGAAGAAGATGCCGGTCGAGTAATCCCCGAACACGGCATCGGGCCCGAACGGGATGACGAGATAGATGAGGAACGTGCTGATGAGCACGACGACGGGCGCGGCGCGGAAGATGAAGCGGTCGGCGCGCGCGGGGTTGAGATCTTCCTTCTGGAGGAACTTGCCAACCTCGGCGAACAGCTGCAGCGAGCCGTACGGCCCCGCTTCCATCGGGCCGAGGCGGCTCTGCATGAAGCTGACCGCCTTGAACAGGTAGAGGTAGACGATCGTGCCCGCCGGGATCAGGACGGCGAGGAGCACACCGAGCACGCGCAAGAGCGACTGACCCCAGTAGGGGATGTCGGCGGCGAGGACCCCACCTTGCAGCAGAGCGCGCATCAGCGGTCGATGTCCCCCAGGATGAAGTACAGGCTCGCCAGGATCGTGATGACGTCGGGCACGTACACGCCCTTCAGCAACCACGGTGTGATCGAGATGTTGCTGAACGAAGCCGACCGGATCTTCACGCGGAACGGGCCGAGGTCGCCCTTGCTCACGACGTAGTAGCCCATCTCGCCGAGCGGGTTCTCGGTCGAGACCCATGCCTCGCCCGCGGGCACCTTGATGATGCGGGGCACCTTCGCCATGATCGGGCCACTCGGCATGCCGTCGAGCAGCTGCTCGACCATCGAGCACGCCTCGCGCACCTCTTGGAGGCGCACCCAGTAGCGGGCGAACGAGTCGCCGTCAGGGTGGGTCCACACCTTCCAGTCGAGGTGCTTCCAGGCCATCGCGAGGTCGCTGTCGCGGCGTAGGTCCCAGTCGACGCCCGAGGCGCGGATGTTCGCGCCCGAGAGGCCGTAGGACAGGCCGATCTCCCTCGGGATCACGCCGATGCCCCGCGTGCGGGTCTGGAAGATCTGGTTGCCGACGAGCAGCTCGTCCATCTCGTCACAGAACGCTTGGATCTTGCCCATCACCGACTTGCACTCGTCGGCAAAGCCCTTCGGCAGGTCGTCCTTCAGGCCGCCGATCCGGTCGAAGTTCGGATGAAACCGTCCGCCGGTGACGCTCTCGATGAGGTTGAGCACGTACTCGCGATCGCGAAATGCATAGAAGACCGGCGTGAGCGCACCGAGCTGCACTCCCATGTCGCCGAGGAACAGGGTGACGTTCGCGATGCGGCTCAGCTCGAACAGCAGCGTGCGGATCCACTGCGCACGCGGCGGTGCTTCGATCTCCATCAGCTTCTCGGCGGCGAGGATGAACGG
Organism: uncultured Acidimicrobiales bacterium; assembly: GCA_963708175.1. Classification (GTDB taxonomy): domain Bacteria; phylum Actinomycetota; class Acidimicrobiia; order Acidimicrobiales; family DATKAS01; genus DATKAS01. The sequence goes on from CAVPSD010000008.1 coordinate 257,323, forward strand.
CACCTCGTTGGCGAAGCTGCCGAGCCAGTCGATTCGGTTGATGAGCGTGGTCACCTGCGGGAAGGTGCGCACCTCGGTGAGCTTCTCGTAGCCCCGGTGCATGTAGCCCATGACCGGATCGGCGGCGACGACCTGCTCGCCGTCGAGCTTGGCGATGATCCTGAGCGTGCCGTGGGTCGCCGGATGCTGCGGTCCGATGTTCAGGGTCATGTCCTCGGTCTGCAGCTCGACGTTGACGCGGGCGTCCGCAGCCTGCGCGGCGACGTAGGAAAGCTGCTGGCGTTCGCTGACCGCGGTCACGACGCCTCACCTTCCGCGGACTCACCCTCGTCGTCGGCGCCCGCGGGCAGCGGTTCCACGTCGACGATCCCCGGCCACGGCTTCACCATGCGCGCGATGAGGGGGAAGTCCTTGCGCAGGGGATGGCCTTCGAAGTCGCCGGGCAGGTAGATGTGCTCGAGATGGGGATGGCCGATGAACTCGATGCCGAACATCTCCCATGCCTCACGCTCGTGCCAGTTGGCACCCGGGTACACGGTCACCCAGGACGCGACCCGCAAGTCATCGTCGGGGATGTCGGCCTTCAGCGTGAGGCCGAGGTGCGTGACGGGCGAGTGCACGCGCGCGAGCACCTGGAAGCGGGTGGACCCGCCGGCGACCCCCTGCACGATCTCGGTCGAGCGCTCGGGGGGAGGCTCGGTCGGATCGTCTTCTCCCCGCCCCCACGGCGACGGCTTCCAGTCGAGCGCCGAGAGGAACGACAGGTAGCGGCAGTCGAGCACGTCACGCGCCGCGCGGCCGGCGTCAGCCCAGGCGGCGGTGTCGACCCGTGCCCAGATGTCGTCGCCGGGGCGGATGACAGTGTCGAGGAGTGCGTCGCCCAGCTCGGCGACGAGGGTCGCCTTCATGGCCTCGCGACGCTCGTCGACCGGCGCCTCGTCGGGCGCCGTCCCACTGTCTGGCGTGGACGTGTCAGCCGTTGACGACAATCGGCTCACCCTTCCAGCGCTCGGCCATGTCTTCGTTCTTGATGCGCTGCTGCAGCAGCACGATGCCCTCGAGGAGCGCCTCGGGACGCGGCGGGCATCCGGGCACGTACACGTCGACGGGGATGATCTGGTCGACGCCCTTGGTGACCGAGTACGAGTCCCAGTAGGGGCCGCCGCAGTTCGCGCACGATCCCATCGAGATGACGTACTTCGGGTCGGGCATCTGCTCGTACAACCGACGGATCGCCGGTGCCATCTTGTCGGTCACCGTCCCCGAGATGACCACGAGGTCGGCCTGGCGCGGGCTCGCCGGAAGCGGGATCACGCCGAGCCGCATCACGTCGTAGCGGGGCGATCCGAACGCTGCGCCCATCTCGATCGCGCAGCACGCGAGGCCCCACTGGTACACCCACATGGAGTACGAGCGCCCCAGGTTGAGGAGATGCGTGAGCGGCTTGGGCACCCGGCCGCGGTCGACTAGGCCCACCGCAGCACCCCCTTGCGCCACGCGTACAGCAGGCCGAGGGCGAGGATGAAGATGAAGACGAACATCTCCATCAGGCCGAACCCGCCGTAGGCCTCGAGCTGCGTGGCCCAGGGGAAGATGAACACGGCCTCGACGTCGAAGATCACGAAGAGGAGCGCGAAGACGTAGTACCGGACCTGGCTCTGCGACCATCCCTCGCCGACCGGATCCACCCCGCTCTCGTAGGGGATGGCCTTCTGCGGGCTCGGACGCCTCGGTCGCAGGAGGCTGCCGAGCCCGAGCAGCACCGCCACCAGACCCACGGCAGCGGCGATGAAGATGGGCACGAGGAGGTAGCCCCGGAGGAACTGGGACATCGCGGGGGGACTCTATACGCGTCCCCTTCAGCCTCCCGAAAGCGCGAGATCGTCTGGTGAGGGCCTCAGGAGTCCGCGCATGTGGACGGCGCACCTCGCCGACCAGCCGCCCTGCGCCGACTCGGGCGGACCGTTCTCAGTTCCTTGTCCAGACGACGTCTCCTGCCTCGTCTAGAGGGAAGTCTTTCGTCGCCGCCACAAACTCCTCCACGAGACTCAGCACGATCATCGACACGAAATAGGCGTGCCGGCGGCGACTCGATCAGCGAGAGCCTCGCGAAGAACCCCGTGACGGACGCGTCCTGATTCGGCCCCGAGGGTGCTCCGGTCGACGCGGGCGCGTCGCCACCGGCTTCGATGCCACCGGCGCCGGCTTGAAAGACAGCGGCTGTGGCGGTCCCGCCAGCTCCTCGAGCAAAGCGTGCCCTGGGGTGACCTTCGTGGTCGTCGGGCGCACGCGGGCGAGACGAGCGAGTGCGTGCACGCCCTTGACCTGCTCGGGCGTCGCGACGATGACGACGATCCCCGACGCGCCGGCGCGCGCAGTGCGTCCCGAACGGTGGAGGTACGCCTTGTGCTCGGCGGGCGGGTCGACGTGGACGACGAGCGCCACGTCGTCGACGTGGATTCCTCGCGAGGCGATGTCGGTGGCGACGAGCACCCGCGCCGATCCGTTCGCGAAGGCGGCAAGGTTCCGCTCGCGTGCGGCCTGGGCGAGGTTGCCGTGCAGCTCGGTGGTCGGGATGCCGGCCGCCGAGAGCTTGGCGGCGAGCTTCTTGGCCCCGTGCTTGGTGCGGGTGAAGAGGAGCGCCCGCTGCTTCCCGGAGGCGAGCTGATGCACGATCGCAGGCTTGTCGCCCGTCGAAACAGTGAGCACATGATGGTCGAGCTCCGGCGGCGCGCTCGCCTCGCTATCGACGGCGTGGGTCACGGGATCGGTGAGATACCGCCGCACGAGGCCGTCGATCCCGTGATCGAGCGTCGCCGAGAAGAGAAGGCGCTGACCGCCCTTCGGGGTCTGGTCGAGCAGCCGCTGCACCGCGGGAAGGAAGCCGAGGTCGGCCATCAGGTCGGCTTCGTCGACGACCGTCACCTCGACTCGGTCGAGGCGGCAGTGACGCTGGCGGATGAGGTCTTCGAGGCGGCCCGGGCATGCAACGAGGACGTCGGTGCCACGACGAAGCGAGTCCACCTGCGGGCGCTGGCCGGCGCCGCCGATCACGGTGGTCACGCCGAGCGACAGCGCTCGGGCGAGCGGGATCAGGGCCTCAGAAACCTGGTTGGCCAACTCCCGCGTAGGCACGAGCACGAGCGCGCGGGGCCGGGAGGACTCACGCCGTCGATTGGAGGTGGCAAGCGCCGCGAGCATCGGGAGTCCGAAGGCGATCGTCTTGCCGCTGCCGGTGCGGCCGCGTCCGAGGACGTCGCGGCCGGCGAGCGAATCGGGCAGCGTCGCGCTCTGAATGGGGAAGGGAGTCGTGATGCCGCTGCGATCGAGGGCAGTCACGAGCGGTGCGGGCACGCCGAGGTCGGCGAACCCGGCCAGGGTCGAGGTCATGAGGGTGAGGTTCCTTTTCGGTTGCGGATGGCCGTTGATGCATGGCCAATCGCTTCGAAAAGCGGGGAACCTGCGCCTGAGCGCTGCACTCGACCGCGGATGCTCGACGAGCACACCGCGTGACCACCTTACCGGAGGTTCACCGGCTCCCTCGATCACCACCCACGCACCCTCCCGACCGTTCGCGCGTTCGCCCGCGGCATAGTGCGGCAACCGCGCGCAGGCTGGGGCCACCACGGGAGTGTCCCACCCCCTTGCGATGCTGTCGGGCATGACGGCGGATGTTGCGAGGCTCAACAGCTTCTTTCGGCGCCAGCTCGGCTTGATCACGCGAGCGCAGTGCCTCGCGTGCGGGCTGACCGACGGCCAGATCAGGCACCGGCTGCGATCGGGAGCGTGGCTGGAACTTCGTCCCGGCGTCTACGCCCTCGCCGGGGTACCGCCCTCGTGGGAGCAGGCAGTCCTCGCGGTGACCTTGTCGACCGGGAAGACCTACCCGTCTCATGGGACAGCCGCCCGCCTGTGGGGCGTGCGCGGCTTCCTCGACGTCCCGGACGCGATCGAGGTCGTGACCTCGCTCGGTCGCCTCTCGCGGCTCGATGGCGTTCGTGGTCATCGCTCGGGTTCGCTCTTCGACGCGGACGTCGGCCACCGTGGGCCTGTCCCGACGGTCACCACCGCAAGAGCGATCGTCGACGTATCGGCCCGCGTGTCCGTGGGAGAGCTCGGCTACGCGGTCGATGACGCGCTCCGGCGCCGCGTCATGTCCCTCGAAGCACTGCGCCGATGCGCCGATCGCCTCGGACCTGCTCCGGGCCGTTCGATGCGAGGCATCCACACGGTTCTCAGCGCCCGCTGCCCGGCTACTCCCCGGGCGACACGATCTCGAGACGCGCGCACTGCCGCGTCCTCGTCGCGGCCGGGCTGCCACCACCTCGCCAGCAGCATCGGATGCTCTTGGCAGGACGGAAGGTCCGAATCGACCTCGCGTATCCCGAGCACCGCATCGCGATCGAGCTCGACGGCTGGGACACGCATCGGCTCCGCTCGAAGTTCGACGACGACCGTGCACGGATGGACGACCTCGTCGTCGCCGAGTGGTCACCCGTGACATTCACCTCGTCGATGAGCGACGAGTATCTGGCGACCACCGTCGGCACGCTCTACCGGCGCGCCGAAGCCGCGTTCGCGCGGTCGCCCGCGGCATAGTGCGGCAATCGCGCGAACGCTGGTGGGGGGAGGGGAGGCGAGGTCAGCGGCTGGCCACCAGGACAGGCACGGCATCCCGTGCGAAGTCGATCACAGCGCTCGGGGCGATGCCGACGACGACCGTGAACACGAAGGCGAGCGCCAGACCGAGCGCCGCCGGGCCGGGCACCCGCACCTTCGGACCGGTGGCCGCGGCCTCACCTTCGGGTTCGGAGAGGTACATCGCAACGATCACCCGGAGATAGAGGAACGCAGCGATGACGGCCGAGACCATCGCGATGACGCCGAGGGCGTACGACTTGGTGTCGACCGCAGCCTCGATCACGTAGAACTTCGCGAAGAACCCCGAGGTGAGCGGGACGCCTGCCTGAGCGAGCAGGAACACCGTGAACGTGAACGCGAGCGCCGGGCGGCGGGCAGAGAGCCCGCGGAACGTGGACAGATCGTGGCTGCCGTCGCTGCCGGGTCCGACGATCGCCACGATCGCGAACGATCCGAGGACCATGAAGGTGTAGGCGAGGAGATAGAAGAGCGCGGCCGCTGTCCCCTCTGCGCTCGCCGCCTGCACGCCGACGAGGATGAACCCGGCGTGGCTGATGGAGGAGTACGCGAGCATGCGCTTCACGTCGGTCTGGATGATCGCGAGGACGGAACCGACGAGCATGCTGAGCACTGCGAGCACCCAGATCACGGGCTTCCAGTCGTAGCGGTACGCGTCGAACGCGACGTAGAACGCCCGCAGCAACGCTGCGAACGCCGCGGCCTTCGCCGCCGAAGCCATGAACCCGGTGATCGGGGTCGGCGAGCCCTGGTACACGTCGGGCACCCACGTGTGGAAGGGCACCGCGGCGACCTTGAACCCCAAGCCGACGAGCAGCAGCGCGAGGCCGGCGAGCATCAAGCCGTTCTCGAGCAGCACGTTCTGTGCGAGGAACTGCTCGATCGCCGCGAGGTTGGTGGAGCCGGTCGCGCCGTACACGAGGGCGACGCCGTACAGGAGGAATGCCGACGACATGCCCCCGAGCACGAAGTACTTGATCGCCGCCTCCTGCGACTCACGGCGGCGCAGGTCGCTCGCGGCGAGGACGTACAGCGCGATCGAGAGCGTCTCGAGCCCGAGGAACAGGACGATCAGATCGTTGGCGGACGCCATGACGATCGCGCCCGTCGCGGCGAGCAGCATGAGGACGTAGGGCTCGCAGCCGTCGATCCCGCTCCGTCGCAGCTGGCTGTCCGCGAAGAGCGCCCCGAGGATCAACGCGATGCAGGTGAGCACCATGAAGAACACGGCGAAGCCATCGAGGCCGAGCGCGCCGGCGATGACCGATGTCGGCCCGCCGTCCTGCACGTCACTCCAGAGGAACGCCGCGTCGACGAGGGCCGCGGCCGCGACGACGACGGTCGCCCAGGCGAACGTGCCTCGCGGAAGAGACTTTGGCACCAGGGCCGCGACCACCATGATGAGAAGCGCGCCCCCGACGAGGATCAGCTCGGGGACGATCGCGTACCACTCGATCAGCGGCGTGCGGAAGGTCGCTGCCTGCGCGAGCACCTGCAGCACGGTCAGTGTCCCCCGCTCGCCTGGCTCGGCTCGGTGAAGCTGGGCACCCGGTCCTCGATGTGAGCGATCAGCTTGTCGACCGACGGCTCGATGCGCTCGAGCATCGGCTTGGGGTACACGCCGAGGAACACGATGAGGCCGATGAGCGGGATCATCGTCACCCACTCACGGACGTTCATGTCCTTCATCGACGCGTTGGCCTCGTCGGGTTCGCCGTGGAACACCCGCTGATAGGCCCAGAGCAGGTAGAGCGCGGCGAGGATCACACCGGTGACGGCGACGACCGTCCACCACCGCGCGCCGAGGAACGAGCCGATCAGAATCAGGAACTCGCCCACGAAGCCGTTGAGGCCGGGCAGGCCGATGGACGAGAGCATGACGAGCGTGAAGACCGCCGCCATCAGCGGCGCCGCCTTCTGGAGCCCGTTCAGCTGGGCGATCTCGCGCGTGTGACGCCGCTCGTAGATCATCCCGACGAGAAGGAACAGCGCGCCGGTCGAGAGCCCGTGGTTGATCATCTGCGCGACGCCGCCTGTGAGGCTCTGCGTCGTCAGCGCGAACGTGCCGAGGATGATGAAGCCGAGGTGCGCGACCGAGGAGTACGCGACCAGCCGTTTCAGATCGTGCTGCATGGTGGCGACGATCGCTCCGTAGGTGATGCCGATCACGCCGAGCGTGATCATCACGGGCGCGAAGTACACCGTGGCTTCGGGGAAGAGGTAGAGCCCGTACCGAATGAAGCCGTACGTGCCGAGCTTCAACATGACAGCGGCGAGGATCACCGACCCTGCCGTGGGCGCGTTCGTGTGGGCATCGGGGAGCCAGGTGTGCACCGGGAACAACGGCACCTTCACGGCGAACGCGATCGCGAAGGCGACGAACAGCCACCGGCCCGCAGCCTGCGAAAAGGCGGGGTTCTCGGCGATGGCCACGACGTCGAACGTCAACGGCCCGCCCGCACCCCGCTGGTGCAACACCGCGGTGGCGATGATTCCGACGAGCATGAACGCCGAGCCGAACATCGTGAACAGGAAGAACTTGGTCGCGGCGTAGACGCGATCACCGTGACCCCACTGCCCGATGATGAAGTACATCGGCACGAGCACGATCTCGAAGCACACGAAGAAGAGAAAGAGATCGAGCGACAGGAACGTGCCGATGCAGCCCGCCTCGAGCAGGAGCATCCACGCGGTGTACGCCTTCTCGTTGCCGTGGACATCGACGCCGAACAGCGCGAGCGGGAAGAGCACTCCGGTCAGGACCACGAGGAACAGCGAGATCCCGTCGACCCCGAGGTGCCAGGAGATCCCGAAGCTGGAGATCCACTCGTGCTGGGTCACGAACTGGAAGCCGGCGGTCGAGCGATCGAAGTTCACGAGCAACGCGATCGAGAGCGCTCCCGTGAGCGTCGCGCCGACCAGCCCGACGATCTTCACGACGTCGGCGCGGTGCGCCGGCAGCAGCGCGACGACGATGGCCGCGATCGCCGGCGTCAGCACCAATGCCGTCAGGATCGGGAAGTCCATCAGACGTTCACCCGGGAGAAGAACCAGGCGAGCAGCACCACCGCGCCCGCCGCGATGCCGAGCGCGTAGCTGCGGACGTACCCCGACTGCAGCTTGCGGAGCTGGCGCCCACCGTTGCGCACCAGCACCCCGACACCGTTGACGGCGCCGTCGATGATCCTCTGGTCGACGACGTCGGTGGCGAACTCAGCGCCGACCCGCGCGGGGCCTCCGAAGAACGCCGCGTACGCGTCGTTGATGTACCAGGCGCGCTGGAGGATCACGGGCTCGAGCCGGTCGGCCTCGATGCGGTGCCCGATCCACGCGAGGTAGGCAAGCCAGATCCCGAGGAACGCGAGGAGCGTCGCGACCACGATGAGGCCGAACTCGGCGGCGCCGCTCAGCGACACTTCCCGGCCGATCTCGCCGAAGAGCGGATCGTGCCAGTCCTCGAGGAAGTCGAGGCTGCTCCACGGCAGGTCGATCACGCCGACGACTGTCGACGCTGCCGCGAGGATGACGAGCGGCACGGTCATGAGCGCCGGCGACTCGTGGGGATGCACGTGGGCCCCGTGATCGTCGTGGCTGTCGTCGTTCCAGCGGGCCTCGCCGAAGAAGGTCATGAACACCAGGCGGCTCATGTAGTACGCGGTGAGCACCGCGGCCACTGACATGACGAGCCAGAGCGCCGGGCTCCTGTCCCAGGCGTTGATGAGGATCTCGTCCTTGGACCAGAAGCCCGCGAACGGCGGCACACCTGAGATCGCGAGCCAGCCGACGATGAACGTCCCCGCGGTGATCGGCATGACCTTGCGGAGCGCACCCATCCTGCGCATGTCCTGCTCGCCACCGAGCCCGTGGATCACGGAGCCGGCGCCGAGGAACAGGAGGGCCTTGAAGCAGGCGTGCGTGATCATGTGGAAGATCGCGGCGGTGTAGGCCTCGCAGCCGACCGCGACGACCATGAAGCCCAGCTGGCTCACCGTCGAGTAGGCCAGCACGCGCTTGATGTCGTGCTGGGCGCACGCGACTGTGGCCGCCCAGAATGCGGTGACCGCGCCGATGACCACGATGACCGTGAGCGCCGCTGTCGACTGGTTGAGCACAGGAGCCAGTCGGCACATCAGGTAGACGCCAGCGGTGACCATCGTCGCCGCATGGATCAGTGCCGACACGGGTGTCGGACCGGCCATCGCGTCCGGCAGCCACACTGACAGAGGCAGCTGCGCGGACTTGCCGGCCGCGCCGAGGAAGAACAGCAGCGCGATCGCGGTCGCCGTGACCGTCGCGAGCGTCTCGGCTTCGGCGCTGATGTCGAGGTAGCTGACCGAACCGATCGCGGCGAAGGTCAGGAAGATGCCGAGCATGAAGCCGAAGTCGCCGATGCGGTTCGTGACGAACGCCTTCTTGCCTGCCACTGCGTTCGGCCGCTCCGTGAACCAGAACGCGATCAAGAAGTACGAGCAGGCCCCGACGCCCTCCCAGCCGACGAAGGTCACGACGAGGTTGTCGCCGAGCACCAGGATCAGCATCGAGAAGACGAAGAGGTTCATGTAGACGAAGAACTTCGAGAAGTGCTCGTCCTTGTGCATGTACCCGATCGAGTACACGTGGATCAGCGTGGCGATGCCGGTGACGAAGATCGCCATCGTGATCGACAGCGGGTCGACGAGGAAGCCGACGTCGACGTGCAGGTTCCCGACGGGAAGCCACTGGAACAGGATCTGCGTGAACTCGCGGTCTTCGCTCGGCCTGTCGAGCAGGCCCGCCCACACGATCAGGGTGACGACGAACGAGAGGCCGACCATCGCTGACGCGATCCAGCCCGCGAGGGGTTCGCCGATCCGCCGCCCGAAGAACAGGAGCAGGAGGAATCCGGCGAGCGGGAGTGCGGGGATCAGCCAGACGAGGTCGAGCATCAGCCCCTCATCAGGGAGATGTCGTCGGCCGTCGCCGTCGGTTGGCGGCGCAGGATCGCCACGATGATGCCGAGGCCGACCACGACCTCGGCGGCGGCGACGACCAGCACGAAGAACACGACGGTCTGCCCTGCGACATCGTTGAGGCGCGCCGAGAACGCGACGAAGGTCAGGTTGGCCGCGTTGAGCATCAGCTCGACGCACATGAACATCACGAGCGGGTTGCGCCGCACGAGGAGGCCGACCATCCCGATCGTGAAGAGGACGGCGCCGAGCGCGAGATACCAGGTGCTCGTCGGGGTCACGGCGCCACCTCGTCGTCGGCGCGGGGGCCACGGCGGGCGAGCACGACCGCACCCACGACCGCGATCACCAACAGGGCAGACGTGAGCTCGAACGCGAACACGTAGTCCGTGAACAGCGATCGGGCCAGCGTGACGATGTTCGCCTCGTTCGGGTTCAGCGCACCGTTCGCCGACTTCACCCCGGTGACGGCACGCGCCCCGCTGAAGATCGCGGCGAGCAGCAGACCGGCCATCGCGACGCCGGCGATGACCGCGCCGGTGCGCTGCCCGGGCAGCGGCTCGACTCTCAGGTCTTCGGCGCGGTCGACGCCGAGAAGCATGATCACGAAGAGGAAGAGCACGACGATCGCGCCGGCATAGACGATCACTTGGACGGCCGCGAGGAACTGCGCGTCCTGCGCGATGAACAGCACCGCGATGCCGAAGAGCGTCATGACGAGGCTGAGCGCGCAGTGCACGGGGTTCGACCGCAGCACGACGCCGAGTGCGCCGACGAGAACGATCGTCGCGGCGACGATGAACACCGCAGCGTCCATCAGCCCTCGTCTTCTTCGGCACCTTGCGGAGGCTCGGGCTGGCGCACGCCATACCCGAGCTCGCCCGACCACGCGACGACGCCTTCGAAGTCCGCGTCGCCGGAGGGAGATGTCGCTCGCATCCACGCGGAGGTGTTGCGATCGTCGCCCTCCCGCCAGTCTTCCCAGGGCAGCTGCTTCGGCTTGCCGTCGTCTCCGACGAGCAGCTCGTCCTTCGTGTAGATCGCGTCGCTGCGGTTCGTGAACGAGAACTCGAACAGCTTCGACTCGGTGATCGCCTGTGTGGGGCACGCCTCCACGCACAGGTCGCAGTGGATGCAGCGCAGGTAGTTGATCTCGTAGATGTAGCCGTAACGCTCACCAGGAGAGACGGGATCGTCGACCGGATTGTCGGCGCCGCGCACGTAGATGCAGCGCGCCGGGCACACACCTGCGCACAGCTCGCATCCGATGCACTTCTCCAGGCCGTCCTCGTAGCGGTTGAGGACATGCCGGCCGTGCAGCCGCTCGGGCTTGGGGATCTTCTCCTTCGGGTACTCGGTCGTGACCCGCTTGTCGAAAAGCGTCTTGAAGGTGACGGTGAAACCGCGGAGGTAGCCCATCAGAAGCTGTCCCCCGCCTCGACCCGGTTGCGCTTGGCGACACCGATCGCCGCGGCCAGCAACAGCCAGCAGAGCGCACCGACGGCGAACCCGCAGACCGCCGCGATCCCGACGTTCCAATCACGATCCCGCGCCAGACGCAGCAAGGAGATGATGAGCAGCCACCCGAACGCGAGCGGGATGAGCGCCTTCCACCCGAGGTCCATCAGCTGGTCGTAGCGAAGTCGCGGCAGCGTCGCCCGGAGCCACACGTAGGTGAAGATGAACACCAGGACCTTGAGGAAGAACCACACCGTCGGCCAGATCCAGTCCGGTCCGAAGAGCAGGGGGCCTCTGGGGCCGCCGAAGAACAGGGTCACGATGATCGCGGACATCGTGACGACGTTCATGAACTCGGCGATGTAGAAGAGCGCGAAGCGGATCGACGCGTACTCGGTGTTGTAGCCGCCCACGAGCTCCTGCTCGGCCTCGACGAGGTCGAAGGGCGGGCGATTGAGCTCGGCGGTCGCGGCGATCAAGAAGATCACGAACGGCACCACGCCGGTGGCGATCACGTTCCAGTCGACCAGCCGGTCCTGGATCGTGACCATGCCGTGCGTCGACAGGGTGTGGCTGACGAGCACGACCGTCGCGACGGCGAGCCCGAGCGCGGCCTCGTACGAGACCATCTGCGCCGATGCCCGCACCGATCCGATGAGCGGGTATTTCGAGCCCGACGACCAGCCGGCGAGCATCACGCCGTACACCGCTATCGACGACATCGCGAGCACGAGCAGGATCCCGATGGGCGGATCGGCCACTTGCAGGTACGTGTCATGGCCGAAGATGTGCACGATCCCGTCGTTGCCATTCTGGAAGACGCCCCCGAGCGGCACCACGCAGAACGTGATGAACGCGGGCACCATCGCGAGCAGCGGCGCGATGCGGAACACGAAGAGGTCGGCTCGCTCGGGCAGCAGATCCTCCTTGAAGAAGAGCTTGATGCCGTCGGCGAGGGTCTGCAACACGCCCCACGGGCCCGCGACGTTCGGGCCAATGCGATTCTGCATGTCGGCGATGAGCTTGCGCTCGAACCAGATCATCAGCATCACGCCGACGAGCAGCAGCGCGAACGCGACGATCACCTTGAAGGCGACGATCAGCACGACCGCGAGGTCGATGTCGCCGTTCAGGAGCGGATCGCCGCCGGCTGCGGCGAGCAGATGCGTCACGGCGTCTCCACCCGCACGTCGGTCACCTGAGCGGCGGCGTCGATCAGATCGGCGGCTCGGGTGCCAGGGCGGTTGAACCCGAGCGCGACGACGCCGCGGTGCACGCCCGGGTCGGCAACGGCATCGACGAGCAGCGTCGTGCGCGAGGAGGTCACCTTCACCTGCCCGCCGGACGAGATGCCCAAGCGCTCGTGGTCCGTCGGGTTCATCCGCAGCACGACGTCCGAGGCGAGCCCCGAGAGGGACGGCGAGTGGGCCAGGGCCGCGCCGAGGTCGTAGAGCGAGCGGGCCGACACCAGCCGGAGAGAGTAGGCGTCGAGAGGCGGCGGCTCGGTGGCGGCGCTGGCGGGCTCGAAGCGCACCATCGGCGGCCGGCCGCTCGTGTCGCCGCCACCCGCGACGATCCCGTCATGACCGTCGCTGCCCCGCAGCTCCTCGAGCGTGATGCCCGCGTGGGCGGACGAGGTCGCCTCGATCTCGGTCCAGATGTCCTCGATCGATCCGATCTCGAGATCGGCGCGGAGCAGCACCGCGAGCTCGGCCGCGATCATCCAGTCCGCGCGAGCGGTGCCCGGCGGCGTCACCTTCTGTGCGACCACGCTCACGCGACCTTCGAGGTTGGTCGTGGTGCCCCGCTTCTCCGCGTATCCCGCGGCCGCGAGCACGACCGACGCGTTCGCGAGCGACGGCGTCACGAACGTGTCGATGCCGACGACCCGCGTCGCGCCCGCGAGCGCTTGCTCAGCAAGGCGTCGATCGGGGAAATCCGAGAGCGGGTCGGCGCCGAGTAGCAGGAGACAGCCGATGCGCCCCTCTGCCGCGGCGCGCAGGATGCCCGTCGTGTCGAGACCGACCGACGCCGGCACTGCACCCCATTGCTCGGTGAACCACGACCGCCCGGACTCGAGCGCGACCCGACCCGGCAGGAGCCCGGGAGCGAGACCCATGTCGATCGCGCCGCGGACGTTTCCACGGCGACTGGCGACGAGGAACCGCGCCGTGGGCCGCGCCGCGACGATCGCGGCGATCGCGGCCTCGGTCGGATGCGCGGACTCGGCGACCGACGGACGGCCGGCGATCACCACGAGCTCCGTCGACGATGCGAACCAGTCGGCACCGATGCCCTCGGGCGGTGACCCCGCGAGCAGGGACTCGACGAGCCGGGCCTGCTCACCCGGTCGGTGCCGCAGCGACGCGGCCGCCAACGGAGTCAACGAGGTGGAAGTCGGCGAGACCTCGACGACTCGGAGGCGGCGCTTCTCGACCGCGTCGCGCAGCCGCAGGTACAGGACGGGAAGCTCTTCCTTCAGGTCGGCGGCAAGCACGAGCAGCGTTCCCGCTGCGCACGCGTCGTCGATCGTTGCCGTCGGCAGCCCGGCGACGATCGTGCCGGTGAGCCCGTCGCCGAGCTGGGCGTCGACGTTGTCGGTGGCGATCACAGCCTTTGCGAGCTTCGCCCACGCGTACGCGTCCTCGTTCGTCAGGCGTGCGCCGCCGACGACGGCCACGGACTCGGGGCCACCGGTCTCGAGCGCCTCGCGGATCGCGGTCGCGGCCCGCTCGAGCGCCACCGGCCATGACGCCTCGACGAGCTGATCGCCATCGCGCACGAGCGGCGCGGCGAGGCGCTCCTCGCTCTCGATTGCCTCGAACCCGAAGCGCCCCTTGTCGCAGAGCCACCCCCAGTTCACGGGGTCGATGTCGACGCCCTGGTACCGCAGCACCCGGTCGCGCGACGACTGGATCGTGACGCGGCATCCGACCGAACAGGTCGTGCAGGTCGACTCCTCCTGCTCGAGGTCCCAGGGCCGAGCCTTGAAGCGGTACGGCTTCGCGGTGAGCGCGCCGACCGGGCAGATCTGCACGGTGTTCCCCGAGAAGTACGACGCGAACGGCTCGTCCGGGAACGTGAGCACCTGCGTCTCGTTGCCACGGCCGGTGAAGCTGATCAGCGGATCGCCGGCCACCTCGCTCGCGAACCGAGTGCAGCGATCGCACAGGATGCAGCGCTCACGGTCGAGGAACACGAGGTCGCTGATCGGGATGGGCTTCTCGAAGTGGCGCTTCTCCTCGACGAAGCGACTCTCTCCGGGGCCGAACGCCAGGGTCTGGTCCTGCAGCGGGCACTCACCGCCCTTGTCGCACACCGGGCAGTCGAGCGGATGGTTGATGAGCAAGAACTCGAGGACGCCGTCCTGCGCCTTCTTCACCGCCGGCGACGCGGTGTGCACGACCATGCCCTCGGCCGCGTCGAGCATGCACGAGACCTGCAATGCCGAGCCGCGCGGACCTTCGACCTCGACGAGGCACATGCGACACATGCCGACCGACGTCATCCGCGGGTGGTAGCAGAAGCGGGGGATGTAGACGCCGTGGCGCTCGGCGGCCGCGATGACGAGCTCACCGGGCTCAGCCGTGATCGCCCGCCCGTCGACGGTCAGCGAGAGCGTCGTCGTGCTCTCGGAGGCGCTGGTCTCAGGCAACCACGGCCGCCTTCGGGAGGTACTTCTCGAAGTCACCGCGGAAGCGCCGCACGACGGACGCGATGGGCGCGGTGGCCGACGGACCGAGCGGGCAGATCGTCGTCTGCTTCGGGGGCCACACGAGACCGGGGCTGATGTTGTCGGAGACGTCCATCAGCAGATCGACGTCGGACGGGCGTCCCTCGCCGGCGATGATGCGCCGAAGGATCCGCTCGAGCCACGTCGTACCTTCGCGGCAGGGCGTGCACTTGCCACAGGACTCACGCGCGAAGAAGCGAACGATCCGCCAGCACGCCTGCACGACATCGGTGGTCTCGTCCATGATCACGATGGCCCCGGATCCGAGCATCGAGCCAGCCGCGTCGACAGTGGGCTTGCACAGAGGAAGGTCGAGATGCTCCTCGAAGAGCCACGGCGAGGACGCGCCCCCTGGGATGAACGCCTTCAACGAACGACCCTCCCGGATGCCGCCGCAGTAGTGCTCGACGAGGTCGCGGAACGTCGTGACACCCATCTCGACCTCGTAGACGCCGGGTCGGTTCACGTGTCCGGACACCGCGAACATGCGGGTGCCGGTCGACTTCCCGTTGCCGAGCGCGGCGAACGCGGCACCGCCGTTCTCGATGATCCACGGGAGGTTGCTGAGCGTCTCGACGTTGTTGACGATCGTGGGCTGCATGTACAGGCCCTTGCTCGCGGGGAAGAACGGCGGCTTTAGCCGCGGCATCCCGCGTTCGCCCTCGAGGCTCTCGATGAGCGCGGTCTCCTCACCGACGATGTACGCGCCCGCGCCCCAATGCAGGACGATGTCGACGGAGTAGCCCGAGCCCATGACGTCCTTGCCGACGAACCCGGCCTTGTAGGCCTCGTTCAGCGCGGCAGCCAGTCGTTCCTGGGCAAGCGCCATCTCGCCACGTACATAGAGGAAGGCCTGCGCAGCCCCGACCGCGTAGCAGCAGATGAGGAGGCCCTCGATGAGCTGGTGAGGGTCGCGCTCCATGAGGATGCGGTCCTTGTAGGTGCCCGGCTCGCTCTCGTCGCCGTTGACCACGACGTATCGAGGCAGCACGTTGGGCGGCAGGAACCCCCATTTCGTTCCGGCGGGGAAGCCGGCACCGCCTCGCCCGAGCAGGTTCGCGGTCTTGACCTCTTCGGTGACTGCCGCGGGATCCATGCCGAGTGCCTTGCGCAGCGCGCTGTAGCCACCCGTGCGCTGGTACCCGTCGAGCGTGTGGCCGTCGGCTTGCTCGAATCGCGACGAGAGGATGAGCGGAGCGTTGCTGACCGTCATGCAGCGAACCTCGTGAGCCTCATGTACGGAACCTCTCGTCGACCTCCGCTTGGGCGGCCGGCCCAGTGCCCGCCCATCGGTCCGCCGGGATCTGTTGCCGCACGGTCGCCAACGTGCCGTGCGGGGGCACCTCACCGGCAAGCCTCCCGGCGCGGAGGTCCGCGGTCAGCTGGTCGAGCGCTGTGGGCGTCACCTTGTAGCGGTAGCGGTAGTTGACCTGAAGGCACGGTGCCTCTGTGCACGCCGCGATGCACTGCACGTCTTCGAGCGTGATCGCGCCGTCGTCCGTCGTGCCACCGGCCTTCACGCCGAGCGTCTCCTGCGCGTGCGCGAGGAGCTCGCTCGCGCCGCTCAAGTGGCAGGCGATGTCAGTGCAGATGTTCAGCAGGTAGCGGCCGACCTCTTCCCGCTTGAACATCTCGTAGAAGCTCGCGGTGCCCAGCACCTGGGCCGGTGCGAGGTCGAGGAGCTCGGCGATGTGGGCCATCGCGTCGTCGGTCAGCCAGCCGTCCTGCTCCTGCGCCAGGTGCAGCAGCGGCACGAGAGCGGACCGCGAGCGCGGATAGCGGGCGATGATCTGGCGCGCGAGGGCCACGTTGGCATCGGTGAGGCGGGCCATCAGCGGTCGACGTCCCCCAGCACCGGATCGACCGACGAGATCACGGCGACGGCGTCGGCGATGAGCCCACCTCGCATCATGTGGGGCAGGGCTTGGAGGTTCACGAAGCTCGGAGCCGCGGATGTGCATCCGGTACGGCTTCGAGCTGCCGTCGGAGACGAGGTAGCAGCCGATCTCGCCGCGCGGCGACTCGATGCCGACGTAAACCTCCCCCTCGGGCACCTTGAATCCCTCGGTGAAGATCTTGAAGTGGTGGATCAGGGCCTCCATCGACTCGTCGATGCGGGCCCGCGGCGGCGGTGTGACCTTCTTGTCCTGGATCCGGTAGTCGCCCGCGGGCATCTTGTCGAGGATCTGGTGGACGATGCGCATCGACTCGCGCACTTCGTTGAGCCTGATCGCGTACCGGTCGAAGCAGTCGCCGTAGCTGCCGACGACGACGTCGAAGTCGACCTGGTCGTACGCGAGGTAGGGCATGTCGCGGCGGAGATCCCAGGCGAGGCCCGTCGAGCGCAAGATCGGGCCGGTGAGCCCGAGCGCCAGCGCCTCCTGTGCGGTGATGAGGCCGACCCCTTGCGAGCGCTCGCGGAAGATCGGCTGCTCGGTGAGGAGGATGTCGTACTCGTCGAGACGGGGCGGGATCAGGTCGAGGAGTCGGAGCACGCCGTCACGCCACCCGGGGGGCAGGTCCGCGGCCACACCTCCCGGGCGGATGTAGTTGTGGTTCATCCGCAGCCCGGTGACGGTCTCGAAGAAGCGGAGGACCTCCTCGCGCTCGCGCCAGCCGTAGATCATCATCGACACCGCGCCGAGGTCCATGCCGTTGGTGGCAAGGAAGAGCAGGTGCGACGACATGCGGTTCAGCTCGGCCATCAGCATGCGGATCCACACCGCGCGCGGCGGCACCTCGATGTCCAGCAACCGCTCGGTCGCCATGCTGAACACGAGCTCGTTCGCGAACGGCGACACGTAGTCCATGCGCGTGACGTTCGTCGAGCCCTGGACGAAGGTCAGCTCCTCGGCCGTCTTCTCCATCCCCGTGTGCAGGTAGCCGATGATCGGCTTCGTGCGCAGCACCGTCTCGCCGTCGAGCTCGAGCATGAGCCGGAGCACACCGTGGGTGCTCGGATGCTGCGGGCCCATGTTGATGATCATCGTCTGGTCGTCCGAGGGCTCTTGGTCGCTGAGCGTGTTCGCTTCGGCCTCGGAGATGCGCAGGACGGACCCCACCTCGCGCAGGAGCGCTGCGGCTGTCTCGGTGCTGCGACGTCCGAGCTCTTGCGCTCCCTCGGAGGTGAGCCCCGCGTCTTCGTGGACCCGGGCGCTCATCGCGGTTCCGCCGTGAGCTTGAACTGCACGGGGATGCGACCGACCGCGTAGTCCTTGCGCAGCGGATGACCGATCCAGTCCTCCGGCATGAGTATCCGTGACAGGTCGGGGTGACCGTCGAAAACCACGCCGACCATGTCGTAGGCCTCGCGTTCCATCGCCTCGGTGCCCGGATAGAGCTCGAAGAGCGACGGGAGCGTCGGGTCGTCCGCCGGCACCTGCACCCGCACACGCGTGCGGCGCTTCGCGGTGAGGTCCAGCAGGTTGACCACGACCTCGAAGCGCTCGGCCGCGACACCCTCGGGCAGCACGCGACCGTCGTGAGCGAGGTAGTCGACCGCACAGAGGTCGATGCACATCACGTAGCCGTCGTCGATGAGGTCGCGCATCAGATCGACGTACTGCTCGCGACTCGGGTGCAGCACCTCCTGGGCCCGGGAGGAGGAGACCGGGACCCCGTGCAGCAGATCAGGACCGGCGGGCTCGCCGGACGTCTCGGCGTCGGTGTCGGTCATCGTCCACCGGCGCCACTACGGACCACGATCGGCGTCGGCCGCGACAAGCTTTCGACGCCGGTGCTCGTCGCCGCCTCGACCGTGACGCCCGCACCCGCGCCGGTCTCGTCACGGCGACGGAGGATCTCGCCGTTGAGGATCAGCCCGTGGAGCGTGACGATGGCGTGGATCAGCGTCTCGGGGTTGGGCGGACATCCGGGGGCGTACACGTCGACCGGGACGACCTGATCGACACCCTGGACGATCGCGTAGTTGTTGAACATCCCGCCGGTCGACGCGCACACGCCCATCGAGATGACCCACTTCGGTTCCATCATCTGGTCGTAGACCTGACGGAGCACCGGGGCCATCTTCTGGCTGACCCGGCCCGCGACGATCATGAGGTCCGCCTGCCGGGGCGAGGCGCGGAACACCTCCATCCCGAACCGCGCGAGGTCGTAGTGCGCGGCACCGGTGCCCATCATCTCGATCGCGCAGCATGCGAGGCCGAACGTCGCCGGAAAGATCGAGCGGGCGCGGGCCCACTTGACGAGCCCTTCGAGCGTGCCCGTCAAGAAGTTGTGGTCCATCCCCTCGAGACCGCGGCTGACATCCCAACCCACTACGCCGCCTCCTCGCGTCCCTCGAGGCCCACGCGACGAATCGTCGACTCAGTGGTGCGGTCAGTGGGGACTCCGGACACGAGCCGGCGGGCACGGTTGATGGGCCCCCACTCGAGTCCGCCCTTCGCGACCTCGTAGACGAACGACAGGAAGAAGATCGCGCTGAAGAGCAGGATCGCGAAGAAGCCGAACGACCCGAGCTCGCGCTGGCTCACCGCGTACGGATAGACGAACACGATCTCGATGTCGAACATGATGAAGAGCATCGCCACGAGGTAGAAGCGCACCGGGAACCGCTCGGGTGGCTCACGGCTCGGGACGATGCCGCATTCGTACGGCGCCTCCTTCGCCGCGTGGGGACGGCTCGGTGCGAGCAATCGCGAGACGAGCCGGCTGATCACGGCGAACGCCGTGGCCAGCACCAACATCATCAGGATCGGCAAGTACTGGGCCATCGTCGATCAGGTCTTCTCGAGGGCCACACCGCGACGCCGCATCGACTCCTTGTCTCGTGCGTGCAGCATCCAAGCGATGGCGAGGAAGATCGCAACTGAGCCAAGTGTGATGAGCGCAGCGGGCCGTCTTCGGTATCCGAGGTCGCGGATCATCAGCACCGACACCACCGGTTGCGTCTCATCGGCGACGGGTGTCGGGGGTGGCTTGCCGGCTTCGGCGATCTGGGGCTTCACCGGCTGCACCTGCACCAGGGCGTAGTGCGGCTCGTGCCGGAAGTTGAAGAACCAGTTCGGATAGCTCTCGCCGCCCGTCGTGTACACATCGACCACCACGTAGTCGGTGGGGCTCGTGAAGATCTTGGCTTCCTTCGTGAGGATCTCGTCCGCCGACGCGACCGCCTGGCCGCGGCCTGGATCGTCAGCGGGCAGCTTCTCCCAGCCGTCGAGGCTCTGCGCGATCTCGTTGTTCGCGTTCGCGGTGTCGCCGACGATCACCTCGACCGGTTGCCAGGTCGGGTCTTCACCCTTCAGGCCGATGCCGTAGATCCACCAGACCGCGCCGAGGATCGACAGCCACCCGAAGAGCGCGCCGAGCGCGACCATCAGACCGAGCCGCGCACCCAGGTCCGTCGACAAGATGAGGTACACCGACCCCATCAGCACCCCGACCGCGATGAGGACGACGACGATCCCGCGAATCTCGGGCTGCCACCCGAAGGCGAGCGTGATCGTCGAAGCCAGGACCGACGTCATCACAGGCCTCTCTCGTACTGCACCACCGCGCGGATCTGGTCCTCGGTGTACACCTCGCTGAAGCCGGGCATGCGGCCGGTGCCCTGGCCCTGCTGCCCGTAGCGCTTGCCCTGCTCCGAGCCATCCCCGACGAACTGCACCTGATCGGGCTCGCTCGGGAACTGCCGGCCCTCGGAACCGCCCGTGAGGTTCGGACCCATCGCTCCGCCGCCGGACACGAGCGGCTGGTCGTAGGACCACCCGTGCGTGTGGCAGCGAGCGCACGAGTAGGTGCCGCTCGATGTCTCCATGTTGAACAACAGCTCACCGTCGGTCTTGCCGGCGTTGGCCGGGTCGGCCTTCGCTGTCTCGAGCGCCTTGGTGACCGCGGCCTGCGCTTCCTCGGGCGTCAGCTGGATGCTGTCGAGGTACGCGATCAGGTTGTCGATCTGCTGATCGTTCATCGGGCCACCGCCCGCGAGACCCCACGGCGACATCGGGGAGAACGGGCGACCGTACGTGATGATGTAGCGGACCTCGTCCTCGCTGAACTTCAGCAACACCGTCTGGAGCGCTGGCGCCTTCCAGCTGACGACCTCGACCTTGCCCGTCGCAGGATCCTGCAGCGTGTACGCAGCGACGCCGCCGATGCCCTCGGTTCCGTGGCAACCGGCGCAGTTGAACCCGCCCTGCGCGGTCGGCGCGAACAGCTCCTCGCCCCACTTGACGAACTTCGCATCGAAGCCCTCGATGGCGCCCGCCTGGCGACTCGGCTCGTTGAGCCAGTAGAGCGGGATCGAGAGGGCGGTCACCACCAGCAGGGCGAACCCAAGCAACAGCACGCGGGTGAGCTTTCGGCCCTCGAGCTCCTCGTCGTCGAGGTAGGGCTTGCGGTTCGGGGCGAGCTCGACTTCGGAACCGATCTCGGCCTTCGCCCGGCGGATGTTGCCGATCAGATACGCGAGCCAGGCGAGGGAGAGAACGATCGCGATGACGATCGCGATGTTCCGGCCCACGGGGTTGGCAGCGAGGATCACTCACTCACCCCCGGTGATGCAGTGAGGTCCTTCGGCTTCTTGGCCGGTCGTGTTCGTGCCGATGGGCGGGCCCTGGAACACCGTGCTCGTGTCGATCGTGACGATGTCGTTGTCGACCGCGACGCCGAAGCGATCCATCCCGCGGGGAGCCGGGCCACCCTTCTTCTCGCCGACCTGGTTGTACTGCGAACCGTGGCACGGGCACTCGAACCACTGCGAGGTGATGCACTGCGGCACGCGGCAACCGAGATGCGGGCACTTCTGATACAGCGCGTTGACGCCGTTCTTCATCCCCACCAGCACGGGCGCGAGGTAGACGCCTGACTTCTCGGCCTTCGGGTACGCGTCGGTCGGGTACTCGGTGATCCACGCGCGGCCCTCGGGCACGTAAAAGAAGCCGTCGTTCTGCACGATCGACGCCTTCACGTCCTCGAGCTTGCCGAGGGTGATCTTCGAGCCGAAGCCCCCACCGCGCTGCGGCCACAGGAACGCGAGCACCGCGGCGCCGAACCCCGACAGCGCCAGGATCATCATCGTGACCATCCCGCGGTTGAAGAACTGACGGCGGGTGACGGCAACGGTCTCGGGATCGGGCGGCACGTACGGAGCGACGGGAGCCTTCTCCGCGAGCATCACCGAGGTGCCTCCGCCCCGTCGTTCCTCTGCGGCGGCCTGCTCGACCTCGCGACCGCTCGAATTCGCTCGGCGGCGGCTCTGGGAGCGTCCCTGGCTCTCCCTTGTCGCGGCGGCGGGTCTCGCGCGACAGCAGGCCCGTGGCATCGCTGGTATCGCGCCGGCGAGCAGCTGAGATCACGCCGACGGCGGCGATGATCACGATGATCGGGATGGCGATCGCAAGGACAGTGGCCGCGCTCATCGGTGCCTCATCACAGGTCGAAGAAGATGCCCGCTCGCCACGGGAAGACGAAATTGAAGCCAGGGCCCCGGAAGAACGAGCCGATGATCACGAGGACCGCCCAGAACATCATGAAGATGGTGAACAGCACGATCGCGAACTTGCGGTCCTCCGGCTTGTTGCTCGGGTTGCGGTCCATGTAGGGCGCGAGCATCAGCACGAAGATGCCCATGCCGGGGATGGTCACGCCGGCGACCATCGGATGGAACATGGTCAGGAGCTCCTGCAGCCCGAGGAAGTACCACGGAGCCTTCGATGGGTTCGGAGTCCGGTTGACGTTGGCGAGCTGAAGCAACGGCGCGTTCACGAACGCGGAGAACACGAACGTGAACGCGGTGCACGCGAGCGCCGCGATGAACTCGATGAGCAGCAGGTGTGGCCACACGTGCACCTTGTCGACCGGCGTGGCCTTCACGTCCTGGATCGAGCCGGCCTTGACGACGGTGAGCAGGCGCTGGGTGTGCCCGCCGGGGCCCGTCGCGACAGGCGGTGGCGCGGTCGCGACCGCAGTCGAGGCGGTGGCCGCGGCGACACCCGCCGGCACCGCCACCTCGGTCGGCGCTCCCTCTGACTTCTCGCGGGCGGCCTTGCTGCGCTCGAGCAGATGCGCGGGGATGCGCGATTCGTCTGGACCAGTCGGCGGAGCGTCGGAGGTCGACGTGTCGGCGGGCGCGGGCGCGGCAGGCTCGGCGGGCGCCGCTCCACCCTTGGCGGCGGCGGCCTTGGCCCGAGCCTCCTCGGCTCGCTTGCGAAGGTGTTCGGGGATCTCGGTCATCGTTGACCTCGCGCTGCCTGTACGGGCCTACAGCGGACCGGAGATGCCGCCATCCTTGCGAACCCTCCAGAAGTGGACGGCCATGAAGATGACGGTGATGAACGGGAACATGAGGACGTGGAGTGTGTACCAACGGAGCAGCGTCTCGGGACCGATCTCTACGCCGCCCAACAACACGAAGCGGATCTGGTCGCCGAACACCGGCGAGTAGCCGATCATGTTCGTGCCCACCGTGACGGCCCACAGGGAGAGCTGGTCCCACGGGAGCAGGTAGCCGGTGAACGACAGCAGCAGAGTGAGGGTGAGCAAGATCACGCCGATGACCCAGTTGAACTCACGAGGTGGCTTGTAGGCGCCGTGGTAGAAGACGCGCGCCATGTGCAAGAACACCGACAGCACCATGAGGTGGGCGGCCCATCGGTGCATGTTGCGCACCATGAGCCCGAACGTCACCGAGGTCTGCAGCGCGTAGATGTCGTTCCAGGCCTGCGCGGTCGTCGGTCGGTAGAAGAACATCAAGAAGATGCCGGTGACCGTGAGCAGGATGAAGAGGAAGAACGACAGGCCGCCGAGGCAGAGCGTGTAGCTGACCTTCACCGCGTGGCGCTTCACCTTGACCGGGTGCAAGTGGTACAGCACCGAGTTCATGATCACGTAGGACCGGTTGCGCGGGCTGTCGGTGTAGCCCTTGCGGAAGATCGACCCGGGTCGGAAGATCGAGTTCCAAGCCTGGGATCCCTGGACCGTGGAGACCATCTTCGTGGTCGCCTCGGAGACCTTCGCCCCGAGCCCCGGCTTGTCGTCGACTGTCTTGGCCACGAGAGCTCCTAGAACCGCATGCCGTATGCGTAACCGTGATTGCTGTCGCGCATGTGCGGATCGCCGTCACGCTCCGCCGCGCCGACCTTGCCCATGATGATCACGCCGGTCGGGCACCGATCGACGCACAGCGCGCAGCGTGTGCAGACGTCGTCGTCGATCAGGAACACGACATGGTCGGTCGGATCGCTGCCGGGAAGCTCGGTGTTGTTCGCCTCGTCGATCGCGGTGGGCGACACCATGTGGATGCACTTCCACGGGCAGATGTCGACGCATCCCTCGCACATGATGCACTCGGACTGGTCGATGTGGATGAACTGCTTCGGCTTGACCGCCTTGGCGAGATAGTCGGCGTCGACCTCGACGAGCGTGTAGTCGTCTCGGAACTCGGGCATCGGCGGATTCGCGTCGGTGCGTGCCATCGCTACTTCGCCTTCACCAGGGGACGGCCGTACGAGGAGGTCTCGATCGCGACCGGCTTGGCCTTGCCGCGGTTCTGCCAGAGCGACCAGCCGGCGATCTGCGCGCCGAGGAACACGATGTAGATCATCGTGACGACGATGTCGCGGACGGTCTGCTTCGTGATGCTGAACGGCAGGTCTTGCAGGAACCCTGTGGAGCCCGGGCCCGCGAGGATCGCGTCCTTGCGCATCTTGAGCGTCGTGTCGGCGAAGGTGAGCCACTGGTGGGGCACCACGCCATACATGAGGAAGAGCAGCCCGTAGATGTAAGTGCCCGCGAGCAACCCCTCACCCCATGTGACGGGCTTGCCGACCGGTCGCTTCACGCCGTACACGAAGACCCCGGCCGCCATCGCGAAGGTGAGGATGAGGGACACGATCATCGCGACCACGGACCCTCCCCACCTCCTCACCGCCCTCGGCGGAGGGCGCTCGTGAACGGATGCACAACCACTCTACCCCAGCGCCGAAGGCGTCCAAAGGGGCGACTGCAGCGCCGCAAAGGCGCCGACAAACTCGGAGCAGTCGTCGTTCTAGCACGCCACTTCTTCCCGCCAACTACGAGGCGCCGGTTCCACTCCCGGCGCGAGCGCCGCCTAAGGTGACCGCCGTTCGTCGCCACTGTCCTCGTCGAAGTCGTCCCGACTACTGCGCCCGCGGAGCGTGCAAGTGACCGAGATCCCCGAGCACCTGCTGAGACGCTCGCGAGAGCGGCGTGAGGCATTGGGGTTGTCGTCGGGTGACGCTGGCGCCACCCCGCCGCCTGCCGCTCCGGCCGACTCAGGGGGCGCGGCCAGCTCGAGCACAGCGGTCGAGCCGGTGGCGGCGGCGACTCCGGCGCCGGCACCGGCCGCGGCAGCACCCTCGGTCGTCGCGCCGCCCCCCAAGCCCCCGCCGCCTTACGTCGAGGCCGCGCTCCGCCGGAGGCGGATCCCGTACTGGGCGATCCCGGTGGTGGCGTTGCTCCCGTTGTGGGCGTTCATCTACCAGTGGTCGCTCACGCCGCCGACCAAGGCGATCAGCGGCCCGCTCGCCGCCGGGGAAGAGATCTACGTGGCGAACTGCGCGTCATGTCACTTGCCGACGGGCGCCGGCGACTCCGCTGGCGGCATCGGCTTCCAGCTCAGCGGCGGCTCGGTCGTGCAGACCTTCCCGGACATGGCCGACCAGGTGGCGTTCGTCGAATCGGGATCCGAGCCCTTCATCGGCAAGCCCTACGGCAACCCGGATCGTCCCGGGGGCCAGCGGATCGGCAAGGCCGGAATGCCCGCGTGGGGTGAGATCCTCACCGAGCAAGAGGTCAACGACGTCGTGTGCTACGAGCGGGTCGTGCTGTCCGGCGAGGACCCGCCGCCGCCTTCGTGCACCACCGAGGGAGCCGGGGCCGGCGAGGCCACCGGGCACTGATGTCCGGCGTCGCCGGCCGCCAGACCGCCGGCCGCCATGAAGTCCTGGTCGTCGGCGGAGGCCCGTCGGGCGCAGCGACCGCGTACTGGCTCGCGTCGGCCGGACACGACGTCCTCGTCGTCGAGAAGAAGACGTTCCCGCGCGAGAAGACCTGCGGCGACGCGCTGACCCCGCGGGCGGTGCGCCAGCTGTCCGACATGGGTCTGGGCGAGCGACTCGCGGACTTCCACCGGTTCAACGGCCTGCGTGCCCTCGCCCACGGGATCACGCTCGAGCTCGAATGGCCCGAACATCCCGACCTGCCGTCGTTCGGCTACGTCGTGCGCCGGCGTGACCTCGATCAGATGGTCGCGGACAACGCGGTGAAGGCGGGCGCCACCGTGTGGCAGGACGCGGAAGCGACCTCGCCGTTGATCGACCGCGGGCTGGTGCGCGGCGCGATCGTCAACGGGCAAGAGGTGCACGCGAAGTACGTCGTCGTCGCGGACGGCGCGAACTCCCGGTTCGGCCGCGCGATCGGCACCGCACGCGATCGTTCGTATCCGCAGGGCATGGCGATCCGTGGCTACTACGAGAGCCCGCTGCACGCCGACCCGTGGATCGAGAGCTCGCTCGACGTGAAGGATCGCAACGGCAACGCGCTCCCAGGGTACGGATGGATCTTCCCCGTCGGCGATGGCACCGTGAACGTCGGCGTCGGTCTGCTCTCGACGTTTCGGGACTACCGCAGCGTCAACACCACCCACCTCTTGAACGAGTACGTCGCCACCGCGCCGCCGTATTGGGAGATCTCCGCGGACCGTGCCTGCGGTGAGCCGACGGGGGGACGGCTGCCGATGGGCGGCTCGGTCGGGCCGAAGGTGGGCCCGACGTTCGTCGTCGTCGGCGACGCGGCCGGGTTCGTGAACCCGTTCAACGGTGAGGGCATCGACTACACGTACGAGACCGGACGTCTCGCCGCTCAGGTGCTGCACGAAGCGCTGTCGACCGGCGACGGCCTCGCGGTGCAGCAGTACGAGAAGCTCCTCGACGCCGAGTACGGCCTCTACTTCAAGGTCGCTCGTCTCTTCGCGCAGGTCATCGGCCGCCCCGCACTCATGCGCGAGCTCACGCGTGTCGGCATGCACAGCCGCTCGCTCATGGAGTGGGTGCTGCGCATCATGGCGAACCTGCTCCGCCCCGACGAGCTCGGCCCCGCCGAAGCGGCGTACAAGGCCGCCGCCGCGCTCGTCCGCATCGTCCCCGACAAGTGAGCCGCGCGCGGCGGCGAGCTAGGCGATCGGCTCGTACCAGCTGCTGCCGTCGGACGCGAGCCGGGAAGAGGCTTCCGGCCCCCAGGTGCCCTTCGTGTACAGGTGCACCGGATCGGGGTTGCGCAGCATCGGGTCGATGATGCGCCACTGCTCGATCAGGCTGTCCTCCCGGCCGAAGCGCGTGCGCTCGCCGGAGATCGCGTCGTCGATGAGCCGCTCGTACGCCTCGCGTCGGTGCCCGAACACCTGCTCGTAGTTGACCTGCAGATCGACCTGGCGAGTGACCATCCCGACACCGGGCGCCTTCGCCTGCAAGTGGAGCGTGATCCCGTCGTTCTTCCCGAGCCGGAAGCGGAGGTGGTTCGGGTCGGGCATGGCCACGCCCGGCTGCTTGAAGAACAGGCGCGGCGGACGCTTGAACTCGACGACTGCCTCGAGCGCGGTGAACGCGAGCGCCTTTCCGGTGCGGATGAGGAACGGCACCCCGGCCCACCGCCAGGAGTCGATCCAGAGGCGGAGCGCGACGAACGTCTCGGTGTCCGAGCCCGCGTGCACGCCTTCCTCGTCGACGTAGCCGCGGAACTGGCCCCGGACTGTCTCGGACGGATCCACGGCGCGCACCTGCTTGAAGAGCTTCACCTTCTCGTCGCCCAGGCTCGCGGCGCTCGCGTCGACCGGCGGGTCCATCGCGAGCAGCGCCATGACCTGCAGCAGGTGGTTCTGCACGACGTCGCGTAGCGCACCGACCTCTTCGTAGAACTTGCCCCGACCCTCGACGCCGAATCCCTCGGCCATCGTGATCTGCACCGAGTTGATGTAGTGGTTGTTCCAAACCGGCTCGAGCAACGAGTTGGCGAAGCGGAAGACGAGGAGGTTCTCCACCGACTCCTTCCCGAGGAAGTGGTCGATGCGGTAGATGGTGCTCTCGTCGAACGCGCAGTGCAGGATCGAATTCAGCTCTTCGGCCGACTGCAGGTCGCGACCGAACGGCTTCTCGACGACGACGCGAGCATCTTTGTTGAGGCCGTGCTTGGCGAGTCCCTGCACGACGTCGTCGAACAGGCTCGGTGGGATCGCGAGGAAGCAGAGCGGATGCTGCGCTTCCTCGAGCGCATCTTGGAGCTTCACGAACGTCGAGTCCTCGCGGTAGTCGCCCGAGACGTACTTCAGCCGCTTGACGACGTTCTCGATCACGTCTTCGTCGGGATTCGGCTCGATCTCGTCCACGGCGGCGCGGAACCGCTTCTCGAGCTCGCCCTCGGGGAGCTCGCGCGACGCGACGCCGATGACGCATCCGGGAAGCCGGTCACGCTGCGCGAGGTGGTACACGGCCGGCAGGAGCTTCTTCTTGGCGAGGTCGCCGGTGATGCCGAACAAGACGAGGGCGTCGCTCTGCGGTTCTGCCATGCGCGAACCGTACTCATCGGCGGTTCAGGCCGCCGCAGCCACCTCTTGAGCGGCGGCACTCGCGAGATCGGCGACGCGCTCGAGCTCTTCCTTCGAGTGGGCGACGCTCGGGAAGGCGATCTCATATGGACCGGGAGCGAACGCCACGCCGCGGTCGAGCATCGCATGGAAGAACGCCGCGTAGCACTTCTCGTCGGTCTGCTTCGCGGTGTCGTAATCGACTGCGGCCTCGGACGCGAAGTGCAACCCGAGCAACGGACCGACGGTGGGCACCGTGATCGGGAGGCCGGCTTCGTCGATCACGTCGCGCAGCCAGCCCGCGAGCTGCGCGGCGCGACCCTCCAGCATCATGTAGACGCCTGGGTCGAGCTCGTCGAGCACGGCCAACCCCGCTGCGGTGGCCAGCGGGTTTCCGGACAACGTGCCCGCTTGGTACACGGGACCGATCGGCGCGAGCACGTCCATCACGTCTGCCCGCCCACCGAACGCGCCGACGGGCAGACCGCCGCCGATCACCTTCCCGAAGCAGCTGAGGTCGGGGCGGACGCCGTAGTGCTCCTGCGCGCCGCCCGTGCCCAAGCGGAACCCGGTGATCACCTCGTCGAAGATCAGCAGCGCGCCCGCGGCGTCACACGCGGCGCGCAGGCCCTCGAGGAAACCCGGGGCCGGCGGCACCAAGCCCATGTTCGCCGCGACGGGCTCGACGATCACGCACGCGACGTCGCCGTCGAGCTCGGGCACCTGGTTGTAGGGAACGACGACCGTCTGGGCGACGGCCGAGCTGGGCACGCCCGCCGATCCCGACAAGCCGAGCGTCGCGACCCCACTTCCGCCGGCAGCGAGCAGCGCGTCGCCGTGGCCGTGGTAGTTGCCCGCGAACTTGACGACCTTCTGACGGCCGGTGAAGCCCCGGGCGACCCGGATCACCGTCATCGTCGCCTCGGTGCCGCTGTTCACCATCCGCACGCGCTCACAGCTCGGCACGAGCTCGCAGATCCTCTCGGCGAGGAGCACCTCGCGCGCAGTGGGCGCGCCGTATGAGGTGCCCTCGAGGGCGGCCTTCTGCACTGCCTCGACGACCTTGGGATGCGCGTGGCCGAGGATGATCGCTCCGTAGCTCTGGACGAAGTCGGTGTACCGCCGGCCTTCGACGTCCCACACGTATCCGCCTTCGGCGCGGGCGACGAAATAGGGCGAACCGCCGACCGATCGAAAGGCGCGCACCGGCGAATTCACACCGCCTGGGATCACCGCCTGCGCGCGCTGGAACCACCAGTCGTTCGTCTCGCCCATGTCACTGCTTCTCAGACGTCACAGCGTCTCGGCGAGCTCGCGCGCGAGATAGGTGAGGATGACGTCGGCGCCCGCGCGCTTGATCGCGGTGACGTGCTCGAGGGCGACGGCATCGCCATCGATCCATCCGTTCTCCGCGGCGGCCTTGATCATGGCGTACTCCCCGGACACGTGGTACGCCGCGACCGGGACGTCGACCATGGCGCGCACCGCAGCGATGACGTCGAGGTACGCGAGCGCGGGCTTCACCATCACCATGTCCGCGCCCTCGGCGACGTCGAGCCGCACTTCCTCGAGCGCCTCGCGGGCGTTGTGCCAGTCCTGCTGGTAGCCCTTGCGATCGCCGCCTCCGGCGATGTGCACGTCGACCGCGTCGCGGAACGGTCCGTAAAGCGCTGACGCGTACTTCGCCGAGTAGGCCAGGATCGCCGTGCGCTCGAAGCCGCGCGTGTCGAGCGCAGCGCGGATCGCGCCGACCTGGCCGTCCATCATCCCGCTCGGGGCAACGACGTCGGCGCCGGCGACGGCTTGCGCGACCGCGGTGCGGGCGTAGAGCGTGATCGTCTCGTCGTTGTCGACATCGCCGTCCGGGGTGAGGACGCCACAGTGCCCGTGATCGGTGTACTCGTCGAGGCAGAGGTCCGCGATGAGGACAATGCGATCACCCATCTCGTCGCGGAGATCGCGCAACGCCACCTGCACGATGCCGTCGTCGGCCCACGCTTGGCTACCGGTGGCGTCCTTGTGGCTCGGGACGCCGAACAGCACGACTGCAGGGATGCCGATGTCCGCGAGCTCGCGCACTTCCTTCCGCAACGATTCACGCGTGTGCTGCACGACCCCCGGCAGCGAAGGGATCGGATGCGGCTCGTCGATGCCCTCACGGACGAACAGCGGTGCGACGAGGTCATCGACCCGCAGCTGGGTCTCGGCGACCAGCCGCCGCAACGCGGGCGTGCGACGAAGCCGGCGGGGGCGCCGCGTGGGGAAGGTCACGTGTGAATCCTACGGGCGCAGCACCTCGACGAGGGCGGCGACCAACCCCGGGATCGTGTGCTCCTCGGCGGTCGCGGCGACAGCGATCCCAGCCTCGGCCGCCGCGGCCGCGGTCACCGGGCCGATGCACACGACAATCGGCGGCACGCCGCCGGCGCCCGCGGCGGCAACGTACGAGATCACCGTCGAGGCCGATGTGAACAGGATCGCGTCCGCCCGACGAGCCTCGTCGAGCGCATCGGCCGAGGGGCGCACGGGTACCGTGCGGTACGCCTCGACAGCGCGCACGTCCCAACCCTTGGCCCGAAGCCCTTCGGTGACGACATCGCGAGCGCCGGCGGCCTGCGCGACCACTGCGACACCCGGTCCTCGAGGGAA
Source organism: uncultured Acidimicrobiales bacterium (assembly GCA_963708175.1). Lineage (GTDB taxonomy): Bacteria > Actinomycetota > Acidimicrobiia > Acidimicrobiales > DATKAS01 > DATKAS01. Next base: position 288,329 of record CAVPSD010000008.1, read on the forward strand.
CGCGTCGACCAGGCTCTCGGCCACGAACTCGGGCGGGATCAGCGCGGGCATCACCCCAGCGCGCTCGAGCACCGACGCGGTCATCGGGCCGACGACCGCGACGCTTGCCGCGGTCGGCTCGAGGAGGGCGTCGAGGACCCGCTGCGCGCCGTTCGCCGAGGTCACCACGATCCAGTCGGGATCGCTGCGCACTGCGTCGCGCAGCGCGGCACCGCCGTCCTCCGCATCGAGGATCGCGATCAAGGGCACCTCGAGTGGTGTCGCTCCGAGGATCTGCAGCCGCTCGACGAGATCCCCGGCCTGCTCGCTCGCTCTCGTGACGACGATCCGCCGCCCGCCGAGCGGGCCCAGGGGTTTCACGTCACCGTCTCACCCGAGCACGTCCGTCACGCCAACACATCGCGGACCAATGACAGCCAGCAGTCCGTGGTCAGCCGCAACGACTCCACGTCGACGCGCTCGTCGTTGCCATGGAACCGCGAGCGGAACTTCTGGTAGGTGACGTCTCTGCTCATCAGCCCGAAGCCGTACGCAAGCGCACCGGCGTTCCGATAGAAGCGAGCATCGGTGCCGCCGACGGTCATCACGGGCAGGAGGGTCGCCTCGGGGTACACGCGCTGCGCCACCTTCTCCATCGCGGCGTAGAGCGGTGTGTCGACCGGTGAGCGCGTGTACTCACCCGACTGGAGGATGCTCAGCTCGACCTCGTTGCTCAGATCACCGAGCGCGGCGTCGATGTGCGCGCGCACGTCTTCGTTCGTCTCGCCGGGCATCGCGCGGATGTCGATGTCGATGTCGACGACGTCCGGGATGACGTTGGTCTTCACGCCTCCGTGCGCGACATTCGGGGAGAAGGTCGTGTGGGTGCACGCGTGGGCGAGCTTGGCGACGCCTTGGTCGGACAGCTCGCGACACGCCTCGAGCACAGTGGCCGGATCGCGCAGAGCCTTGCGCTCCTCGTCGGTGAGATCGAACGCGTCGACGTAGTTCTCCCAGAGGTCGAGGATCTGGGCGCGCGGCTCGTACGCAGCGATGCGCCGCACGACCTCGGCCGCCTTCACCAGCGCGTTGTCGGCGCCGAATGGCGCCGAGCCGTGCCCGGGCGTGCCCCGCACGCGCAGCCGCCGCCACATGACCCCCTTTTCCGCGACGGTGATCGTCACCCGCTGACCGGCCCGGGTGTCCATCACGAGCCCGCCGGACTCGGTGATGACGTAGTCCGCCATCAGCAGGTCCGGCCGGTGCTCCAGCCCCCATTCGGCACCCCAGTGACCGCCCGCCTCCTCATCGGCGACCGCGAAGTACAAGAGGTCGCCCTTCGGCCGGAAGCCCGAACGGGCGAGGTGCTTCGTCGCGACCGCCATCGACGCGGTGAGGTTGAGCATGTCGATCGCGCCGCGTCCCCACACCTCGCCGTCGACGAGCTCGCCGCCGAACGGGTCGCGCTGCCATCCGCTCGGCGTCACCGGGACGACGTCGGTGTGCCCCATGAGGCACATCGACGGCGCGTTCGGATCACTTCCCTCGATGCGGGCGACCAGCGACCGCCGGCCGGGCAACGCGTCGAACGACTCGATGTCCATGCCGGTGCCTTCGAGGTAGTCGCGCAACAGATCCGCGCTACGAAGCTCCTCACCCGACTCGGGGCTTCCGTCGTTGACGCACTGGTTGCGGATGAGCTGCTGCAGCAGCTCGGTGACCTCGCCCGTGAGCTGATCTGCCATGAGGCGAGCCTACGGCGAGGCCAGCAGCGCGGAACCACCGAGGTCGTCGAGCAGGACCCGTGCAACCCGCTCCCCGAGCTCGCGCGGGTCGGGCCCGCGCTCGCGGTGCCTGAGCACTGTCTGGCCTCCGAGGTCGGCCACGAGGCCGTCGCACTGCCATCCGTCGCCGGCAGCGGTCACGAGCGCGCCGACCGGCAGGTCGCAGCCGCCTCCGAGCGTGGCGAGGAACGCTCGCTCGCCGTCGACCGCGGCGCGGCTCGGGCCGTGCTCGATCCGCTCGAGCGCCTCGCAGGTGGCGTCGTCACCCTCTCGGCACTCTGCTGCGAGTGCGCCCTGCGCGACCTGCGGCAGCATCACGTCGACGTCGAGGACTTCACTCATCTGATCGGCGAGGCCGAGGCGTTCGAGCGCGGCGGCTGCCATCACGACCGCACCGCCAGGAGGGACTTTCGACAGCCGAGTCTGGATGTTGCCTCGCAGCTCGACGAACTCGAGGTCGGGCCGCACGTGCGCGAGCTGCGCGCGCCGGCGTACAGATCCGGTCGCCACCGTCGCGCCGCGGGCGAGCGTGTCGAGCCGGTGGCCGACGAGTGCATCGCGGGGATCACCCCGCTCGGGCACCGCGGCGATGACGAGGCCGACCGCGCTCGACGACGAAGGCAGGTCCTTCGCGGAGTGCACGGCGACGTCGGCATGCCCGTCGAGCACCGCGGCCTGCACCTCCTTCACGAACACGCCCTGGCCGCCGAGCTCGTGGATCGGACGATCGCGTGCCCGATCACCGAGAGTCTCCACGATGACGAGGTCGACCTCGACCGAGGGATCGACGCCCGTGAGCAGTGCGCCGACATGCTCGGCCTGCCATCGAGCGAGCGGGCTACCTCGCGTCGCGATCCGCACCCGCACGGCGCGTCCCTGGCCTACAGGGAGAAGAGGTCGCGCAACGCCTCGGAGAGCCGCTCGCCGCGAGGCGTCCCCGCGACCTCCTTGAGCCGCACCGTCGGCTCGTGCAGCAGCTTTGCCACGATGCCCCGCGTGATCGCCTCGACCGCCTCACGTTGGCGCGGGTCGAGCTCGTCGAGCCGAGCCTTCGCCCGCTCGAGCTCTCCCTCACGTACGCCGTCGGCCCAGTCGCGCATCGCGGTGATGAGCGGCGCCACCTCGCGCGCCATCGAATGGTCGATCCAGCGAGCGACCTCTTCGTCGACGATCCCCTGCGCGGCGGGGATCTCGCTGCGGCGCTCCTGCAGTCCGCGGTCGGCGAACGCGCGTAGGTCGTCGATGTCGAGGAGTGTCACGCCGGGGATCGAAGCGACACCTGGGTCGACGTCGCGGGGCACCGCAACATCGACGACGAGCAGAGGGCGGTCGGGACGAGCCGCCATCACCGGTGCCAGGTCCGCGTGCTCGACCAGGATCGAGCGCGCACCCGTGGAAGTGAGCAACACGTCGACCTCGGCGAGCGCATCGGCGAGCTCGAGCAGCCTCACCGGACGACCACCGAGCCGTGACGCGAGGTCGTCCGCCCGATGGAACGTCCGGTTCGCGACCAGCACCTCGGCCACTCCGCCGTCCGCGAGCGCGACGGCCATGCCCTCTCCGATGTCACCGGCGCCCAGCACGAGCACGCGTCGATGGCTGAGCCCGCCGAGCGCGTCCGCAGCCATCGCCACCGCCGCCATCGACACCGACGTCGTGTGGCGGGAGAGCTCTGTCTCGGTGCGCACGCGCTTGCCGACCTCGACTGCGTGGCGGAACAGCGCGTTGAGCGTGGCTCGCGCCGTGCCATGGCCCTTCGCGGCCTCCCACGCGTCGCGCACCTGTCCGAGGATCTCCGTCTCGCCGAGCACAGCGGAGTCGAGCCCGGCCGCGACCGCGAACAGGTGGTTCGCCGCGCCCTCGTCGAAGTGGCTGTAAAGGTGATAGATCAGCGCCTCGGGCGCGAGCCCGGCGTGCTGTGCGATGTAGTCGCGGACGTCCGAGTAGGCGCCATGGAACCGTTCGGCCACGACGTACACCTCGGTCCGGTTGCACGTCGACAGCAGCACCGCTTCGGTGATGTTCGAGCGCGCGCAGAGGTCGTCGAGAGCCTTCGGGAGGCTCGCACCGTCGACGCTGGTGCGCTCGAGGATGTCGAGCGGGGCGATGCGGTGGTTGAGACCGATGACGACGACACTCACGGCAGGTTCACTCTAGGTCTGACTACGCCGTCGCGATCCGGTCGCCGCCGCGGCGCTGTTGGTAGAAGCTCAGGATCTGCAGCTCCACGGCGAGGTCGACCTTGCGGAGCGAGACCCCGCGGGGCACGGTCAGCACCGCCGGAGCGAAGTTCAAGATCGAGGTGACACCCGCGGCCACGAGGCGATCCGCAACTTCCTGGGCGCCGGTGGCCGGCGTCGCGATGATCCCGATGACGTTCGCGAGCGAGCCGACGATGTCGGGGAGATCGTCGAGGTGGCGCACCTTGGCGGCGCCCACCTTGGTCCCGACCTTGCCTGGGTCGATGTCGACGATCGCCGCGACGGGAAATCCCCGCTCGTCGAAGCCCGCGTAGTTCGCCAGGGCGTGGCCGAGGTTGCCGGCACCGACGATGACCACGGGCCAGTCGTGGGTGAGGCCGAGCTCGCGGCTCATCTGGAACAGCAGGTACTCGACGTCGTAGCCGACGCCGCGGGTGCCGTAGGAGCCGAGATAGGAGAGGTCCTTGCGCACCTTCGCGGCGTTGACCCCGGCCAGCTCGGCGAGCCGTTCGGACGAGATCGTGGCCGTCCGGGCCTCGGCGACTTCGAGCAGGATCCGTACGTAGACGGGGAGGCGGGCGACCGTCGCCTCGGGGATGCGCCGGCGCGCTCTCTCAGCCATGCCGGAGGCAGGGTACGCCCACGTGCGCGGGTTCACAAAGGCTCCCGCGCCTCTTACGCTGCGGTCTCGTGGTCACCACTCAGGCCGCGCTGGCCGCCGCCGCGACCCTCGTGGCCGTGGCGTTCACCTTCTGCACGCTCGACCGCTGGCTCGGCCGCCGGCGTCGTCACGACCTCGCCTGGACGGTCGCGCTCGCCATGTTCGCTGTGGCCTCGGCCGCGCTGTGGCTCGGCTCCTCGGCCGGATGGACGGGGCCGACGTTCAGGGTCTTCTTCCTCTTCGGGGCCATCGTGAACGTGCCCTACCTCGCCCTCGGCACCGTGTACCTGTTCGCGGGTCAGCGCACTGGCGACCGCGTCGCGCTCGGCCTCACCTGCGCGGCCTGCTTCGCTGCAGGCGTCATGACGGTCGCGCCGCTGAAGGCGCCGATCTCGGGCACCGAGCTGCCGACGGGCAGCGAGGTGTTCGGGCCGCTGCCCCGCGTGCTCGCCGCGGTCGGCTCTGGGGTGGGTGCGCTCGTCGTGCTCGGCGGGGCGGTGGTCTCGCTCTGGAGGGTGCTGCAGGGACGCGAGCGCACACGTGGCCGCGGTCCGGCGGCGCATCCCACGCGGCTCGCCATCGGCAACGGGCTGATCGCGGGGGGCACCCTCGTTCTCGGCGCGAGCGGCACGCTGCACGGCCGCCTCGGCGAATCGACTGCGTTCGCCGTGACGCTCACGATCGGCGTCACGTTGCTGTTCGCCGGGTTCTTGGTGGCCACGTCCGTGCCGCGAGAGCGCCGCGACGAAGAGGTCACCGTGGACGGATCAGCGAAGCACGCGACGGAGGACCTTGCCTCCCCAGCCCTTGGGTAGCTCGTCGACGAACATGACCTTGGTCGGGCACTTGTACCGAGCGAGCGAATGGCGGCAATGCTCGATGATCGCCTCTTCGTCGACCGAGGTGCCCGGTGCAGGCACGACGAACGCCTTGACCGCTTCTCCCGTGGAGGGATGTGGGCTGCCGACCACCGCGACCTCCTCGACGCCGGGGTACGACGCGATCACGTCTTCGACCTCGCCGGGGTAGACGTTGAAGCCCGACACGATGATGAGATCCTTCGCGCGGTCGACCAGATAGAGGAAGCCCTCGTCGTCGGCCACGGCGACGTCCGCGGTCTTGAGCCATCCGTCCTTCGTCAACGCCCGGGCGGTTGCCTCGTCGTCGTGCCAGTACCCCGCGAACACGTTCGGCCCCTTGACCCAGATCTCGCCCGCGTCGCCGGCGAGCGCGTCGTCGCCATCGTGGTCGACCAGACGCACGTCGATCCCGGGGAGCGGGAGGCCGATCGAGCCGATCCGCGACTCGCCGGGCGGCGACGCGGTGACGACGGGCGACGCTTCGGTGAGCCCGTATCCCTCGAGCAGCTCGACGTGGAAGCGCGACTCGAAGAGACGGCTGATGTCTTCGGGCATCTTCGCCGCGCCCGTCGCGGCGATCCGCACCGAGGAGAAAGCGGATGCGCTCACCCCAGGGAGGGTCGCCCATGCGGTCCACATCGGCGGCGCGCCGGAGATCACGGTGACGCCGCGGGTCTCGATCGTCTCGAGTGCGGTGGCCGGGTCGAAGCGCTCGACGAGGACGACCGACGCTCCCGTGTACAGCGCGAGCCCGAGGACGACGTTCATCCCGAAGATGTGGAACATCGGCAGCACCCCGAGCACGACATCCTCGCGTCGCAACCCCCGCCCGGGCTGCGACTGCAGCTGCTGCAGGTTGGCGACGAGGTTGCCGTGGGTGAGCATCGCGGCCTTCGCCGAACCGGCGGTGCCACTCGTGAACAGCAACGCGGCGAGATCCTCCGGTGATCGCGGCTCGATGGGCGCGGGCGCGGCGGTGAGCAAGTCCTCGAACGTGGTCGCGTCCGCGATCTGGTGGCCGGCAGTTCCGATCACCTGTCGCACGCTCGGCACGTGCGCGGCATCGACGTCGCCCCAGCTCGCTCGGGCCGCCGGGCCGACGATCACCGCGGCCGTGTCGACCGCGGCAACTTCAGGCTCGAGCTCGGGTGCCGGGCTCAGCGGGTTGAGCGGGACGGCCACCGCTCCGATGCCGAGGACCGCGAGGTAGGCGAGGACGAACGTCGGGTTGTTCGCGCAGAGCAAGGCGACGCGATCGCCGGGGCCGAGTCCGAGACCTCGAAGCCCGCCTCGCAACGCAGCCACCTGCTCGCGCAGGGCTCCGTAGGTCGTGGGCGCGCCCCGGGAGACGAGTGCGACCGCCTCCTCGGGATGAGGCTCGATCATCTCGGCCAGGTTCACGTGTGAAGCCCCCCTCTCACAGCCGAAAGAGCGTATAGGTCGGCCTTCCGCCGGGCTTCCTGGCGCGGTTTCGACCGGTCCAGGTTCGGCTCAAGTGGGCCCCTTCGACGTGCCGAAAGGCACTTCGTGCGTCGGATCGCGCGAGCCATCACCACGGCCGCCCTTGCCGCTGTTCTCGCGGCCGGGGTCCTGGTCGTCGGCACCGCTCCCGCCGGCGCGTCGTCACCCGCGGACGAGGCCGACTTCGTCGCCAAGATCAACGCGCTGCGGGGCTCGAAGGGCCTCCCGCCGCTCACGCCCGACCCGGCTCTGGCGGCGACTGCGTGCACGTGGAACGACCAGATGATCGCGGCCGGCGCGATCTCACACGACCCGAATCTCGCCGCCGCGATCGCCTCCGCCGCACCCGACTGGCGCAAGGGCGGCGAGAACGTCGGTATGGGCGGAACGATTGCCTCGCTGTTCGACGCGTTCGTGGCCAGCCCCGGCCATTACAAGAACCTGGTCGACCCCGACTTCAGCCGGTTGGGGGTCTGCGTCGGCCGGGACGCCAACAACAAGCTCTTCACGACGCACCGCTTCCTCGCGGTCGCGGGCACGCCCCCGCCGGCTCCTCCGCCGCCACCGCCACCTCCAACGACGGCCCCGACGACCAGCCCGCCCGCGACGACCCCGCCGCCTCCCCCTCCACCCCCGCCGCCTCCTCCGACCACGGCCGCACCGATCGCCGCCACCTCCCCACCTGCTCCCGCGCCGACCGCGCCGCCATCGACATCCCCGCCGCCACCGCCACCGACGACGGCGACCCCGGCCGCGGTCACGAGCGCGGCGCCCGTCACGATCCCGACGTCGCTCGCGGTCGCAGCGCTGCCACCGTCGGCCACCGCGAGTGGGGCGTCATCGGCGCCGGACGTGCGTGAGCTCGTCGACGAGATCCTGTCGATCTTCCCGACGTTCCTGCACCTCCGCCTGCCGTAGGCGGGCACCCCGAGGCAAGACTGGAGCAGTGACCGTGGGGCGAGGCATCGAGAGCACGATCGTCGTGGATGGCCTGACGCGGTCATTCGACGGCCAGCTCGCGCTCGTCGATCTCTCGTTCGACGCGGAGCCCGGCGAGGTGCTCGCCGTGCTCGGCCCGAACGGCGCCGGCAAGACGACGACGGTGCGCCTCCTGAACGGTGTGCTCGCGCCGGACCGGGGGACGAGTCGCGTGCTCGGCATCGACCCCGCCGTCGACGGCAACGAGGTGCGCCGCCGCACCGGCGTCCTCACCGAGAACGCGGGGCTCGACGATCGCTTGACCGCGTGGGAGAACCTCGTTGTCACCGGGCGAATCCGGGGGATGAACACGAGCGACGCGGGCGTGAAGGCGAAGGCGATGCTCGAGCGGTTCGGCATGGCCGATCGTGCCGACCACCGCGTGCAGGGGTTCTCGACCGGACAGCGCAAGCGGGTCGCGCTCGGTCGGGCGCTGCTGCACGACCCCGACATCCTCTTCCTCGACGAACCCACCTCGGGCCTCGACCCTGAGGCGACCCGCGATGTGATCGACCTCATCGGCACGCTCGCTGCGGAGCACGGCCGCACGGTCGTGCTCTGCACCCACTTCCTGGGTGAGGCAGGGCGGCTGGCGCATCGCATGGCCGTCCTCGACCACGGGCACCTGCTCGCGTTCGGCGCCCCTGCCGACCTCGCCGGCGAGATCTGGAAGGGGCTCGACGTGGCGCTCGACCTCGGCACGCCTGCGGACGACCCGCTGATCTCGATGCTCGAAGCCGCTCCGGGCGTGCTCGCGGCCCGATCGACCGGCAGCGGAGCACACGTCACCGTGAACGACCGCTCGGTCATCCCGTTAGTCGTCGCCTCGCTCACGTCGCGCGAAGTGCCCGTGTTCGGCGCGGTGCCGATGCCGCCGACTCTCGAGGACGTGTACTTCGCCGTCGTCAACGAGAAGGCCGCGCCATGAGCAGCCGCATCGACGCCAACGCGATCCGCGCGGTGATGTGGAAGGACCTCACGGCGGTTCGCCGCTCGAAGGCCGTCGTCCTTCCGATGCTGCTCGTGCCGCTCCTGCTGTTCGTGCTCCTTCCCGCAGCGGTCGGCTTCGCCGCGCGCACGGTCACCGACGTCAACGTCGACTCGTTCCTCGGACGGTTGCCCGGCGACGTCGCGGCGCCGATCCGGGAGCTTCCGGAAAGAGAGCAGCTCGTCGTGCTCGTCAACGGCTATCTGCTCGCGCCTCTGTTCCTCATCGTCCCGCTCATGGTCTCGGTCGTGCTCGCAGCCGACGCGTTCGCCGGTGAGAAGGAGCGCAAGACGATCGAGGGGCTGCTGCACCTGCCGATCAGCGACCGCGATCTCTTCCTCGCGAAGCTCCTCGGGGCGTTCGTGCCCGCGGTTGTCGTGTCGTGGCTCGGCTTTGTGTGCTTCGCGATCGTGACGAACACCATCGCGTGGCCGGTCATGCACCGCATCTTCATCCCGACGCGACTTTGGGGCGTGATGATCCTGTGGGTCGCTCCCGCCGTCGCCGCGCTCGGCCTCGGGGTGATGGTGCGGGTCTCGGCTCGTGCGCGCACGTCACAGGAGGCGAACCAGCTCGGCGGGGCGGTGATCCTCCCGCTGATCTTCATCGCTCTCGGTCAGGCGACTGGGCTGCTTCTCGTCGCGATGCCTGTGGCGCTGCTCGTCGGTGGCGCGCTGTGGCTCCTCGCGGCATGGCTTGTGCGCGGAGGCATCACGAAGTTCAGCCGCGACCGCATCGCCCTGAGGGTTTGAGACGCGGCGCGTGTGACGCGTCGCTCGCTCAGCGAGCAAGCACGAAGAGCTGCAACACGCCGGCGAACAGGATCATCGCGAGAAGCAGCGCGAGCACGATCGTCGTTCCGCGTCTCACCGACCGAACGCTACCGGTGTGCCGCGCGGGTTCTCCCCGTCGCTCGGCGCGGACATCCGCACCTCAGTGCCCGGCGCGACGTGCAGCTCGTCGGCCGCCGAGCGTTGGTCGAGGCACAAGGCGAGCAGCCCGTACGAGTCGACAACGAGCCCGAGCTCACCCGGTCCGAGGGTCGCGAATGCGTCGACGCGCCTCGCCACACGGCGCGTGGCACCGACGTCGACCGCGATCCGTTCGCCGAGCTCCTCGACCTCGTCAGGATCGATGTTCAGCTGCGCGTTGCCGAACCGATCCACCCAGAGCACCTCGCCAACGACGACCTCCCCCTCGAGGCGCGTCAACGGGACGACGGCGGGTGTGAGCAGGTCGGGATCGAGCGGCGCACCGAGGTCCATCAGGTCGACGCCGTTGGCGACATGCGCGGCCGCAGGGGCGAAAACGTCGCGGCCGGCGAACGTACGGCCCGGCGCAGGCAGCTGGTACTCCGCATTGGTCAGGGAGACGGCGCGTTCGGCGCCGCCGGCGAGTGCGACTGCCGGTGCGAGGAGCCCGTTGTCAGGGCCGATGAGCACACCCTCGCCGCTCGCCACTTCGATCGCGACCGCCGCGCGGTCGGTCGCGACGCCTGGGTCGACGACGGCGAGCACGATGCCGCTCGCGACGTAGGGGATGCACCGGGCCAATGCGAGCGCGCCCGCGCGCACGTCGAAGGCGGGGATGTCATGGGTGAGGTCGATCGTGACGACGTGCGGCGCGATCTCGCGGATCACCGACTTGACGACACCGACGAACTCATCCGCGAGGCCGTAGTCCGTGAGGAGCGAGACAGTGTCGTAGCGCCGGCCCATGCGGCGGCGACGCTAGTGACGACGGGCACTGCGTCGCGAACCGGGCACGGGCGCGAAACGGGCCAATGGTGACCCCCCGGCACCATCGGCCCGATTCGCAGGGTCGAGAGGCGACGGAAGCCGCCTCTCCCCGGCCGTCAGCCCGCCTGCGTGTAACGGCTGGCCAAGTAGTGGTCGAGATCGCTCTCGCTGATGCGGTAGGACTTGCCGACCCTGGTGGCGCCGAGCTGACCCGCCTTCACGAGGCGGTACACCGTCATCGTCGACACCCTCAGGCTCTGCGCAACCTCGGCCACGGTCAGGAACCGCGTTCGAGCCACCGTCTGGGCCATGGACAACCCCTTCTCCGCTTGGTCTCGGACTGTAAACCACCGGGAGCGCGCCGGAAAAGGGCCGGTTTCATGTCAACACCTCTGTGACGGAATCAGCCCGATCCGAGCTCACGCGATCGAGCCGTCGCCGCCGCCACCGCGTCGACCAGCGCGTCGAACCAACCCGCGTCCTCGAGCACCCGAAGCGCGGCCGCCGTCGTACCGCCGGGTGACGTCACGGCCTCCCGCAATGCCGCAGGAGGATCGTCACTGGACGCGAGCAGCCGAGCCGATCCAGTGAGGGTCTGCTCCGTCAGCGCGACGCTCACGTCGTGGGGAAGACCGGCGCGCACGCCGGCTTCGATCAGCGCCTCGGCGAAGCGGAAGACATACGCGGGTCCCGAGCCCGACACGCCGGTCACGGCGTCGAGCAGGGACTCATCCACGCGGACCACGGTGCCGACCGCGGACAGGATCGACTCCGCCCAGGCGAGATCGTCGTCCGTCGCGGCGCTCCCGCCCGCGATCGCCGCCGCTCCGGCGCCGACGAGCGCCGGAGTGTTCGGCATCGCCCGGACGACCGCCGCGCCTTCCGGCAGCGCGGCCTCGAGCGTGCGTGTCGGGACGCCCGCCGCGATCGACAGCACCCGGGTGACTCCGGCGGCGGACAGCGCGTCGCACGCCGCCGCGACATCGTTCGGCTTCACGGCGACCACGGCCGCGTCCGCGGGGCCGACAGCCTCGACCACCGCGACGCCGGGGAACTGGGCATGCAACACGTCCCGCCGCGCCGCCACGATCTCGACCACCCCGAGCTCTTCGGGCCTCGCCCATCCCGCGCCGAGGAGCCCGCCGAGCAGCGCCTCGCCCATGCGCCCCCCACCCACGAGCAGCAGCCGCGTCGTCACAGGGCCGAGGCTACGAGGGACCCGAGGGCACCGCGAGGCACTGGACTTCCCCGAACCAGTGCTCCCCGCCGCCCTCGGGCGCAGGCTCAGAATGACATGAAATACATTGAAACGTCAAGACCGAATTTCACGTTTCGAATCGGGAGGCGAAGCCGATGCGCAGGGCCGGGCGAAAGCACTGCTCGACACACGCGTAGACGGAGCCCACGATGCGATCGAGCTCTGCGTCCGCGACCTCGATGTCACGGAGCGATCCGGTCGGGAACGCGCCCACGAGATAGACCGCGTTCTCCGCGCCGATGCAGAACTGCGCGCCCACGAGCTTCGCGTTCCGGCGCAGCAGGTGTTCGTAGAACTCGGCGTGGTTCTCCTCCGGCGCCGGCATCACGTACGTCTCGTATTGCAGCGTGCGCTGGCCGAGCGTGAGCCAGATCGTCGTGAAGTCTTTCTCCTCCCCACGCAGGCGGACGTACCAGCGCCGCTCGCCCGGGTCGCCACGGTCGACGGCGAGGAGGATGGGGTTCTCCTCGAGCTGGCGCTCCAGCCACACCTCGATGTGCGCTTCGACTTCGTCGAGCTCCGCGACAGAAGCCGGGCGGTCGAGCGTCACGAGCACTCGACGAGCGCGCCCACGGTGAGATCCGCGTAGAGGCGGCGAAGACGGGCGGCCGACATCGACCATGTGTAACGACCGGCGCGCACCGCGGCAGCCGCGCTCATCTCCGATGCGAGCACGTCGTTCGCCAGCAGCTCCTCGGCGTACGCGGCGAACACGCCGGGATCGCGTCCCTCGACGAGGAATCCGGAGTGCCCATGGTCGACGAGGGTGCGCAGTCCTCCCACCGCGGAAGCGACGACCGGCGTCCCGCACGCGGCCGCCTCGAGAGCGACGAGCCCGAACGACTCCGACCGGCTCGGCACGAGGCACAGGTCCGCGGCGCGGTAGTAGCTCGACAGGAGATGGTGCGGCTGCGGCGACACGAACCGCACGCGGTCGGCCACGCCGAGCTCCGCAGCGAGCGACTCGACCTCGGCGAGATACGAGTCGCCGGCCCGTCCGCTCGGCCCGCCGACGACGACGAGCACCGCATCGGGATGCTTCAGCGCGGCGAGGGCGCGCACGGCGACGTCGAGACCCTTGAGTGCCTGGATGCGTCCGACGAACAGGAGGACGGGATGATCACCGAGACCGAGCGCGGTGCGCGCACCACGCCGATCTCCGGGCGAGAAGAACGCATGGTCGACGCCCGGAGGCACGATCTCGACCCGGCCGGGAGTCGCACCGTAGAGCCGCTCGAACTGGGCGGCCTCCTCGGTGCAGCTCGCGAGGATTGCGTCGGAGCAGCCGATGATCTCGACCTCCGAACGCACGCGACGCTCGGGCTCTTCGTCGCCCGACTCCGCTTTCACGCGAGCGAGCGTGTGGAAGGTCGAGACGAGCGGCAGTCCGAGCTCGTGCTTCAGCCGGTGACCCGCGAGCCCGGAGAGCCAGTAATTCGCATGGATGACGTCGGCGCCGGCTCCACGCTCGAGGTGCGCTCGTACGCCCGCGGTGTACGCGTCGATCGTCTCGGGCAGCGCCTCTTTCGGAAGGTCGATGGGACCGGCGTCGATGTGCCGGACCCGGAACCCAGGCTCGACGGCGACCTCGGGCGCCAGTCCGTCGCGCCACGTCCGCACGTACACGGTGCAGTCGACACCGGCCTGCGCCAACGCCGACACGAGCTCGCGCACGTACACGTTCATCCCGCCCGCGTCGGCCACGCCCGGCTGGGCGAGCGGCGACGTGTGCAAGGAGAGGACGGCGAGTCGGCGCACGAAGGCTCTCAACGCTCCTTGGGGGCGGCAGATTCCGCACGGATCTTTCCCGCGCCGCGTCGTTCTCATTCCGGAACGACTCGTACACCCTGACCAGGGTGTGCTTCTGCTCCTCGGTCAGGTCGGAGTCACGCGAGATCGCGCTCACGACGTCGATCTCGTCGGCCTCGTCGAGGATGCCGGCCCGCACGTAGAGCGTCTCGGCAGAGATCCGCAGGGCCCGAGCGATCTGCTGGAGGATGTCGGCGGACGGGCGGCGCAGCCCCCGCTCGATCTGGCTCAGGTAAGGGTTCGACACCCCTGCCATCTCGGAGAGCTTGCGCAACGAGAGATGACCGATGCGGCGCTGCTCCCGGATGAACTCACCGACCTCGCGCCAACGGTTCTCGAAGTCGTCGCGCACGCCGGAAGGGTACGCGGTCGTTACTGGAGCAGCGACTCGACTGAGGCTTCGCCCGTGCGGTAGCGGCGCGTGATCTCGGCGGACAGCGCATCGAGCCGTTCGAACAGAGACTTCCGGCGGGCGGAGAGATCGCTCTCGACGTCGGCGAGGGCGTTGCGGACATCTGCAAGGTCCGCATCTGACCGCGACGGCAGTGACGCGAGAGCGTCGACGTCGAGAATGCGATCGAGCGGCGCGAGGAGCTCGGGATCGGGCTCGATGGCCTCGATGGTCGTCGGTCGCTTGCCCGAGCCCGGGGCGGTGAGGTGACGAGCGAGGGTGCTCGGCAACGCCGCCACCATTTCAGCGAGATCGGACGGCGGGCGTCCCTCGCGGCGACGTTCGAGCTCGGCGTCGACGATGTCGACACGCCCTTGCGCGAGCCGTCGGACGTAGGAGACCTGCGACTCGAGCGACTGGCATTCGGCCCGCATTGCCCGGATCTCGTCGATGCTGCGCGCTTCGAGGCCAGTGAGAGGGGCCTCGTCACTCATGACCGGATCGTAGCGACGGGCGCCCGATGGCCGGGTCATGATCCCCGAGGGAACGAGGCTGCGCAGCTGCAAGGACACGATCAATTGCTTCGGCATCTTCGTCGAAAACCCTGAATGGGCCGTTCGACTCACCCGTCACTTCGCACCCCCCGACACCGGCGGGAGGACCGCCACCTCGTCGCCCTCGCGGACAGGATCACCGGGGAGCGCGGGCTCACCATTGACCCACACCTTCGACCGCGCGACGACGGCCGCGAACTGCTCGCCGTAGCGGGCGCATGCCGCGGCGAGCACACTGGCCACGTCGTCGCCGGGCACGTCGTCCGTGCCGCGACCCGCCGCTTCGCGGGCTGACGCGAAGAGACGCAGCACGGCCACGGCGCTCACGATAGTTAGGGTGCACCGATGGCCAACCCCGGCGGACCGGCATCGACGACGATGCTCGTGGTGCGGCACGGCGAGACGACGTGGAACACGTCGAAGCGCTGGCAGGGCCGCGCCGACTCGCCGCTGTCACCACTCGGGCTCGCACAGGCGCGCTGGGCCGCTCAGCACCTCGAGCCCTTCGACCTGATCGTCACGAGTGACCTGAGCCGCGCGAGCGACACTGGGGCGATCATCGCGGACGCGCTCGAGGCGCCGCGGATCGCCGAGCCCGATCTCGCCGAGCGCGACGTCGGTGCGTGGACAGCCCTCACCATGGACGAGATCGAAGCCGGCTGGCCGGGTGCACTTGCAGCCGGCGGGCATCCCGAGGGCTGGGAGCCGGACGAGGCCGTCGCCGACCGCGCGATGGCGGCGTTGCAACGGATCGCGAAGGAGCACCCGGGCGAGCGCGTCTTGGTGATCACCCACGGTGGCCTGATCCGATCCGTCGAGCGGGCACTCGGGATCGAAAGCCCGCACCTCGCGAACCTCGGTGGCATCTGGATCACGATCGACGGCCACAACGTCGAAGTCGGCGACCGAGTCGACATCATCGACCACGCGGCCGTCGCCGCGACGGTGCCCGACAGTGAGTGACGTCAGTGAGTGACGTCCTGCCGCTCCCGGGCTTCGCGCCCGAGCGGCCCGGCGTGCGTGTGATCGAGATCGATGCCGTGCCGGTGCGCGTCGAGGTCGTGCGCAGCCCAC
The DNA here is from genome assembly GCA_963708175.1 of uncultured Acidimicrobiales bacterium. Lineage (GTDB taxonomy): Bacteria > Actinomycetota > Acidimicrobiia > Acidimicrobiales > DATKAS01 > DATKAS01. The sequence goes on from CAVPSD010000008.1 coordinate 304,066, forward strand.
GCCGTCACCGCACGGTGGCCGCGCGGCCGGTGGGCGAGGTGCTCCGAGTGTCGATACCCGCGTCGATGTCCGTGCGCCAGGAGGACCGATGGGTGCGCGAGATGGCACGTCGCCACGTGCGGTCGCTCGCGAGCGCGACCATCGATCTCGAAGCCCGAGCGAAGACCCTGTCGCGGAGATTCAGCCTCCCCATCGCTACATCAGTGCGATGGAGCGAGATGGAGAGCATGTGGGGCTCGTGCACGATGGCGGAGGGATCGATCCGCATCTCGTCGCGCGTCGCCGCGTTCCCCGCATGGGTGCTCGACTACCTCTTGGTGCACGAGCTCGCTCACCTCGTGATCGGCGATCACTCACCCGCGTTCTGGGAGATCGTCAATCGCTTCCCGAGGACCGAGCGCGCTCGGGGCTTCCTCATCGCGAAGAGCGGCGAGGATCCGGACTGACGCGCACGCGCTAGACGGCGTCCCTCCAACGCGCCTCGAGCTCGCCGAGACGAGTCACCGGCGGTCCCCCGTGGCGATACTCCTCGAGGATCCCGCGCCACGGACCCGTCGCTTCGAGCTTGCCGAGAAGCGCACTCACCCCCCATACGACGCGGTCGAGGATCACGAACGACGCCGGCATGTTGAGCGCTCGGATGATCTCGGCGTGAGGCCCTTCGATGTTGATGACCTTGCCGAGTGCCTCGGCGGTGAACTGCCGCGTGAACGTGAACGTGTCCTGCAGATACGGCGTGTACGGCGCGCTCACATACTCATAGACGCGCTCGGGGTCGAGTCCGTGGTCGGGACGAAGGAACCCGACCTCGACCATGGCCCGGACACACCACTCCGGATCACGAGCGAGGATCGCGTCGAGGCAAGGCGAGAGCCGCTCCCATTCTCCTGCGGACCAGCGCTTGACCAGCCCGAAGTCGAGGAACGTGATCGTGCCGTCCGGATGGAACCGGTAGTTCCCCGGGTGAGGGTCGCCGTTGAACACACCGTCGCGGTGGACCGATCCCTGCGCGAAGCGGAACAGCACCTCCGCAGCACGTTGCCCGGCGGCGTGGTCAGCGCGACCCTCGAACTCGGCCCACGTCCATCCGTCGACCCACTCGGTGACGAGCACGCGTTGCGTCGACAGCTCACGGACGACTTCGGGGATTCGGACGAACGGATGGCCGCGATAACGCCGCCAGAACGCGTCCTGGTTCGCGGCTTCGATGCGGTAGTCGAGCTCGTCGTACATCCGCCCCCGCAGCTCTTCCACGAGGCCCTTCACATCGAGCCCCTTCAGCGCGAGCGAGGAGAAGAGGCCATAGAGCACCTCGGCGTTGTCGAGGTCCGAGCGGATCGCGCGGTCGATGCCCGGGTACTGCACCTTCACCGCGACCTCTCGCCCGTCGGGGAGCACGGCTCGGTGGACCTGCCCGACCGACGCGGCGGCGACGGGGATCGGGTTCCAGTCGAGGAAGAAGCGACTGGGCTCGTCACCGAGCTCGTCGCGGATGACGCCCTCGGCGAGCGACGGCGCCATCGGGGGGACATCGGCCTGGAGGGTCGCCAGGGCGGCCTGCGCCTCCGGCGGAAGGCCCTCGGCGATGAAGCCGATCAGCTGGCCCGCCTTCATGATCGCGCCCTTCATGTTCCCCAGCTCTCGGGCGACGTCTTCGGCCGTGCGGATCGCGAAGCGCTGCTCGAGCGCGGCACGCGCCTCCGCGTCCGCTCGGGCGCCGCGCACCTTCACGACCGCATAGTGCGCGCCGCGGCGCGCCGTCAGCCGCCAGACCCGAGCAGAGCGATGCAGGCGATTGCGCCGGTCGGGATCGGCGAGCGCGATGCCGGCGGCGATGCTCGCAGCCATGAGCCCGCCGGCGAGCGAGGTCGCCGCGACCTTCCGAGCCACGAGGCGGGCTCGGTCAGCCCGCGCAGCTGGTGCAGCGGGTGACTGACGGAGCCCCGATCAGCCGCTCTTCCCCGATGGGGCCTCCGCAGGCTTCGCAGACCTCATACGTGCCGTCGTCGAGCCGCGCCATCGCCCGCTCGACGCCTGAGAGGTCAGCCTCGACTTGCGCCAGCACCGGGTCGACGGTCACGGCCGAAGGTTACTGGCGGGCGTCTCGCGGAAAGTTCACGCAACTGGAGCACCAGTGACCGCGCGGGAGGGGTACGGTAGTGCTTGGTTACCGGGTGGTAACTGCCGACAGGTAACTGCCGACAGGTAACTGCCGACAGGTAACTGCCGACAGGTGACTGGCGGAGAAGAAACGGCGGAAGAGGACCAGGAGCACGTCATGACCGAGAGCCCGCTGCGAGCCGGACAGCCATGGGGCGCGCACCGGCGCCACGGTCGTCGTTACCCGACCTACAGCCGCGAGCTCGGCGGTGGCCTCTTCGCCAACGTCGTCGACGGCGTGGTCACGTCGGTCGGCGTCGAGCCGGTCGGCGACTGGGTGGTGCGTCGTTCAGGCCGTGTCGAAGCGCTGGTGCCGACAACCCGTCCTTCGCGACCTGCGCTCGTGTGGGCGGCACCGCTCGCGACTGCGGCCATCGGCGGTGCTGCCGTCGCGGCCAGCTTCGCGCTGCGCCACGGCCGCCGCGCCGCCTGACCTCACACCGGCCCGAACACCTCCTGTCAGTCGGTGAGGTCGAAGGTCAGCTCGATCAGCGGAGAGCGGGCGACGAGCGTGTCGATCGGCGCCTGCGTGCGATACCAGCGCGCCGCATCGTGTGAGAGCACCGTGCGTCGATCCGGCTCGTGTGTGACCTCCTGCGCCCATGCCACCAAGTCAGCCTGCATGCCGTTCTTGATGTGGACGACCACGCGAGGATTGTTGCGCACGTTCGCGAGCCAACAGCGTGGACCCGGTGTCCCCGTGATGAAGAAGCCATCCTCGATGGCGAGCAACCAGATCTCGATGCGGTGCGGGTCGCCCGATCGGCGACCTGTCGTGGTGATGTCCACGGTCGGATCTTTCGCGAGCGCCGCTCTCACCTCGTAGATCATCGGGTCCACGTTACGCGCAGGTAGGTTGACCCGATGGTCTCGGCCCGCCTCGGCGCGGTCATCGCGCTGACGCTGGCCAGCGTGACGATCACCGTTGCCTACGACCGCGCGCGCGACAGCGACTCGAAGGTCTCGACGACAAGCACGACGACGCGGGTCACTGTTCCCGGCACGGCACCGACGCTCGCGGAGCCCTCGTCGACAGTCGACATCACCAGCCTCACGCCGGCGACGGACGTGACGTCGTCAGTCACGTCGGTGCCTTCCTCGGTGACGTCGTCGCTCACATCGACACCCGTTTCGATCGCCGGGACAGGCTCGGCCGCGAGCGCGGGTGTGAACGCGGGCGGAGCGTCGCGTGCGGTGCCGCTCGACGATCGCACTTGGAAAGGCAGTGGTCAGCAGGTCACGTTCCTGTTCGCCGGAGACACGCAGTTCGAGGGTTCCGCCGCGTCGCAGCTCGAGGCCGACCCGAGCGGAGTGCTCGCCCCCATGGCACCGGTGATGTCGCAGGCGGACATCACGATGGTGAACCTCGAGACCGCGATCACCGACGAGAGGCTCACCCGAGCCGAAGGACTTCACGTTCCGCGCGCCCACCCAGCGCATTCACGGCTCTGGCCGCCTCGGGGGTCGACGTGGTGACGATGGCCAACAACCACGGGCGTGACTTCGGCGCGGTCGGGCTCGAGGACACCCTCGCCGCGATCCAGTGGACCGGCTTCCCGACCGTCGGCATCGGCCCGAACGCCTCCGTCGCCTATTCCCCTTACCGCGTCACGGTGAAGGGCCAGCGCATCGCCATCTTCGGGGCGAGCCGCGTGATCGACGCAGCGCTGCTCGGATCGTGGACGGCCACCGACACCCAGCCCGGCATCGCCTCCGCCTACGAAGGCGCAGCGCGTGAGCGACTGCTCGCCGCGGTGCGTGCGGCACGGCCGTCGGTCGACACGATCGTCGTGTACCTCCATTGGGGCACCGAGCGGCTGACATGCCCGACGGGCGTCCAGGAGGTGTTGGCCCGCGAGCTCCGCGAGGCCGGCGCCGACCTCATCGTCGGGTCGCACGCGCACCGCGTGCAGGGTGACGGCTTCCTCGACGGCGCGTTCGTCGCCTACGGGCTCGGCAACTTCGTGTGGCCCCGGGGCAATGTCGGTGCGGTGATAGAGGTGAAGGCCACCGGCCGCATCATCGACGGCTACCGCTGGATCCCGATGAAGGTCGCGGCGAGCATCCCGTCGCCGATGGGAGAACAGCAGAGTGCGGCGCAGGTGGGCGACTGGGAAGCGTTGCGCAGCTGCACCGATCTCACGCCGTAGCCCGACGCGCCGAGGGGCTCAATCCTTGCGATTGCGGCGATGGCGCACGATGACCGTGGCCAGGCGGTCGAGCAGCGCCCCGATGATCAGCACGGCGAGGATCACCAGCCAGAGCGGCGCGCTGAAGTCGAGGAACAGCCAGTCGATCTTGACCTTGTCCGTGTTCTGCCCGATGAACGCTCCGATGGCGAGCGCGACGATCCCGAACAGGACGACTTCGATGCCCACGCCGCCCCGCTTGACGGGCCCGTCGCTCTCCCGGCCAGTCTGCTCCCACGACATGGTCGAACCCTATGCGAGCCGGTTTCCCAGCGCGCGGTAGTAGGGGTTCCACGGTTCGGCGGCCTCGGCGAGCACATCGTCCACCGTCGGCGCCCCGGTCGCGCCCACGGTCAATGCCATGCGTGTGGCGACGCGGTTGTTCTCGAAGACCGCCTCGGCGTCGTCGGCGGCCCAGTCGACCCATACCGCGGCGATGAGCAACCCGGTGGACGCGAGCTCGACGCCGATCACGCCATCGCTCACACACTGCGCGACACCGCTGGCAACACCAGCCTGCGCGGCTCCCCACGTCAGCTCACCGTGTCGGTCACCGCGGATCTCGGCCTTGTTCACGAACAATGTCAGCGGGCGCACGGGAAGGCCAGGCCGCACAACGCACACGAACGGCGCGTGACCGCTCGATGGCGTCGCCAGCGCGGTGCTCCATGCGACCTCGACCGGACCGCCGGCGGCGCCGAGGATCGTGTTCAGGTGCGCCGCCTCTGCGCCATCACCGGCAAAGCCCTCGCCGAACTGGGTCCGCTCTGCTGTCACGGGAGCCTTCCGTACCGGACCATCTTCAGCCGCGTCGACGAGTCGGTGTCGGGCTTGGTGTCGTACGCGAGGAGAGCGACGTACCGGGGGAGCCCGCCTTTGATCGGCGTGACACGGTGCATCGAGTTGCGGCCTTCGAAGACCATGAGGGTGCCCGGCGTCATCGGTTCAGTGCGTACCCGTTCGGGTCCCCGCCCATCCAGCACCGCGGCGACATCGTCGTAGTGCTCGTCGTCCGCGGATCGGATGAGCTTTGCGTTCTCGAAGTCGCCGCCCTCGACGCTCGACTGGATCGCGAGCGACACGACGAAGTCCGTCTGGTCGAAGTGCCAGTGCAGCTCGTCGCCGTCGTGCATCACGGCGAGGTTGAGCGCGCCGAACGGATCGGCGTAGCGATACAGCGGTGAGCGGCCGAGCAGCGCGGCGAGGAAGTCCATGAGTGGATCCCACTCGTAGAGCGCGCGGAGCATCGAGCCGGTCGGGAACTGGTCGTAGGCCACGGCGGTCAACGACGTCCGCTCGGCGATCCGCCGTGGATGCCCCTCGGGGAAGCTGAGATCAGGCGCCTCGATGTAGGGCGTGCCGGAGACCTCGCTGTGGTGTCCGAGCGGGGCGAGCTCCTCGCACTCGGCGATCAGCGACTCGACCACGTCGGCGCGGAGGAAGCCGGGGAGGATGCACACGCCCTCGTCGCGCAACGCCGCGTTGCCGTCGGCGATCACCTGCCGGCCGACCGCGCTCTCGAGATCGTCGACCGGATGACGGTCGAGATCGATGAGGTCGGCCGGCGGGCGGATCGTCAGAACGTACTCGGCGCCCGACGGTCTCAGCCGGCCGCGGACTACGTTCCGCCCATGCCGCTCTACTCGTTCGAAGGAAAGTCGCCCTCGGTCGCGCCCGACGCATTCGTCGCTCCGACCGCCACGCTCATCGGCGATGTCACGATCGAACCCGGCGCGTCGGTCTGGTACGGAGTCGTGATCCGCGCCGACTTCTCGCCAGTGATCGTGCGGCGCGGCGCGAACGTCCAAGACAACTCGCTGCTTCACGGGCCACCTGACATGCCCACCGAGATCGGACCCGGCGCCACCGTCGCCCACGTGTGCGTGGTGCACGGCGCGACCATCGGCGAGGAGGCGCTGATCGCGAACGGCACGACCGTCCTCGACGGCGCAACCGTCGGCGCACGCACGCTTGTCGCAGCGCACTCGCTCGTCGCTGCGGGCGCGCAGATCCCACCCGGCGTCCTCGCCGCCGGCTCGCCTGCCGTCGTGAAGCGCGAGCTCGCGGGGACGCCCGCAGAGTTCTGGGTGCAGACGAACCCGCGCGCGTACGCGGACCTCGCGGTGCGGCACCGCAACGGCATCGCGCTGATCGGGTAGCCCCCGTCTCCCTCCCGTTACGCTCGGGCCGCCGGGGCCGCTAGCTCATCGGGTAGAGCAGGGGACTTTTAATCCCAAGGTGCCGGGTTCGAGCCCCGGGCGGCCCACCGCACGATTCCCGTCAGCGACCGGTCTGGCCGTCGATCTGCTCGCGGATGATGTCGGCGTGGCCCGCGTGGCGTGCGGTCTCCTCGATGACCACGAGGATCACCCCGCGAAGATCCCGTGTCTTTCCTGCGCCGGACACCGGCATGTCGGCGTCGCCAGCCGCAGCGATGATCTGGTTGCTGGCCTCGCACGCCTCTCGGTAGTGCGCTCGCAGCGACTTGAGCGTCACCGAGGGATCGACCTCCATGGTCCGCAGGCCTCGGCTCGGCTTGCCGTCGCCGACGATCCCCTCGAACCACTTCGACTCGACGAACGTGAGGTGTTGGAGGAGCCCTGCGAGATTCGTGCCCGATGGCACCGTGCTGCGTCGGGCGTCGGCTTCGTTCAGTCCGGCGAGCTTCTTGACCAGGCCGGCCCGTTGCTCGTCGAGTGCGGCGACGAGCGCCTCGAGCTCTCGGTTCACGTGACGATCGTCGCGCGGGCGGGCAGACTTCACCGAGTGAGGCTCGAGCCGCTGTGCCGCCTGACGATGCAGTACACGGAAGGGACCTGGGTCGCGCCTTTCGGGCCGGAGGAGCGCGCCGGCTTCGGCGGGGGCGAGGGGATCGTGTCGGGCAACGTTCTGCGAGGAAGCTTCCGCTGGACCAACTTCCCACGCCGGCGCGAAGACGGCGTCTGGACTCCGAACGTCCACGGCGCGATCAAGACCGATGACGGCGTCGACATCGTCGTCTCACTGCGCGGACAGAGCGTCGAGGAGGTTGCGGGCGTCGAGCTGCGGAGAGCGATCCTCACGCGGGTCGAGATGCTCACCGACAACGAGTCGTACCGATGGTTGAACACGAGCTTCATCGTCGGAGAGGGCGAGATCGACGAGGACACCGAGGAGATCTGGATCGACACCTACGTGTGCGTGAACGAGATGGCGCTTCGTCCTCCCGCGCTCGGCGACGCGCCGCCGGAGCAGTTCAGAACTGGTCGCGGGACTACTTAGTCACGGTGACCCTCAGCTCCGAGGTCACACCTTCCCGCCGAACGCTGACCGTCGCCGCCGCTCTGGTGGCTGCGAACCTGGCACTCTTCGCTCTGATCGCTGAAGACGTCCTCGACGGTGGCGGTCTCATCTCCCACGACGAGGCAGTCCTGGCGTGGTTCGTCGATCACCGCACGGACCAGTGGATCACTGTTGCCAAGCGGGTGAGCTCGATCGGAGCGTTCGTGCCGCTGGCGATCATCGGCGTGCTGCTCGGCGTCTGGTTGTGGCGGCGCGGATCGCCCGTCGCGTTCGCGGCGGCTCCACTGGTGTCACTCGCGCTGGCGGGCCTCGCATCAACGGTGGCCAAGTCGCTCTTCGATCGCGATCGTCCCCCCGTCACGCTGCACGCCACCACGGTCACGGTGGCCGCGTTTCCATCCGGTCATGCGACCAACGCCGCCGCTTTCGGCCTCGCTGCCTCGTTCACGCTCGCCCTCACGATCGCTCACAAGCGCTGGACGCAAGCGTTGCTCGTCGCGGCTGGTCTCTTCTTCGCAGCACTCGTCGGTCTCAGCCGCCTCGTGCTTTGCGTCCACTGGCTCTCGGACGTCGTAGCCGGCTGGGCGCTCGGCAGTGCGTTCGCCATCGCCGTCGTCGTCACTCTCTGGTACCTGACCGCGCGCACCCAGGCCGAACCGGAGACACGCGGCACACGTCTCTAGCGACGAAATGGCCGATCAGCGGAGCGCGTTGCGCTCGTCCTCGCATGCCTTGCGCACGTGGCAGCCCTTCATGTGGTCGTTCACGATGCCGAGCGACTGCATGGAGGCGTAGCACGTCGTCGGGCCGACGAAGCGGAAGCCTCGGCGCAGCAGCTCCTTCGAGAGCGCCGTCGACTCCGGCGTCGAGGCAGGGACCTCCGCGAACGACGTCGGTGCCCGGCGGCGCTTCGGCTCGAACGACCACACGAGGGCGGCGAGCGACCCAACGTCGGCCTGCACCGCGAGCGTTGCGTTCGCGTTCGCGATGGCCGCCTCGATCTTTCCGCGATGACGCACGATGCCGGCGTCATCGAGCAGCCGCTGCACGTCCTTCTCGCCGAACCGCGCGACCTTCGTCGGGTCGAACCCCTTGAACGCGCGGCGGAACGACTCGCGCTTGCGCAGGATCGTGATCCACGACAGCCCCGACTGGAAGCCTTCGAGGCAGAGCTTCTCGTAGAGCCGAACGTCGTCCACGACGGGACGACCCCACTCGGTGTCGTGGTAGCGCTCGTACTCTTCGGTCGACGCGCCCCAGCGGCAACGACGCAAGCCGTCGGTGCCGACCAGGAGATCGTTCACCGGCTGAACGCGTCGAGAAGGATCTTGGTCGCGCTGATCTCCTCGGTGGTCTGCCCGAGCAGTGCCACCGGTATCGCGGCTCCCGGCCACGTGTGACCGCCGCCGTCGATCATGTAGAACTCGACCGTGGTGCCAGCAGCGCACCCCTTCCACCGTTCGATCGTCACGTGCGCTCCTGCGGGGATGCGATCGGGAGTCGACGCGCAATGGGCGCGCGCCGCCCACCCGTCCATTGCCTGCGGTGCGCCGGGATAGACCGCACCTCCGCCCCCGAAGATCGGACCACCGTCGTAGGGGAGCACGAAGTCCTTGGTGCCGTGGAAACCGATGACCGTCACCGGCGGACCGTCGGTGCACTCCCACGGGAAGAAGACGACGCCCGACACGGGTGCGATCGCTCGGAACCGACCGCCGTCCTTGCACGCCAGCACCGAGCTCATCGCGGCACCGCTCGAGATGCCCGTTGCGTACACGTGCGTCTGGTCGACGCACGTCCGCTTCGCCACGTCAGCGAGCAGGTCGTCGATGAACCTCACATCGTCTGCCTGGGTCTGGCCGATGACGTTCCACTGGCGGGGCTGGCCGGTGGCGTCGGGTGTGACGACCACGAACCCACGCTTCGGCCCTTCCACCGCGAGGTCGCTGTACACGGCCTGCTGCGCCGCGCTCGACCCCGCGCCGTGCAGGTTGACGATGACCCTGGCGGGCGTCGTCGGAGCGGGGTCCGGAAGTGACAGGAGGTAGCTCCGCTCGAGCCCGCCGGAGGTGAGCGAGATGGGCCCGGACGGTGCCTCGTGAGGTGAGGTGCACGGCCCGGTGGCTGCCGGTGCCGCGGGCCCGGTCGAGTTCGGCCTGCAACCGGCCGACAGGCCGACCAGAGCGAGGAGCAGAACGCTCATGGCCAGCTTGCGCACGGCTGGCGAACCTAGCCCGGTGCGCGCTGGCGACAAACGCGCCCGGGCCGGTACCCTTTCTGGGTCCCTGCAGCCTTGCTGGGTCTCGTCTGCCTAGTTGGGTCTCATCTGCCTAGTTGGGTCTCATCTGCCTAGTTGGGTCTCATCTGAAGGAATCGGGTCATGTCGCGCGTCTGCCAAGTCACCGGGAAGAAGCCGTCCACCGGCTACTCCGTGTCGCACTCCCACGTCCGCACCAAGCGGTGGTGGGTGCCGAACGTGCACAAGCGCCGGTTCTGGCTGCCGAGCGAGAGGCGCTGGGTGACCCTCACGGTCAGCACCAAGGGCCTCAAGACGATCGACAAGAAGGGCATCGAGGCCGTGGTGGCCGAGATCCGCGCCCGGGGCGAGAAGGTCTGACATGCCGAAGAACGAGAAGCGTCCGATCATCAAGCTCAAGTCGACGGCGGGCACCGGGTACACGTACGTGACCCGCAAGAACAAGACCAACACCCGTGAGCGGCTGGAGATCAAGAAGTACGACCCGGTCGTCCGTCAGCACGTCGCGTTCCGCGAAGAGCGATAGTCCCCGTGCCGGGCTGACGCCCGACGAACGGCGCCGCTTCGGCGCGTTCGACACGCCCTCGTTCCTCGTCGAGCTCCTGCTCGACTGGACGCTGCGACCGCTGCTCGAGTCCGGTCGCGATCCGCGAAGCATCCGGGTGCTCGACCCGGCGTGCGGCACCGGCAACTTCCTCGTCGCCGCGGCGCTCCGGTTGGGGACGGCGGAGAACCTCGTCGGAATCGACACCGACCCAAGGGCGATCGACGAGTGCCGCGTCCGCGCTCGGCCCTCACGCGCAGCTGAGCATCGGTGACGCGTTCACCGCGGGCCTTGTGGACGGATCGTTCGACGTCGTCGTCGGGAATCCGCCCTTCCTCACGCAGCTGCGCCGAGCGACCGCCACGGACAAGACGACGCGAAGTGCGCGCCTCGAGACGACTCTGCCGGCGTACGTCGACGAGGCGGCGCTGTTCCTCGTGCTCGCCACCCGACTCGCGCGACCCGACGGCGGGCGGGTTGCGTTCGTCCAACCGATCGCCACGCTCGCGACGCGAGACGGCGGATGGGCGCGCGCCGAGGTCCTCGGCCGCGCCGCGCTCGAGCACTTGTGGATCGCGACCGACGCAGTGTTCGCGGCGGACGTGCTGACGTGCGCAGTCGGCCTGTGCCGAGGCCACGCGCAGGGACCGGTGGCGCGCGTGCTCGGGGAATCCACACTCCCATCCCGTCCGTTGCCCGCGGGGTCGTCGTGGTCACCCTTGCTCGCCGATGCGCTCGGGGTGCCCATGGTCGATCCGAGGGTCGACGGCGTCATCGGTGACGTCGCGTCCGTGTCGGCGGACTTCCGGGACGAGTACTACGAGATCGCCTCGCTCGTCACCGACGGCGGAGACGGCTGTCCCGTCATCACCTCCGGGCTCATCGATCCCGGTCGAAGTCGATGGGGAGAGCACCCGGCCACGATCGCCCGGCGCCGATTCCGGGAGCCCGTCGTCCCGTCGGCCGCCCTGTCCGCGCGCCTACGCGCGCGACTCGTTCCGAAGGTGCTCGTCGCGACGCAGACCCGGGTCATCGAGGCCGCGGTCGACGAGACCGGTTCGTGGGTCCCGGCTGTGCCGGTGATATCCGTCGCTGCAGAGCCAGCGCGTCTGTGGCCGCTCGCCGCGGCGCTCTGCTCGCCACCGGTCAGTGCATGGGCAGCGACGCAGCGCCTCGGCGCAGCGAGGTCTTCGAGCGCGCTCAAGCTCAGCGCGAGCGACGTCCGGGCTTTGCCGTTGCCGCCGAGGTCCGCGGACTGGGATCGCGCTGCCGCTGCGCTCCGGCGCGGCGAGGTCGTCGAAGCCGGGCGCCTGATGTGCGGCGCGTACGGCGTCGACGAAACCGCCTTCACGTGGTGGAAGGATCGACTCCCCCGCCGCTGAGCAACGGCCACACCATCACGAGGCTGTCGGGCACGAACACGTCGCGGGCGATCCGCTCACGCAGCTCCGCGACCGTGACGAAGAACGCCTCGACGACCTCGCCGTCCGCGAATTCGAACGGGCCGTCGTCGCGAGCGACGTACATGCGACCGATCGCCCTCACGTCGTCGTCCTCGTAGCGCCCTCGCCCGATTTCGGTGATCGGGGCGCGGCTGCCGACCTCCTCGGCCAGCTCGCGGGCCGCCGCCTCCTCCCAACCCTCACCGGCGTCGACCACGCCTCCGACGGCCATGTCCCACCGGCCCGGCCACACGTCCTTCGTGTCCGCCCGGCGATGGACGAGGACCCGGCCTTCATGGTCGAGCACGGCGATCCCGACGCTGCGATGGCGAAGGTTTCGGGCCCTCATCTCGCGGCGGGTGACGACGTCCACGACCTGATCGTCCTCGTCGACGATGTCGACGAGGGTGTCACCCGGATCGATCACTTCTAACCTGCGCCTTCGATGGGGGCCAACGTCGCAGTCATCTACTACTCGATGTTCGAGAACGGCCACCGCATCGCACGGGCGATCGCCGAAGGCGCCGAACAGGCAGGCGCCGAGCTGCGCGTGCGCCAGGCCCGCGAGACCGCGTCCCCCGAGCAGATCGCGTCGGTGCCGAGGTGGGCGGCGACGGTCGAGGACTGGAAGCACGTGCCCGAGGCCGAGCTCGCCGACATCGAATGGGCCCATGCCATGGTGCTCGGAACGCCGAGCCACTACGGCAACATGGCCGCGCAGCTGAAGATGTTCGTCGACTCGACGGCGCGCATGTGGTCCCAAGGGCGTCTCAACGGCAAGGTCGCCTCGGGGTTCGTGACGGCATCGACGACGCACGGTGGCCTCGAGACCACGATCGTGTCGATGCACAACACGTTCTGCCATTGGGGATGCGTGATCGTGCCTGTCGGCTACACCGATCCTGCCGTGTTCGCAGCCGGCGGCAACCCCTACGGCACGTCGCACGACACATCGTGGGGTCAGGTCACCGTGCCCGAGACCGTGCTCGACGCGGCGCGCTACCAAGGCCGCCGCGTCGCCAGCATCGCCGAGAAGCTGATGGACCTCGACTTCACCTCGTTCCAGCCGATCTCCGCGAAGCCGACCTGACCCTCACCCGCGGGCTCTCTGTTGCAGAACGCGCCACTTCTGGCGCACTTTGCGACACAGAAGCGGGAACGGACCCGCGCCGCCGCTAGACGACCTCGATCGCGTCCCCGACCTCGATGCGGCCCTCCTCGACCACCCGCGCCTGCACGCCGAGGTTTCCGTCGTTCACGCGGTTGATCGTGCGCAGGACGTCGAGGTCCCGTGGCAACCCGACCTGCGGCCGTGTCGTCATCACGCAGCGGCTGGTCGGCTTGATGATCTCGAGCTTCGCTGCCCCGATCGAGACCGTGGCGCCGATCCAGCGCTCCTCGACGAACCCTTCGCCCTCGACGTCGACTACCAGGTTCGGCCGGAACCGGACGACATCGAAGGCACCGCCGGGATGCTCGCTCTCGATGGCCGCGAGGGAGGCTGTCGAAAGCAGGTGCACCGGTCGGGAGTCGTGAAACGTCCCGACGGGACCCTGCCACTGGTGGATCACAGGGTGGCTGTCGTCCTCGAAGTCGCCACCGATCTCGAACGTGCCTCGACCATCCGAGCCTGCCGCGACCAACCGCACGTCACGGTCGAGCCATGACGACAACGTTGCGTCGACCTTGGGATCGTCGCTGCGGATCGACGACCCGTCGGGCAACGCGATGAGGGCATCGCCATCGACGACCGTCGCCGTCGCTTCGAGCAACCGCGGCTCGCGCTTCGCGGAGAGCACCACACCGGTCGACGCGTCCGCGACACCCCAGTGACGATCACCGGGGATGCCTCGCTCGCCGAACGCCGAACCGTCGAGGTCGTCACCCTGCATCGACTTCACCGGGTACCAGCGGACCCGCGTGACACGACCGAGCACTAGTCAGACTCGGTGATCGTCACCGACTGGATGACAACGTCCTCCTTCGGGCGGTCGCCTCCGCCGGTCGGCACGGATTGCATGGCTTCGACGACCTCGAGGCCCTTCACGACCTTGCCGAAGAGTGAGTACTGCGGTGGCAGCCGCGCCCCGTCGGGTCCGGAGATGAGGAAGAACTGGCTGCCGTTCGTGTTCGGGCCGGCGTTCGCCATCGCGAGCGAGCCGATCTCGTACCGACCCTGCTTCGGCAGCTCGTCCTCGAAGCGATAGCCCGGTCCGCCACGACCGGAACCCTCGGGATCGCCGCCTTGGCACACGAAGCCCTTGATGATGCGATGGAAGATGATGCCGTCGTAGTAGTGCCACCGCGCCAGGAACACGAAGTTGTTCACGGTCTTCGGCGCGGCGGCCGCGTCGAGGGCGATCGTGAGGCTGCCCATCGAGGTCTCCATCACCGCCGTGTACCGCTTGGACGGATCGATCACCATCGGCGGCGGTGCACCGAACTTCGTCTTGCGCGGAGAGGAGCCATCGGGGTTCGGGACGTCACTCATGGCTGCAGCCTGTCATGTCGCGGCGACCACATATTCCTCGTAGCGGTACAGCTCGACGAAACCCATCCGCCGGTACAGGCGATCGCCCATCGGCGAGGCCTGAAGCGCGGCGACATCGGCTCCGTGCGCGAAGCCGTGCTCCACCGCCGTCGCGGTCGCGAGCTCCCCGAGACCGCGGCGGCCTGCGAACGGCATCGTGCCGACCCAATGGATGTCCGCTACGCCGTCGATGAGCACCGACATGGCCACGGCCGCCGGCTCTCCGGCGAGGTCGACTACGAACGCACCAACGTCGTCCCGACGCAGCATGTCGAGCGGCGGCATCACGCCGTCGACGGTGTCCCTCGACGCGCCGAGCTGCGCGTAGGACTCGGCGAACACGCTGAGGTAGTCCGCCCGATCGTCGTCCGTCGAGACCTCCCGAACGGTCACGCGGTCAGCGCGAGCGGGCACTGACGGCGGAGCGTGCAGGACCATCTCGGGCAAGCCGCCCGCGGCAAGCTCGCGGTACCCCTGAGCGCGACACGCATCCACGAGATCGACGTCGATGTCACTACGACAGAAGACGGTGTAGCCACGACCACGCGGCGCGAAGAACTCAGCCGCAGAGGCGAACAGCGCTTCTACCGACAGGCGGTGGTCATGACGAATCGCGCCGTTCGCGACGATTGCCGCCGCTGTCGGCCCTGCCCAGAGCAGCGCGCCGTCGTCGGCGCGCACCTCGCCGCCGAGGGCGAGGGCACTGAGGCGCCGGAACTCCGCGTGAACCGCGTCGACACGATCCGCAAGGCTCAATCGCCGACGAGCTCCGTCCGCAGATCGCGCTTGAGGATCTTGCCGGCCGGGTTGCGGGGCAACGGCTCATCACGGAACCAGATGCGCACCGGGACCTTGAACGCCGCGAGCCGCTCGGCGACGTGCGCCTTCAGCTGGTCCTCGGTCACCGTCTTGCCATGCGCCACGGTGACGACGGCGCCGACCTCCTCACCGAGCACCCGGTGCGGGATGCCGATCACCGCTGCGTCGGACACCGCGGGATGTTCGAACAGCGCCGCTTCGACCTCGACGCAGTACACGTTCTCGCCGCCGCGGATGACCATGTCCTTCGCACGATCGACGATGAACACGAAGCCCTCGTCGTCGAGACGCGCGACGTCACCGCTGTGCAGCCATCCGTCGGTGAACGAAGCCTCCGTGGCCTCGGGCTTGTTGAAGTAGCCCTTCACCACGTTCGGACCCTTGATCCAGAGCTCACCAACAGAGCCGATCGGCAACGCGTTGCCCTCGTCATCGACCACCTTCACGTCGCACACGGCCACCGGGACACCGACGCTGTCGGGCTTGCGGAGGTAGTCGGCACCCGAGTTCATCGTGGTGACCGACGACGTTTCCGTGAGCCCGTACCCGTTGCTGGGCGTGCGGCCGGGGAACATCGCCTCGATGCGCCGTACGAGCTCAGGCGCCGCGGGCGCACCGCCGTAGCCGATCGACTTCACGCTCGAGATGTCGCGCTTCGCGAAGTCGGGGTGGTCGAGGACCTGCCACACCATCGCCGGCACCCCGCCGAACGTCGTGATGCGTTCACGCTCGATCAGCTCGAGCGCGCGGCCCGCGTCCCAGCGGTACATGATGACGATCTTCCCGCCGAACGCGAGGTTGGCGACCAAGACCGAGTGGCAACCGGTCGCATGGAAGAACGGAACGGACAAGAGGTACGCGTTCTGCTCGCCGCCGCCCGGCATCGCCGGTGCGGCCGACTCGGAGCGAGCCGACGAACGAGCAGTGGCGAACACGAGGCTCATGAGGTTCGTGCAGATGTTGCGCTGGGTTCCCAGCGCGCCCTTCGGCTGTCCGGTCGTGCCCGACGTGTAGAAGATCGTGGCGTCGTCCTCGGGGTCGAGCTCGACCTGCGGCAGTGTCGCCGTCGGATCGACGTCGCCGAGCACGTCCTCGAAGCGCTGGGCGGGACTCGCGAGCGGGTGCTCGCTCCTCGCGACGACCACGGCGCGGAGGTTCGGCAACGCCGCGTAGTGCTCCGCGAGGCGCTCGTTGCGCTCGTCGTCGACGAAGGCGACGACCGACCCCGAATCGCTGAGCCCGTACTCGAGCTCAGAGCCGGTCCACCACGCGTTGAGCGGCACGATCACCGCGCCTGCAGCAGCCGCTGCCCAGAACGCGATCGACCACTCGGGGAAGTTGCGCATCGCGATTGCGACGCGATCACCCTTTCGGACACCGAGGTCGTCGATCAGCCGATGGGCGAGCGTCGCAGCCGCGGCGAAGTGCTGTCCGAAGGTCAGCGACTCGTCCTCGTACACGAGGAAGGTGAGATCGCGCTGGGCGAGGCTCTGCTCGAGCACCGCGCGCAACGAAGGTGGTGCGAGCTTCCAGGTGCGAGTGGGAATGCCGCGGATCGCGACCTCTTCCATCTCGAACATCTGGCCGGGAGCGGTGAGCGCAGCGTGGACTTCGGCGATCGTCGGCGGCATGGTGCGCAGTCTGGCGCGGGACACACGCCTGCGCGCTGGCCGGCGCCGAAGCGCGGTGAAGCCCCCGCTCCTTTACCGGCGTCATCGAATGTGACGGAGGGGCGTGGGATGCCGGGGGTATCGGGACGGGGGCTCCAGATCGCTTTGAACGCTCCTGGAGCGCTGGGTGTGAGGCGTCAGGCCTCCGAGACACCATGTGTCTTGTGAGTCGGGGATCGCCCCTGACGCTCGAGTGCAACGCGGCTCCGGAACTGGCTTACTGCCAGGCTCCGCCGCGCATTGGGCACCACCTCCCCTCCAAACGCATCGCTGTTGACCGAAGTCAACAGGCGCATCGTACGCGCTGCAGTCCGGCGTGGGAAGAGCCGATACCTCTTCTACACACGCTCATCCGCAGTCGGGCACGTGACGCGTTCAAGCGAGCACGGAGCGCGCTCGGATCGGAGAGATGTTGACGCCCGTCTACCGTGTCGCCCGTCAAGGAGGTGGGAGCACTGCGCAACCGGCTGCGACAGCTGCGGGCGCCGCTCGCGAGCCGCGAGTTCGCGATCATCTTCAGCGCGCAGGTCCTCTCCGAGATCGGCGACTGGGCGGCGCGCGTCGCGCTGGCCATCCTCGTGCTCGAGCGCACCGACTCGGCCGCGCTCACGGCGCTGGTCGTCACATTCAGCGTGCTGCCCTGGCTCGGCATCGGCCAGGTGCTCGCCACCCTCGGCGATCGGCTGCCGAGGCGGCAGGTGATGATCTACTGCGATCTGGTCCGGGCGATCGCTTTCCTCGCCCTCCTCATCCCGATGCCCATCTTGGCCGTCCTCGCCCTCACGTTCGTCGCCGGCCTGCCGTCGCCACCGTTCGCCGCTTCTCGCGCGGCCCTGCTGCCCGAGACCGTGCCCGGCAACCAGTACCCCGACGCGCTGGCGATCTCGCAGATCGCCTCGCAGAGCATGCTCGCGCTCGGTTATCTCCTCGGCGGTGTCCTCGTCGCGGCGATCAGCGCGCGGGGTGCGCTCGTCGTCAACAGCATGTCCTTCCTTGCTTCGGCGATCATCCTGAGCAGGCTCCGCGTAGGACGCACTCCCGCCGCGAGGGGTAACCGGATCGGCTTGCGGGCGGGCGCACACGCGATCTGGTCTGACGTGATGATCCGTCGCGCGGTGGTGTTGGTCGCGATCGCCTCTGCGACCGCGATCATCCCCGAGTCCCAGGTGGCGGTCTATGCCCTCCGTCACCTCGGCACCGGCGATTCCGGCCCTGGCCTGCTGGCCGCCGCTGTGCCCATCGGGACGATCCTGGTCTCATCGGTCGTCCCCTTTCACGGCAGCGCGCGAGCCCTTCTGCGGACCGCAGGCACCGTCACGTTCGGCGGCGCTGCCGTCGCGCTCGTGTTCTTCGGCGCCGACACGTCGATGCCACTGATCCTCGTCGGCTTCCTCGGTGTGGGCGTCATCTTCGGAACGCTCATCCCCACGAACACCGTGTTTGGCACGCGGGTGCCGAATGAGTCCCGCGCATCAGCGTTCGGGCTCGCGCAGGGGGTGCTCTACTTCGCGCAAGGGGCCGGCGCGGCCGCAGGAGGCATCGTTGCGTCGATCTGGGGCGTGCGCACCGCGTGCATGATCGCGATGTTGATCGCGCTCGCGGCGGGCCTGTTCTACGCCGTCTCCGTGCCCATCGATCGGGGTCTCGCGACGGGACCCGATGGCGCCCGACGACCACCGGCCCCGCCGCCGGCCCCACGGCCAGCCCCGGCCGGCGTGGCGAACGACGCACTCTCGCGCACCCCTCCGGCACCTCCGCCGCGTCCGGTGGACGTGGGCTGAAGCTCAGGCTCAGGTAAGGACGTCAGCGCGCCGACGCCATCGTCTGCTCGCGCTGTTCACGTCGAGCCGCCAAGCGCGCCGACACGCGACCGGTGCGCTCGAGGTAGGCCATGAGCAGATCACGGGCCGCCTCGGCGGGACCGCTCAGTCCGGTGAGGTCGGCGACCTTCCACTGGCGCACCACGATCGGCAGCAGGATCTGCTCGTGGTGCACGGCGAGGTCGTAGATGCCGGCCCGCGAGATGCGCTGCGCGTGCTTGTCGAAGTCCGGGATGCCGGTGCCCGGCATCGCGAACGTGCGCACTTCGTGCTCGATCGCGATCACCATCTGTGACGGGTCGAGCTCGATCGCCGCAGAGGCGAGGTCGCGGTAGAAGAGGTGGTGATAGTTCTCGTCGGTGGCCACCCGTGCCATCAGCTCGTAGCCAACGGGGTCGTCGAGCACCTTCCCGGTGTTTCGGTGCGCGATGCGCGTGGCGAGCTCTTGCAGCGTGAGGTAGACGACGCCGTTGAACGGGCTCGTCGGTGCCGGCACCTCGCCCTTGCTCACCTGCGCCATGCGACCGCGCTCGAGCGCGACCGGATCCACTGCCCGCGTCACGGTGAGGTAGTCGCGGATCACGATCGAGTGACGGCCCTCCTCGGCCGTCCAGCGCCGCGCCCATTCCCCCCAGTTGCCGTCGCGCCCGAAGAGGCCGTCGATGTCGCGGAAGTAGTACGGCAGGTTGTCCTCTGTGAGGAGGTTCACGAACAGCGAGCTCCGGGCAGCCTCATCGAGGGGGAGGAAGGAGTCGTCGGGCCGCCATGGTGCGCCCGCCTCGAAGTCACGGCCCCGGCTGTACGGCACGAGCTCGTGGGGGAACCACTCCTTGGTGGTCGCCAGGTGGCGCTCGAGCAGCTGGCCGACGACCGGTTCGAGGTCGGAGAACGATGTGCTGGGAGTCACGCTCGCAGCCTACCTACTGGTCGGTAGGCGGCGTCGATGGCTCTCAGAGGTCGGGCTCGGACCCGGCGACGTGGAGACCGAGCGAGGGCTTGCGGACGAGCGCCGCCACCTGGTCAGCGGGGACCGGCCGGCTGTAGAGGAATCCCTGGGCCTCCTTGCAGCCGTGAGTCCGCAGGAAGGTCTGCTGCTCGAGGGTCTCGACACCCTCGGCCACGACCTCGAGGCGCAAGGCCCGGGCGATCCCGATGAATGCCGACACGAGCGGCGCCACGCCCTGGGCGGACGTGATCTGGGAGATGAAGGTGCGATCGATCTTCAGCCGGTCGACCGGGAACCGCTGCATCTGGGCGAGAGCGGAATAGCCGGTGCCGAAGTCGTCGATGGCGAAACGCGGACCCGAAGTCCCGGACGCGCCGCACGATGTCGAGCGCTCCTTCCGACTCGCGCAGGGCCAGGCTCTCGGTGATCTCGAGCTCGAGCCGGTTCGCGGCGAGGCTCGTCTCCTGCAGCACCATCGCCACGCGGCCCACGATGCGGTCGTCGGAGAAGTTGCGGCCCGAGAGGTTCACCGCCATGCGCAGGCCGGGCAGCCCTTCCGCGTCCCAGAGGACCGCTTGGCGGCACGCGTGGCGCATCACCCAGGTGTCGACCTCGACGACGAGGTCGGACTCCTCGGCCAACGGCACGAAGTCCGCGGGCGTGAGCAACCCGAGTGCGGGGTGCTCCCATCGAACGAGCGCCTCGACGCCGACGACATGACCGGTGCGCAGGTCGATCTGGGGCTGATACAGAACCCGCAGCTCGTCACGGCGCAGCGCGTTGTGCAGCTCACTGCGCCGAGCGAGGTGCATCTGTGCCTGCTCGTTGGTGCCGGGGTCGTACAGCCGAGTGCAGTTGCCGCCGGCGTCCTTCGCACGGTGCATCGCAGTGTCGGCGTTGCGGAGGAGCTGACCCGCGTGCGAGCCGTCGTCGGGATACACCGCGATGCCGACGCTCGCGGTCATGAAGAGCTCGTGCCCGTCGATCACGAACGGCCGGCTCACCGCACCGAGCAGCTGCTCGGCCATGATCCCGAGCGCTTCGCCGTCACCGACGCCGGGCAGCAGGATCGTGAAGTCGTCGGCGCTCATGCGCGCAACGGTGTCGCCTTCACGCACCGCGCCCGTGAGGCGTCCGCCGACTCGCTTCAGGAGCTCGTTGCCCATCGCGTGCCCGAGGCTCGCGTTGACCTTCTGGAAGCCGTCGAGGTCGAGCATGAGCACGGCGAGCTTCTCGCGCAGCGACCGCGCGCGTTGCACGGCCTGGTTCACACGGTCCTCGAAGAGCAGCTGGTTGGGAAGGCTGGTGAGCCGGTCGTGGGTGGCTTGATGGCGGATCTGGCTCACGAGGTGGGCGTTCTCGAGGGCGGACGCGCCGATCGCGCCGATCGCGTCGAGCAGCTGAGTGTCGTCCGCGTTGAAGCCCGAGACGCCCTTGCGGCCGCTCACGACGAGCCACTGCTCCTGATCGTCGCTCACCGGCAGGCGCACGCCGCGCTCGTCCTCATGAGGCGGGACGGTGCCGACCCACGCCTCGCGCGCGTGCAAGAGCTCCTCGGCGCTGTGCACGAGGGCACTGGTCACCGCGTCGGGATCGACCGACGAGTGGACCTCCTCCGCGGTTCGGAGAAGCCGGTTCAACCGCTCGCGATCGAGTCGCGCACGGAGGTGCTCGGAGAGCACGACCTGGACGAGCACCAACGGCACCGCGGCGAGCACGAGGGACCACGGGTAGGTCGCCGCGCTCAGCGCCGCGAGCATCCCGACCGACACAGCGCTCACCCACTGCAGGAAGCGAAGACCGAGGCCGTCACGCAGGTTCGCCCAGAACGAGATGCCCTCACTCGCGGCGATGACGAGGCTGACGAGGGCTTGGCTGATCGCCGACATCGCGAGAGCGGCCGCGATCGCCGCGAGGACGGCACGGACCGAGATCTCTCCTGGAGCACCGGCGTCGATCAGCAGGAAGATCGTCAGCCCGATGACCACCGAAAGCATCATCTGGCCGAAGTTGAAGATCGCCTTGATCAGCGTGCTGCGGCTGAGCGCGAGGCCGACCGTGGTGCCAATGAGAAACACCGCGAGAACTCCCATGGGCGGGAGCAGCAGCATCGCGATGACGGAGTACACCTCATGGAGCTGCAGGGTCTCCGCCTCTTCGTTGCGCAGGAAGCGCAGGGGGAAGACCCAGCCGATCGCGAGGGGAATCGCGAGCGCGAGGATCAACAGCGGGTTGCCCCACCCTTGCTCGGACGTGAGCGCGAATGCGGCGATCGTCGCGCCGAGACCAGCCAGGCCGGTGCCGACGACGACGTATCGCGTGGCGCGGTTCACGAGCGGTGCGCCGGCATGCCACGTCGATGCGGCATCCCACCCCCGGTCGTCTGAATCGCCACCTGCACCTCCGTCCAGAACGCGCGTGTCACGTGCCTGTGTCTTGTCGGCCCGGAGGGCGCAGGCTTGAGGATCAGGCGCGTCACGACGGCATGGAACGCCACGAAACGACGCGAGACGAGACGCCGTGGGGTCTTTCGCTATGGCGTCAGCGCGGGATGCGGCCCTCTACGACATCGTCGCCGAACAGGAGGCGCGCGGCAGGTTCGAGATCGGGACCGCGGCGCAGCGTGTGCCCACCGTCGATCGCCAGGCACTGGCCGGTGACCCACGAAGATTCGGGCCCTGCCAGATAACGCACGCCGGCGGCGATGTCGTCCACCGTGCCCAAGCGCCCAAGGGGCATCTGGCTGAGGTAGTCGGCCCTGATGCCGTCATCGTTCACCAGCGCGCTCGGCGAGATCGGTGGGCACGAGCCCGGGCTGCACCGCGTTCGACGCGGACGCCCGCGATGCCGAGCTCGTCCGCGGCGTTGCGGACGAGCGCCTCCAGCCCGGCCTTGCTCACGCAGTACGCGCTCATGAACCGGTGGGTGAGCGGCCCCGCGATCGAGGAGATCGCGACGATGGCGCCTCCGCCACTCGCGGCGATCTGGGCGCCGGCGTGCTTGATGCCGAGGAATGTGCCCGTGAGGTTCGTGTCGAGCACGGCCTGCCAGGCGGCCACGTCGGTCGTGAGCACCGGACCGAACGTGCCGGTCCCGGCAGCGAGCACCGCGATGTGCAGGCCTCCCACCGCTTCGCTCGCTCGCCCGACCGCGTCGCGGACCGCGCCCTCGTCCGCGACGTCGCACGCCACGGTGCTCACCTCGACGCCGTCGGGCGCATCGGCGCGCAGACCTTCGGCGGCACCAACGAGCTTCGCCTCGGTGCGCCCGGCAATGGTCACCGCGCAGCCGTCGCGGAGGAGCCACGACGCGCACGCGAGACCGATGCCGCTGCCGCCACCCGTGACGAGCGCGGCCATCCCCGCGAGCGGACGTTGCGACGTCACTTGATCGCCAGGGCGTTCGGCGGCGACGCGACGCCCGCGGGAAGGTTCAGCGGGGCGGAGGTGAAGAAGCACTCGTAGCGTCCATCCGCCGCGCAGTCGTCGGCGAGCGGCTCCAGGTTCCACATCTCGCCGAGCGGGATCCCGAGCATCGGAAGGAGCAGCGTGTGGACGAACGTCTCGGGCATGCGCGAGGGGTCGGCGCGCACCTCGTCGACAACCTTCGGATCCAGCAGCGCTCCCGGAGGCCAGATCTCCACCGCGGGGTTGTCGGCGCCGATCGCCGCGATGTGCAGATCCCACAGGAAGCGGGCGGTCGCCTCGCCAGGAGGAAGTCCAGGGGCGGCCATCTGCGTACGGTCGCTGATCCGCGTGCGGGTGTCGGCGTCTCGCGACGCGTACCAGCCCACCCAACCGGTCCGCATCAGCAGGACGTCACCGGCCTCGACCGTGGTGCCCTGGCTGTCGAGGCTGCCCATGACGTCCTCAGGCGTGATCGCGTCCGGCTGGTCCATCTGAAGGGGTCGACCCTGCGCGGCGCGCCATCTCCCGACGTCCGCGAGCACCGCACGACCGGCGAGACCGCGCGTCGCCCAGTGGTGCATCCCGTGCTCCTCGTCCGCGACGCCGCCATAGTGGCCATGGACAGGATGGCGCACATGACGGAACCCGTCCCACTGTGACGAGCTCTGCGTGTTCCACCCGTGCAGCACGTCGTCGTGCCCGACCGACGGCGGCTTGCCCGTGACCTCGTGCTCGAAGCGTGCCCGGCTGAACAGCGGGGGGTCGGGCATCCGCATGTCCCAGTTGAGAGGGAACAGTGCTCCGCGTCGGACGAGCTTCGCCGCCTCGACGACGCGGTCGGGGGTGAGGAGGTTGAGGCAACCGAACACGTCGTGGTCCCCCCAGACGCCCCACGAAGCGCGCGTCGAGGGCCCATCGATGATCGGGAGGTCGTCGTAGCGCGGAAGGCTCGACCGATCCGTCGTCATGGGCGACACCCTAGGCTCGGGCGCCATGACTGGCGCCGGCCCTCTCGACGGCGTGCGCGTGCTCGATCTGTCGCGCGTGCTCGCCGGACCGCACTGCGGACGCATGCTTGTCGACCTCGGAGCGGACGTGATCAAGGTCGAGCCTCCCGAGGGCGACCTGACGCGCTTCTCGTGGCCACGGAAGC
Source organism: uncultured Acidimicrobiales bacterium (assembly GCA_963708175.1). Lineage (GTDB taxonomy): Bacteria > Actinomycetota > Acidimicrobiia > Acidimicrobiales > DATKAS01 > DATKAS01. Next base: position 328,285 of record CAVPSD010000008.1, read on the forward strand.
ACTCGATGGCGAGCTACTTCGCGCAGCAGAACTGCGGGAAGCGCAACGTGAGCCTCGACCTCGGTCGGCCGGAGGCGGTCTCGATCGTGCGATCACTCGCAGGGCTTTCCGACGTCGTGCTCGAGAACTTCCGGCCCGGCGTGATGACGCGCATGGGCCTCGACCCCGATCAGCTGCTCGCGGAGCACCCGCGTCTCGTCATCGCATCGATCAGCGGATACGGCCAGCAAGGCCCCTGGTCACGCCGACGTGCGTACGCGCCCGTCGTGCAGGCCGAGGCGGGCATCACCTGGGCGCAGGGGCAAGCCCGCCACGGCGCTGTCGCGAACGACGTCTTCTCGCACGGCGACGTGTACACCGCACTCGAGTGCCTCTCCGCGGTCCTCGCGGCGCTGTACCAGCGTGAGCAGACGGGTATCGGGCAACGCATCGACATCGCGATGGCCGAGACGATGCTCACCATCAACGAGCACGCGCACTGGCACCTCAACGGAGGGGCTGTGCACGACGACGTGCCGTCGTTCGCGCCTGGCGACTACCCCGTGATCCCGACGGCCGAAGGCCACCACATCGTCATCTCGGGCCATCCCGCGGGCAAGGGCACGTTCGAGCTGTACATGCGCGCCGCCGGTCGCGAGGACCTGATCGAGGACCCTCGCTTCGCGACCGTCGAGGCGCGCGTCGAGCACCTCGACGAGATCGTCGAGGCGCTCGCGGAATGGTCGTCCGCCATCGACGACCTCGACGCGATCGAGACGACGCTCGCCGAGCACGGCCTGGCGATGGGCGTCATGCGCACCGTCGCGGAGATCAGCAACACCGACTGGGCCGAAGCGCGCGGCGCGATCGTCGAGGTCGACGACCGCTCGGGCGGCACGCTGCGCCTGCCGAACTCGCCCTGGCGGTTCTCGGGCGCGGAGACCGGCGTGCGTGGCGTGCCCGCGTACCGCGGCGAGCACAACCGAGAGATCCTGCGCGAGCTGCTCGACGTCTCCGACCCCGAGCTCGACCGGCTCGAAGCCGAAGGCGTGCTGTCGAGCCGACCGCCCCGGGCCTGACCGGCGCCGTCGATGGCGCTGCGATGGGGCATCGCCCCCATGAAGGCAGTGTCGAGCGACGCAGTCCCGACCGACGAGGGGTGGGAGTTCGAGATCAAGTGGGATGGCAACCGCGTCGTCGCCTTCGTGGATGGCGGCAAGGTCCGACTGCAGTCTTCGAACCAGCTCGATTCGACGGCGCGCTGGCCTGAGCTCGCCGGTCTCGCGGCGGGCGTCAACGCGCGCGACGCCATCCTCGACGGCGAGGTCGTCGCACTCGACGAGGAGAATCGGCCGAGCTTCAGCCGGCTGCAACAGGGCGCGGGACCGGTGACCTACGTCGTCTTCGACGTGCTGCAGGTCGACGGTCGAGACATCACCGCGCTGCCCTATGACGATCGCCGACGAGTGCTCGAGCAGCTCGTCGAGCCCGGGCCGCACTGGCTGGTCTCACCGCGACAGATCGATGGCGGCGCGCTCTTGGACGCGGCCAGAGAACGCGGACTCGAGGGCATCGTCGCCAAGCGGTCCGACAGCCCCTACGAGATCGGTCGACGATCCGGCGCGTGGCGCAAGGTCAAGCACCGCCCGCAGCAAGAGTTCGTCGTGGGCGGGTGGATCGGCGGCACCGGCAACCGCGAGCAGACGATGGGCGCGCTCCTTGTCGGCGTGTACGAGGGTCGCAAGCTCCGCTACAGCGGGCGGGTCGGAACCGGCTTCAAGGAACGCGAGCTGCGGCGGCTGATGGCCCGGTTCGCCGAGCTCGCGTCAGACCGGTGTCCGTTCGATCCGCCTCCGCCGCCACCGACCCGCAAGATCGCACACTGGGTTCGTCCCGAGATGGTGGTGGAGGTCGCGTTCGCAGAGTGGACGCACGAGAGCATCCTTCGCCAGCCGAGCTACCTCGGCGAGCGCGACGACAAGAACCCGAAGAAGGTCATCCGCGAGCCGTGACGCGGCTCAGGGGCCGGTGTGGCCGAACCCTCCCCCGCGGTTCTCGCCTTCGAGCTCGTCGACGACGAGGAAGGCACACGCCTCGACCGGCTGGATGACGAGCTGGGCGATGCGGTCACCGCGGTGGACGACGTACACCTGCCGTGGATCCGTGTTCACCAACACGACCCTGAGCTCGTCGCGGTATCCCGAGTCGATCAGCCCCGGAGTGTTCAGGACGGTGACGCCGTGCTTCAACGCGAGCCCGCTGCGCGGGAGCAGGAACCCGGCGTATCCCTCGGGGATGGCGATCGCGACGCCGGTTGGGACCACCGCTCGGCCACCACCGGCCGCGAGCGTGGCGTCTTCGCGGGCGCACAGGTCGGCCCCCGCGTCACCCGATCGCGCATACGCGGGAAGCGGGAGGTCCGGGTCGAGGCGCACGAGCGGGATGTCGAGTCGGCCGCCCATCGGGGCGCAGCGTAGGGCGCCGCCTACAGTCGGCCCGTGCTCGCGTGGATGGACCTCGAGATGACGGGGCTCGACCCGGCGAGGGACGTCATCGTGGAGATCGCGACGCTGATCACCGACGACGACCTCGAGATCGTCGCCGAGGGACCCGACCTCGTGATCCACCAACCACCCGACGTCCTCGCTCGCATGGACGACGTCGTACGCGAGATGCACACGAAGAGCGGTCTGCTCACCGCGATCGAGTCGTCCACGATGACCCTCGAGCAAGCCGGCAAGGACACGCTGGCGTTCCTCACCGAGCACCTTCCAGGGGCGGGGATCGTCCCGCTCTGTGGTAACAGCATCGGCACCGACCGACGGTTCCTCGCCGCGTACCTGCCCGACATCGAGAGCTTCCTCCACTACCGGTCGATCGACGTGTCGAGCATCAAGGAGCTCGTGCGCCGCTGGTACCCGGAGAAGCGGGCGGCACGACCTCGCAAGGAGCGCAACCACCGAGCCCTCGACGACATCCGCGAGAGCGTGCTCGAGCTGCGCTATTACCGCGACGAAGTCTTCGCGCCGCGTTCGACGCCCGAATCCACGGCGTAGCCTGCCGGGGTGGACAAGCCTCGCCGCCAGGAGCAGGAAGACGCCTCGTCCGAGATCACCGAGGTCGCGCCGGGGGTGCTGCGCATGCAGCTGCCGATCGACATGCCGGGACTCGGACACGTCAACTGCTACGCGCTCGAGGACGAGCGGGGCATCGCGATCGTCGATCCCGGGCTGCCGGGCGAGGAATCGTGGACGCATCTGGTCGACCGGCTCGACCGGTCAGGGGCGGGGCTGGCGCGGGTGCACACCGTGATCGTCACCCACTCGCATCCCGATCACTTCGGCGGTGCCGGGCGGGTGCGGCAAGAGGTCGGAGCTGAGATCGTCACGCACGAGCTGTTCCGCACGTGGTGGGACCCGTCGGAGGACGAAACGCCGCTCGAAGACGCCCCGAACCCGTGGAGAGCGACCCCGTGGGGCGGCGACGAGTTCATGCCCGACCCCGATCGGCGCCAGCGGTTCGAGGAGATGCGCAGCAACAACACCTTTCCTCCTCCGCGGCCGTCCCGGCGCGTCGAGGATGCCGAAGTCGTGAAGCTCGCTCGGCGGGAGTGGGTGTCGATGCACACGCCCGGCCACACCGCTGACCACTTGTGCCTGTTCGACCCGGCAGAGGGCGTGCTGCTCTCGGGCGACCACGTGTTGCCCACCATCACGCCACACATCTCCGGTATCGGCACCTCGGAGGATCCGCTGGCGCAGTTCTTCGCATCGCTCGATCGCATGGCCGAGCTCGAAGGCGTGACGATCGTGCTGCCCGCGCACGGTCATCCGTTCACCGATGTCGCCGGTCGCGCGAAGGCGATTCGTCGCCACCACGAGGAACGCCTCGACAAGCTGCGCGAGGCGTCACGGGAGATCGGTGGGTTCGCGACCGTCGGCGAGCTCTCGCAACACCTGTTCGCGCCGAGGTCGTGGGGGCCGATGGCCGACAGCGAGACCTATGCGCACCTCGAGCACCTGCGATTGCTCGGCAGCGCCGAGTGCCGATCAGAGGACGGCAAGCTGCTGTACGAAGTCGGCTAGATCCGCGCCACCAGCGCGGTCGCCTTCACCGTCGAGCCCACCACCATCCACATCTCGAGGCGGTCGTTGCTGTCGCACGCATGGATCTCGACGGCATCGTCGGGTTCGATCGAGACGCGGAACTCGACCTCGGCGAGCATCGGGGGACGCAGATCGCGGCGCCGTGACAGCTCTTGCTCGACCGCCGACCAGTAGGCCGCGTTGTTCATGTGCCCGAGCACGTCGAAGTCGGTGAACCGGAGCGGCCACGAGTCGACGCGCCCATCCGGCCGGGGTTCGCCGTGCGTCAACCGCGCGGACACGCGCCGTTCACCGATCGCTTCGCCGTAGATCGAGAAGAACTCGTCGGGCAGCGCCTTGGGCCGGCCGTCGTCGTTCAAGTGCACCCAGAGGCTCGCCGCCTCGATCGACGCGCCGTGCGACCCCCGCACGGTCACCCGCCGCTCGGCCCAGCTGCGGCCGGTTCCTGACGCGAACGTCGTCAACGTGAGCTCCTCGCCGAACCTCGCCCCGGCCTGCACCTCGATCGCCGTACGGCGCACAACCCAGGCCATGTCGTTCTCGAAGGCAGCGTCGCGCGTGTCGTCGTTGGAAACGTCCTGGAGGTAGCGGGCGAGGCCGTCGAATCGCAGCCGCCCGCCGGGGCTGGAATCGCCGAGGCGCACCGGACGGGTGCGGGTGTACCGGCGCCCGGCAGGCGGGAGGGGGACGAATTCGACGAAACCGGCCATGGCGGCCGCAACTATGGCCCCATTTGTGACCGTGTTCATGAACCCAGGGGCGATAAACGGTTGACGCCGCCGGGCCAGGCGTGGTTCTCTGTCCAGGCCCATTGGGCGCAGTAGCACGCGAACGCAGTACCGAGCAAGCGAGGAACCATCCGAATGAAGCGCACGAACGACGTGAATCAGATGGCCAACCCGGCCAACTGCGCGCGTCCGCGCGTCTTTGGAAGCGGCCTCACGTGGCAAGTGGACACGACCTCGCTCACGTCCATCCCCATGGCACACAAGGCCTACTCCACCCGACGGCTCTGCGAGTCTCCGACGTAAAGCACCACGAAAACGTCGAGAACCCAGAAGCCGCCGGGAGATCCCGGCGGCTTTTCTCTTTCTCGGCACTCGATTTGGGGGAACCCACATGTACGCCATCAACGACAACCAGGAGCTCGAGACACAGCAGCCGCTGGCGCAGCCGGCTGCGTGGTGGGCCAAGGCCCGCTGCAACGACGGCGCCGCCACGCTGACGAACCTCTTCTTCTCGGAGGACCTCATCGACATCGCGCGGGCCAAGGCGATCTGCTCGAAGTGCCCGGTCCGTGAGCCCTGCCTCGCCGAGGCGCTGGCTCGGCAGGAGCCGTTCGGGGTCTGGGGCGGGCAGCTCCTGCACAACGGTCGGATCGTGGCGCAGAAGCGCAAGCGCGGCCGGCCCCCGAAGCACCCGCGGCCCGAGATCGTGGTCGACGAGGTGCCGCTGCCTCCGTTCATCCGGACGGCCTGACCGTCCTGCACCTGATCACCGCCAGGGGCGGGCCGGGGTGACGCCTCTGTGCGAGCCCCGCCCCGCCCGCGGTCGAATCGTGGGCACGAGGTTCGACCCCTAGCCTCTCGTGGGTGGACAGTGCTGTGCGCCGACGAGCCCTCGGGCGGGGCGTGCTGCTCGGCGTGGTCGTCACAGCCATCGTGATCGTCGCCCTGATCCTGTTCACCGGCGGTGACGACGACAAGCCTGCGACCCTCGGCGCGATCCCGACGGCCACGAGTGAGCACGGCAAGGTGGCACCGAGCAATTCGTTCGAGCGCTTCGACGGCACGAAGGGCACGTTCGCCGACTACCGCGGCACTCCACTGGTCGTGAACTTCTTCGCCTCGTGGTGCGCGCCCTGCGTGCGCGAGATGCCCGACCTCCAGTCGGTACACGAGGAGCTCGGCGCCAAGGTCGCCTTCCTCGGGATGAACAACCAGGATCGGGCCAGCGACGGCCAGGCGATCGCGGAGAAGGCGGGCGTGACCTACGACCTAGCCAGGGACCCGAAGGGTGACTTCCTGAGCGAGTTCGGCGGGATCGTCATGCCCACGACCGTCTTCATCGACGCCGACGGCACGGTCGTCGAGGTGCACAACGGCGAGCTGTCAGCCGGTGACCTCCGGTCGGAGATCCACAAGCTGTTCGACGCATGATCGACCTCAACGCTCCGCTCGCCTACGCCTTCACGGCCGGAGCGGTCGCCACCGTGAACCCCTGCGGGTTCGCGATGCTCCCCGCGTACCTCTCGTACTTCCTCGGCATCGAGGTGCCGAAGGGCACCGAGGACGACCGCCGGGCGAGCGTCGGCAGCGCGCTGCTGGTCGGCGCGGCGGTGTCTGCCGGGTTCCTCGTCGTGTTCGGGATCGTCGGGACACTCGTGAACGCAGGGATCTCGTCATTCATCGACTATGTGAAATGGGCGACGATCGCCATCGGCATCGGCTTGATCGCACTCGGGATCGCGATGCTGCGCGGCTACCACCTGCCGTTCTCGACGCCACGGCTCGACAAGGGCGGCCGCAATCGCACGCTCGGGTCGATCTTCCTGTTCGGCGTGTCGTACGCGATCGCATCGATCTCGTGCACCCTCCCGATCTTTCTCGTCGTCGTGTTCGGCACCTTGTCGCGCACGAACTTCGTCTCGGGGCTCACGACCTTCCTCGCGTACGGCCTCGGCATGGCGATGGTGCTCGTGACCTTGACCGTCGCCCTCGCTCTCGCGAAGCAGTCGGTGCTGCACTCCCTCCGCCACGCGATGCGCTACGTCGACCGGGTCGCTGGTGGCCTGCTGATCGTCGCCGGCCTCTATCTCGTCTACTACTGGGTCTTCAACATCGCGACCGATTACTCGAGCTCGACCGGGTCGGGCCCGATCACCTTCGTCGAGGACCTCTCGGCCCGCATCGCCTCGAACATCCAGAGCTGGGGCGCGGGGCGCGTCGCGTTCGTGCTCGCCGTCGCGATCGGCGTGTCGGCCTGGTACACGTTCGCCCGGCGTCGAGACTCGGCCCGGCGTTCGTAGCGGCGGGTCGCGGCCGGATGTTCGACGAGCTGCTCGCCCATCCGGGCGTCCAAGAGATCGTCGAGCTGCGATCCTCGTTCGGCTTCATGGCGTACCACGGGGGCTCCCTCGAGGAGGTCACCGATGTCGTTGCGACCGCTGCTGCCGACGCCTCGGGTGCGTCGTTGTACGCGGTCGTGCAGCCGCCCGACTTCCGTTGGCACATCCCGTCGACGGAGGTGCGCCCTGAGCACTCCCCCGCGCTCGGGACGTTCCTGGATCACGTGGATGTCGTCGTCACGGTGCACGGCTACGGCCGCGAGGGCTTCTGGACGACGCTGCTGCGTCGGCGGGCAGAACCGCATGCTCGCCGACCACGTCGCTGCGCATCTGCGCCCTGCGCTCCCCGACTACACGATCGCCACAGACCTCGATGCGATCCCACTTGCGCTGCGCGGGCTGCACCCCGAGAACCCGGCGAACCTGTCCCGCGGTGGCGGGGTTCAGCTCGAGCTCCCGCCACGGGTGCGCGGGCGCAGCCCGATCTGGAAGGACTGGGAGGGGCCGGGCCTGGTGCCGCACACGGTCGCTCTGATCGACGGGCTCGCGGCCGCCGCGAGCAGCTGGAGCTAGGGCCAGAGCCGCTCGATCACCCAACCCGCCTCGCCGAGGCTGTAGCGAAAGCGATCGTGCAGCCGGTTGGCGCGGCCCTGCCACACCTCGAGTGTCTCGGGCACGAGCCGGTACCCGCCCCAGTGCGGAGGCCGCGGCACCTCGGTGTCGCGGTACCGCTCCTCGATCGCAGCAACTGCCCGGTCGAGGGTCGCTCGATCGTCGAGCACCTCGCTCTGCAGCGACGCCCACGCACCGATCTGGCTCGCCCGTGGACGCGTCGCGAAGTACTCGTCCGACTCGGCGTCGTCGATCTCGATCACCGGGCCGGAGACGCGGACCTGGCGGTGCATGGGCACCCAGTTGAACACCAGCGTGGCGTACGGGTTCGCTGCGAGCTCAACCCCCTTCGGGCTGTGGCGGTTCGTGAACCACACGAAGCCGCGCGCGTCGACGCCGCGCAGCAACACGACCCGCGCGTCAGGATGCGCCATCAGGGCTGACGGTCGCGAGCGTCATCGCGTTCGGCTCATCGAGGCCGGAGAGGCTCGCGTCGGCGTACCAGCGCAGGAACTGCGTCGTCGGATCGGCGGCGAGATCGGCTTCGATCGAGCCCCTCCGTCTCGTACTCGCGGCGCGCCACGACGATGCTCTCCGTGGACGACCCCTCCAGGACCTCGATGACTCGCTTGCGCACCGCGCGGAGATCGGCCCCGAGCGTCACGAGCACTTGCGCCGCCACTCCCTCCCCCTCACGGATGAGGCCCAGCAGGATGTGCTCGGTGCCGATGTAGTTGTGCTTGAGCGCGAGCGCCTCACGGAGCGACAGCTCGAGCACCTTCTTCGCACGCGGTGTGAACGGGATGTGCCCCGCGGGAGACGAGCCACCCTCGCCGATGATCTGTCGCACTTGCTGGCGCACCGCGTCGAGCGAGATGCCGAGCGACACGAGCGCCCTCGCGGCGACGCCGTCGGTCTCGTGGACGAGACCGAGGAGGAGGTGCTCCGTCCCGATGTAGTTGTGGTTCAGCAGGCGCGCTTCCTCCTGAGCCAGGACGACCACTCGGCGAGCCCGGTCGGTGAAGCGCTCGAACATGCGAGACCAGCATGCCCGCTCCGAGTGCACCCCGGAGCGGGCATTGAAGGTGGGTCAGGTCTCGAACGTCAGGCCGTAGGTCTCCTCGAAGCCGAGGATGCAGAACGGACGCTCGGGGCACTCCGGCGGGCCGCCCATCGTCAGCTGATCGGGGACGCTCGCGAGATCGGAGATGTTGACGAGGCTGTACTTGTCCGCGGTCTCCTTCGTCACGACGAGCGCGTTGATGTCCTCCGCCGGCGACGGCTCGAGCACCGTGATTCCCTTCGGCTCCGCGATCTCCCGCAGCGCAGCCACGGTCTCGTCGAGGTCGCTCGTCGCGGTGCCGCCGAGGAACGTCAGGTAGGTGCCGACGTACTCGGGGTAGACGTCGATCTCGCCGCTCTCGAGGGCCGGGGCGACGACCTCACGGCTGCCGAGCTTGAGCTTCGTCGTCACGTTGGCGCTGTTGTTCTGAAGGATCAGCGCGTACATGTTGGCGACGATCTCCTGTTCGCTGAAGTCGGCCGAGCCCACGGTGATGTTCACCCCGGCAAGGCCGTCGCTGCCGTTCGCCTCGCCGATGATGTCCTTGTCGAGGAGGAACTGCTCCGCGACGTCGGCGGGATCCTTCTTCTCGCTGTCGACTTGGAGGTTGAGCGCCGAGAGCTCGTCGGTCGTGAGAGCGGCGGAGACCTTGTTCAACGCCTCCGACACGCCGGGGGTGTCCGCGATCTCCGTCCGGACGACGGGGACGAGGTTGTCGACGGGTTGGAGCTTCTTGTCGTCCGCGAGGATGACCCAACCCTTGTCGGCGATGATCCCCTGGCTCGAGAAGAGCAGCGCGATGTCGATGTCGCCGCTGTCGAGCGCACCGGTCGTGAGCGGCCCGCCTACGTCCAGGGCCTTGAACACGATGGCCGGTGCGCTGCCCGCCGCGGAGCTGTCCGGCGGCGTGCTGTCGGCCGGTGTGCTGGCCGCCGGCGCGCTGGAGCTCGCGCTCGAGTCGCTGTCGTCACCGCATGCCGCAGCAACGAGGCAGAAGGTCAGTGTCATAGCGGCGAGCAGCCACTTCGCTGACTTGGTCACGGGGCTTCCTCTCTGTTGGGGATGGAACCGGCCTCGACCAGGAGCAACGACCCCTGTGCTTCGAGTCCAGGCTGTCGGACGGAACGGGGGCCCTCGGCCCGAAGTCCGTCAGACACCATTGCGCGCTGTCCGAGTGCGAGCGCGGCTTCGATCGTGAGGGCGAGCATGGCGACCATCGAGCGCGCCGGCGAACACCCGAGGGAAGTCTCGAACCGCGATGCCGTCGACGATGAAGCGTCCGAGCCCACCCGACGCGACGACGGCTGCGAGAGTCGCGGTCGCGACCACCTGCAACACGGAGATGCGAATGCCGGCCATCACGAGCGGCAACGCAATCGGCAGCTCGACCTTGAGCATCCGTTGTGACGAGCGCATGCCGACGCCCTTGGCCGAGTCACGGACGCCCTCGTCGACCTCGCTCATCCCGACGTAGGTGTTGGTGATGATCGGGGGGATCGCGAGCGCGATCAGCGCGAGCAACGCGGCCTTCGACATGCCGGCGATCTCGCCGATGCCCCACAGCTGCGCGCCCAGGACCAAGAGGGCGAACGACGGGACGGCTCGCCCGATGTTGGAGACGTTCACGGCCACGTTCCCGCCGCGGCGGGTGTGCCCGAGGATCAACCCGATCGGGAGCGCGATGACGAGGGCGATGAGCATCGCCACGATCGACAGCTGGAGGTGCTCGATGAGACGGTTCGGGATGCCGGAGTTCCCCGACCAGTGATCGCCGTCGGTGAACCAGTCGTACACGCGGCCGAGGAAGTCCATCTCAGCGCTCCGCTCTCGCCCACGGGGTGGCAATGCGCTGCACGCCGAGGAGCAGGACGTCCGCGACGATCGCGAGCAGCACCGAGAGCACGGATCCGACGACGAGCGGGGTGCGGAAGTCGCGGCGTGAGGCCGTCGTTGATGAGCTGGCCGAGGCCGCCGAGGCCGATCGAGCGCGGTGACCGTGACGAGACCGATCGTGCTGATCGTGGCGAGGCGGATGCCGGCCATGATCGAAGGGAGCGCGAGGGGCAGCTCGACCTTCACGAGACGAGCGGCACGGCCGTAGCCCATGCCGTCGGCTGCGTCCTTCACCGACGGGGGCACGCCTTCGAGGCCGGTGACGATATTGCGGGTGAGGATGAACAGCGTGTACGAGGCGAGTGGGATGAGCGCAGTGGTGCGGCTCAGCCCCGTCAACGGGACCAGGATCGCGAACAGCGCGAGCGACGGGATCGTGTAGAGGATCCCGGCGAGTGAGAACGCAGGGGCCTGCAGCCAACGCCAGCGCACCGCGGCGAGCGACACTGGAATGGCGACGACGAGACCGAGCAGCACGGCTTCGATCGTCAGCACGATGTGCTCACGCAGTGCGGCGGTGATGACGTCGCCGTGATCGGCGATCCAATCCCACCGCACCCACGGATCGTCGGCGGCGAGCACCCCTGCGAGCAGCATCACGGACCGAGCCTGCGCGCGCGAGTGACGTGACGGATCGAATGGCGACTGTTCGTCAGCATTGGGCCCCCTCGGCGATCCGAGCGGTCACGCTACCCTCGGATTCGGTGATACGGCTCGAGCACGTCTCGAAGCGCTATGCCAACGGTCACGTCGCGGTGCATGACTTGAGCCTCGAGGTGCAGAGCGGCGAAGTCTGTGTGCTGGTTGGTCCCTCCGGCTGTGGCAAGACGACGACGATGCGCATGATCAACCGGCTCATCGAGCCGACGTCGGGTCAGATCTTTCTCGGTGACGACGACGTCACCCATGTCGATCCCGTTGAGCTTCGACGTCGAATCGGTTACGTGATCCAGAGCGTCGGCCTCTTCCCGCATCAGACGATCGGCACCAACGTCGGCACGGTCCCGCGCTTGCTCGGGTGGAGCAAGACGAAGGTGAAGGCGCGAGTCGACGAGCTGCTCGACCTCGTGGGCCTCGATCCGTCGGTGTACCGCGATCGATACCCCAGCCAGCTCTCAGGTGGCCAGCAGCAGCGCGTCGGTGTTGCCCGCGCTCTCGGCGCCGATCCTCCCGTGTTGCTGATGGACGAGCCGTTCGGCGCGATCGACCCGATCACGCGTGACCGTCTGCAGAACGAGTTCCTGCGCCTGCAGATCGAGGTGAAGAAGACGGTGGTGTTCGTGACACACGACGTCGAGGAGGCGGTGAAGGTCGGCGACCGCATCGCGATCCTCGCCGACGGCGGCGTGCTCGCGCAGTACGACACGCCGGCGGCGATCCTGGGAACGCCGGCGAGCGACTTTGTTGCCGACTTCGTGGGGGCAGACCGCGGTCTCAAGCGACTCAAGGTCACGTGCATCGACCTCGCCCAGCTCGAGCAGCCGACCGTGCTCAGCCCTGACACCCCGCTCACCGAGGCCCGCTCCCGCCTCGAAGCCGCCGACGAGAACCATGCGATCGTCCTCGATGACAACGGCCGCCTCCGCGGCTATCTGATGCGCTCCCGAGCGTTCGGTGACGGCACCGTCGCCGACCGCACGCGTCGCCTCGACGCTTGGGTGCGTTCCGACGCCACGTTGAAAGACGCGTTCAGCGAGATGCTGCTGCACGACGCCGGCTGGGTCGCGGTGCTCGACCACGACGACCGCTTCCTCGGGGTCCTGACCCCCGCCGGTCTGCTCGAAGCCGCGAGGTCCGACGACCCCGCTTGAACTCGCACGCCCACAGGAATTGGCGCGGCAGCCGCCCCTATGGGGCGCCCCGGGCGCCACTTGTGGGCGACCTCGGCAGACCACAGGGGAGTTGGCGCGGCAGCCGCCCCTATGGGGCGCCACGAGCGCCAATTGTGAGGGAGGGTCGGGCTGGCACGGGCGCGGGCGGGCGCGAAGTCCTCAGAAAGTGACGATGGTGAGCGTGCCGTAGACGAAGAGGGTGCCGCTCACGATGTAGAGGACCGACTTCACGGCGGCCCGCTTGCCGGGTGAGCGCACGTAGTCGTCGGTGATCACGCGAAGCCCGTTGAGCCCGTGGAACAGCGCCAGGGTGAGCAGCGCCCAGTCGTACGTGCGCCACAGCGGGTTCGACCAGCGGTCGCCGACGAACGTGGCGTCCGTGTCGGTGACGTCGTTGATGATGTGCGTCAGGGCGAAGTGCCCGAGTGCGAGCACGACGAGCACGAGACCCGAGATGCGCATGAAGAACCACTGCCACGTCTCGAAGCTCTGCCGCGAGCGACGCTGGCGAGATACGCCACGGGGACGGTCGACGACGGTGGCCATCAGAAGCGCCCGTCGATCCACGGCCACAGGATCACGATCGACCCCGGGATCCCGGCGAGGAGCGTGAGGATCACGACCCAGGTGGTGAGCATGCGCTCACGACTTACCGCGCCGGGGAAGAAGTCGACCATCACGATGCGCAGGCCGTTGAGCGAGTGGAACAGCAGCGCGAGCAGCAACCCACACTCGAAGATGCGCAGGAGGACGTTGCCGTAGAGCTCGTGCACCTCGTTGTAAAGGTCGCCGCCGCGGAAGTTGATGAGCGACACGTCCACGATGTGGAGCAGCAGGAAGAAGAAGACGAGGATGCCACTCGCCCGGTGGGCGACGAACGACCATTGCCCGCTCTTGCCCTTGTAGACGGTGGTGCCGCCGACCTTCAGTGGGCTCATCCACGCCTCCGGTACCAGCGGTTGGCCCAGACAGTGGTCCACGCGACGTAGACCGACAGCCACGTGATCAAGACGGTGACGAGGGCGAGGGCGATGGCGAAGAGCCACTGCGCGGTCGTCACGGCGGGCACCCTAGCGGGAGATGTGGGTGGCGCCCCGCGTGTACGGCCGCAGCACCTCGGGGATCGAGATCGTGCCGTCCGGCTGCCGATGCGTCTCCACGACCGCGGCCCAGACGCGCGGCACCGCGAGGGCCGAGCCGTTGAACGTGTGCACGAATTGTGTCCCGCCGCCGTCGGCCGGGCGGTACCGCACGTTGGCCCGGCGCGCTTGGTAGTCGCTGAACCACGAGACGGACGACACCTCGAGCCACTGGTCGCATCCCGGCGCGTACACCTCGAGGTCGAACGTCCGCGCCGACGAGTTGCCGAGGTCGCCGGTGCACAGATCGACGACACGATACGCGAGGTCGAGCGACGAGATCGACCGCTCGGCGCGCTCGAGCAGCTCGGCGTGCATCTCCTGCGCCTGGTCGGGCGTGGCGTAGGCGAGGATCTCGACCTTGTCGAACTCGTGCACGCGCAGCAGCCCTCGCGTGTCGCGCCCTGCCGAGCCCGCCTCTCTGCGGAAGCAGGCCGTGTGGGCCATGAGCCGCACGGGGAGGTCCGCCTCGGGGATGACCTCGTCGCGAGCGAGCGACGTCAGGGGCACCTCCGCCGTCGGGATGGCCCAGAGGTCGTCGCGCTCCAGGTGGTAGGCCTCGTCGACGAACTTCGGCAGGTGCCCGGTGCTCACCATCGTGTCGGTGCGCACGAGGGTCGGCGGTCGGATCTCCTCGTACAGGTCGCTGTTCAAGTCGAGCGCGAACTGGATCAGCGCCCTGCTGAGCATCGCTCCGGCACCCCGGAGCATCGTGAACATCGAGCCGGAGAGCTTGGCCGCCCGCTCGAGGTCGAGGATGCCGAGCTCGGCACCGATGTCCCAATGGGGCACCCGCTGGTGCGGGCCGTAGGCGTCTTCCCGATACCCCACGACTCGGACCACCGGGTTGTCCTCGGGGCCCGCACCGTCGGGTGCGTCCTCGGAGGGCAGGTTCGGCGTGTTCAGCAGGATGACCCTCAGCTCGGCCTCGAGACGATCGACGAGCTCGTCGAGCTCGGACTCGCGCTCGCCGAGCGCTCGACTCTCGGCCTGGAGCGTCTCGGCCGCCACCACGTCGCCCGCCTTGCGCAGCGCCCCGACCTCACGCGAGGTCGTCTTGATGCGGTTGCGCACGCCGTCACGCTCGGCGACCCACTTGCGGCTCTGCTCGTCGAGCTCGATCGCCCGATCGATCTCGTCGAGATCGGTAGATCGACGCGCGAGCGCGGCCTTCACTCCCTCGGGGTCAGCACGCAGACGCCGGATGTCGATCATGGGCGATGACGGTACCCGCGTCGTCTAGCTCGGACGCCCCCAAAAGTGGAACGTGCTCAACGCGACCAGGTACACGCACACCGCGGTGATCAGCCCCGCATAGAACGCCTTGCGCAGGATGGGCGCGTCGAACTTCAGATGCATGAAGTAGGCGACGACTGTCAGGAACTTGATGACCATCAAGGTGATCAGCACGGGCAAGAACAGTGGGCCGAAGTCGACGAAGTAGGTCGTGACCTCGAGCGCGGTGAGACCCGCGAGGATCGCGGCGACCTTGACGTACGTGCCGTCGGTGGGGTGGTGCACCTCGTGGGCGACGTCCTCGCCGGGGAAGGTCTCGGCTCCGTGCTCGAGCGACTCGGTGCTCATCGTCAGCCCCTCACGCCGGGATCAGGTAGACGACCGTGAAGATGACGATCCACACGATGTCGACGAAGTGCCAATACAGCCCGACGATCTCGACCGTCTCGGCACGACCCTGATGGATCGTGCCCCGCAAAGTCATCATGTAGAGGCTCAGCAACATGATGATCCCGACGGTGACGTGCACGCCGTGGAAGCCGGTGAGTGTGTAGAAGGACGAGCCGAACAGGTTCGTGGTGAAGCCGAGGCCTTCTCGATAGAAGACCGTGAACTCGTAGACCTGGCCACCGACGAAGCACGCGCCGAGGAGCGCGGTCGTGACGATCCAGGTACGCGCCCGTGGCATGTCTCCCCGGGTGATCGATGACACCGCGAGCACCATCGTCAGCGAGCTCATGAGGAGGATGAACGAGCTCACCGACGTGAACGGGATGTCGAAGATCTGACGCGGTGAGGGGCCGCTCTCCACCCGGCCGCGGTAGAGCAGGTAGGTCGAGATGAGGCCGCCGAACAGAAGGCACTCGGACCCGAGGAAGAGCCACATTCCGAGCTTGGAGTTCGAGACGCCGGTGTTGGTGGGCGGATGCCCGGCGCCGTGCGCCGGCGCACCGTGACCCGTCTGCACGGCCATGTCAGTCAACGGGCACCGCCTCGGGCTCGGCGTCTGCCGTCGCCTCCGTCACCTCTGCCGCCGCAGCGTCGGGGGTGTCGGGCTCGTGCGGCTCGTCGTCGTGGTGCTCGCCATGGGGCTCCTCGGGCGCCGTCGCGGGCTCGAGGGCGAGCGCGTACAGCCCGCCGAAGGTGATCAGCGCGCCGATGACGACCAGCCAGCGGTTGAAGATGAGGCCTGAGGCGATCAGCGGGAGGCCGAACACGATGATGATCGGCCAGTACGACGGGGATGGCATGTGGATGTGCGCGTCGGGCACTTCCGCCGCCATGACCTGCTCATAGGTGGCCACCTGCTTCAAGCCGTGACCTTCTTCGACCTCTTCGTACTTGCGGTGCCAGTACTCGTCGAGATGCGCGACCTGAGGGATCGCGTCGAAGTTGTGCGGCTTCGGCGGCGAGGTGGTCATCCACTCGATCGTGCGCGCATCCCACGGATCCTCGGGGGCCTTCGGGCCGCGTGCGCTCTTGATCACGTTCAGGATGAACACGAGGACGCCGACAGCGAGGATGAACGAGCCGATCGACTCGATGAGGTTCCACGTGTCGAACCCCATGCCGGGCACGTAGCGGTACATGCGGCGGGGCTGGCCTTCGAGACCGATGATGTGCATCGGTCCGAAGGTGAGGTTCATGCCGATGAACATCAACCAGAAGTTCACCTTGCCCCACGTCTCGCTCAACATCCTCCCGAAGACCTTCGGCCACCAGTAGTAGAAGCCGGCGAAGAGACCCATGACTGCGCCGCCGAACAGCACGTAGTGGAAGTGGGCGACGATGTAGTAGGTGTCGGTCTGCTGCGTGTCGGACGGCGCGACTGCGTGCGTGACACCGGACAGGCCGCCGATCGTGAAGAGCACGACGAGGCCGATCGCGAACATCATCGCGACGGTGAGACGCAGGCGGCCGCCCCACATCGTTGCGAGCCAGTTGATGATCTTCACGCCAGTTGGCACGGCGATGAACATGGTGGACATCGCGAACGCCGCGACGGAGACCGGCCCGAGGCTCGAGGCGAACATGTGGTGCGCCCACACGCCCCAGCCCATGAATCCGATCGCGACGCCCGAGAACACGACGAACGGGTAGCCGAACAACGGCTTGCGCGAGAAGACCGGCAGCACCTCGGAGACGATCCCGAAGCTTGGCAAGACCAGGATGTACACCTCGGGGTGCCCGAATATCCAGAACAGGTGCTGCCAGAGCAGTGGATCGGCGCCCGCTTTCACCTCGAAGAAGTTGGCGCCGAACAGGCGGTCGAACTGCAGCAGGAACAGCGCGACCGTGATGACAGGGATCGCGAACAGCAGCAGGAACTGGATGACGAGCGCCATCCACGTGAAGATGGGCATCCGCATCAGGGACATGCCCGGCGCCCGCATGTTCAAGCAGGTGACGATCAGGTTGACCGCACCGGCGAGCGAGGCGATGCCGGTGATCTGCAGGCCGAGCGCCCAGAAGTCCATCCCGTGCGACGGCGAGAAGACCACCGTTGTGTTCGGCGCGTAGGCGAACCAGCCACCGTCGGGTGCGCCGCCGAGGAACCACGAGAGGTTGAGGAAGATGCCGCCGAACAGGAAGCACCAGTAGCCGAAGGCGTTCAGCCGAGGGAACACGACGTCGCGCGCGCCGATCTGCAGCGGGATGAAGTAGTTCGCGAACGCGGCCGCCATCGGCATCACGAACAGGAACACCATCGTGGTGCCGTGCATCGTGAACAGCTCGTTGTAGGTCTGCGCCGAGAGGATCGTGCCGTTCGGGCGCGCGAGCTGCAGGCGGATCAGCAGCGCTTCGCAGCCGCCGACGACGAAGAAGAACAGCGCCGTGGCGCCGTAGAGGAGGCCGATCTTCTTGTGGTCGACCGTCGTGATCCAGCTGCGCCAGCCCGTGTCTGAGGTGGGTCGAGCGAAGACGCCGAGCGCCTCGACCGGGGTGACGACCTTGGCCCGCTCGAGCTCGATTCTGGGTTCATCGATGATCGCCATACGACGCTCCGCTACGAGAGGGTGGACAGGTAGGTGACGAGACTGTCGATCTCGGCCTCGGTCAGGTTGAGGTTCGGCATGCCGCGCTGCTGGTCGGCGGCCATCGGGACGAGCGCGTTCGGGTCACGGAGCCAGGCCTCGAGATCGTTGCGGTTCAGGCACTCGGGCGGTGTGCCGGTCGGCCCGGGCGGTGCGACGTCGCAGTCCGGCGTGATCAGCTCGTAGGTGGCGCCGGCGAACGTGGTGCGGCTCATGAAGTGAGTGAGGTTGGGCGCGGCCCCGGCGACGAGGGGCACGTCCTGCGGATCGCTGATCCCCGTGATCGCGTGGCACGAGTTGCAGCCGCGGCCCGTGAACGTCTCCTGGCCCGTCGTCGCCGCGTCATCGGTGGGTTCGACCGCGGGCTTCTGCTGGTTCGCGACCCACGCCTCGAAGTCGTCGGGTGCCAGAGCGACAGCCCGGATGCGCATGTTGGCGTGCGACAAGCCGCAGAACTCGGCGCACTGGCCCCAGTACTCGCCGGCTTTGTCGGCCTGGAGCGTGATGCTCGACACGCGGCCCGGCACCGCGTCGCGCTTGCCGTTGAGCGCCGGGATCCAGAACGAGTGGATGACATCGCGTGAGCTGATGCGCACCTGCACGTCACGGCCCGTGGGGATCACAATCTCGTTCGCAGTGATGATGCCCTGGTCGGGGTAGTCGAACTCCCACCACCACTGCTGGCCCACGACGTCGACGACGAGCGCGTCGTCCGGCTTCTGCGCCAGATCGAAGACGGTGGCGACGGTGAAGACGGCGATCGGCAGCAGGATGACGCCCGGGAGGATCGTCCACGCGATCTCGAGCTTCGAGTTGCCGTGGATCTGCGTGGGGACGTCGTCGGCGTGGTGATGCTTCACCCGGAACTGCCAGAGGATGATCCCGACCATCGCGATCACGATCACGCCCACGATGCCGGCGACGATGAACACCGGGATCTGGAGCGTGTTGATCTTCTCGGACTGCGAGCCCTGAGCGTCGAAGATGTTCTGCGGCGTGTCGTTGTCGGAGCAAGACGCCACCGCGACAGCGAGAAGGACGAGGCCGGCAAGCGCGCCGAATCGCCTCGGACCGGGTCGTCGACTCACACGGCGAACGCTAGCCGTGGCCTTCTGGCCCCCGGAATTGGTCACAGCACCGTCACCGAACCGACGATCTCGTCGCCGTCACCTTCGACGCGCAGGGTGTACACGCCCGGATTCGGCAGGCGCGCAGTGAGGACCTGACGCGACGGGCCGTCGACGGCACCGGTCTCGACCTGGGTGCCCTCACCGGTCTCGAGGACGAGGCGACGCGTCGTTCCGTCGTCGGCATTCGTGAACAAGATGTTGCAGACGAGGGCCTTCGGCAGGATGAACTGGTTCGGCGTCATCTCATTGCCCTGCACGGTGACGCGCGCACACGTGGACGCCTGGTCGCTCACCGTGTTCGGACGCGACGCTTCCTTCTCCTCCGCGGCGTGGTGGAAGGTGCGCTCGCCGATGCCCACCGCGATGCAGCCGGCGGTGATCACAGCGATGCCGAGGACCAACAGGAGCACGGCCCCGAAGCCGCCCGCCCGTTCCCTGCTCATCGTCGAGACGATCGCCCCGAGCAGCAGCGCGGCGCCGAAGATGATGAAGACGATGACCGCGGCGTCCTTGGAGATCGACAGGAGGACGCGAGAGAAGCCCATCACGACGATGCCGCCACCGATGAGCGCGTAGAGCGGGTACTCCACGGGGCGCAGCACCTGGTCGCGCAGCGACTGGTTGTACTCGGGGTCGGCCGAGGCCCGGTCGGACCAGGCCCGTACCATCCACTCGATCGTCACCGCGGCGAGCAGAAAGATCCCAGCGAGGAAGACGAATCGCTCGGTGACGAGGCCGATGGCCGTGATCCCGAGTGCGAAGCCGCCCACGAGTGGCCAGCCGCTCGGCGACACCGGCCTCTCGGTGCCGTACTCGCCTTCGGCGTCGGCCGCCGAGCTCGCGCCCACCGACGCGGGCACGGATGCGTCGCGGTAGGCGACCGACATGCAGCCGAGGAAGAACGACGCCAGCGCGACCGAGGTCAGAACGATGAGACCGAACGGATCCCAGTCGCTGTTGAACCCGTAGGCGAGCGCGCCGATGACACCGAGGATGCTCAGGCCGTAGAAGAACCTCGAACCGGTGGTGAACATCAGCGCCTACTTGAGAACGAAGAGGAAGTACCAGATGGCCAGGTACGCGACGACGGTGAAGTCCCAGAAGAGCGCGGCCGCAGCGATGCCCTCGTGCTCCTTCGCGGAGTAGCGGCCGCCGAGCGTGCGGAACGCCATGAGCCCGATGAAGACCATCGCGCACACCAGCAGCACCAAGGACGCTCCGGCGATGGTGACGACCATCACCGAGTAGACGTTGCCGCGCACGTCGAGGTGCATCTGGTTGAACGAGAACGCCATCGCGTTCAGTGAGGCGAAGCCCAGCACGACGGTGAGCCCGAGCGCGATGTAGCAGTTCCGGCGATCGCCCTGTGCGATCGCCCAGAGCGCCCAATGGATCACCACGACCGACCCGGCGAGAGTGATCGCGACGACGTTCACGGTGATCTCGGGGAACGTGATCGACGACGGCACCCAGTCCGCGGTCGTGCCACCGGCGGCGTCGCGCATCGCCATGTACACCGCGAGGAACCCGCCGATGAGCATGGTGCCCGCCGCGACGGCGAGAGCCGTTGCGATCATCAGCAGCCGGGGCCGCGGCGGCGCGGGTGCTGCAGGCAGCGCGAGCATCGGCGTCCCCATCACGCCTCCCCTCCTGCTTGCTCCGCGGGCGCAGCCGCTTCGCGCGCGTCGAGCAGCGGGCGGTCGGACGTGATCTCGGGCAGGGCTGCGCTGAAGTTGCCGATCGGCGGCGGCGAGGTGGTCGCCCACTCGAGCGTGTGGCCTTCCCACGGGTCGTTGCCTGCGGGCTCTCCCTTCGCGAAGCCCCGCATGAGCAGGAGGACGCCGGCGATCGTGAGGATCAGCACCGCGATCGCACCCGCGGCGACGCAGACGTTGAAGAAGCCAGTACCGCTACGGCCGACGTAGTTGGTCTCGCCGAACGGCTGGTCGAGCAGACCGGCGGCGAGGTTGCCTCCGGCCATGAGGAGGAGGCACAGGAACAGCAGCACGCCGAACGCGCTCGCGGCCAGCTCGGGGATCAGCCGGCCCCAGATCTTCGGCCCCCACAGCACCAGCGCGCCGAAGCCGCCGAGCAGGCCCGCGCCGATCACGACGAGCTCGTACTGGCCCTGCTGCCAGGTCGTGCCCGTGAGGTCGAACCGGTCGAAGGTGCTCAGCGCTCCGGCGACGGTGCCCGCGAGGACGACCAAGGTCGCCGCGAGCGAGAACACCAACGGGGCGCGGAGCCGCGGGCGGTCTTTGCCGAGCACGCGCAGCGAGATGAGGAGCACGATGAGAACCGGCACGACCGAGGCGATGACCATGCTCTTGTAGAAGACGCGGTCGGTGACCTGGGGGTAGAGCACGGGCTGCACGTACGCGCCGAACCCGAGCACGCCCATCAGCGTGAGGGCGCCGACCATGATCGTGCCCTGCGGGGGATCGGGCCGGCGACGGGCGAAGATCGGCGCGACCTCGGCGAGCACCGCGATCGCGGGGAGCGCATAGATGTAGATCTGCGGTTGCGCGACCGTCCATGCGATCCGCGGGCCGATGCCGAAGTTCCCGCCGAACGCGATGCGTCCGTACCGGTGGTCGACCCACATCAGGACGAGCCACGCGAGCAGGACTGGCAGTGTGAAGACGAGCATCACTGCGCCCACCATGAAGCCCCACGCACCGAGCGGCGTCTGGTCGATCGTCATTCCTGGAGCGCGCAGCGCGAGCACCGTCGCGCCGACGCAGATCGCACCGAGGAGCAGTGAGATCACGAGTGCCGCGAACGAGAGCAGGAAGAGGTCGACGCCCTTCGCGTCACCGCCGCCCGGACCACCGTTCATGATGTAGCTCGCGATCAGCACGGCGGAGCTGACCAGCCACCCCCAGAACGACGCGGCCGCAGCGCGCGGGAAGGCGAGGGTGCGCGCGCCCACCTGCAGCGGCGCGACGCAGATGGCGATCCCGAGGAAGAGCGGGATGGTGAAGAGGAACGCCATGCCGAGCGTGTAGAGGGAGAACAGCTGGCCGACCGCGTTGAGCTTCAGGATCTGCGTGCCGCTCGAGTCGACGCGCTCGATGCCGAGGAGAGCGGCGATCACCATCCCGGCGACCGCGTAGACGAGCGCGGCACCGATGAACAGGCGCCCGATCTTCTTGTGGTCGCCCGTGAGAAGCCACGCTGCGGCCCCGGCGACCTGAGGAGGCGCCGACGCCATGGCCGGGCCCGAAGGTGCCGACGCGTCAGCGACCGGGGTGTCGTCGGGTCTCGTATCCGTGATCGTCATGGGCGCGCAGACCTCGACGGAGCAGCCAGGCGTCGGAGAGCGGGGCCGACACTACACAGAGGACCACCACTCTCAAGAAGACCGTCCACGAGGGCGGGGCCCGTCACCGCACGAGGACGTCGACGGCCATCGCCGCGAACAGGACGGTGACGTAGGAGATCGAGTACGTGAACAGGCGCATGGCGTTGCCCGGCGTGGGCGCCCGGCGCAGCCGCGCCGCGACGACCACGAAGCCGGCGCCGGTGGCGAGGGCCGCGATCGTGTAGATCGCGCCCAGGTCCGCGACCGGCGTGAGAAGCAGCGACGCCGCCACGAGCGCCACGGTGTACCGGAGGATCGGGCCGGCCGCGCGGCGAGAGCCGACCACCGCGGGGAGCATCGGCACGTTGGCGGCGCGGTAGTCGTCGGCGTACCGGATGGCGAGGGCCCAGAAGTGGGGCGGTGTCCACAGGAAGATGATCAGGAACATCACGAACGGCGCCCACGCGAGCGAGCCCGTCACCGCGGACCAGCCCACCAGCACGGGCACGGCGCCGGCGGCCCCGCCGATGACGATGTTCTGGCGTGAGGTTCGCTTGAGCCAGAGCGTGTACACGAAGACGTAGAACAGGGTCGCCGAGAGTGCCAGCACCGCGCTCGAGCAGGTTGACGAGGAGGGCGAGCCACACGAACGCGGCGACCTCGAGCGCCAACGCGAACACCATCGCCTCACCCGGGGCGACGATGCCGGTCACCAGCGGCCGGTGCTGCGTGCGCGGCATCAGTCGATCGATGTCGCGGTCCACGACCATGTTGATGGCGTTCGCGCCGCCGGCGGCGAGCGTGCCGCCGACGAGCGTGGCGATCGTCAACCAGGTGCCGGGCCAGCCGTCCGCCGCGACGATCATCGCCGGGATCGTCGTGACGAGCAGCAGCTCGATGATCCGCGGCTTCGTCAGGGCGACGAAACCGGCGATCCGGGTGGTGGCCGCGCCCCGCTCTCGGTGCCCGAGGACGACGCCGAGCCGCGACGGCACGAGAGGGCGGCTGGCGAGGGCCATAGCGGCACGAGACTATGCCGCGCATTGAGACGGCCCCAACTGGGCCTTGTGTGTTGAGGGCGCCCCAACCGGCGAAACTGGGCCCATGCCGGCCGGCGATGTCCAGACGTGTTCGATCACCGGCCCGACGACGACCGACGCCCCGACGACCGACGAGGTCGCCGACCCCGACTACCCCTGGATCGTCATCGTCTGGAACGACCCGATCAACCTGATGTCCTACGTGGTGCTGGTCTTCCAGAAGCTCTTCGGGTACAGCCGGGAGAAGGCCACCGAGCTGATGCTGGACGTGCACCACAAGGGGCGGGCCGTCGTGTCCAACGGCACCCGCGAGAAGGCCGAGCTCGACGTCTTCCGGCTCCACGAGCACGGGCTCTGGGCCACGATGCAGCAGGATCGGTAGTCAGCCACGTGAGCACGCGCCAGCGGATCAGACGTACACGGAAGGGCGACTTCGAGCTGCGCTTCCCCGACGAGGAGCGCACCGTGCTGCGCTCGCTCGCTGGCCAGATGCGCGAGATCCTGACCGAGGACGCCGATCCGGGCCTGCGGCGTCTCTACCCGACCGCCTATGCCGACGACCGTGAGCTCGAGGAGGAGTACCAACGGCTCGTCCACGACGACCTGCTCGACCGCCGGCTCGCTGCGCTCGACATCGTCGAGGCCACCTTCGACGCCGAACGCGTGGACGAGGAGCAGCTCGTCGCGTGGATGAGCGCCCTCAACGACACCCGGCT
The DNA here is from genome assembly GCA_963708175.1 of uncultured Acidimicrobiales bacterium. Lineage (GTDB taxonomy): Bacteria > Actinomycetota > Acidimicrobiia > Acidimicrobiales > DATKAS01 > DATKAS01. The sequence goes on from CAVPSD010000008.1 coordinate 352,437, forward strand.
CGTCATCGGCACCAAGCTCGACGTGTCGGAGGATCCGTCCTTCGACGTCACCGACGATGATCCGGACGCGCCCGCCTACGCGATCTACACGTACCTCGGATGGCTGCTCGAACAGATCGTCGAGGCGCTCAATCCCTGAGAACGCCCTGAGCGGTCGGGCTCGCGGCTGCTAGGGTTCGCAGGCTCTCAACTGGGTCCGGCCCCCATCGTCTAGCGGCCTAGGACACCACCCTTTCAAGGTGGCGGCACGGGTTCGAATCCCGTTGGGGGTGCAACATCCCGGTCCCGTGGTGCAGTTTGGAGTGCACGCCGGCCTGTCAAGCCGGAGGTCGCGGGTTCAAATCCCGTCGGGACCGCTCAAGGTCGGGTAGCTCAGTTGGCAGAGCGCGCGCCTGAAAAGCGCGAGGTCACCGGATCGACGCCGGTCCCGACCACCATCTGCGCCGGGTGAGGTCCGCTCGGTCCTCCGATGTGGTGCGGGATCCGCCCCTAGGAGGCGGCAGGCGCGCCATTTCCCGCAGGGCGCTGCGACGGAACCAGGAATTGGTGCGGGATCCGCCCCTAGGAGGCGGCAGGCGCGCCATTTCCCGTGCGCCGCCCGACCACGAAGTAGGCGATTGGGACGAGGCCAGCGCTGTTCACCACGGTCGCGGCGACCCACACGCGCTTCGAGCCCCTGACCTGTTCCGCCGGCCGGCGCTTCAGGTCGAAAAGCATCGCCGCCTTGAGCGCGGCCTCGACCACCGTCACCACGATGATGATCCGCCGGTTGCGCTCGCTCAGCTCACTCCAACGCTTGGCCATCGCGTCAGTCTGATGGTTCGGGCCAGTAGGTGTCCTTCGCCTTCAGGTAGGGCGTGAGGACGCTCGGCGTGTCGGTGAAGATGCCGTCGGCGCCGGCGTCGAGCGCTTCGTCGAACTCGGCTTCGGTGTTCAAGGTCCAGACGTGCACGGCGAGCCCCCGCTTGTGCGCGGCCGTCACGAGCCGGCGATCCGCGATCCGCAACCTGCGCAGCAGGGGGATGCGCTTGAGGTACTCCACCTGATCGAACCGCAGCGCGACCTGCAGGGCGACGTCGTGTCGATCGTGGGCTGCGAGCCCCACGCGCGACATCGCCCAGAACGCGAGCGTCGCGTGTCCAACCCGGGGCGGTGTCGAGCTCGGGAGCGACGCGTCGCACAGTGGCCACAGACCTCGGATCAACCGAGGTCACGATGACCGCTCGTGGGGGACGCTCCGCCGCGAGCTCGCGAGCGGCCCTCGCCGCAGCGGCTCGTGCCTTGATCTCAACGGTGAGAGGCACTTCGGGAAACGCTGAGAGGACGTCGCCCAAGACCACGAGGTCCGGGCTCACCGCACGAAGGTCGGCGAGGTCGGTGTCCGCGATTGTCAACCGCTCGTCGCCGGCTTCGACCACCGCGTCGTGATGGACGACGAGCTCTCCATCGCGCGAGAGGTGCAGATCGAACTCGAGGCCGGCCGCGCCATGCTCGAGCGCGGACTGCATGGTCGCAATCGTCCCCGGCGGGCCCTCGGCCGCGCCGCCCTGGTGCGCGAACCCGATCACCCGTCGACCGAGCCAGGGATTGGGCGCGCTCAGGAGCCGCCCTCGTACTCGAAGCCGAGGTCGGGCGCGGTCACGAGCGCGTGGAAGGCGATGCCCTCGGCAGCCGCGAGCTCGGCGCCGGTGCCACCGCGGTCGACGACGACGAGGATCATGATCGGATCGGCGCCGAGGTCGCGGATGACCTTCGCGGCTTCGAGCGCTGACGTGCCGCGCGTCGCGGTGTCTTCGGTGACGACGACCTTGTCGCCGGGCAGCAATGGCCCGGCGATGCGACCCATCACGCCGTGGTCTTTGGCTTCTCGGCGGATGCTGAACGAGCGCAGCTGTCGACCGCGGGTCGCACCGATCGCAGCGATGCCGAACGCGACGGGGTCGGCTCCCTGCGTGAGACCCCCGATCGCAGTCGCCTCAGGCGGGATCACCTCCAGGGCGGCATCGGCGACGAGCACGACACCATCCGGACGGCACACCGTCTGCTTCGAGTCGATGAACCACGAGCTGCGCTTGCCGGACTTCAGGACGAAGTCACCGGTGCGAACGGAATGGGTACGCAAGTGCTCGATGAGCGCATCACTCGCCACGACCTGCAAACTACTGCCGTGATCCTTCGAGTCTTCACCGAACCCCAGCAGGGCGCGAGCTACGACGACTTGCTCGCCGTCGCCCGCCGAGCAGAAGAGCTCGCGTTCGACGCGTTCTTCCGCTCCGACCATTACCTGAAGATGGGTGGTGTGTCGGGCCTCCCCGGTCCGACCGACGCGTGGACGACCCTCGCCGGGCTCGCTCGCGACACGAGCCGCATCCGGCTGGGCACCATGGTCACGTCAGCGACGTTCCGTCTCCCCGGCCCGCTCGCGATCACCGTCGCGCAGGTCGACGCGATGAGCGGCGGCCGTGTGGAGCTCGGTCTCGGCGCGGGTTGGTACGAAGCCGAGCACAAGGCGTACGCGATCCCGTTTCCACCGCTCGGCGAGCGCTTCGATCGGCTGACCGAACAGCTCGCGGTCATCAGCGGCCTGTGGTCGACTCCCGAAGGCGGCACGTTCAGCTTCGACGGCAAGCACTACTCCGTCACCGACTCACCCGCGCTCCCCAAGCCGGTGCAGCAGCCCCATCCACCGATCATCGTGGGTGGCGGCGGCCCCAAGCGCACTCCGATGCTCGCCGCCAAGTACGCCGCCGAGTACAACCTTCCCTTCGCCCCGCTCGCTCGATTCAAGGAGCAGTGCGATCGGGTGAAGAGCGCGTGCGAGACGATCAAGCGCGACCCACGATCGATCGTGCACTCGGCTGCCCTGGTGCTCTGCTGCGGGAAGGACGAGGCGGAGGTGAAGCGGCGCGCCGAGGCGATCGGCCGCGATCCCGACGAACTCCGCACGAACGGCGCCGCAGGGACCCCAGCTGAGGTGGTCGAGATCCTGCAGCGATGGCAGGACGCGGGAGCCGAGCGCATGTACCTCCAGATGCTCGATCTCTCCGATCTCGACCACTTGTCCCTAATCGCAGCGGAGGTCGCGCCGCACCTGAGTTAGACCGGAGCCCGTGACCGAGCTCCGAAGTCTCCTCCATCACACGACCGACCACGCGGCGGACTTCCTCGAGTCGCTCGACGAGCGCTCGGTCGCAGCGATCCGAGCCGCGGTCGGGGAGCATCACGGAGCGTCAGCGGAGCAGCATCACGGCACGAGCGTCACGTGACCCGACCCGTCGACGACTTCGCCGACGATCACGGCCTCATGGCCATGGGCCCGCAGCACTTGGTGCGCCACGACCGAATCCTCCGCCGCGACCGCCACGATCATCCCGAGCCCCATGTTGAACACTCGGTCCATCTCGCTCTCGACGACGCGCCCGACGCGTGCGATCTCGTTGAAGATCGGCGGGACATCCCACGCGGAGCGGTGGATCACCGCGTCGACGCTGCTCGAAAGCATCCGGGGGACGTTTCCGGGGATGCCCCCACCGGTGATGTGCGCGACGCCGTGGAGCGGCCGAGCGGTCGCCAGCGCTCGGATCGCCGGCGAGTAGATGACCGACGGCAGGAGGAGCTCGTCGGCGAGCGGGTGCGGCGCGCCCTCCCACGCTGGTTCGTCGAGGTCGCGCCCGCCGATGTCGAGAAGCACCTTGCGCGCGAGCGAGTAGCCGTTCGATCGCAGCCCGGGTGAAGGAAGACCGAAGAGCACGTCACCCGCACGCATCCGATCGGGCGTGACGAGCTCCGCTCGCTCCACGACCCCGACTGCAAACCCGACGAGGTCGAACGCCCCCGCCTCCATCGCCCCGGGGTGCTCTGCCATCTCGCCGCCGATGAGCGCGCAGCCCGCCTGCCGGCATCCCTCGGCCACACCGGCGACGAGGTGCTCGATCTGATCGGGGTCGAGCCGGCCGACCGAGATGTAGTCGAGGAACCACAGCGGCTCGGCGCCCTGGCACGCGATGTCGTCGACGCACATCGCGACGAGGTCGATGCCGATCGTGTCGAACCGACCGGTGGCCGTCGCCACCATCGCCTTGGTCCCGACGCCGTCGGTCGAGGAGACGAGGACAGGGTCCTCGCACCTGCTCGCGTCGAGCGCGAACAGCGCTCCGAACCCGCCGATGCCGCCGATCACCTCTGGCCGAGTCGTCGACGCGACATGAGGGCGGATGCGGCGGACGGCCTCCTCGCCTGCGTCGATGTCGACGCCGGCGCCCTTGTAGCTCTCCGAGCCCATCAGGCCCGGGTCGGTGCCGGCGAAGGCTCCTCGAGCACGCTCTTCGACAGCGTGACCGGAACCGGCACCGGGTAGGTGCCGGTGAGGCACGCGGTGCAGAACCCCGCACCGACCGCGCCCGTCGCCGCGATCAGCCGGTCCAGGTCGAGATAGGCGAGGGTGTCCGCCCCCACGTACGCGCGGATCTCGTCGACGGTGAGGTTCGCGGCGAGCAGCTCGCCGCGCTCCCCTGTGTCCATGCCGTAGAAGCACGGCCACCGATACGGCGGCGAAGAGATGCGCAGATGCACCTCAGCAGCACCCGACTCCCGCAGCATCGCGACGATGGCGCGCGTCGTCGTTCCTCGCACGATCGAGTCGTCGACGACCACGACCCGCTTCCCCGCGATGTTCTCTCGGAGCGGGTTGAGCTTCATCCGCACGCCACGCGAGCGCAGCTCCTGGCTCGGCGCGATGAACGTCCGGCCGATGTAGCGGTTCTTCACGAGCCCTTGCCCGTACGGGATGCCGCTGCGGCGCGCGTAGCCCTCCGCCGCGGGTGTCGCCGATTCGGGGACGCCCATGACCATGTCCGCGTCCACCGGCGCCTGCTCGGCGAGCTGCTCGCCCATGTGGATCCGGGCCTGGTGCACGCTGCGCGCGTAGAGCTGGGCGTCGGGGCGGGCGAAGTACACGAACTCGAACAGGCAGAGCCGCGGTTCGATCCGTTCGAGCGGGAACGGCCGCACCGAGCGTGGACCCGTGTGGTCGATGACGACCATCTCTCCGGGGTCGAGCTCGCGCACGAAGTGCGCCCCCACGATGTCGAGCGCGGGGGACTCGCTGGCGAGCACCCATCCGCTGTCCAGACGACCGAGGCACAGAGGGCGGAAGCCGTTGGGGTCGCGCACGCCGATGATGTGTTCGGCGTCGGCGAGCACGAGCGAGAACGCTCCCTCGAGACGCGGCAGCACGTCGTTCAGCGCCGAGACCAGTGGCGCCTCCTCAGCGCCGGTGTCGCCCGGCACGTGTCGACTCAGCTCGTGCGCGAGCAGCTCGGCGATCAGGTCGCTGTCCGAGGTCACCGTGCCGGGGAGCATCCCGGCCTCGTCGGCGAGCGCCTCGGTGTTGACGAGGTTGCCGTTGTGGCCGAGCGCGAACTCGAGGCGGCCGACGTCGCGGTAGACCGGCTGTGCGTTGCGCCACGTGCTCGAGCCGGTGGTCGAGTAGCCGCGTGTGGCCGATCGCCGCGTGTCCGGTGAGCGCCGCGAGCGTGCGGTCGTCGAACGCGTTCGAGACGAGTCCCATGTCCTTCACGACCGTCAGGGATCGACCGTCGCTCACCGCCATGCCCGCGGACTCCTGCCCGCGATGCTGCAGCGCGTAGAGGCCGAGGTAGGTCAGGTGAGCGACGTGGTGGCCCGGTGCGTAGACACCGAAGACGCCACACGCTTCCTTCGGAGTCTCGTTTGGACTCTCGGCCGGAGTCTCCTCCACGGGCTCCCATGATGGCAGTGGCTCTCTCGGTTCCGAGACCACGCCTGGTAGACACCGGCCCCATGGGACGACTCGACGGCAAGGTGGCGCTCATCAGCGGTGGGGCCCGAGGGCAGGGTGCGGCAGAGGCGCGGCTGTTCGCGTCCGAAGGCGCGAAGGTCATGGTCGGCGACGTGCTCGACGACCAGGGCAACGCACTCGCCCGCGAGCTCACGTCGGACCAAGCGGCATTCCGGCATCACGACGTCACCGATGAAGGACAGTGGGATGCGATCGTCACCGAGGCAGTCGAGCGCTTCGGCCAGCTCGACATCCTCGTGAACAACGCGGGGATCTTCCGGATCCTGCCGATGATGCAGACGTCGCTCGAGGACTATCGCCGGATCAACGACATCAACCAGATCGGCGTGTTCCTCGGCATGAAGGCGGTCTCGCCCGCGCTCATCGAACGCGGCGGAGGCTCGATCATCAACATCTCCTCGATCGCCGGCCTGCGCGGCTCACAGGCATCGTTCGCCTACTCCGCCAGCAAGTGGGCCGTCCGGGGCATGACGAAATGCGCGGCGCTCGAGCTCGCTCCGTTCAAGGTGCGGGTGAACTCGATCCATCCCGGCATCATCGACACGCCGATGGCACAGGAGTTCGTGGACTTCGGCGTCATGGAGATGATTCGCGAGCGCATCCCGATGGGCGATGTCGCCGATCCCATCGAGGTCGCCCGGCTCGCCCTCTTCCTCGCGAGCGACGACAGCGCCTACTGCACGGGCAGCGAGTTCATCGTCGACGGGGGGATGACAACCGGGCTCTGAGGTTCTCGAGGTTGCGACGCCACACCCGCCGCAACAACCAGGCCCCCACCACCTCGCCGACCGGGCCGCCCAGCCACAACGGGAAGTGCAGCGTCTCGTCCCACGAGAAGACCGTGCCGCCGCTGGGCGTCTCGGCAAGGGTGAAGCGACCCGATCCGGTGACCACTCCCGTGTGGCGCACGCCGATGACGCGGGGCTCGTCCCACTCCGTGATCTCCATCCGGTCGGTGAGCTCGATCGGCCCGATGCGGGTCTCGCAGTCGAACGTCGTCCCGACGTCGCTCGTCCGGTCCGACGTGAAGCGGATGGCGACCGCGTCCTCCATCCAAGTGACGTGGTCGGCGATGGACGCGACCTCCTGCCACACCCGCTGCGGTGAGGCATCCACCTCGATGCGGACGAGGATGCCGACCATCGTCGACGGCTAGACGTGGGAGGGGCGGAGCTGGCTCGCCGCGAACTCAGGGGGCGCGATGTTGATCATGACCCCCGTTCCCCGCTCGAAGCCGGCCACGCTCACGAGCTTCGGCCAGATGTGCAGGTGCCAGTGGAACTGCCGGTCGTGGCGAAACGGCGCGGTGTGGAACACGATGTTGTACGAAACGTCGCCGAGCTGCGCGCGAACAGCTGCATCGCGTCGCGAAGGACGAGACCGACACTCGTGAGGTCCGATTCGGGAGTCGCGTTGAGATGGGCGCGGTGCTCCTTCGGGATCAACAGCATCTCGTAGGGAGTCCCGCTCCAGTAGGGGCAGACCACGACGGCGTGGTCGGTGTCGAGCACGACCCGCGTGTCGTCCGCGAGCTCGGCCTCGGCGGTCGCACAGAGAAGGCAATTGCCTTCGAACCTCCCGAAGCCCGCCTCCTCCTCGAGGATGGCGCCGGGCACGAACGGCATCGCGAGCAGCTGGGCGTGGGGGTGCGACAACGAAGCGCCCGCCTCCCGCCCGTGGTTCACGATTGCCTGCGTGTAGCGGACAACCCGGTGCGACGCGTGCTCCTCCATGCGATCACGGATGGCGCTCATGACGAGTGCGGCGGCCCGGTCGTCGAGGTCCGCGAACGACTGCGAGTGCTCGGGGGTCAGCACCAGCACCTCGTGGATGCCGCTCGCGGGAGCTGAGATGAACACCGGCCCGTCGTTGGTCACGGTGAGCGGCTCGTCGCCGCTGAAGGCGGGGTAGAGGTTCGGGACGACCCGCACGAGCCAGCTGCCGGCGTCCGGGCTGCCGTCGCCGCTGTAGGTCTCGAGCGCGGGTGGTGTCGAACCCTCGGCGCCGGGGCAGAAGGGGCACGGACGCGACGGGTCGGCCTCGACTTGCGCTGTCCGCGGCACGAAGTCGCTCGGACGTTCCGCCCGTCCCGCCACCACCGTGATCCACCGCCCGGTCAGTGGGTTCAGACGCAAACGGCTCATGGGGTTGAGATGACGCTCATCGCACCCCTCAACCTACCCCTGCGGGGAGACGGGACCGTAGATCGACACGTGGTTCGAGCTGTTCTCGGTGTACGGGTCCTTCTCCCAGGACGCGTAGCGCTCGACGAGGACGAGGCCAGCGGCGTTCGCCATGGCATCGAGCTCGCGGGGCGTCGAGTAGCGCACCTTCCACGGTCGCAACCGGATTCCATCGGCACGGATCTCGACCATCTGGCCCCATGCGGTCTGACTGGGGATGTCCGCATCGCTCACCGACAGGATGACGCCGTCCATCGTGACCTTCTGCACCTCGACGATCGAAGTCGAGCGCGGAGGGTCGTCGGGGACGAACGCGTCGATGACGAAGCGGCCGTCGACACCGAGGCGAGCCGCGATCGCCTCGAACGCGGCGGACTGCTCGGCGACGGAGCACAACCCGAAGAAGGTGTTCGTGGCGACGAAGACCAGGGCGAAGGGACCGTCGGGAAGGTCGGCGGCCATGTCGCCGACACTGACCTCGACGCGGTCACCGCCGGGTTTGGCCTTCAACCGCTCGATCATCGCGGCCGACGAGTCGAGGCCGTGCACCCGCAACCCCCGCTCAGCCAGCGGGATCGCGAGCTTGCCCGTGCCGACGCCGAGCTCGAGCACCGGCCCGCCGCGGCTCGCCTCGAACAGGAACACGACTGCGGCTTCGGCTTCCGCGTCGGCCGGATACCACTCGTCGTAGACATCGGCGATCGCGTCGCCATAGCTCTCGGGGCGGTACCCGTCCACGCCCGCATTCTGCCGGGAGCGTCATGATGGGGCGTGGCCCGGCTCGAACCGATGACCCCGACGGGGCTGATCGACGAGGCCGTCCACCTGTTCAAGGCGCGGCCACGCACGATGATCACGATCGCCGCGTGCTTCACGGTCCCCATCGGAATGATCGTCGGGTTCCTGCAGCGAGGGGTGCTCGGCGGCTTCTCCCTCGGTGACGTGCTGAACGACCCGTCGACCGCCGACGCCGCGGCGAGCTCCGACAGCGGTGCCTCCGCGGGGATCCTCGCGCTGCTCTTGCCGTCCATCGTGCTCCCCTTCATCGCTGCCGCGTACGCACACGTGGTCGTGGGCATCCGGCTCGGGCACGAGATCAGCGCGGGAGAAGCGCTGCGCCGAGCGGTGCGGTCCGCGTGGGCACTTCTCGCGTCGTGGACCCTCGTCCATCTCGCCGAGGTCGCGGGTTCGTTCGTCGCGATCGGCGGACTCGTGCTCATGGCGTTCTTCTTGGTGACTGCGCCCGCGATCGCGCTCGAGTCGCTCGGCCCGCTGAAGGGGATGGGCCGCTCGTGGGCACTCACGTCGCGCCGGCTGCTGCCGGTGCTCGGCCTGGGCGTCGCGTCCGGTGTCGTCGCCTACACGCTGGGCCAGGCGCTCAACGCCGTCACAGACGTGCTCGGGCTCGTCGTGGGCCTGCGAACCGGATGGATCATCCTCGCCGCGGGCCGGGCGGCCACCGGGCTGATCATCACGCCGATCGTCGCCCTGTCGACGGTCCTCTGCTACCTCGATCTGCGGATCCGGCTCGAGGGGCTGGACCTCGAGCTCGCGATCGCGGAGCGCTTCGAGCGCGTCCCCGCCTGAGCGTGCTCCGCGACGACCTTCCTCCCGGAGCCCACACCGGCGCGCAGGCGCGGGAGGCCGCCGAGGACGTGCTCTCGAGGCCCGAATTCCACCGGCCAGGGCCGTCGATCATCGAGCGCATCGAGCGATGGGTCTCCGAAGGGATCAGCCGCGTGCTCGACGCGATCACCGGCGTCGCGGGCGGCGGGGTCCTCGCGAGCGTCATCCTGGTCGCCGCGGTCGCGCTCGTCGTCGTCATGCTCCTCCGGTTCACCAAGGGAGTACAGGCCGAGGCGTCTCATCCCGCGGCGCGGTGCGGACCGCACGCGGCCGTACCGCCGAAGAGTGGCGAGCCGAGGCCGATCAGCACGAGTCCGCGGGGCGATGGCGTGATGCCTTGCGCTGCCGCTACCGCGCGCTCGTCGCGGAGCTCGCCGGCAACGGCGTGCTCGACGACCTTCCGGGCAAGACCACGGGCGAGGAGCGCGCGGACATCGCTCGCACCGTGCCCGAGGCGTCGCCACCGTTCTCCGAGGCGACCGCGTTGTTCGACGACGCGTGGTACGGAGACGCGCCGACAGGCCGCGACGAGACGGACCGCTTGCGCCAGCTCAGTGACGAGGTGCTCGCAGAGGCCGGGCGATGAAGCGCAGCAACGTGATCTTCTGGTTGTTGCTCGGGATCGGCCTCGTCGCGGTCGCGCTCGCGGCGGGCGCGCCTCCGGACGACGGCGAACCGCTCGATCCGCGCGCGACCGGGCCGCTGGGCGCGAAGGCCCTCGTCCTCACGCTCGCGGAGCTCGGCGGCCAGGTCGTGGTCACGTCCGACATCGGCGAGTCGTTCGACACCGCGGTCCTCCTCCGCGACGACCTCACCGACGAACAACGCACGGCCCTCACGTCCTGGGTGGAGCGCGGCGGCACCCTGCTCGTCGCCGACCCGTCCTCGTCATTGCACGCCGGCGACGTCGTCGGAGACACCCAGACGATCTTCGGGGAGACCACCCTCGCGCGGGGGGAATGCACGATCCCGCCGATGGAGCAGCTTGGTCGAGTCGACCCCACCGGTGGTGTGCTCTACGACGTGGAGGAAGCCACGCAGTCGTGCTTCACGCGCGCCGGTGGCGCGTTCGTCGTCGCCGACCCCGTGGGAGAAGGCTGGATCGTCGCCACCGGTGGCGCGGGCGCGTTCGTCAACGCCCGCCTCGACTCGGAGGACAACGCGGCCCTCGCCGCCAACATCGTGGTGCCCAGAGAGGGCACCCGCGTCCGCGTTCCTCGAGCGCGCCAACCCGGGCGCCGGCGACGGCGACAAGTCGCTCTCGGACCTCGTGCCCACGCGGGTCCGGCTCGCGCTCGCCCAGCTCCTCGCCGCGTTCGTGGTGTTCGCGCTGTGGCGCGGGCGCCGGCTCGGCAAGCCCGTCGCGGAGGTGCAGCCCGTCGAGATCGCCGGCTCCGAGCTCGTCGTCGCGGTGGGCAACCTGCTGCAGAAGTCCGGGCGTCCCGAGGCGGCTGCTGAACGCCTCCGCAGCGAGCTGCACCGCGACCTCGTCAACCGGCTCGGGTTGCCCGCCACCGCTGCGGCGGACGTCGTCGCCGACGTGGCCGCTGATCGCACCGGCGCGGACCGCGATCAGGTCGCCCGCGCCCTCGCCGGGCCCCTTCCGTCCACGCCCGACGACCTTGTCGCGTCCGCGCGTGAGATCGAGGAGGTCCGCATGACCGTCCTCGGATCGCGGGCATGATGCCGCCGGTGACGGGGACTCCGACGGAAGGGATGAGCCCGCGCGAGGCGGTGCTCGCAGTGCGCACCGAAGTCGCGAAGGTCGTTGTCGGCCAGGACGGCACACTCACCGGGCTCGTCGCCGCGCTGCTCGTGCGCGGGCACGTGCTGCTCGAGGGCGTGCCGGGCGTCGCGAAGACCCTCCTCGTGAAGGCGGTCGCGGCCGCGCTCGACGTCGACTTCCGCCGAGTGCAGTTCACGCCTGACCTCATGCCGAGCGACGTGCTCGGCCAGACGATCTACTCGCCGGCCGAAGGGACGTTCCGCTTCCGCGAGGGGCCGCTGTTCACCAACCTCCTCCTCGCCGACGAGATCAACCGGACGCCGCCGAAGACGCAGGCCGCGCTGCTCGAGGCGATGGAGGAGCGTCAGGTGTCCGTGGACGGCGCCACGCACATGCTCCCCGATCCGTTCATCGTCGTCGCCACGCAGAACCCGGTGGAGTACGAGGGCACCTATCCGCTGCCCGAGGCGCAGCTCGACCGATTCCTGTTCAAGCTCGTCGTGGGTTATCCCACGGCCGAGCAAGAGCAGGACGTGCTCGCTCGCCACGACGCCGGCCTCGACCCTCACGACATCCGTGCTGCAGGCGTGCGCGCTGTCGCGGGACCGGAGACGCTCGCGGCCGCACGCGACGAGATCGCGGCGGTGCGCGTCGACCCCGCGGTCCTCGCGTACATCGTCGCCCTGACCCGTGCGACCCGGGAGTCGCCGTCGATCACGCTCGGCGTGTCACCGCGCGGCGCCGCCATGGTCCTGCACGCCGCGAAGGCGTGGGCGTGGCTGTCAGGACGTCCCTTCGTGACGCCGGACGAGGTGAAGGCTGTCGCTCGCCCTGCCATGCGGCACCGGATCCAGCTGCGGGCCGAGCTCGAGATCGAAGGTGCGACGGCTGACGGTGTGCTCGACTCGATCCTGGCGACGGTCCCGACGCCGCGATGACGGGGCTCGGATGACGGGGCTGGGATGACGAGCGGACGGTGACGCTGCCGGTCCCGACGTGGCGGCTCGCCGTGGTCGCGGCAGTGCTCGCTCCAGTCCTCCTGCTCTTTCCGGGTGGGGGATGGACGCGGTTCCTCGCCGCGAACGCGCTGCTCGTGGCTGTCTTCCTCGTCGACGCCGCGCTCGCGCCCCGCCCCTCCTCCATCACCGTCGAACGGGATGTGCCGAGCGTGCTCTCGCTGGGGGCGACGGCGGAGGTCACGTGGGAGGTCCACAACCCGTCGAGACGCCCACTCACCGTCTCGATCGCGGATCAGCTCGCGCCGTCTCTGCACGCAGACTCACGACGGGCGACCGCGCACCTTCCGACGAAGGGACGCGCCACCATCACCACAGCGATCCATCCGACGCGACGAGGCCGCTTCGAGATCCGCGACCTGACCGTGCGGGTGAACGGCCCGCTCGGGCTCGGAGCGCGCCAGGCGACTCGGGAGGAGTCGTCGGTGCTCCGCGTGCTCCCGCCGTTCAAGAGCCGGGATGAGGCCGAGCTGAGGATCAACCGCGCCCGGATCCTCGAAGTGGGCCTTCGTTCGGCGCAGGGGCGAGGCGGCGGCACCGAATTCGACCAGCTGCGGGAGTACGCACCGGACGACGAGTTCCGACGCATCGACTGGTCGGCCACCGCGCGCACCGGGAAGGTGATCGTGCGGACATATCGAGCCGAGCGCAACCAGACGGTGCTGCTGCTGCTCGACAGTGGCCGCGTGATGGCGGGTCAGGTCGAGGGCGTCCCGCGGCTCGAGCATGCGATGGACGCGGTGATGATGATGACCGCGGTCAGCACCCGCCTCGGTGACCGCACCGGCCTGCTCGCCTTCGGGCGCACCGTGCGCGCGGTCGTGCCGCCGTCAGGTGGACGAGCCCAGCTCGGGCGGATCACCGACGCGATGTACGACCTGGACGCGCAGCTCGCGGAGAGCGACTACCGCGCGGCTTTCACCGAGGCGATGGCGCGCTTCCGGCGTCGCGCGTTCGTCGTCGTGCTGACCGAGCTCACCGAACCGGTGATCGCGGAGACCTTGCTGCCGGCCCTGCCGGTGATGGTGCGCCATCACCTCGTCGTCGTCGCCGGTGTGCGCGATCCCGACGTCGTGCACTGGGCGAGAGACCTTCCCGACGACGCGAGCGGCGCCTACCGCAAGGCCGCGGCCGTCGGCGCGCTCGAGGACCGCCGTCGGGCCATCGGCCGCCTGCGGGGGATGGGCGCGACGGTGATCGACGCGGTGCCGGGACGACTCGCGCCCGACCTGGCCGACGCCTACCTCAAGGTGAAGGCGACCGGCCGCCTGTGACCGTCCCGGGTCGGCCCAGCCGACGCGCCTCCGCAACCGTGACGGCCACACCCGGTCGGGTCGGCGTGACCAGCAGCGCCTCAGCGACGAGCGGGCGCGTGGCCGAGCGGCCGGCGCGCTGCACCATCTCGGTCTTCTGCGAGAGGCCGATCTCGATGGCAAGGCCCGGCGCACCCATCGTGAGGTCCGACGCCCCAGTTTCGGTGGGCGGGGTGTCAGCCGGCGCGGCGCCGAACGAACGGACCCGCGCCCGCACGAGCAGCACCGGATCCGCGAGCCCGAGCGGATCGTGCACGACCACGCCCGCGGGGACGAAGACCAGCCAGCGTCGCGACAGCTGGTGCAACGCCCGCGCCAGGACCACGACGACAACCGCACCCGCGGCGGTGAGGACCGCGCCGGCGATCCACTGCTGGGCCGCGAGCAGCAGTGGGCCCACGGCTGCCGAGACCACGAGCACGATCCACGAGATCTCGATCGGCCCGATGAGCAACAGACCGGGAGCGCGGAGCGCAACCCTCACTTCGTCGCCGTACACCGCGCCTTGAAGGAAGACAGCGCCGACAGCCGGGAGGAAGCACAGCGCGGTGACCGCGATCGACGCGCCGAGCGCGATGCCGTCGCCGAGATCGAAGCCACCGTGGGGCCCGACGACAGCGACGGCCACGATCGAGACCGGCACCAGGATCCGCACGACTGAGAGCGTCACTGTGTTGGTGACGAACATCGCCGCGAGCACGACCGCCCAGCCCGCCCAGAGACCTCCGGCCACCACGAGGGTGACCGCGTCGCTTCGCGTCTCGAGGCCCGCCGCCACGGAGGGCACAACCACAACGGGAAGGACTGCCCACGCGATGCGCGCAGCCCACATGAGCAGCCGGTCCGTGGGGCGCACCGCTGAAGATTTGCGCACCACGTTCGGGACTCGCCAACGTAGGGAGAGGGGACCAACCTCGGAGGTCGCACGTTGCAGGTCGAACTCGGTGTGGGGCTCGCCACAGGCGTCGGCAGCCTCCCGCACGTCGACCCGAGAGCGGCCGCCGAGCTTTCGCTGCGCCGGCACCCGAGCCTCCCAGCCATTCCCTCGCTTCCCATGCGATCGCCGTGGGAGTCGATGCTCGGACAAGCGGTCGCCGGGATGCCCGGAATCACGATCACTGACCGCGGGCTCGCGCTCGTCGGCGAGGGCCCGCCCACCGACGCTGTTCCCGACACCGATCTCGACCACGACGCATGGGGCGGTCTGCGCGCGTTCCTCGAGGTCGCCAGCGGCCGCACCGAGCCGGTCAAGTGGCAAGTGACCGGTCCGGTCACGCTCGGGCTCGGGCTGCTGCACGCCGGGCTTCCTGTGTCACGGGCGTTCACCCTCGCTGGCGCCGCGGTCTCGGCGCGAGTCAAGGCGCTCGGCGCCACGATCGCCGAGGCGTTTCCCGCTTCAGGGCAGCTGCTGATCGTCGACGAGCCGGGTCTCACCGGCATCGCGCACCCCGGCTTCCCGCTCGATCCCCGCCAGGTCGTCGACCTGCTCTCGACCGCGCTCGGCGCGGCGAACGGCGTCGCGGCTGTCGGTGTGCATTGCTGTAGCACGACCGACTGGGGCGTTGTCGATCACGCGGGTGCTGCGGTGCTGTCGATGCCCGCCGATCATGGCGCCATCCGCAGCAGCGGACCGCTCGCGGACTTCCTCGCGCGCGGGGGTCGCATCGCGTGGGGTGCGATCCCGACCGATGGGCCGCGCGCCGGCAACGTCGACCGCTACTGGCGCGCGCTCGCTGCGGTGTGGTGCGAGCTCGTGCGCGCCGGATGTGACCCGGTGCGCCTTCGCACGCAGGCGATCGTCACGCCCGAGTGCGGCCTTGCCCCGCACACGATCGAGCAAGCCGACGCCGTGTTGGCCCTGACCCAAGAGCTCGCGGAACGCGTGCTCGACCAGGCCGTCGCCACCCGCTTCTCCCTCGGCGCCTGATCCCTACGACGCGCGTTCCCGGGCCGAGTGAGTCCGGGCCGTGGATAGCCTCGCTGCATGGCTGTCCCCGACGAGATCAGCGCACGCGTCGAGGACCTCCGCACCCAGATCCGGTACCACAACGAGCGCTACCACGAGCTCGACGATCCCGAGATCAGCGACGCCGAGTACGACGCGCTGGTCCGCGAGCTGCAGGGCGCTCGAGGAGGAGTACCCCGAGCTCGTCACCCCCGACTCGCCCACGCAGCTCGTGGGTGGCGCCGCCTCGGCCACGTTCGCCCCGGTCACGCCACCGCGTGCCGATGATGAGCCTCGACAACGCGTTCGTCGTCGACGAGCTCGTCGCCTGGGGCGACGCGGGCCGAGCGGGCCTGGCGGCGGCGACAGCGGGCCCGACGCGCTTCGTGTGCGAGCTGAAGATCGACGGGCTGGCGATGTCGCGTGCGCTACGAGGGCGGGCGACTCGTGCAGGCCGCCACCCGCGGCGACGGCCGGGTCGGCGAGGACGTCACCGCCAACGTCGCCACGATCGACGGCGCTGCCCCACCGGCTCGCAGGCGGCGCGCCCGACGTGCTCGAGGTGCGCGGCGAGGTGTACATGCCGGTCGCGGCGTTCGACGCGCTCAACAAGCGCCAGGCCGAGGCGGGCGATCGGCTCTTCGCCAACCCCCGCAACTCGGCGGCCGGCATCCTGCGCCAGAAGGACCCGACGATCACCGCCATCGCGCGAGCTGTCGTTCTGGTGCTACCAGCTCGGCGAGGTCGTCGGCGGTCCCGACGTTCACGAGCCACCACGAGACGCTCGAGTTCCTGCGCCGACGCTCGGCTTCCCGGTCAACCCCGAGATCCGCGACGCTCGACGACGCTCGACGCGGTCTACGCGCTACTGCCAGCCACTGGCAGGACCACCGCCACGACCTCGCCTACGAGATCGACGGCGTCGTGGTGAAGGTCGACGACCTCGCCCAGCGCGAGCTGCTCGGCGTCGACGTCGAAGGCGCCGCGCTGGGCGATCGCCTACAAGTTCCCGCCGGAGGAGCGCACCACGCTGCTCGCGCGACATCAAGGTGTCGATCGGCCGCACCGGGCGGGCGACGCCGTTCGCCGTGCTCGAGCCGGTGTTCGTCGGCGGCTCGACCGTGGGCATGGCCACGCTGCACAACGAGGACCAGGTGCGGCTCAAGGACGTGCGCCCCGGCGACACGGTCGATCGTGCGCAAGGCCGGCGACGTGATCCCCGAGGTCGTCGGGCCGGTGCTCGCGCTGCGGCCGGAGGGCGCTGAGCCCTGGGTCGTTCCCGACGATCTGCCCCTGCCCGCTCGCCAGCCCGCTGGTCCGCGCCGAGGGCGAGGCCGACACGCGCTGCGTCGCAGCCCGACTGCCCGTTCCAGCGCGACCAGCGCATCATCCACTTCGCGTCACGCGGCGCGATGGACATCGAGGGCCTCGGCGAGCGCACGGTGTTCCTGCTCAGCGAGGCCGGCCTCGTCCACGACGCCGGCCGACATCTACGCGCTGCACAGCGAGGACCTGCTCGGGTTCGAGGGCTTCGGCGAGATCTCGCGTGAACAACCTGCTCGCCGCCGATCGAGGCGTCGAAGCAGCGCCCGCTGCGCCAGCCTGCTGATCGCGCTCGGCATCAAGCACCTCGGCCGGCGCGGCGGCCGACGCTGCTGGCGCGCGCGCTTCGGCACCTCGACGCCGATCGCCGGGGCGACCGAGGCCGACCTCGCCGTCGGTGCGCCGGCGTCGGCCCGGTCATCGCGGCCAGCGTCGCGCCAGTGGTTCGCACGACCCGCGCAACCGACCGCTGCGTCGAGAAGCTGCGGGCCGCCGGCGTCGACTTCGGGCGAGTCGAGGTGTCGCGGCGTGCCCCAGGTGCTCGCCGGGCAAGGCGTCGTCGTCACCGGCACGCTCGACGGGTTCAGCCGCGAGGAGGCCGAGGCGGCGATCAAGGCCCGGGGCGGCAAGCGCCCGGGCAGCGTGTCGAAGAAGACGACCGCGGTCGTCGTCGGGCGCGAGCCCGGCGCGGCGAAGCTCACCAAGGCCGAGGAGCTCGGCGTCCCGATCCTCGACGAGGCGGGGTTCGTCAAGCTGCTCGAGAGCGGCGAGGTGCCGTTTGGTTGAGCAGGGCCGGTTGGCTGACGACAACGCCGCCCCGGCGATCAGCGCCCGGGGCCTCGTGCGGACGTTCGGCGACAAGCGGGCAGTCGACGGTGTCGACCTCGCCGTCGCGAAGGGCGAGATCTACGGGTTCCTCGGCCCGAACGGCGCGGGCAAGTCGACGGTCGTCCGCATCCTCTGCACGCTGCTCAACCCCACCGAGGGAGAGGCGACGGTCGCCGGGTTCGACGTCGTGAAGCAGGCCGAGCGTGTGCGCTTGCGGATCGGCGTCGCGTTGCAGGACGCCGCGCTCGACGACAAGCAGACCGGCCGCGAGCTCCTGCACCTGCAGTGCCGGCTCTATGGGTTGCGTCCGCACGAGGTCGAGCAGCGCGTGTCTGACCTCGCTCGCCTCGTGGACATCGGCGACGCGCTCGATCGGTTCGTCTCCACCTACAGCGGGGGAATGAAGCGGCGGCTCGACCTCGCCGCCGCCCTCGTGCACAACCCGGAGGTGCTGTTCCTCGACGAGCCCACAACCGGTCTCGACCCGGTCAGCCGGGCGACGGTGTGGGACGAAGTCAGGGCATTGAACAAGGAGCTCGGGATGACGATCTTCCTCACCACCCAGTATCTCGAGGAGGCCGACGAGCTCGCGCACCGCGTCGGCATCATCGACCAGGGCCGCATCGTCGCCGAGGACACGCCCGAGGCACTCAAACGATCCATCGGGAGCGACGTGATCTTCGTCGAGACCGACACCGACTGCGCCGCGATCGAAGCGGCAGTGCGCGGCTTGGAATGTGTGGACCAGGTGAACGCTCACGGCTCGGAGGTCACGATCATGGTGAAGGACGGCGCGGCCTCGATCAGCCCGATTGCGGTCGCGCTCCACAACGCGAACCTTCACGTCCGCAACCTCACGCTGCGCACGCCGACGCTCGACGACGTGTTCCTCGAGCTCACCGGCGGTCGCATCGAGGAGCCGCCGCGATGAGCGCCGTCGACGCCGTCGACGCCGTCCCGAGCGGCCGGAGCATCCGGGGCCGGGAGGCCGGGTTCTTCGCCGACCTCTGGTCGATCGCCGGCCGAGCGCTCCGGCTCGTGCCCCGGGACAAAGAGGCGATCATCCCCGCGCTGATCATTCCGACCTTCTTCTTCGCGGTGAACGTGGGCCAGCTGTCCAACGTCTTCGAGAAGCAGACCGGAATCGACTACAAGGCGTTCGTCCTGCCGCTCGCGATCGTCACGACCGTGTCGGGCGTC